>NZ_FTNE01000074.1 GCF_900156265.1 Acidiphilium rubrum
CAGGGCATTACTTTCCGGGACGGCGTCGAGGTGATCGAGACGCCAGCACAGAACGCCGCCTGATCACCGCCGTCACCCAAATTCCATCATAGCTCATGCGGTAATGGCGGTGGGGCTTGGCCTGGAGGCCTGCGCCGACTGGCAGAAATCCCGCTTCAAGGCAGTCAACCCGGATCGGATCTGCACGGTGGGCCTGTACCGGATGGTGCGGTTTCCAAACTATTTCGGCGAAATGGTGTTCTGGCCGGCGTCTGGGTCTCGGCCATCTCGGCCTTTCGGAGCCCGCTCGCATGGGGGCTCGGTGTGCTGGGATTTGCTTGTATCGAGCTGATCATGCTGGGCGCCAGCCGCCGCCTGGAGCTCAAACAGAGCAGCCGTTACGGCGCCGGCAGCGCCTACCAGGGCTATGCGCGCACGACGCCAATTCTCTTCCCGTTCCTGCCTCTTTATTCCATGAGACTCCGCAAACCGGCCCCGCAGTGACGGCGGGAAAAGCCTGCGTCGCCGGCGCCACCGGTTACTTGGGCCACCGGGTTGTCGCCGCACTGCGCGCCCAGGGCGTCCTGGTCGTCGCGATACTGAAGGACCGGTCGAGTGATGCCGACCTGGCGAGGCTGGCGCATTGCGGCGCGGCACTCGCGTTCGTCGATGCCTCCCGGCTCGAACCTTATGGCGAGGCACTCGCAGGCGCCGCGGTGGCGATTTCCTGCATGGCCTCGGCCAGCGGGCATGTGGGCGTGGCAGATGATTTCTGGGCCATCGATCGCGACGCGAATATCCGGTTCGGGCATGCGGCGGTTCGCGCCGGCGTTCGCCATGTCATCCTGGTTGCCACATTTGAAGGCCAGGCCTCCCGGCGTGTGAGCGCCTTCAGCGGCGCCAAGGAATGCGCGGTTGATGAAATTGGGTTGGCATGCCGCCAGGCGGGCGTCATCTTCACCGTGATCCGGCCGACCGCCTATTTCAGCGACCTGACGGATCGCGCGTTTAACTCTGTGCGCGCCAGGCACCGCCATACTGTGGTCGGCGACGGGCGCCACCGCATCAACCCCGTCCACGGAGACGATGTCGCCGCATTTCTCATCGATTGTATCGACGACCCCACCAGAGCGGGCCGCGAGCATCGGCTCGGCGGGCCGGATGTTTTTTCATTCCGGGACATCGGCCTGCTCGCGGCCGAGGTGCTCGGCTGCGCCCGCTCGCTCAGGATCATCTCCATACCCATCTGGTCGCTACGAGTGATGGCGGCGGCAGGCACAGCCATCAGTCTGTTCGTAACCATCCGGTCTGAGCCGCCTGCCGCTACGGGAAGAAGCCGCTCATAAGAGCGCTGCTATGAGCTGATTCATATGCAGGGAGCTGTGGCGG
>NZ_FTNE01000073.1 GCF_900156265.1 Acidiphilium rubrum
GGCGTATCGCTCCTTCAAGAGGTTCAGGCAGGCTTCCACCCGCCTCGATACGCCACCTTTCTCACCAAGCCATCACCCAATTTCGGCCATAGCTCCGGCGCCGACGATCGCAAGGCTGATGCCGATGACGCCACCGCGGGCGTTTGGTCAGCATCACGGTCGGACGCGCCGATCCCCAGGTCATTGAGTTGGATCTGATCAGGCATGGGGGTCAATCACGACTATGGTCTGACACTGCCGGCTGACATGCTGGCGCTACCGTTTCCGACGCCGCCGTCGATGTCGCTTTGAACACCTCACGCGCGGCCTGACGCGCAATGACCCGGATGAGGTCGCGCAACGTGCTCGCGACGCGGGCATCGACCTGCTCGATCTCGTCATTTCGCGTTGCTGTGCTGGTATCCGATCGCATCTTCATCCTCGGCGCTATCGCTGCCGATGATGCGCGAGCGGGCGGGATGATTTCAAAGAAACAAGCGTGCGGAAATAACGAATATTCTGAAGGCAGGCTCAGCGGGATCGGGGTTGGCGGGATGGACGATGGTCCGGGTCGCCCGCCCGCGGACGGGTATCAACCGCCGGTCGACTTGTTTGCTGTCCGCGCAGCCCGAACCGGATTCGGACACTATGTCGCTCGATACGCATCTATGCGCGCCAATTCGGCCCGCCCCTGCGGTTCGATCTACGGCTCAACCCACGGCCTATACGCAGCGGGAGGCTGATCGATGGATACGTTTACGCCGTCGCTGAACCCGGACGCGCCGCTCAATCAGCAGTTCTCGCCGAGGATGATCCAGAACAATTTCGGCGACGGTTATGCCGAGACCTCGCCGGATGGTCTCAACGCCTATCCGGCGCAGATCACGCCACGCTGGAGCCTGCTGACTTTGCCGCAGAAGCAGTCCCTCGACGCCTTTTTCAAGGCGCATATTGGCGTCGCATTTTTCTACACGCTCCCAGACGAGACTGTGGCTCGAAAATGGCTGTGCACATCCTTCAAGCCTACACAGAACGCGACCTGGTGGAGCTATGATGCTTCGTTCATGGAGCGGTTCGATCTCACCTAGTGCGGCAGACCCAATATCCGGGCATTGATACCGAACTTCGGAAGGTCTTCGGCGCACACCATACTCTATCGTTTAGGTAGTACGCGCTGTCATTCCAAACAAATCGCTGATCATCCTTGCACCCATGCGTTATCTTCGTGAAAAAAGGACTCTTGCGGCAAGCGGCTTGATATCTGTCGTGCATGGTCGGCATTCCAGCCGAAATGCCCAGGCCCAAAATGAGCGCCGTCATAATTCCGAACAGCGAGTACCCTAAAATTCTTTTCATCGTTTCCTCCGGACGCAAAAAAACCCCACCAGCATAAGCTGATGGGGGTTCGTTGATCAATTCGTTTGGCTCTTGTGGCGTTAGCTGTTGATATTGGCTACGAGGGTCTGGTTTGATGTGAGGAGACGATCCATGGACGTGGCAGATTTCGAATACTGGC
>NZ_FTNE01000075.1 GCF_900156265.1 Acidiphilium rubrum
GGTGGTGTAACCTGACGTCTGGAAATTCATTTGGGGTTGGGAGTTGGTGCCCTTGCCGGGGCATGCCCCGGCAAGGGCTGTTCATTCTGGTATTCCATGCAGTTGTTCACACCAACATGGAGACCGATGAATGGACGCCAAAAAGGATACGATTATCGAGGCACTTTTGGAACATCTGATCGAAAACGGCGCAGGCGATATCGCCACGGTGTTTGCCAGGACCTTCGAACTCGCCATGCAGATCGAGCGCGAACGCTTCCTTCACGCCAGCCACTACGAGCGCAACCCCGATCGTCAGGGTTACGCCAATGGCTACAAGCCCAAGCGGATCGATACCCCGGTCGGGTCGATCACCGTCGATGTCCCCAAAACCGCCGGTCACGTGGGCGAACCCTTCTACCCACAGTCCCTCGAACGCGGCCGACGCTCGGTCCGCGCCGTCATGGTCGCCGTCGCCGAAATGTATATCAAAGGCGTCTCTACCCGCGACGTTGAAGCCGTCATGCGCGAATTCGGCATCGAAAGCCTCTCCTCCGCTCAGGTCAGTCGCGCCAGCAAACTGCTCGATGACGAACTCGCCGCCTGGCGCACCCGACCCCTCGCCGAGATCCGTTACCTCATCCTCGACGCCAGATATGAAAAAATGCGCGATAATGGCGTCGTCCGCGATGCCGCCGTGCTCTCGGCCATCGGCATCGGACCCGATGAACGCCGCCGTGTCCTCGGCGTCTCGGTCGCCCTTTCCGAGGCCGAAATCCATTGGCGTGCCTTCCTCGAAAGCCTCCATCAGCGTGGCCTGCGCGGCGTCGAATTCATCGTCTCCGATGACCATGCCGGATTGCACGCCGCACGCCGCGGCGTGTTCGGCGCCGCACACTGGCAACGATGCCAGTTCCACCTCGCCCAAAACGCCATCCACCACGCCCCCAACCACGCCATCCGCAAACGCATCGGCGCCGAACTCCGGACCGTCTGGAACGCCAATTCCCTCGCCGCTGCCCAGATCGCTCTCACAACCCTCGTCAATGCCTATCGCGACACCGCACCAAAGCTCGCCGATTGGCTCGAACGAAATATCCCCGAAGGCCTCAGCGTCTTCACGCTGCCAGAACCCCACCAGCGCCGGCTTCGCACCTCCAACCCCATGGAACGCGGCATCCAGCAGGAACTCAAACGCCGCACCACCAAAATCAGGGTCTTCCCCAACGAAGCCTCCCTCGAACGCCTCGTCAGCGCCGTCCTCGTCGAAATCGATGAAAAATGGGCCGCCGACACCAAGGGCTACATCAAGTGGGACTATCAGGATGCCTAACCCACGCTCGCCCTATTTTCCAGACATCAGGTTGCTCAATC
>NZ_FTNE01000071.1 GCF_900156265.1 Acidiphilium rubrum
CCGCATTTATTCATGAGGGCGTTTCATTCAATTCTTCTACAATTAGCTATGCAACCTGACGTCGTGGGCGCGTGACGACTCACCGGCCGCTCTGGGCTGGTTTTGATGAGCTTGGCGATGTGTCGGCGCTGGAGTTGGATGAGATCGGGACCGGTCGGGGCAACCGCCCCTGGGCTCAGACCAGTAACCTGGGCAGTCTGGCCAGAGCGTAGCGGAGAATGACCTGATCCGGCATCGATCGCGGCAGATGCAGGCGAATTGATTTCTTCAATGTCTCGACCTGGACGGCGAGTTTGATCAGGCGTAGCCGCAAGGTATCGAACTGGATACCACGCCAGCGTGAGCGACGCGGCATCAGGGAGCGAAAACTCCACATCAGACAATATGCACCGATATGCAGGAACAGGCGCATCTGGTTGGCGCTGGCCCGCGAGCACGAGGTGCGGTCGGCCGCGAGATGGGTCTTCCACGCCTTGATGTGATTTTCAGCCTGGCCGCGCGCGCAGTAGATGTTTTGATACAGGGTGCGTGGCGATCCAGCCTTCAGGTTGGTGACGATAAAGCGGGTATCGACCCCCATCGGTCCGGCCTCGACGCGCGCGATGATCCGCTCGACGCGGTCCCAGCTTGCCGCACCATCATGGAACTCCTTGAACCTCCGAACTTTCTCGCCCGGTGTCTGTTCCGCCCGGGCCGCGGTGCTGGCCTCCAGAGCGATGACGTGTTTGCGCAGCGTCGATGTCGGCGCAACACCGAAGATGTAACTCAGGTCGCGCGCGCGACAGAAACGCAGCACTTCCGGCGTGCAGTAGTGGGAATCGCCGCGCAGCATGATCGCGGTGCGCGGCCAGTGGCCACGGATGGCATCGATCAGGCGGCGCAGCCATTTGACGATCTGGCTCCCTTTCGGTCGGCATGCGGGGCGCAGCACGGCGGCGATCATACGGCCGTCACCATCGAACACCACGATCGGCTGGAAACCGTATTCATCGTGGTGCGCGTTGAACAAACAGAGTTGCTGTGCGCCGTGGACGGCATCGAAGGTATCGTCGATGTCGAGCACGATGCTGTTGGGCACTCTACGGAAACTCGAGCAATAATGCTCGACCATCGCCATGCCCATGCGCAGCAGCGCGCGGGGTCCGGGCAGGTTCTCAGTGCGCGAGATCGTTGCCTGTGAGCACAAATCCCCCGCCTCGGGCAGGCGCTCCATCGCGAGCTTGAAGATCGGATCGCGGCGCAACCTGTCCGCGTCGTTGCCATCCTCGTAGCCGGCCGCGATCATCAGCATGCGAAACCGGATGATTTCGTCGAGCCCATGGATCACACGCCCAGGCGCACGAGGATCATCGATGCATGCGGCCAAACGACTTGCGATGCCGAGCCGTTGCTCGATGGCGCGTAACCCCAGCAACCCCCCGTCGGAGGAGAGCAGATCGCCGTCGAACCGGGCCTCGATCGACTTGCCGGCGACAGGTGACAGACCAGGGAGAATTGGAGTATTTGCAACCGAGGCGAGCATGGTGTTCCGTCGTGGTGAAGTTTTGTCTCAACAACAAATACTTACAACGAATCAACGGTTTACGCTATGCTCGCCGACCTTCATGCATAATGCGGGCTA
>NZ_FTNE01000070.1 GCF_900156265.1 Acidiphilium rubrum
CAGCCGACGTGCCGTTGAGGATCGGGACGGCGTGATCGGGGGCTCGATGCGCGCTGCAACCCGTTGATTTTCCTGGGATGCCGTTGGGCTGAGGTTTAGTGGGGTGCGGTTGGTTTGGTGGGTATCAAGGGATACAAATCCTACCTTTGCGAAATATTTTTTCGGTAAAGTTATGGGGACGGCAACTGGGCATATTTTTTGCCCAAGACCGAAATTTTTCTAAGTGTCTGACCGAAAATTAAGGTGAGTGATTCCGGTCGTCCCTTTGATAAGCGCTATCGCCGCGGTCATTATACCTAAATCAAGCCTGGACCTAAACTTTCTCCCTCGCCGCGCAAGCCCAGCCTCCCAACCACCACCGCCAAATCACAAAACCGTGTGTCAGAAAATTTTACACCTCCACCCAGCGCTCTCCCTACGCACTTGATAACAAACAACAAAAATAATGGCCCCATTTTTGCACTATAAAAACCTCCATCGTCAACCTGAAGGACTCCCATGAAACGCATCCTCATCGCCTCGGCCCTCGCGCTGGGTCTGTTCACCATCAGCGCCGGAACCGCCATGGCGGGACCCGAATACCAAGTGTCCTACAAAGTTCCCTCCAAAAGCGATTCCGCCACCTTGTTCATAACGCTGGGCAACGCCGCGTCGACCACATTCTTCAACATCAGCTCAATTTCCGGTACCTGGGATGGCCATGCAGTCACCGGCCTCTCCAACTATGGCGGCGCCGATAATCTATTCTCGCCGCTCGGCGCGCCAAAAGGTGCCGTACAATATTTCACCTCGGGCGGCCTCTCTTTTGTCAGTGACGGCCTGTCGATCAATCTGGGCGGCACCTATGCCGAACGCAAAGTCCCCTATGTCGAACTAATCAGCAATGTCGATCCTACGGGCAATTTCCGGAAAATCCCGGCCATTCTCACCGTCACCGAAGTTCCCGAGCCCGGCTCGTTCGCCCTCCTCGGCACCGGCCTCCTCGGCCTCGGCCTCGTTCTCCGCAAACGCCAAAAACGCGCATCGCGCGCCTAAATTATTGCTGATGACGGTGGGGTGCGCTCAAGCACCCCACCGCTCTGATCCGCCCAATGCTTCGGCTACACCTTCATCCGCCATAACGCAGCGCGCAATCCCGGCTGCACCTTGTCGCATCAAGACTTTACCAGAACCGTTTCCGGAACCTCCGTGCGCGTCAGATCGGGCTTAGCCCACAACCGCCGAACGCTTGCGCCCCCAATAGCCCAGGAGGGCCGTCACCAAAAACAAAGCGGCGCCCGCGACAATCAACCCATATAACAAATAATGCTGACCCGCTGTGAGATACACAATTGATCCATGCGTATCTAATGTGTACATCTTTGTGCCGCGCAGCGACGCGCTGTGTGCACCGTTAGCACTCAAATATCGCCAAACAAAAAACGACAAAAACCAAAAACACAACGCCAAAATGGCGGAGAAAAGCGAATTCGCCTTCCATCGTCCGCGACCAAGAATCGCCTGCTGACGCCACGGTCCTCGATCTCCAGCCGCCTCGGCACGCATCCAGCCTGTCTTGCGACGCTCATCCCCAAGCAAGCCGTCAAGAAAGGCGTTTGCCGAAGCCGCAACACGATCCTGCGTAAGCAACGGCCGGATGCGTGCTTTCACATCGCGCAGTGACTTCGCCCAATATTCCAGCGTCGCTTCGATTGATGCACTCAAAATCCATGACCTCCGACTCATGGTCACCCATTGATTCAGAGTTCAACGCGTTTAGCAACTGAAAAATGCAACTGTAATGCTAAGCTGGCGGGACTTTTTTGTGCTCAGGCTGGCCCTTTTCCGGAAGTGCATCGCGCATGCAGCAATACTCGTCACGAAGTCGGCGGTGGCCACAGGCGGGGGCAATCGCATCATGCGTGCCCGCGTAGGTCATCCACCGCAGCAGCGCCGTGGATCTGCGAGCGCGACGGGAGAACAGACGTACCCATCCGGTGAGGCTTTCGATTACCCACAAATATTTGCCATGGTGACCGCTCCGAGGGTGATATCGGTGAGGCGCGTCATTCCGCGCCAC
>NZ_FTNE01000069.1 GCF_900156265.1 Acidiphilium rubrum
CAGCCGCACAGGTCGCCTGATCAATCCATACCGGAGATGCACGAACGCCGACCGGCAATCACACCGCGGTCCTCACCGGATGGGTACCCACCGCCTGCATGTTGAGAACCAACGGCCCAAATCGGCCAACCAGATCAGCCCGCGCCATGATAGGCACGAATGTCCCATCGAAATCCGCAAGGATGACGGAACTGACCATCATCACCAGACCAAGCGCCGCCACTGCGGTTCCCAGGGCGCGCACGAAGCGATTGCCCACATTCAAGGTCACCGCCAGAACCAGCACAAGCACCAGATACCCGAACGCGATCATGCCGCCGCACTGCCTTCAGCGAGACAGCAACAAGGCGGCGCCGGAACAATAATCATCAACCGCCGATACTGCCGAATATAGTGATGGTGCTGCCGCGCCTGCCTAACGCCAAAGCAAAGCAACAAGAATCGCAGCCAGCATGGTGTGGATCATGTGCAGCAATTGCTCATTGGTCTGGCCTTGAACAGCCTGCGCGCGTGCCAGCGCCAGCGCCGGATCATCGCTCGGCGCCGCCGCAAACGCTGTCTCCAGCACCCGGCGTTTTGCCTTGAATTCCCGCGCGTTCAAACTGAGCAGCACCACCACCCCCGCGACAATCACCACAGCGCGGACCCACCCGGCCATCATGACCAGTAACGGTATTGCAGTGCCGGCTCACCACGCGCCGGCAGGCTTCGATCACGAATCGCCATGTTCATACCGGCAGTATGGCGGCGGCCCAAAATAAAACCAGTGCCCGCCCGCTCTCTTGCCTGCCGGCCATCCGCGTGTATGCAAGGCGAAAACCTCGCAGCTGTCGAAACGATGGAGGCCACAACACCGCCGCACGTCATCGTCACCGGCGCCTCGTCCGGCGTCGGGCTGCATGCGACAAAGGCGTTGGTTGACCGTGGCTGGCACGTGGTCATGGCCTGCCGCGACCTCGCCAAAGCAGCGCGCGCCGCGGCAAATCTGGATATCAATCCGGCGTCGATCACCCCGCTCGAAATCGACCTCGGATCGCAGTCGAGCGTCCGGCGCTTCGCGGCCGATTTCGCCGCGCTGGTAAAACCGCTCGATGCCCTGGTCTGCAACGCGGCGGTCTATCTGCCGTTGTTGAAAACCCCCGCGCGCTCGCCCGAAGGCTTCGAGATCAGCGTGGCGACCAATCATTTCGGCCATTTCCTGTTAAGCCATTTGCTGCTGCCGCATCTGCAATCGCCGGGCCGCCGTGCGAAACGCCTGGTCACACTCGGCACCGTCACCGCCAATTCCGAGGAATTCGGCGGCAAAATCCCAATCCCCGCGCCAGCCAACCTAGGCGCGCTGGCAGGGCTGGAAGCTGGCTTCCGCGCACCCGTCGCCATGATCGACGGCAAAAAGTTCAAGCCAGGCAAAGCCTATAAAGACAGCAAATTATGCAACATGATCATCAGCCGCGAATTTCACCGGCGCTACCACCAGAACACCGGCATCATCTTCAACACCCTCTATCCGGGTTGCGTGGCGGACACGGCATTGTTCCGTGACGCCCCAAAACTGTTCCAGACGATTTTCCCGTGGTTTCAAAAGACCATCACCAAAGGCTACGTCTCGCAGGCGTTAGCCGGTACGCGCGTCGCCCAAGTGGTGGCCGATGACGCGTTTGCGCAATCGGGCGTCCACTGGAGCTGGGGAAACCGCCAATTGCCAAGCCGCGATGCGTTTTCGCAGCCGCTATCGTCGGCCGCGAACGACGCAGCGCGGGCCGCGCGCCTGTGGGAACTGACCGCGGAGTTGGTCGGTCGCACACCACCAACGGGATAACCATCACCAATGCACGGCCGAGCGCGCGGGCCAACTGAATCCGCGGCTTGTGTACCGCTTACTCACCTTTCATCCGCTTCCTTGTTGCGCTTGGAAAGTTTTCCAGACGGAAACCGATCCATTGGGGGTTGTTCCCCAAGCACTTTCCTTAAAACGGTCCCGTCGAGAGCAACAAAAGCGATGGTAGACCGATTTTAAACAAACTTCGGGCGAATCAATACCGTAAATTCAGAGGCCTTATACCAACCGCCTAAACGGTTGACTCGCGGGGGATTCTCAAATTTTTGTGGTTGTGTTTGAATGATTTCTGTCGATTCGCGAGGACGGAGGGATC
>NZ_FTNE01000068.1 GCF_900156265.1 Acidiphilium rubrum
TGCTGATTCCGGGGTCAATTCGCCCACCATTCCGGGAGTAACTCGCCCGGCATTCCGGGATCTATTCGCCCACCCATTCCGACGTTAATTCGCCCACCCGTTCCGACTTTAATTCGCCCATGTGGGCGGGTTCGAGGAGGGGCCGGATTGAGGTCTCTGCTGGTTGGTTCAGGTTCACTCCCTTTGGCTGATCAAGGGAGCAGATGAATGCCAGTGGAGCGGATAGCGATGCGCGATGTGCGCGAGATTGTACGGCTGAGAATGGCGGGTCTGTCGACCCGGCAAGTGGGCATCCGGGTTGGGGTTGCGGCTTCGACGGTGCGCCTGACGCTGCAGCGGCTGCAGGCGGCGGGCCTTGACGGTCCGGCGGCTTTGGCGCTGCCCGAAGCGGCATTGGGAAGTCGGTTGTTTGATGGTGCGGCGGGTAAGCGGCCAGGTCATCGGCGGGTGGATGAGCCGGATTGGACCCAAATCCGCAGGGAACTGCAGCGCAAGCATGTAACGCTGTCGATCTTGTGGGACGAGTATATCGCCGAGCATCCGGACGGGTACCGCTACAGCCGGTTCTGCGAGCTTTACAGAACCTGGGAAGCCCGGTTGCCGGTGACGATGCGTCAGACCCACGCCTCGGGCGAGAAGCTGTTCGTCGACTATGCCGGCGACACGGTGCCGGTGGTGATCGACCGGCTGACCGGTGAGACGCGCGCGGCGCAGATCTTCGTCGCGGTTCTTGGCGCATCGAGCTTCACCTACGCCGAAGCTACCTGGACCCAGACGCTGCCAGACTGGATCGAGGCGCATAACCGGACGTTCGCCGCGATCGGCGGAGTGCCTGCGCTGCTGGTGCCCGACAACGCCAAGGTCGCGATCATCCGGTCCTGCCTTTACGATCCCGAGGTGAACCGGACCTACACCGACATGGCGCGCCATTACGGCACCGCCGTTCTCCCGGCGCGCCCGCGTCGGCCGCGCGACAAGGCGAAGGTCGAGGTGGCGGTTTTGCTGGCGGAGCGATGGCTGCTGGGCAAGCTGCGCAACCGGGTGTTCCACAGCCTTGCCGAGCTGAACGCCGCCATCGGCGAATTCTGCCGCTGGCTGAACGAGCAGCGGATCATCCGCCGGCTGGGTGCAACCCGCCGGCATCTGCTGGAGACCCTCGATCGCCCGGCGCTGAAAGATTTGCCAGCTCAATCTTATGTGCTGGCGCAATGGCGGCGCCGGCGGGTCGGCATCGATTACCACGTCGAGATCGAGAAGCATTTTTACTCGGTCCCGTACCGACACGCTCGCGCCGAGGTCGAGGCCCGGTTCACCGTGCGTACGGTGGAGATCTTCCTGCGCGGCGAACGGATCGCCGTACATGCGCGTGGGTCGGGCAACGGCAAGCACACGACGATCACCGAGCACATGCCCTCCAGCCACAGGCGCCATGGCGACTGGACCATCGCGCGGATCAATCAGGAAGCGGCTCTGCTCGGCCCCTCGGTCGCGACATTCTGCACACTGATCCTCGAACGCCGGCCACATCCCGAGCAGGGGTTCCGCGCCTGCATCGGCATCCTGCGCTTGGCCCGCACGGTTGGGGCGGATCGGCTCGACGCCGCGGCCGAGCGCGCGCTTACGATCGGCACCCTGACCTACAGCTCGGTCAAATCCATCCTCGATCACCGGCTCGAACGAGCCGCCGGCACAGCCAATCCCGATCCCACCCCGATCCGTCACCCCAACATCCGGGGCGGCGGATATTTTCACTGAAGACAAGGAGACAACTCATGCTGAACCATCCGACCCTCGACCAGATCCATCAGCTCGGCCTCGCGGGCATGGCCCGCGCGTTTACTGAACTGGATACCAATCCCGAGACGTCCGCCCTCAGCCACGGCGAGTGGCTTGGCCTGCTGCTGGACCGCGAGATCACCGCCCGGCGCGATAAGCGTCTCACCACCAGGCTGCGTTATGCTCGGCTACGCCACAACGCCACCATCGAGGACGTCGATTACCGGAGCGTCCGCGGCCTTGATCGGGCGCTGTTCCAGAAGCTCATCCAGGGGGACTGGATCGACGCCCACGATAATCTTGTGCTGAGCGGTCCGACCGGTGTGGGCAAATCATGGTTGGCTTGCGCTCTCGGTCATAAAGCTTGCCGCGATGATCGCCCGGCGCTCTATCAGCGCGCGCCAAAGCTTTTCACCGAACTGGCGGTTGCTCGCGCCGAGGGACGCCATGGGCGGGTGATCCGTACCCTTGGCGCCGTCAACCTGCTGATCCTCGACGACTTCGGCCTCGCACCGCTCGATGCAGGTGCACGGCATGATCTGCTCGAGATCGTCGAGGAACGCTACGGGCGCCGCTCGACGATCATCACCAGTCAAATTCCGCCGGCGCAATGGCACGACGTGATTGGTGACCCAACCTATGCGGACGCCATCCTCGACCGTCTGATCCACAATGCCCACCGGATCGAACTCAGCGGCGAAAGCCTGCGTAAGACCAGAAAGTCCAGCCCAAAAAACGCTTGACCCCAGGAGAACGAGAGAGCAACAAAATCAGTAGCCACAGAGACCACCACCCGGGCGAATAAATCTCGGAATTCCTGGGCGAATAAAGGTCGGAATGGTGGGCGAATTAAAATCGGAATCAATGGGCGAATTCTCCGGAATCCGCA
>NZ_FTNE01000072.1 GCF_900156265.1 Acidiphilium rubrum
CCCGTAGCGGCAGGCGGCTCAGACCGGATGGTTACGTATTATATTCCATCGGACGGTCTTTTCATTGGTCGGTTGCAAAGCCCCATGTGTGGCACATTCGATGCCGTGGGGCCGTCCACGCCAACAAAGAACTTTTACTATGGTTCGGCTTGATCCTGCATTGCTTCCGGGAACAGAAGCGCACCGTAATCCTGCGCGCCGTGTAGACTATGAACTATGAAAATCGCATCACCGTCCACCCGATAGAAAATCAGGGAATCACGATAAACACGGCAGCGAATGCCACGGTCCTCGTAATGCTCAAGTAACGGTGATCCATGCGGCATCGCCCCAATCTCCAGCGCCTTCGCCCGAAGCCCCTGCACAAACGAGCGGGCACGGGCCCGATTATCCCGCGCTATGAACAGCGCAATGCCCCGCAACCCGGCTCTCGCCTTGTCCGACAGAACAACCCTCATCAATCAGCGATCCGGCAAACCAGCCAACTCCGCATCCAAAGCATCGCACACGTCATCAACCGCATGCACCCGGCCAGCCTCGATATCCGCAAGCCCCCGCCCGATCGCAACATCCAGCGCCACCATCCGGCGCTCACGCTCCTCCATCAACCGGAGCGCATCGCGCACGACCTCGCTCGCGTTACCATAACGGCCGCTGGCTAGCTGTGCCTGAACAAAGGTCTCGAAATGCTTCCCCAACGTATAGCTGCTCGGCATCGCCACAACCCTCCCACTATCATTCAATGACATCAAAAGGATATCAACCCCACAAGCACCCTGCCCAACACCCGCCCCACTCACCCCCCGGCAATCGCCCCCACCACCAGCAAAGCCTCCTCACCCGCCGCCACCACCGCCGGTAACGCCTCCGCCATCGAACAATGCGAAAAATCCCGCTGGCACGCGAAAAACCGAATAAACGCCCGACGCCGCCCACTCACCCCATCCCGCATCGTCCCCCGCAACACCGGATGCGCCGCCTCCAACGCATCGAGCACCGCCCCCAGCGTCACCACCCCCTCGACCCGCACCGCCACCTCCCGCGGCAACCTCGCAACCACCGCAAGCCCCGAAGGCAATTCCACCCGCACCAGGCTCACGGCAGCGTCTGCACCTCGACCGAAAGCACCGCCGGCAAATTCTGCACAATCGCCTGCCAATGCTCCCCCGCATCCGGCGAAACATAAACCTGCCCGCCCGTCGTCCCGAAATAGATCCCGCATTTATCCAGCGTATCCACCGCCATCGCATCGCGCAGCACGTTCACATAGCAATCGCGCTCCGGCAGCCCCTTGCCCAGCGGTTCCCAATCGCCCCCGCCACTCCGGCTCCGATACACCCGCAACGTCCCATCCACCGGATAATGCGAGCTATGATGGAATTTGGGTGACGGCGGTGATCAGGCGGCGTTCTGTGCTGGCGTCTCGATCACCTCGACGCCGTCCCGGAAAGTAATGCCCT
>NZ_FTNE01000062.1 GCF_900156265.1 Acidiphilium rubrum
TTTGATCGCAATCTTCTGCCTGATCAGTTGGCGGATTTTCTGGCTTACCATGGCCAATCGCACTGCCCCAGCCGAACCACCACGGTGCGCCCTGACCAAATTGGAAATCAGCTTGCTCGATCACATCGTGAAAGATCGAGAGCCATGCAGCCAGAAAACACTATCCCATTATCTCGTCAAAATCGCACGCCTCGGAGGCTATCTCGCCCGCGCGAGTGATCCGCCACCCGGCAATACCGTCATGTGGCGCGGAATGACGCGCCTCACCGATATCACCCTCGGAGCGGTCACCATGGCAAATATTTGTGGGTAATCGAAAGCCTCACCGGATGGGTACTTTTCTGCTTCGCCTGATCGCGATTGACGCCGAGTTCAGCTGAAACGAGGTCGTCGAGCCGTGTGCGATCAGGCTGCGACAATTTACCATCGACGATGCGTTTGCGGATCAGTCTGGTGATCTCGGTGCGGCGCTGGGCGGATGACATGTCGCTGGGTTTGTTCGGGCTTGCGAGGGCGCCCTGCATTTGGTTGATCAAGGATTGTGCTCCAGAGGGAAGGCTGTTGCCTGACGTATGGGCGGCCACTTGGTTGCCGACGGTGGAGGCGACCGAGCCGACGCCGTGGGCGAGGCCGCCGAGCAGGTTCGAAGCGCCGCTGATCGCGGTCGTCGCGACGCCGGCGATCAGATTGCCGAGCAGTATGGCCGAAACCAGCAAGGTGGCAGCCCAGACGGCAAGGCCGTGCAACGTACCATCGGTGCCATCCGCCGTGCCGGACAGGCGAGCGGCGGTGTAGCCGCCAATCGCAAGGGCAATCAGATTGCTGATCAGCAGCCAGGCTGCGGCACCGATGCCGAAGCTCGATACGTCGGGCCCATTGCGCATGCTGGTATCGGCAAGCATGGCGCCGACCGCGGCACCCAGCGTGTTGAGCATGAGGCCGATGGCGAGTGCGATGACCGCGCCGGCAAAGATAGCGCCCCACGAGATTCGCGCGGTAAGCGATGGCGCGCCTTCAACCACGCCAGACGCACGCACGACCGCGGGTGCGCTGACGACGGCGGACGGGTCGGCCGAGGGATAGGTTTGCATGACTGAATTTCCAGATATTGCGTCCCTGCCCGGCACATGGCCGGGCAGGTCGCGGATTGGCGGGCGCGAAACTTACTTCTTGAACGTATCGCGGATGGCGTCTTTCGCGCCGCCGACGGTGCTTTGCGCCTTGCCGGCGGCCTTTTCGGCAGCACCTTCGGCCTGGGTCTTGGTATCGCCGGTCACTTTGCCCACGGCTTCCTTGACGGAGCCCTTGACCTGCTTGGCGATGCCCTCAATGCGATCCTTATCCATATCGACCTCCTGTTGCTGCGCCACCCGGAAGCGGGCGGCGGGATTGAACAGAACGGATATTGGCAAGTTCGCTGAAAAATGCACGTAATTTCGAAATCGATCCTAGTCGTGCCGCATCAACCCGACTAGTGCAGCCAGACTAGCCCGCGCCGGTGATGCCGCGTTCGCGCGCCCAGATCACCAGGCTGGCGCGGTTTGAAACGCCGGTCTTGCGATAGAGTGAGGCGACGTGGTTGCGCACCGTATTGCGTGAAACACCCAGTGTTTCGCCGATCGCGGCGTCGTTCAACCCATCGCACACCAGGCCCAGCACATCGCGCGCGCGGGGCGGCAGGTCGGTCAGGCCGCCGCTGGCAACCGGGGCGGTGGCGCGCCGCTGGCGGACCAGTTGTTCGACCACCGCCTTGGTGAAATCCGCCTCCTTCATCGCCGCCTCGATCGCCTGCGCCACTTCGACGCCGGTGCGGTTGCGATCGGAGACGTTCTGCGCGGCAACCAGGATGCAGGCCTGATCGCGGATGTCGACCGCCGCGGCCGAGACCACGCAATCGATCACGGTGCCGGTTTTGGTCCGCAGGCGCATATCCACATTGAGCACGCTGTGCTCGCGGCGCAGGCGGCGGTGCAGTTCGGCGGCTTCGTCGGCGCTGTCCCACAACGGCAGTTCGGCCGCGTCCCGGCCGATCGCGTCTTCCGCATCGAACCGGGTTTCGCGGGTAAACGCCTCGTTGATCAGCAGGAACCGCCAGGTGTCGCGGAGAACGATGGCGAGCGGCACCGGTGCGAGGCGGAAGGCGGTTTCGAACCGCTCCTCGCTCTGGCGCAGGGCATCCTCGGCCTGGCGCCGGCCATCGAGATCGGCGAAGGTGAACAGCATGCAGCTGACATCGCCCATCTCGATCGGCTGGCCGGCGAGGACGACGCATTTTTCGCCGCCGCCGGGCAGCTGGAGCATGCCTTCCATTTGTGGAATCGTGCGCCCCTCCTTGAGCCGTTCGATCGCGAGTTCGCGGCGGGCGGCCCCTTCCAGCACATCGACCTCGTAGACCGAGCGGCCGATCACGTCTTCCTCGGCATAGCCGGTCATTTCGAGGAAACCGCGGTTGACCTTGATGTGACGCAGATCATCGAGCCGGAGAATGATCGCCGGCGCGGGATTGGCGTTGAACGTGCGCTCGAACCGTTCCTCGGCGTTGTACCGCTCCGTCTCGTCATCGAGGATCAGGACCAGCAGGTCGGGCACTCCCTCGTCATCGACCAGCACGAGGCTGCGGATGCGGTGCACCCAGGTGGTCTCGTTGTTGCCGGCCGGCGCCACCTCGACCACCACCTCGGCGAACGCCTCGCCGCTCAGCACCCGCTCCATCGGATATTGTCCTTCGGCGAGGCGATGGTTGTTGCGGTAGCGGAGCTCGAAGCGCTGGCGATAATCCGACACGGTCTCGCCCAGCGCCTCGACCGAATCGACCCCGTGCATGGTCAATGCGCGCTCGTTTGCCCAGGTGATCCGCTGGTCGATGCTGACCAGAATCACGCCGTTGCTGACGCCCGCAACGATCTGACGCAGATGGCGGGATTCGGCATGTTGACGCGGAACGGTTTCGGACATGGCGGCAATTTAGGGCAACAATGGTGTGAAGGACAGCCGAACATGCCCCCACGCCCAGCTTTCAACCCTGCAATCGGCCAGCGGCATGATCGACCGCTTGCCAAGTTCGGCAGAGCTGAGTATCAGAGCGCCGGACGCGGGCGTAGCTCAGGGGTAGAGCACAACCTTGCCAAGGTTGGGGTCGAGGGTTCGAATCCCTTCGCCCGCTCCAGATTTTCCCGATTGCGGGATAGGTTTTTAGAGTCAACATCACGAATTCGCTGCCATATTGGGTCGGCCTTGCCGAACGGGGTGAAGGCGCTGGGGATGTTGTTCGAGCAAACCCGACATTCGCCCCGGCGTTGCCCCGGCAACCGGAGTAGCGATCGGTCGCGGACGTTTCCAAAGGCACAAACCCAAATTAACAAAGTTTTTTTGCTTCTTTTTTGTTCACAAAAAAGAAGAACTTCCCTTGTCTTTTTACGCTTTTAGTTACGATATCGTAACGAATAGGACGTGCGAAATCATGGCCCCTTCCGCCAGAGTTTTTTGACGTTGAAGGAGGGGACGAACGGCTGGTGCCAGGGTGGCACGGGCGGTGGGGGTGGGCCGAGGATTTCGCGGAGTTGTTCGGGTGTGAAGTCGATGCTGCCGTCGGGGTTGATTTTGTATTGGTCCATGAAGCTGGGCTGGCGCTTTGGTTTGCGGGGGCGCTTGGGCCGGGGCTTGGTCGATTTGGGGCGTTTGATGCTGGGTGGGTAGCGCAGGCCGAGCATGGTGTGCAGCGGGCGGAGGATGCGGCCGAGGCTGGGATGGGTGGCGAGGAAGGCCTGAAGGATGGGGTCTTCCATGAAGTGCTGGAGTTCGAGGCGGGCGTTGGCACCGGCGACGATGGGGGCGGCGGGGCCGTTGGGCAGCAGGCGGATGAGCCAGGCGAAGCCGCGCGGCAGGGTTAGGGCGGGTTTGGGTTTGGGTTCGGTGGGTTCTTTGCGCTCGGTCTTGGCGCGCGTGCGCGGGGTTCGTGGCGGGCTGGCCGCGATTTTGGCGAAGCGGGCGATCTGGCGGCTGAGGTAGTTCCAGATCAGGACGAGGAGCGGGCCGTGGATTTTGAGGCGGTAGCCGTTGTCGGCCACGGAGCGTTGCAGGGCGCGGAAGATTATCGCGAAGCGCTCGGACGGGTCGGCGGGCATGAAGGGCGCGTTCGAGATCATGACCATGGGTAAACCATGGCGGGTGGGGGGTGAGAAAGGAAAAAGTTGGGCGAAGGAAACCGAGCGCGTCTTTTCTGTAAAAAGGAAGCAAAAAACTTTTGGTCTTTGGGGATGGGGTTGGTTGTTGGGTGCGCGTTC
Organism: Acidiphilium rubrum; assembly: GCF_900156265.1. Taxonomy (GTDB): domain Bacteria; phylum Pseudomonadota; class Alphaproteobacteria; order Acetobacterales; family Acetobacteraceae; genus Acidiphilium; species Acidiphilium rubrum. Next base: position 4,284 of record NZ_FTNE01000062.1, read on the forward strand.
CGGTGGATCGCGATCACTGATTCCGTTTGATCGCGATCACGCAATCCGGTGGATCGCGATCATGGATTCCGTTTGATTGCGATCATCGATTCCGGTGATCGCGATCATTGGGATCGGCGCGGTGCTGGTGGGTCTCTGCTGACAGTCTTCAACTGAAGGTAGTCTTGATCTTTTGCCGAGGAGCAAGGGTTCGAGATGCCTGGAGAGAGATTGTCGATGCGGAAGATACGTGAGATTTTACGTCTGCGGCTGGAGCATGGTCTGGCGCAGCGTGCGATTGGGCAAAGCCTTGGGCTGAGCCAGGCTGCGATCAGTGAGTATTTGGGACGGGCG
>NZ_FTNE01000061.1 GCF_900156265.1 Acidiphilium rubrum
ATCAGCATGCGAAACCGGATGATTTCGTCGAGCCCATGGATCACACGCCCAGGCGCACGAGGATCATCGATGCATGCGGCCAAACGACTTGCGATGCCGAGCCGTTGCTCGATGGCGCGTAACCCCAGCAACCCCCCGTCGGAGGAGAGCAGATCGCCGTCGAACCGGGCCTCGATCGACTTGCCGGCGACAGGTGACAGACCAGGGAGAATTGGAGTATTTGCAACCGAGGCGAGCATGGTGTTCCGTCGTGGTGAAGTTTTGTCTCAACAACAAATACTTACAACGAATCAACGGTTTACGCTATGCTCGCCGACCTTCATGCATAATGCGGGCTAGGATCGCCTGTCGCCGGCAGGATGATGTCTCGCAGACGCCCAGCAGAGCATCGAGCTTTGCCCGTTCGATCCGTTTGATCTCCGTCGGCGAATTGCTCTGGTCGATCATCGCTCGCCGGAGCACCAGATCCTGCATTCCGTAAAGCAAAAGCGTTTCGGCTGGCAGTCCATCCCGCCCTGCCCTGCCCGTCTCCTGATAATAGGCTTCCAGACTACCCGGGAGGTCGAGATGCGCAACAAACCTCACATCCGGTTTGTCGATCCCCATCCCGAAAGCGATGGTCGCAACCAGGATTAACCCCTCCTCTTTCAGAAAGGCATCCTGATTGCGTGAGCGGATCGCTCCGTCGAGACCCGCGTGATAGGGCAGCGCCCGAATGCCGCTTGCCTTTAATCCGGCGGCAGTCTCCTCCACCGATTTCCGGCTCAGGCAATAGACGATGCCGCTCTCCCCCAGCCGTGATTTGAGAAAGCTTATCAATTGCCGGCGAGGCTCGGTTTTCGGCATGATGGCATAGCGGATATTGGGCCGGTCGAAGCTGGCCAGGAACAGTCGTGCGGCGTCGAGCTTTAAGCGACGCCGAATATCCTCGCGGGTTTGCCGATCAGCAGTTGCGGTCAAAGCGACCCGCGGAACTCCGGGAAACCGGACGGCGAGTTCGGCAATCTGAAGATATTCAGGCCGAAAGTCATGACCCCACTGGCTGACACAATGGGCCTCGTCGATTGCGATCAGGGCGATCTGGGCGCCGTCAAGCATATCGAGGAAGTCCGTCATCATCAGCCGTTCGGGCGCGACGTAAAGGAGATCGAGCTTTCCGTCACGCAACGCGGCCTTGGCCTTGCTACGTTCGCTTCCGGTCAACGAAGAGTTCAGTGTCGCGACGCGCACGCCGAGTTGGCGGAGGATATCGACTTGGTTGCGCATGAGGGCAATCAGCGGCGAGACCACAATGCCAACGCCCGGACGACATATGGCAGGGATCTGGTAGCACAGGGACTTACCTCCACCGGTCGGCATCAGAACGATGGCGTCACCACCTTCGACGACGTGCTCGATGATCGACTGTTGCTCGCCCCGGAAACCAGGCAGACCAAACACCGACTTCAGAATAAATGATGGTAGGGCGGTATTCGGTACCTGGATATGTCTCCCATGCGCGGTAGCTTTGGTTGTCGCCATGCATCGTGTTTACCCGAGATCACGGACAGGACCATCATCAGGCGCGCGATAGTAGAAAATTACCCCCCTTCCCTCCTGCGGCTGTCTTGAATAATTCTCAAAGCCAGACCCGTAAGTAGAGACGTTTCAGTCTGATAACGGAACGTACTTACGCTCCGAATTTAGGTCAAAGACGGCTTCATGATCAGTTTGGTCAAGGGCATAGGCATGAACGGAGGTTTGGTTGGTGGCGTGGCGCCTTGAGATCGCTTCAGATGGGCTTTATGTTGTTCGACCTACTTTTTTTGGGAATCCACACCGCATCGGACCAGAGCCTTGCGCGACAGCGAAGCCGCGCCCTACAATTAATCGAAAACTTAAGTGGTTGCGATATACTATGTTTTTGTTCCATTCAGCCGCATAAGTCATCTCCGAGTCAGGGGGTTTAATGACCCTGCCTGTTTCTCATGAGGTTATGAGGTTATGAGGTTACGAGGTTACGAGGTTATGGGCAGATGATGACACGAGGGTATGAGCGCATTAGTCTGGAATTCTTATTCGATGGTCATGCTTATCCAACCAATCGTTCAGCGCAGCCTTGACCATTTGGCTCAAAGTGATTCTTCTTCGCTTGGCGATAACGCCTAGTTCAACGTGGACGTCTTCGGGTATAGCAACTTGGATGAGTGACTTCCCGCGTCGCCACGCGTTCCTGTCGGGCACAGCCCCGCTGGATGGGACGACTTGTGCCTCTTTTGAAGGCGACGAAGTATCCGCGGCGTTTGATGGTTCACCTTCTCTCTTGGCCCGTTGCCGGGTTAGCCGCTCAGCTAGTCCATCCTGATGAGCTAGTCCCTCCCGCTCAATATCCAAATCCGCAAGCGCACTTGGCCGTTTTGCCATCGTCCTCACTCCCTACCCGCGGCCGCCAAAGCCGCTATGTCAGGCATACCAATCTCCACGCGGAGCCAGCGCCACACTTTCCTAATTTCAATCGAGGCGGCCTGGTGGGGCTGAAATTCTGTCACGCCTTGACCCTGCTCAATCGCAACCCTGTAGTCAGCCCGATGCGTATAGATGGCTGGGGCAACCCTCCCCCCTGCCCTCTCGATCGCAGTCGTCGCGTCACCACGTCGGCGCGACGCGCCCGCCGACCAATCGATCAAGAGAACAAAATGCCGTTTATTGTCTGCGCGGAGCCGTGCGAGTGTGGGACCAAGCGTCGACAGTTCGAGATCAGTCGGATGACATGGGATCAGCACAAGGTCGGCTGCGCCGATGGCTGTCGTAATCGCGTTATTGTCCCGTCCCGCAGTGTCGAGCAAAACAAGTTGGGCCCCGGCATCCTTAAGTTCGCCGAGTCGATCTTCTACGTCGATTGGGACGCAGACTTCAGCGAATGGTCGTGGCGGAAGCCCCGCTTTCTTTCGCAGCCGCGCCCACCTTCCCACCGATGCTTGTGGGTCCAGGTCCAGGATCGCCGTCTCCAGGCCTGCCTCGGTTGCGGCACAGGCGAGATTAATCGCGGCCGTGGACTTTCCCATGCCGCCTTTGTCTGATGTCAGAGCAACTACCTTCATTTCCTCAGTGCCTCATGAGGTGGTGATAATATGAGGATTAGATGTAATGGTGCTCGACGTCAATTCCTTCTGCTCAGGGTCGTCTTAATGGGCTGCGCCGCCCGAGATGTCGACCGGCCAGAGTCGCAGATCCTGCCTTTGACGCTGATCCAACCCTAACTGCCGACCCACCTCCTCATGAGCGCATTGTCTCAGTGTCTCAACTCCTCGTTCGTAACGCCCTATCTAGGTTGGCTCCGATCCTAGTCCGGCAACCTCAGCAATTTTGGCTCATTGTAAACTGAGATGATCTCCTCATGAACCCATTGCCTCATGATGTTTTTGTCTAAGAAAAACCTTACTCGACCGTCGACCCCGCGACCATCTAGGAAACTCATATTCCCTTTTAGGCCCTGCTAAATGGCCACCGTCTACTTTTGTACAGTGTCGATTCTCGTTGAAGGCTGGCGAGTCATTAGCATTGGCTCATGAGGATAATTCCTCAGTTTTTCAGTTGCTCATGAGGTCGTTTGTCCCTGCCAAAAGCGGTTAGCGCCCTCGTTAAATACACAGAAGCCTCATGAATATATGAGGGGATGAGAAACGGTGGAGATGAGGATATGTTTTCATGACCTCAGTGCCTCATAAAGCCAGTGCTTTTATTTACTTCGGGCGACGTAGGCAGGCGCATGACATCGCCTGTCGAGGACACTGTTCTATCTCATAGCTGCTGTGCCTCAATTCCTCATGAGGTTAATAAGCTGCCAGGCTCATTCAGCGGGTTCTATCACCTTATTGTCTTAAAACCTCAGTGCCTCATGATCTTATAGGGGTCTCATGCCGCGCGAGATTAGGCATGCGTTGCCTAGCCGTTAGGTGGCTATCACATCGCCAGAGGTCCAAGCGAGGCGTGTAGTTCATAGCCTCATGAGGAGCTAGCCCCAGCTTTGGCGAATTCCCACAGTTCCTGGGGCTCGGAACCGGGAGGGGGCGTGGGTAGAGATTAAGGGATCTCAGGAAACCTTTGTATGAGATACTGACCTCATGAGGCCCTGTGGATGGCCCGAACCGATGCCGGTGCTTTCACTACCCCGTGCTGAAAGCTTAGCAGATAACAGAATTACGTAGCGTATGACGCAGGAACGAAAATAGCTCCGCATCGCCGTCAGCGACTTTCGCACCGTTCTATTGTGTCGTGATGTCTTGCTCATTGGATAGACGGCTGTCAAAGAGCGTGACGAAACTGGCTCGGCCGCGATTGTAGAATCGCGCGCGCATCTTCGCCGGAAAGATCACGCTTCGACATTGCCTATGGCGACTAACCACCACGATAGCGTCTAGCTTTTTGAGTATTGTAAAACCATCCTCTTTTTCCGTAGGAAGCGTAAATGGGGGGGGGAACTCCCTGATCAAGCGATGACCGGTTCCGCCAGGTGCAGCAGGAAAAACTAGATGTAGCTGATTACGGTCCGGTCGTACCAGCCGCAGTATCCGGGGATTTGGTCCCTTAGCACCTACCAGAACACCGGCGCCAAGCCTTAATGTCGCAGGTTAGATTTGGCCGCAGGTAGCTGAACTCAGAGGAGAAGTTTCTGTTGCTTTGGATACACAAACTCTTGGTCGGACGCGTCTCGTGTTTGCACAGGGGGACCACGTGCTCGACCGTGCGCTTTGATTGCTCGTTCAGGCTGACCTAATTTTAATGTGCTGCCTTCGCAGGCTAAGTTCGACATTCGAAGCTTGCGCTCTGATTATACCGTACCAAGCCGCTTACGGGGGACGGGAACGGGGACGGGGAGGGGGGTGAAACTGGATGGGAGCTATGGCCGAAATTGTGTGATGGCATGGTGAGAAAGGTGGCGTATCGAAGCGGGTGGAAGCCTGCCCGAAGCTCTTGAAGCAGCGATACGCCTATGACGAGCGATAGCACTATTCTTCCCTTCCGTAAGCCCGGAAGCGTTGGGGATCCGATGACGGCGATCCTGAGGGACGGGGCCCGTCGGGTGCTGGCCCAGGCAATCGAGGCGGAGGCTGTGGCGTTTCTGGCCGCGATGAAGGGTGAACGGCTGGCTGACGGTCGCGACCGCATTGCGCGGCACGGTCTGGGTCCGGTGAGGGAAATCCAGTCCGGGATTGGTCCGGTCGCGGCGCAGCGCGTGAAGCTGCGCGACCGCGGGGCGGAGGCGGGCAGTGAGCGCATTCGTTTCACCTCGGCCCTTTTGCCGCCCTGGGCGCGTCGGACCCGGAGCCTGGATGCGTTGCTGCCCATCCTTTATCTGCGCGGTATTTCGATGGGTGATTTCCAAGATGCATTGGGGGCGTTGTTGGGGAAAGATGCGCCAAACCTCTCGCCCTCGGTAGTTGCCCGATTGCGCGGCGAATGGGAATCCGACTTCAAGCGCTGGCAGCGGCGGGATCTTTCGGCCCGGCGTTACGTCTACATCTGGGCCGATGGCG
>NZ_FTNE01000060.1:2500-5849 GCF_900156265.1 Acidiphilium rubrum
GGTGGGGTGAAAGCCCGATCGGATCGTGGTGTGTGTTATGGGTTGTGTCGTTCCGTTCGGATCATCTTGGGTGTCTGACCCGGATTGCGGTGTAAGCCGTGACCGAAAGATGGTTTTGGGCGAGTATTCAGGACGTGTGTTGATTGCCGTGTTTGGACATTAGTGATGATGTCTATGCATGGTGGGCCGTCAAATTTATTGGTCACGCAAGTGGCTGATCGAGGCGATGGTGAGTTGAGATTGTAAGTGAATGAAGGGCATTCAGTGGATGCCTTGGCACCAGGAGGCGATGAAGGACGTGGCACGCTGCGAAAAGCCACGGGGAGCCGCGAGCAGGCGTTGATCCGTGGATATCCGAATGGGGAAACCCACCCGCAAGGGTATCTGCAACTGAATACATAGGTTGCAGAGGCGAACCCGGGGAACTGAAACATCTCAGTACCTGGAGGAAAAGACATCAAATGAGATTCCGTTAGTAGTGGCGAGCGAACGCGGAACAGGCCAGTGGCTTATGGTTTAGCAGCAGAACGGATTGGAAACTCCGGCCATAGCGGGTGATAGCCCCGTATGCGAAGCGAGATTATAAGTCCTTGAGTAGGGCGGGACACGTGAAATCCTGTCTGAATATAGGGGGACCACCCTCTAAGCCTAAATACTCCCTGGTGACCGATAGTGCACAAGTACCGTGAGGGAAAGGTGAAAAGCACCCCGACGAGGGGAGTGAAAGAGACCTGAAACCGGATGCCTACAAGCAGTCGGAGCCGCATCTGCGGTGACGGCGTACCTTTTGTATAATGGGTCAGCGAGTTTCTGTTTGCAGCGAGCTTAAGCCGATAGGCGTAGGCGTAGCGAAAGCGAGTCTGAATAGGGCGCTTAGTTGCAGGTAGAAGACCCGAAACCGAGTGATCTAGCCATGGCCAGGCTGAAGGTGCGGTAACACGCACTGGAGGGCCGAACCCACGCCTGTTGAAAAAGTCGGGGATGAGCTGTGGCTAGGGGTGAAAGGCCAATCAAACTCGGAGATAGCTGGTTCTCCGCGAAATCTATTGAGGTAGATCGTCGTGTGTATGCCTTCGGGGGTAGAGCACTGGATGGGCTAGGGGGACCCAAAGTCTTACCAAACCTAACCAAACTCCGAATACCGAAGTGTCTTGCGCGGCAGACAGACGGTGGGTGCTAAGGTCCATCGTCGAGAGGGAAACAGCCCAGACCACCAGCTAAGGTCCCCAAATTGTGGCTAAGTGGGAAAGGATGTGGGAATTCCATAACAACCAGGAGGTTGGCTTAGAAGCAGCCATCCTTTAAAGAAAGCGTAATAGCTCACTGGTCTAATAGAAATCCTGCGCCGAAGATGTAACGGGGCTAAAGCCACATACCGAAGCTGTGGGTGCGTGATCTCGTCAGGGGTCATGCGCGGTAGCGGAGCGTTCCGTAGGCCTGTGAAGGGAGATGGGGTGACCCCTCCTGGAGGTATCGGAAGTGCGAATGCTGACATGAGTAGCGACAAACAGAGTGAGAAACTCTGTCGCCGAAAGTCCAAGGGTTCCTGCGCAAGGTTAATCCGCGCAGGGTGAGCCGGCCCCTAAGGCGAGGGCGAAAGCCGTAGTCGATGGGAAGGGGGTGAATATTCCTCCGCCTGCTGGAAGTGACGAATGCGAGATGTTGTTCGGTCTTATTGGATTGACCGGGCTTTTTGAGCATTCCAGGAAATAGCTCCAGCGTATAGACCGTACCCTAAACCGACACAGGTGGACTGGTAGAGCATACCAAGGCGCTTGAGAGAACGATGTTGAAGGAACTAGGCAAATTACTCGCGTAACTTCGGGATAAGCGAGACCCGTATGTGGGCAACCATGTGCGGGTGGCACAAAAGAGGGGGTAGCGACTGTTTAGTAAAAACACAGGGCTCTGCGAAGTCGAGAGACGACGTATAGGGTCTGACGCCTGCCCGGTGCCGGAAGGTTAAGAGGAGGTGTGCAAGCACTGAATTGAAGCCCCGGTAAACGGCGGCCGTAACTATAACGGTCCTAAGGTAGCGAAATTCCTTGTCGGGTAAGTTCCGACCTGCACGAATGGCGTAACGACTTCCCCACTGTCTCCAGCATCGGCTCAGCGAAATTGAATTCCCCGTGAAGATGCGGGGTACCCGCGGTCAGACGGAAAGACCCTATGAACCTTTACTGCAACTTTGCAGTGGCATCAGAAGAGTGCTGTGTAGGATAGGCGGGAGGCATTGAAGCATGGGCGCTAGCTTGTGTGGAGCCAACCTTGAAATACCGCCCTGCGCGCTTTTGATGTCTAACCGCGGCCGGTTATCCCGGTCCGGGACCCTGCATGGTGGGCAGTTTGACTGGGGCGGTCGCCTCCTAAAGAGTAACGGAGGCGCGCGATGGTGGGCTCAAGCCGGTCGGACATCGGCTGCTGAGTGCAATGGCATAAGCCCGCCTGACTGCGAGAACGACAGTTCGAGCAGAGACGAAAGTCGGCCATAGTGATCCGGTGGTTCCACGTGGAAGGGCCATCGCTCAACGGATAAAAGGTACTCTAGGGATAACAGGCTGATCTCCCCCAAGAGTCCACATCGACGGGGAGGTTTGGCACCTCGATGTCGGCTCATCACATCCTGGGGCTGGAGCAGGTCCCAAGGGTTCGGCTGTTCGCCGATTAAAGTGGTACGTGAGCTGGGTTTAGAACGTCGTGAGACAGTTCGGTCCCTATCTGCCGTGGGTGTTGGAGACTTGAGAGGATTTGTCCCTAGTACGAGAGGACCGGGATGAACATACCTCTGGTGCATCGGTTGTCACGCCAGTGGCACAGCCGAGTAGCTAAGTATGGACGGGATAACCGCTGAAAGCATCTAAGCGGGAAACCCACCTCGAAAATAGGTCTCCCTGAGGGTCGTGATAGACCATCACGTCGATAGGCCGGGTGTGTAAGAGTGGTAACACTCTCAGCTAACCGGTACTAATCACCCGATAGAACTTTCAATCATCTACAACCCACCCCCACCATGCATAGACATCAACAACAAATGTCGACGCACAGGTAATCAACCTTCAAACCCCACACACGCACCAATCCAACCCACCAACCCATCGAACCAATCGATAGGCTGGACGACCTGGTGGCCATTGCGGGGAGCCCGCACCCGATCCCATCCCGAACTCGGCCGTGAAAACCCCCAGCGCCCATGGTACTGTGCCTCAAGGCACGGGAGAGTAGGTCGCCGCCAGGTCCTCCAACCTATCGAACCACAACACAAACACACACCCGCGGGGTGGAGCAGCCCGGTAGCTCGTCAGGCTCATAACCTGAAGGTCATCAGTTCAAATCTGGTCCCCGCAACCAC
>NZ_FTNE01000059.1 GCF_900156265.1 Acidiphilium rubrum
CCCAGTCTGGATTTCCCTCACCGGACCCAGACCGTGCCGCACAACGCGGTCGCGGCCGTCCGCCAGCCGTTCACCCTTCATCGCGGCCAGAAACGCCTCAGCCTCCGCCTCGATTGCCTGGGCCAGCAGCCGACGGGCCCCGTCCCTAAGGATCCCCGTCAGCGGATCCTCAACGTCTCCGGGCTTGCGGAAGGGAAGAATAGTGCTATCGCTCGTCATAGGCGTATCGCTCCTTCAAGAGGTTCAGGCAGGCTTCCACCCGCCTCGATACGCCACCTTTCTCACCAAGCCATCACCCAATTTCGGCCATAGCTCGGATAATGCTCCTGATCACTCTTGATCGGCACGACATAAACCGTCTCCGGCTCATGCGCATGCACATCGATCACAAACCCGAAATCACTCGGCAAATCCCCGCTGATCTCATACCAATTCTCCCCCGCATCGTCCGAGCGCATCACATCCCAATGCTTCTGCATGAACAACCGCTGCGGGTTCGCCCGATGCATCGCAATATGATGCACACAATGCCCCACCGCCGCCTCAGGGTCCGGAATATAAGCCGACCGCAACCCCCGGTTAATCGGCCGCCAGCTCTCCCCGCCGTCATCACTCCGAAACGCCCCCGCCGCCGAAATCGCGGTAAACAACCGCGCCGGATTGCCAGGGTCCAACACGATCGAATGGAGACACATCCCCCCCGCCCCCGGCTGCCAGGTCGCCCCCGTCGTGTGCCGCCGCAACCCTGACAACTCATGCCACGAAGCCCCGCCATCGCACGACTTGAACAGCGCCGCATCCTCCACCCCGGCAAACACCACATCCGGGTCCGTCAGCGAAGGCTCCAGATGCCAAACCCGATTGAACTCCCAGGGATGCGCCGTCCCATCATACCATTGATGCGTCCCCGCCAGCCCGTCATAAACAAAATCCTTGCCCACCGCGCTCCAGCTCACGCCCCCATCATCCGAGCGCTGCACCATCTGCCCAAACCACCCCGAACACTGCGACGCAAAAATCCGCCCCGGCTCAACCGGCGAACCTTTGAGATGATAAATCTCCCACCCCGGAAAATGCGGCCCCGAAACCACCCAGTCCCGCCGCAGACCATCAGCCGTCAAAATGAAAGCACCCTTGCGCGTACCAACAAGAACCCGAACCCGACTCATGGCATTTGTCTCCCCACCACCGGCGTAAAATGCCGCGATCATCGGAGTCAACAGAAATCGGGAAATACGCCGGGCCAGTAAAGGAAGAGCAGCACTTCTTTTTTGTGAACAAAAAAGAAGCAAAAAAACTTTGATAATTGCGGATGTTGCCGATGAAATCACCGATGCCATGGCGTCAACCGACGCGATTGCTCACGAATCCGTCCAGAGTTCCGGACTCGCCGCGCTTGACCGATAACGGTGGTTAGTCTCGATCGAATCGCCGTTTGACGACCCGGTGCGCGGCAAGCGCGGTAGCATCCGACGGAACCGCGCCTGGAGGCCAAGCGACGCGCGTCCTGTTACTGCGGCCAGCTCATCGTCGAACGCACGGGCGAGCCGATCCGCGCCTCGATGTGCCATCGCCTTGCATGCCCGCAACGGACCAGCAGCGCGTTCGGCCTCCAGGCGCGATTCCGTCAGGAGAAACTGGTCGTAGCCGGGCGCACAGCCGAATACGTTCGAATCGGCAATAGGGGCGGCCGCGCTCGGTTCCGCGTCTGCCCCGATTGCGGATCGACAGTCTACAGGAACCACGCGGGAGGCGATGAATTCGTCGCGGTCACAATCGGTGCATTTGCGGACCCCAGCTTTCCGCCGCCAATTTTTTCGGTTTATGCCGAACGGCGCCACGCTTGGGTCAGCCTTCCCTCATCGGTGGTCGAGAGCTGGGATTAGCGCCACATGGGCGGCGAGACTTTGACGGCTTTGCGCTCATCGCCGTCGTTTAGGCGGACAACTCAGTTTCTCCGAAGCGGCCATTCGCGGTCTCGGCGCCGATCGGCGGGGTTGGGTGGGTTTCTGCCGGTCGGCTTACGGCCGCGAAAAGCGGTTATCGGACACTCGCCTTATGGCGAGACCTGGCCGTTTCTAGCTGGTCCGGTCTGGAAAAAGTTTCGGCAAAAAGCGGACATTCATTTAATAAGCCACAAGTCTTGAGACTGCGGCTCGTCTTGTATTTAATGGCGCAAACTACGGCGGCGGACGACGCTGCCGAACCTCTACTTCTCCCCATCAAGGGTTTCCTTCATGCCGAAGATCGATATCCCCAACGTCCCGCAAGTAACCGGTGCCGGTTATCCGCCGCCTTTCGACGCGCCCTGCGCGCACCGCATCCGACAACGGGTAGGCAATGCCGGCGGACTGCGCGATTTTGGCGTCAACCTCATGCAGCTTCCACCGGGCAACTGGTCCAGCCAGCGCCGCTGGCACTCGCATGAGGATGAGTTTGTCTACGTTCTTGAGGGGGAGCTGGTGCTGATCGAAGATGCCGGGGAGACCGTGCTGCGTGCTGGAGACTGCGCGGCTTTTCCAAAGGCGTCCGGCAATGGCCACCACATGATCAATCGAAGTGAGCGTGGAGCGGTATATCTGGAGGTAGGTTCGCGCCAGGCTGAGGATGTGGCAATCTGCACCGACATCGACTTGATGAGCGCCAACGCTGACGGCCGCTTCGTCCACAAGGACGGCGCGACTTACACCACGTAACCAAATAGTTTCCGGCGGCACGCAGTCAAAGAAATGGCCGATTTTACGGTAAAGGATCTTAACCCGGACACCTGGCCCGATTTTGTACGTGTCGTGGAACAGCATAACGGCGTCTGGGGCGGTTGTTGGTGCATGTCCTTCCATGCGGAGGGCGTCGGTCCCCACAAGACCGCCGCGCAGAACCGGTCGGAGAAGGAACGCCGGGTCGCTGAGGGCCGCGCCCATGCCGCCCTCGTCTATGACGGAACAGACTGCATCGGCTGGTGCCAGTTTGGACCAACCGACGAGGTTCCACGCATCAAAAGCCTGCGTGGCTACAACGAGGGGCTGGAGGTTCTGCCCGATTGGCGGATCACCTGTTTTTTCGTGGCCAAGGCCCATCGCGGTAAAGGCGTGGCGGTGGTGGCCCTAACGGGTGCCCTACGGGAGATCGCGCGGCTTGGCGGCGGAACGGTCGAGAGCTATCCGGAAGACTTGGAAGGCCGGGCTGTCTCGCCGTCTTTTTTACATAACGGGACCGTGACGATGTTTGAACGCCAGGGATTCTTGCGCAACCGCCGCATTGGCAAAAGCCGTTACGTTGTTATCAAGAGCGTGGCTGCCGAGACTTGATTAGCTGTTGCGATTTGAGTGGGATATGTTTGCTTGGCGCAGATCGAATTTGAAGGCATGCACCTATGCTCAGCAAGCTGTAGGATGAGGTGCTGTTTCGCGCCCCACCCTACATAATCGGTCCGAACGGCAGCTTTCGGGCGCACTATTTAGGCGCCGGAACGACGACCATGAGCGCGAAGCTGCCGGCGCTGGTCGACGCTGAACGTCTGGTCCGGAAAGCGCCTCCTGGGCCAGCGTATGCCCAGCTTTGGTCGAAACCTGAAATTCAAACTGAGATGACCTCGCTTGATCAGGTCTGTTGCATCGCCTGTGTTTTTCGCCTATGCAGTACCCCCTGACTATCTGACTAGGTTCAGAAGGTATTGACTGCGATGATCAAAACCCCTCGCCGGAAAAAACTAGGTGGCGCTGACCGCTCTGCGCATCCAGGCCGGGGGTGGAAACTAGAAGATGCCAAGGCACGCTTCAGCGAAGTCGTGCGTCTCGCGCGCAACGAAGGCCCGCAACGTGTGAGCGTTAGGGGCAAGGATGCGGTCGTCGTGATGAGCGTCGAGGAACTGGAACGTCTGATACCGGCAAATCCACGGGTGCCGCTCGTCACGTTCCTGGAGGGGCTGCATCTCAACGGATTGTGGTTGGTTCGAGACCAGGACCAGGGCCGAGACGTCGAACTGTGATCGGCTGGTTGCTGGATACCAATGTCATCGCTGCCCTCATAAATCCAAATGGCGCGCCGAGTGTAAAATCCTGGGCCTCAACGCAGCCGGAAAATCTACTGTTTATAAGCATCCTGACGCTGGGAGAGTACGATAAGGGTATCCATAATCTCCCGGTCGACCACGCGGAACGGTCTCGATATATCGCGGCGCGTGACGCGCTGGAAGCACGGTTCAAGGGTCGTATCATCTCGGTAGACGACAATATCGTGCGCCAGTGGGGTAAAATATCAGGATATGTGAAGCGTAGCACGGGGCACGCCCCAAGTGTGATCGATACACTGCTGGCAGCCACAGCGCTCGAGAATGAACTGTTTCTGGTGACGCGCAATACGAAGGACGTGCAGTTTAGCGGAGCGGCGATATTCAATCCGTGGGAAGACGATCCATCTGCGTTTATTCTGGCCTGACCGCTTCATTTCGGGCAACGGCACATTCGGAGGAACAGTGATTTCCGCCAGACCGCAGAGTACGCTTTCGGGCGTCAAACTGCCGTCGCAGACCCTCCCGCAACGTCCGGTTTCAGATTAAACATATTAGGCCACAGGCGAGCGGCTTTGGTCGAAACCCGCCAGCTCACCTACCGGCCAGCAATGTCCGCTTACCTAAATTCCTGGTCCAGAGCCGTCAGGCAGCTATCGGCCAAAGCTGGCCATTCGGTGAAGGTCCGCTCCAGCCCAGCCATGCTGGGAATCCAACGGTCCCCATTTCCACCCCTGCACACACTCCCCCCATTCCCTGAGTGACTATTCTGGAAATATGCAGCAACGCGCAGCGTCGGTTCCTCTTCCCCACCCACCACTTCCCTTGACCTCACCCGTCCGGTCTTTCCCCATAGGCGCCACCAAGCACCTCCCCATCTCCCCAATCGGCCCGATAATCCCCGCGCACCACCGCGCGCCGAAACGACGGGAACGGCCTATCCCAGCCGACAACCACAGGCCCGTGCTTGACTTGGTCGAACCGCGTATAATCGACATGCCGCACAAAATCGGCGTCGTCCCGCACCGCGTATTCCCAAAACCACCACTACCAAAAACCGCGTTCCCCTTTCGCAATCCGGCGGGCCGAGCGTTCATCACCCACGCAACGCACATCGAGCAACCCCACTGACCAGCATCCCGCCCAATCCTCACGTCAGCATCGGCGTCAAATCCGGATCGCCTTTCGCCATCGCCCTCCGATAGGCCGGCCGCGCCCCCATCCCTGCACCGCCACCTGCACCGGGTGATCCGCCGCCAATGTCACCCGCCCGACCATCATGGCGCGCCCCATCACGGGCTGCAGATTACCGTTGGCAAAATGAAACCAATACAAATAGGCCGCGTAATCCGCATCGTCCGGCCCAAGCCGCAACCGGCCACCGCCATATTTGTCAATGATATACTCAGTAATCGCCCCCGATTCCGCCAACACCAGGCCGTCATCCTCAATCACCGGCGCCGCACCAAGCTTGTGCAGCGCTTTCAGGGCGGGCGGTGAAAGTTTGCTGAGAGCCGGACCGAAAAAGATAGTTGAGCGATTTCAGTATTTTGTGATTCAGTTCGTTTGCAAGGACGAACGGAGACACGATGGCCTGGACTGAAATCGCTCGGCAACGAGATTGCCGGGCCGGATTACGCTATGCAAGCGACCTCACCGATGCCGAATGGGCCCTGATCGAACCGTTCATGCCGACACCGTCGCATCGGGGTCGGCCCCGAACGGTGGCGTTGCGAACGATTGTGGAGGCGATCTTTTACATGTTGGCGACCGGCTGCCAGTGGCGGCAGATCCCGAAGGAGTTCGCGCCGTTCACGACCGTGCAGGGTTATTTCTACCGCTTCTGTCGCGACGGCACGCTCGATC
>NZ_FTNE01000057.1 GCF_900156265.1 Acidiphilium rubrum
CGCTGGAAGCGCTGGGACAGAACGTCACACCCGACGCCTTGATCCTCGGTGCCATCGGTCTCGGACCATATCAACAGGCAACGCTATAAGAGCCAAAAACTTTGACTCCGCTAAGCCCGCAGCGGTTTCAACAGCAAATGCCAGATCAAAGAAAGTTTTTTGCTTCTTTTTTACAAAAAAGAAGCCTGACGTCCCCCGCCTAAACCCCCAGCGTCTTCCCGAACACGCTCTTCCCCCGCGCATCGATGAAATCCAGCCGCACCGCCGCCGCACCCACCGCCACCGCCAGAAACCCATGATCGCCCGAGCAATACCCCGCCCGGCTCGCCGGCCCCGGCTGATACGTGTGCGACCCCGCACCCGTCGTCACATACGCAATCCCGCCCATCTCGACATACTGCATCGAATGGTCATGCCCATTGATATACAGCGCAACCTGGTGCCGCCGCAGCACCGGCTCGAACGCCGCAATCATGTCCGGCTGATCATGCCCATGCCCGCCCAGCGCCGTGTACAACGGATGATGCCCGATCACGATCTTCCACCGCGCACCCGATGCCGCCAACCCACGCTCCAGCCACGCCAGCTGCGCCCGCTTGTCTTGCCCCGCCGTATTCGTCACCGTGCCCGCATACTTGCGAATGAACGGCGACGTATCGAGATAAAAAATCTCCGCCCCCCCGCCCGGCACCGCCAACTTGCGCGTATAATACCGCGCCGGCATCTCCCACCGGTGCGACAGTTTCGAATACGCCAACTGCGCCTCGACATTGCCCCGATAATCATGATTACCCAAAATCACATGCCACGGCCGCTGCAACGACTCCTGCGAATACACATCCTCGAAACTGGTCCGCCACTGCGGATCACTCAAACCCGTCACCCCGGCTTCATAAAAATTATCGCCCGCCGAAACAATGAACGCCGGATCAGCCGCCACCGCCGCCGCCGCCATCGCGCCAGCCACCGCGCGCTGATGGTGCTTCCCATCGCGCCCCCAATCCCCGATCACGAAAAACCGCGCCTCGCCGCCCGCCGCCGCCATCGCCGGCGCGCCAGCCAGCACCGAAACTGCGCCTAGCTCAGCACTCGATTCCAAAAAACGGCGGCGTGATATCGTCATGATGCGTCCTCACTCGGTTCGGCCCACGGTCTATCCCGCGCAAGGACGCTTGTCATATGACAGTTCAGTTTCAAACAGCGCAGCGTCAAACCAACCGTTATGCCGCCAGCTTCGCCGCAATCAACGCAACATGCCGGCCCTGTGCCCGCGCAATCGCCAACTCGTTCGCACTCGGCATCCGTGAACCATCACCCTTCGACATCGTCGACGCCCCATACGGCGTGCCACCCGAAATCTCATCCATATTGCTCAGCTCCGGCACCGAATACGGCACCCCCACCACCACCATGCCATGATGGAACAACGTGGTATGGAACGAGGTAATCGTCGTCTCCTGCCCGCCATGCTGGCTGCCAGTCGAAACAAACACCGACCCCACCTTGCCGACCAAACCCCCCTTGGCCCACAACGCCCCCGTCTGATCCAGAAAATTCCTCATCTGCCCACACATATTGCCAAACCGCGTCGGCGTGCCAAAAATAATCGCATCATACTCCGCCAACTCGCCAGGCTCAGCCACCGGCGCCGCCTGATCCGTCTTGGCATGAATCGAAGCCGCCACCGCAGCCGGCATCGTCTCCGGCACCCGCTTGATCGTCACACTGGCACCCGCGCCCGTCGCCCCCTCAGCCACCGCACCCGCCATCGCCTCAACATGCCCCCACGTGCTGTAATAAAGCATCAAAACCTTCGCCATGATCACACTCCTATGGATGTTGCCGAACCCTGCACATAAGCCCACATTCATTCGACATCAAACGATATTTTCGTGACCGGCTGCAAGGCAAGGCAAGGCAAGGAAGCACTTCTTTTTTTGCAAAAAAAGAAGCAAAAAAAACTCTTCGTCATTGGTGTAGCGCAATGAAGCCATCGATGATCACGACGATTAAAAAATCTTTGCTGCTTTTTTATAAAACCGCAGTTTTGGATGCCTGATCAACGCAGGTTCACAGTTTACCACCGGAGAATCGGCAAACCGGTAATCCACCTTCCCCTTGTCGCGGCCGACGTGGCGACGAGCCATTGATATCTTTGCACTAAAATTTTCTTTCGAAGATATTGACTTTTATTAATGAATGCCACAGACGGTGGGACCCGTTAAGAACGCTTTTACCGATAAGGTCATTAAAAACACACCGACTTTAAATCATATTTTAGATCTGACTCTACTTCTTTTGCACAGACAAAAATTGATATCTGGAAACGCCATTGATTAACAAGATAAAAAGACTCGACGAAGAAGATATAACATTTTTTTTAACGCGTCTTTTGATTTTTATAATTGCATGGATTTTTTTTGTCGTCGTCGATCCTCTCGGTTTTGACAGCGCAACACGTACGAGTTCGTCAAATTTTCTTCAAACCATTTTTCAGCCGTTCTATGGCTTAAACGCAAATCCTGCACAGCAAAAAATTGCCGTTGTCGCAATTACCGATAGCACGCTCAAAAATATCAATCATCAGCAGGTGTCGGCCGCAGCAAACCTCCATGAATCGTACCACACGCATGCGTTATGGCCATTGCCATATTCCGATATTGTTGGAATTTTAGATAGTATAATTCAAGCAAAGCCGCGCGCAATATTTGTCGATATTCGCTTCACGGGTAACCGTAGGCGCGATTCACTAAATCAATTCGATAGTTTTTTGATTTATGCAAAAAATAACGGTATTCCAGTCCTGTTCGCGAACGGCCTACGCCGAGACGGCTACGGCCCATTACCGCCACCACTCACGCATCGAAGCGCGACGGCCGAATGGAACGCCGGTAGCAATCTCTACGCCTTACAAGTGGCCGATTGCAGCGTAGGCACCACCTGCGACCAAGGCGTTGGACGCCAACACATGATCGTCCGAGATTCAGCGGCCTTCACCATGTATCGCCTTGTCTGCAAACATGGTTTTCAGCCCTATTGTTCCCATGCCGTGAATCCAAGCAGATTCACCGCCGATATGGCATTGCGCTGGGGCACACTGTTATCGCCACAGCAAAGACTTATTGCCGGTCCGCGTGCCATAACCGACTGCCAGACCTTTGGGCCACAGCCCTGGAGCCGCTTTCTCCAATCCCTGGAAAATGCCGGTCGATCCCTGACACACCTGATCCCGCGGCAGCGGTGTCCCTATGAGCTCACGATCGATGCCGCGCAACTCAATCAAGCAACCTGGGGTACACGAAACCATCCATCCGTTAATATTGACTCTCTCCTGCATGGTCGAGTCGTTTTCCTTGGTGCCGATCTACGCGCAGAACACGATGTGGTGCGCGTTCCCGGTGTCGGCCTGCTCGCCGGCGTTCAGGAGCAGGCGATGGCATTCGACAATCTGCTGAGCTTCGGCAACCAGTATTTTCACAAACCCGGCGATATGTTTCACGCGAACATGGTCTCCATCTCGGACTCTGTAGTTACAGAAGCTATCATTTGGCTGGTTCTGTCGATTGACTACCTTTTTGTAAAAATGAATTTGATGCAAGACGAAAAAAAGGCGAAATGGGCAGAACGCCCGAGCTATATGCAAAAAATCATGAAAAAACATAACGAATATCGACAATCAAAAATTCTACGCGCCGGCATCCCGTCGCTCATGGCGCTATTTATGACACTAATTTTTATAGATGACGTATACGGTCGAAATTTAACAGAATCTAAGAATAGCGCATCTACTATATTAGAATATTTTATTGTTTACGTTTTAATATATATTATATTCATAGTTTCATTTTATCAGCAGAGCGCATTTGCAAAAAATTTTGTGCTGAGACCTCTCATGTTATTACCCGTAATAATTCCCGTTTTATTCATCAATGAATTCTACTTGCATTGGCAGAATAACGACTGGATCGCACTCGTTCTTTTATGGGCTTTACTTCCCGATATCGCTGAATCGATTCTTCAAAACAGGGAGTCTGAAAATGACAAGGCAAGCGAGAGAGAAACTGAATCTGAAGCTGAAGCTGAGAAACAGGTTAGCTAGGGTTATTCTGGCCGGTTTCGGCCTTGTCCTGGCAGGTCGGTCCGTCGACTATGCCGCCGCCCAAACAATTACCGGTACGATCGGTCCATCGGTCCAACGTTTCAGCCCCGCCGGCCAGCCGCTCGGCGCAATAGCGGCAAGTCGCTTGATCGGCCATCATATCGCAGGGCCGGAGACCAATCTCGGCCTCGTGCCCGTCACCACAGCGCGCGGTACAATCTACATCCGGGCACTCGGCTTGACCACGACAGGAGCTTTGCCACCGCCACCCGCGAGCAATTGCATCGGAAACTATGCGCCACCCGGCGACAATCAAATCGGAATGACCAATGGCCTTGGGGGCTCGTGTCCGAAATGACAATGCACAGCATGATCCGTAAACTCACCGCGCTTGCGGTCACCCTCGCCGTCGCAGGTTGTGCCGCCCTGCCGCGCGGCATGACTGACACGGCCTCCGTCCTGCCCGCTCATGGAACCTTCATCGCAACACTGAGTTCAGCAGAGACCTATCAACCAGGTCGCGCCGCTTCCGAATCCCTGGTTCTCCGTCGCCCGCTGACCTTGCAAACCGGCATCGTCGAAGACCCCGCCTTTGTCGATTTCTGCAATCAGATCGTCGATCGCCTTCTGGCATCCTGGCCCTACGCTCGGCCCAACGTGCAGGTGCTCCTCGTCCCGTCCACCAGTTTCACGTCCGATACCACACCCGAAGGTGCCATCATCGTCAGCACAGGTCTGCTGAATTACCTGTCAACGCATCCCGCGCCGGACAATGGAGACCGTTTGGCCTTTGTGCTGGCACATGAATTATCCCACGTCCTGATGGGCCAGACGACCAGCCGCGCAGCCCTGTTCAAAAACGCGGCGAAACTGCGCGGCATCGTCTATGCCGGGGCAGCGATCACCCTCGGCGCCAAAGCCGCGGTCATCGCCGATGCAACCAAAAGCGCAGTTGTCGCTGATTATCTGTTCGGCGTCGCGACGACAAACGGCGTGTTTCCCGCTTGGCAGCGCGATCAGGAGAGCATGGCCGATCTGCTCGCGATCGATCTGATGGCGAAAGCCGGATATAACCTCCAGGGTGCGACCGACATCCTGACGATCCTGATCGCGCAGGAGCGCAAGGCGGCCGCCGCAGAGCCAGCCATCCTGCCGTTCCAGCACTACGTAACGACCCACGCCGTCGGCAACCAGACCGAGATCAACTTCGGCTTTGGCCAGGCGCTGAAACCATATTTCGTGCGAGCGGAAAACGCCGTCCTGGCAGGGCACCCGGCGGCAATCGACCGTCTGAAAATCGCCGCAACATATATCACACGCCAATATCCGACCTATCTGCCACCGATGAGCGATGCCGGCTTCACCCAT
This sequence comes from Acidiphilium rubrum, assembly GCF_900156265.1. Taxonomy (GTDB): domain Bacteria; phylum Pseudomonadota; class Alphaproteobacteria; order Acetobacterales; family Acetobacteraceae; genus Acidiphilium; species Acidiphilium rubrum. The sequence continues at coordinate 5,468 of NZ_FTNE01000057.1, forward strand.
ATCATCGACACGGCGCCGACACGTCTGATGATTGAAAACGAGGTGTCGCTCGGCGATGCCGCGGTATCGCTGGAACACCGCCAGGCCATGGAGGCCGCCAGCCAGCTCCGCTCGATCAAAAGTATCGTCCTGCGGCAGAGTGAATATTATCTCTTCCTTCAGGCAGAGACCGATTTCGAACTCGGGCGATCGGACCAAGCCGCTGCATTTCTGACCGATGCCGAGCGTCAGAAGCTGGAAACGCAACCAGTCATGGTGCTGCGCGCTCAATTATTGTTGAACGCGCATCACTACAACGCCGCTCAGGCGGCGTTCGGCGCGGCCGATGCGAAATTCGCAACTCAGGCTTATCTGCCACAACGCATCCAGATCGATAAACTGCAAGGCAAGACGCTGATAGCGACGAAACTGATGTTCGAGTGCAACGCAAGCGGCAAAATGAATTTGATCGGCGAATGCGATCATGCCGATCAGTGAGTGAGCCCAACCTTTCTCCAGGCAATATTGTCCGGGGCATGATTGTCTGAAACGATGGTGCCCCGCCCGCCGTCAATTTCATGCTAAACACAACGAATGAACGTGCCGGAAATTCTCGCGGGGTTTGTGGTCGGGGGCATCGTCGGTCTCACCGGCGTCGGCGGCGGCGCATTGATGACGCCGCTGCTCATACTTCTGTTCGGCGTCCATCCATCCGGCGCGATCGGCACCGATCTGTTGTTTGCCGCCGCGACCAAATCGGTCGGCACGGCGGTGCATGGGCTCAATCATACGGTGGATTGGCGCATCGTCTTGCGGCTCGCGTCCGGCAGCCTGCCGGGGGCGGCGCTGGCGTTGGCGGGCCTGGGCTATCTCGGCGTGCATGGTGCGCTCGCCAACCATATCAGCGCCCTCATTCTCGGCGTGGTGCTCATTCTCGCCGCCACCGCGTTGCTGATCCGCCCCTGGCTGATCAAAACCATCCCCGGCGCCCACCCATCAACGGATGCGCCCGCGATCATTCCGCGCACGGGTCCCACCATCGTCCTCGGCTTCGTGCTTGGCGTTCTGGTCAGCGTCACATCGGTCGGCTCCGGCGCGCTCGGCACGGTGGCCCTCATGCTGCTCTACCCGCGCATGGCGACCGCCCGCATCGTCGGCTCCGATCTCGCCCACGCCGTTCCGCTCACGCTGCTCGCCGGCATCGCGCATTGGGCGCTCGGCACCGTCTCCTTCACCTTGCTGCTACCGCTGCTGCTCGGCTCGATTCCCGGCATCATCCTGGGCAGCCTGAGTTCCAACCGCACGCCGGAGCCCGTCCTGCGCATCGGCCTCGCGACCATGCTGGCGGCGTCGGGCTGTTTTATCCTCGCCGCTTAAGGTGCGCCGTGGCGCGAGAGAAGGTTAGGGAAGCACTTCTTTTTTGTGAACAAAAAAGAAGCAAAAAAAACTTTGTTAATCTGGGCCCGTACCGGTTCCAACGCCCGTGCCCCAGATTAAAAAAAGTTTTTTGCTTCTTTTTTACAAAAAAGAAGTACTTCTTTTCCTCTGCCTAACTTTTTCCCTTTCTCACCCCCCACCCCACATGGTTTATGTGCGGCCATGATCTCGAACGCGCCTTTCATGCCCGCCGACCCGTCCGAGCGCTTCGCGATGATCTTCCGCGCCCTGCAACGCTCCGTGGCCGACAACGGC
>NZ_FTNE01000078.1 GCF_900156265.1 Acidiphilium rubrum
CGCCTCAGGCATGGTGAACATCATGATCGCGATCAACGGAACCAGTGATCGCGATCGACCGGAATGGATGATCGCGATCAACGGAATACGCACCCCTAACGAAAGTGCTTTGCTTCTTTTCTCCAAAAAAGAAATCCTCCCTACCCTGCCTGCCGTTCTCCCCACCCACGAACCCCGCAAGCCCACACCGCGGCCAAACCACCAACCCGCGTTACATTACTCAACATTCTGCCCCGAAATTGCCCGAAGTCACGCCCTATATTGAACTCAGGGCGTGCAGAACTAGCGCACCCGCTGAATATCGACGGAGATTTCCATGCAACGCACCAATCGAACCAGGCTGATCGCCTGCATGTTCGGCCTGACCCTGCTGCCGCTCGCCGCCCATGCGGGCGAAGTCCAGCAGCGCGAGGCCACCCAGCAGCATCGCATCGCGCAGGGCATCCACAGCGGTCAGATCACCGCCGGCGGCGCAAATCATCTGGAACACCGTGAACAGCGCATCAACCAGTCCCGCCGGTCCGGTCTTCGGGCCAACGGCGGTCACCTCACCGCGCGGCAATATCACCATCTCAACCAGCGCCAGGCCAAACTCTCGCGCCGGATCTACATCGACAAACACAACCGCGCCACCCAGCCCGGCGTGCCGCGCCAGTAGCACCACCAATCACCACCGTCAGGAAAGGACCCATCATGCAAAAACCCGCCTCAACCTCCCCAACCCGCACGCGCATCCGAAAACTCGGCGCCGCCCTGTTGATCGTCGGCCTCGGAATCTCGCTGTCAGGCTGCGTGGTCTACCCCGGCCGTCCCGGCGGCGGCTGGTGCTACTGGCACCCCTATCGCTGCCGGTAAGCGCCTGAACCAAACCGCCTTCGGCTAGGCCAGGCGCAATCCGGCGGGTGTTTATTCACGCCCGTCGGATTTTCCGCTTTCTCACCCCCCGGGGTCGCGTCCTATAAAGCATCCGTGCCCTGGACCCCGAACCTCCTCCCCACCACCCT
>NZ_FTNE01000055.1 GCF_900156265.1 Acidiphilium rubrum
GAAGCTCGGTCACGCCTCCGTCGAATCCCATCCGACGTGGTCACGTCAATTCACAATCGATTCAACACGCCGCCCGGCGGGGATGAGCAGCTACGATCTGACAGCGGCAGAATCCCAGCCACGCCATCGTCAACAAATTTTTGAACGGCTGCGGTCGTGAATATCGCGATCACAGAAGGACGCCGCGCGACGAACATCCGTTTCCGGGCGGCCAGCGCACTCAACACTTGTTCGGCGGCGGTCCGGGCCATGCTCCGATCTAGTCCAGCCTGCTCTGCATGCTCCTCGAAAATCATCGCCAACATGGAGTCGTATTCGTCCGACGTTGTAAGATAGCAGATCGGCCCGTAAAGCTGTAGAATCTGATCGGCTGTCTCTTCGAGCTGCCGAATGCGTTCGAGATAGCCGATTGGACGACTATAATACTCCACACCGATACCGAGCAGTGTCAGGGGCGAAATTTTTAATAATTCGGCCAAGCGCTTCACGGTATCAAGCTTGATAACCTCGCCTTTTTCGTATCGATACAGTGCCGCACGAGATACGCCCAACCGCGCGGCAATTTCTTCGGCTTTCAGCCCCGATTCCATACGATATGCACGTAGTTGCTGGCCGATTTCATTGAAGTGCATCATAGTGTTAACCCCCACTCGTGAACCGGGCCGTACCCCGGCGTTGTTTCTGGATAGCAGAAAGTCCGTAAACCGTTTTAAATAGAAAACTTTGAGAGTAAATTCGTCAAACTTCTTAAATTAATAAGATGGCTAAAGATATACTCATTAACTGCGACGGTAGCAATAGATTTTTTCGAGAAATCCAAAAAACAGAAAACCAAACCTACTATACAACCACAGGTACGCATTGTGCTCTAGCCGGCGTAATGCTGAGACGAGTTTAATGCAATGAAGAATCGTTTCACAGATGGTTAACGAAGAGAAATGGGCGCTCGGCAAAAAAACCTAAATCGATCCCGCGCGGAGGCTTCCGGGCGAGAGGCGGAGCTTTTCGCGGCGGCTTGGTATGAGGGGCAAGGGTATGATGTGCTCGCACAGCGTGTTAGAACAGCTCTTGGCGAGATAGACTTAGTTGTCGCATCTTCGGAGATACTTATCTTCGCCGAGGTAAAAGCGCGTGTTGAGGAGCGTTCTGCTGCCGAAGCCGTCACGCGTCGTCAACAAGCGCGGCTGATAGGGGCTGCAGAAATTATTCTCGCGGAACATCCTGGCTGGGGCCGGGAGCTGACCCGTTTCGATGTGATTCTGGTCGTAGGCGGCGCGATCGTCGCAATCCCAGACGCATTCAGGGCGGATCAAGTGTGACGATGAGACAGTGTTTACGCTGCGACGGATCTGCAAAACTGGTTTACGGCCGCGAAAATGTTGAGCTTCTAATACACTGAGAGAGTCCATGGTTAATTTTGCGATTAGGCGTTCTTCTTTTCTAGACATGAAGTCGCTCATTCAGCCCCGGATCAGGAATGACTTCGCGTTCTGGCCGCTCCGTACAACACCCTGGCTTATCACGGATGATGCCAGAGGTCTGCGGATAGATCGATCAGGCACAGTGATCCTCGGGTACAACGGTGATCCAAACGAGATTTTATCCCTAGCGCGGTTGGCGGGCGAGTGGATTTTGCTTGTGAGAGCCGGTGTCCGGATCATTTCAGCCGGCTGGGCCGCTGCGCGTGCGGCGGCGCAATTTGCCAAGGCGGAGCATTTCGCATTTGAACACGGCTTACATTGGACCAATGAAATGGGCGACGACCGTCCCGCATCGGTCGATCGTTTGCGCGATATCAAGGATACGCTGGCCGCCTGTTGGAACGAATGCGAGACCGATTTTCCGGTCGACGATGCCGCTCGGATTATAAGGCTCTGGTCAGTCATCGGAACCTGCGAAACGATCATGGAGACTGGCGGTGATATTCGCCTTCAACGCGATCCTCAAACTGATTTGAACGGGTATGGTTGCAGTCACCGCCCTCGACCCTGGGCCGTCACCTTCGCATCGTCGACCGCCTCCTCCGTCTCCGAACGCGGGTATGAGGCGGCGGACCGCGCGCGCCTCCGCCTGACTGCCGCAATGCTCCGATCAGGTGATCGGTCGCCACTCCTCGCCGAATCATTGGCAATCCGTCGCGCCATCGGGAAGGCATTCGGCGTTCCGCGGGGCGGTGCGGTCGCGCTCGCGGCATCAGGAACCGACAGTGAACTACTTGCTCTGGGACTCAGCCATCTTCCAGCCACCAACCAACCGTTCACAACCATTTTGCTGGCGCCTGAGGAAACCGGCAGCGGCGTTCCGATGGCAGCCATGGGGCGGCACTTCGCGGTTGATACGGCGAGGGGGGTTGACGTGTCTCGTTCCGAGCCGATCGAGGGATTCCGGCCTGACACGGCCCTGATATCAATTCCTTTGCGTGACCGCGAAGGGCAGGTCAGACCCGCCGCCTCTGTCGAAGCCGAGATCACCGCGGCTGTGGCGGCAGCGATCGATAGCGGTCATCGTGTCATTTTGCACGCGCTCGATCTGTCGAAAACCGGCCTGCTGGCACCCTCCATGGCACTCCTCCGCAGCTTGCGGAGCCGTTTTGACGGTGCGCTCGATATCGTTGTCGATGCTTGTCAGTCCCGGATCGCCCCTGAGCGCGTGCGTGACTATCTCGCGCTGGACGCTGTAGTCCAGGTCACCGGCTCGAAGTTCCTGACCGGGCCACCGTTTGCCGGCGCCGCCCTGATGTCCCAGGCGATCGCCGCGCGCTTGACAAGCGGCGCCCTGCCGGCCGGGCTTGGTGCCTATTTCAGCCAGGGCGACTGGCCGCGCGGCGCGACTGCGGCGCATCGATTGCCGGTCGGCACCAACTATGGATTGCTCCTGCGCTGGCGTGCGGCGTTGGCGGAATACCGATCGTTCGCGGCGGTGGGACCGGCGCAGACAACAGCGGTCATTGAACGATTCAAGGATACTGTTGTTCGAGCCATCGAAGCGCATGGCATCTTCGTGCTGCAACCGGTCCCTGCGCTGCAGCGCAATGGCGCGTTATGGGACAACGAGCGGACCATATTCGCATTTGCCGTCCGCGAGCCCGGTAAATCCGGCCGACTGCTGGACCCGGCGGCGATGCGTCTGCTGTACCGTTGGCTCAACGCCGATTGTTCGGCTCTCTTTGTCGCAGCCAGCGAGCGCGCGTTGGCCGCCCGGATTTGCCATATCGGTCAGCCGGTTGCATTGCCAAATACAGGCGGTGCTCAAACCGGATGGTTAAGAGTCTCAGCGGGCGCCCGCCTCATCTCGGGCGAACCATCCCATCGTGGCCTGGCGATCGAACGCCGACTGGCGCGCGAGATGGCCGATCTGACCACCGTGTTCGACAAGATTGCCCTCCTTCACGCCAACTGGAACCGCGTGCAGGCCGCCGACCCTATGGCGCGCTATCGGTAGCCCGGAAGGTCATGCGACCAAGGCCCGTTCCAACGCAGCCAGCCCTTCATTCAAAACGGCGTCACTGACGGTCAAGGGCACCAACAGACGAATCGCGTTGGCATTGACGCCGCATGACAGCAGGATCAGCCCGTGCTCACGCGCACGGGCCAGTACGTGCTTTGTTTGGTCCGGAGCAGCCACGTATCCGCCACGCTCCTTGACCACATCGAAGGCGATCATGGCACCGGGACCGCGGATCGCAGTGATCGGGACGACATCGTTACGCGATGCTATACGGTGCAGCGCGGATTTGATCGTCGCGCCGATGACGTTCGCGCGCTCGACCAGGTTTTCGGATTCAATCACGTCGAGCACCGCAAGGGCCGCCGCACAGGCGAGCGGGTTGCCCGCATAGGTGCCGCCGAGCCCACCGGGTTCCGGAGCATCCATGATCGCGGCGCGGCCGATCACGCCGGACAGGGGAAATCCGCCCGCCAGCGATTTCGCAACGGTCAGCATATCCGGTTTGACACCGGAATGCTCGATGCCGAACATGCGCCCGGTACGACCGAAACCGGTCTGAACCTCGTCGGCGATCAACAGGATACCGTGGTGGTCGCAGAGTTTTCGCAATGCGTGCAGCAGTTCGACCGGCGCGGGTATGAAGCCGCCTTCGCCCTGGACAGGCTCGATCACGATTGCCGCCACCCGGGAGGGCTCGATGTCGGCCCGGAACAGCATCTCGATCGCACGCAATGTATCGGACACGGTGACGCCGAACGGCTCGAACGGGAACGGCGCGTGATAGATCTCAGCCGGCATCGGCGCGAACAGGCGCTTGTAGGGCAGGACCTTGCCGGTCATCGCCATGGTCAGCAGCGTGCGGCCATGATAGCCGCCGGCGAAGGTTATGATGCCAGGGCGACCTGTTGCTGCGCGGGCAATTTTTATCGCATTTTCAACGGCTTCAGCGCCGGTTGTGAGAAAAATTGTCTTGGCTGGCCCTTCGATCGGTGCGATCGCGTTCAGCCGTTCGGCCAGCTCTATGTAGGGTTCGTAGGGCGTTACCTGAAAGCACGTGTGGGTAAAGCGTGCGAGTTGCGCTTCGACCGCGGCTATGACTTTGGGGTGTCGGTGCCCGGTATTGAGAACCGCGATGCCGCCGGCGAAGTCGACGTAGCGGCGCCCGTCCTCATCCCACAACTCGGCGTTCTCGGCACGAGCGGCGTAGACCGGGTGGGCGACGCCAACGCCGCGCGGTATGGCGGCTTCACGCCGTGCCTGCAGACTGGCGTTGCTCGATTTCATGAAGGTCTCCTCAATTCACGGTGGCGCCGCGTATCGTGGCCGCTATGGCGAAATCAGGCTCCGTTGCGGCTCTGATCTGTTCAATCGTCACATCGTCCGGCTTGTCGATCAATGTGAGCGAAGGTGAGTTGTGGGCATCGACTTCGAAAACCGCGAGGTCGGTCACGATCATGCTGACAACGCCCTTGCCGGTCAGCGGCAAATCGCATGATTTCAGGATTTTCGGTGCGCCTTTTGCGGTGTGCTCCATCAGGACCACCACGCGGGGTACGCCGGCGACAAGATCCATCGCCCCGCCCATTCCTTTGACCATCTTTCCCGGGATCATCCAGTTGGCCAGATCGCCATTTTCGGCCACCTGCAGTGCACCGAGGATCGAGATATCGATATGCCCGCCGCGCACCATGCCGAACGACGCGGCACTGTCGAAATAACTGGTGGTGGGAAGATCTGTTACGGTCTGTTTGCCCGCATTGATCAAGTCGGCATCCTCATCGCCTTCGAACGGGAACGGCCCGATGCCCAGCATACCGTTTTCAGAATGGAGCTGTACCGAAATTCCCGCCGGTATATGGTTGGCAACCAGGGTGGGAATGCCGATACCAAGGTTGACGTAGAAACCGTCCTGCAATTCGAGGGCGGCGCGCGCGGCCATTTGATCTCTTGTCCATGCCATGTTCGGTCTCCCTAAGCCCGCTTGCGCACGGTGCGCTGTTCGATGCGTTTATCGACTTGATCGAGCAGGACGATCCGTTTGACGAAAATGCCCGGTGTTACGATGTGATCACCATCGAGACTGCCGGGCTCGACCAGATGCTCGACTTCCGCCACCGTCATTTTTGCGGCGGTTGCCACCATCGGATTAAAGTTGCGCGCGGTCTTGCGATAGATCAGATTACCCTCGGTATCGCCTTTCCAGGCGTGGATGATTGCAAGATCACCGACGATGCCACGTTCCATCACGTAATGTCTGCCGTCGAACTCTCGCGTCTCCTTGCCCTCGGCCACGGCGGTGCCAAAGCCGGTTGCCGTGAAAAAGGCGGGAATTCCGGCACCGCCGGCGCGGATCCGTTCCGCCAGCGTACCCTGCGGGTTGAATTCAATGTCGAGTTCACCTGCCAGGTACTGGCGCGCGAACGTGGCATTTTCCCCGACATAGGAGGAGATCATCTTCTTGATCTGCCGGGATTCGAGAAGAATGCCAAGGCCGGCTCCATCGATCCCGGCATTGTTCGAAACGATCGTGAGGTTGCTGACGCCGCTGTCGCGGATGGCTTCGATGAGCGCCATCGGCACACCACAGAGGCCAAATCCGCCGGACAGGATGGTCATGCCGTCACGCAGGAGCCCGGCGAGCGCTTCGGTGGAATTTTTATAGACCTTGCGCATGCGTCTAGCGCTCGACGCACATGGCAACGCCCATGCCGCCGCCGATACAGAGTGTGGCAAGGCCTTTGTGCACGCTGCGTTTCTGCATTTCGTGCAACAACGTAATCAGCACGCGTGCCCCGGATGCGCCGATCGGATGGCCGATCGCAATCGCGCCGCCGTTGACGTTGACCTTCGCGGGATCGAGGCCAAGGCCCTTGTTCACCGCGCACGCCTGGGCGGCAAACGCCTCGTTGGCCTCGATCAGATCAAGGTCTGCCGCCGTCCAACCCGCCCGATCGAGCGCCTTTTGCGACGATGGGATCGGCCCGGTTCCCATCAGGGCCGGATCGACGCCGGCCGTGGCAAAACTGGCGATGCGGGCGAGGGGGGTGATGCCGCGCCGTGCGGCGTCCTTTGCCGACATCACCATCAGGACCGCGGCCCCGTCGTTCAGGCCTGACGCGTTGCCGGCTGTTACCGTGCCGTCCTTCGCGAACGCGGGCTTGAGGCGTGCCATGCCTTCCGCCGATGAGTCATGGCGGATGTACTCATCATCGGACACGACGACATCGCCTTTACGTCCCGACAGCGTCACCGGCGCGATTTCGTCCTTGAACCGACCCGATTTCTGCGCGGCAGACGCCTTTTGCTGGGACGCGAGGGCCAGGGCATCCTGATCGTCCCGACTGATCTGATAAGCGCGCGCGACGTTCTCGGCGGTCGTCCCCATGTGGTACCCGTTGAAGGCGTCCCAAAGACCGTCCTTGATCATCGTGTCGATCAATTTCATGTCGCCCATTTTGGTGCCGGTGCGCATGTGGGCGCAATGCGGGCTCATCGACATGCTCTCCTGACCGCCCGCGACCACGATATCGCTTTGGCCGGACATGATCTGCTGCGCCGCCAGAGCGACGGCGCGCAGGCCGGAGCCGCAGACCTGATTGATGCCGAATGCCGTCTTCGCGTCGGGTATCCCGGCATTGCGAGCGGCCTGGCGGGCCGGGTTCTGGCCTTCGCCCGCTGTGAGGACCTGTCCGAGAATGACCTCGTCGATTTCGTCGGCATCGATCCCCGATCGGTCGATTACCGCCTTGATCGCAACTTCACCCAGGATATGAGCCGGCGTGTTCGCAAACGCGCCATTGAAACTACCGACCGGCGTACGTGCCGCGGCAACGATCACGATGTCTTCCACGAGTTTTTCCTCCAGATATCTTTACTGCGCGCAGCATAAACCTGTTGCGCCGTTGCCGCTACTGGTCGGCCGGGATGGATCTTCCGCCCTCGCGTGTTGGTTTCGGCCGGGCTTGTAACGGGGTAGGCGGGACGGCGTTGATCGAGGCGGCGGCGTCCAGTGGTCGCGGGATGTCCCCAGCGCCCGGCCGTGCTAGCATTCAATACCTTTCTCTGCCATTCTACCGCAGCGCACCACGACTTCGTCATAGATATGCGAAAGTTCGTTTCGGGTGAAAGGGAAGGGGCGATAACGATGGCTCAAACACCGGATGAGACGGCAGCAACGCAAGTTGTTATCAAAAAATACGCAAATCGTCGCTTATATAACACCGAATCGTCCTCGTATATCACTCTTGAAACCTTGTCCGAAATGGTCAGGGCCGGCCGGGATTTTGTTGTCTACGATGCTAACCGCATTTATTCATGAGGGCGTTTCATTCAATTCTTCTACAATTAGCTATGCAACCTGACGTCGTGGGCGCGTGACGACTCACCGGCCGCTCTGGGCTGGTTTTGATGAGCTTGGCGATGTGTCGGCGCTGGAGTTGGATGAGATCGGGACCGGTCGGGGCAACCGCCCCTGGGCTCAGACCAGTAACCTGGGCAGTCTGGCCAGAGCGTAGCGGAGAATGACCTGATCCGGCATCGATCGCGGCAGATGCAGGCGAATTGATTTCTTCAATGTCTCGACCTGGACGGCGAGTTTGATCAGGCGTAGCCGCAAGGTATCGAACTGGATACCACGC
>NZ_FTNE01000053.1 GCF_900156265.1 Acidiphilium rubrum
GGCTCCTCGATCGTGCCGAGGAGACCCTACGTTCGACGATGGAGGTGGGCCAAAATTCGCCATCACTGCTGGGCCAAAATTCAGTAGCAAAGCCATGGTCGCCACCGCCAGCGACCCGCCCGTCATCACGCCTAGGGTCGCGTCCGCCAGCGCCTCAACGCGCTTGGCGTGCAGATCGTGATCGTAAAGCGCGCCGATGAAACCCCGAACGTCCGAAAGCCGCTTACGCGGAATACCCACCCTAACCATGCCCATGACCCATCTGATAACACTAGGCGGTATTACAGAAGCGGCCCGAATCGAGCCTATAGCAAGGTCACATCAAAATGAGGGGATTCGTGAGTGCCGTGCTGGCACGGAAGCTTTGGCGTTGAAGTTCTGGCGCCGCATTTCAGCTCACCGTTACCGGCACGCGGTGCCAAGCGGCGCTGAGATAGCCCTTGAAATTCCAGGTGTCGTCGGGCCGCACCGGCTGCGTCTGCCCGGCGGAATCCCACGCCCGCACCGCAAGCTCGTGCTCGCCAGCCGGCAGATCCAGCTCCGCCTGCCAGAATACCCAGCTCCAGGGCGCATCAGAATCCGGCTCCAGTTCAGCCTGACTCCAGTTTCGCCCGTCATTAATCGAGACATCCACCCGCACCACCCGCCGTTCCGTCGCGATGGCATAGCCGCGCGCCATGGTCTTGCCGGCCTTCAGCGTCGCATGCGCAGCCGGTTCGCAGATTGCACTGTTTAGGGGCATATCGTTGATCGTCATGCCTTTCGACCAGTCCACGGTGTCTTTTGTTATGTGCGGGGGGACCAGCCGGTAGTCCCGCTGCTGTATATGGTTATCCGAAGGCATATCTTGCACTGAGATCGAGGCGAGCCATTTCGGGCTGCGCACGCCTGCATAGCCTGGCGTGATGACACGCAGCGGGAAACCATGTTCCGGCAGCAAGGCGTCGCCATTCATCTCGAAGGCCAGCAATACATCGGAGGATAATGCCTTGGCCATCGGAAGCGAGGCGCCGAAGCGAAATTGTTCGCCCTCGATATCGATATCATCGAGGGCCGCGAAGGCGACATGCAGGGTCCGCGTTTCATCGGCACCGGCGGCGCGCAGCACATCGGCAAACGCCACGCCGCCCCATTCGGCATTGCCGATAGCGCCAGGTGCCCAAGGATCGCCAGAAACCGGCTTGACCTGCTGCATATCGGCACGCCGGTTACCGGCGCATTGCAGCACGGCGGTCACCTGCCGTTTGGAAAATCGCGTGCGCAATTCGTCCATCGAAAGATCGAGCGGCGTCGTCACCATGCCGGTCACCGAAAGCCTATGGCGCGCCGGATCCAGCTTCGGAATATTTCCATGGCTCCGCACGTAAAAGAATTTCTGCGGGGTGATGAAATTCTCCCGCAAGTGAGCCAGAGGCGGCTCAGCATTCAGCGGGTCCTTGGAGTGAACAATCAAGTCCGGTTTTGTTTGAAACATAGAAAGCATTTCAACTCCTTTCAACTCCTTTCAAATACGCCACGTCGCGCCAGAGCATTTGTCGTTCAACGAGACGATTTAAGGCCTTTTGCGCGGCTAAGTCATCATGAAAGGCCATGCCGGTTTGATGAAAGAATTCCGCCGCTCATGCGGTAAGGGCACTTGCGGCGGCTCTTCAAGAATCCATGCTTACCGCTATATCGACGCCGTAGCCATCTGCCTCGGTCTGGCTTTCTCATCATCGGGATTATCGAATGCCGGTGGCAGGCCGCCCTTCGGCTTGGGATCCTCGACATATTGGAACGGCTCAGTATTCCATGGCCCGCGCTTGTCCTCGCCCTGCGAGAGGTTGAAGACGACGTTCACGGTATCATCAGGGGGGATCGTGCCGAAGAACGGATCGGTCAGCTTACCCATGGAATCCAGTGCCTTCATGAACATCTGCGCATGAGTGATCTCCCTGGTCAGCAGATGCACCAGCGCATCGCGCGTACCCTGGTCATCGCATTGATGGATCAGGGCCTCATAGGTCTGCCGGGCGCCGGCCTCCGCGGCGATATCCGCGCGCAGGTCGCGGACGACGTTGCCGCCTTCGTTGATATATGAGGCTGTCCACGCGGAGCCCTGGCTATCGACAAAATGCGGACCCATTCCCTTGATGGCAAAAAGTGGAACATCGTGAAACTTGTGATGCTCCTTCTGGCTGGTATGCTGCACAATCAGCTTTCCGACCATCTCAAGATGGCTGAACTCCTCCATGGCGATATCTTGCAGCATGTCTCGGATGCCCGCATCCTCAACATGAAAAGACTGCACCCAGTACTGCAGAGCGGCGGTCAGCTCGCCAGTGGCACCGCCAAATTGTTCCAGAAGAAACTGGCCGAATTTCGGGTTGGGCGTCCCTACCTTGACTTCGCGAATAAGCTCCTTACGATGGAAGAACATTCGGACTCCTTTTCGATGGAATAATCTCTGGAGCAAAACTTTGGCTGTTCCAGCATCTGTAGTGGTCAAAAGATTGGCTGATACCGCTGTCGTTCAAGCCGGATGAGTTATTCTTTATTTTTATTTAAATTCTGCTTTGCATCAAATGCGGAGGCATTTCGACTTCCGCATGGCCCGTTTCTTGTTGGCTATTTAGCCCGGCCAACCCGCCCCGGTAGCGCACCTGGTGATGGATGGCCGTCCATCGCCAGCAAAGAATATTTGGCATCTCCGCGCGCTGCACGGCACCATCCAGCAAGACGATCTTAATCTGCTCCTTTGACCGCCAACACCGTAGGACCTCCGGCACTGTTATGCAGTTGAAGATCCATCAGCCGCCTCATCCAATGCCTGCACCGAGGCGTTCTGATTGATGATGGTGCCATAGACACTGCTACCGTTGGAGCCGTGAGCCGAGACAGGACCCGCAACTTTATGCAAATCGCTGCCGCCGTCTGGCCCGGCACCGCCGAAACACGGAACGACAATAGAAAAACCTTGTTGGAGCGTTCCGCGCCGGCACCTCGTGGATACAATTATGATGTGTCGCGCTTCAGATGCTGAGGTCCCGTCGCGAGGTGTGTGGAGATTCGGGGTGGCGTAATCTCCGGGTGAGTTCAACCACCAGACTCGGCGTTCGAGCGCCGATGGAGATCACACCTCCGGCAGCTTTCCATCGGCTGCGCCGATGAAACCTTTGCTGCCTCCGCCATGGACAAGCATAGCACAGCGAGGCCGGAAGCCAGCCTGTTTGACGGGGCTGACTGGTTCGATCCGATCGAGACCGGCATTCGGGACCGGGTGCGCGGGTTCATTGAAGAATTGCTTGAGGAAGAGCTGACCGCGGCTCTTGGCCGAGGCCGATACCGGCGCGAGGAGACGGGCTCAGCCGGCTACCGGCAGGGCAGCAGGAAGAGGACGTTGATAGGATCGTTTGGCCCGGTTGATCTCACGGTGCCACGGGGGCGGATACCAACTGCGGCGGATGACGGGAAGACCGAGGAATGGCGCAGCGCTGTTCTGCCGCGCTACGCCCGGATGACCCGGCAGGGCGGAGGCGCTGATTGCGGCGACCTACCTCTCCGGCACCAACACGCGGCGGGTCAAGCGCGCGCTCGGCGCCTTGTTCAAAGGGGCGGTAGGCAAGGACGTGGTCAGCCGAACTTGGCGGAAGGTGAAGGTGGATTGGGAAGCCTGGAACCGGCGCAGTCTGGCCGAGGAGGATATCGTCCGGCTGATCCTGGACGGAACCGTGGTGAAGGTTCGGATCGACCGCAAGGCAACCAGCATCTCGCTGCTGGTCGTGCTCGGCATCCGCCGCGACGGCCAGAAGGTTCTGCTTGCCGTGAAGAACATGGGAGGCGAGAGCGAAGCGGCCTGGCGGGTTGTGCTCGACGACCTGATCGCGCGCGGCCTGCAGACCCCTGACTTCCTGCTCATCGATGGCGGCGCTGGTCTCGAACGCGCGCTCGCAGCACTTTAGGGGAGCAGCAAAGGTTCCATGTGCAAAGCACATGGAAAGCTGCGGAGGCCGGAAGTGCCGGCGCAGCGCTGTACAGTTCACAAGCATCGGAATCTACTGGCGCATGCGCCGGATGCCCTGCATGAGGAGGTCACCGCCGATTATCACGATATGATCTACGCCGAGACCGCCGTGGAGGTGGCGCGGCGCCGGCGTCTGTTCCTGGCGAAATGGCGGCTGAAATGCCCAGCCGTGGCGTCCAGCCTGGAAGAAGCCGGTGATCGCCTGTTCACCTTCACCAGCCTGCCGGTCAGCCAATGGAAATCCGCGCGGACGACGAATGCGATCGAACGGCTGCACGAGGAATTCAAGCGGCGGATCAAAACCCAGACCGTGCAGCCATCAGCCGAGACCGCGGCAATGCTGTTCGGGTCCTTGCTGGCTTCTGGCCAGATCACCATGCGCAAAGTCGACGGCTGGCAGAGCCTCGGGGAGCCTTCTTCCTCAATGCTACTTGATATCGCCGCCTGACACAGCCATCCTCACCAAGCCGGGGATGCCATTCAGGCAATTGCAACACATCTCGCGACACGACCGATGCTGAAATGATGGCGGGACTAAACCGCTAGGGCTGGTGCGGGCGGTCGGGGTCGAACCGACACTCTGTTGCCAGAACCGGATTTTGAATCCGGCGCGTCTACCAATTCCACCACGCCCGCAGGTGGCCGCCGATACCGCGCTTCTCGCTCTGCACCTATACTGCACCTAGCCCGAAAGTCGAGAACCTACCTCAAAAAATCTATTTGTCGTAACACGCTGAAATGAAACAGTTTTCAACACATCGTGATAGTGATAAAAATGGTAGACAAACCTCTTTTTGAGTGGCGCGTGAGGCGATCTGTTTTGTGTCATCGAACGGCTGGGACGCCTATGGCGCCGCGGTGTTCGGCTTTCAGGTCGCCTGGTGCAATCGCGCCGATCAACCGGTGGAGCGGCTGCCGGGGCAGCCGGCCATCGTGGTCAGGACCCTGTCCGAACTCGCTTTCCTATGGGCGCCCGGCCGATAACCGCGTCAATCGATCATGCTCTGAAGCTCGGATAACACAGCGACGAGATCGATTGTGCGGGACGACGTGATCTCGAGCGCCCGATCCTCGAGCGCCTCGCCATCCGGATGCGCCCGTTGCCAGGCGTGGATCGCCGCATCCCGCTCGATCAGCAGGCTGGCGATATCGTCCGCGAACAACGTGAACAAGGCGCTGATGCATCGGCTGGCCGGCGCCTGATCGGTCAAGTGGTAGGTTTTTGCGAACCCCATGGCCTGTCGCGCTGCTATGAAATCATCGCCGGTGACCCAGCGATTGGTCGTGAACAGGTGGGTTGGGCGACCGAACCGATCGAGTGCGATGGCTATGAGATGATGGATCGGAGCGTCGTCACGGCGCCCTTCCGGCCGCACGAAGGTGTGGATATGCCCGATCTCCGCCCAGTCGGCGCCGCCCTGGCGGTGCTCCTCTGGTGCATGCGCATGGAAATAGTACTGCGCACCCGTCGCCGGATCGAAGACATCTTCCGACGGGTAATGTTCGAACGCGACGAAAGGCGCGCTACTCAGCAACTCTCCGACCAGGTTGGAACCGCGGTCCTCGATCGAGCGCATAGCCGCGACCAGTGAAACGCCGGCCGCAAGACGTCTCTGGTCCAGGTCGATCTGCATTGCACTACTATTTTCCGGAGCAGGTGGCGGAGTTGGATGATGTTGTCCTCTTTCCCGACATCGCAGCGTGATTCGTTTGAGCACCGCCTGTCTTGCTGCTAGATTTCGAGCTCATGGTCTTGCCGTTGCAGCGACTGCCGCTGGTGGCTGCCTGGGCCGGTAAGGCGGTGACCAGCCCGGCAACGGCAACGGCGGAGCCCAGCGTGAGCGATATCTTGGTGATGCGGTTCGGCGACGTGGGATTGGTCATGGCGTATCCTTTCTGAATTAAGCCCTGAGCGATCGACGTGATCGCGTGCGGCCAAGACCCGGCCGATCAACGATCCCGTCACCGGATTATACGCATCGGCCGGCGGTTTGGTTACCCGCGCGGCGCCGCGTTTTTTTGGGTCAATACGGACGGGAGACCATCGACACCACCTTGACTATAATGGATTATCGAGCCACCGGTTCAGGGG
The DNA here is from genome assembly GCF_900156265.1 of Acidiphilium rubrum. GTDB lineage: Bacteria > Pseudomonadota > Alphaproteobacteria > Acetobacterales > Acetobacteraceae > Acidiphilium > Acidiphilium rubrum. Next base: position 6,096 of record NZ_FTNE01000053.1, read on the forward strand.
GGGACAATGGCGGAGGAAGACGCCCATTGGCGTTTGTGGCTGGCGGCGGCGCAGCAAGGTGATCGCCGAGCTTATGCCGCGTTGTTGTCCGCCGCTCTACCGTGGCTGCGCCGTCGCGCGCGGGCACGATGGCCGCAATCGAATGCCGCGGATATCGAGGATATCGTGCAGGAGACCCTGCTGGCCCTGCACCGCAGTCTGCATCTCTATGAACCGCCCCGCCCGGTAGCCCCATTTTTGTTTGGCATCATGAAACTGCGCGGGGCCGATGTTCGCCGCCAGCGCCACCGGCACGCGGCGCACGAAACAGTTTTAGATGATCTTCCTGTAACCTCTTCAGCCCTGACTGCGTATCCACAGCTGGAGGCAACTATTGACCGTGCGACGATGCGCGCTGCGGTCAGGCGTTTGTCGCCCCGCGACAGAGAGGTTCTCGATATGCTGAAATTGCAGGAAATGAGTTTGCATCAAGCGTCGGCAGCGTCGGGTTTGAGCGTCACAGCCCTGAAAGTCAGAACGTTTCGGGCCATCCACCGACTTCGCCGCGTCATGGGAGTGGGCGATGCGGAATGAAAGCCTGATCGATGCGTTAACCAACGATCTGGCCCCGGTTCGCCGCGCGCGTTCGCCAGGACGAACCACCGCCCTCTGGCTCGCGATCACGCTGCCGGCACTTGCACTGGTCACGCTGGTGATGGGACCACGCCCGGCGCTGGGATCGCTGCTGCTTCGGTCGGGTTTCGCGTTGGACGAAGCTCTGGCGGCGCTGACGGCCATCGCCTCGGCCTATGCCGCGTTCTGCGCGGGCCGGCCTGATCAGCCGGGGTGGAAACTTGTATTCCCGGTTGGAATGATGCTGATTTGGCTAGGTGCGCTCGGCCGGCAATGCCTTCTGCTGACAGCAGCCACGCAGGGGGATGCACTGCGTCTCCACGCAGATGTCATGTGTATTCCTGCGATTGCGATGGCCGGAATCGTGCCGGCGATCGGCATGGTTCTTCTCCTCCGCCGCACGCCCCTGTTCCGTACCACCGCTGCCTCCCTATGCGGCGCCATGGCCGCTGCCGCGGCGGCCGAGTTTTCACTCCGGCTATTTCACGGCGCGGCCAGTTTCGCGACCCTGCTGGTCTGGCAGATGGGTAGTGTTGCCCTGTCCACCCTCGCGGGTAGCGCGGTTAGTCGCGTCATTCTGGTGCAGCTTCGTCGGGGTCAGACCGCGATCAACGCCTTATCCTGAGAGCAGCGGTGCGCGCAGATTTCGAACGCGGCAATGGAGACGGCCGGTCCCCCCAAGGTGTCCACCCATGCTTGCACCGCGTCACCAGTCACGACCCTACCGGCAGCGACATCGGCCATGGCTTCGAGGGTAAGTGTACTCTTCATCTCATCGGCGTCGATCCAAGCGGCCAGAGCCTGCTTGAAGATCCAGCCGCGCGACCGCTCCATCCGGCTCGCCAATTCATCCACCTTCACGGCAAGTGGCAGTGGCACGTGCGCGGTGAGAACTCTGGTCTCCATCTGCCCCTCCCGCTTGAATAATATTCAATCTTAGTGATTAAGATAACAAGCGTCTGCCGAATCGGCATGCGCAAAATCGATCGTTTTCGGGCACCCGGAAAATAGATGCCCAATAATTAGCCATGTAGAGTTTTGAGCGGCAATAAATATTGGCCATCGGTTTTGAGCACATTTTCGTCGTCAACCCCAGCAAACAAAAGTGACGGAGGTTTCCCTTTGGGGTAACTTTGATCGAACACGACCCAAGCGTGATGGTGTTGAGCGGCGTTTGTTTTATCACCATTATCAAACCATTGAATTCTTTTTGTTAACGCTACAACCGCGCAAAACCGCGCGGTGGACATCAGATCAGCAGCCCGCTTTCCGGCAATCCATTGTAGCCGCACCAAAAGAGCAAGCTGACCATCGGTGGTTTCCGAAAGAGCGAGAGCGTGGCGGACAAAATCTAACATTGCGAGAGATGATTTTTCTTGGCCGGTGTGTGAACCGGTATCGCCGTAAGGGGGATTGGTGATAATGGTCCGACAACCGCTTGGTACGGCCTTGCAGTTCATAAAATCAATGCCTGCTGTCCCAAAGCCACGATCCACGATATCTGTAGAGACTACTTCGTGGCCATGCTTTGTCAAAACGGTCGACATTGCCCCCGTACCACAGCAGGGTTCCCAAATCGGACCCCGAAACTTAATGTGACGCAGTAATGCCTCAGTGACCCATGTCGGTGTTGCATAAAAATCCCGGTCTTTACGATTATATCCAGAGTTATGTATCGCACGCCGTGATGTAGTTTCTAGAATTACTTGATCCTGTCCAGATACTTCCTGTACGACTTGATTTTTTAGTTTCATCCATCTACCTCATGCATCAGACTTTAACTCCCTAATGACTCTGTAGAAATGCTGTTGATTTTCGTTGGGAGGCAGGCCGACTGTTATCCGACGCCTAGCCCGCATTATGCATGAAGGTCGGCGAGCATAGCGTAAACCGTTGATTCGTTGTAAGTATTTGTTGTTGAGACAAAACTTCACCACGACGGAACACCATGCTCGCCTCGGTTGCAAATACTCCAATTCTCCCTGGTCTGTCACCTGTCGCCGGCAAGTCGATCGAGGCCCGGTTCGACGGCGATCTGCTCTCCTCCGACGGGGGGTTGCTGGGGTTACGCGCCATCGAGCAACGGCTCGGCATCGCAAGTCGTTTGGCCGCATGCATCGATGATCCTCGTGCGCCTGGGCGTGTGATCCATGGGCTCGACGAAATCATCCGGTTT
>NZ_FTNE01000052.1 GCF_900156265.1 Acidiphilium rubrum
CAACACAAACACACACCCGCGGGGTGGAGCAGCCCGGTAGCTCGTCAGGCTCATAACCTGAAGGTCATCAGTTCAAATCTGGTCCCCGCAACCACTTTTACCGAACTAAAGAACAAATTAGAACCACCACCAAATGCCGCCCCACCAAGGGCGGCTTTTGTCGTTTTGGGGACCGCCGTACCGCCATCGAGCGCCAGCGCCACCATCGACGCGATCGCGCCGGTCAGCACAATGTCCGGCAATGACGAGGCTGGTTTACCCCGGCGCTGCTTGGTTGGCTTTGAGGTTGAATCGCCGGTCGTCGCGTCAAGGGGGATTCGAGCCGCACCCAAGTTAATCGACACTGGATCACCAGCATCCGGCTTGGCCGCCTCCGGCGTGGGCGTGCCAATATCAACCCGATCGATCAGGGTCCGCACCGTCTCCAAGGCAGCCCGGCCGTCATCTTCAGCATGAAGAGCGGTTTGCAGTTGCTCGACCTTGTCGCGGTAGACGCCGGCGAGATTGGGATGCAGCCGCGGTGCTGCAATCGGCGGGTTTTTAAGCTGGCGGGTGAGGGTGGCTTTGCGCCCCTCCAGATCATCGAGCTTTTGTTGCAGCCCGGGTGCCCTGATACCTTCGCTGATCGCCTCAAATAATTGATCGAGCTTGCGCGTCACGTGATCGAGTTCGCGTTTACGGGCGGCATTATCCGCTTCGATGGTGCCCTGTAGCTTATTCCACTCCGCTGTGAAATCCGCCACGAACTGCTCGACGTGTTCTGGGCGCATAAGCTGGTGCCGCAGCGCGTTGAGAATGAGCGCATCAAGTTCGCTGCGCCGAATGTTCTGCTTGTTACTGCATGTCCCCTGCCGATTGGCGGCGGTGCAGCCGAGGTAATCTTTACCAGTCGCGCCGAACGTGCCACCGCATGCGGCGCAGAAAACCTTGCCGCTCAAGATATGCTGCGCCCGACGCCGCTCATGGAACTTCGGCCGCCCAGGCGCATCCGCACCTGAGGCATCGCGAACATCGGATAACCGCGCTTGCACAAGATCCCAGAGATCCTGTTCCACAATCCGCAGATCAGGCACGTCCTCGATGATCCACTGGTCCATCGGATTCATGCGACGGACCCGCCTGCCGGAAACCGGATCCTTGATGGACCGCGACCGGTTCCAGATCAGCCGGCCGATATAAAGCTCGTTGCGCAGAATGCCGGTACCCCAATCGAGGTGGCCGCGAATCGTGGTGTCGCGCCACGAGCGACCATCAACGCCAGGGACACGCTCGGCGTTCAACTGTTTGGCGATCGCAATCGGGCTGGCACCTGCCGCCACCATCGTGAAAATGCGCTGTACGACCGACGCTTCGGCTTCGTTAATTGCACGCTCACCCCGGATTGGCTCCCCGCGGGCGTCGACACTACGGACGATATCGTAGCCAAAGCTCTTGCCGCACGCCGCCTTACCGGCTTCGATCCGGCCGCGCATGCCACGATGCGTCTTCTGCCCCAGGTCTTTCAGGAAAAGCGCGTTCATCGTGCCCTTCAGTCCGATGTGCATCTCCGAGACGTCGCCCTCCGCGATCGTTACGATCCGCACATCGGCAAAGCGCAGGCGTTTGAACAGACCGGCGATATCCTCCTGATCGCGCGACAGGCGATCCATCGCCTCGGCTAGCACGATGTCGAACTGCCTGCGGTTCGCATCCTCCATCAGCGATTGAATGCCGGGACGGATCAGCGATGCCCCGGAAATTGCCCTGTCCGAGTAGCTGTCGACCACAGACCAGCCCTCGCGCGTCGCCCGCTCACGGCAGAGCCGCAGTTGATCCTCCACCGACGCCTCGCTCTGCATGTCGGTGGAATAGCGGGCGTAAAGCACAACACGAGGCGGCATCGGACGACTCCGAGTGAAAAATGATGCGGAGAGGCTACCATACGACGGCCGGGAACGACCAGCGAAATTGAGCCGGTTGATCGGGGCGAAGGTTGCATCGGTAAGCCACCGGGTACGATCACCGACTATGGAGTGCGGAACGTGTTTGGGATTCCCGCAAGCCATATCGGGTTTGCGCCAAACGTTGCCGTTGGCTGGATGACCGCTTTGCGCCCAATTGTCGCCATTCCCGAGCCCGAACGCGATTGCCAATTGCTGACAGTCCGCTTCGATAAGTATCTCCAGCCGAAGCACGTCTTCCTACCCCGCAGGAACTACGGAGGTCACTGGATCCGCTGACATGCCCATAACGGTCGAACTGAAACATCGAGAGCAGGCGCTGCTAATCTGGATCGCGAGAGTCATAGCCCGAAGAAGAGATGGACAAATCGGGCGTTCGAATCGTCAAGCCTTCACTCTATATCGAAATCGCACCGAACGGCAACTCGGGTTTGGAAAGCCTTAATACAGGGCGAGCGCCACGCGGCCCCCCCTGTTGGTGCCGAGTCGTTTAGAGCAGCCTGCGACGGCAGAGCGCCGCAAGCTCGGCGACAAGCGGCGGGTGCGTTGAGGTTTCAGCCAGAATGTCGATTAGCTTCGCGGGTGGCAGGCGGAGGCGCTTGCTTCCGAGAGCGATGAGCGCCTCGCTCGCGGCCTCGCCGCGCGGTCGATGGGCGCCTGCGATGATGCGCCCGATTATCCGCGCCGCGTCGAGCCGGCCGCCGACCTCTCCCGAGAAGTCGATCTCCGTGGGCCTGGCGGCGCGGAGGAGGCTGGCCTGGATCACTCCGTCGTTGAACCGGCCAAGGTTGGAGGGGTCGAGCAGGGTCTGCTGGAACCAGTTGGCGCGGAGTGCCCGTGCGCCTGGCTTTGGCGCTGTGGTTCGGAGCTTCTGGAGAACGGCGCTGATTGTGTATAACACATCCGCCTGCGTCGGCTTCGCCGTGGTCCGCTCTGGGAGCTCCGAGGGCCAGAAGACGAAGCCCGGCTGCAGGACGAGCGGGGCGGCACCATTGGCGACAAAGAGATCGTCCATGAGGGGCGCCGAGGTGCGCCGGAGGAGATCCCGGCGGGCGGCGAGCGTCTCGGAGAGGTGAGCGCCGCCTGAGACCACATCGTCGAGGAACATTAGCTCGGCCTGCCACGCGTTCGGAGCGGCCGCCGACGGCAGCACCAACTCCTCGATTGCCGCGAACCGATGTGGACTCGGTTCCTGGGTCTGCACCAGAGTTCGCTCGAGCTCTTGCCGACGCGTGGCGCTGACCGACTTCACGAGGCCGACGATGTAGATCTGGGGAGAGTTCGGCCGGACCTTCCGAAGGTCGCGGCTTATGTCGAGAAGCGCACGCCCACTCTCGATCACGGCGGCGGCAATCACGATCGGCGACCCGTTGAGTTGGATGCCGGCCTGAGTGTCGGTCCGATCCAGTCCATCGACACCTGATCGTGCCACGAAGACAGGCGTCACGCCGGCCCGGGCGCAGAGATCACGCGCGAACTGCTCGGAAGCCTCGTCCAGCATGATGCATTCGCGGGTGCTCGAGGGAACGTGGGTCTTCGCGAAGTATTCGAGACGCTTCATGAACTCGGGCGCGACCAAAAGCATATCGGCGTTAACGAGGTACTGCCGACTGGTCGCGCCCGACGCGACGGAGACACCGAATGCGCCGGATCCGGCCAGCCTGTCCATGGTGGATGCTAGACGCTCCGGCGCGTCGGCTTTTTTGAGCGTGAGTGGTTCGAACTCTGGGCCGCTGAGGTCGAACTGATCCCCCCGCAAGTCTACGGGGATCGATCCAGAGTCGCAGAGGGCACAGTTGGGCTCGCGATAGGTTTCGCGCGCCTCGGCCATCCCCAGTGGGTTAAGCTTCTTGTCAAAGGACAGATCCACCGCCGACGGAAAACGCGGGGAGGTGGCCCCGAGGTAGAGAACGTGCGCTATCCGCGATCGATCGACCTCTCGTTTTTCGACGATGCTACCTAGGCTTCCGCTTGACGTAGCCGAGATGAGAACGACCGAGGTGTCGCTGCCGCTGAAATCGTAGGTCTCGACGCCAAGATAGGACCGGAAGCTGTCGCACCGCAGAGGCTGGCGTCCAGGCTCGAGCGTCCACAGAAGCTCGTTGACAGCTGAGACGAGAGTAAACATCGCAGGCGTATCAACATGCGCTTGTACCGCGTTGTCTGGGATGAGCGGCAGCAGCGTCATGGCGATGATCGAGATCTCGGCGTGGCAGACCAGAAGGTTTGAGAGGCGCATAAACCGGTCGGTGTGTCTGCCGGAGGGGTTCCTGAAGTGGTAGCTTGCGTTGGCCTCGACGAAGCCACCGTGATCGAAGAAGATCGCCGTCGCGGATCGCCTTCCGATCTCCGTCAGCGTGATCGAGCTCTTAACACCCGTGCCGGTCGCGACCTCACGATCGACTTCGCCACCCTTCCTGTCGAAGCCGATCACGGTGACGGTCGCATGCGGGGCGAGCCGATGGCGCACACGCCTCAATTCGCGATGATCCCGGATGGCGGTCACCGTTTTGGCGCGGCTGGTTTCTCTGACGACGATGACGACTTCGTCGGGCACGAGATTGCGCTTTACCTCTTCGTCGATCAGCGCGGCGAACGTATCCGCGGGAAGCTCGTCGGTGGCGAGATAGACCACGAACGTGTCAATCGTCTCGGTCTGCGTCAACCGTTCTAGACGAAGGGAGTATAATGGGCGCAACGTCTATATCCCCAGCGGAAACATGAGGGTGAAGAGCGTGCCAGCCACGGGGGCGAGCTCGACCTCCGGGCCCGACCACGCACGGAGTTCCGGCGGCTCGCCGAAAGGTTTCCGGTCCTCAAGGCCTAGGTCGCAGAACAGCCCGAGCCTGCCGGTGCGGAGTCTGAGGAAGCCACCTCTCTCGCGAAGCAGGTCGATCACGGTCGGTAGGCCGAGTCCTGCGGAGGACAGGGATTTGCGGGAAACGTTCTCGCGGAAACATCGCCGGACGAGATCGAGCTCCTCGTCGGGGTTAATGGACGCGAGCGGTCGGCCGGAGAGGCTCGGAGCCATTCCGGGCCCGGTATCGAATACGGAAAGCTCGATCAGCTGGATGTCGCGGTTGCCCGCTCGGGCGGGACGAAGCCGCGCGACGTAGTCGGAGAGTGGTTTTGCCTCCGCTGCGAGCACCGCGACCGTGTCAGGCGTGACGGAATGGCGCCGCGCATGGAAGCCGCGCACCGACTTCGCGGGGACGTCGCCCCGATCGTTCACGCGACCATGCTCCTCCGTGTTGCGGAACAATTCGTGGAGCGCCCCGCCCAGGGCGTGGGCGAAGCCAGCAGGCACGGAATGTGAGAGCTCGGTCGGGACCAATTCCTTCACCACGGCCGATGCGAACTGGTTAAAAGCGGGGAGCTTCTTGACCTGGCGCATGCCCTCCTCGTCTTGCGCGTAGAAGGCACGGGGATAGCTCTTGGCGAGATGGTCAATGCAGACGATCTCCAGCTGTGGCCCCCTTGAGCCCCCTTCCGGCGACTCGGACTGGAGGATGGCTAGGCGGGCGAGCGCGGCGCGCTGGAGCAACTCGGTGAGATTGGGCCCGCGGATACTCGAGATGCTATCGGCTACTAGGACAGCGACGAGCCCGTAGAGCCTGGCGACAAGTCGATCAATCTGCACGTTGTCGGCTGGGCCTTCCGCGTAGCTCACCAGTTCCGCCGGATGGGCGCTGTTTGCCCAAGTTGAGAGAGCCTGAACGAATGCTGCCTCGCCGCCAGCGGCCTGGTACTTGGCGCGTGTGGGGATCTGAAGCTTCCCGACCTTGCCGGCCGCGACGCTGCGGAGGAAATTCTCGGCCGCCGAAAGGGTCATAGAGCTTGTGAGTTGCATGGTCAGCTATTGGTGGCATCTTCTGGAGCCGCCCTCAAGCGGTTGTTCCGGGTGGTCGAGAAATGGTCGGTGCGTGGTCGGATCGCCGAAGATGTGAACCAAACTAGACACCCACGATTGTCTTCTCAGACCTCTCGTTCACGGAAGTCGCCAGACCGCTGACGGCCCGCATCAGGCGCCAGCAGTTTCCTCCCATCTCAGCCCAATCCAAGATGGCCGCTTTCGCGTCTGATCCGCCGAAAGCGGCCCAGCCGCTTTCGGCCAACAGGAGCCATAGAAAAACCCCCCCGTCCATAGTCGGACGAGGGGGTTATATCTATGCTGAGGCGTTTGCCTCGAAAATGCGGATCAGCTCGCGCCCTGAGCGAACTACGACGTTACCGCGGTTTTCGACGAGGCCGCAGACGTGGCGGATGGCGGCGATATTGTCGCGGGTGGTCCGTGCTGTCGGCACGTCGGCTGATTGGTCGCCGACGGCTTCACTCTGGGCGAGCATCATGTCGACGGCGATGCCCAGCATGTTCAGAGCCAATTCGAGCGTGTCGAGATTGGCTTTGTGGTGCGAGGCGCACGAATACATGGTCGTGAGCCTGGGATCGGACACGGCGTCGTGTGCCGTGGCCGGCTTGACCGGGTTGGTCATGGTAGTTCTCCGATATAGATGATTAAAACGGCGGCATCCGGGCGATCAGCCCTGCCTGCAGACGAAAGGCGGCACATCGTCGCGGAGACGATGTGCGGGATTGAGGCCATTTTTGGATTGTCTGCTAAGTATATATGGTAATATAATGTCTATGTTCAATAGTTATAAAATGTATAGACTTAAATAAGTTCGTAATGGCAATAGTTATAAATCTGATATATTCAAATTATTTACTGACTTGTTTTCGAAAGCCATGCCCGGTTATTTGCATCATCGGTGCGTTCGAGCATGTCCTGGTGGAACAGCTCCGTCGCGAGGTCGGCATTGGCGCGGTTGTAATGTTCACGTGCGACTGCCTCGCTGATATTAAGCACGACGCCGCCGAGCCGGGGCTGAGCGCGGTTGACCGCGGGTGCGGTGGTGCCGATCGCGTGGCGGAACCGGTGCGTGCCGATCGAGACACCGAGCAGGTGCCGAGAGCGTTTGCGCACAAGCTTTTCGATACCGCGTTCGGCGAGCGGCTCACCGAGCGTGCCGGCCCATAGTGCATCGTGGATCTGGCCGCGCAGCAGCTGCGGGCGGATTTCGGTGAGGTAGCGATCGATGTAGGGGTTGAGCCGCTTTGGCAGCAACACGCGGTCGGCGCGTCCGGTCTTGATCTGATCGGGCGTATAAACGAGCCAATAGCGATCGTCGACGCGACTGAGATTGCCGCTGATCGTGGTTTGCGCAACGGTGCCGAGGCGCCGGGCACGGGCGGCCTGAATGGCGAAGAACAGGCCATCACGATACTGGAGTAATTGAGAGCGCCAGCGATCGCGCTTTGATGGCTCGGCAGTGTCCATCAGACGATAGCCTTCGCGGTAGAGCACGCGCGCGTCCGGGGTCAGAAAACCGCGCCGGTCGTCGTTGAGCCGTTGGCGTACTGAGGCGCCGTGAGGCTGCAAAACGCAGCTTCGGTCCGCATCGGGCGTGAGAACTCTAATCGCCAGGTTGAGCTCGGCAAAGCGGCCAATGATTGTGCCTGCCCGGTTACCGCGCGCCTTGAGCGCCCGGAACCAAGCTGCGCTGCGGGCATCGGATAGCCGATCGCCGGGTGCGGCGGTCTCGTCGAGCCAGTCCTGCTCGCGCAGGAAGATGAGCCAGTAGGAATAGCCGCGGGCGATCTTGAAGCGAGAGGCAAGGCGGAGGGTGGAGCCGTAGCCGGGATCGTCGAGCGGATCGGTGTGGGCGCAGCTGGCGGCCCACAACGCCTGATCGAGCGCGGGCCACGTCGCAATCCGGCGGGCGAGTCCGCGCGCGAGACGGGCATCGTCACGGGTGTTCGGCTTCTCGCGGGGACAGGAATGCGCGTATTGGCGCGAAGGCTTATCCATGTCTACGGCTCCCCTGACCTTTGGCGGTTCCGCGGGTGGAACGGGTCGGCGAGGTGGGCCGGGTGCCGCACTTGCCGCTGATGGGCCGAGCCTTCTTTGCGTGAATCGGGTGGCGTAACTTCATCGACTCGAGTACCGATTGGTCGAATCGGTCGAATGCCGCGTCGCGCTCAGGGCCGGTATAGGAGCGCCGCGCGGTTTGGTCTGTCTTATGGCCGAGAACCTGTCGAACAACCTCGAACTCGCCGGGATGTTTCTTGAGGTAGGCCACAGCCGCGCGGTGGCGCAAAATGTGAGGGTTGATTTCGCAGCCGACTCGTTCGATCACGATTTTTTTTAAACTATCGCCAAACGCCTGTCGGGTCATCGGCTGGTCTTCTTTGCCGGGGAAGAGGTACGGGTTTCCCGGTGCGGCGATCAGGGGACGGAAATGGGTCTCCCATTTGGCGATCAGCTCGTTTGTCAGTGACAAAACCAGCCGGTCAAGGATCTGGCGGTTCTTGACCTCGCTTGCCGGAATGAAGAATCGCTCGATCCGGCGCCGCGCGCCGTTTTGCGTCTCGATGAAGTGTCGGTCGCGGCGGAGCGTGACTACATTCGAGACCCGGAAGGCGTAGAACAGGGTTAGATGAATGCCCAACGCGCGCTTGGCGGCACTGACCGCGCGGCCCGGGCTGGCGGGCAGCAATTCGACCGCTTCGTTCATCAAAACCTCCGGCAAGGCGAGGATTGCCGCTTCCACCGCCGGCGTGAGTAACGGTTCGAGACGGCGCTGGTTCCTCTCAGTCATCTCGGTGTATTTGACGTCGACGACGGTCTTCCACCGGGCGATCCGCACCACGTCCTCATCGGACAGACCGATGTGAAATTTTGCCACCTGCCGGAGCGCCTCGGCGACGTGGGCGGCGGAGGTCGATTTGTCCTTGCCGGACCGGTCACGCATGAAGCGTATGATGTCGCGGACCCGATTGAGGGGGGTCATCAAATCGCGCAGGCTGCGGATGTCTGCCAGGGGGACGCCAAGCTGATTGAGCGCCCAGATTGCCTGGCGGAGATGGCGGATCCTGCCCTCGATCGTCAGAGCGGTGAGCGGTCGGCGAGGGCCGACGGGTTGGAAAGCGGCCCCTTCCTGCCCGTTTGAACCGACATCCTGATCCAAGACGTCATCATCGCTTAGGAGATCGAGGTCGCTCGACCGCAATCTGTGTGCCAGCCGTGCGATCTCAGCCTGCAGCGCTGGATCCATGGCCTCCAGCGGCACGCTGGAGAAAGATCGGCACCGGGCGGCGCCCAGCACCGGCAGGTTGAACCCGGGTAATGTGCGGCTGGCTTTGTTCCAGGCATAGCGGGTCTGGGCGAACATCCGGCTGGGGTTGCGGCACAGGCTGTTTTTAAGAACCCATGCCTGGAACGCAGCGAAATTTTCGTCCGACACCGTGTATGGGGCGACACCTTCCTGGGAGAGATATTTCATCAGGCAGGTCAGGGTGTGCGAGACGCGATTCGGGAGTTGTTCGCTCACGGCGGCCCAGGTGTCATTCAAGGGCTTAGGGTCATGCAGGACACCAAGTCGGCGCATGACGAAGCGGACGCCGGAGCGGGTGGTGGACATGGAGGGTGCCGAGATGCCGTAGAGCTGTGACGCCTTTCGAAGCACCTGCGCGTTTAGAACGGCAGGTGAGAGAGCGAGAATAATCGCATCCGTTTCGGCAATCCTCGCGATGGTACGCAGTGACGAGATGAGCACGCTCCGCCGCGCCGCCGAGAGATCGATCCAGGTCGCCACCAACGCTATCGCTTCGCTGACAGTTATCTCGGGAGGTAATGCGGGTTGTTCGTTGTTGCCGGAAGGTAGAATTGGGGTATTGTCGGACATGGATAACTCCTGTTTGGTCAATGCCGGTCAAAGCCGGACGGTTATGAGAAGGCTATACACCAGTCTCAAGCTAATTGACTGGTAGTGTTCTAAGAAGGACTGAGAAAGCGACTGTTTTTGCTTGAGGTTTTCGATTGAACGATTCAGAGCGACTGCGTCGGCGATCGTATTCGCCGGATTAGTCATTCTCAGGCCCGTCTGGATCGTCAGGGCATCTACGGTTGCTAGTCCGGCCGTCAGCATCACCAAGGCTAAACTCAGCGTCGAAGATTTTCGGCGATAAGCGCCTGGATCTGATCGGGATCGAAGAAGATCGCACGGCCGAGCCGGATTGGGCGCAGATGTCCGGCCTGCACCCATCGGCGGATCGAACGCGGGGTACGGCGGAACAGAATGCAGACATCTTCGGTCGTCAGAAGTGGCGAGTGCGGCGCCGAGAGCTATGATGGAATTTGGGTGACGGCGGTGATCAGGCGGCGTTCTGTGCTGGCGTCTCGATCACCTCGACGCCGTCCCGGAAAGTAATGCCCTGGATGACCTTGGGCAACTGGTTTTCTCCGTTGAGTTTGCGCCAGGTTTTGGCGGCTGCAGTGACGAGTTTGAAGACCATGAGCCGGGCGGTGTCCTGTGACAGCGCTCCCTTGGTTCGGATCGTTCTGTGGCGGACCGTGGCGAACACGCTCTCGATCGGGTTGGAGGTCCGCAGATGCTCCCAATGCTCGGCCGGGTAATCGTAGAAGGTCAGCAGCGCATCACGGTCCTTGACCAGACAGGTCA
>NZ_FTNE01000051.1 GCF_900156265.1 Acidiphilium rubrum
GAACAACTCCACGAAATCCTCGGCCCACCCCCACCGCCCGTACCGCCTTGGCACCAGCCCTTCGTCCCCTCCTTCAACGTCAAAAAACTCTGGCGGAAGGGGCCATGATTTCGCACGCCTAATTCGTTACGATATCGTAATTAAATAGGCGTGCGAAATCACGGTATGCGTAAACCTACCTTGCCCGCTGCGCCCGCCCGCGCCAGACGCGCACCCCATACCACACGATCAACCCCGCCAACACAGCAACCGTTGCAATCGTGAAATCATGCATCACCGCGTGCAGCCGAGGGTTAGTCTCCCACGCCTTGCCCAGCCGAAACCCGACATAGGCAAGTGCCAGGCACCAGGGCAACGACCCGATGAATGTATAGGCTTGAAACTTCCAGAAATTCATCCGCGCCATGCCGGCCGGCAGCGCAATATAGGTCCGCACCACCGGCAGCATCCGGCTGACCAGCACCGTGACCGACCCATAGCGCGCAAAAAAACCCTCAACCCGGGTCAGCTCCGCCTGATCGAGCAGAATATACCGCCCAAACCGCTCCACCAACGGCCGCCCGCCGGCGTAGCCGACCGCATAGGCAATCGTGGAGCCAATGTTGCAGCCCAACGCGCCGACAATCGCGACCAGCCACAGATCGAACCGCCCGGTCGAGACCAGATACCCGGCAAACGGCAAGATCACCTCGGACGGGATCGGAATACACGCCGATTCGAGTGCCATCAGCACCGCGATACCCGCGTACCCCAGCGACGAGATCGTCGCGATAACGAAATGCGCGAGTGCGGCGATCAATCGGTCAATCCCGCGAACAGCGGCGTCGATAAATACCGCTCCCCATAGGACGCAATGATCGCAACGATCAATTTACCGGCCGACTCCGGCCGCTTCGCCACCTCGATCGCGGCCCACAGCGCCGCCCCCGAGGAAATACCCACCATCAGCCCCTCTTCCCGCGCCGCACGCCGGGCCATCCCGATCGCATCCTCGTTGGTGACGCGAATGATCTCGTCGTAAATCTCGGTGTTCAGAATCTCCGGTACGAACCCCGCCCCCAGCCCCTGAATCCCATGCGGGCCTTTTTCGCCACCCGAAAGCACCGGCGAGGCATCCGGCTCGACCGCAACACAGCGGAACCCGGGCTTGTGGGCTTTCATGAACTCGCCCACCCCCGTCATCGTACCCCCGGTGCCGACACCGGCGATCAGAATATCCGCCGTCCCATCGGTATCGCGCCAGATCTCCTCCGCGGTGGTCCGCTTATGGATCGCAGGGTTGGCCCGGTTGGTGAATTGCTGCGGCATGAAGTAATGCGGCCCGGATGCCACGATCGCCTCCGCCCGCTTGATCGACCCGGAAATCCCCTCCGCCCCCGGCGTCAGCACCAGCTCGGCGCCATACCCGCGCAGCACCGCGCGGCGCTCCTTGCTCACCGAATCCGGCATCGTGATGATGCACTTATAACCCTTCGCCGCGCACACCATGGCCAGCGCAATGCCGGTATTGCCCGATGTCGGCTCGACGATGATGCTGTCCTGATCGATCAGCCCCTCACGCTCCGCCGCCTCGATCATCGCAACGCCGATCCGGTCCTTGACCGAATTCGCCGGATTGAAAAACTCCAGCTTCGCGACGATGCTGCCCGGCAGACCGGCTGCCAGGCGGTTGATGCGGACCAGCGGCGTATTGCCGACCAGTTCGGTGGCGTCCTTGGCGATCTTCATCGGTGGTCCTCCCTGGCGATAGAAAGTAGGCGGTCCTTTTTTGTAAAAAAGGACCAAAAAACTTTTATCAGCGCGACGCCGTTCTGGCGCCGCCGGTCAACCGACGGCTCAGTTCTTGGCCTTGTCGACCAGCGCGCCCTGCTTGATCCACGGCATCATCGCCCGCAATTTCTCACCGACCTGCTCGATCGGGTGAGCCGCATTGGCACGGCGCATCGCCTTGAAATTGGTCTGATTGACCCGGTTCTCCAGCATCCAGTCGCGGGTGAAGCGGCCCTTCTGGATATCATCGAGCACGCGCTTCATCTCCGCCTTGGTCTCGGCGGTCACCATGCGCGGGCCGGTGACGTATTCGCCATACTCGGCGGTGTTGCTGATCGAGTAGTTCATGTTGGCGATGCCGCCCTCATAGATCAGATCGACGATCAGCTTGACCTCGTGCAGACACTCGAAATACGCCATCTCGGGCGCATACCCCGCCTCGGTCAGCGTCTCGAACCCGGCCTTGATCAGCTCGACCAGCCCACCGCACAGCACCGCCTGCTCGCCGAACAGATCGGTCTCGCATTCCTCGCGGAAACTGGTCTCGATGATCCCGGCCCGCCCGCCGCCGATCGCGCTGGCATAAGACAGCGCGATGTCGAGCGCATTGCCGGACGGGTCCTGCGCCACCGCCACCAGGCAGGGCACGCCACCGCCCCGCAGATATTCCGAACGCACGGTATGGCCCGGGCCCTTCGGCGCGATCATGAACACATCGATATCGGCGCGCGGCTCGATCAGGTTGAAATGAATGTTCAGCCCGTGCGCGAACGCAATCGCCGCACCCGGCTTGAGGTTCTTGGCAAGACTGTCGCGATAGAGATCGCCCTGGCCTTCATCGGGCGTCAAGATCATCACCACATCGGCCCAGGCCGCCGCCTCGTCTGGCGACATCACCTTGAGCCCCGCCGCCTCGGCCTTGGCAATCGCGGTCGAGCCCGGACGCAGCGCAACGGCCAGATCCTTCAAGCCGGATTCCTTGAGGTTGAGCGCATGGGCATGGCCCTGGCTGCCATAGCCGACGATCGCGACCTTCTTGGATTTGATCAGGTTCACATCGGCATCGCTATCGTAATAGACACGCATATCGAGACTCCCTTGGGCGTTCGTGACTGGTTTCAGGGGGATCGCATGAGGGAAAACGCGACGATTGGCAACCTTGATCCGGTAATACTGAGCCATGCAGCGCGCGGGATACGGAATATTATTGCGCCCGCCCGCAAGCGCGCCGCCGCTACCCCAACAGATGCGAGACGAAGTGAAACAGCCCGACATGCGCAAGGTCGTGCACGGTCACGAAAATGATCAGCGACGCCAGCAGAGCCGCGCCGATCTGCAGGCCGATTTCCTGAGCCTTGCGCGGCAGCGCGCGGCCATACAGACCCTCGGCGGCGTAGAACAGCAGATGCCCGCCATCCAGAATGGGGATCGGCACCAGATTGATCAGCCCAAGGTTGACCGAGAGCAGCGCGATGAACGAGGCGAAATCGGCCAGCCCGAGCGAGGCGGCCTGACCCGAAATCTGCGCGATGCGGATCGGCCCGCCGAGATTGTTAACACCCTTCTGATGAGCCACCAGGTTCCACAACCCATCGAGCGTCGCAGCGGCGGCGGCATAGGTTTCGATCGCCCCGGCGCGGATCGCCGCGGGCGGCGCGAGCCGGCGCAGTTTGACGTCAGCGCCCATGATGCCGAGTTCACCAAGCCGCTGGCCATCGACCATGTGCGACGCGGTGGTCAGGTTCGCCCCCTTCACGATCCCGTCATGCGTATAGGTGATCGCGATGCGATCATCCGGGCGGGTGCTGATCAGTTTTTCGATATCCTCGAAACTCTTCACCTTCTGGCCATCGATGCTGGTGATGCGATCGCCCTTGGCGATGCCGATGGCGGCGGCCGGCGTGTTGGGCATCACCTGGCTGACCACCGGCATCACGGTCGGCGCGCCGGCGGTCGCGAAAATGGCGGTGAACAGCACGAAGGCGAGCAGCATGTTAGCCGCCGGCCCGGCCGCCACAATGGCGGCGCGCGCGGCGAGCGACTTGGTGCGAAAACTATCCGGCGTCCCTTCGCCGGTCGTCTCGCCGCCCAGCTCGGCCCAGCCCTTCATCCGCACGTAGCCGCCGAGCGGGATGGCGGCGAGTTTCCAAACGGTGCCGTGCTTGTCGGTGCGCGAGAGCAGCGCCGGGCCGAAGCCGAGCGAGAACGTCTCGATCGCGACCCCGCGCCAGCGCGCCACGAGATAATGCCCGAGTTCGTGCACCGTGACGAGAATGCCGAGCACAACGATGAACGCGGCCAGCGAGCGGATGAGGTCGATCATGCTTCCGTTATATAGGATGTTCAGGCCGCGCGGGAGGCTCTTTTCACCCCAAGTTCCGATTCCGTGATGGCGCGCGCTTCGGCATCGAGCGCCAGCACCGCCGCAAGGTCGGCGATCGGCGGCGCGCCGAGCCGCTGCATCACAGCCTCCACGATGGCGGCGATGTCGAGAAAGCCGATCCGCTTGGCCAGAAACGCCGCCACCGCGATTTCATTGGCCGCGTTCAGCACGGTCGATGCCCCCTGCCCGGCCTGCAACGCCTCCCGCGCAAGGCGCAGCGCGGGGAAGCGGCCGGGATCCGGTGTTGCAAAATCGAGCCGCGCCACCGCGGCAAGGTCGAGCCGGGGCGATGTCGTCGCAATCCGCGCGGGCCAGGCGAGCGTATGCGCAATCGGAATCCGCATGTCCGGCGCGCCCATCTGCGCGAGCACCGAGCCATCGCGGTAGCAGACCATGCCGTGGATCACCGATTGCGGGTGGATCAGCACCTCGATTTCCGCTGCCGTCAGATCGAAAATCCGCGCCGCCTCGATCACTTCGAGCCCCTTGTTGAACAGGGTCGCGGAATCGATGCTGATTTTCGCGCCCATCGACCAGACCGGATGTTTCAGCGCGCGTTCGGGCGTCGCCTCGCGCATCTCGGCCAGCGAGGCCTCGCGGAACGGGCCGCCGGATGCCGTGAGGATGATTTTTTCGAGCACATGGCGGTTGCCATCGGCCAGGGACTGAAAAATCGCGTTATGTTCGGAATCGACCGGCAGCAGCATCGCCCCGGCATCCGCAATCGCGCGCAGAAACACATCGCCGGCGGACACCAACGCCTCCTTGTTGGCGAGCGCGATGGCGCGGCCATTGGCGGTGGCCGCGAGCGTCGGTTCCAGCCCGGCGGTGCCGGTGATCGCGGCCATGGTCCAGTCGCTCGCCTGCGCCGCCGCGCCGATCACCGCATCCCGCCCGGCGGCGATGCGGATATTGGTGCCGGACAGCGCATCACGCAGCGCAGGGAAGGCCGATTCATTGGCGATGACCGCAACATCCGGCCGCAGCGCGCGGGCCTGCTCGGCCAGCAGCATGGCGTTGCTGCCCGCGATCAGCGCGTTGACCCGGTAGGCATCCGGCGTTTCCAGCAACAGATCGATCGTCTGGGTGCCGACGCTGCCGGTGGAACCGAGGATCGAAATGGTTTTCACCGCCATAGCGGAAGTCCTCCTTGGGCGAGCAGAGCGAGCAGGGCGGCGAGCGGGGCGGCGGCCAGAACGCCGTCGAGCCGGTCGAACAGGCCGCCATGCCCGGGAATCGTGTTGCCGGAATCCTTGACGCCGAGGCGGCGCTTCAGCGCGCTCTCACCGAGGTCACCAAGCTGCGACACCAGCGAAAGTGCCGCCGCCGGCAACAGGCCGAGCGGGCCGCCGGCGAAAATCATGCCGGCGAGCATGCCGATCAGCAAACCGCCGATCGCGCCGCTGACCGTCTTGCCCGGCGAAATCGCCGGCGCCAGCTTGCGGCCACCGACCAGACGCCCGACGATATAGGCGCCGATATCGGTCATCCAGACCACCAGCAGCAGGAACAGCACGTCATCGAGCCCGACATCCGGCCGGTTGCGCAGCCAGAGCAGGGCAAGACCGGGCAGCGCGGCATAGGCGAGGCCGGCCAGCAGAAACCGGTTGCGCGTGCGCGGCGCCTCGAAATGGCTCAGGGCGCGCCACTCGCGCAACAGGCCGATGAAGAACACCGCGATCAGCGCATCCCAGACCAATCCGCCCAGAATGAGCCCGAGCAGCGCGACCGGAATGAGCACGGCGGCCGAGGCGGTGCGTAAGCCAAGATCCTGAAACCGGGCCCTGCGGGTTTTCGGGGGGGCCAGTTGCGTGCTCATTTCACCGGGGCGGGCATGGCGGGGCGGGCACCGAACCGGCGTTCGCGGCGGGCATATTCCGCAATCGCGCTGGCCAGATTGGCGGCACCGAAATCGGGCCACAGCGCGTCATCGAAAATCAGTTCGGCGTAGGCGGCCTGCCACAGCAGGAAATTCGATAACCGCTGCTCACCGCTGGTGCGGATCACCAGATCGGGGTCCGGCATGCCCGCCGTCGCGAGATGCGCGGTGAAATTATCCTCATCGAGCAAGGCCGGGTCGAGCGTGCCGGCCTTGGCCTCACGCGCGATCCGCCGCGCGGCGGCCACGATTTCGGCCCGCGCGCCATAGGACAGCGCGATCACCAGGTTCAGGCGCTCATTGCCTTCGGTGCGGGTTTCGGCGGCGGCGAGTTCGGCCTCGAGCGCGGGGCCGAACCGATCCCGCTCGCCGATCACCCGCAACCGCACCCCGGCCTCGGCCAGTTCGTTGAGTTCGGAGCGCAGATAGTGCCGCAGCAGAAACGTGAGGTCGGTGACTTCCTCGGCCGGACGGCGCCAGTTTTCCGATGAGAACGCAAACAGCGTCAGCCAGCGCACATTATGCTCGATCGCCGCCTCGATGGTGCGGCGCACGGCGCGCACCCCCTCACGATGGCCGGCGGCGCGCGGCAGGCCCCGGCGCGCGGCCCAGCGACCATTGCCATCCATGATGATGGCGATGTGGCGCGGGGTGAGCGGCGGGTTCTGGCTGGTCATCGGTGTCGTCAGACCTGACGGATATCCTTGTCTTTTTCAACCAACAATTCATCGATCCGCTTGATCATCGCATCGGTCAGCTTCTGCACCGCGTCCGACCAGTCGCGCATCTGGTCCTCGCCGATCTCGCTCTTTTTTTCCAGATTTTTGATGGTCTCCATGCCGTCGCGCCGCACGCCGCGCACCGCGATGCGGGCACCTTCGGCATATTTGCCGGCCGCCTTGGCAAGCTCGTTGCGGCGCTCCTCGGTCAGGATCGGCAGCGGCACCCGGATCATCTGCCCATCCGGCTGCGGATTGAGGCCGAGGCCGCAGTCGCGGATCGCGGCGACCGTTGCGTTCACCATCGAGCGATCCCACACCTGCACCGTCAGCATCCGCGATTCCGGCACCGCGATGGTCGCAACCTGGTTGAGCGGCATCATCGTGCCATAGGCCTCGACCTTGACCGGTTCGAGCAACGCCGGGTTGGCGCGCCCGGTGCGCAGGCCGGAGAAATCGCGTTTCAGCGTGTCCATCGCGCCATCCATCCGGCGTGACAGATCGGCGGAAATACTCTCAAGATCGGTGGGCATGGCGGCCATCCTAGTGCTGTTCCACGATACGGGTGAATTTACCCTCGCCGCGCATCACCGCGGCAAAGGCGCCCGGCGCGCGGATGTTGAAGACGATGATCGGCAGATCGTTCTCACGTGCAATGCTGATCGCGGCGGCATCCATCACCGTCAGATCGCGCGACAGAACCTCGAGATAGGACAGTTCCTGATAGCGCTCGGCATCCGCCACCTTGCGCGGATCGGCGGAATAGACCCCATCGACCTGGGTGCCCTTCAACAGCGCGTCGCATTTCATTTCGGTGGCACGCAGGGCTGCCGCGGTATCGGTGGTGAAAAACGGGTTGCCGGTGCCGGCCGCGAAAATCACCACCCGGCCCTTTTCCATGTGCCGCTCGGCACGGCGGCGGATATAGGGTTCGCACACCGCCGCCATCGGGATGGCCGACTGCACCCGCGTCGGCACGCCACATTTTTCGAGGGCCGATTGCATGGCCAGCGCGTTCATCACGGTGGCGAGCATGCCGATGTAGTCGGCCTGGGCGCGGTCCATGCCGCCGGCGGCGCCGGAAATGCCGCGAAAAATATTGCCGCCGCCGATCACGAGGCAAACCTCCGCGCGGGTGGCCACCACATCGGCCACGTCCTGCGCGATCGCCGCGACGGTTTCGGTGTCGAGCCCGTAATCGCGCTTGCCCATCAGGGCCTCGCCCGAGATTTTCAGCAGGACGCGGCGGTAATGCGGCTTGGTTTGGGCTTCATGATCGGTCATGGGGGCGTTTCATCCGATTCCTGCGGCGGATGCAAGGCGGGGGGCATGATTATGCGCAGCCCCATCCGCATGGCGGGCGAACAGGCCGAACAACCGCGTGGTGATCGGGCCCGGCGCGCCATCGCCCACCGCCACGCCATCGACCCGCACAATGGGTTTGACGTAAGATGTGGCGCTGGTCAGGAACACCTCGCGCGCGGCGCGAAACTCCGCCTCGGTCAGGCCGCGCTCCTCGAACGCGATCGCGTTGTCCGCCAGCAGCGCCGACAACGCCGCCCTGGTGCAGCCCGGCAGGATATGATCGTCGAGATGCCGGGTGCGCAGCACGCCATTCGCATCCACCGCCCAGACCGTGGTCGATGATCCCTCGGTCACACCGCCCGACCCGTCGATCAGAATCGCCTCATAGGTCCCGGCCTCGCGCGCCTTTTGCTTGGCCAGGCAATTTGGCAGCAGATTGACCGTCTTGATGTCACACCGGCCCCAGCGAATGTCCGGCACCGTGATCGCCGTGCCCGCCCAGGCCTTGATATCGCGCGGAAACGCAGTGCCGTGCCGCGCGGTGACCACCAGCGCCGGCGCGATACCCTTGGGAAACGCATGATCGCGCCGGGCGACGCCGCGCGTGATCTGCATATAGACAATGCCCTCGTTCACCCGGTTGCGGCGCACCACCTCACGCAAGACCACCAGCAAGGCGGCATCGTTCATTGGCGGCGCAATCGAAACCTCGCGCAACGACCGCGCGAGGCGGCTCAAATGCAGATCGGTATCGACGAACCGGCCCTCATGGATATGAATGACCTCGTAAATCCCGTCGCCGAACTGATACCCGCGATCCTCGATGCTGACCGCAGCCTCGTTGTGCGGCACATACCGCCCGTTCACATACGCAATCCGGCTCATGATTTGTTCACCTGCATGATCGTCGCCGTCGGCTGGCTGTCACGAATGCCCAAAAACGCAATGCCGAACAACGCCGCCAGAATACCGATCACGATCACCATCAATCGCAACCGATACGATACCAATACACTCGCCGCCTGCGCATCAACCCGCAACAGCCCGGCCGCCCGCGCCATGCCGGCACGGTCTGGCGCCAGACCCGCCAGCACCCGCTGACCGCTGACGCCCAGCAACGGCTTGGTCGCCACCAACGCCGCCCGCATCGCCCCCGCATCGCCCGAAGCCGCCGCCTGCGCGATCGCCGCCTCGACAATCACACCCCGCACCCCCGGAATCGGCGCCGCATACGTCGCAAACACCCCGATCAACGCAACCATCAGAAACGCCGTCAACATCATGCCGATCCGCTGGCCCGAAACCCGCTCACGCGCCGCCATACCATCACCCCTCCACAAACACTCAATCCATGCGACCCGGTGCGCATGGCGTCAATGCGGGGGCGCTTGGAGCAAGAAAGGCCAGGGGCTCTGCCCCTGGACCCCGTTAAAGGCGGAGCCTTTAAAATCCATTAGTTTTAGGTAAGGGGAGGGCGACCCCAGGCCAGATCGACTGAACCACCGAGGCAGCGCCCTCCCCTTGCCTAAAACTAGCGGGTTCTAAGGGCTCCGCCCTTAGGGAACCTCTGAGCAGCCGAGTTTTTCACTATCGTGTCTGTTGTGCAAACAGTGATCGACCGGCAACGGCTGTGTTGGGCCACCCGACGGCGCAAATTCGTAGCGATTTTGGACTTTTGGGCGGCTTCCAGAGCCTTTTTTCCGGGCGCTGGACAGACTCGCCCCCGACCCTCAACCCGCCGGTGTGATCACCCGCCGTGCGATGTAGAGGTTCACCAGCGCAAACTGGCTGAATAGGTGCTGCTCATTCTTGAACAACCCGCGATACCGCACCTTCGTATGGCCGAACTGGCGCTTGAGAACCCGGAACGGATGCTCGACCGCCGAACGCAGCGCTGCCATCAGCCGGTTCAGCCGCTTCTGCTCAGGCGTCGTGTCGTAGCCTTTCGTGCGCTTGAATGGCACAAACCAGCGCGGGCCAGCCTCGTCCTCTTCGCGCACACGGTCCGGCTCGCGCGTTTTGTCGGCGTAGCCGCGGTCACCATGCGCCGTTTGCTCGTCGCCGTGCAGCAACGTCTCCGCCATGCTGTAGTCCGACACCTTACCGGTCGTGACCTCCAGCGCATGCACCAGGCCGTGCGCCGTATCGACGCCGATATGCGCTTTCATGCCGAAATGCCACTGGTTGCCCTTCTTGCTCGACGTCATCTCCGGGTCGCGTTGGCGGGCTTGGTTCTTCGTCGAGGGCGGGGCGGCAATCAGGGTTGCGTCCACAATGGTGCCTTCGCGCAGGATCAGGCCTTGGTCCGTCAATAGCGAGACAACCTCCTGGAACAGACTTTCCGCCAGTTGGTGCGCCTCCAGCAAATGGCGGAAGTTCAGGATCGTCGTCTCGTCGGGCATGCGACTCTCGCCCGCGTCCAGTCCCGCAAAGCGGCGCAGCGCGGGGATATCGTGCAGCGCTTCCTCCATTCCGGGGTCTGAATAGCCATACCAATGCTGCAGCAAGTGGATCCGCAGCATCGTGCTCAACCGATAGGGCTTGCGCCCTCGCCCGGCGAGCGGATAGTGCGGTTCGATCAGTGCCTCCAGCCGCCGCCACGGCACCACGCGCTCCATCTCCGCCAGAAACACGTCCCGCCGGGTGATCTTCCGCTGTTTGCGGAAACCGTCATACTCAGCAAAACTGCGCTGCATCCAGGGTCATCCTCTCTGTCAAACCCAGTGAATCATACCGAAAGCGTATCGTAAAGGACTTTTTCAGAGTTTCCTTAG
>NZ_FTNE01000067.1 GCF_900156265.1 Acidiphilium rubrum
TGGCGGCGGACCCTGGTGGCACGCGTCGTCGTGTTCGCGGAGCTCTACAAACGACAAACCCCCAGGGAACGTTTGTTCCTGGGGGTTTACTTTCGATGGTTGCGGGGACCCATAGCCACTTGTACCGAACTCGCGTTTATACTGGGGCGAGTCTCGGAGGTTGAAGTTACCTTGTTTATTTTGTCTCAAGAGGCGCCGGTAATTTGAGTGGATTTACTTTCGTGATAGTTTCTGTCGCGCCGCCAAACAGGGGAACTTCGAATGATGGGAAGTCTCGAACTATGATCCAATCATCTTGTGTGCTCCGTTGGTGCCCCTGCACCTACGATTTTTGACAGAGCGCGTGCCAGTTTTGCCGCGGTCAGGTCACCGCTCAATGCGGTGCGAAACCGCCCCAGGGGGCCAACCACATAGAGCAGGCTACTATGGGGTATCGAGCTGGTCTTGGAGTTATTCATGCCGACATATACATGAAACGCAGATTCTGCTTCGGTGATGGCTTTCTGGCCACCACTGAGCCCGATGATTCGGCTCGAAAACAGTCTGGCGTAATTGCCAACTATTTTCGGAGTATCCCGCTTTGGGTCGACTGTAATGAAAATCGGCTGAATCACCGCCGCCCGCGGACCTAGTAATTGCATGGCACTGGCCATCGATGCCAGGGTCAGCGGACATTGATCGGGGCACCCGGTATAGCCGAAATAGATGAGCAAGAAGCGACCGCGAAAATCCTTTGGCGTGAATTGATGGTGCCTGGGGCCGATTAACGAAAATAGCGGATCTATCCTATCCTGCCTGCTTGCGGCGGCGACCGCCGCGCCCCCCATTGTGATCCCGAGACCGGCAAGTATAAGTGTGCGTGAAAGGTGTACCTTCCAACGCACGGCTCAGACTTCTACCCAATCAGCCTGCACCACAGCCGACCTGGTGGCACCAACCGCTCGTTTGGCGGCCCGCATGGGAAGGACAGCGGACGAGCGGGCCACCGGCGCGTTGCTCTGTGCAATGCGTGCTGCATCGCTCGCCGGCGTTGCATCCCCAATTTTGAAACGCCCGATCAGCCGCGTGAGATTGCCGGTTTCTGCAGACAAGCCACGCGCAGCTGCCGTGGTCTCCTCGACCATCGCCGCATTTTGCTGGGTCGCCTGATCCATTTGATTGATCGCCGCATTGACCTGGCCAAGCCGGTCTGCCTGATCTTGCGCCGCCCCAGCAATTGTCGCGACCACTTGGTCTATCTTGGCGACTTGCTCGAAGATGCGGTTGAGCGCATCGCCAGCATCGTTCACCAGTGAAACGCCGTTCTTGACTTGTGTTTCAGCGTTGACAATCAAGAGCTTGATCTCACGTGCCGCATCGGTGGAACGTAATGCAAGAGTTCGGACTTCCGACGCGACCACCGCAAAGCCGCGCCCGGCATCACCCGCTCGCGCCGCCTCGATTCCCGCGTTCAGTGCAAGAAGGTTGGTTTGAAATGCAATCTCGTCGATCACCCCGATGATCTGACTGATCTGGTGCGACGAAGTCGCGATCCCATCCATCGCTGTGACGGCGTTGCCGACGACGACGCCGGATCGTTCCGCATCAGCCCGCGTGCCGGAGACCAGTTGTCGCGCGTTCTGTGCATTATCCGCCGAATTTCGCACGACACCGACGATCTCATCCAGCGCGGCGGCCGTCTGCTCTAGTGTCGCGGCTTGTTGCTCGGTTCGCCGCGCCAGATCGTCGGACGCGGCTGCGATTTGACCATTGCCTGCATCAATGGCGCTCGACGCGATGCCAATCTCTGTCACGGCTGCACGCAGTTGGGTCACCGCTTGGTTGAAATCAACGCGCAAGGCCTCATACTCGGCACTGAACGGAACGACGATGGATTGTTCCAGGTCACCCCCAGCGAGCCGGCTCAGGCCCGAGGCAATCTGTTTCACGACAAGCGATTGCTGTGCAGCGATTGTTGAGCGCAGCGCCTCAGCGGCAATTCGATCCGTCTCAATGCGGGAACGTTGGCCAGCCGCCTCCGTTTCAGCGGCGGCAACGGCTTTTGCCGCCGCCACACTGTCAGCTAGCCTCGCTGCCGCCTGGGTCAGCGCCGTATTGATCTGTTCAATGATCCAGACGAGCGCGATCGTTTCAAGAATCACGACCGCTGCGTGCAAAAGCACCCGCGTCAAGTTACCGCCGCCCGGAAATATAAGTGCTGGCGCCAGGAAATTCATGACCAGATGCTGCACTGCAATTGCCCCAGCCCCAGCCAGAACAACGTCCCGATCACAATAAACCGCGAGGATGGCAAGAGCCGCGAAAAAATACATGTGGGCGTCAATTTGCAGATAACTATTTTTAGCCCCGACTACGATTAGCGAGACCATCGCGATATAAGCCACAGCGATGGTTAGCCGGGTCGATTTGGCGGTGGGGTATAACATCCAGGCGCCCGTCATGACCGCATCGATGAGAAATGCCAACGCGCCGGCACCGGTCCAGTCATTGCCCGCCAGCCACGCGACCAACCCGATGACCGGGACATGGAGCCATAACAAGGGCAACATCAGCCGGCTAGCCATTTGCCGGATCCGAATAAGATCATCCGTCATAGTCGATGTAATCCTAAAATGAAGTTATCCGCAGGCTTTCAGCACTTCTGGATTGAGAAGAAACCAAGCACCCGCGTCGATGAGCGCCCTACGTCGGCGCGGCAGAGCAATCACGACAAACGGGTACCCGCCAAACCGAATGACCGGCCCCGTCGATCCAGCAGCCTGAAACGCCTGTGAGGCGCTCGTAACCATCCGGTCTGACTTTCGATTACCCACAAATATTTGCCATGGTGACCGCTCCGAGGGTGATATCGGTGAGGCGCGTCATTCCGCGCCAC
>NZ_FTNE01000064.1 GCF_900156265.1 Acidiphilium rubrum
GCCCGCCTCAGGCATGGTGAACATCATGATCGCGATCAACGGAACCAGTGATCGCGATCGACCGGAATGGATGATCGCGATCAACGGAATACGCATGTTGGGCTGTGGTGGGCGCTTCGACACATGGTTGGGTGGGGTTGCGTTGATGGGCATCAAAGAATATCAGCTCACTCTTGCGAACCCAGCCGAACAACGGCCAAGATCTCAGACGCTTGGCATGAA
The DNA here is from genome assembly GCF_900156265.1 of Acidiphilium rubrum. GTDB lineage: Bacteria > Pseudomonadota > Alphaproteobacteria > Acetobacterales > Acetobacteraceae > Acidiphilium > Acidiphilium rubrum. Next base: position 223 of record NZ_FTNE01000064.1, read on the forward strand.
GAGAATTGGGATGCTGACGGGCTTGAAGTTCGAGCGTTGGCTTGCATCAATCGCAATCCGCGCTCAGCGGGCTGCCAGAAAATTGGGTTGTCGAGTGAACGCCCGGTTGGCTCAACTAGGCGCGCCTTTTATTAAAAAAGAGTTCGATACGACCTCCAAATCCGCTCTCGCGTGGCTGCAGTTAACCTAAGAACCCATCCGAGATCATTTTGTTTCCTTACAGAGTTTTCGTACCATCAGCCGGATGGATGCCCAGCGTAGAAATGCAAGTCCGTTTCGGTTGAGGCATTCCCAATCCTTGGCCAACCGGCGACAACGGTTGAGCCAGCCGATGGTTCGCTCAACGATCCAGCGCTTGGGCACAACGACGAACTGTCCGATATCGGAGCGCTTGACGATCTCGACATTGATCTGAGCGCACACGCGGCCCAGCCCTTCCTGGAATTTCGGCCCTTGATAGCCACCGTCGGCATAAAGCTTGAGCAGAAAGGGAAACAGACCGAACAGCGCTCCCATCAGCATCATGCCGCCGTCCCGATCCTGGATGTCGGCGGCGTGGACGATGGCGCAAAGCAGCAGGCCTTGCGTGTCTACCAGGACATGGCGCTTCTTGCCGTTGATCTTCTTGCCCGCATCGAACCCCGACGGATCGATATGAACCCCCCTTTTTCCGCGCTCTTGACGCTCTGGCGGAGAAGGCAAGGGTTCCGTTGCCGTAGGCAATGGAAAGCCTTCGGAGGTTGTCAATGATCGCAGCCGTCGGACTGGCCGCGCGGTCAACCTGTTCGCGACATTTGACGTACAGCGCATGATGAATGCGATCGAGCGTGCCATCCTCGTTCCAACGGCGAAAATAGTCGTTCACCGTGCTGCGCGGGGCAGATCTTTCGGCAGGGACGCCCATTGGCAACCGGTACTCAGGATGAACATCAGCCCGTTGATCACCTGCCGCTCATTCACCGTACGCTTGTTGCCGCCACGCTTGGCGGGCGGGATCAGCGGGCCGATGATCGCCCACTCGTCATCCGTCAAATCGCTCGGATAGCGCAGCTTGCTGTGATCATACCGGGCGCGGCTCTCGTTCGTCCACGTCAGGCTGCTCCTGCGAATCGGGCCGCCGCTATGGAATCACAAGTGACTCCAAAGATTCAAGGCGTTCCCGGATGGACACTTAAGACGGCACACTGTTCGAATCAACAGCATGGCCTTTGACCAGGGCCGCCTCATACTCGGCTGGCACGCCGCAGAAGGTGATCGCCTCTAGAGGCACGATGTGGTAGTGGATATGCTTTCCAGATGCGATGAGGTGATTGTACAGCGGTGCGACGTAAAGCTCGGTCAGAGAGGGCTGGCTGCGCTCCTTGGCGAGCGCAGACCGGAAATCTTCGGAACGCGCAAAATGGTACAAGCCGCTACAGCATAAATCGGAGATTGGTATTTTTTCGGTGGCGCGCGTCACCAGCGGCTCGCGCGTGCCCACGGCCGGAACGACATAAGACCAGTTAGCTCCCGAGCCACGGAACACCTCCAAATAACCATCGGTTTGTGCAAACCATGGCGCATCGGGGAAACGAAACTGGTGGCGGAAAGTATCGATGTTGAAAATCGTCGCCGGTTCGCCATCGGCCGCACCGGTGTCGTTCAACCCAAGCTCAACGGTTTCCGCTTGACCTGCCGTCTCACGGTCCAAAATCACGACGGTCGCGTGGGCAATACCTAGAGCCGCGCATTCCTGGCGCAAGAACATCTTAGTGCCGGCTACGTCGCGAGCAATGAATAAAAAATGTGTGTTACCAAACTGCGCCGCGAAGCTGCCGACGGCATGTGCGAATACCGAACGGCCGTGCAGAGGCAGCATATATTTTGGTAGCTGATAGCCTGCGGACGTGAATCGGCGAGAGAGACCGGCCATGGGAATAATGATCAAGGCTTGCTTCTTTCCAAATCAATGTAGAGCCGCAGTGCATTGGCAATGAAAGCTGCCTGCCGGTCCGGCCGATCGGCATGCAGCGGCAACATAGATAGGAACAGACTGACTGTGACCGCACGAACGCTTCGATTGCCGGCCCCGACACCATCCACTCTTAAATCGGACAACGCATGCTGCAACCATCGATGATGCTCACTGGCCTCGAAACCGATGGTGAACCCGTGGCTGCCTTCACGCCGAAGTGCATATCGCCCAGCCAATATGTGATCGTATTGACCAGATATGGAATGTGACAGTTTCGCCAAATCATACGTAACATCCCCAAAGGCTGAAGCTGTTCCTGCCGATACATGTCCGCGCGGGTCGATCACTGTAATCCGGTCGGCGCGAGAGTCATATAGGATATTGCTAAAGCAAAAGTCTCCATGCATCAGCGTCTCCGAGCAGCCGGACCGCAAGTCGATTTCGCGCGTCGCTGACTCGGCAACGCGGCGTAATGATGGCAAGGAGCGGCCATCAAAGGACGTCGGCTTATCAATATCAAAGCCCGACTCGCTGGAATAACGCTCAAGCCGGGCGATTGTTTTGTCGATCGCCAACGCCGTTAGAGCTACACCGGCCAAGCTCGGTCCTTTGTGCGCGGTGCAGGCATTCAAAAACTCCTCACAAGATCGAAGAATTTTATACCATGTCAGACGCCCAATAGAAGAGAACACAAACAATTCCGCCAGCGTCGGCGCATAGCGGTATTCCGTCCGGTAGAAAACGGTGCCCTCGGATTGCCCCACCTCCAGCAGTCGCGCCGTATATGGTGCGACTGCTGGAGGAACAGAAGCGAACCAGGTTGCCTCCGCAATTATTTTACTGTGGTCGGTGCTCGATTTATGCACCGAGCATCTACTGATTTTCAGCGAATTGAAAGCCCGCTCCGTGGTGATTGCACGGCGGGAACGGAAATAGGTTTGGATATGGCCGAAATCGTACCAGCGCGCCACGCGTACACCCCGGGTGGCATGGTCCCTGATATACAGATTCAGCCCGGCGATGAAGCTCCCCCGCGCTTGGGTGATCGCCCGGACAAGAAGCGTGCTATTGCTGAAAACAAAATAACCGCAGGCAACGGGGCGATTGCCCGGATGCCCACTGCTTGCCATGTTCGATCCTAACTCTGCGACAACACCATCACGTAGATCGACCGCCGACCACGAGTATTCGTCGCCTTCGTCATGAATAGCAATCAAATCATCTAGCCCGCATTATGCATGAAGGTCGGCGAGCATAGCGTAAACCGTTGATTCGTTGTAAGTATTTGTTGTTGAGACAAAACTTCACCACGACGGA
>NZ_FTNE01000050.1 GCF_900156265.1 Acidiphilium rubrum
TCCTCCTATATCGGTCTCACACAAGGACGCTAAGTCCTCCCCGACCCCCAACGAGGCCGAGGCTTTTTGAAGGATAATGACGATGTTTACGAAAACTCTGATGGCGGCGGTTGTGGTTGGTGTGTTCGGGCTGGGTGCGGTCGCCCATGCCGATCAGGGCATTGTGGTAATGCCGGCCAACCCGGTGGTTGCTCAAACCATGACGGCCGGCGGCGGCGAGCAGTATCCCAGCTTCGCCAATAACGGCACGCCGGTGGTCTCCGAGCGGGTAATCGCCAGCAACGGCGGGCAGAACTACCCGACCTTCGCCAACCCAACCAATGGCGGCACCAGGGCCGACTATGCGGCGCTCGGCACAGTCAATGGCGGCACCACTACACAATACGCGGCACTCACCGGCTTCAACCATAACGGCGGCTAATCCACGGATAGGCTTGCTGCTCCGGAACCCGGAGCAGCCCGGCAAGGCAAAACAAAAGCCAGCCGGATTCCATCACAAACTTTAGGAGAGTTCCCATGCGTAAACTGATCCAGACCATGACATTCCTCGCGGCTCTTGGCGCGCTTGCGCCCTTCGCGGCGCAGGCCGGGCAGCCAGGATTAACCATGTACCAGCCAGGCCCGCTCATCGTGCACACGCCACAAAGGGCAAAGCAAGCCATAAAGGCAGCTCCCGCACAGGAACAGTTCGCCGTCAGCTCAGACCAGCCAAGCCTGACCATATATCAGCCTTATCCAATGAGTGCACGGGCGCAGTCTTAATCGCCGGTCACTACGAGGTTCAATAAACTTGTGGATACTCCATAAAATCCAAAGCTGCGCGGATTGATATGCATGGAGCGTTCGACATGCTCGCGCGACGCAGCCGAACGCGACAAAGATCCAGGAAGGAACCCAATCGATGACTGAAACACCAGACGTCACCACGGCAAACGATCTCATAACCCCGGCCCTAGGGATCACTCGCCGCAGCGCCGTTGCCATACCGGCCGCCGGAATCGGCGCCGCAATAATCGGCGCGGCATTTGCGTCCACTCGTTCGGCCCAAGCGGCCGATGCAACGATGCCGGAAGGAGCTTTGCTGATCCCGCCGAACGCGACGAAGCTGAAAGCCTTGACATCAGCCTTGGCAAAGGCGCCGCGCCGGCGCAATTTCAAGACCTTGCCGATGATCCTGACCAGCGCGGATGACTGGGACAGCGAGGCGCTGCATCTGCTGTTTGCCTACAAGGGCGGGCCGAAGCAGGTCTGGGACAACACGGCGCTCGACAGCCCTTGGCTCAACGGGATGCGTAATTCGATCAACGCGCAAATCTGGGGCTGGAAGCATCCGGACTTCCTGATGGCCTCCGCCACCCATGGCTCCGCGCATATGGCACTGTACGACGACTATATCTGGGACAAGTATCTCGCCAAGTTCAGCGGCGGCAAGCATAGCGCGAACACCTGGATCAAGCAGCCGGCGGCATCGAAAGCGAGCGCTACCAATTATAATGATTCAAAAGGCGTGTTCTCCCCGCACGACAACAGCATCACCGTGCTGCAGCGCCGGGGCGTGGCGTTCTGCGCCTGCCACAATGAGGTTTGGGAGCTGACGATGGGCATTCTCAAGAAGGGCATCAATCCTGACAAGCTGTCTCATGGAAAGATCGCTGCCGAGTTCACCAATCATTTAATTCCCGGTGCCGTGCTGACGCCGGGCGTGGTCGGCACTATTCCGGAGTTTCAGCTCGCCGGATACCAGTACATCAAGTAAGACGCCCGCTGGCAGAACTGAACCCCGGCGCCTCGATGCCGGGGTCTTCACCACCATCAAGGATAACGTTCCAATGAAGTCTCTCAAAACCAAGCCTCGCGGCTCTGTTCTGGCCACGCTTGCCGGACTCGCCATGATCGGCACGCTGCCATTGGCTCAGGCCGCCGGCACCAGTACGGCTGATACCGGATGGCACGGCAAGGCCGAGGCGCCGCATTATCAAGAAGAGATATTCCCGCCCTGGCAGCATGGCGCCAATGACGATGCTCTCGACAAGGGCTTCAAGTTCACCGTGCCGGAAGTCGATGACATGGCCGACTTCCATGGCAATCTCGATAATCCGAAGCTTATCCTTTATATCGGCGGCAATTACTTCTTCGCGGTCGCGCCCTTGGTGAAAGCTTTCGAGCAGGAACATTCCAAATATAAAGGGCATGTTTTCGTGGTGACGATTCCGCCTGGCCTGGAAGTCAAAGCGATGAAGGCCGGCGGCACCTTCACCTCCGGCAACATGACCTTCACGATCAAGCCTGACGCCTATCTGGCGGGACTGAAGAAGGTAAAATCGCTGATCGCCTCTGGCATGCTGACCGGCCCGGCCATTGCCTATGCGACCAACGACCTCACCATCATGATCCCCAAGGACAATCCTGGCCATATCACCGGGATCAAGGATCTGGCGAAGCCGGGAATCAAGCTCGTCATGCCGAACCCGGCCTTCGAGGGCATCGCCCGGCAAATCGAGGCCTCGCTGAAAAAGGCCGGCGGAGCCACGCTGGAGCAGAAAGTCTATGACACCGGCGTGAAGGACGGCTCAACCATTCTCACCCATATCCACCATCGTCAGACGCCACTTTTTCTGATGCAGGGTCTGGCTGATGCCGGCATCACCTGGAAGTCCGAGGCGATCTTCCAGGAGCAGGCGGGGCACCCAATCAGCAATATCGACCTGCCGGCGAAGTACAACACCACCGCGATCTATGGCGGCGCGCTCGTCAAGGATGCCGCCCATCCGGCAGCGGCGAAAGCCTGGCTTGCCTTTGTTCAGTCACCGACCGCCCTAAAAATCTTTGAGCATTATGGTTTCAAGCCTTATAACAAATCCTGAAGCCAGCCTGTCTGATCGCACCAGGGAGGATCGCTGAAACAGCGTCCCTGGTGCCTTGGCCGATCGTCTTGCCCATCAACACCGCGCTTCATCACTGGGGACCTATCCATGATCGACCTCCACCCGCTCCGAAAGCTTTCTCACCCGCGCGAAGCGATCCGGCAGTTCACGCCGAACTGGTTCACCCTGAACATGGGCACCGGCATCTTGTTCCTGATGCTCGCTCAGTTTCCGTTCTTCGTGTACGGGCTGGCGCCGCTGACGCGCATCCTGTTCTGGGCCGATATCGGGTTCTATCTGCTGTTCTGCGCCATGTTCATCGGGCGCTGGGTGTTCTTCACCAGGGGTGCGCTCAGGCTGCTCGACCATCCGGTGCAGTCGATGTTCCTCGGTGCGATCCCGATGGGCCTGGCACCCATCATCAATGGCGCGGTGAATTTTTATGGCGGCACGCCCTTCGCCGTTCATGCCGCGCTGATTTTGTGGTTCACCGATGCCGCGCTCTCTTTATTTATCGGCTGGCTGGTGCCGTTCTATATGTTCACCCGGCAGTCCCACGCCTTCGAGAACATGACCGGCGTCTGGCTGCTGCCGATCGTGCCGGCTGAGGTCGCCGCGGTCAGCGCCGGAACCATCGCGCCACATTTGCCGGTGCAGACCGCGCAGATGGTGACCATCATTGGCTACGCCTTGTGGGCGATCTCGGTGCCGCTGGCCTTCGGCATCCTCGCCATCCTGTTCCTGCGCCTGGCGCTGCACAAGCTGCCGCATCGCGACATGGCGGTATCGACCTGGCTTGCCCTCGGGCCGATCGGCACCGGCAGCACCGCGCTGATCCTGCTGGGCAATTCCTCCGTCCGGGCCTTCGCGGGCGAGAAATTCTTCCACATGCTGGCCATGGCGCAAGGGATCGGCCTGATCGGCGGCTTGTTTCTTTGGGGGCTGGGGCTGTGGTGGTTCGGCATGGCGGCGCTGATTACGCTCCGCTACGTGAAGGACGGGCTGCCGTTCAACATGGGCTGGTGGGGCTTCACCTTCCCGCTCGGCGTCTATACCGCCTCGACCTTTGCAATATTCGCTGAGACCAAATTCGCCTTCTTCGAATTGTTCGGCGCCGCGCTGGTCGTGCTGCTGGCGTTCTTCTGGATGGTGGTGACGACGCGGACGATGCAAGGGATGTGGAGCGGGCAGCTGTTCAGCGCGCCTTGTCTGACAGGAGAATGCCTCTCCGGCGAAACCGGCTTGCCGATGTTCGATGCGGCGCCGGTTACCGCATCACGCGAACTGCAGGTTCAATGATCACGTACAAGCCTGCCCAGTTGTTCGAGCGGGCCGAAACCGGGTTCTTTCTTGGGCTTGGCGCCTTGCTGATGCTGGCGGCTCTCGTCGCTTTTGGCCAGGCACTCTATCTGATGTTCACCGATGTTGATCATGGCACGACGAATATCGGGTTGATCGCGGTACTTGACCGGGTTCTTCTCGTACTAATGATCATCGAGTTGCTGCACACCGTGCGCATCTCGATCCAGTCGCGGGAGATACGGTGCCAGCCATTCCTGATCATCGGCCTGATCGCCGCTATCCGGCGGGTGCTGGTGGTGACGCTGCAATCCTCGGAAATCTCCACGACCCATGGCTGGTCACCGGCCAGTCAGGGCATGTTCATGGAATCAACCGTCGAGCTCGTGGTGCTCAGCCTGCTGATCGCAACCATGGTCGGCGCCACCTCCATGCTGAAGCGCGCAGATATTACATGATCGACGTTGTACCATCGCCGGCATGCCGCAACCGATCCTGTGAATCGATTGGTTCCATCTTGATGATCGACTTTATGAGTTGGCCGGACAAGCACATGATGCGCCTGACGCCAATGATCATCCGGAGCTTGTAGCAATTGAACAGGATATGAAAACCCAAATCAGCCTTGCGACGCGTTCGAAAACCGCCATTGCGGCGAGGCGGCGTCTGGCTCCGGATAATCTGCATTCCGGCATCGCGCGCCGGCTATGGACCAGCCTGGCCGCGGGCGCCATTGTCATTGCCATCAACAGCTTCATCCTGTTCGCCGCCGACTGGATTCCGCTGGTAACCGCGCATGGCGGATTGCTGAAACTGATCAAGCCGTTCGTCGCGGGTCCGCTGCAAACATCCAGCGTCGCGTCCGTGTGGCGAATGCTCGATCTGCCTGCGCCGCAGACGATGGTTTTCAAGATCGGTTTCCATGTTGCGGTGGGTCTTGCGATGGCCGTTGCGTACGCGTTCGTCTTTGAACCCGTGCTGCGCGGCCCTGCCTGGCTGAAGGGCCTGCTTTATGCGGTGTTTGCCTGGATCATGAACGCCTTCATCGTCCTGCCCTGGATCGGCGAAGGGATTGCAGGGAGCCGCAATCTCAGCCTCGCCGGGATAGAATATTTCGCCTTCGCCCACACCGTGTTCTTCGTGCTTCTGGCGATTTTATACAGACAATTCATGAAGCGACGCGCCCCGAACACAGGCGTCGTATCATGATACGTCCAACTTCGGCTCCCAACGAGGCGCTAACATGAAAAATCAGCTTAAGATTCGATTATTGACTTTGATTGGCGCGGGTCTGCTTAGTCTTTCACTGTCTCTTCATTCAGCACTTGCCAATCCGGACTCACCGGGCGGCAAGAAGATTGCGCTGATAGGCGCAGAGCCAGGAATTCCATCCTGTTCCGCCTGCCATGGCGCGACCGGAGCGGGACAGTTATCGGCAGGGATTCCACGATTGGCCGGCCTCACTGCGCCTTATATTCTCGCGCAGCTGGAGCATTTCCGGCACGGCACGCGCGAAAATGCCTTGATGACGCCCTTTGCGAAAAAACTGAACACCACGCAGATGCAAGCAGTCGCCGAATATTATGCGTCGCTTCCTGTCCCGCGGCCTTCCGGCGCGAACCCGCCGGTGGATCAACAGTTACGAAAGCAGATCACGATGGGCAGTAGCCTCGCCGAAAACGGACTCTCGCAAAGTGCCATGCCCGCATGCGCCGCTTGCCACGGCGAGGCCGGATTGGGTGTCGGCACGTTCTCTCCAGATATTGCGGGCCAATCGGCGGCCTATATCGCCGATCAACTCCATGAGTGGAAAGCAAATGACCGCCGGGATCCGCTAGGGGCATTCATGCGTGCCGAAGCGCTGCATCTTTCACCATCCGACATCAAGGCCGTGGCGGCGTATTTCGCATCGCTGCCCGGCGCATCAACAGCGAAGGGAGCGACAAAATGACGAACCGTACGAAAGTCGCCGTCATCATCGGCGGGATCGGCCTCGCTGCAGCCGCCACTGCAGTCGGCTGGCATGGCAGCCAGCCCTCGCTAGGCATGCCGCGCGCTCATGCCGCGACCGCGACGCAGAAACCGGTTGTCTTCACTCCGCCGCCGGATAGCGAGATTCCGAAGGGCAAATTCGGCGATATGATAAAGCTGGGTGAGAACGTTTTCCGCCATCCGGATATCTATGCGAAATCCTATGTCGGCAATCATCTGCGGTGCAGTAACTGCCATCTCTCGGCGGGACGGCTTGCCGATGCGGCGCCGATGTGGGCGGCCTATTCGGCTTATCCCGCCTATCGCAGCAAGAACGGCAAAGTGAACTCGTTCGAGGAACGCCTGCAAGGATGCTTCCGATTCAGCATGAACGGCAAAGTGCCGAAGCTCGGCAGCAAAACGCTGATCGCTTTGGAAAGCTACTCCTACTTTTTGGCGAAAGGCGCGCCACTCGGCGAAAAACTGGCGGGGCGCGGTTATCCCAAGCTGCCGAAACCGGCTTTGCCTGTCAGCTATAGCCGTGGCGCAGTGGTCTATGCGCAGCATTGCGCGGCTTGCCATGGCGCTACCGGCCAGGGCCAATCCTCCGGCGGCAAAGTCGTGTTCCCCGCGCTATGGGGGCCGCAATCCTTCAACTGGGGCGCCGGCATGGGTTCGGTCAAGAATGCCGCCGATTTTACCTACCAGAACATGCCGCTGGGCATGCCGAAATCATTGACCCAGCAGCAGGCCTGGGATGTCGCGACCTATATCGACAGCCAGGTGCGCCCTGAGGATCCGCGCTATCTCGGCAGCGTCGCCGCGACCCGCAAGAAATTCCACCACACCAAATTCTCGATGTACGGCAAGACAGTGAACGGCGTGCTGCTCGGCCAGCCGGACCAAGCGAAATCGACGCCCGGCGTGTTGCCGAAGTAAGTATACCGCTCTGCTGTAAGTCTCTAACAATGTCAGGAAACCCGCCATGTCCGGGAGTGAGCCGTCTCGCCTGCAACAGGATGCGCCGGAAACGACGCCACATCTTGAGGATTATGATCTTGTCGTCCGCCCCGTTGGCGCCTGGGTGATCGGCGGGTTTCTGTTGTTCTCGATCCTGACGATGTGGGGCCTGGTGTCCTATATTTTCGCCTATAGAAGCTGAGGCGGCGTCATGAGCGACATCACGCCGGAAACCCGATTCGATCATGCTTTTCACAAAGCGGCGGACCGGCACGAACGGGTCTGGATTTTTTTCACCATCGCCCTGCTGGCATTGCTTTTCGCCGGCACGCTGGCCTTCGTCGCCGTTGATTTCGGCGTGGTCGCGAAGGGTGCTGGTTTCTACAAATCCCCGCTAACGCCGGCGGATTCGCCCTTGTTCAAAAGCGGCAAGTTGGTGAAGACCGGTCCGAGTGCCTATTCGGCCTACGTGACCGGCAAGCTTTGGTACTGGACGCCGAGCCCAATCCATGTGCCGCAGGGCGCGACCGTCACCTTCTACGTCACCAGCGCCGATGTTATCCATGGCTTCGAGGTCCAGGGCACCACCATCAACCTGACGGCGATTCCCGGCGTGGTCGGAACCGTGAGCTACACCTTTGACAAGGCTAGAATCTATCACATCGTCTGCAACGAGTATTGCGGCATCGCCCATCAATCGATGATCGGCGAGATCATCGTGGATCGGAGACCAACATGAGCGTTGTTATCGGAGCGGAGCGCGATTCGGCTCCTGCCATAGCCTGGGCAGCGCAGAAGCGACTGATGTCGCTGTTCCTGATCGGCGGATTTTCCGCGCTGATGATCGGCGCGGCAATCGGGCCCTTGCAGGCGCTGAACTATGCGGATGTGAATGCCTATCCTTTCCTGCGGCCGGTGCTGCAATCCTATTACGAAGGCCTGACAATCCATGGCGTGCTGAACGCTTATGTCTTCACCTTCTTCGTGACCAGCGGGTTGCTTGTCTATCTGCCGGCGCGCGAGCTTGAGCTTGAGCCGAATATGCCGATCTGGTGGACCAGTTTCGGCTTGATGACGATCGGCGCCGTCATGCTGCTCTACGCGATGTTCGACAATTCATCGAGCGTGCTCTGGACCTTCTACCCGCCCCTGAAGGGCAGCCCGTATTTTTATTTCGGCATGACGCTTCTCACGCTCGGCAGCATGGTGCCGTTGGCGGCCGTCATGGATTTGCGCACGCGCTGGAAACGCGCCAATCCCGGCAAGCTGACGCCGCTGGTCACCTATATGAGCGCGGCGACCCTGCTGATGTGGCTGTTGGCTGCTCTGGGTGCCGCCGCCGAGTTGATCGTCCAGCTCGATCCCTGGTCGCTGGGACTGACCAAACACGTCGATCCAATTATCGGGCGCACCCTGTTCTGGTGGACCGGCCATCCCATCGTCTATTTCTGGCTGATGCCCGCCTATGTGTCCTGGTACGCTTTCCTGCCGCGCGAAGCCGGTGGCAAGCTGGTGTCTGACCCGATGGCAAGGCTGACCTTCGCCCTGCTGTTGATCTTTTCGATGCCGGTCGGGACGCATCACCAATTGCAGGATCCCGGAATCGCGCCGGTCATCAAGGCGATCATTGCCGGGCTGACGCTTTCGGTGGCGCTGCCGAGCCTGATCACCGCGTTCACGCTCGGCCTTTCGCTCGAATATGCCGGCCGGCGCCGGGGCGGGCGCGGCTGGATCGGCTGGTTCACCGCGCTGCCCTGGAAGAACCCTTCCGTCGCGGCACAGGTTCTGGCGATGATCACCTTCATTTTCGGCGGTGCCGGCGGCATCGTCAACGGCAGCTTCCAGCTCGACAACATCGTCCATAACACCACCTGGATACCTGGGCATTTTCACATCACCGTCGGAACCGCCGTTACCATGACCTTCATGGGACTCAGTTTCTGGATGATCCCGCATCTGACCGGCCGCGCCTTGTTCAGCCGGAAGCTTGCCTTGATCTCGATCTGGCTGTGGTTCATCGGCATGTCCGTCTTTTCACTCGGCATGCACTGGGCTGGGCTGTTCGGTGTGCCGAGGCGCGCCTGGGTGTCGGAACTGCCGCATAGCGAATACATGCACGTCTATGGCGTCGCGCATTTTCCGCTGATCCTGGTGGGCGTTGGCGGCGTCATCCTCTGGGGTGCGACAGCGGCTTTCTATGTCGTGTTCTTCGGCTCGCTGTTCGGCGGCAAACGAAACGAGACGCCGGTGCATATTCCCTTTACCGAATTCCTTGCCGGGCCTGAAGGTTCGCGTCTCGCCGGCATCCTCGAGTATCTATGGCCGATCACCGGGCTGACCTTCCTGGTGACCTTGGCTGCCTATCTGCCGGTGCTGATCCCGTTCTTCCAGCACCAAACCTTCGCGCCCGGTTGGATGGTGTGGTGAAATAGGCGTGTATCCAGTGCGGAAGGGCGCGCGATGGCGGTCGCCCTTCCGCGCCGTCATCGTCTGTAGCGCCCTTGCCCTCGGCTTCTGGTCCTATTCGAAATTCGGTAACGTCTTTGATTATGCTGGATCGCCGGTGCCGCATCGGCTGGCGCCGCGGCTGGATCTGATAACCGATCGGGGACAACAGTTTTCGCTCGGGCAACTGCGCGGCCATGCGGTTCTGGTCTATTTCGGTTACACCAACTGCCCAGACGTCTGCCCAACAACGCTGGCCGATCTCGCCTCGGCACTACGCGGTCTGGGCGGACTTCGTTCCAAAGTGGATGTCGTGTTCGTCACTCTCGATCCCGCGCATGATACGCCGCCCGTTTTGCGGCACTATCTGACGGCGTTTGATCCGCATTTCATCGGCCTCACAGCACCGCCGGCGGCAATCGCGGAAGCGGCAAAAAGCTGGAACATCTCATGGAAACGCGCACCAGGACATGCGGATTACATCGATCATACATCGGTCGTCGCCCTGGTAGGACCACACGGTTACTTGCGCACCCGGTACGGCGTAGCGCAAATCAGCGACAGGGATGGAGTGTCAAAGGATATCCGCCATGTGCTGGATGTGTCATGAACCAGGCTGCCGGAATCTTCACGGCGCTTGATTTGCTGCGGACCGCATCCTTTCTGGCCGGCATCGCCGTCATGTTGCTTGCCTTTTATGGGCTGCATGATCCCTTGGCGTCGATGGCGGTCTATGGCAGCGCCATGATGGCGCTGAACCAGATCGCGCCGCCGCTCCTGCTCCTGGGGCTTCCACCCGAATGGCGCGCAGGGTTGCGCCGCACCGTGATCGGTGACTGGCTGTTCGATCCATGGGTCGCGTTCAGTGCCTTTGTGCTTTTCACAATTGCGGTCAGCCTACCCGGCATTTTCAATGCAGCACTTGCGCATGCCGTGTTTGCGGCGCCGCTCGGCCTGTTCGAGTTGATCGTCGGCCTGATGTTCTGGGCACAGCTCCTGCCCTGCAGCCAGACCATCACCCCGTCCTGGCGCGCCGGCTTGTACGGCTGGCTGGGCGGCACGCCGATGATGGTCATCGGGCTGGTCTGGATCTGGTCATCGCATGTTTTCTACGCGCCCTATCTGAACGTCATCTGCGAATGGAACATCACGCCATTGCAGGATCAGAAATGGGCGGGGGTGCTGATGGTCATATTCGGCATTCCCTTGCAGCTTCGCTCGATCTGGGTCCTCTCCGAGATGTTCTTTGAAATAAGGTAAGGCGCGGCCTGCCGATCTTGCGGAGCCGGGTTGTCCGTCAGAGTGGCCGCTCATGCGAATGGACATTATGCGCGGCATGGCGGGTCAGAATTTCGACCGCCCGGCGCTCGTGGTCGCGCGTACGCGTGTGAACCCAAAGCAGCAGACCACCATGCTCCTGTTGGGCGGCGAGCTTGGCGTGATGCCGGCGCGCCAGCATAATGGCCAATGCCGCGCCGATTAAAGCGCCGGTGCCGCCAGTGGCGATGGTGACGCCGGCGGTTGCGATAATCGTCGCCCCTGTCGCCGCGGTTGCCGCCGCTGCCCCCATGGCGGGAACCATCGCGAAGCCAGCGATCAGACCGCCTTCCGCGCCGCCCTCGGCCTCCGGGCAGAAATAATCGGTTCGTGGTGCTTGCGGATCATCGGCAGAGACATCAGCCGGTTCGCAAATGCCGGAACTCTTCTCCTGCTTCAGCACGCTCAACTCGCAACGGGCAAAACCTGCTGTCAGCAAATCATCGATGGCTGCCTGAAACGAGGCGTTATCATCGAAAATACCTACGGCTTCACGGGCCGCGCTTGTATCATGCGATAGTTGCTGATTTTCGGGGGTGGATTCGGTGGACATGAGAATAATTTTCCTCTGCGGCGGGATTAGGCCGCTGGATCAGCCGCCGTTATGGTTGAAGCCGGTGAGTGCCGCGTATTGTGTAGTGGTGCCGCCATTGACTGTGCCGAGCGCCGCATAGTCGGCCCTGGTGCCGCCATTGGTTGGGTTGGCGAAGGTCGGGTAGTTCTGCCCGCCGTTGCTGGCGATTACCCGCTCGGAGACCACCGGCGTGCCGTTATTGGCGAAGCTGGGATACTGCTCGCCGCCGCCGGCCGTCATGGTTTGAGCAACCACCGGGTTGGCCGGCATTACCACAATGCCCTGATCGGCATGGGCGACCGCACCCAGCCCGAACACACCAACCACAACCGCCGCCATCAGAGTTTTCGTAAACATCGTCATTATCCTTCAAAAAGCCTCGGCCTCGTTGGGGGTCGGGGAGGACTTAGCGTCCTTGTGTGAGACCGATATAGGAGGA
>NZ_FTNE01000048.1 GCF_900156265.1 Acidiphilium rubrum
AGCCGAGCGCCTTACCGAAAAAGGCGCCGGTTTGCAGTCGCTTGATGAACCTTGGGCCGATACGACAAGCCCTTCAGGCCGTATGGTCATGACGGTCTTCGGAGGCATTGCCGAGTTCGAGCGCACCCTCATTATCAGCCGCACGAACGACGGCAGGATAGCCGCCAAGGCGCGCGGCGTCGCCTTCGGCCGGCCGAAGAAAATGCGCCCCGATCAGCAACAATTGGCCAGGGAACTCGTCCGCGACGGGAAGTCGATCAGTACCGTTGCCAGGACCTTCGACGTTCACCCCGCGACGATCTACCGCATCATCGAGCCGTAGGTCGCCTTATGCCGGTTTTCTGTTCCGCTCAGCCGCACAGGCCACTCCATACAAACTGCTACCTTCGATTATGTAAAAATACAGCTCGTTTCCATTAACTACTGCCAATAGGGCGGACGACGGTCTCCTGTGCGCCGGGCGTAGGCCGAACGAACAAACGGCAACGCCCAAGGTCGGCTAGAAACGAGAAATGCACCAGCGCGTCCATTCGTTGAAGATGGTCGAGCCGCGCAGGTCCTCCCAAAGGTAATGCCGGCACAAAACCGTAGCATTCACCTAAGGAAAGTTCGCCAAGGCGCTTGCGCGCTCTCGAAAAAAGAGGTTCGGCCTCAGGCGTGTCTTCAAAGAAATTGAAAGAATTATCGAACTCCAGACGATTTAGCGGTATAGCAACGGGATAGCTCTTACCTGGCTTGTCTTCGTTGAACTTTGGCACGCGCACGGCAAAAAGAGGAAGGTTGATCGATAGACGCTGATGCTGCTCGTTCCATGCCAGTAACTCACCAAAGGCAGAAAACCCCACGATGTGGGTCTCATTTGGCGTCAGCTGTGCGTCGTCAGTGAAGATACGGTCAACTACCGGGTTGAAATGTTGAGGCAGGCAGAACTGAAACTTGCCCTGCTTCCACATCCCGATCCCGTAGCGTCGCCAGAAAGCCAACAGGTCCTCTGGCAGACGCCCCTCGAGCTCGGCTAGCTGCTCTGGCTTCGGATGCATCGCCTGCTCAGGCGGACCGTTGTCTTCAAGAAGTTGTGCAAACCAGTCGGTGTCCATTTCCAATCCTATTCGCATTCGTCCAGGGTAACATCCATTTTCTGCTTGCCCTCCGCCTTGGCCTTTTCGGCCTCCTCTCGCAATTGCTGTGCTCTGGTCAATTGACTGCCAGGTCCCTTCTTCGCCCATTGAGACCCTATAGAGGAATTTTCCGAGGCACCGCCGATGCCGGTAGGCTTGGGACCCCCACCCGCGACCAGATCAGGGTTGTGCAAAGCCGCTGTGCCTCGCAACGCCTCATCCGCCTGCTGTTTGGCGAGCGCCTTGTCGCCGGTTTCCTCAAGCACTCGATCGAATTCGTTGTTCCAACTCTCCACACGAAACGCCTTACGCATGGCTGCCTCGCCCGGGTAGCCGCCCCGCCCTTCCGTCGCATATTTATCAATGCCGTCGATCACGTCCTGCGGCGACATCTTGTTGATACCGTCTTGCTGCGCCCTCAACTGGCGCCGGAACTCTGCTTGTTTTTTAGGATCTGACCGGTCCGGCGGTTCGAAGCAGTCAGGACCATCATTATCAGGAATAGGACACGATTGAAGCGGAGTTGGAGGGGCACTCTGCCCAGCTTCATCCGCATTGGAAGCATGCTTGAGCATCTTTTTCGTTGCATCGATGCCGAGTTTAGCCACGACGTACGCGGCCATCCCATACAGCAACGGTTCCAGAGGGAGTAGAACAACGGGACCCACAGCTCAGTCCCACACGGTCCGGGCCGTGATTGCCCGAAAGATCGTCTCGATCCGCTCATCACCCATGCCCTGAATGTCAGGGCTTTCCAGAACCGATCTGAACACCGGTTGCTCGTCGAAATCCTGTCCCAGGAACACGCCGAGCAGCATCCATTTCATCAGCCCGCGTTCGCTGATCACGCCATAGGGCGCCGCGCGCCCGCGCATGCGGCCGACCCAGGCCAGCAACCGGGGCGGTTCGATCGACCGGGTCTTTTCCGGTAACTCCTTTTGCAGAAACGTGGCGATCCGCTGATCCATCGTCCGCTGCTCGCGGTGCGTCATAGCGTCCATGACCGTCGGGCGAATCGGGAACAGGCCGGGCGGCAGGGCGATCGTCGAGCCGGGGGGTGGTGCCTGATACGCGACGAGGTCGCCCGCCGGATTCTCGGTCCAGAGCGTAGTGATCGGCCCGAACAGCGACCGGCATTCCTCGGGATCGAGCGCCGGCAACAAGTCATGCAGCACCCGGCTATCATACCAGCGGAACAGCACGATGCGGCCGTCCGGCAATTGCGCGTCCGGAAAGCGTCGGCAATGAGAACGTAGCGTCTCGAACGGGACCTCCGTGCGCAGCGGCAGCATCCAGCCCTTTCCGGCACCCTCGATCATCAGGATGCGGGTCAGCGTCGCATCGCGGTCGAGCCGCACAAGATATGGAGCGGTGTCGCCTGCCCGGAGAAACAGATCGCCCTGCCAGAGGCACTGGCAGGTATCCGCTGTGCCGAGCGCGGTCAGATAGTCCGGGATCTTCGGATCGCGGGCCGCATCAACCACGGCGAACATCACGCCCGACGGCGTATCTCCGCTTGGCCAGAACAGTTCCCGCTGCTCGGTTAAATTCATACGGGTACTCGCCCGGTCATTTCGTGCAGTGCTCGCAGAAAGCCTTCCCCGAGCCATTCGCCGCATTCGTCAGAGCAGTGCCCTGTGTCGATGATGTTGCGGCTCCGGCTGTTCCAATCAGCACGGTTCCGCACCCGCCAGCGATCACGCCGCCATGCGCGGTCTGATCCCCCATGCGCGCAGCCATCAGGCCGTTGATCAGCACAGTCGGCGAACCCATCACGATCGTATCGGGCGGTCCAACACAGGTCAGCTTGTCGGTTACCCGCGCCGCGGGCAGGCCACCGATGAACACATTAGGCGAGCCGGAAATGATCGGGCCACCGACATGCGGCACCGGCCCATCACTGTCCGGGCAAGTGTGCATGTCCGTTATCCGCGCTGCTGGCTTTTCTCCGGCCATGAGACGACGCTAACCGATTGCCCATCCTCTGCAAAGTCGGTCGCTCAAACTTTCATACTCGGGGTCTGAGTAGCAGCGGTACAGAAAACCTACACAAGCGCCTAACAGTTTGATTTCTCAACAAACGAGGGTTTGATGCAGGCAGAAGACTTTCGCCAGAAACAGGTCAAAATGCTGTGGTATTCGTGCAATAACCCATGCATCAATCTACCCGTGGATTACCCGTCCCTCTAAAGTTATTGGAATTCGGCCGAAACGCACTTTCGGTTCCGTTGCTACCGGACCCCCTATTTCACCGCCGGCACCGTGATCCGGCACTCCTGAGCCTTGTGAGATTTCACCGCCTCGGCATCACATGCAGCGATTGCCTTGGCGTTCTCCTTGTTTCCGCTGATCAGATTCCAGTCGGCCAACAGGGTGTTCCAGGCGTTCGGTTTGGATTTTTGCATCAGTTTCACTCCCGTATCCCAGCGATCCGGCTGGCCCATGACGATTGACGCGACGGTGCCATCCCACCCAAACGGCAGGTCGTTGGCCAGGAATGGTGACACCACCAGTCCGAAGATCAGGGTAAAACCAAACACTATACCCGCGATCCTCCACAGCCATTCTCGCTGCTCCTCCTTGCCGCGCATATGGCCGATCATGCCGGCAAGCTCGCGTCCGGCGTCGCGCGTCTCGCTGACCGCCCTCCCCAGTACGCGCTCGGCGTCACGGAACACCGATTGCCCGGCATTCTCGATCCGGGCGGCATGGGTCTCCGGCGTTTCCTTCAGCGCCGGTTGTGCTTCGATCGCGCCCAGCCGCCGCTCCATCGCGATAAGGGCCTTGCGCATCGCACCGAGATCAGGGCTGTAATCCGGGGGCCGCTTGTCCTCCCATTCATGGGGCAACCCTTCGACCAGGCGCCGCATGACGATGACCTCGGCATGCAAATCCTGGAACGCCCGCGTGGCGTTATTGGTGCTATCGTCATCCTCCTGACCGGCCATCCGCTTGTTTTCTCCGCCCCTCGCGCTCTGCTCCATGCCCTGCGCGCTTTGACTGCCCACTACATCGACATACCGTGATCGCGCTCAACGCTACGGCTCCGCTCTCGGCTCAGCCCGCTACCCAGCTCCGCGCTGATGCTCTGCGACAGGGCGCGCGTGGCGATCTGGCCGATATCCCGCCCCTGCACGATCTGCATGAACAGAGACCCCGGCGTGATCCCGAACCGCGCCGACTGGGCTGCCATCACCGTCTGGGCCGGACCGTCCTTCTGGATCACCGTGGCCAGCTTTTGCAGCCGCTGGGCTATGGCATCGCGGAACGGCGCTTGGTCCCAAGCATCGGTCTTGTTGTGCGCGGCCTCCAACACTTTCCAGTTCGCCGTGTATCGTTGTGCCCGTACATTCGGATCGGCCCGCGTCTTCGCCTCGTGCTCGATGCCAGACAGCAGCGCCGCACTCCGCGCCGGCCCCGTCAGCTCGGTCATCGCCTGGCTGGTCTTCGGGTCATAATGCAGGGCCAACCGCAGATCCCGCACCGATCCCGGCCTAGCCGCGTCCAGGGCCGCCCCGGTGTCACGCAATGCGATCTTCTGATGCTCCAGTACCGGCAAACCCTGCGCCTCCATCCGCGCCTGGTCCGTCCAGGCCCGTGCGTACCGCTCGATCGCCCGGTTGAGACCCGCCGGTGCTGCGCCGGGCAATCCCGGCGCGGATTGCGTCGGCCCACGCGGCGGTGCTGGCAGGGACACCCCGGCAAACGCGCCTGGTGCAATGCCCGGCCGGCCGCGATCGGCGCCAAGCTTCAACCCATCGAACATCCCCCGCTTGCGCACCGGCGGCACCTCGGCAACCGGTTCCGGGGACGGTGCGGCCGGCCGATCGGCGGCACGCTCCTGCGATGGCGCTTTAGCCTGAGCCCGCATCGGCTCCGGCGTCTCGATCTCGGCCGTACTCCGATCCTCGAACCCACGCCTGGCACCGAACGCACCCACCGAGCGCTGCCGCCAGGCGGCGAACGCCTCGGAAGGCCGCTCGTAATCCAGCGTCGTCTCCTTGGCCTGCGACCGGGATAGCCGTGCGGTCAGCGCGTTCATGTCGGTGAACTCGGACCGATCGGCATACAGCGCCACCCCATCCCGGTGCCGCGTCATCGCCACATAGGTCAGATGCCGGTCCATCGTTCCCGAGGCCAGCACGAATGCCCGGTCCACCGTCGCCCCCTGGCTCTTATGGATCGTCGTCGCATAGCCGTGGTCAACAGCGGCATAATCCGCCATCGAGACCGATACCACGCGCCCGGCTGGGTGATGCCCCCGCCCTGAACGTGAACCTGAACCCGGCCCTGCCGCACTGTCCAGCCGCACCGAAAGGTGCCCCTCCTCGGCCCGCTCCACCGTGCCCAGCATTCCGTTCTTCACACCGAGCGCGCGGTTGTTCTCCCGGAACAACAGCCGATCCCCCGGCGCAAAGGCTCGCACACCCTCGGTGGTGCGATAAACCCTCTCGCCCCCGGCCTCACCGCGCCCCAGCTCGCCCCGCTCCTGCCGCGCCGCCCTGATCGCTTCGTTGAGGTCCTGCACGTCCACCCGCCGGTGCGCCAGCACCAGGCGGGAACCATCCGGCCGCGCCGCCATATCCACCATCACATCCCGCACGATCGCCGCACGCGCCTCCGCCCCGCTCGCCTCGAACCGTACAGCACCCCGCCGGTCATAGGCGTCCAGCCCCTCCGCTGTCCGGTGCCGGCCAAAATCCACCGATGCCGCCCGCTGCCACGACTCACGCTGGCGGCGTATCCCCTCCAGCTCAATGTACCCCACTCGCTCGGCAACCGCCCGGAACGCCGCCCCCGCCCCGATCGGCTGCAATTGCTCCGGATCACCGATCAGCACGATCTTCGCCCCCGCCCGGTCCGCCTCGGTGATGAACCGGGAGAGTTGCTTCGAACCCACCATCCCCGCCTCGTCGATCACGAACACATCACGCGGTCCGAGTTGATCGAACCCGCGCTCCCAGCCCCGTGACCAGGACGCCAGGGTGCGCGAGACAATCCCGGAACTCTCCTCCAGCCCCTCGGCCGCCTTGCCCGCCAGTGCCGCCCCATGCACCTGATACCCCTGCGCCTGCCACGCCTCCCGCGCCGCGGCCAGCATCGTGCTCTTGCCCGCCCCGGCCAGACCCACCACCGCTGCGATCCGCTCCGGCCCGGTGATGTGTTCGATCGCCGCCCGCTGCTCGGCTGCCAGGCCATCACCGCCCGCCCGCCGGATCGCCCCATCCTGACGGCCGATCGCCGCATCCACATGCCGCGGCGCCACCGCAAAGCCTCGGGCTTCTTCCATGCGATCGGCACTCGCCGCCATCGCGCGCTCGATCTCCACCATCTCCCGCGTCGAATACCGCGCCGGCTCGATCTCCCGCCCGCGCTCGTCACGCTGCGCCGGCTGCAACTCGACCAGCGCCGGCGAGGCCATCACCCGCGCCAGGGCCACCCGGAACGCCTCTGCGCCACCAGCATCAGCGCCAGCATCAGGACCAGCCCCTGAACCGGCACCATGCCAATCCACCGCCCGGTGCAGCGCCCGCGCGATATCCCGCCGGTCGAACACGCTCTTCTCATTGGTGATCAGCGTCAGAACCTGCTCAGGCTTTTCCCGGATCAGCGTCGCATTGCGCTTCGCCGCCTCTTCGTCCAGCCGGACCCGCGACACGTCCATCCCGCGCCGCTGCATCTGTGTCGCATGCACCCCGACATGCTGCGTCGGCTCGATGTCCAGCCCGCACTCCTGATGCGACCGATGATCGATCCGCACATCCAGCCCCGCCCGTGCCAGATGCGCATTGGTCCGCTGCTCCCAGCCAATCCGAATATCGCGGAGCTGCTCATGTGATGTGGGCATCCCTAGCGCCACCAGCTTCTTGTTCTCCAGCTCCAGCGCGCTCTTGTCCCCGAGTCCATCCGCGCCAACCTGCCTTGTCGTCATCAGGATATGCGCATGATGGTTCCGGACATCGGTGTGGCCGTGCGGTGTATGGATCGCAAAATCCACCGCCACCCCATACTGCTTCGCCAGCGCCTGGCTGAACTCCCGCGTCAACGCCAGCCGCTGTTCCGCCGATAGCTCATGGGGTAACGCAACCTCGATCTCACGGGCGACCCTGGCATCCTTGCGCTTCTCCGAAGCCTCGGCCACATTCCACAACACCGACCTGTCCCGCGCCCAGTCCGGTCCCGCCCTCGCCACAACCGACCCATCGACACCGACCGTATCCCCCGGCAGCACGATCTCCGCATGCTCGACCCCAGCCTTGCGGGTAAAATCATGCACCATGCCATCGCGCGCGTTTTCCAGCCGATCGGCCGCACGATACGCCGCAGCGGCAACCGCGCTGCGGCCGGACGCCCGGCTGATCGGTTTCATGCTCAGATGATAGATCGCCATGACGCTTCTATCTTACTTAGCACTGAGTTGCGTAGCAACTCGTAAGTGCGCACTTACTCTCACCTCGTTCGCTCAGTGATGGCGCTATGGATGCACCGTTTAGCGTTCACATGGTCGGGATTTGACGCGCACTACGACGGAGCTATCGTACCATCCATTGACAGCATCTGACCAACTACCAACGACTAAAGACCGACAAACAAACCGATCAAAAGGATGACGGGATCATGGCCAGACTATCGCTCGAACAACAGATCGCCCAGCTAGAAGCCCGCGCCAAAACACTCAAGGCGCGCATGGCAAAACAGGATCGCGCCAAAGACACTCGGCGCAAGATCCTGCTCGGTGCCCTGGTGCTGCACCGCATCGAACACAGCGGCGATGACGAGTTCTCTAAACGCCTCGCCGACTGGCTGCGGCGCGAGCTGCCGGGATTCCTCACACGCGATGAGGATAAAGACCTCTTCGCCGATCTGCTGAAACCAAAAGCCGATTCACCTACACCGATAACCACAACCGAAGCGGCAAAATCAGAAACTTGATCTCGGCCAAACCTTCAAAGCGATTTTCCCCACCGTTTGCCTTAAACGGGCTAAACGTTTCTTTCCCCATTGCCGCTTTGCGGTGGTGCCACAACGCATGACGGTCCACGCCAGGGCGAGCGCAGCGCGGGAGCGCCGTAGGCCGCCGCGTAGCGGCGTCTGGCGCAGCCACTTAGGTCGAAGACAGGCTAAAGATTGCCGGGTTTGGCTTTATGCGATGGCGGTTTCCATCCTCATTGCTGTTTGTAGCCGTTTGAGTGCTCGACCCAGGCCCTCTGAGGGTGGTGTTTCGCACCCATTTGGTTCGGTAGAAAGGTTATAAAAATCTTGATTCTGTGTTCCAGGGGGATTTTCCGACTTGGAAGAAACAGCGACTGAATCTGTCGTTTTCTGCCCGCCTCCCCGACCTCGATCCACCGGATTCGGGTGTGATGCACACGACAATGGATCGCGGAACACGTAGGCGTTGCTGGTACGGATCAGCCTGGTGCGCGGCACCAGATTGCCAAACAAATCCTTCTCCCGGAATTGCACCCGCACAAGCCGGTTGACCCAGGTCATGATCCCGGC
The DNA here is from genome assembly GCF_900156265.1 of Acidiphilium rubrum. GTDB lineage: Bacteria > Pseudomonadota > Alphaproteobacteria > Acetobacterales > Acetobacteraceae > Acidiphilium > Acidiphilium rubrum. The sequence continues at coordinate 8,622 of NZ_FTNE01000048.1, forward strand.
CGCCTCCAGCGCCTTGATCGCTTCATACACCGTGTCCCGGCAGCACTGGGCGCGCTCGGCGATCGCCTCGTAGCTCGGAAAGCACCGCCCGTCCCGGCTGTTGTGGAAGCCCCATAGCAGCGCGGCTAGCACCTCCAGATAGGCCCGCGTCAGCGGCCCCCGGTGCTGGCCAGGCCGCTTGTGTCGGGCCGACCAGGCCCGCGCATACACCGTGATCCGCGCCTTCGCGTTGCGGTCCAGTGGCTGACACCGCCCCTTGCCGAAAACCTTCTCCCGGCGCCGGCTGTAGCGATTCGGTAAAATCCCAATCAAATCCATCAAAAATCCCCGTCAGGTTGCTTAGCAACCAACCCGAAGCGGCCGGAAATCGGCACAAGTCCGCCCGTGGCAAGAAAACACTTGCAAAAGACGGCGATTTGGGGGATTCTCACGTTTGCAAGACAGAGTTTCCCCGGCCTCGGCCGGTATGCACGGCCCGCCTTTCAGGCGGGTTTTGCTATTTCTGGGCTATAAGTCTCCAGCCAGAAGGTTAATCTCCCACAACAACGCGAATCGCTGCCGTGGCCCCATAGAAACGGTGATACGAATCGCCGCCACATTCGAGGCATCCGCCATTTCGTAGCATTTGGACCCGAATGTCCAGATTTTTTGGGATTTTTCTGGCCGGTCTCGCTTTCGATACCGCTTGCGGTATGATACGTGTTACGATACACATATCATAATGATTAAGAGTTTTGCCGACAAACGGACAGCGGCAGTATTCGCCAACCGGACGCCGAAAGGCTTTCCCACGGACGTTCTAGCCGCTGCCCGGCGGAAGCTTTTAATCCTTGATGCGGCTGTAAAGCTGGAGGACACCAACACGCCCCCAGGCAATCGGCTCGAAGCCTTGCAGGGCGATCGCGCCGGCCAGCATTCGATCCGCATCAATGACCAATGGCGGATATGTTTCGTCTGGCATGACGATGGTCCGCATAGTGTCGAGGTTACCGACTATCACTAAGGAAGGTGAATTATGGCTATCCTGCGCGAAGCACTGAACGGAATGAACTTTGATGACGTGGCACTCGCCGGAGAACTTCCTCCGGTGACGCCAGGCGAGGTTTTGCGTGAGGAATTCCTGGCTCCCCTCCACATGTCCGCTCGCGCATTGGCCCGCGACATTAACGTGCCACCCAATAGGATCACCGACATCCTGAATGGCGATCGAGGCATCACGGCACAGACCGCGCTAAAACTGGCGGGTCGGTTTGGAACTTCGGCGCTGTTCTGGATGAACCTCCAGGTCGCCTATGATCTGGCCATGGCCGAACACGAGATTACGCACGCAGCTTGAGCCAACTATGCTTCATCAGAAGGTTGAAAATTCACAAAGTCATTTTTGACTTTGTGAACAAGTTCGCGCGCATGGTTGAGCGTAATTTCCACCTTCCCGGTCTCGATCGAATCACCCAGATAATCGCTGATCTGACGCAGTCTCTCAGCACGCCGAAACTCGGCACCGAGGGCCTGCGATATATAGCCAGGTTTGATCACATACTGATTGAAGGCTGCATGGAGGCCGCTATGCGACTTTCCCTCCGTCACTTCTGGTGGGGCGCCCACGAGGATTAATGCAGCTCGGGCAGCATTAAACATCGCATAATAGGAGCGATTGCTGGCCCCCTCGGCATCACCATCAAGCAGTAGAACCTCGGCCGAGGAAATCGCCCGATCAGCCTTATCCAGCAGGGTTGCTGGCGTCACAGAGGAATACCGTCACGCTGGATATTGCGGATTAAGCTGGGATTAGAAAAATGCTCTGGATGGTCCCATTGATCCTGCCAAATGGGTAGTGGGGAAACAACAATACCGCTCTCAAGTTCAACCGCATATGCGGCATCAATCATTTCAAGCATGGTGTTGATGGTCGAACCATGAACGCCTGGAAGCAGAACGGCGAGATCTGCATCGCTACCGGCGCTGTGGTCACCGCGCGCCCTGCTGCCAAAAAGAATAGCCCCCGTGACCGGGTATAACTTTCCAATCGCGCTTATAAAAGCACGAGCCGCTCGCTCAGTGGAGGGATCAAGCGTGTTCACAAGTTCACTTTTGATCTACTACCGGCACATTATGCGCGCTGAACAGGTTATTCAGCGCTCGGATAACAACTGTCTGCACATCCTCACCGGTCTGCGCCTGTACTAAGCGAAGTGAACGCTTAAAGTCGGGATGGAGGTAGGCGCCAATATGGATTTTTCCCTCTCGGCTTGGCGCCTTGTAGACGCTTTGCGGCCCCGACAAGCTCGCTATCGCAGTAGAGGACGGAGCTTGGATATGTGTTGACGGCTTGCCTGAGCTTTTCTCCAATGAGGCCTGAAGAGCTGAGACTTTAGACATGTTCAAATGTTCCTTTTTTCACATGTTCAATAACAAACCTGAACAAACGGTCAAGTTCAACACCAGCTTTCCCGTCCGCATCTAGTTCCTGCGGCGACTGCCCCGTCATCGGCGCTTCTGCATAGGCCTGCCTATGACATAAGTGGACCGGGGCGCATTCTAATCCAAAAATAGCACGTACCATCTCCCGCGCATCATCAGCGGTTTTTGTGGAAGCTGGGTGAACACCATTGAGCACCACAAAGGCTTTGGGATTACCCGCGATCCGTAGGAGGTCGGAAACGGCTTTTAAGGTTTCGATTTCCACTACATTTGCGCGTGTCGGGATGAGCACCAAGTCCGATAGGCGAGCTGCATTCAAGGCGCTATCGTCGTTACGCCCGGCCGTGTCGATGACCACAAACTCTGCCCCACCATTCCGTGCAGCGTCCAACGTTTGCTTCAATCGGCTAGCCTGAGCCGACACGACCGCCGGATTCTCAGCAGCTCGCCTATCTTTCCAATTTGTGGCACTCGCCTGTGGATCAACGTCAATGACTGCGGCGACCATGCCGGCAATTGAAGCCGCAACAGCCAAACCTACCGCCACGGTCGTTTTCCCGGTGCCGCCTTTTTGACCCACAAGAGATATTGTGAACATCCCATATCCTGCTTTTTTGATATGCTGATTTTGTGAACATATGCTATGATCTAGTCAAGGCCTTTTGGAGAGGTGTCGGCGCACGGGTGTTATGGAAAGTCGGTATGCTCCAAAGGTAGCTAGCCCGCATTATGCATGAAGGTCGGCGAGCATAGCGTAAACCGTTGATTCGTTGTAAGTATTTGTTGTTGAGACAAAACTTCACCACGACGGAACACCATGCTCGCCTCGGTTGCAAATACTCCAATTCTCCCTGGTCTGTCACCTGTCGCCGGCAAGTCGATCGAGGCCCGGTTCGACGGCGATCTGCTCTCCTCCGACGGGGGGTTGCTGGGGTTACGCGCCATCGAGCAACGGCTCGGCATCGCAAGTCGTTTGGCCGCATGCATCGATGATCCTCGTGCGCCTGGGCGTGTGATCCATGGGCTCGACGAAATCATCCGGTTTCGCATGCTGATGATCGCGGCC
>NZ_FTNE01000054.1 GCF_900156265.1 Acidiphilium rubrum
GAACGCTACGGGCGCCGCTCGACGATCATCACCAGTCAAATTCCGCCGGCGCAATGGCACGACGTGATTGGTGACCCAACCTATGCGGACGCCATCCTCGACCGTCTGATCCACAATGCCCACCGGATCGAACTCAGCGGCGAAAGCCTGCGTAAGACCAGAAAGTCCAGCCCAAAAAACGCTTGACCCCAGGAGAACGAGAGAGCAACAAAATCAGTAGCCACAGAGACCACCACCCGGGCGAATAAATCTCGGAATTCCTGGGCGAATAAAGGTCGGAATGGTGGGCGAATTAAAATCGGAATCAATGGGCGAATTCTCCGGAATCCGCATTCAGGGACCGGAGGGGATGCCGAATTCACATCAAGCCGCTGGGCGCCATATATTCGCCTTCGTCTTCTCGCGCAGAAAGAATCCCACCAACCACAAAGCCGTGCCAGCCGGTCCCGGTGACAGAATAAACCTTATTTCCGGGTTCAATCATATCGACAGGGTTGCTTCGAAAGTCGCTCAAATAGTCCTGGTCAACCTCCTCAATAGTCACGCCGTCAAACCAGGAACGAATCTCCATTGCACGGACATCCTGCAACAGCACGTCAATGCGAGTCGGGTTTTCTTTTGTCTTTCGGCTTCTAAGCAACAATAGGCCATGGCCAGCGTTGTAGCTGAAAAGGACAAAACTTCTCGTTGACTGAAATATTGGATTATTGCTCATCAGAAGGGGTTCGGAACCAACGTTCCGGCTCCATTTTGGTAGAAGTTGACCTGGGGTAAGCGTCCAGCGGCGTTGAGCTGTTGCAACTCGTATCCCGTATACGAGCCAGACCCAATTTCATTGTTGATCATCTCTTCAGTCGAATCCCCAATAAAACCATTCATATTCACATGGAACGTCGTTGCCGGATTATCCACATACGACTGAAATACGCCCTTAAATTCGGACGCGGGAACATCAAGCAGGTGATCGGCCCCTATATCAGAAGCGACAGTCCGAAGCCCACCAATCCGATATCCAAGAGCGATGTTCGACCCTGCTTCCTCTGCGGCGGTGAATTTCTTCCTGGCCGATGTCGCTGGCGGCCTCGGCCCGTTTCTGCCCACCTGGTTCGCCGAGGCGCTGCACTGGTCGCCCGAGCGCATCGGCCTGATCATGACGCTCGGCGGCGTGTTTGGCCTGCTGCTCAACACGCCGGGCGGCGCACTGGTCGACCGGTTCGGTCGGCCGAAACGCCTGGTGATGGCCGGCTCTTCCCTGATCCTGCTCGGCGTCGCGACCATGGTCATCGGTCATGCCCTACCCTATGTCATCGCCGGCGAGATGATCCAGGCGATGGGTGCCGCCGTGGTCGGACCCGCGATGGCCGCCACCACCATCCTCTATGTCGGCAAGCGCCATTTCCCGAGCCAGCAAGGGCGAAATTCCGCCTGGAGCAACGCCGGCAACGTCTCCGCCGCCATCCTGATTTTCCTCGGCGCCCGACACTACGGAGCCAATATGCCGCTGCTCGTCCTCGCCGGCATGGCGGCATTGACCCTGATCACCCTCGTTATCCTGAAAGCCCCGACCGGCGCCAGCAGTCGCATCGGTCTTGCCAGCGGCGGCGAACCCATGGGATTCCGCGACTTCGTCCGCCAGCGGCCGGTATTTATCTTCGCGGTCACCTTGCTGTTCTTCAACCTTGGCAACGGCGCGATGCTACCCCTGCTCGGCCTGCGCCTCGCCCATTTCGGCGGCGCCCACGGCAACGACGCAACCCGCTGGATGTCGCTCTGCGTCATCGTCTCGCAATTTGCGATGATCGGCGTCGCGATCGGCGCCGGCCGCCTCGCCGAACAAATCGGCCGCGTGCCCTTGCTGATCGGCGCCTGCGCTCTGCTGCCGGTCCGCGCCGTAGTCGCCGCCTTCGGGATCGCACCGATCTGGTTGATTCCGGTCGAAATCCTCGATGCCGCCGGCGCCGGCACCATCGGCGTCATCACGCCACCCCTCGCGGCGGATCTGTCCTGGGGCTCAGGCCGGACCCAGACGATCCTGGGTTTCGTCATGACGGTCCAGGGCATCGGTGCCGCATTTTCCAACGCGCTCGGCGGCGCGCTGATCGGGTGGCTCGGCTGGAAATTCGCTTTCCTCGGCCTCGGCGTGCCGCCGCTGAGCGCGCTTGCCTTGGCCCTCTGGCTGCGCAGCATGACGCGAGGACACAGCACCGACTGATCAACTCCCCGTTTGTCAGTTTCCCTTAGTGTCTGACCGAAAATTAAGGTGAGTGATTTCAGTTGGTTATGATTCTCTATTGGTTGCGAAGACAATGGAGGATCATGTGGCCTGGACTGAAATCACTCACCTTAATTTTCGGTCAGACACTGAGAGGATTGGGCTACGGCGAAGCGGAAGGCGTCGAAGAAATATTCGGCGGAGGTTGGTCGCCGGAACTGACGCTGACGATGATGGGATCGAAATCTTCCGCCTGCGCCAGCTCGACATCGCCTTGTTTGGCAAGCTCCAGGCCAGCGACGAACGTACTCGACCACGCCGAGCGCCGACGCAAACGGGTTTCCGTTTGGGGTTGAGCCATCTGCTGGTTGGGGCCCGGCAACAGCTGCCCGAGGCTGAGCGCCCCTCCGCTTTCGGCCAGCAGTCGCAGGATCCGGTCGCGGGCTTCCGGAATATCATACAGGTCCAGTGCCGGCAGACGATAGATTGGCCGTGTATCGACGGCGTCGGCGGGATCATCGAACTGTTCCAGACACGCCCAGAGAAAGGCGATCATATCAACCTCGATGGAACCGCCGACCACGCTCCCGATCGCCTCGGATCGGTCACGCGGAAAAACATCCCGTCCCAACTGCGGCCGCTGCTCCAGCCACGCGCCCAGCGCCTGGATTTCCTGCAACGCGACCAAACGGTCCCGCAGGTCAGACGCACGTCGTTCCGCCGCCTCTTGCGCCGGCGCATCCCGTGGCAACAGTAGGTCAGACCGCAACAGCAGAATCCAGGATGCCATCACCACCCAATCCGCCTGATGGCCCAGCGGGATTGTCGCCCGCGCCCTTTCCAATCGGTCAGCCAATTGGTCGATCAGTTCAGGTAGACGCAGCGTCGACAGATCAATCTGATGCGCCCGCGCCTGGGCCAGTAGCAGGGCCAACGATCCGTCGAACCCATCCAGCGTCAGATGCGGCGATCCCCCCTCCCCTGCCCCGTCCACCGTGCCGGATGACCCATCCATAGTGGCGATCAATCCGTTGTGATCGGCAGCAGCTGGAATTTCAGACCCGGCCAGGCCTCGGCAATGGCGGTGAGTGCTGGTCGCGGGGAGGTCTCCGCCGTGAAGAACCCATACCCGAGAACGCCATGACCGGTTTTCTGTCGTCTCCCCGGCCCCGCGTCGGGGCGCACAATTACCTGCCGTGGCAGATCGCTAATCCCCCAATGGCGGGACAACCAGGCCAGCGCGGTCGGATGATCATGCCCGAGCGTCAAGATCGCAGGCGGGATCGGGACCAGGACCTGCAGATCGAACGGGCACGCGCGGCTGACCCCGATCCGGTCTCGGGCCCTGGCCTCGCGGGCCTCGATGCGATCCCGGAACTGACGGGCGAGAATACGGCAACCCGCGACCGAGAGGCTCCGCTGCCCGCCAGCGTGACTCACCGCGCGGATAAAAATATCCTCCTCGATCGCCGCACCATTCATCTCCCAAGGAATGATACCGGGGCCCCGCGCGGCCGTTGCAAACGCCTCGAGCTCGGCCGATGGACCTTTGATCGTCAGGTGGTGATACCGCCAGATCGAAATGGGCGTCGCGGTCTGCGGTGTATCCGATCGGGACGGGCCAGACGGCCGACGCCCCCGGGGTTTCGGCAGCGGGGGCGGCAGAGGCTGGCGCGCCGGCGTGATGACCGATTCGGGCGGATCAGGCTCGGTCTCCCACGGAAACCGGAGCGCCATCAGAGATCGAGCATGCCGGCCGGGCTGTCACTGACCAGACCGGCGCGCTGGACGTAGCCGCGCATCACGCTCTGGGTGCGGTGACGCGTGTGGCGCATGATATCCTCGTCACGCACCCCTTTGGCGTAGGCCTCGGTGATGAAGCCGACGCGCAGCGCGTGGGCGCTCAGGCGATCGAACCCCTCGATCACCAGCCCGGCCATCTCGGCGCGATAGGCCAGGATCCGCCGCACCGCATCCGGATGCATCCCGACATCCCCGATGGTGTAACCGGTACTGATCCGGCGGAACAAGGGTCCTGACTTGCGGGTGGCGATCTCCATCCAGTCCTGGAACGCCCGGACCGGACAGGTCTCGACATGGCGACCACGCGGCACGCCGATCTCAGCCCCCTCCCCTGCCTGATCGGTCTTGCCACGCCGGATGCGAAGCCGCAGCCCGCGTGCGTCCTCGGCGATATCATCGACCTGCAGCGCCACCAGTTCCGAGCGGCGCAGCGCCGCTGCAAAGCCGATCAGCAGCAACGCGCGATCACGCCGGCCGCGCGCGGTGCGATCGCAGGTGGCGACCAGCTGGCGCAGCATCGGCAGTGTCAATGCCGCCGCCTTCTGCACCGCGCGACCGTGATTGCGGAGCGCGCCACGCAGCGGATGCTGGATATCGCCATGGGCTGGGTTCCACGGCAGATCATTGAACCGGTGCATCGTGCCGATCGCCGCGAGGCGCCGGCGGATCGTGGTCGGCGCATGAGAGCCGGCGAGGCTGGAGAGATAAGCACCCACCACGGCCGGGGTTGCCGGTACCGGGACAAAGCCGGTCTGATCGCACCATGCGGCATAATGGGTCCAGTCCGCTTTGTAGGCGCGCAGGGTCGCGGGCGAGACCGCCTGGCGCGCGAACGCCTGCGCCCGTGCCAGAGCCGCTTGGCCAGCCGGCGTCAGGGCCGGCGCGACCGCGATGCCTGGGTTTTCCGCGGGATCGGCCAGGATCTCACCGTCGAGAGTCCGACCCGATTCGGAATGTTGATCGACCATGATTCGACCGATAGGCCCGCATCGGGGCGATAGCAACCCAAATAATTGCACTACGCGCGATAATAGTCATTATCGCGCATAGGTCGCCCCCTGTCATAGACAGCAGGCCATCGGCTTGCGTTTGGCATAGAACTGCGTTCTATGTAGAAGCTATGGAAACGATCTCTGGGTCAGCTTTCGCCGCCCTGTTGAGCCAAGCAGACGTCAGCCAGGCCGGCTTCGCCCGCCTCAGCGGCGTCACTGCCCGCCAAGTCAACAATTGGTGCCGAGATCGGGCCACCGTGCCGCGCTGGGCCACGATGCTCGCCCTCGCGCTGCGGGAACTCTCGGTCGAGGGACTCACGATCCTGTCCGATGAACTCGCGAATGCCGACGCAAAGCCCTAATGATGGCCAACGGACTCAGCGAAACGGATGAATCTCAATTTCGAACACGGAGTTACCACCCACTCCATTGGCGCCGACTCGGCCGTTCCCCCTTTTTTCTTGTGCCGGCTCGGATTCATCTGATACCGTAGGTGTCAGATAAACTGAAGAATCGGCCTTGATATGATTACGAGCACCCAGTGCAGGATGGCGAGAGCTGCGGTCAAACTCACTGTCGATGACTTGGCTCAGGCCGCCCAGGTTGGGCGTTCCACCGTGATTAGGTTTGAGCGAGGCGCCATCGTCCTTCCTGCCATCAAGGCAGCGATCAAGTCAGCGTTTGAACGGACCGGACTCCAGTTTGAAAACGATGGAGGCGTGGTACCGCCGGGGGAGGAAGCAAGATGACTGAGAGTAGCGAGGGCCACGAGGGCAGCGAGGGGCAAGGCGACCTCTTTGCACCTCTGAGCAGAGAGACCGCCAGAATCATTCGTTTTGCCACGGAAATCGCGGAGACCGCTCCCGAACGGCCCGATTTCCTGCATACGGTCCTGTGTCAGGTCGGGTTGCCTAGGCGGGCCACTGAAGGCCTACGATTCGAGCGCCGGAATGGGATCGCGTCCCTGCTAGTTGAGGCGGGGAGCCTCTACTCCAACCAGACCTGGATGCAGCAACCCCTGCCCTACGGTCCCAAGCCTCGGTTGGCACTCGTCCACATCAGCACGGAAGCCGTTCGGACGAAGTCACCAGTGGTTGAAGTAGGGCGGTCGCTCCACGATTTCATGCGGCGGATCGGCATCGGCACAAACGGCCGCGACTACCGAACTTTTCGATTGCAGATGCGGGCGCTTTCGGCGTGTCGTATGACACTCGGCTATGGGAACACCACCATCGATGCCAAACCTATCGAGCGCTTTTCCACCTGGCGAGCACCAGATGGCAGCGACGATCTGGAAGCCGGAATCATCCAACTCACTACGAAATTCTACGAGTCACTCGTCGATGCCGCAGTCCCTCTGGATCCCCGTGCCTTGGCAGCGCTGCAAGGGTCGTCTCTTGCCCTCGACATCTACACGTGGCTGTCGCACCGCTTACACCGAGTAGCACGCGTGACCGGAGAGCGCGTCACATGGGCAAATCTCGCGAGCCAGTTTGGTCAGGAATATCACGATACGCGAGATTTCAAGCGAACTTTCCAACGCTCGCTTCTGTCGGTTCGGGCCGTCTATCCTGACGCGCGAATGGACGAGGTTCGTGGGGGCTACATACTACTGCCATCGAGGCCGCCGGTCCCCAAAACTATCATTGGCGGCGCGAGGCTGGAGGCTAGTTGAGTCTGTACCGTCGGCGGGCAAAAAATACCAACGGGCTTACCGTTGCGCCAGAGTGAACGGTCAGGAGTCTAACTCGGTCAATCACCCCCCCTCTTTCGGGCAGTTCGGGCGATTACCCCCCCCTTTTTCCTAAGTCGGGCGATTACCCCCCCTTTTAATGCCGTCCAACCCTATGCCAGGGTCTATGCGAGGGCCGCTTCCCGATCTTACTCGGGTTTGGGGCTTGTGATGAACCCAGGCTAGCGGCGGCCGGTGGCTGGACCTCCTTGAGGGTTCCGTCGACGAGCAAGGTGTTACACGACCTACCATGATGATTTCAGATCGACGCTCGTTGAGCACATCTGCAACTCCGCATCTCCGCTTCCCGCCCTTGATCGTCGGTATCGGTCGGGTCTGCGCCGCCTGCCGCTACGGGAAGGAGTTGTTCATAAGAAGTTCTCTGTGCCCAGCGTAGCAGTTAATGCCTAGTCAGGTAGGCCCTCTCGCCTTCAGTGGTACCTCGATACGTAGTCCGGATTTCCCCTGTATTCCGCGCGGTCGCCGACTGGGTCACCATCTAAGATCAGCCATCAAGACCGCGATTACCGGCGTAGTCCTCGGGGATAGTTCGGGCGATCACCCCCCCTCAAACATATCGCGGGTGCCAGTTCGGTCGATCGCCCCCCCTTAAGCGTATTGAGCACGTCAATTCGGGCGATCACCCCCCACCACAAGCGTATCGCGGGCGCCAGTTCGGTCGATCGCCCCCCCTTAAGCGTATCGAGCACATCAATTCGGGCGATCACCCCCCCCTCAAACATATCGCGGGCGCCAGTTCGGGCGATCACCCCCCTCTCCACTCAATCAAGTTCGGGCGATTGCCCCCCTTACAGCCGTCGCCCACAAGTTCGAACAATCACCCCCATTCTAGATAATTCGGGCGATTACCCCCTCTTCATTGGGTGGACGATAAATCTCCGCTAAACCTAGGCCACACGAGAAAAGAGTATCACCGAGATCCGAGTCGCTAATTCGCCGCTGTGAATAAGAAATGTTATCAACAGGCGATCACCCCCCACGTTTTCGGGCGATCACTCCGCGACTCTCGGTCGGTCGCCCCCCAAATCCTTCGGGCGATTACCCCCCGCCTAACCCTATAACTTGACCTATAAAAAAACCGGTATACTTTACCTGTAGTTGGGACATAGTTTCTGTGGATAACGGGGATAACTGGCACGGAAATAAAAAAAAAGGGGCTATTGGTTAAGACCTTTTTCTAGTTTTTGCTCAAGAATATCTCAAGGGGGCTTTGGAAAGGTTTACATAGTACCCTCCTCGTCACCACTCACCCCGTCTGCTCGCACATCAGCGGCTACTAAAAATGACGACCTTGTCGTTTTCAGAGCATAGAATCAGAGCCCCCAGAGCTATGGTGGAAATTGGGTGATGGCGGTGATCAGGCGGCGTTCTGTGCTGGCGTCTCGATCACCTCGACGCCGTCCCGGAAAGTAATGCCCTGGATGACCTTGGGCAACTGGTTTTCTCCGTTGAGTTTGCGCCAGGTTTTGGCGGCTGCTGTGACGAGTTTGAAGACCATGAACCGGGCGGTGTCCTGCGACAGCGCGCCCTTGGTTCGGACCGTTCTATGGCGAACGGTGGCGAACACGCTCTCGATCGGGTTGGAGGTCCGCAGATGCTCCCAATGCTCGGCCGGGTAATCGTAGAAGGTCAGCAGCGCATCACGGTCCTTGACCAGACAGGTCACCGCCTTGTCGTACTTCAAGCCGTATTTCTCAACGAACTTTGTAATCGCCGCCTCGGCCGCCGCACGATCCGGCGCCGTCCAGATTTCACGCAGATCGGCCTTGGCGGCCGGTTGGAGCACCTTCGGCATCTTGTTCAGCACATTGGCGGTTTTGTGGACCGTGCAGCGCTGATGGCATGTCCTCGGCCAGACCTCCTCGATCGCCTTCCAGAAGCCGAGCGCCCCGTCCCCGGTGGCGACCTGCGGTGCGATGGTCAGACCCCGGGCCTTCAGATCCACCAGCAGCTCGTGCCAGCTCTGCGCACTTTCCCGCATGCCCACCTGAAAACCGATCAACTCTTTCCGGCCCTCGGGGGTGGCGCCGATCAGCACCAGCATGCACTCTGCCTGCGGTTCCATCCGTGCCTGCAGATAGACGCCATC
>NZ_FTNE01000022.1:0-14764 GCF_900156265.1 Acidiphilium rubrum
CCTGGTTCCCATCGGCCGCTGGCACGAAATCATCGGCGACCCAACCCTCGGCGATGCCATCCTCGACCGCATCGTTCACCGCGCCCACCGCATCGAACTGAAAGGAGAAAGCCTTCGAAAACGCCAGACCCTCACCCCTTCATCTGACTTGACGAACACCATCGAGAAATGACACCTGTTCAACCGTCAGTGGTATCCCACAACACCGCGTCATGCCGTTCCCCAAGCCCGCCTCAGGCATGGTGAACATCATGATCGCGATCAACGGAACCAGTGATCGCGATCGACCGGAATGGATGATCGCGATCAACGGAATACGCAGCTCACCACCGATGTCCGCGTGCGCGGCGGCGTCAAGAACAACGTGATCTTCCTCGCCCAGGTCGCCAAAATCTTCTGATCAGACCCAGGACCGCCGCATCCGGCGGCGGTCCGTGGCGTGATTTATCACCTTGATCTGAGCGATCCGGATCGCGCCGCCTAACCCCCGCCCGTCGTCACGGGCGGACGAGGATATAGCCCTCTGAAACCAACTCCATGATCCGGGGAATACCGTACGGCACCGGAGTGGCGTGCGGGTTGAGTTTCGGTGCGTGGCCGGTTTTGCGCTTGATGGTGTCGATCGTGTTCATGCACACATCGAACTCGACACCTTGGGAAACCAGACTATCGACCGCCTCGCGCAGGGGGGCGTTGGCATAAAGGATCCGCACGCCGGGTCCGAATGCGACGACGACGATCGAGACGGTGTTCGGATAATCTTTCAGGACCGAGTTGGCGGCGCTGATGATGGCATTCTGCTTGTCCATCGAGCCATCGGACAGTTGCAGGACGAGCTTATGAGTGGCGAACGGATTGGCATTGTCCGGATGTGCATCGGCGCGTCCAGGCGTTATCCCCAGTGTCGCGATCAGGGCGGCGGCGATCAGCGCGGTGCGGCGGTTCATGCTGGGAGGTGACGTTAGACGATATTGGCCGTGCTGGTGGCGGTTTCGCCTTTGTTGTCGACCCAGGCGATGCCGATCGGCTGGCCGGCCTTACCGCCCTTGAACGAGAATTTGATGAACGGGTTTTTCGAAACCGCCGGCCCCCAGTAGCCGGTCAGTACGGTTCTACCCTGGCAGGTGAATTCGATCACTTCGATGTAGTGGGGCGGGATGATCTTGCCGGCTTTGTCACGGACGAAGCCACTGTCCATCGGGTGTTTGATCAGGGCTTCGACCGTGGTGGTATCGCCCGATGTCGTGGCATGGACCAGGATTTGATGAGCCATCTCCGGTCTCCTTCAACCGCAGCCGCCGAGGGTAACCTTGACCTGCTTGGACGTGCTCATCAGTTGACCCTTCGACTGTATGACGCTGATAACGTTGGTCGTTTTGGCCAGTTTGATCCGGCTCGAGATTGCAGGGCTGGTGCCGGCCGGGATTTTATAGGCACAGGCGAGAATGAACGGGTTATCGAGCGCGAGCACGCCGGCCGCGGTAATGCCAGGCAGGTTGGCATCGAACGTGATCGGCACGACCGCGCCGTTTTCCGCGATATCGGGCGCTTCCATTCTGACATCGGCAGTATCGGTCAACGCCGAGGTGCCGAACATGGCTTGCAGGGCCGGATTTTTCTCGGTCTGGCGGAACGCTTCGGCGGGATAGCTCGAAACCGCCGGTGGGGCGATAGTCGCCGATGCCAAATGCGGCAGGGCAATGCCGGCGGCCGCACCGGCGGCGACCGCGCGCAAAACATCGCGCCGTTTTGGCCCCACGCCGATGACCTGACCGATGAAATCCATGTTTCCTCGCTTCGTTGGGCGTTTCATGATCGTGGCATGCACGAATAATTCAGGTCAGAATGCGCCACTGTAGTTTTCGATGCAAGCGGGCCTTGGCGAGCAGCGATGAAAGCAACGTCATGCAAGGTCTTCTTTTTTGTGAACAGCAAAGAAGCAAAAAACGTTTCTTGATCCAGGACTGTGCCAGTGAAAATGCCCATAGCCCAAATTAAAGAAAGTTTTTTGCTTCTTTTTTTCAAAAAAGAAGTGCTTCCTTCACGCACTTACCGCACCCTACCTCAGCAACGGCATCAACGACCGATCCATGATCGAGGCCAACCGGTCCGGAATTTCGAACAGGGCCCGATTACGCAGTCCAAGCGCGTTCCGCCGGAACACGTGCAGCCGATCATCACGATACAAAACCGTGACGGCTTGGCCGACATGGCGCAGATCGCGGATCACCAGACCGACCTCGTGCTGGGCGACCCACTCCGCGTTATAGCGTTCCTGCGGCATGGTGCGGCGGTTCCGCTCGATGATCACCGGCAGTCCAAGATGCAGCGCCTCGCTGATGCTGCCCGGCCCCGGCTTGCCGATGAAAAAATCGGCGAGGCGCATATAGTGCGGCACCTGGTCGGTAAAGCCGACCGCGCAGCACCGTTCGGTCCGCGCGAGTTGTGCGGCGAGCAGCCGGTTATGGCCGCACATCACGATCGATTGCACCGCGAAGGGCAGGCGCGCGAGGCGTTCCACGATGGTGAGTGCCAGTTTCGAACCATTGCCGCCGAACATGATCAGCGCGGTGGGCAGATCAGGATCGAGACCCAGGGCCAGCCGTTCCGCGCGGCGATCGATGCGTGCGGCCTGATAGAAGCGCGGGCCGAGCACCATGCCGGACACCTGCATGATGCGTTCGGGCCGATAATGCCGCGCACGCGCCTGTTCGGCCGCCTTGTCGCTGCCGCAAATGATGAACTGGTCCTGATCCTCCTGCCAGAAGCGCGGCGGCTGATCCGCAATATCGGTCATGATCGTGACGTAGGGCACCTCGGCGTGCACGCGGCGGAGTGAGCGGAACAGCACGCCGTTGAAATTCGGAATGAGCGAAACCACCATGTCGGCCGGCCGCCGGCGCCAATGGGTTTCGAGCAGCGCCTCGATCGGTGCGGCGCGCAGGCGGATGCCGGCCTGCAACCCGCGCAACAGCGGCAGCGAGCCATAGGTCCAGCCGCGCTTGAGCATACCGTTATAGACCGTCTCGGACGACACGCGCCGCCGGGTGAGCCGCAGCATCGGGTCGACCGGGCGCAGCAATTCCTGCAGATTGACCAATTCCACCTGCCAGGTCGGATAGCGCTGCTCGATGATCTGGCGCAGGGCCAGAGCGGCGCTGCGATGGCCGCCGCCGGCATCGAAATAGATGAACTGGACGGACGGACAGCACGCCAACGGCGCGATCGGCCGTGTGCGCCGATCGACCGGTATCGTCAATTCAGTCATATCGATGGCATCACCCGGCTGGTTTTGAACGGACAATCGCATGCGAATTGCGCCCGGAGGCTAAAGCACGGAACCGGTGCCCCGCGCGTGATGATTAAATGACAATGTCCGCGACCGCGCGGTTGCCGCCGCGCAGTGCCGATGGTCGAGCCAGAACGTTGGGCCGCTCTCAGGATCAATCGACCAGCGCGATTTCGACCTCATCGAGCCGCTTGAGCCGATACACCAGGGTGGAGACGAGCCAGCTCGCGACGAAAATTCCGATGATCAGAAAGCCGATCATGCCGAAATACCGGTCGTTCGCGGCACCGATGGTGCGCCAGAACAGGCCATGCAGGCTGAATTCGTTGGCGATCAGGCCGAGCGTTTCGACGCTCCCGACAATGACGGCGACAATGACCGAAACGACCGTGATGGTCAGGTTGTAGTAAAGCTTGCGGATCGGTTTGACGAAGGCCCAGCCATAGGCGCCGAGCATCAGAATGCCATCGGTCGTGTCGACCAGCGACATGCCGGCAGCGAACAGCATCGGCAGCATCATGATCGCCCAGACCGACACGCCCTTCACCGCCTCCGCACCGCCCATGCCGAGCAGGCTCACCTCGGTCGCCGTGTCGAACCCGAGGCCGAACAGCAGGCCGACCAGCAGCATCTGCCAGCTACGCGTCACCAGGCGGAACAGCGGTCGCAGCAGGCGCGACATGAAGCCCCGCTTGTTCAACAGGATATCGAAATCATCATCGGCGTACCGCCCGGTGCGGCGCGCGGCGCGGAATGTTGCGTAGACCGAGCGCGCGATCACCAGATTCATTGCGGCCATCGAGAACAGAAAGACCGCCGAGATCAGCGTGCCGATGATGCCGGCGGCGCTGTTGAGCATGGTGAAGCGATGGTCGATGGTCATGGCGGTGAGCGCGATGGCGGCGGTGGCAATCACGAGAACCATCGAATGGCCCATCGAGAAAAAAAAGCCGACCATGGCGGGCCGTTGTTTATCCTGCATCAGCTTGCGGGTGACGGAATCGATCGCCGCGATATGATCGGCATCGACGGCATGACGCAGCCCGAAGGCGTAGGCGAGGGCGGAAAACCCGAGCAGGACGGTATTGTGCCGGAACACGAGCAGCGCGCCGGCCCAGGCGCAGATGTTCAGCGCGATCAGGAACGCGTAGCTCGCGATGATCTTGCCGCGGATGTTGTCGCTCCGATCATCGAACACCGCCTTCAAGGCACGCAGCATCGGATCGCTCCTGTGGTTGGGTGATTGCCATCGCGGGATCACGGTAGGCGGCGCACAGGTTTGGAGGCAAGGTGTCGTGGTTTGCAAACAAACATGAAGCACAAAAATCGCGATATTATGCCCGTGCCGCTCCAAATGCCCGTACCCCAAATCCAGAACGTTTTTTGCTGCTTTTTTTCAAAAAAGAAGCACTTCCTTGTCCAGCCCGCGCATAGCGAAAAATCCTTGCGGGCGTTTGCGCTTTCATGCAATGCTTTGGGAGTCTGCGGCGAAATAAAATTTAATTTTCTTGGCATCGGAAGGTTGCACGCATGGGTAATCCCACGGCGAGGACCGGCGCGCCGTGGCGGGTTGGTTTGTTGTTCTCGAAAACCGGTATCACTTCGGTCATCGAGCAGACGCAGTTACAGGCATCGATCCTGGCGATCGAGGAGATCAATGCGGCCGGGGGCATCAACGGGCGCGAATTGCGTGCGATCCACTACGATCCGGGTTCGAGCACGGCGGGGTTTGCGCAACATGCCAAGCGGCTGATGATCGATGACGGCGTGACCACGATTTTCGGCTGCTATACGTCGAGCAGCCGCAAGGCGGTGCTGCCGGTGGTGGAACGGCTGAACGGGCTGCTGTGGTACCCGACGCTGTATGAGGGGTTCGAGTATTCGCCCAACATCATCTATACCGGTGCCGCGCCTAACCAGAACAGCGTGGCACTGTCACAGTATTTGCTGAAGACCTACGGCAACCGGTTCTTTCTGATCGGGTCGGATTACATCTATCCGCGCGAGTCCAACCGGGTGATCGGCGAACTGGTGCGAATGGCGGGTGGTGCCGTGGTGGGTGAGCGTTATGTCGGCCTGCGGGCGCAGCGGCGCGATTTTCTGCCGCTGATGCGTGAATGCGGGCAGTTGCGACCGAGCGTGATTTTTTCCACCGTGGTCGGCGAAGCGACGACGCATTTGTATCAGGCCTACGCCGATGCCGGGTTCGATCCGCGCATCATGCCGATCGCGAGCCTGACCACGACGGAGGCCGAGATCGGCGCGATGGGGCCGGATGTCGGTTGCGGCCACATCACCGCAGCACCCTATTTCGAGGCGGTCGATTCCGATGTGAATCGGGCGTTCGTCGGGCGCTATAAAAAACGCTTCGGGTCGGATCAGACGACGAACATGTGCGTCGAGGCCGCGTATTTTCAGGTTCACATCTTTGCCCGCGCGCTGGCGATGACCAATTCGATCGAGACCGATTGCCTGCGCCCGATGGTGCTGGGTTCCGCGTTCGAGGCGCCGCAGGGCCAGATCACGATCAACCCGATGTGCGGCCACACGGATTTGTGGACACGGCTGGGGCGGGCGAATGGGGATGGAAAATTCGACATCTTCTGGCAGTCCCGCGTGCCGGTCGGCGCCGATCCGTATCTGGTCGGCTACGGGGCACAAGTCGCATGATTCGGGAACAACCGGGGCGCGAATCAGGGGGACGTGGTCGGCAGGAAGCGGCGCTGGCGGCGTTGGATATCGTGGTGATGACGCCGCGCAGTGCCGAAGGCGAAATGCTGATCCGCGAATTGCAGCGCACCCGGGCCAGCGTGCGCCATTGCTGGCCGGCGCCGGAGACGTATCCGGTCGAGGCGGATGTGATCGTGAGTGAATTGGTGCCGGGCCTCGCGCATCGGCTGCCCTGGGTGCCGGGCCAGGCGAAGGCGGCGCTGGTGGTGGTGCTGCCCGCCGGTGCGCCGGCGCTCGATCAATTGCACAATATCGCGGCGGATGCGCTGCTGCCCCGCCCGCTGGCGCCAGGGGTGGTGCCGGCCATTGTGCTGCATGCCCATATCAGGTTTGCCTATGAACAACGCCTGCGCGCGCGGATCGACAAGCTCGATGAAACATTGCGCGGAATGCGCACGATCGAGCGTGCCAAGGCGATCCTGGTGGAGACGCGCAGCATCGGCCAGGATGATGCGTATAATTTCATCCGCCGCCAGGCGATGGACCGTCGCGTCACGATCAACGCGGTAGCTGCGGCAATTATTGACTCGCACGAGTTGCTCGGATAGGTCTTGCAGCTACGACGCGGTCCGATCGTGAGGTCGGATCAAGCGTTACGATAGACGAACGGCAACAGCGCCGTGGACAATTGAACGGCGATATCGCCCTCGTAGCGGCCACCCCAGGTGGACGACACGAGGGTTTTTTGTTGTTCGGCTTTCGCTTGAGTTTCTTGTTAATCGGCCATCATTTCTGGAGAACGGACCTATGCTTCACGGTGACATTTCGAGCAGCAAGGACACGGTGGGCGTCGCCGTGGTCAACTACAAAATGCCCCGCCTGCACACGCGCGCCGAGGTGCTGGAAAACGCGCAGAAAATCGCGGACATGGTGGTGGGCATGAAGACCGGATTGCCCGGGATGGATCTGGTGGTCTTTCCGGAATATTCGACGCACGGCATCATGTACGACAGCGCCGAGATGTACGAAACCGCTTCGTCCTGCCCCGGCGAGGAGACCGATATTTTCGCTGCCGCCTGCAGGAAAGCCAAGGTGTGGGGCGTGTTTTCGCTAACCGGTGAGCGCCACGAGGAGCACCCGCACAAGGCGCCGTACAACACGCTGATCCTGATGAACGACCAGGGCGAGATCGTGCAGAAATATCGCAAGATCATGCCGTGGGTGCCGATCGAGGGCTGGTATCCGGGCAACTGCACATACATGTCGACCGGTCCGAAAGGGTTGAAGATCAGCCTGATCATCTGCGACGATGGCAACTACCCCGAAATCTGGCGCGACTGCGCGATGAAGGGGGCGGAACTGATCGTGCGCTGCCAGGGCTATATGTATCCGTCCAAGGAACAGCAGATCATCATGGCCAAGGCTATGGCCTGGGCTAACAACGTCTATGTCGCTGTCGCGAACGCAACCGGGTTCGATGGCGTGTATTCCTACTTCGGCCACTCATCGATCGTCGGGTTCGATGGGCGGACGCTGGGCGAATGCGGCACCGAGGAATACGGGATCAACTACGCACAATTGTCGGTCTCGCTGATCCGCGATGCGCGTCGGACGATGCAGAGCGAGAACCATCTCTTCAAGCTGCTGCACCGCGGCTATACCGGCAAGATCAACTCGCGCGAGGGTGTCACCGGTGTGGCGGAATGCCCGTATGATTTCTATCAGAAATGGATCAGCGATCCCGAGGGCACGCGCGAGATGGTCGAGGCGATGACCCGCACGACCGTGGGTGTCGAGGAATGCCCGATCGATGGGCTGCCGAACGAGGGGAATGCTGGGCATCGGTGAAGTGAAGGCAGACAGGAAGACTTCTTTTTTTGAAAAAAAAGAAGCAAAAAAACTTCGTTCATCTGTGCCCGTGCCGCTGAAACCGCCCGTAGCCCAGATTAACAAAAGTTTTTTGCTTCTTTTTTACAAAAAAGAAGTCTTACCTTCCGTTGATTGGCTATCTCTATGATCCTGGACTCCCACCGCATCACCACCGAGCCCTATTACTGTGCCGCGGGCAACGAAATCGCTCTCTTCGCCGCAGCCTACGCGGCGCGGATGCCGATGATGCTAAAAGGGCCGACCGGCTGCGGCAAGACGCGGTTCATCGAATACATGGCCTGGCGGTTGGGCAAGCCGCTGATCACTGTCGCGTGCCATGAGGACATGACGGCATCGGATCTGGTCGGGCGGTTTCTGCTCGATGCGAACGGCACGGTCTGGCACGACGGGCCGCTAACCCGGGCGGTCCGGCATGGCGCGATCTGTTATCTCGACGAAATCGTCGAGGCGCGGCAGGATACCACGGTCGTCATCCATCCGCTGGCGGATGACCGGCGGGTCCTGCCGCTCGAGAAAACCGGCGAGCTGATCACGGCGCATCCGGATTTTCAGCTCGTGATTTCGTATAATCCTGGATATCAGAGCGTGCTGAAGGATCTGAAGGAATCGACCAAGCAGCGGTTCGCCGCGATGCAGTTTCTCTACCCCGATCGGGCGCTGGAGACCGCGATCGTTGCGCATGAGGCCGGGATTGCCGAGGAGGATGCGCGGCGGCTGGTGCTGATCGGCGAGGCGGCGCGGCATCTGAAGGGGCATGGGCTCGATGAAGGCGCATCGACGCGGATGCTGATCCACGCCGGCCAGTTGATCGCGCGTGGCGTGGCACTGGCGGCGGCGTGCCAGGTGGCGTTGATATTGCCGATCACCGACGATCCGGATCTGCGGGATGCGCTGACCGCGACGGTGGATGCCTGTCTGCGGTGAGCGCAGAGGAGCCTGTGCTGTTCGCGCGGCTGGAGCGGCGGCTGGGCGGGTTTGTCACCGCATTGTGGGATACCAATCCGCGGCTGCAATCGATGCCGGTGCCAGCACTGGCGCCGCCGGGGCGGGTGAGTTTCGGCCATGGCGTGGTGCGGGTGCCGGAGCGGTTTCGTGGCTTTGCGCCGGCGCAGGCGACGCTTTTGTATCATGCCGCGATCGCGCATGCTGGGGCGCATATACGGTTCACCGAGGCGCGCTTCACCCAGGGTAGTCTGAAGCCTTTGCAGGTTGCGTTGATCTCGTTGATCGAGGATGCGCGGGTCGAGCATTTGGCGATGCGGCGGTATCCCGGGTTGCGGCGATTGTTTCTGCCGTTCCACGTCGCCTCACCTGGCAGCGGCGGCATGGCACCGGCGCTGTTCGCGCGGCTGGCACGGGCGCTGATCGACCCAGATTATATCGATGGCGACGCCTGGGTCGAAAAGGGCCGCGCGCTGTTTCTGGCCGCCGCCGATGATTGGGCCAGTCCCGCGGTTTCGCGCAGCATCGGCGGGTTGCTCGGCAATGATCTGGGGCAGATGCGGGTGTCGTTCAACGCGAAGACCTATGTGGTGGAACCGGCGTATCGCGATGACAATGCCGGGATCTGGATCGCGACCGAACCGCCGCCGCCGGACGCGGACTCCGAGACCTGGCTGGAAGCCGCGAAAATCACCCCGGCCGAGACCGAACCGCCGCGCGGCCCGCCGGATGAGGCGGACAATCAGCCGGCCAATGCGGCACGACCCGCCGCCACGACCGAGGATGGCTCACTACCGATCGCGTCCTATCCCGAGTGGGATCATCTGATCCGCCAGGCACGGCCGCATTGGGCGACGATCCGGGCCTATCCGGCGCGCGCGGGGCGGCAGGAGGCGATCGATGAGATCATCGCGGCGCATGCACCGCTGGCGCATCGGCTGGCGGCACTGATCGAACACGCGCGGGTCAGCCGGCCGCGCCGGCTGCGCCGTCAGGCCGAGGGGGAGACGCTCGACCTCGATGCGAGCATCGAAGCCGCGATCGATCTGCGGGCCGGATTATCGCCCGATCCACGAATTCACAGCCGGATGGAGCGGCGGCATCGGGATCTGGCGACGCTGGTGCTGCTCGATGTGTCGCATTCGACCAACGACCGCCTGCCGGGATCGGCCACCAGCGTGCTCGCGTTGGAGCGGGCGGCGGCGGCGTTGCTGGGTGATGCGATGGCAGGGCTGGGGGATCGGTTTGCGATGGGGGCGTTCTGTTCGAACGGGCGGCATGATGTGCGCTACAGCGCGATCAAGGGATTCGACG
Organism: Acidiphilium rubrum; assembly: GCF_900156265.1. Classification (GTDB taxonomy): domain Bacteria; phylum Pseudomonadota; class Alphaproteobacteria; order Acetobacterales; family Acetobacteraceae; genus Acidiphilium; species Acidiphilium rubrum. The sequence goes on from NZ_FTNE01000022.1 coordinate 10,106, forward strand.
GGGCGTTCGATGGCGCGGCGAAGCGGCGGTTGGCGGGACTGGCCGGCAGCCTCTCGACACGATTGGGCGCGGCGCTGCGCCATGCCGGCCGCGAGCTTGGGCAGCAGGCGGCGTATCGGCGGCTGCTGCTGGTGATTTCGGATGGCGAGCCTTCGGATATCGATGTCGGCGATCGGCGCTATCTGGTCGAGGATGCGCGGCACGCGGTGCAGGAATTATCGCTGCGGGGGATCGATGTGTTCTGCGTCGGGTTGGATGCGGGCGGCGATGGGTATTTCGGGCGGATTTTCGGGCGGCACCGGATTGCGCTGATCGACCGGATCGAGCGACTGCCGGAGAGGCTGCCGATGATCTATCTGCGGTTGACGTCGTGATGGTGCGGATGGCGGGACTCGAACCCGCACGCCCTGACGGGCAACAGATTTTAAGTCTGCAGCGTCTACCATTCCGCCACATCCACGTAAGGCGAGGGTAAGGGAAGGCTTCTTTTTTGTAAAAAAGAAGCAAAAAACTTTTTGACTCTGGTGCGGAGACTGTGACGGCCGTGCGCCCTAGGCCCAGATCAACAAAAGTTTTTTGGTTCTTTTTTTCAAAAAAGAACCGCTGTCTTCTTACCTAAAACCCGTAACTCACCCGCCCGCTATTCCCCAACGACAAATTCCGATACCGCGCCATCGCCATCAACGGAAAGAACCGCGGGTAGCCGTGATAGCGCAGATAGAACACCCTGGGAAAGCCCACCGCGTTGTAGGGCTGCTCGGTCCAGGAGCCATCAGCCTCCTGCACCGATTGCAGCCAGGCGATGCCGCGCCCGACGGCGGGGTGATCGTGGCGGCCGGCGGCCATCAGGCCGAGCAGGGCCCAGGCGGTCTGGGAGGGCAGGCTCTGGTGGTATTCGCCGCGCGGCGCATCGGCGTAGCTTGCGCAATCCTCGCCCCAGCCACCATCGGCGCGTTGTTTGCTGATCAGCCAGTCGGCGGCGCGGATGATGGTGGGGTCGTCGTGATCGAGGCCGGCGGCGTTCAGCGCGCAGAGCACCGACCAGGTGCCGTAGATGTAGTTAGTGCCCCAGCGGCCAAACCATGAGCCATCGGCCTCCTGATCGCGCCGGAGGTAGGCGACGCCGCGATCGATCGCGGTGCGGTCTTCGGGGTGGTTCAACTGGCCGAGGAAGGAGACGCAGCGCGCGGTGACGTCGGCGGTTGGTGGGTCGAGCAGGGCGCCGTGATCGGCGAAGGGGATGTGGTTGAGGTAGGTGAACTCATTATCGGAATCGAAGGCACCCCAACCGCCGGATTGGCTCTGCATGCCGAGCACCCAGAGGCGGGCACGTTCGACCGCCTCGTGATGGGCGGGATCGCCGTTGCGGTCGAGGATCATGCCGACCACGGCGGTGTCATCGACATCGGGGTAGTGGGCGTTGTTGTACTGGAAGGCCCAGCCGCCTGGTGGGGCATCGGGTTTGCGGTGGGCCCAGTCGCCCTTCACGTCGAGGATCTGGCGCGGGATCAGCCAGTCGCACGCGGCGGCAACCTTGGTATCGCCGGCGCCGGCGGCTTCGGCGAGGGCATGGGCGGCGAGGGAGGTGTCCCAGATCGGTGAGAGGCAGGGTTGGACGTAGGTGGCGCCGGCGAAACGATCGGACGCATCGGTGATGAGTTTGCGCACGGCCTGCCAGGCCGTGGCGTAATCGGGGTGGTCGGGTGCGTAGCCGAGGGTGTGGTACATCATCACGGTGTTGGCCATGGCGGGGTAGATGGCGCCGAGACCGTCTTCGCCGTTGAGGCGGGGGGTGATGAAATCGATTGCGGCCTGGATCGCGCGGCGGCGGGAGCGGGCGGGGAAATGGCGTTCGAGTGGGCGAAGCGCGGAGTCGAGCGCTTTGAAGGCATGGCCCCAGCGCGAGCGATAGGGGCCGCGGATGTAGTCGGTCACGGCATCGGGCGGGGTGACGAACAATTCATCGATGGTGACGTTATGCGGGTTGCGGGCGAGGGGGCGCTCGGTCATCAGGACCAGAAGCGGGGCGATGACGGTGCGTGACCAGTAGCTGATTTTCCAGAGCGTGATCGGAAACCAGTCTGGCAGGAGCATGATCTCAACCGGCATGACCGGGCAGGCGCGCCAGGGCAGGGCGCCGAACAGGGCGAGCTGGATGCGGGTGAACACGTTGGTGCGGGCGGCGCCGCCGCGGGCGAGGATGGCTTCGCGGGCGCGGCGCATGTGGGGGGCAGCGGGGTCGTCGCCGATCGCTTTCAGGGCGAAATAGGCTTTGACGCTGGCCGAAAGGTCCATCGCGCCATCGTGGAACAGGGGCCAGCCGCCGGGGTTGTGCGGGGAATCGCCCTGGATGGCACGGAGGAAGATGCCGATTCGGGATTGCAGGGCGGGATCGATCCGGTCGAGGAAATGTTCGAGCAGGATGTATTCGGCCGGGATGGTGGCATCGGCCTCTAGTTCGTAGACGTAATGACCGTCGTTCCGCTGCTCTGCGGCAAGGCTCGCGTGCGCGCGGCCGATCGCCTCGTCGAGTTCATGAAGATCGGTTGGTAAACTGCTCAGCATATGATCCATATAGTCAGTATTGTTACGTTTCGCCTATAGCGCTGTGATTGACGCTGCTACTCGGGCAGGGTGTGGCCGGTGGTGTCGCGGCCGAACGGGATGATCAGCAGGCCGATGCCATCGAGCATCCAGCCTGATCAGGCATCCGAAGGTTGGCGATCAGCTATCGGCGGCGATCGGGGTCTTTTTTCGCCGGGTGAGCCAGCTTTGGCCGGGCAGGACCATCAGTTGATCGACCGCGGTGGAGCGGGCGACGGTGCCGTCGCGCAGGAAGGCTTCGTGGCGGGCTTCGATCGCTTCGGGGTCGTAGAGGTAGTTGACCATGATGCCGAAGGATTCCGTCATGCCGCGCTTGGCGGTGTTGCCGAGCCAGTTGATGCGTTCGAGGCGGGCGCCGTTGCCGAGGTGAAAGCGTGCGACCGGGTCCTGGCGGATCGATTGGGTGCGGAAGGCGCCGGTGAGGTATTGTGCGGCGAGGCGGAGCAAAGCTGGGCGGAGTGCGGTGGCCAGGGGTTGCTGGGTCCACCAGGGGCCGGATTCGAGGGTGGTTTTGAGCAGCGTGGCGTCGTCGGGCGGGGTGGTTGCGGTGGCGCGGTGGAGGGTGTCGCGCTCTTCAGCGGTGAGGAGCGGGGTGGTTTGCGGCAGGTCGAGCCAGGTGAGGATGGCGCGGCGCAGGCCGGGGACGGGCGAGAGGGTGGAGAAGCGTTTCAGGCGGGGCAGTTCGGCCTGGAGTTCGGCGACCACCTGTTTGATCAGGAAATTGCCGAAGGAGATGCCGCGCAGGCCTTCCTGGCAGTTGCTGATCGAATAGAAGATCGCGGTATCGGCGCCGGCGGCGGCATCGTGCAGGGCGCCATCGCCGGATAATTCGTCGGGTGAGGGGGCGAGCAGCGGGGCGATGGCTTCGGCGAGGCCGCGGACCAGGGCGACTTCGACGAAGATGAGCGGTTCATCGGGCAGGGCGGGGTGGAAGAAGGCGAAGCAGCGGCGGTCGGGGGCGAGGCGGCGGCGCAGATCGTCCCAGCCGGCGATTTCGTGAACGGCTTCGTAGGTGATGAGTTTTTCGAGCACGAAGGCGGGGGTGCGCCAGTCGATTCGGCGGAGTTCGAGGAAGCCGCGGTTGAACCAGGAGGCGAACAGGTGGCGCAGGTCGGAATCGAGCGGGGCGAGTTCGGGGCTGGTGCGCAGTTCGGCCAGCACGGCCATGCGCAGTTCGATCAGGGCGGCGGTGCCGCCGGGGGCCATGTTCATGCGGCGGAGCAATTCCTGGCGGGGCGGTTCGGCGGCATCGGCCAGGGCGGTGGCGGTGGTGGCGCCGGGGTTGGCGAGGTAGGCGCTTGCGGCTGCGGCGAGTTGGGCGTGGTCGGGCTCGAAACTGTTGGCGAGGAATTCGAGGAAGCCGGTGCGGTCGGCCGGGGTGAGGCCCCGCAGTGCGCCGAGCAGGGCGGCGGCGAGGGCGGCGCCGGAGGCTTCGCCACGGCCGCCGAGCAGGGCATCGGCCAGGAGTTCGGCGCGTTGGCGGGAGGGGAGGTTGTCGTTGGGGAGGGTGACGAATTTGCGGCCGTGATCGGCGATCGAGGACCAGAGGCGGTCGAGCCAGGAGCGGGTCGAATGATCGGGGGTGATCGGCTGTTGGTCGGGCATTGTGGTGGTCCCTCATCGAGCAGACGGGTGTTGTAGAGTATTTCGGGTGCGGCTGGAACCGGGTTGCTGCGGTGCGGTATGTGGTAGGAAGGGAAGGCTTCTTTTTTGTAAAAAAGAAGCAAAAAACTTTCTGACTCCGGGGCACGGGCGTTTGAACCGGCACGGGCCCAAATTACCAAAGTTTTTTTTGCTTCTTTTTTGTTCACAAAAAAGAAGAACTTCCCTTGCCTTTTTGTGCTTGTCGTTTTGATATCGTAACGAAATAGACGTGCGAAATCATGGCCCCTTCCGCCAGAGTTTTTTGACGTTGAAGGAGGGGACGAAGGGCTGGTGCCAGGGCGGCACGGGCGGTGGGGGTGGACCGAGGATATCGCGGAGTTGTTCGGGCGTGAAGTCGATGCTGCCGTCGGGGTTGATTTTGTATTGGTCCATGAAGCTGGGCTGGCGCTT
>NZ_FTNE01000022.1:14984-60722 GCF_900156265.1 Acidiphilium rubrum
GGGCCGTGGATTTTGAGGCGGTAGCCGTTGTCGGCCACGGAGCGTTGCAGGGCGCGGAAGATCATCGCGAAGCGCTCGGACGGGTCGGCGGGCATGAAGGGCGCGTTCGAGATCATGGCGGGAGATAAGCATGGGGGGTGGGGGGTGAGAAAGGGGTTTGTTAGGGGTTACGTTAGAATTTGAGGTTGTTGGGTGTGGCGGGGCTGGATTGCCGCGCTGCGCTCGCAATGACGTGGTGGGGTTGGGGGTGAGACGGGTTTTGTTAGGGTGTTTGTTAGACTCTTTGGTTTGGGTTTTGGTGGGGGTGGATTGGTGGGGATCGCGGGAGACAAATCGTACGGCTTGCTGTGGTGTTGTGATTGATGGGCTTCGCAAGGGCTCTGCCCATCCTACTTCCTGCTACTTCCTGCTACGTCTTGCTATCAGTTGGCTTGGGCGCAGATTTCGTCGGCCAGGGACAAGGGGTCGACCAGCGTAAAACTTGTCCAGGCGGTGACGTTTGAGTAGGGCCGCAGCGCCGGCGCGATAAAACTTTGTTGGAGGTTTCTGGCGCGCGCCACGGCATTGTAGAAGGGCTTGCCGATGCCGGGGCGCTCGACGAGCAACAATCGGGCGCGGGGCGATGTTGATAGCAGGGCTGCATGAAATGCCGAGCCCATGCATCCGGCGATGACATCCGCGGTGGCGAATCGGTCGACCTGTGCCGCGACAGTCAGGGTCTCCGGGCGCAGGATGTCCCAGCCGCGTGACGCCAATGCGGCTTCGAGCCGATCTTCGCCCTCCAACCGGCCGAATTGCGCCGGCAAGCCGCGGCGCGACAGCCAGACACGGTTGTTGGAACGGGCGTTGGCACGGGCGTTGTCACGGGCGTTGTCTGGCGGCTGATGCGTTGCCAGGGCGTCGACCTGTCTCTCATGCAGGAGATCGGGTGCGACCAGACCCGATTGCGGCAGGATGATTCGCGCGACGGACAGCGGCGCCGAGACGAAGACATGCTCCATCTGATCGAGGCCGAGAAGGCGCCAGAGCTGCTCAAGCCAGCCGGGCCATGCGCGATGTGGCACGGGTAGATCGATCCAGTGCCAGAGCACGGGCAGGTCGGGCCGCTCGCGGATGAACCATAGGCTTGCCAGGGAATCGCGGATGACATGGCCGAAATGGTCCATGAGGACGCCGCCATAGATAAAAATCCGGTGATCGCGCGAAGGGGTCTCGCTGGGCTGGCGCATGGTGAACCAGGGATGGGCGAAATCGGCGATGGGCGCGCCCGATCGGTCGAGAACGCCGAAGCTGTATCCATAGCGACCCGCGCCGTCACGGCGGGACGGCAACAATGTGACATCCGCATGGCTCGACGTTGCGAGCGGGTAGGCCCGTAATGCGGGGATGCCTGGGATGACGCCCGGCGATCCGCCGTCGCCCGCCGGAACGTAACGCCGCTGTTCATCGCGGCCATGCGCCAGGAAATGGGCATAGCCGTTTCTGAATTGTTTGGCATCGACGGCCTGGGCGACATCGGCGTGCTCCAGCAGGTAGCCGCGCTCGGAGAAGTTCGGCGACGGGTCGAACGCGGTTGGCGAGTCGTTCGCGAGGTAGTGATGCAGCGGGCAGGTCCAGACGCCTTGCATGATGGCTTGCGCGACGCTCGGGTATCGTTTGAGATACCATGCGGGATCGAACATGGTGGAGGCGATGGGCGTGAAGCCGGGCACTCGGCTGTGGCGCAGGAATGTGGTGAACGGGCCATCCTGTGCGATCCTGCAGGCGATGTCGTAGGTCGCCAGGGCCTGATAGACATCGGGGTCGAACAGGGGGTGGCCGGAGAGCCCCTCGAACTGTCCGAACTTCAGGAAATGGGCGTAGGCATCGCCGTGGGTGGAGGGGTCGAACGCCTGAGCGTGACGGCGGGCGAACCGGGCGGCGTAATAACCGGCATCGAACAGCCAGGCGGGGTGGGGGTCGAAAGGGTCTGGCATCGCACGACGGTCGTTCACGCCGGCAGTATTCATGGAAAACCGGGATTTGTCGAACCCGGCGTCACGGGGTTGGGGATGGGTATCGAGCGATAGCCATCCCGCCCCGGTTTATTGGTGGGCGAGCGCGTCGATGCGGGCCTGGGCGGTGATCAGGCGATCGGAAGCGTTGCGCCAGGCGGTGGGGTCGGCTTCGTCGACGTCGCGGTATTCGGTTTCGGCGGCGGCGAGTTGTTCGGCGGCGGTGTCACGGTTGATGTCCGCGAGTTTCATGATTTCGTCGGCGAGGACCGTGCAGCGGGTTTCGGTGATTTCCGCGAAGCCGCCGGAGACGAAGAAGCGGTCGATGATTTCATCGTCCTCGTAGATGTCGATCATGCCGCCGCGCAGCGAGGTGATGAGTTTGGCGTGTTCGGGCAGGATGCCGAGGTCGCCTTCGGTGCCGGGGATGACGACCATGGAGACCTGCCGCGCGAGCAGCAGGCGTTCCGGGCTGATGATTTCGAGCGCGAGGGTCATGATGCGGTTGTTTCGGCTCAGACGTTGGCGTTGAGGGATTCGGCTTTTTTCACCGCGTCCTCGATGGTGCCGACCATGTAGAAGGCGGATTCCGGCAGATGATCGTATTCGCCGGCGCAGATGGCCTTGAAGCTGCGGACGGTGTCTTCGACGGCGACGAACAGGCCGGGCGAGCCGGTGAAAACCTCGGCGACGTGGAAGGGCTGCGAGAGGAAGCGTTCGATCTTGCGGGCGCGGGCGACGGTGAGTTTGTCGTCCTCCGAAAGCTCGTCCATGCCGAGAATGGCGATGATGTCCTGCAGGGATTTGTAGCTTTGCAGGATGCGCTGGACTTCGCGGGCGGTGTTGTAGTGTTCCTCGCCGACGATGCGCGGGTCGAGCGCGCGGGAGGTGGAGTCGAGCGGGTCGACCGCCGGGTAGATGCCTTTTTCGGAGATCGCGCGGTTGAGCGTGGTGGTGGCATCGAGATGGGCGAAGGAGGCGGCGGGGGCGGGGTCGGTGAGGTCGTCGGCGGGGACGTAGATCGCCTGGACCGAGGTGATCGAGCCTTTTTTGGTCGAGGTGATGCGTTCCTGGAGCGCGCCCATGTCGGTCGCGAGTGTCGGTTGATAGCCGACGGCGGAGGGAATGCGGCCGAGCAGGGCGGAAACCTCGGCGCCGGCCTGGGTGAAGCGGAAGATGTTGTCGACGAAGAACAGCACGTCCTGGCCTTCCTCGTCGCGGAAATATTCGGCCATGGTGAGGCCGGAGAGGCCGACGCGCATGCGGGCACCGGGCGGCTCGTTCATCTGGCCGTAGACCAGGGCGACTTTGGAGCCTTCGGTGGTGTTCTCGCCGAGTTTGATCACGCCGGCATCGATCATTTCGTGGTAGAGGTCATTGCCTTCGCGGGTGCGTTCGCCGACGCCGGCGAACACCGAGACGCCGCCGTGGCCTTTGGCGATATTGTTGATCAGTTCCTGGATGAGCACGGTTTTGCCGACGCCGGCGCCGCCGAACAGGCCGATCTTGCCGCCTTTGAGGTAGGGGGCGAGCAGGTCGATGACTTTGATGCCGGTGACCAGGATTTCCGAGGAGGTGGCCTGATCCTGGAAGCTGGGGGCGTCGCGGTGGATCGGCATGGTGGTTTTCGCACCGATCGGGCCGCGTTCGTCGATCGCTTCGCCGATCACGTTGAGGATGCGGCCGAGCACTTCGGGGCCGACCGGGACGGAGATGGCGGCACCGGTGTCGGACACTTCGGCGCCGCGGGCGAGACCATCGGTGCTGTCCATCGCGATGCAGCGGACGGTGCGTTCGCCGATTTCCTGGGCGACTTCGAGCACCAAGCGGCGGTCGCCGACCTTGGTTTCGAGCGCGTTGAGGATGAAGGGGAGCTCGCCTTCGAACTGAACGTCGATCACGGGGCCCATGATCTGGGTGATGCGGCCGGTGTTGTTGCTTGCCATGATATTGTTTTCCTATCTCGGGCTCACAGCGCTTCGGCGCCGGAGATGATCTCGATCAGTTCGCGGGTGATGTTGGCCTGACGGGTGCGGTTGTAGTTCATGGTCAGGCGGTTGATCATGTCGCCGGCGTTGCGGCTGGCGCCATCCATCGCGGTCATCTGGCTCGCGTAGAAGCCGGCGCTGCTCTCGAGCAAAGCGCGGTAGATCTGGATGGCGAGGTTGCGCGGCAGCAGGCGGTCGAGCAGGGAGCCGTCATCGGGTTCGATTTCGTAGTCGGCCGTGCCGGATTGTTCGGGTTTTTCGTTGTCGTTCGCGGGGCCGCCGGCGGCCGGGATGAGCGGGGTTTCGGCGACGGTCTGGACCATGACCGAGACGAATTTGTTGAACATCAATGTGCAGACGTCGAATTGGCCGTCGTTGAAGGCAGCGATGATGCGATCGGCGATCGCTTCGGCGTCCTTGAACTCGACGGTTTTGCGGCCGACGAAATTGACGTCGCCCATCATGATGTCCGCCATGTCGCGGCGGAAGGAATCGCGGCCCTTGCGGCCGACCGCGAAGAGCTGGACGGTTTTGCCTTCGGCCTGCAGGGCGCGGACGCGGGCTTTGGCGGCGCGGCTGAGCGAGGAATTGAACGGGCCGGCGAGGCCGCGATCGGCGGTGACGGCGACGATCAGGTGGCGCTTGTCCGCCCCGGTGCCGACCAGGAGTTTCGGCGCGTTGGGATTGCTGGCGGCACCCTGGGCGAGGGCCGCCATCATTGACGCCATGCGGGTGGCATAGGGTTGCGCGGCCTCGGCCTGGCTCTGGGCGCGGCGCAGCTTGGCGGCCGCGACCATTTTCATCGCCTTGGTGATCTTTTGCGTCGATTTGACGCTGGAGATCCGGTTGCGGAGGGATTTCAGGCTGGGCATCGGTTGGGTCCGCCGATCACGCGAAGCTGTTGGCGAAGGATTTGATGAAGTCGATCAGTTTCGCCTCGGTGTCCTTCTTGATTTCACGGTCGTTGCGGATCGCGTCCATGATTTCGGGCGACTGGGCTTTCAGCTCGGAGAGGAGTTGGGCTTCGAAATCGCCGATCCGGTCGATCGCGATGGTATCGAGATAGCCGCGGGTGCCGACGAAGATGGAGACGACCTGCTCTTCGACCGGCAGCGGCTTGTATTGCGGCTGTTTGAGCAATTCGGTGAGGCGGGCACCGCGGGCGAGGAGTTTTTGGGTCGAGGCGTCGAGATCGGAGGCGAACTGGGCGAAGGCGGCCATTTCGCGGTACTGGGCGAGCTCGAGTTTGATCTTGCCGGCGACCTGTTTCATCGCTTTGATTTGCGCGGCGGAGCCGACGCGCGAGACCGAGGCGCCGACGTTGACGGCGGGGCGGATGCCTTTGAAGAACAATTCGGTTTCGAGGAAGATCTGGCCATCGGTGATCGAGATCACGTTGGTCGGGATGTAGCCGCCGATGTCGCCGGCCTGGGTTTCGATCACCGGCAGGGCGGTGAGGCTGCCGCCGCCGAATTCATCGGACATTTTGGCGGCGCGTTCGAGCAGGCGGGAGTGGAGGTAGAACACGTCGCCCGGATAGGCTTCGCGGCCGGGCGGGCGGCGCAGCAGCAGCGACATCTGGCGGTAGGCGACGGCCTGTTTGGAGAGATCGTCGTACACGATCAGCGCGTGCATGGCGTTGTCGCGGAAATATTCGCCCATCGCGCAGCCGGTGTAGGGGGCGAGGAATTGCATCGGCGCCGGTTCGGAGGCGGTGGCGGCGACCACGATGGAGTACTCCATCGCGCCGTTTTCCTCGAGGGTGCGGACCAGCTGGGCGACGGTGGAGCGCTTCTGGCCGATCGCGACGTAGATGCAGTAGAGCTTCTTGTTCTCGTCGTCCTGCGCGTTGAGCGGTTTCTGGTTCAGGATGGTGTCGATGATGACGGCGGTCTTGCCGGTCTGGCGGTCGCCGATGATCAGTTCGCGCTGGCCGCGGCCGATCGGCACCAGGGCGTCGATCGATTTGATGCCGGTCTGCATCGGTTCGAACACCGACTGGCGGGGCATGATGCCGGGGGCCTTGACCTCGACCATGCGGCGTTCGGTGGACTCGATCGGGCCTTTGCCGTCGATCGGGTTGCCGAGGGCATCGACGACGCGGCCGAGCAGCCCCTTGCCGACCGGGACATCGACGATCTTGCCGGTGCGGGTGACGGTGTCGCCCTCGCGGATCGCGCGGTCTTCACCGAAGATGACGATGCCGACATTGTCGTTTTCGAGGTTGAGCGCCATGCCCTTGACGCCGGCGTTCGGGAAATCGACCAGTTCGCCGGCCATGACGTTGGCGAGGCCGAACACGCGGGCGATGCCATCGCCGACGGAGAGGACCTGGCCGGTTTCGGCCACGTCGGTTTCGGTGTCGAAACTGGCGATCTGTTTTTTGAGGATTTCGGAGATTTCGGCGGGACGGATGTCCATGTCAGGCGGCTCCCTTCATTACAAAGCGCAGCCGTTGCAGGCGCGATTTCAAGCTGGTGTCGTAGAGTTTCGAACCGATCTTCACAACCAGGCCGCCGAGGAGGCTGGGGTCGACCGTTTCGCTTATGGTGACGCGGCCGTAGCCGGCTTCCGCGAGGCGGGCGGCGAGTTGGGCGCGCTGGGTATCGGTGAGGGGATGCGCGGAGGCGACATCGGCGGTGATGATGCCGCGCTTTGCCGCGACATAGGACGCGAATCCGCTGATCAGCTCCGGCAGGTCGCGCAGGCGGCGGTTCATGATGGCGGTGCCGATGAAATGGCGCACGAGGTCGGAGAAGCCCTGGCCGGCCAGCACGGCTTCCATCGCGCGCGCGCCTTCGGCGGCATCGATCGAGCGGCTGGCGATGAGCTGGCGGAGCGGGGCGGAGTCGCTGATCAGGGTGCCGAGGGCGGAGATTTCGTTGACGGTCTGGTCGAGCTGCTTGCGCTCATCCGCGAGGTCGTAGAGCGCGCGGGCGTAGCGGGCGGACAGACCGGAGGCGCGGTCGGCGGGCGATGATGCGGCAATGGTGGACGACACAAGTTGGACCCTGCTCTCGGTTCATTCTGACGTTTCAACCCCGGAAGGACGTCTTGCGATGATCGTGCAATCACCATGGGCGCGTCTGTCCGTTCACTCCTTCGAGCGATGCGCGCCACTAGCATAGGCATCCTGTCCGCGCAACGCATTCGAGGTCAGGAATGAGATGGGAGATCACAGGAACGAGATGGGATCGATGTCGATATCGATGCGGGCGGCGCGGGGCAGGGTGGCGCGGGCGAGCCAGGCGCGGATGATCGGTTGCAAAGCGATGGTGCGGGGGGCGCGCAGCAGCAGGCGGCGGCGGTGGCGGCCGCGCAGCATGGCGAAGGGCGCGGGGGCGGGGCCGAGGACGATGACATCGTCGGTGGGGGCGGTGCGGGCGAGGGCGTTGGCGGCGGCATCGGCGATTTCGGCCTGATCGGCGCTGATGATCACGCCGGCGAGGCGGCCGAACGGCGGCCAGTGGCCGGGTTCGCGCAAGCTGGCTTCGGCGGCGCGGAAGCCCGCGAGATCGCCCGAGCAGAGTGCGTGCATCACCGGATGATCCGGCGCGAAGCTTTGCAGGATGACGCGGCCGGGCAAGGCAGCACGCCCGGCGCGGCCGGCGACCTGGTGGAGCAGCTGGGCGCTGCGTTCGCCGGCCCGCAGATCGCCGCCGCCGAGGCCGAGATCGGCATCGACCACGCCGACCAGGGTGAGGTCTGGGAAATGCCAGGCCTTGGCGATCATTTGGGTGCCGATGATGATGTCGACATCGTGCGCGATGATGGCGCGGGTGGCGGCGGCGGCTTGTTCGGGCGTGGTGATGACGTCGCTCGCCATGACGATGCGGCGGGCATCGGGGAAGAGTTCGGCGACCTCCTCGGCGATGCGTTCGACGCCCGGGCCGATCGGGACGAAGCTGTGTTCGGCGCTGCAGGACGGGCAGAGGGTGGGCTGGCGCTCGGTGTGGCCGCAATGGTGGCAGAGCAGGCTGATGCGGGCGCGGTGTTCGACCAGCCAGGCGGTGCAGTTGGGGCAGGTGACGCGGTGGCCGCAGGCGCGGCAGAGGGTGAGCGGGGCGTAGCCGCGGCGGTTGAGGAACAGCATCGACTGGCCGCCGGCGGCGAGCGTGGCGGTGAGGGCTTCGATCAATACCGGGGAGAGGAATTTGCCGCGCGGCGGCGGGGCGAGGCGGAGATCGAGGGTTTCGATGCTCGGCATCGCGGCACCGCCGTGGCGGGCGGTGAGGGTGATGTGGCGGTAGCGCCCGGCCTCGGCATTGATCGCGGATTCCAGGCTCGGCGTGGCGGATGCGAGGATGCAGCCGGCGGCGGCGAGGCGGGCGCGCACCACCGCCATGTCGCGCGCGTGGTAGATGACGCCGTCTTCCTGTTTGTAGGCGGCTTCGTGCTCTTCATCGACGATGATCGCGCCGAGATCGGTGAAGGGCAGGAACAGGGCGGAGCGCGCGCCGAGCACGAGCTGGGCGGTGCCGTTGGCGATGGCGTGCCAGTTGGCGCGGCGCGTCGCGGGCGAGAGGCCGGAATGCCAGAGGGTGGGGGCGGCGCCGAAGCGCGCGGCGAGGCGGGCGGTGAACTGGGTGGAGAGCGCGATTTCGGGCAGCAGGACCAAGGCCTGGCGGCCCTGGCGCAGGGCTTGCGCGACGGCTTCGCAATAGATTTCGGTCTTGCCTGAGCCGGTGACGCCTTCGAGCAAGGTGACGCTGAACACCTGGGCATCGATGCTGGCGCGGATGGCTGCGGCGGCGGCGGCTTGTTCGGGCGAGAAGGTGGGGGGTGCGGCATCCGGATCGAGCCGCGGGGCGCCGGGGTCGCGCCGGATTTGGGTGAGCAGCCCGGCATCGGCCATGGCGCGCACGATGGCGGGCGAGACGCCGGCGGCGGCGGCGAGGGCGGCGGTGTCCGGCCGGTCGAGCGTGGCGAGGGTATCGAGCACGGTTTGGCGGCGGGGGCTGGTTGCGGTGGTGGGGGTGGTCGCGGCCCAGCCGAAGCGGTCGGGCGGGCGGTCGAGCAGGTTGGATTTCAGGGCGAGGGCCAGCACCTCGCCGCGCGGGGCCATGGTGTAATTGGCGACCCAATCGATGAAGCGGCGCAGGGTTGCCGGCAGGGTTGGTGCGTCGATGATGGCCGCGATGGGTTTCAGGCGCTGGTCCGGCATGGCGGCGTCGGGCGGATCGTCCCACACCACGCCGGGCACCATGCGCTTGCCGAGCGGGACGGTGACGATGGTGCCTTGTGGCAAGGTGCCGGGCGTCGTGACGAGAGCGTCGGGCAGGATATAGTCGAACGCGCGGTCGAACGGGTAGGGCAGCAGCACCGCAACGCGGGTCGCGGTCATTGCGCTGGCTCAGACGTTGAAGCGGAACAGCAGGACATCGCCGTCCTGGACGGTGTAGTTGCGGCCTTCGATGCGCAGCTTGCCGGTATCCCGGGCACCGGCTTCGCCCTTGTTGGCGATGTAGTCATCGTACGCGATGGTTTCGCAGGCGATGAAGCCGCGTTCGAAATCGCCGTGGATCACGCCGGCGGCGGCGGGGGCGAGCATGCCGCGCGTGATGGTCCAGGCGCGGGTTTCCTTCGGGCCGACGGTGAAATAGGTGATCAGTCCCAACAGCTCGTAGCCGGCGCGGATCACGCGGTCGAGCCCGGAATCGGACAGGCCGAGGCCTTCGAGGAATTCGGCGCGTTCGTCGAGCGGGAGTTGGGCGACCTCGGCCTCGATCGCGGCGGAGACGACGACGGACCGTGCCCCCTGGGCGGCGGCCATGGCGGCGACGCGCGCGGATTGGGCGTTGCCGGTGGCGGCCGAGGCTTCCTCGACATTGCAGACGAACAGGACCGGCTTGGCGGTGAGCAGGTTGAGGCGCTTGACCGCTTCCTCCTCGCCCTTGGGGATGGCGGTGCGGGCGGGTTTGCCGGCTTCGAGCGCGGCGAGGATGGGTTCGACCAGAGCGAGTTCGGCGGCGGCGATGCGGTCGTTGCCGCGGGCTTTTTTCTGCAGGTTGGGGACGCGCTTGAGCAGGCTGTCCAGATCGGCGAGCATGAGTTCGGTCTCGACGGTTTCGGCATCGCGCAGCGGGTCGATACTGCCTTCGACATGGGTGACATCGTCATCGACGAAGCAGCGCAGCACATGGACGATGGCATCGACCTCGCGGATGTTGGCGAGGAACTGGTTGCCGAGACCCTCCCCTTTTGCGGCACCGCGGACCAGGCCGGCGATGTCGACGAATTCGAGGCTGGTCGGGACGATTTTCACCGATTTGCCGATTTTCGCCAGGGCGTCGAGCCGAGGGTCGGGCACGGCGACGCGGCCGACGTTGGGCTCGATGGTGCAGAACGGATAGTTCGCCGCCTGCGCCGCGACGGTGGCGGTGAGCGCGTTGAACAGAGTGGATTTGCCGACGTTGGGGAGGCCGACGATGCCGCAGTTGAAGCCCATGGTTTTGCCTAGTGGTTGGGTGAGGAAGAAGACTTCTTTTTTGGAAAAAAGAAGCAAAAAACTTTTATTTGCTGGTTCGGGGGCGCACGGCCGTCAGGGGCAATGCACTGGAGTCAGAAAGTTTTTTGGTTCTTTTTTACAAAAAAGAACCCTTACCCTACCCCCTTCGTCTCCAGCGCCACCCTGGTCATGAACTCCTCTGGCTTGCCCTGCGCCAGCAGCGGCGCTGCATCCGACACCGACTCCAGCGTCGGGATCAACCAATCCTCGTCGCCCTTGGCGAAATTGCCCAGCACCCAGCCGTGGACGCGCGCTTTGTCACCCGGGTGGCCGATGCCGAGGCGGACGCGCCAATACTCCGGCGAGGCGAGATGCTGGTCCATGCTGCGCAGCCCGTTGTGGCCGGCGGCACCGCCGCCGTGCTTGACCCGGATTTTGCCGGGAGCGAGGTCGAGCTCGTCGTGGAAAACGGTGATGGCAGCGGGTTCGAGCTTATAGAAGGCGGCGGCCGGCTGCACCGAGAGGCCGGAATCGTTCATGTAGGTCAATGGTTTGAGGGCGACGATTTTTTCGGTACCGATCGTGCCCTCGGCCACCAGACCGGAAAACCGCCGCCGCCAGGGGGTGAACCCGTGGCGGTCGGCGATGATGTCGATCGCCATGAAGCCGATGTTGTGCCGGTGCCGCGCCATTCCCGGTTCGGGATTGCCGAGGCCGACCCACAGCTTCACGGCGGGTTACTTCTTGGCGGCGGGCTTGGCGGCGGCCTTGGCAGGAGCGGCCTTCGCGGCCGGTGCTGCGGCCTTGGCCGGACCACCCTTGCCACCCTTGGCCGGTGCGGCCGCCGGTGCGGCACCCGGCTCGGGCGCTGCTTCGGCGATGACCGTGGGGGCGGCGACCGTCGCGACCACGAAATCGCGGTCGATGATGGTCGGGCGGGTCTTTTCGGTGCCCTTCAGATCGTGCCAGCGGATGTTGTCGTTGATGTCGAGCGGGCCGAGATCGGCTTCGAAATGATCGGGGATCGTATCCGGATCGCACCAGACTTCGACCGAGTGACGCACGACGTTCAGCACGCCGCCGCGCTTCATGCCGACCGAGAGCAATTCGTTCATGAAATTGACCGCAACCGCGACGCGGACCGGCTCACCAACGGCGAGGCGCTGGAAATCGATGTGTTCGGGCTGGTCGGTCACCGGGTGGAACTGCACGTCGCGCATCAGGGCGCGCGTCTTGCCGGTGGCGGTTTCGATTTCGTACAGGCGCGAACGCCAGCCGCCGCGCTTGAGTTCGCGCATCACCACGCGCGGGTCGATCGCGATCAGGCTCGGGTCCTGTTTCGCGCCGTAGATCACGCCGGGCACCATGCCGGCTCGCCGTGTCGCACGCGCCACCCCCTTGCCGGCCCGCGCGCGATCCTCGGCCGCAATAGTCTCGAAATTGGCCATGTGTCGCTCCTTTAACCAATGAAAAAAGGTCGGCCTCCAGGGGTGCCGACTGGGGCGGGCAGTAGCGGATTGGGGGGGGTTAGGCAAGCGGCGGCGGGGTTGCGGGCGGGCGTTATTGACCCGCGTGGGGTTGCGGGGTGGAAAACGGCCGGTGACGGGGCGCACGGAAACTGTTAGCTTTTCGGTAACGTGGGGGGTGTGCATGATTTCATACGGTCCGTTTGGTAATCCGGTCCGGGCGAAAATCGGGCTGAACCGTTTGATCGGTCACAAGCTTGGCGTCACGCGTGCGGCGAACATGGGGATCATGTGGCGAGACGGGGATCAGTGCCAGTTCCTCCAGCCATGTCTGCCGTATCCGAACGGGCATTCGGAACTGATGGTCGTGACGGCGGATCATGTGAAGAAGCCGGCGCCGAAGCTCGATGATGTATCGGCTGGTAAAATGGCTTGGGAGGTGGCGAATGACGTGGCGGACGCGGCGTTCGTTTATCTTTCGGTAGCTGCCGCGACCGCAGCGATCAGCGTTGCCGTCGCCGCTGCTGCGGATGCCACTTTGACGGCTGGTGTTATTTTCATGGTGGCGTTCACGGGCGTTGAAGCTGTGGATGGGTTGGCTCTTCTGACGGCCGATGGAGCGATGACAGTTGTGGACGCGATTGATAAAGCCACCGGAACAAATTACGCGCGGTCCCTGAAATCGAGCAAAATCTACAATTTCATCGAGACTTGGGGGCCGATTATCGCATTGCCGGCGGTTGCGCACGATATATTCCTGGCATCCAGTATTCCGCGCGATGTGCGTCTTTTGACTGAATTACGGGCCCAGATGCTGACGCGCGCGAGAGCGGTGCTGCGGGAAATGAGGGCGACGGAGGCGTTCATCGGCGCCGAGGGCGATCTGGCGGCACGCGATTCATATGAGTTCCTCAAGGAGAGCGTTCATGAGTTGCGGGAGAATCTGGTGGATATCAAGCGCGATCTAAAGCTACTGACGCGTGTTGCATTGCCGGCTGATGCGATCGGTCTGATCAACGATGAAATTAATTGGCACGATATTCGCGATGGTGCGATGGCGGATTTGACCAGCATGGATGTTTCGATACGGAGCGGTTTCACCGGCATCGATGCTGCGGCGGGACGATGGGCGCATAGTGCAGGGGCGTGGTTAGGGGCCGGCACGGCCCGCGCCGCTTCTCATATGCCGCGGCAGGTTGGGTCGAGTTACCAAGCTGCCCGGTTCGGTGGTCTTCATAATAGTCCGGGCGAGGCCAAATTGAAGATTAAGAGCATGTTTCCGATCACGCTGCATCTGATTGGCGGAACCCATGCCAAGCGGGTAAAGGGTAAGAAATGAAGAACTTTCGATTCGATGCAAGGGTACGTGATGATGATCGTTTTGCTGAGGGGAAGCGTTTCGGGTTTTATTTGATTTGTGCGATGTATTCTTATGCTTTTGCACTCATGACTGCTGGAGTTTTGATATTTCGTAGGAGTATAGACTTTGATATAAATTTAATGGTAGTCGTTGGTATAAGTTCCGGCGTTGTCTTTCTGTTTTTTATGTATTTTGGCGCCATCAGAAAGCGAATGATCGTTATTCCCATTCTCAGGGCGTGGACGATCGGCTTTCTTACGTTGCAATGTTTGGTCTTTGTGGTCGCAGTTGCGGTCTGGTTGCATTACGGGGTGCACAATCCGGCGCTTGCAGGGGCAGACAGCGCGCTGGCGGCGGGACTTTCGTTGATCGGCCTGTTTTTCGGAGTGTTCGGCCTGGTGCGTGGCATGAGGCATCGGTGGTTTGAGGCTGTGCTGCTGCCGCGGTAGCGGGGCGGCTTCATGGGCATTGCGGCTACTGCGGGACGATGGGCGCATCGTGCAGCGCATGGTTAAAGGGGCGGTACGGCCCGCGCGGCTTCTCATGTGCCGCGGCAGGTGGGGTCGAGTGACCAAGCTGCCCGGTTCGGTGGTATTCATAATAGTCCGGGCGAGGCCAAATTGAAGATTAAGAGCATGTTTCCGATCACGTTGCATCTGATTGGCGGAACCCATGCCAAGCGGGTGAAAGGCAAGAGATGAAAAATTATCGGTTGGATTCAGGGGAAGGTGAAGATGACCGTTTAGCGGAGGGGAAGCGCTTCGGGTCTTATTTGATTTGTGCAATGTATTCTTATGCTTTTGCACTCACGACTGCTGGAGTTTTGATATTTCGTAGAAGTATGGATTTTGATACTCAAATAATGGTGGCCGTGGGTATAAGTACCGGCGTTATCTTTCTGTTTTTTATGTATTTTGGTGCCATCAGAAAGCGAATGATCGTTATTCCCATTCTCAGGGTGTGGACGATCGGCTTTCTTACGTTGCAATGTTTGGTCTTTGTGGTCGCACTTGCGGTCTGGTTGCATTACGGGGTGCACAATCCGGCGCTCGCAGGGGCCGACAGCGCGCTGGCGGCGGGACTTTCGTTGATCGGCCTGTTTTTCGGAGTGTTCGGCCTGGTGCGTGGCATAACGCATCGGTGGTTTGAGGCTGTGCTGCTGCCGCGGTAGCGGAGCGGCGTGATGATCGAGCGTTTTCTGGTTCTTTTTTGCAAAAAAGAACAGGGCTCCTGGCTTTCCAAGCGTTCAATTGGCGGGTCAGTCGGCGGCGGCCTGGATCGGGTTGATGGCTTCGTCGTGCCAGGCGCTGTCGCCGGTGAGGCGGAGGCGGCGGGTGTGGTATTTCACGATGGTGGAGCGGTGGCCGACGCTGATGATGGTGGCGCGGGGCAGGGCGGTGGTGAGGGTTTGGTACATCAGGGCTTCGTAGTCTTCATCGAGGGCGGAGGTGGCTTCGTCGAGGATGATGACGTCGGGTTCGAGCAGGATGCAGCGGGCGAAGGCGATGCGTTGTTGTTCGCCGGGGGAGAGTTCGCGGTCCCAGGGTTCGGCGGTGTCCAGTTTGGTGGCGAGGCGGCCGAGGCCGACGCTGGTCAGCACGGCGGCGACGCGGGTGGGGTCGAGCGGTTGGTTGTAGGGGAAGGTGAGGCTCTGGATCAGGGCGCCGTTGGGCAGGTAGGGGCGTTGCGGGATGAACAGCACGCGACCGGCGGGGGTGTGGACGCTGCCCGCGCCGAACGGCCAGATGCCGGCGATGGCGCGGATGAGCGTGCTTTTGCCTGAGCCGGTCGGGCCGCTGATCAGCATGCGGTCGCCGGGGGCGACGTGGAGGTTGAGGTTGGCGATCAGGCAGCGATTGTCGGGCAGGCCGAGGGCGAGGTTGTCGATATCGAGGGCGGGGGTGCTGTTGGTGGCGTAGGTGATTTTCGGGGCTGCGGCCTGGGTCTGATGGTGGCGGAGACTGACTTCGAACGTGTAGAGACGATCGAGCACGGCGCGCCATTCGGTGATCGACAGGTAGCCCGAGCCGACCGAGCTGAAATTGTTCAGGATAAAGGCGAAGGCCTGCTGGGTCTGGTTGAAGGCGGATGAAATCTCGATGATGCCGCCGACCAGGATGGTTTTTGCGAGGTAGGCCGGGATTGTTACGATCAGCGGCACAAGGACGGCGGCCTGGTTGAACGAAAAGGTGAAGCCGTTGACGTAGAGGTTGCGATAGATGCGGCGGTGGAAAATATCGACCACCGGGCCGAAGCGGGTTTTCAGGCGTGCGGCTTCGGCGCCGCCGCTGTGGGCGGTGGCGATGGTTTCGGAATTGTCGCGCACGCGGATGAGTTCGAAGCGGAAATCGCCCATGACTTTCTGCTGGATGTTGTTCAGATAGAACAGCGGGCGGCCGATTTTCAGCACGAACCAGGTGCCGGCGATCGCGTAGAGCAGGTTGACCCAGAGCAGCGCGCCGGGGATTTTGACGCCGAAGAAGACCAGCTTGGCGCTGAGCGACCAGAGCAGCACGCCGTAACTGACGATGGTGACGACGGCCTGGAGGGCCGAGATCGGCAGGTTGACGCTCTGGCCGGTAAAGAAATCGATGTCATCGGACATGCGCTGGTCCGGGTTGTCGATTTCCTGGGCGTCGAGTTGCAGACGGTAATGGGTGTTGTTGCTCATCCAGTGGTCGATGATGCGGGTGGTGAGCCAGCGGCGCCAGCGGATTTGCAGGATCTGGATGCAGAATTGCTGGGCGGAATTGATGACGACCCAGCCGAGGGCGAGGGCGCAGAACACCCCGACATTGTACCAGATCAGGCTGATTTGGTATTTCTGCAGCGCGTTCCAGAACGCATTGTACCAGGTGGTGAAGCCCAGGTTGAGGCCGACGATCGACAGGGTGAGGGCGATGATCAGGGACGCGAGGCCGATGGCGCGCCAGCGTTCTTCCGAGCGGAAATAGGGCAGGGCGAGATAGCGGAGCCTGTAGAAAAATCCGGTGCGGGCAAGGTCAGCGTCCATCAATCTCTCCTAGAAGCATCGGCATTGGCCGTGGCGAGCGTCCCTGATTCGTAAAAGTTTTTTGGTTCTTTTTTTCAAAAAAGAACGCCTTACTTTTTCATCTACGCATCGATCTGCATAGCCCCCGACTGCCGGCGCCAGAGATTCGCATAAATCCCGCCGCGCGCAAGCAATTCCTCGTGTTTGCCTTGTTCGACGATGCGGCCGGCGTCGAGGATGATCAGGCGGTCCATGCGTGCGATGGTCGAGAGGCGGTGGGCGATGGCGATGACGGTGCGGCCTTCCATCAAGCCGGCGAGTTGTTCCTGGATGGCGGCTTCGACTTCGGAATCCAGCGCCGAGGTCGCTTCGTCGAGCACCAGGATGGGTGCGTCCTTGAGGATGACGCGGGCGATGGCGATGCGCTGGCGCTGGCCGCCGGACAGTTTGACGCCGCGTTCACCGACATGGGCATCGAAGCCGCGCCGACCGTCCCAGTCTTCGAGTTCCTCGATGAATTCGAGGGCGTGGGCTTCGCGGGCGGCGTCGAGCACGTCCTGCATGGTGGCTTCGGGGCGGCCGTAGCGGATGTTTTCGGCGATCGAGCGGTGCAGCAGCGAGGTATCCTGCGTCACCATGCCGATGGCGCCGCGGAGGGATTCCTGGGTGAGGGATTTGATATCCTGGCCATCGATGGTGATGCGGCCGGTGGCGGGGTCGTGGAAGCGGAGCAGCAGGTTGACCAGGGTGGATTTGCCGGCGCCGGAGCGGCCGATCAGGCCGACGCGTTCGCCGGGCTGGATATCGAGCGAGAGATCGTGCAGCACGCCGCCGCGCGCGCCTTTTTCACGGATGCGGCCGTAGTCGAAGGTGACGTGCTCGAATTTGATCAGGCCCCGGTGGAATTTGAAGGGGATGGCATCGGGTGCGTCGCCCATCTGGCGGGGTTGGGCGATCGAGCGCATGCCGTCCTGCACGACGCCGAGGTTTTCGAAGATGGCCGAGATGCTCATTGAAATCCAGCCCGAGAAATTCGCCATGTTCCAGGCCATCGGCAGGGCGGTGGCGACGGCGGCGAGGCCGATTTTGCCGTGGACCCAGAGCGCGATGGCGACGGTGCCGGTGCCGGCGACCATCAGCGCGTTCAGCACGGTGAGCGAGAAGATCCAGCCGGTGACCATGCGGGTCTGGCGGCGGAAGATCCGGGTATGGTTATCGACGGTTTCCTGCACGAAGGAATCTTCATCCGACGAGCGGGCGAAGAGTTTGACGGTCAGGATGTTGGTGTAGCTGTCGACGATGCGCCCGGTCAGGGCCGAGCGTGCCTCGGACACGCCGCGCGAGCGTTCGCGCAGGCGCGGCACGGTGAAGACCATCAGGCCGGCATAGGCGATCAGCCAGGTCAGGATGGGCAGGCCGAGCCGCCAGTCGGCGTGGCTGAGCAGCAGGATGGCGGCGGTGCCGTAGACGATGAAGTACCAGACGGCGTTGGTGGTCATCACCATCGATTCCCGCAGGGCGGGGCCGGTCTGCATGACGCGGTTGGCGATGCGGCCGGCGAAATCGTTCTGAAAGAAACTCCAGCTTTGGCGCACCAGATGGAAGTGGTTCTGCCAGCGGATCAGGTTGGTCAGGCCGGGGTTGATCGCCTGGTTGGTGAACAGATCCTGCATCAGCCGCGCGGTCGGGCGGAGGATCAGCACGACGAAGCCCATCAGCGCGAGGATGCGCCAGTGGAGCGCGAGCAGGTTCTGCGGCGCCGTGTGGGACAGCATGCTGGTGATCTGGCCGATGAACAGCGGCAGGGTGAGGTCGAGCCCGGCGACCATGATGCCCGAGACGAACAGCCCGGCAATCAGCCAGGGTGCCTGGCGAAGAAAATGGACATAGAACCGGCCGAGCGCGCGGGGTTCGCCCTGGACCGGCAAGGGGCGGTGGGGTGGGCGCGCGGTCGGGTTGAGCAGGTGTTCGAAAAATGAAAACATCGGGGTTGATCGCCGCCGCGGCCGGGTAGCGTCAAGCAAAAAATGGCGGTGGGAGCGGCAATTATTTTCTGTCTTTCAGCGGCTTGCGGATGGTTGTTTGGGAGCTTTGCGGCTTCAGGACGGTCATAAAATACTGCCGTGGGGGGCGCTGTCGCAATTTCGTGATCGGGTCACGGGAGTTTGGCTTGAACTGGCGGAGGCGGATGCCAACGCTAAGCAGAGCCGATCGCGGCCGGTTTTCGTCACATTCATTCATATTGAATGTATGTAAATCATATCTTGCCGAGGTCTCCGGCGCACCGTAAGAGATTTCCCAACAGGAGGATCAACATGGCCAGCAGCAGCGACCACGCCAGCAACGAGCTTGCGCTCGCCCGTCAGAAAGAGGTGCTCGCGCGCCCGATGACCGAGACGCGGATGTTGGCCAATGCCGTGCGCGCCCTGTCGATCGATGGGGTGGAGGCTGCCAAGAACGGCCATCCCGGCATGCCGCTCGGCATGGCCGATGTGGCGACGGTGCTGTGGACCAAATTCATGAAATACGACGCGGCCGACCCGCATTGGGCTGATCGCGACCGGTTCATTCTCTCGGCGGGCCATGGCTCGATGCTGCTGTACAGCCTGCTGCATCTGACCGGCTATGAGAATATGTCGATCAACGATCTGAAGGCGTTCCGTACGCTGGGGTCGACCACCGCGGGGCATCCGGAGCGCCATGAGCATCCGGCGATCGAGATGACGACCGGGCCGCTCGGGCAGGGGATTTCAACCGCGACGGGTTTTGCGCTGGCGGAGAAGATGCTGGCGGCGCGGTTCGGCAAATCGCTGGTGGATCACCGGACCTGGGTGATCGCCTCGGACGGCGACATGATGGAGGGTGTTTCGCACGAGGCCTGCGCGATCGCGGGGCATCTGGCGCTCAATAAGCTGACCGTGCTGTATGACGATAATTCGATCTCGATCGACGGCGGCACCGAGATTGCGATGACCGATGACGTGGTCAAGCGCTTCATCGGGTACGGCTGGGCGGCGCGGCGGATCGACGGGCATGACCCGGCCGCGATCGAGGATGCGATCAAATGGGCGATGCGCAGCCGCAAGCCGACGCTGATCGCGTGCAAGACCATCATCGGGTTCGGCGCGCCGCATAAGGCGGGAACGTCGGGCACGCATGGCTCGCCGCTCGGCACCGACGAGGCGGCCGGGGCGAAGGCGCTGCTGGGCTGGACCGCGCCGCCGTTTACCGTGCCTGAGGATATTCTGACGCCGTGGCGCGCGGCGGGCGCCAAGGGTGCGGCGCCGCGGCGCGCGTGGCTGAAGCGGATGGCGAGCAGCAACCGGCGCGCCGAGTTCGATGCCGCGATGGCGAGCGAATTGCCGGCGGCCTATGCGGACGCGATGGATGGGCTGCGCGCCAAGATCGCGGAGACCAAGCCGAATATCGCGACACGCCAGGCGAGCCAGATGGCGCTCGAGGCGATCGTGCCGGTGGTGCCCGAAATGGTCGGCGGTTCGGCCGATCTGACGCCGTCGAACAACACCTTCGTCAAGTCGATGGGGACCTGCGTGCCGGGCGATTATGCCGGGCGCTATGTCCATTACGGCGTGCGCGAGCATGGCATGGCGACGACGCTGAACGGCTTGGCGCTGCATGGCGGTATTATTCCCTACGGCGGCACGTTTTTCGTGTTCAGCGATTACTGCCGCCCGGCGATCCGGCTGGCGGCGATTTCGAAGGCGCGTTCGATTTTCGTGCTGACGCACGACAGTATCGGCCTTGGCGCCGATGGGCCGACGCATCAGCCGATCGAGCATCTGGCGTCGTTCCGCGCGATGCCGAACGTGCTGGTGCTGCGCCCGGGCGATGCGATGGAGACCGCCGAGTGCTGGGACATCGCGATGCACCACAAGGACGGGCCGGTGCTGCTGGTGTTGAGCCGCCAGGCGATGCCGGCGCTGCCGCGCGACCATGGTGCGGAGAATCTGTCGGCGCGGGGTGGCTATATTGTGAAGGGTGCCACCGGGGCGCGGCGCGCGACGCTGATCGCCACCGGATCGGAAGTGTCGATCGCGATCAAGGCGCAGGCGATGCTGGCGGCCGAGGGGATCGGGGTGGCGGTTGCCTCGGTGCCGAGTTTCGAATTGCTGGCGCGCCAGGATCATGGCTACCGGATGGAAGTGCTGGGCGAGGCGCCGCGCATCGGCATCGAGGCGGCGAGCGGCTTCGGCTGGGAGCGGCTGCTGGGGGATAGCGGCACGTTCATCGGTATGCACGGGTTCGGCGCGAGCGCGCCGGAGGCGGATTTGTACAAGCATTTCGGCATCACGCCGGAGGCGACGGTTGCCGCCGTCAAGGCGAAACTATAACGGGATTTCTGGGTTTTTAACGGAGGCTTAACGAATGGCTGTCAAAGTCGCGATCAATGGTTTTGGTCGCATCGGTCGGTTGCTGCTGCGCGCGATGATCGAAAGCGGGCGGACCGATATCGAATGCGTGCTGATCAACGATCTGGGCAGCGTCGAGGATAATGCGCATCTGTTGCGCTATGATTCGGTGCATGGGCGGTTTCCCGGTCATGTCGAGGTCAAGGGCGACAGCCTGGTCATTTCCCACGCCGGGCGGATTTATGCGCCGATCAGGGTTTCGGCCGAGCGCGATCCGGCGAAGGTGCCGTTGCAGGGCGTCGATGTGGCGATGGAGTGCACCGGGCTGTTCACCAAGCGCGATGCGGCGGCCAAGCTGATCGAGGCGGGGGCGCGCAAGGTGTTGGTCTCCGCACCGGCGGATGGGGTGGATGCGACGATCGTCTACGGCGTCAATCACCAGACGCTGACCAAGGACATGACGATCATTTCCAACGCGTCCTGCACCACCAACTGCCTCGCACCGATGGCGATGGTGCTGCACGAGGCGTTCGGCATCGAGCGCGGTTATATGGTGACGATCCACTCCTATACCGGCGATCAGAAGACGGTGGATACGCTGCACAAGGACCGCCACCGGGCGCGGGCGGCCGCGCTGTCGATGATCCCGACCTCGACCGGTGCGGCCAAGGCGGTCGGGCTGGTGCTGCCGGAGTTGGCGGGCAGACTGGACGGCACCGCCATCCGCGTGCCGACGCCGAACGTGTCGCTGGTCTCGCTCGATGTGAATTTGAAGAAACACGCGAGCAAGGACGAGATCAACGCGGCGATGAAGGCGGCGAGCGAGGGCAAGCTCAAGGGTATTCTGGATTATTCGACCGAGGCGCTGGTGAGTTCGGATTTCAACCATGTCGCGTTCTCGTGCAGCTTCGATGCGCCGCAGACCGCCGTGGTCGATCATGCGCTGGCGCGCGTGATGGGCTGGTACGACAATGAATGGGGGTTCTCGAACCGGATGAGCGATACCGCGGCGCTGTTCGGGTCGCTGTAATGGCGTACCGGACGCTCGACGGGGTGGCGGTTGCGGGCAAGCGCGTGCTGCTGCGCGCGGATCTGAACGTGCCGTTGCGCGATGGCAGAATTACCGATCTGACCAGGTTGGAACGCCTCTCGCCCACCATCGTCGAGTTGTCCGGCAAGGGTGCCAAGGTCATCGTGCTGTCGCATTTCGATCGGCCGCAGGGCAAGCGGGTGGAGAGCATGTCGCTCCGTCCGGTTGCCGCGGCCCTTGGCGAGGTGCTCGGCCGCGCGATCGGCTTCGTGGATGATTGCGTCGGCGAGCCGGTGGCGCGCGCGGTCGCCGCGATGCGCAACGGCGATGTGCTGGTGCTGGAAAACACCCGTTTCTACGCCGGCGAGGAGGCGAATGATGTCGCGCTCGCCACGCTGATCGCGACGCATGGCGAAATGTTCGTCAATGACGCGTTTTCCGCCGCACACCGCGCCCATGCGACGACCGAGGGGATCGCGCGGCTGCTGCCCGCCTATGCCGGCCGGCTGATGCAGGCGGAGCTCGATGCGCTGAACGCGGCGCTGGGCACGCCGGCGCGGCCGGTGGGGGCGATCGTCGGCGGGTCGAAAGTGTCCACCAAGCTCGATCTGCTGACCAATCTGATCACCAAGGTCGATCTGCTGGTGATCGGCGGGGCGATGGCGAACACGTTCCTGGCCGCGCAAGGGGCAGAGCTTGGCAAATCCTTGCAGGAACCCGCGCTGCACCAGACGGCGCGCGACATCATGGCGGCGGCGGCGGCGCATGATTGCCAGATCCTGCTGCCGGTCGATTTCGTGGTGAGCGAAACCTTCGCGGCCAATCCGGCGACCCAGGTGGTCCCGGCCCAGGCGGTGCCGGCGAATGCCATGGCGCTCGATGTCGGGCCAGCGACCACGGATGCGATCATCCAGGCGATCAAGCGCCTGAAAACGCTGATCTGGAACGGCCCGCTGGGCGCGTTCGAAACGCCGCCGTTCGAGGCCGCGACCATGCGCCTCGCGGCCGCGGTGGCGGCGGCGACCGATTCCGGCATGATTTCGGTGGGCGGCGGCGGCGATACCGTGGCCGCGCTGAAACAGGCCGGGA
Organism: Acidiphilium rubrum; assembly: GCF_900156265.1. Classification (GTDB taxonomy): domain Bacteria; phylum Pseudomonadota; class Alphaproteobacteria; order Acetobacterales; family Acetobacteraceae; genus Acidiphilium; species Acidiphilium rubrum. Next base: position 37,722 of record NZ_FTNE01000022.1, read on the forward strand.
TCATCGAGCGGATGACCTATGTGTCGAGCGCCGGCGGGGCCTTTCTGGAATGGATGGAAGGCAAGGCGCTGCCGGGGGTTGCGGTCCTCACGGCCTGAGGCGTTCGCCGCCGCCTCAGCCGAGGCCGCCGGTTCGGACGATGAAATCGGCGATCTCGGCGACGCCCCGGCCCGCGCGGATATTGGCGAACACGAAGGGGCGTTCGCCGCGCATGCGTTTGGCATCGCGGTCCATCACGCCGAGATCGGCGCCGACCATGGGAGCAAGGTCGATCTTGTTGATCACCAGCAGATCGCTGCGGGTGATGCCGGGGCCGCCCTTGCGGGGGATTTTGTCGCCGGCCGAGACATCGATGACATAGAGCGTGATATCGGCGAGTTCGGGGCTGAAGGTGGCGGCTAGGTTGTCGCCGCCGGATTCGATCAGGATGAGATCAAGGCCCGGAAAGCGGTGCTGCAGATCGGCAACGCCGGCGAGGTTGGCGCTGGCATCCTCGCGGATGGCGGTATGCGGACAGCCGCCGGTTTCGATGCCGAGGATGCGTTCGGGCACCAGCGAGCCGGCGCGGGTGAGGAACTCGGCGTCTTCCTTGGTGTAGATGTCGTTGGTGATCGCCGCGATGTCGAACCGGTCGCGAAAGGCGCGGCACAGCGCGTCCATCAGTGCGGTCTTGCCGGAGCCGACCGGGCCGCCGACGCCTACCCGCAGCGCGGTCTTGGTTTTGTGGTGCAGGGCGGTTTCACTCATGAGCGGAATAACCTCGTGTATTGGGTTTCATGGCGCATCGAGCCAATGTCGGCGGCGATGCAGCAGGCGGCGATATCGTCCAGCTCGGCACCGCGGGTCTGCTCGGCGATGGCGCGGATGATCGGTTCGAGTGCGGCCTGCACGGCAAGGCCGGCGCTCTGGCCGAGCGGGATCAGCCGCACGCCGGCCAAGACCAGAGTGGCGCACCAGGCGTGCAGATAGGCGATGGTGGTCGCCTCCTGATCGGTACCGGTGGCGCCCGCGAGGGCGCCGACCGCAACGGGGTAGGCGATCGGGCCGATGGCTGCCAGAACGGCGGCGAGGTCGGGGGGCAGCCAGGGTTTCGCGGCGGCGACGAAGGCGGTGCCCTGGTTGAGCGTTTCGGCGGCGAGTTCGCGGGTGGGCGCGCAGGCAGCGGCGAAGGCGGCGATGCGCGGCAGATCATCGGCGCGATAGGCGTGGCGGAGCAGGATGGCATCGGTGCGGCCGGCACCGTAGCGTAGCAGAGCGCCGATCCACTCGCGCAGCATCGCGCCGTCGGTGACATCCCTGGCTTCCACCGCGTATTCCAGCCCGTGCGAATAGGCGAAGCCGCCGGTCGGGAAGGCGGGTGAGAGCCAGGTGAGCAGATGCAGCAGATCGTCAGCCATGATCGTGCGCATAGGCGCCGGATTCCGGGTCGAACGCGGCCTCGCTGTGCGTGATGGTGCCGCCGAGGCCGGTGACCATGGCTTCGATCACGTGATCGGACCGGATCAGCAGGGCGGTGCCACGGAACGCGACATCGAGATGGCGGTTGCCGAGATGCCAGGCGAGACGGACCAGCAGATCAGGATCGCCGGTGATTTCGGCGAGCGGTTCGGTCGCCGCAATGACGCGGACGATGCCGTCGTCGCCGCAATCGAGCCCGTCGCCGTCGCGGAGATGCGTAGTCTCGGCAAGGTCGAGCAGGAGATCGGCCCCGCCATCGGTGCGCAGGCGGATGCGCCGGCGGTGACGATGGTGATAGTCGAGCGTGATGGTGTCGGCTGGCTGCCAGTCGCCCTGTGGTCGAACCGCGGTGGCGCGCATCAGAACAGGAAGTAGCGCTGGGTCATCGGCAGGGTGGCGGCCGGTTCGCAGGTGAGGATTTCGCCATCGGCGCGGACTTCGTAGGTTTCGGGGTCGACCTCGATATGCGGGGTGGCATTGTTATGAATCATGTCGCGCTTGCCAATGCCGCCGCGCGTGTTGACGACGGGGCGGATCATCCGCGCGAGGTTCAGGCGCTGGGCGATGCCATCGTCGATCGCGGCTTGCGAAACAAAGGTGATGCATGTGGCGCCGATCGCGCGGCCGAACGCACCGAACATCGGGCGCGCGTGGACCGGTTGCGGGGTCGGGATCGAGGCGTTGGGGTCGCCCATCATCGCAAAAGCGATGCTGCCGCCCTTGACGATCAGATCGGGTTTTACCCCGAAAAACGCCGGGGTCCAGACCACCAGATCGGCCAGTTTGCCCACCTCCACCGAGCCGATCTCGCGCGACAACCCGTGCGCGATGGCCGGATTGATGGTGTATTTCGCGACATAGCGCTTGATCCGCGCGTTATCGGCCGCGCCATCGCCCGCGAGCGCCCCGCGCTGGGTCTTCATCTTGTGCGCGGTCTGCCAGGTGCGGGTGATCACCTCGCCGATCCTGCCCATCGCCTGACTGTCCGACGACATCATCGAAAGCGCGCCGAGATCGTGCAGAATATCCTCGGCGGCGATGGTCTCCTTGCGGATGCGGCTTTCAGCAAAGGCGAGATCCTCGGGGATCGACGGATCGAGGTGATGACACACCATCAGCATGTCGAGATGCTCGTCGATCGTGTTGATCGTGTAGGGGCGGGTCGGGTTGGTCGAACTCGGCAACACGTTAGGCAGGCCGGCGACCTTGATGATATCCGGCGCATGGCCGCCGCCGGCACCCTCGGTATGGAAGGCGTGGATGGTGCGGCCCTTGAAGGCCGCAATGGTGTCCTCGACGAAGCCGCTTTCGTTCAGCGTGTCCGAATGGATCATCACCTGCACGTCGAACGCATCGGCCACCGAAAGGCAGGTGTCGATCGCGGCGGGGGTGGTGCCCCAGTCTTCGTGCAGTTTCAGCGCGCAGGCACCGGCGCGGATCATTTCCTCCAATGCCGCCGGGCGCGAGGCGTTGCCCTTGCCGGCGAAGCCGAGATTGACCGGCAGACCCTCGGCGGCTTCCAGCATCCGGGCGAGGTGGAACGGGCCCGGTGTGCAGGTGGTGGCGGCGGTGCCGGTGGCGGGTCCGGTGCCGCCGCCGAGCATGGTGGTGATGCCCGACGCAATCGCCTCCTCCACCTGCTGCGGACAGATGAAATGGATATGCGCATCGATGCCGCCGGCGGTGATGATTTTCCCTTCACCGGCGATGATTTCGGTCCCCGGCCCGATAATAATGGTGACCCGCGGCTGGATGTCCGGGTTGCCGGCCTTGCCGATGCCGCTGATGCGGCCCTGGGTGATGCCGATATCGGCCTTCACGATGCCCCAATGGTCGATGATCAGCGCATTGGTGATCACGGTATCCGCCGCACCCTCGGCCTGGCTGCGCTGGGACTGGCCCATGCCGTCGCGGATCACCTTGCCCCCGCCGAATTTCACCTCCTCGCCGTAGATGGTGAAATCGCGTTCGACCTCGGCGAACAATTCGGTATCGGCGAGGCGGATGCGGTCGCCGGTGGTCGGGCCGAACATGTCGGCATAGGCGGTGCGGGAAAGCCGGGCCATTACAGCGCCCCCACGGTCAGGCCGCGCAACCCGTAGACGATGCGATCGCCGCGCAACGGCACGAGGATGACATCGCGCGTCTGGCCGGGTTCGAAGCGGATGGCGGTGCCGGCCGGGATGTCGAGCCGATGGCCGTGCGCTTTGGAGCGATCGAACCGCAGGGCGGCGTTGGTTTCGGCGAAATGGTAGTGGCTGCCGACCTGGATCGGCCGGTCGCCGGTGTTGGCGATGGTCAAGGTGAGGGTTTCGAGGCCGGCGTTCAACTCGATATCACCCTCGGCACACATGATTTCACCCGGAATCATCGCACTATTCCCTTCATCGGATCGGATCGTGCACGGTGACCAGCTTGGTGCCGTCCGGAAACGTCGCTTCGACCTGAACATCGGGGATCATCTCGGCGATGCCCCCCATCACCTGTTCGCGGGTGAGGACATGGGCACCCTGTTCCATCAGTGCGGCGACGCTCATTCCGTCGCGCGCGCCTTCGACCACGAAATCGGTGATCAGGGCGATGGCTTCGGGGTAGTTGAGCTTGACGCCGCGTTCGAGGCGGCGGCGCGCGACGATGGCGGCCATGGCGATGAGGAGTTTGTCTTTTTCGCGGGGGGAAAGGTTCATGATGCCGGCTCATGGCGTGCAAGTTGAAACAGCAGATGGGTGCGTACGGTCGGCCATTCCGGCGCGGTGATGCTGTACACACACGTATCGCGCAGATTGCCGTCCTTGTCGCGCTGATGATGGCGCAGGACGCCATCGAGCTTGGCACCCAGCCGTTCGATCGCGCGGCGGCTCTGGTGGTTGAAGAAATGGGTGCGGAACTCGACCGCGATGCAGTGCAGCGTCTCGAACGCGTGGCCGAGCAGGAGGCGTTTGGCTTCGGTGTTCAGCGGGGTTTTCTGCACGCGTCTGGCATACCAGGTCGAGCCGATCTCGACCCGCCGGTGCACCGCATCGATGTTCATATAGGTGGTCATGCCGACGATTTTGCCCGATGCGTCGAACACCGCGAAAGGCAGCATCGAGCCGGCCTCCTGCAAGGCGAGGCGGCGGTGGATTTCGGTTGCCATGGAATCGGGTGCCGGGATTGCGGTGTACCACAGGCGCCACAGGCTGCCGTCCTGCGCCGCTGCGATCAGCCCCTCAGTATGGGCGATGCTCAGCGGTTCCAGCCGGACGTGCTCGCCGGTGAGCGTGACCGCGCGGAACGCGCCTGCGGGTGGCGGTGCATTCAGATCCATCAACATCCCCATACCCGTGGCATCGGCCGGTCCTGACGCAGGACCGACAAGACGCGCAGCGAGGCTACCCGCAGCGCCGCGCCAGTGTGTGCCAGAAGCCGCACCAGAAGCAAGCCGTTCCAGGCGCTGGCCCCGGCTGTGATGGCAACATCATTGACGCCCACCGCTTCGCGCACCGCATCGAGATGGGCGGCGGCATCGGGCGCCGCGAGCAGGATGGTGGCGATGGCGCTCGCGCCGCCGAACATCGCGCGATGCGTCTGTGCTGTGGCGAAATCGCGCGGTGGTTTTAGTGAATCGCGGAATACCAGTTCGTTGTCGCGGTGGAGTTCCACCGTGTCGGTCAAGTCGAGCGCCGCGATGGTTTCGCCCATCGCGGCGCGGCCGAAAATCAGGGATTCGATGCCGAGGTAGCGCGCCGAGCCGGCCAGATCGATCCGCAGGCTTCGGTTGAGGGCGGCGTTGTCGAACAGGATGGTTTCCTGCGGCAGATATTCGAGTGTTGCGGCAGCACCTATGGCGATGCGCGTGGTGATGCGCGATGGCAGGTCGCCGATGCCGGCACGGTAGATGCGCTCGGCACCCTGGCTGCTGAGCGTGAGCGCGGTGCCCGGGGCGGCGGTGATATCGATCTGGTTGAGATCGCCGCCCGCGATGCCGCCGCCGGTGTTGAGCAGGATGGCGGTGGTTGCGGTGTCGGGTTCGGAACGAACCACCCTCAGGCGCAGGGGGCCCGATTGGTGCAAGCGGTCCAGTACCGTCGTTTGATCGCGCAGGCGAACGCTCAATCTGATGTGACCGACTGCGCGCTGGGCGCACGACTGGCGAACGAAAAACCTATCGGGCACGGAACCGACAATGAGGGAACGATCGGCACTGCCATTGGAGCGCTTCAATTGGTGCGTTTCATTGGGGGGTCTGGAGGATTAAATCGATCTGATCGAGCTGCGTTCCCGGAAGACCGTAGGCGAGAATCACCTGCGCGTCTGGCGATTTTGTCGCGCCGCCGAACGGCACTGCCCAATAGACCTGGGTGCCACCGTGGGGCCCTGCGATGATTTTTCTCGGACGGCCCAGTCGAGGGTTCGCCGAGAGTGCTTGCTGCAGACCCGGTCCGGATGCGCCCAGCACAGAGACGCCACAGACTGTGATGTTCGATGCGCCGTTCCGCGACGGACCGCTGATGACGCTCAGAAGCAAAGGTGCGGCTTTTGGCATGATCGGAACAAGCCATTCTTTCTGATGCGCCCCAGCGCCGATCATGCGGTTTTGAAACACCTGATAGCCGGCGCTCGATGCAGCCTGATCGACCGATGCAAAGGTCGGCGGCGCTTGCAGGCAGGATTTCCCGAACAAGGCACCGGCGAAACGGGAGCGGCCGGACGATGGCGCGGCGCTGGCGGTCGGCAGGATCACCGCAGCGCCTGTCAGTACGATTGCGCTCAGAACTGCCCGTCGTGCCGAAGCCCGCATATCATGATTTCCCTTGGCGAAGTAACGCGGTCTCATATCATGGTTGATGGCCCGGCCAAACCGGGCGGATTGATCGCGCTCAGTGGCCGATCATCCAGGGTCGCTTGCCGGGGAAGGATTTCTTGACATTGGCATTGGGCACGACCGGCTTGCAGCAGCCGCAACTGGCCGGGTGCTTGCCGGTGCGGCGCGAGGTTTCCGGCGCGTTGGCGCTGCGCTCGTTGGTGGCGAAGGCGCGGCGCTGGGCCGAGCCCATGATCGCGAGCATCGGCACCGAGAGCAGGGCGCGCGGCGCGGCATCGCCGCAATCGGGGCAGGGCTGCGGCTGATCGAATTGGGCGATCGGGGCGATGGTTTCGAAACCGCCGCAGGTGGGGCATTCGTATTCGTAGACCGGCATTTCGGCTCCGTGGGCTAGGGACAGGGAAGATAAGCAAGCACTTCTTTTTTGTAAAAAAGAAGCAAAAAACTTTTTTTAATCTGGGGCACGGGCGTTTTCAAAGGCATGGGCCCAAACAAATAGAAGTTTTTTTGCTTCTTTTTTTTCAAAAAAAGAAGTGCTGTCCTCGCCTTACCTAAACGTCAGAGATCAGGCGCAAGCAGCACATCCGACCCTGCCATATCCCGCGGCACCGGTCCATCCGCGCTCGGATTGATATCGAAATCGAAAATCTCGGTCGGCAGATAGAGTGTCGCGCAGGCGTTCGGGATATCGACGACGCCGGAGATATGGCCGTGGACGGGTGCGGTGCCGAGGATGGCGTACGCCTGGGCGCCGGAGTAGCCGAATTTTTTCAAATAATTGATCGCGTTCAGGCAGGCCTGCTGGTAGGCGACGAAGACGTCGAGATAGTGCTGGCCGCCTTGGTCATCGACCGAGATGCCTTCGAAGATCAGGAAGTCGTTATAGTCGGGCTTGATCGGGCTGGGTTTGAAGATCGGGTTCTTGATGCCGTATTTGGCGACGCCGCCCTTGATCAGCGAGTGGATGCCGAGGTGGATCCAGCCGGGCATTTCGATCGCACCACAGAAGGTGATTTCGCCATCGCCCTGGCTGAAATGCAGATCACCGACAGACAGGCCGGCGCCTTTGACATAGACCGGGAAATAAACCCGCGCGCCGCGCGAGAGGTCCTTGATGTCGCAATTGCCGCCGTGTTCGCGCGGCGGCACCGTGCGGGCACCGGTTGCTGCGGCGGCGTCGCGCGCTTCGCCCTTCAGGCGGCCCATATGCGCGGTGCCGGGGAATGGGGCGTTGGCCAGCGGCGGGATGCGGGTGGGGTTGGTGGCAATGAAATCGACCTCGCGCTTGTTCCAGGTCGCGAGCAGGGAGGGGTCGGGCAGGCAGCCGATCAGGCCGGGGTGGACCAGGCCCGCGAACCGCACGCCGGGGATATGGCGCGAGGAGGTGAACATTCCCTTGATGTCCCAGATCGATTTCTGCGCCTGGGGGAAATAATCGGTCAGAAACCCGCCGCCGTTGTTTTTCGAGAAGAAGCCGTTGAAGCCCCATTCATTGCCGGGCAGGGTGCCGATATCGAGAATATCGACCACCAGGAGGTCGCCGGGTTCGGCCCCTTCCACCGCGATCGGGCCGGACAGGAAATGGACGGTGGTGAGGTCGATATCGCGGACATCGGCGGCGGATTCGTCGTTCTTGATGAAGCCGCCGGTCCAGTCATAGGTTTGCAGGATGAAATCATCGCCGGGTTTCACGGTCGCCACCATCGGCACATCCGGGTGCCAGCGGTTGTGGATCATGTCGTTTTCGTAGGGGGATTGGCTGAGATCGACCTTGATCAACGTTTCCGTCATGGCATTCTCCTGAAAAACCGGTCAATGATACATCCAATCGTCCGGCTTAATCGGGTCGGGCTGAATACGGGGTTCGGCGTATAGGCATGCGCGACATCGCGGGCGAAGACCCGCTTGGCCTCAGGGAAAGAGACGTCGCGTTATGGAAAGGGACACTCGTTTGGCTTTGCGCCAACGTATTACCGCGCCGCGTCGTTCGTATAATCAATGGGTTGCGAACGAAACGATGGAGGATTACGCGCTGCGCTTCACCGCGCTGAGTGCGCGGCGATTCTCGGCCGGGCGCGTGGCCGATACCGCGTTCGGCGCCACCGCGTTTCTGGCGCTCGAAGCGATCGGCGGCGCGATCACGCTGCGCTACGGCTTCGCCAATGCGATGCCGGCGATCCTGATTGCCGGGCTGATCATCGCGCTGACCGCCGGGCCGATTGCGCTGGTCGCGGCGCGGGCCGGCGTCGATATCGATCTGCTGACGCGCGGCGCCGGGTTCGGCTACCTCGGCTCGACGGTCACCTCGTTGATCTATGCCTCGTTCACCTTCATTTTTTTCGCGATCGAAGCCTCCATCCTGTCGGGAATGCTGGCCTATTGCCTCGGGATTCCGGAATGGCTCGGCTATATCATTTCAGCCGGCATGGTGCTGCCGATGGTCGCGTTCGGCATCACCTTCATCAGCCGGTTTCAGTGGCGCACGCGCGGTCTTTGGCTGGTCCTGAATTTTTCGCCGCTGATCGCCATCATGCTGCTGGCCGCGCGCGGGCGGGTCGATCTCGGGCCGTGGGTGCATTTTGGCGCGGGGTTCCGCTGGCTCGATTTCGGGGCGGCGCTGTCGGTGATCGTGTCGTTGATCGTGCAGATCGGCGAGCAGGTCGATTACCTGCGGTTTCTGCCGCCGCCGGCGCAGGGCGAGCGGGCAGCGTGGTGGCGCGCGGTGATCATCGCCGGGCCGGGTTGGGTGGTGCCGGGCATCGTGAAGCTCGCGGCCGGATCGCTGCTGGCGGTGCTGGCGGTACGCGCGGGAGCGGCGATCAGCGAAGCGGGGCAGCCGGTGATGATGTACCGCGCCGCCTGGGGCCTCGTTCTGCCGCACGGATTGGCGTTCCTGGTGATTCCGCTGACCGTGGCGCTGGTGCTGGTCGCGCAGTTGAAAATCAACGTCACCAACGCCTATGCCGGGTCGATCGCATGGTCCAATTTCTTCTCGCGCCTGACCCATCGGCATCCCGGGCGAATCGTGTGGGTGTTCTTCAACGTGGCGATCGCCCTGATGTTGATGGAGTTGGGGATTTATCGGGCGATCGAGCATATTCTGGCGTTCTATGCCGTGCTCGCCTGCGCCTGGGTGGGGGCGATTTTCGGTGATCTGGCGATCGCCAAGCCGCTCGGGCTGGCGCCCGCGCGCATCGAGTTCAAGCGGGCGCATCTGTTCGACATCAATCCGGTTGGGCTTGGCGCGATGGGGCTGGCCGTGCTGCTCGGCAGCGCGGCGATGGGCGGGTTGCTCGGGCCGGTGGCGCGCGCGTTTGCCCCGATCGTGGCGCTGGTGATCGCAATCGGCGCGGCCCCGGCGATCGCGGCATTGACCCGTGGGCGGTTCTACCTCGCGCGTAAGCCGCGCAAATCGTGGCAGGGCACGGCGTCGCGCGTGTGCGTGGTCTGCGCCAATGCGTTCGAGGGCCAGGACATGGCGCATTGCCCGGTCTATGCAGCACCCATCTGCTCGCTGTGCTGCACGCTCGAGGCGCGCTGCCATGATGCGTGCAAGCCGCAGGGGCGGTATGGGATGCAGCTATCCGCCGTTTTCAAAGCCGCACTGCCGGCCTCGATCTATCGCCGCCTGTCGCCGGCGACGCTGCGGTTTGCCTTCGTGTTCGCGGTCGCGGTGCTGCTGCTCGGCGGCCTGCTCGCGGCGCTGTACGGCATCGCGGGTCCGGCCGATCCTGCCTCGTCCGCGCTGCTCGCGCGGGCGCTGTGGCGGGCGTTTCTGCTGCTCGCGATCGTGGCCGGCGTGGTCGCGTGGCTCGGCGTGCTGGCGCGGGAATCCCGCCGTGCCGCAGAGGGCGAGACCGCGCAGCAGACCCGCCTGCTGCTCGCCGAGATTGCCGCGCACAAGCGCACCGATGCCCAATTGGCGCGCGCGCGCGAGGCGGCGGAATCGGCCAATCTGGCCAAGAGCCGTTTCGTGGTCGGCATCAGCCATGAATTGCGCTCGCCGCTCAATGCGATTCTGGGGTATGCGCAATTGCTCGAGGTTGACCCGACGATTCCGGAAAAACGCCGCCATGCGCTGCGGGTGATCCGGCGCTCCGGCGAGCATCTGTCCGGGCTGATCGAAGGGCTGATGGATATCGCGAAAATCGAGGCCGGGCGGATCGAGATCGAGCGGCGCGACATCCGGCTCTATGATTTCCTCAGCCAGATCGCCGACATGTTCCGCCACCAGGCCGAGGCGCGCGGGATCGGCTTCGTGTTCGATTGTCCGCAGACCCTGCCTGAAACCGTGACGACCGACCCGACGCGGTTGCGCCAGATTCTGATCAATCTGCTGTCCAACGCGATCAAATTCACCACCACCGGCGAGGTGCGGCTCGCCGTGCGGGTGCCGGGGCAGGTGGCGGAGTTCACCATCAGCGATACCGGGCCGGGCATCGCGCCGGAGCATCGGGCGCGGATTTTCGAGCCGTTCGAACGGATCGCGCCCAAGGCCGGCGCGGCGCCGCCCGGCATCGGGCTCGGGCTGACCATCACCAAGCTGCTCGCGCAGATTTTGGGCGGCGATATCAGCGTGACGTCCGAGCTTGGCCGGGGCAGCATCTTTACCGTGCGGCTGATGCTGTCGCACCGGGCTCGTGGGGTGGCGATTGCGCCGCCGCGCCCGGCGGTGACGGGCTATGCCGGTGCGCGCAAGCGCGTGCTGGTGACCGATGACAACGCGACCCACCGCGCCTTGCTGGAGGATGCGCTGACGCCGCTGGGATTTACGGTGCTCTCCGCACCGGATATCCGCTCCTGCCTCGATCTCGCGCAATCGACATCGCCCGATCTGTTCATTCTCGATCTGACGATGCCGGATGGCGATGGCGTTTCGCTGGCGCATCGGCTGCGCGCGGCCGGGCATCAATCGACGCCGATGATCCTGGTTTCGGCCGATGCGGGTGAGGTTGCGCGATTACGCGCGGGGGACTCGCCGTTCGATGCGCTGTTAGTCAAGCCGGTCGATCTGCGGCAGTTGGTGGCGGACATCGGCAGGCTGCTCGGGCTCGACTGGGAAACCGGGATGACGATGCCGATGGTTGCAACGGATGCTGTGCCAGCCTCGATGCGTCTGGTGCCGTATGCCGGTGAGTTGCGCCGTCTCGCTGAAATCGGGTTCGTGCGGCCATTGCGCGAGCGGATCGATGAATTGACCGCCACCGACCCTGGGGCAGCACCGGTGTTAGGCGAACTGCGCCGCCTGCTCGATGAGTTCCGCCTGCCGGAGTTGATCGCCGCACTCGCCGACCTCGATCGGGACGCCGCATGAATTTCCGCCCCACCATTCTCGTCGTCGATGATGATCCGGCGATGCTCGGCTTGCTGACCGAAACGCTGGAGGCGGCCGGCTATAACGTGCTGGTCGCGTTGCAGGGCGAGATGGCGCTGAGCATCATCGGCCGCATCACCCCCGATGCCGTGCTGCTCGATGCGATGCTGCCGGGGATCGATGGGTTCGAGACCTGCCGCCGCATCAAACAGCTCCCCGCCTGCGCGCTGGTGCCGGTGATTTTCATGACCGGGCTGGCCGAGACCAATCACGTGATCGATGGCTTGCAGGCCGGCGGTGTCGATTACGTGACCAAACCGGTGCGACCGGACGAGGTGGCGGCGCGGCTGAAGGTGCATCTGGCCAATGCCGGGCTCACCCGCAGCGTGCAGGCGGCGATGGATGCGGCGGGGCGGTTTCTGCTCGCGTGCGACCGGCGCGGCAAAATATTATGGAGCACGCGCCAGGCGGCGAAACTCGCGGGGCTTGGCACCGGCGAGCCCTTGCCGGCGGCGATTGCGTCCTGGCTCGCCGAGCGGATCGCGCGCGAGATCACCAGCGAGACGCAGATGCTCGATCTGGCGGACCGCGTGGTCGAGATCGCGCTGCTCGGCCAGATCGGACCCGATGAGTTTTTGTTGCGGATCACGCAGCAGGATGTCGAGGCCGATCTCGCGCGGTTGCGCACCCATGCGGCGCTGACGCCGCGCGAGGCGGAGGTGCTGTTCTGGCTGGCGCGCGGCAAGTCGAACCGCGACATCGGGGCGATTTTGACGGTCAGCCCCCGCACGGTCGATAAGCATCTGGAACAAATATACGTCAAACTCGGGGTCGAAAACCGCGCTTCGGCGGTGGCGATTGCGATGCGCGCACTCGGCTCTACGTAGCTTCGCGTAGGGTAGCGCGCGATAAGCCGCATTCCTTTGCGAGGGCCATACATGGCCAGATGATTTTACTATTTGGTAATCTCTGTCCCTCGAAAGGTGCAACCATGTCGATCGTCATGCCCGACGGCGCCACCAAGCCGAAACGAAAATTCAACCGCTTTGTCAGTAATCCGGTCATTGAGGACTATTCGCTACGCTATGCGCCCAAGAGTTTCCGAACCTGGTCGCAATATGCGGTGTTCTCGGCGGCCCTCGGCGGCATCGCCTATCTGGCGGATCAGGCGATCGGCGGATCGCTGGCGGTGCAGTATGGCTTCACCAACGCATTCTACGGCATTCTCGCCGCCGCGACGGTGATTTTCCTCACCGGCATCCCGATTGCGTATTACTGCGCGAAATACAATGTCGACGTTGATCTGCTGACCCGCGGTGCGGGGTTCGGGTATTTGGGTTCGACCATTACTTCGGTCATCTATGCCAGTTTCACCTTCATTTTCTTCGCCCTCGAAGGTTCGATCATGGCGCAGGCGTTCAACCTGTATTTCGGTATTCCGCTGCCGATCGGCTACGCCATCGGCTCGCTGATGATCATCCCGCTGGTCGCTTTCGGCATGACGCTGCTGTCGAAACTCCAGACCTGGACCCAGCCTTTGTGGCTATTCCTGCTGTTCTCACCGCCGATCGCGGTGCTTGCGGTCGATCCGCACGCGATCAGCCAGTGGACCAGCTTTGCCGGGTCCTCGCCCTCCGGCACCGCGTTCAACCCGCTGCTGTTCGGTGCCGCGGCCGGTATTGCGCTGTCGCTGATCGCGCAGATCGGCGAACAGGCGGACTATCTCCGCTTCATGCCGGACAAGACCAAGCATAACTCGATCGGCTGGTGGCTCGCCGTGCTCGGCGCCGGTCCGGGCTGGGTCATTCTTGGTGCGGCGAAGCAGTTGATGGGCTCGTTCTTCGCCTCGGTCGCGTTCAACCACGGTACGCCGCTGGCCAAGGCCAATGAACCGATCCAGATGTATCACGCCGGTTTCACCGCCATGTTCGGCGCCGGCATGGTCGCGATTTCGGTCGCAACCTTCTTCGTCATCCTCTCGCAGATCAAGATCAACGTGACCAACGCCTATTCGGGTTCGCTGTCGTGGTCGAACTTCTTCTCGCGCCTGCTGCACGCCCATCCGGGCCGCATCGTCTACATCTTCCTCAACATCGGCATTTCGCTGACCTTGATGGAAGCCAACATGTTCAGCTTCCTGGGCAAGATCCTTGGATTCTACTCGAACGTCGCGGTCGCCTGGATCGGTGCGGTGGTCGCCGACCTCGTGATCAACAAGCCGCTGCTGAAGCTCAGCCCGTCCTACATCGAGTTCAAGCGCGCGCATCTGTACAACTTCAACCCGGTTGGCTTCGGCGCCATGGTGATCGCCTCGATCATTTCGGTTGCCGCGTTCTTCGGAGTATTCGGTGCCTACGCCGCCGCCTTCTCCTCCTTCATCGCACTCGGTGTCGCCTTCGTCGCCTCGCCGATCATCGCGATCGCGACCAAAGGCAAATACTACATCGCTCGTACAGCGCCCTATGTTTCTGGTAGCGATCACAGCACCCTCAACTGCGTGTCCTGCGGCTATGAGTACGAAAAGCAGGACATGACGACCTGCCCGTTCCATGCCGGCAGCATCTGCTCTCTCTGCTGCTCGCTGGACAGCGATTGCGGCGATATGTGCAAGAAACCGGACGTCTCTCCGGCGCTCACCTTCGGCGCGCCTTCGGTGACGTGATCGGCGAATTCGATTGAGTAACGCGGGCCGGATGGCAGCATCCGGCCCGTTCGTTTGCGGCACGCTTCTTGCGATGCCGTTTGGTGATTATCGTGTGGATCAGATCAGGAGTGATAAATGCTTGACGTGACGAAAGGACGATCGGTCGTCGTGGCGGCGGCGGTTTCGCTGGGGCTCGCGGCGATCGGGTTGCAGGCGGCGCAAGCGGCGCTACCGCCGGCCATGATGAAGTCGAAGACCATCCGCTACTGCAGCGCGATCAACCTGCCGCCGATGGAGTTCATGAGCCCGCAGACGAAACCTGAAGGTGTCGACATCGACCTTGGCGATGCGCTGGCCAAGAGCCTCGGGCTGAATGCGGTGTATATCAACATGCCGTTTGCCGGGTTGATCCCCGCATTGCTCGCCGATCATTGCGACGCGATCATTTCGCAGCTGTTCATCAAGAAATCGCGCCTGCAGGTGATCGATGAGATTCCCTATATGTTCTCGCACGAAGCGGTGCTGCTCAAACCCGGCGCGCCGAAAGTGCCCGACCTCGAGGCATTGTCGGGCAAGAAAGTGGCAACCGTGACCGGCACCACGGCGACGGTGCTGCTCGACAAGGCAAACGTGGCTCTGAAAGCGGCTGGCAAGACGCCGATCGACATTGTCGCGTTTCCGGAAAACACCCAGGCCTTGCAGCAATTGCAGTTCGGCCAGGTCGCGGCTTATGGCGTGGCCTACGAGACCGCGCGCTACTACGTGCACAAGGTACCCGGCCAGTTCGCCATGGGTGGGCCACCCTATTTCAAGATCGCAACCGGGATCGGCCTGCGCAAGAACGAGACCGCGCTCAACCAGGCGCTGTCGGCATCGCTCGCCACAATGATGAAGAACGGCACCTATGCGACGATCTTCAAGAAATGGGATCTCGGAATCGACATGCTCAAGCCGGCCGGTGGTTGAGCGCCGATGCATTTCGATTGGCCATATTTCTGGCATCAGTTGCTGGAACCCGACGGCGCGTTCATCCAGGGGCTATGGCTGACCATTTTGATCAGCGTCGGCGGGCAGGTCATCGGTCTGGTGATCGGCCTGCCGATGGCCCTCGCGCGGCGTTCGGCTTCGGTATTCCTGATGTGGCCAGCGCGGTTCTATATTTTTCTGATGCGCGGTACGCCGCTGCTGGTGCAGATCGTGTTCATCTACACCGGCCTCGCGGCAGCGGGAATTCTGCGGTTTCATGATTTCATCGCCGGGCCGTTCACCATTTCGGGCAATGTGCAGGCCGGGATTCTGGCACTCGGGCTGAACGAGGGCGCCTATATGGCCGAGATTTTCCGCGCCGGAATCGATGCGGTGGATCGCGGCCAGACCGAGGCAGCGAAATCGCTCGGCATGGTGCCGGGGCAGATCCTGCGCTTCGTCGTGCTGCCGCAGGCGCTGCGGATCATTCTGTTGCCGATCGGCAATCAGTTCAACATCATGCTGAAAAACTCGACGCTGGTCAGCGTGATCGGGGTTTCCGAAATGCTGCTGGTGACCGAGACGATCAACTCCGCGACGTTTCGCACCTTCGAGCTTTATTCGGTGCTCGCGCTATATTTTCTGGTTCTGACATCGATCTGGGGTGGGGTGATGCGCTATGTTGAGTGGCGGATGGATCGTGGTGCCGCGCGCGGCGATACGGCGGTGATCGGCACGCTGCAGGGCGAGCACATCTGATGGCGGACGTGCTGGTGCAGGCGGAGCGGGTCGAGAAATTCTTTGGCCCGAACAAGATCCTCGATGGCGTCAGCTTCACCGTGACGCGCGGCGAAACCGTGGTGCTGATCGGCTCATCGGGTTCGGGCAAGACAACGTTGCTGCGCTGTATCAATCATCTGGAAAAAATCGAGGCGGGACGCATCACGGTCAACGGCTTTCTGATCGGCTATCGGGACCGGCGCGGCGTGCTGATCGAGGATCGGGAGCGCAATATCGCGCGTCAGCGCCGCGATGTCGGCATGGTGTTTCAGCGGTTCAACCTGTTCGCCAATCTGAGCGCGCTCGACAACATCATCCTGGCGCCGATGCGGGTGCGCGGGGAAAACCGGGCGGTGGCGACCGAACGGGCAATGCGGCTGCTCGCGCGCGTCGGCCTCGCGGAAAAAGCGCGCAACTTTCCAGCCTCGCTCTCGGGCGGCCAGCAACAACGCGTCGCGATCGCCCGCGCCCTCGCGATGGAGCCGGCCGTGATGCTGTTCGATGAACCGACCAGCGCACTCGACCCGGAAATGGTCGGCGAAGTGCTGGCCGTGATGCGTGGGCTGGCGCAGGACGGCATGACCATGATGATCGTGACCCACGAAATGGGCTTCGCGCGCCAGGTGGCCGACCGCATCATCGTGATGGACCAGGGTCGCATCGTGGAAGACGGCCCGCCCGAACGCTTGTTCAACGCCCCCACACACCCCAAAACCCGCACTTTGCTCGCAGTGAGGCATTGATTGGCTGAGGTTGGATTTGACGGGCGGTTAAGGAAGGCCAGGGGCTCAGCCCTTAGTGGGGGGTCGAGGGGGCAAAGCCCCCGCCTTCCTTACTCGCTCTTCAAAAACAACAGCAGTTTATCGATGGCTTCCTGTTTGCCGAGTCCTTCGAGGGCGCCGTATTCTGCGGCCAGTCGTTCGAGCGCGGCCTCGAAGATCTGGCGTTCGGAGAAGCTCTGGTCGGGTTGGCCGGCGTTGCGGTGCAGGTCGCGGACGACTTCGGCGATGGCCATTGGGTCGCCTGAGTTGATTTTGGCTTCGTATTCCTGGGCCCGGCGTGACCACATGGTGCGTTTGACGCGGGCGCGGCCTTTGAGGGCGGCGAGGACTTCGTCGAACTGTTTGCGGCCGGACAGTTTGCGCAGCCCGGCGGTGCGGGCTTTGTTGACTGGCACGCGCAGGGTCATGCGGTTTTCATCGAAGGTGATGTGGATGAGTTCGAGTTTCTGGCCGGCGATTTCTTCGGCGGCGATGCGCTCGACCTTACCGACGCCGTGGGTCGGGTAGACCACGTGATCGCCGGCCTTGAAGTTTTCCGCTTTGGCGATCGCGCGTTGCGGCAGCATTGGGCGCGGGCCGGGGGGCGGCATGGCATCGCGCTCGACGGCGGCGGGGGTTTCCTTGGGGGCAGGGGATTCGACGGCGATCTCGTCATCGGGTTCGGGGGCGGTTTTGGCGGCGGCTTGGGGTGTGGCAGTCATATCGGGTGGGGCGCCTTTTTTTGAAATCGAACGCACCGCGGCGGGTCTCATTGTCGCGGCTGGTTCCGGTGCGGGTTCAGCAGATTTGGCGGGCCGGGCGCGCGCCGGCGCGACCTTCGGATTTGTCGAGGGCTTATCGATCGTTTGCGTCGATTTTGCGGCGGATGATTCAGTCGCCGCCGGCGCTTTAGCGGCTGCCTTGCGCGCGGGCTTCACCGGTTTTTCGGCCTCGGCCTGGTCCTGTGTCATGATTACCCTCGTCGATGAACGGATGCGGCCGGAAAATGCCGCAGAGGGTCATGATAGTATCACAAAAACGTCGAGTCGGGAACGCTGCCCTGCCGGGCGGTCAGGCGACGCCCGGTTCGGCGGAGAACAGCTCGGCTTTGCCGGGTTTGTCTTTCCAGGCATCGGCATCCTCCGGCGGGGTGCCCTTGCGGGTGATGTTCGGCCAGGTGAGGGCAAAATCGCGGTTTTTTTCGAGCCAGGCGGCCGCCTTGTCGTCGGAATCGGGCACGATGGCTTCGGCCGGGCATTCCGGCTCGCAGACGCCGCAATCGATGCATTCGTCGGGATGGATGACGAGCATGTTTTCGCCGACATAGAAGCAATCGACCGGACAGACTTCGACGCAGTCCATGAACTTACATTTGATGCAGTTTTCGGTGACCACATAGGTCATCGGGCACTCCTGAGACATGAAAAAACTTAACCGCGATATGCCCCCTACATGGCATTTGCGCAAGATTGGCCGGAACCGGCTTCTTTGACCTCGTCGTACAGCAGCCGCGCTTCCTCGGCCGGGCCGCGCCGATGGGCGAGGCTGCGGACCCGCACCACCAGCACATCGCGCGGCAAAGCCAGGGTGAGCACATCGCCCGGGCGGAGTTTGGCGTGGGGTTTTTCGGTCATCTGCCGGTTGATCCGTACGCAGCCGGCGCCGATCAATGTGGCGGCGATGGCGCGGGTGCGGGCGAAGCGGGCATGGAACAGGAATTTGTCGAGCCGCTGCCAGCCGACATCTTCGATCTGCGCCGCCTGGCGGGGATCAGGAGGCTTCACGCCGATAGGCGGCGAGCACCGCGAAAGGATGGTCGGGGTTCGGCGGCGGCGCGGGTTCGGCGGGCGGGGTGATCACCGGCTTGCGCGGGGCGGCGATGGCGATGCGCGGCGGTTGCGGCGGGCCGAACTGGGTGTCGTCGAGCAGTTCGGCGGCGATCAGCCGCAGGCCGAGGCCGCGCAGCACCGGTGCCAGATCATCCTGGCCGATGCCGAGGCGCGAGGCGAGGCCCGGCGGTACCGGCGCGGGGCGGCGGCGGGCGGCGTAGCGCAGATCGGCCGCGATCCGTTCGGCGATGTCGAGCCGGACCGCGCGGGGCCCGCAATCGAGCCAGCCCATGAAGCTCGCGAGCCCGGCCGGCCAGTCGGGTGTCGCGATCGAGACCATGCCGGGGGCGGGCAGCGGCGGCAGCCAGCGTTTGCGCCACGCGGCCCACAGAATGGCGCGCAGGGTTGCCGGCCGGGGCTTGAGCAGGGCGGGCAGATAGAGCGCGAAGGTGCCGGCGCGGACGCCGATGCGGCGCAGTTGAGGGCGCAGCGCCGCATCGATCGGTGCGGCGGGCAGCACGCCCGCCTGTTCGGCGAGGCGGTGGACGACGCCGCGCAAGGCCGGGTTCTGCTCGGCGGCGCGGGCGGCGGCGAACAGGGGCATCAGGTCGTGGGCGATGATCGTATCGACATAGCGGGCGAGGCGGGCGCGCAGGGTTTCGCGCTGGGCACCATCGAGGAATTCACTGTCGATGATTTCGATGGCGGGTGCGAGCAGGGCGCTGCCCTGGCGCAGCCGTGCGATCGGCGCGCCCTGCCAGGCGATCACGCCATCGGGTTGCAGGGTGAAGGCACCGTCCGGTGCGGCTTCGACCTTGGCGACCCGGCGCGGCATTTCGCCGCCCAGGGCGCGGCGGGCGGCGCGCAGGACCAAGCGCTTGTCGGCGCCGCCGATCGTGGCATCCGGCTCGAAGCGGAACCCATCGACCCGGCCGACCGGATGGCCTTCGACCACAACCTCGCCGGCGCCGGTGACCGCCGAGATCAGGCCGGCGGGCTCGCCGGCATCGAGGCCGCGGGTGATGCGGGCGGCGCGGCGATCGACGAAGCGGGCCATCAGTTTTTCATGCAGCGCATCCGACAGGAGGTCTTCCGCCTCGCGGGCGCGGCCCTGCCAGACCAGGGCGTTGCGCACCCAGTCCGCCCTTGCCGCGATATAGGCCCAGATGCGCACATCCGCGAGGCGCTGCATCAGCGTGTCGATATCGCCATCGGTCCGACCGAGCACCGCGATTTGTGCGGCGACCCATTCCTCGGGCAGCACGCCATCGTCGAGCAGATGCTGGAACACGCGGGCGCACAGCTTGGTGTGGATATCGGTCGCGAGTTTGCGGAAATCCGGGATCTGGCAGGCTTCCCACAGCAGGCGGACGGCGCGGGGGGTGCGGGCGCGGTCGCTGATCGCGCGGTCGCCGGACAGGGAGGACAGGGTCAGCAGGTCGGACGCATCATGGCCGCGGGTGAGGCCCTGGCGGTCGGGGGCGGAGAGCAGGCTGGCGAGCAGCGCCTCGATCGAGGTGAAATCGAGGGTGGAATTGCGCCAGGCGAGTTGTTCGAGCGGTTCGAACGCATGGGCTTCGACCGCGGTGACCAGATCATCGGTCAGGGGGCGGCAGCGGCCGGTGGTGCCGAAGGTGCCGTCGCGCATGCCGCGGCCGGCGCGGCCGGCGATTTGTGCGATTTCGGCGGCGGCGAGCGGGCGGGGGCGGTGACCATCGAATTTCGAGAGGCCGGCGAAGGCGACGTGATCGACATCCATGTTCAGACCCATGCCGATCGCATCCGTTGCGACCAGGAAATCGACCTCCTTGTCCTGATACAAGGCGACCTGGGCGTTGCGCGTGCGCGGGCTGAGGCGGCCCATCACGACGGCGCAGCCGCCGCGGCGCGAGCGGACCGCTTCGGCGATGGCGTAGACCTCGGCGGCGGAGAAGGCGACGATCGCCGAGCGCGGCGGCAGGCGCGAGAGTTTGGTGGCACCGGCGAAGCTGAGTTGCGACAGGCGCGGCCTGGTTTCGATTTCGGCTTCGGGCACCAAGCGTTTGAGGAGTTTGCGGATGGTCTCGGCGCCGAGGAACATGGTCTCGACCATGCCGCGCGCGTTCAGCAGACGATCGGTGAAGACGTGGCCGCGATCGGCATCGGCGCAGAGCTGGATTTCATCGACCGCGATGAACTCCACCGGCCGGTCGAGCGGCATGGCCTCGACCGTGCAGGAGAACCAGCGGGCATCGGGGGGGACGATTTTTTCCTCGCCGGTGATCAAAGCGACGTTGCGGGCGCCTTTGATGCTCACCATGCGGTCGTAGTTTTCGCGGGCGAGCAGACGCAAGGGAAAGCCGATGATCCCTGAGGAATGGCCCAGCAGACGCTCGATGGCGAGATGCGTCTTGCCCGTATTGGTGGGGCCAAGCACCGCTTTCACACGCGGGGCGAATCCGGACATGAGGGGAGTGTGGCGATTTCTGGACGGAAAGCAAGGCCGGGGGGTGGTTGGGCAGGGGAGGTTTAGGCCTTCTTTTTTGTGAACAAAAAAGAAGCAAAAAAAACTTTGTCAATTGGGGCTCGTGCTTGGGGCGGCGCTGCCGATCGATGTCAGGGCGAGGCCCAGGCGGCGGGGGTCGTCGCCTTCGCCGGCGGCTAGCGGGGATGCCGGGGCCAGCATGTGAAACGACAGGCGGATCGCGCCGTTGATCCCCTGCCAGAGCGAGATCGGCAGCGCGAGGGTCGGGGCGGGGCGATCCGGCTTGGCGTAGTCGCGGCGGTGGAAATCCCAGCGCGCCAGCAGGCGGCCGGCCGATCTGACCTCGACCGAGCGGACCGTATCGGCCGGCTCGGCCGACGGAAAATAATGATGACACCGGATTTTGAGCTGGCCGTGCCACTCGGCGATCAGCGCGACCGGCAGGTCCAGCGTGGCGACCGGGGCGATGGTCCAGCAGCCCCAGTCTTCGGCGGCGGCCCAGCCCTCGCCGAGCAGGCCGAGGCTGCGGCTCGCGGCGGTGAAGCTGATGGCGACGGGCATCAGCCGTTCGAGCCGGGCGCGGCCGCCGAGCCAGGCATCGAGCCGGATCAGGCGGGCTTCGATGGCAGCGCCGGTGCGGTGCAGGTCGGGCGGCAGGTCGAAGCGGGGCAGGACGCGTTCGAGGAACGCGGCGATGCCGGCAGGCGCGTCGGGCATTCTGGTCGCCAGGATGGTCTCGTACAGGGTTTCGTAACTGGCGATCATGTCGTCCAGCGAGAGTTTCCGCGCGACGATGGCGGCGACCTGTGCGGCGTTGTGCGGATCGCAGGCGGCGATGGCGGCGGCGACGGCTTCGGGCGTTACCGGGTTGGGCAGGACGCGGCGGCCGAATGTGCCGTCGGGGTAGTCCTGCGCATCGGCCACGGTCAACAATCCGCCGAAGCCGAATTCGTCGCACAGGATGACCGAGGCGCCGGTCGCCGCGGCTTCGGCGGCGCTGCGCGACCAGGCGAACACGATATCGCTGGCGGCCATGCGGTCGGGCAGGTCGGCGACGCTGTGGTCGACCGCTGGACCGACTTCGGTGAGGGGAATGCCGGCATCGGCGCAGGCGGTGCGGACCGCGGCGAGCCAGGGGGCGCGGGATTTTGTGACGGCGAGGGCGGTGCGCGGCACGGCGGCAAAGGTAGTGCGGCAGCGAAACCGGGCGAGATCGACCGCGTTGGGCACCAGATGGATGTGCGCCGCCGGCGCACCTTCGACCAGCAGGCGGGCGGCACAGGCCTGATCGACGCCGACATAGGCGCCGATGCGGGCATCGATGATCGGGGAATCATAGGCCATGGCGGAATCGTGGCAGACAAACAGGACCCGGCTGGCCGGAAAGCGGACCATGGCGACGGCGAGCGCGGTGTTGTGGTGGCCGTGGATGATGTCCGGGGTGAAGCCGATCGTGTCGATCCGGTCGGTGACCGGGACGCCGTTGGCCATGACGGTTTCGGCCAGGGCGCCGAGCCTGGGCGCGTAGATCGCGACCTGATGGCCGCGCGCGAGCAAGGCGAGCGCGAACTCGGCCGTCATGACTTCGGTACCGGTGCGGTTGCGCAGCGCGATATTGGTGATCAGGATCGCGGTCGTGATGATCTCCCTGTGCGGCCGGTTGCGGAATGGCTGTTTCGCTGGCGACTGGCACAGCAGTTTGGCTCATTTCACGATCTGGCGATAGCAGGCTTCACGGGGTCGGGGCACGTAGAGAGCCATGCGGCCTATAGTAATTACGTTATCGTAACGAAATAGGCGTGCGACATCATGGCCCCTTGCGCCAGAGTTTTTTGACGTTGAAGGAGGGGACGAAGGGCTGGTGCCATGGTGGCACGGGTGGTGGGGGTGGGCCGAGGATTTCGCGGAGTTGTTCGGGCGTGAAGTCGATGCTGCCGTCGGGGTTGATTTTGTATTGGTCCATGAAGCTGGGCTGGCGCTT
>NZ_FTNE01000020.1 GCF_900156265.1 Acidiphilium rubrum
CGCGATCATCAGCATGCGAAACCGGATGATTTCGTCGAGCCCATGGATCACACGCCCAGGCGCACGAGGATCATCGATGCATGCGGCCAAACGACTTGCGATGCCGAGCCGTTGCTCGATGGCGCGTAACCCCAGCAACCCCCCGTCGGAGGAGAGCAGATCGCCGTCGAACCGGGCCTCGATCGACTTGCCGGCGACAGGTGACAGACCAGGGAGAATTGGAGTATTTGCAACCGAGGCGAGCATGGTGTTCCGTCGTGGTGAAGTTTTGTCTCAACAACAAATACTTACAACGAATCAACGGTTTACGCTATGCTCGCCGACCTTCATGCATAATGCGGGCTAGTAGTGATTAAATCATGAGCAACGATGTGGGCATGACGCCGAAACTCAAGCCGATTACGCTGCGGGCGGGGCATGGGCGGCCTGAGCGGGATGTGGTGATCGATGTGCCGGTTATTTTGGCACCGATGTCTGGCGTGAGTGATCTGCCGTTTCGGCGCCTGGTGAAGTCGATGGGTGCGGGGCTGGTGGTTTCGGAGATGATCGCGTCGTGGGCGATGATCCATGAAAATGCGGCGACGTTGCGGATGGCATCGGTCGATGGTGGGACGGGGCCGAATTCGGTGCAGTTGGCGGGGTGTGATCCGGCGGCGATGGCGGAGGCGGCGCGGATTGCGGTGGCGGGGGGTGCCGATATTGTTGATATCAATTTCGGCTGTCCGGTGAAAAAAGTGGCGGTTGGGCAGATGGCCGGGTCGGCGCTGATGCGTGATGAAGCGCGGGCGGCGCGGATTTTGGAGGCGACGGCGCGGGCTGTGGATGTGCCGGTGACGTTGAAGATGCGGATGGGGTGGGATCGGGCGAGTTTGAACGCCCCTGCCCTCGCCCGGATTGCGCAGGATGTCGGGATTGCGCTGGTGAGTGTGCATGGGCGGACGCGCCAGCAGTTTTATGAGGGTGTGGCGGATTGGGATTTCATTGCGTCGGTGAAGGATGCGGTGTCGATTCCGGTGATTGCCAATGGGGATATTACGAGTGTGGCGGCGGCGGATGAGGCGTTGGCGCGGTCGGGTGCGGATGGGGTGATGATCGGGCGCGGGGCTTATGGGCGGCCGTGGTTTTTGGCCCAGGTGTCGGCTTATTTGATGAGCGGGCGGGTGGTGGCTGATCCGGGGTTGGAAGCGCAGCGGGATGTGTTGATTGCGCATTATCGGGCGATGCGGGCGCATTATGGCGAGTTGGCGGGGTTGCGGGCGGCGCGGAAGCATCTCGGGTGGTATTCGCGCGGGTTGTATGGCGCGGCGGAGTTTCGGGCGACGGTGATGCGGCTGGATGAGGCGGCGGCGGTGGAGGATTTGGTGGCACGGTTTTATGAGCGGGCGGTGCAGGGTGAGGCGGCTGGGGATGACTCATTACAGGATGCCGCATGAGTGGATTACGCGGCGCGTTTCGGCGGCGGGCGGCGGCGCTGAAGCGGGCTGAGGCGCCGGTCGAGACGGCGCGGTTGCTGGCGGCGTTGCCGCTGGCGGTGTGCGAGTTGGATGCGGATGATCGGTTTCTGTTCGTGAATTACGCGGCGGAGGAGTTGTTCGGGTCATCCTCGGCGTTTTTGTATGGCAAGCCGCTGCACGATATTCTGCCGGCGGATCATCCGATTTTCATGCTGCTGGATCGGGCGCGGCGGGATGGGGCGCCGATTGCGGAGCATGACCTGGCGATCGAGGGGCCGCGGTTCGCGCGGCGGGGGATTTCGTTGCAGGCGGCGCCGATTGCGGATGCGCCGGGGCATCTGGTGGTGACGTTGCAGGACAGTTCGGCGGCGCGCGCGCTGGATCAGCAATTGTCGGCGCGGAATGCGGCGCGGAGCATTACCGGGATGGCGGCGGTGCTGGCGCATGAGGTGAAAAATCCGCTGTCGGGGATTCGGGGGGCGGCGCAGTTGCTGGAGGCGAACGCTGCGGCGGATGACCGGGAGCTGGCGGTGCTGATCCGGGACGAGGTGGACCGGATCAAGGATCTGGTCGAGCGGATCGAGGTGTTCGGCGACAAGAAGATGGATTTGCAGGCGGTCAATGTGCATCGGGTGCTCGAACATGTGCGGCGGTTGGCGCAGAGCGGGTTCGGGGCGCGGATCCGGTTTGTCGAGGCGTATGATCCGTCGTTGCCGTCGGTGCTGGGGAACCGGGACCAGTTGGTGCAGGTGTTGCTCAATCTGATCAAGAACGCGGCGGAGGCGGTGGCGGAGACCGAGCGGGCGGATGGGGAGATTTATCTGGCGACCGGGTTTCAGCATGGCGTGCGGCTGGCGGCCTCGAGCGGGCGGGGGCAGCCGAATTTGCCGATCTTCATTGCGGTGCGCGACAATGGCGCGGGGATTCCCGAGGATATCAGGCGGCATCTGTTCGAGCCGTTCGTGAGCACCAAGGCGGCGGGGTCCGGGCTGGGGCTGGCGCTGGTGGCGAAAATTGTTGCGGACCATGGAGGGTTGATCAACGTGGAGAGCAGGCCGGGGCGCACGGAATTTCGGATTCATCTGCCGCAGTTCGAGGATCGCGGCGAGGGTGAGCATTGATGACGACTTTGCCGACGATTCTGATTGCCGATGATGATCGTTCGATCCGCACGGTGTTGACCCAGGCGCTCGGGCGTTCGGGGTATCAGGTGCGGACGACATCCTCGGCGGCGACGCTGTGGCGGTGGGTGGAGGATGGCGAGGGTGATCTGGTGATCACCGATGTGCTGATGCCCGATGAGAACGGGCTTGACCTGGTGCCGCGGATCAAGCGGATCCGGCCGGAATTGCCGGTGCTGGTGATGTCGGCGCAATCGACCATTCTGACCGCGGTGCAGTCGACCCAGCGGGGGGCGTTCGAGTATCTGCCTAAGCCGTTTGATTTGGGTGAGTTGCTGAGCATTGTGGATCGGGCGTTGAAGCAGCCGGCGCTGGCTGCGCCGGTGGAGGCTTCGAAGGCGCCGGAGGATAATCTGCCGTTGATCGGGCGTTCGGGCTCGATGCAGGAGATCTATCGGGTGATCGCGCGGCTGACCACCACCGATCTGACCGTGATGATCACTGGGGAATCGGGTTCGGGCAAGGAGTTGGTGGCGCGGGCGCTGCATGATTATGGGCGCCGGCGGCAGGGGCCGTTCGTTGCGATCAACATGGCGGCGATTCCGCGCGAGTTGATCGAGAGCGAGTTGTTCGGCCATGAGCGGGGTGCGTTCACCGGGGCGACCAACCGGCATATCGGGCGGTTCGAGCAGGCGGCGGGCGGGACGCTGTTTCTTGATGAGATCGGCGATATGCCGCCCGAGGCGCAGACGCGGCTGCTGCGGGTGTTGCAGGAGGGCGAGTTCACCACGGTGGGCGGGCGCCAGCCGATCCGGGCGAATGCGCGGATCGTGGCGGCGACGCATCGGGATTTGCGGGTGTTGATCCGCTCGGGGCAATTTCGGGAGGATTTGTTCTATCGGTTGAACGTGGTGCCGATCCGCCTGCCGCCGTTGCGCGAGCGGGCGGGGGATATTGCGTTGCTGGCGCAGCATTTTCTGGGGCGCGCGCAGGCGGAGGGGTTGCCGGCGAAGACGCTGGCGCCCGAGGCGATGCTGCGGCTTGCGGGGTATCGGTGGCCGGGCAATGTGCGCGAGCTGGAAAATCTGATGCGGCGGTTTTCGGCCCTGGTGCCGCAATCGGTGATCACGGAAGAGATCGTCGAGGCGGAGCTGGCCGAGCGGGTCAGCCATGATCAGGCGGCGCCGCACGCCGGCGATGCGACGCCGGATACGCCGCAGGCGGTGGAGCGCGCGATCGAGCGGCATGTGGCGCGGCTGATGGGCGAGGCGCGCGACAAGGGCGAGGATGGGGTGCTGTATGACCGGGTGCTGGCCGCGTTCGAGGAGCCGTTGATCAGGCTGGTGCTGGGTGAGACGCGGGGCAATCAGATCAGGGCGGCCGCGATGCTGGGGTTGAACCGGAACACGCTGCGCAAGAAGATCCGCGAGCACGAGATCGGGGTGACGCGGCGGGTCGGCTGAAAGGGTTTTTGGTTTGGACCAGATGACCAACCGGGCGGAGCCGGCCGATGCGCCGGTGCGGGCGCGGCTGTTGAACGTGCTGCTGGGGCGGGTTTCGACGCTGGTGCTGGCCACGCTGGCGCTGACGCTGGGCATTGGCAGTTTTGCCTATCTGGCGGGCGGCATCAAACTGGAGTTGCATTCGGGGGCGGCGTTCGGGCTCGCGATCGGCGATATTTCGATCCTGCTGCTGTTGATCACCGTGCTGGTGGCGCGGGTGACGCGGGTGGTGATGGAGAGCCGGCGCGGCGCGGCGGGGGCGCGGCTGCATGTGCGGCTGGTGCTGCTGTTCGGCGGCGTGGCGGCGGTGCCGGCGATATTGGTCGCGATTTTTGCGGCCGTGTTCTTCAATCTGGGCATCCAGGCCTGGTTCAATCAGCGGGTGCGCACCGCCCTGGCGGAGAGCCAGCAGGTGGCGGTGGGGTATCTGGATGCGAAGAAGAACAGCATCCGGCTCGATGCGCTGGCGATCGCCAACGATCTCAACCAGAACGGGCCGATTTTCTACGGTGATCCCCAGAACTTTTTCAATCAGGGGTTCCTGAACGTGCTGGTGGCGCAGACCGAGTTGCACGGGCTGACGCAATCGGCGATTTTCGAGCCGTTGACCGACAAGGTGGTGGCCTCCGCCGGGCTGTTTGCCGGCGCGGGGGTGACCTTGCCGCCGGCCGAGGTGGTGGCGGAGGCGGAGAAGCATCAGATCGCGGTGTGGAGCACGCCGGATTCGACGCTGGAAAGTGCCGTGGTCGAGCTCGAGGCGACGCCGACGCTGATGCTGATGGTCGAGCGGCCGCTCGATCCGAGCATTCTGGCGCATGTCGATCGGACGCGGCAGGCACTGGCGGAATACAACCGGCTGGAGCATCACCGGGCACAGTTCGAGTTGTTTTTCGCGCTGATTTTCGCGACCGTGGCGTTGCTGGTGCTGTCCGGCGCGTCGCTGATCGGGCTGGTGTTCGCCAATCAGATCGCGCGGCCGATTTCGTATCTGATCGAGGCGGCGGAGCGGGTGCGGGCGGGTGATTATCTGGTGCGGGTGCCCGAAGGCGATTCGGGCGATGACGTTGCGGGGTTGTCGCGCGCGTTCAACCGGATGACCGGGCAAATCGCCGAGCAGCGCGCCGAGTTGATGAACGCCTATGGCCAGATCGATGAGCGGCGGCGGTTTACCGAGACGGTGCTGGCCGGGGTTTCGGCCGGGGTGATCGGGCTTGATCCGCGCGGGCGGATCGAACTGCCGAATCGGGCGGCTTCGGTGTTGCTCGGCATCGATCTGCTGGCGCATCTGGGTACGCCGCTGGTGGATTTGCTGCCGGATTTCGCGCCATTGCTCGAACAGGCGCGCGCGACGCCGGAAAAGCCCGCGACCGGCGAGATCGACTACGGTGCGGCCAACGCCAAGCAGATGTTTCTGGTGCGGATCGGGGCGGATCTGAAGGGTGAGCGGGCGACCGGCTTTGTTGTCACGTTCGACGACATCACCGAACTGCAGGCGGCCCAGCGCAAGGCGGCCTGGGCGGATGTGGCGCGGCGGATCGCGCATGAAATCAAGAACCCCCTCACCCCGATCCAGCTTTCGGCCGAGCGGCTGAAGCGGCGGTTCACCCGCGAGATCACCTCCGACCCCGAGAGTTTCGCGCAATGCGCGGATACCATCGTGCGGCATGTCGGTGACATCGGGCGGATGGTCGATGAGTTTTCGGCGTTCGCGCGGATGCCGCAGCCGATCATCAAATCCGAGGATCTGGGACGGATTGGGCGCGAGGCGGTGATTTTGCAGCGCAGCGCACATCCCGGCATCGAATGGGTGGTGGAATGCCCCGAGCCGGCGCCACGGGCGCGCTGCGATGCGCGGCTGATCGGCCAGGCGCTGACCAATCTGCTGCAGAACGCCGCCGATGCGATTGCGATGCGCGCCGATAACGTCGAGCGGGGCACCGTACACGGTCATGTGACCTTGCGGATTACGCCCGGTGAAGACGCGCACCAGATCGCCGTGATCGATGATGGCGTAGGCCTGCCCACGCAGGATCGTGCGCGGCTGGTCGAGCCCTATATTACCCACAAGCCGAAGGGCACCGGCCTGGGTCTCGCCATTGTGCGCAAGATCATGGAAGATCACCAGGGTGGTCTGGAACTGTCGGACCGGGACGGATTGCCCGGTTCGGTCGTAACGCTGAGTTTGAAAGCCGATTAGGGGGACAATGTCCGAAATACTCATCATCGACGACGAGCCGGATATCAGGTTGCTGATCGACGCGATTCTGCGCGACGAGGGCTACACCACGCGCAATGCGGGAACGTCGGACGATGCGGTGGCCGCGTTCCGCGACCGGAAACCGTCGATGGTGGTGCTCGATGTCTGGCTGCAGAACTCGCCGCTCGATGGGATCGGGATTCTGCAGATCATGAAGGCCGAGGCGCCCGAAGTGCCGGTGGTGATGATTTCGGGCCACGGCACGATCGAAATGGCGGTGAACGCGATTCAGTTCGGCGCGTATGATTTCATCGAAAAACCGTTCAAATCGGACCGGCTGCTGCTGATCATCCAGCGCGCGCTGGAGGCGGCGAAACTCGCGTCGGAAAATGCCGAGTTGCGGCTGCGGGTGGGGGCGAATTCCGAGCTGACCGGCTCCAGCGCCGCGATTACCGGGCTGCGCCACGCGATCGAGAAAGTGGCACCGACCGGTTCGCGGGTGCTGCTGTCGGGTGCGGCTGGCGCGGGCAAGGAGGTGGTGGCGCGGATGATCCATGCCCAGTCCAAGCGCGCGGATGGGCCGTTCGTGGTGCTGAATTGCGCGATCCTCGCCCCGGAACGCGTCGAGGTGGAATTGTTCGGCACCGAGGCCGGCGCCGATCCGAACGCGCAGCCGCGCCGGGCCGGCGTGCTGGAGCGCGCGCATGGCGGGACGCTGCTGCTCGATGAGATTGCCGATATGCCGCTGGAAACCCAGGGCAAGATCGTGCGGGTGCTGCAGGACCAGAGTTTCGAGCGGATCGGCGGCAGCACGCGGGTGAAGGTGGATTTGCGGATCATTGCGAGTTCGGCGCGGGATTTGCAGGCGGCGATCGCGGCCGGGCGGTTCCGCCAGGATTTGTATTACCGGCTTGCGGTGGTGCCGCTGCGGGTGCCGAGCCTGCGCGAGCGGCGCGAGGATATTCCCGAACTCGCCGCACTGTTTCTCAAACGGGCGGCTGAAACCTCGGGGTTGCCGCCGCGCGTGCTGTCATCCGAGGCGCTGGCGGCGTTGCAGGTGCATGACTGGCCAGGCAATGTGCGCCAGCTGCGAAACGTGATGGACTGGCTGATGATCATGCACCCGGGCGAGGCCGGCGAGGCGTTTCGGGCGGATCATCTGCCGGGGGAAATCGGGGCGCATGCGCCGCGGGCGCTGGCGATCGATCCGCTGGCGGATATCATGGCATTGCCGCTGCGCGAGGCGCGGGATGTGTTCGAGACGCAGTATTTGCAGGCGCAATTGCTGCGGTTTGGCGGGAATATCAGCCGGACCGCGAATTTCGTGGGGATGGAGCGGAGCGCGCTGCATCGGAAATTGAAGCAATTGGGGATCGGGGCGGAGGATCGGGCTGGGAGTGCTTGAGGCGGTCGGAAGGAAGGCTTCTTTTTTGGAAAAAAGAAGCAAAAAACTTTTTGACCCTGGGGCACGGGCGGTTGAAGCGGCACGGGCCCCGTTCATGAAGTTTTTTTGCTTCTTTTTTGTTCACAAAAAAGAAGATTTTCCTGGAATTATTTGTTGGCGCCATGGCCCTCGACCTCACCCCACTAACCAACGCAACCGCGCGACTCCGCGAAGGATTGGCGGGCTATGAGCGCGACACCGCGGACGAGCAGATCCGTGACGGTCTGATCCAGCGATTCGCGTTCACCTATGAGCTTTGCCATCGCACGCTGCGGCGGTTTTTGCGTGAGGCCGCGGCCTCGCCTGATGAGCTGGACCAGATGGGGTTTGCCGATCTGATCCGCGCGGGCGGCGAGGCCGGGTTGTTGCGGGCATTCCGGAATTTCTGAGCGAGGCGCAGCATCTGGTCGATACGCTGAGCCTTCGACTCGGGTGATGGATGTGGGGTCGATCGCGCTGACGCCTGAGCAGTTCGCGATCGTCGCCGCCATTTTGCAAGGCCATCTGCCGGGGGGGGAGCAGCGTTGCTGTGTTCGGATCCCGCGCGACGGGGCGGGCGCGGCGCTTTTCTGATCTCGACCTGATCATCGATGCCGGCCGAGGTTTTAGCCTGGACAGGGCGGCGGCGCTGCGCGCGGCGTTTTCGGACTCCGATCTGCCGTGGCGGGTCGATGTGGTTGATCGGTGGGAGATTGGCGAGGGTTTTTGGGCGATGATCGCGGCGGATGCGGTGCCGCTGCTGGTGGTGCCGGCGCGGTGAGGTCGGCCGGTGGTTATGGCGCGCCTGACATCAGGTTTTTTATGGGGCGCCTGACATCAGGTTTTTTATGGGGCGCCTGACATCAGGCGACGCATGACCTGCTCCTGGTGCGCGCGCTCAATGGCATCGTGACGGCGGCGCTGGACGCAGGCTGCATAGGAGGTCGTGCCCGCTGTGTAGCCGAAGGCGGCGCAGAGGGCGGTGGGGGTGGGCGGCGGATCGGCCGGGGCGCAACCGGCCAGGGTGAGGATCGATGCGATTGCCAGCAGGGCCGGCGGGGGCGGCAGCTTGGGCACGGCTTGTCTCCCTCAGTGGACGCTTATGTGGCGTGGGGCGGAGGTGAATTCAAACCCTGGGGCTGGGGCGCGCGTCCGACCGTGCTGGGCGCACACGAGGGGAGCGCAGACTTGCACCGCGCGGCGGGCGATCCACTTCATCAGACAAGGCGTTGAAGTGAGTTACGTTATGAACATCCTGCGATCATCGGCCCGTTGCGTGGCTTTGGCTGGGTTTCTGGCCTTGGCTGGCTGCGCGTATGTGCCACCCGGCGGTTATTGTCCGCCCGGGCCGCCGCCGCCTGACCCCGGCGCGCCGGCGACCGGGACGCAGGCGGCACCGGCGGGCGGGCAACCGAGCGTCGCGCCGGCCTGCACGCCTGCCCCTGTAGTCGGGTTCGGCGGATCGTATCCGGCGTATCCGTATGATGGCGGGTTCGGCTATTCGGGCTTCGGCTATTCGGGCTTCGGCTATCCCGGTTTCGGTTATCCCGCTTATGGCTACCCCGGTTATGGCGTGCCCTATGGCTACGGGTATGGCGATGGCTACCCCTATGGATTTGGCGGGATCGGCGTGGTGATCGGTGGTGGGGGCTGGCGCGGGGGCGGATGGGACCACGACCGGGACCATGGGCACTTTGGCCGGCCGGACGGTGACTTTCATGGCGGCGGGGGCGGTTTTCATGGTCCGCCGGGCGACCATGACGGCGGGCCCGGCGGGTTTCATGGCGCGTTTCATGGTGGACCGCCGGGGGGACGGCCGGGCGGTGCGCCGCCTGGCGGCGGCTCTCATGGCGGCGGGCATGCCGGTGGGCACGGTGGATTTCACTGAGGCTGGGCTGTGATGCTGCGCGCAATTCAGCACCACAGCGCCGATGTTATGTGAGATTCATCGTGATTTTGGTGCCGTCGGTCAGGGTCAGGTGATCCACGGTTTTGCCGAACGTGGATGACTGGACGCTGACGCCGGCATATTTGAAATTGTCCCTCGTCGCATTGAAACCATTGATGACGACGCTGCCGCCGCCCGAAACGCTGGAGAAGTTGAAGTAATCGAAGCCTGATCCGGCGTTGACCGTGATATTGCCGGCACCGGGGATAATCTGCGCGCTGCCGGAGACCTGATCGATGATCGCGTTGCCCGACCCGGCCACGAAGGTGAGGGTGCCGGTGCTGCCGGTCAGTGTCATGTTGCCCGCACCGGCCGAGACGACATCCGCACCGCGGCCTTCGCTGAGGGTTGTGGGTCCGGCCCCGCCGATCAGGTCGATCCCGCCGGCATGGCTCGATGCGGTGAGCGCGCCGGCCCCGCCGAAGACGGTGCTCGCCTGGGTGCCGCCGACGAAGCTCAACTGGCTGCCACTGGCGGTGACCACCCCGCCGCCGGCCATTGTGATCATGTCGTTGCCGGTGCTCATGACGGTATCGCTGCCGGCGAGGTTGAGCCGGTCGGTTGCGTTCGCTGCGGTTGTGATGCGGTCGTGCCCGGCCGAATCGGTGAGGGAGAGGCCGCCGGTGCCGCCGGTGATGGTGCTGTTGCCGCCCTGATCCGACAGGATGACGGGCGCTGCGCCGCCGGTGAAGGTTTGGTCGGCCTGGTTCAAGGTGACGATCTGGGGTTGGGACGTGCCGGACCCGCTGGAGACCATGGAGGCGCTCGCCACCGTATCGGCGTAGTTCAGCTGGATGGTCTGGCCATCGACCAGGGTGAGCACGCCGCCGGATGCGTTGAACGAAGCGGAGCGCAGATACTCGTTGTTAGCGAAACCGGTGTAATTGATCGGGTTTCGGGCGAAGGAATAGCCGTTGATGACGAGGGTGGTTGCGCTGTTGGAATTGGTGACATCGATGTAATTGTAACCGGTGCCGGTATTGATCGTGGCGTTGCCGGTGCCGGTGATGATTTCGGCATTGCCGGTGGTGTTGCGCTGATCGATCACGGTGGCACCGCTGCCGGCTTGGAAAAACATCTCCGCACTGCCGCCGGTGAGGGCGATGGAGCCGGCGCCGCCGATGATGGAGTCGAGCCCGACGGTGCCGACCTGGATGGTCGAGGCGCCGGCGCCGCCGATGATTGTGGTCTGCTGGCTGGCAGCGGTGATCGAGGCGTCACCGGAGATCGAGGCGCCGCCGACGACGCTGGTGACGACCGGTGCGGGCGGCGGCGGCGGTGGGGGTGCGGGTGGTGGCGTGGGGACGACGCCGCCGCTGGTCGAGCCGCTGCCGCTGGTGGTGGTGGAGCCGCCAGTGGCACCCGCGACGGTGGTGACCGTTTGTTCGTTGAACCAGGCGCTGGTGATGCTGGGGGTGCCGATGGTTTCGATGGTGAGGGTTTCGGTGGACGAGATGTGCAGGACGACGCCGCCGCTGATGGTTGTGGCGCTGGTTATGATGTTGGCGATGCTGACGGGGGCGCCGGCGGCATCGACCAGATCGAGATGGTCGTATTGGGGGTTGAAGCCGGAGATGGTGACGGCGCCGCTGGCCTGTTGGTTGATGACGAACAGATCCTGGCCGGTGCCGGGGGTAAGCAAGGCGGTGGTGCTGGCCTGGATGAAGGTGGCGCCGCCGCCGGCTTCGATGGTTTCGTTGCCGGAGCCGGCGAAAATGTCGTTGCCGTTGGGGCCGCCGATGATGGTGTCGGCGCCGGAGCCGCCGAACAGGAGGTTGATGCCGGTGCCGCCGATCAGTGTATCCGCGCCGGAACCGGCGTAGAGCAGGGCGTTTTTGGTGGGGTCGACCGGGGTGAGCAGGGTGGGCGTGGTGTCGGTGGAGATGGTGACGTTGCCGAAGGAGAGGAGTTGGCCGTTGGCGAGGCGGGGGTCGATGGAGAATTGGGGGGTGGTGGATGCGGTTGAGTTGGGGCTGATGTAGGGTGCGCCGCTGGCGAGGAGCCAGCCGAAGGCTTGCATGGCCTGGTATTGGTATGCGCCCATGGTTGCGGCGTTGGCGACGGAACTGGTGCTGACGGTGATGATGCCGGCGAGGGTTTGGAGGGCGAGGGCACCGTAGTCGCCTCGGGCATGGGCCCATGTGGTCGATTGCAAGGACCCGTTGCCGACGACATTGGACTGACCATAAGCCATGGTTCCCTGCTCGATCTGTGACCAGGTCGTATAATAAGTATTTGAGCTGTAGTGTCCGTTCGGCGAAAATATTTGGACATTGTAGGCGAACGCATCGAGCGGGCTGAAACCCTGGGTCTCGGCGAAGAAGCGGCCGACCAGATAATTCGATTCCCATTTCAGGAATGTCAAAGCACCGGCCATACCGAACTCAGCGCCCTGAATCACGGTGGAGGCGAGATAGTCCTGCTGCCACGGCGCCATTTCGCCGGAATTTCCATAATTTCCTGGCAGGTAGCCGAAAGCCTGTCCCTGCTGCTGCGTCCAGGTCGGGATCATTGCGTTAAGATAGGCGTAATTGTCGTTGGTCGCCTGGGTGAAATATTGGCCATCGGCGGAAGTGGCTGGGTTGGCGTAGGCGGCTTCCTGCAGCGCCCGCAGGCTCCATGCCGCACCGCGGACTTGCTCGCCGTTGACGATGATGTCGGTGTAGGAGGTTCCCTGCGGCGTGGTCACCTGTCGCGTCGGGTTCCATTGATTGACTTCGGCGAACGACGCTTCGGCGTTCAATTGTTCGAGATATTGCACATTACCGGTTTGGACGTATGCATCGTACGACAGGTCTGGCATATGTGCCTGGTCGGTCGACCATCCGGTGTTGTTGCTGACGTTCTGGGTCAGCCCCGGATTGCCGCGCGGATCGGTCCAGATGTTGACTTGCCCGGGCGTTCCCGTCGTCAGGAAGGTGCCGCCGCTGGTCGGGTCGTAGAAATGCCACGGTACCGATCCGGCTTCCTGTGCCTGGCCGAGTGCGTAGGTTGCGGCTGTGGCGTTCTGTGTGATCAGCCAGGTCGCGTTGGCACCGGTGGTCGGCCCGATATCACCCCTGCCCCCAACCCCGGGCATGTACTGGGTAATACCATCCGTCCCCAGCGGCGCGTTCCAGCCCGGTGCCGCAATCTGAGATGCCTCGTTGTCGTTGCCGCCGGCGATGAGGCTACTGGAAACGCCATATTGCGTATCGTAATTCTGAACCGCCCCCGTCGCCTCCAGATACGCGACATCGTGCTGAACATTCAGCGCGCCGGCCGCCGGCGCGGTGCCGACCATGGTGCTCCAATCCTGATATTGGTACTGCGTCAGGCTGGGTTGCGAGGCGATGATTGTACCGTTCTGCGCGATGGTGGTCGAGTAGGTGATGGTGCCGCCATTGGCAGACATCGCAACGTCGTTGTTGAACTGGAGGTTCGCCGAGATGGTGCCGTTCGCGTAGGCGGTGACGTCCGCCTCGATCCGCAGCGAGCCTGAGACCGGAATGCTGACGATCGCTTCCTGCGCCAGGGGGCCGTTCAGCCATTTGGTCGCGGTGCCGGCGTTCAGCGCGTTCAAGACGTCCTGGGCTATGTTGATCGTCTGCGTGCCGGTGGCACCGCCGGCGTTGGCCGCGATAACTAGCTTCGCGGTGAGGGAATAACCCTTCAATGCGCTCGCCAGGTTCGCCGCCGGGGCGGAGAGGCCGGGGTTCGGCGTGCCGCCGATCGAGAGCATGACCCCGGTGGTGGAGTTGGCGGGCAAGGCCGGTGCATCGACCGTCAGCACCGCCATGGCGACCGAGCCATCCGGGTTGAAGGTCTTGGCGTCCATCTGCACGGCGTAGGCCTTGCCGTTGATGGTGGCGGTGAGTTGGTCGGTGCGTTGCACCGCACCGGCTTTGAAGGTTTCGCCGAACGTGGTCGGCTGAGCGGCGAGTGCGGTGATCGAGGTGTTCTGGAGGTTGAGCCCGACGATCTGTCCCGCGCCGTTCGGCTGGGGCACAACAGGGGCGGCCGTAAAACCGGTTGGTGTAAGCGTGGTTGACATGAAAGCTCCCAAGGTTGAAGGGCGCAAAATCAGCTTAACACGAGGAAAGCAACCCCCAGTTGCTTTACGCCGCTGTAGAAATCGTGCGCGGCGTCACTGTACGCGACATTGTCTAAAAAACGCAACCTCTGATACCTGCGATTTTTGAGACAATGTGCGAAAAAGGTACAATCCTCGTTGAAACAAGGAGACCGTTTTTGTCTCTGGAAGGATTATTGCGGAGGGAGTGTTAAAGAATGGTTTCCGGATTTCGGATTTTTTGGCCTCGTTCGTCACGCAAACATCATAAAGTTGTTGCGGCGTTGTCGACCGATGCGGGTGCCCCGCACCAACCTCGATCAGGCTGGACTCAGTGCCTTGCGACGCGGAATCCTCAAAATGGACCGGCTCGACGACCGAAGCGGCGGAGGCAATAGTCGCGAAATCCTTGCCGCATCGCCCTCGCCTGAGGCTGGCTGGACAGAATCCAACGGAGCACCGAGCCGTTCGCCCGTTCATCCGCGCGCCACAGAATCAAACGCAGGGCGGCACGATACGCTCGCCAGCGAGGCCGCGATTTTTCGGCCAATAACAGGCGGTTGCGGGTGATGTAGTAGGTTTTATCCGGCGTATCGCGGCCGCCGAAGCTGCGCGATTCGGCGTGGACGATCCGCACCGATGGCAGGCAGAGCGAGGGGATTCCCGCGCTCCGGGCGCGATCAAAAAAATCGGCCTCCTCCAGTTGCAGGAAAAAGCGTTCATCGAACGTGCCGATCCGGTCAAACACCGCCATCGGGATCAAAAGACACGCGCCGTATGCGTAATCGAGCCTAAACACTTTTGCGTCATCGGGCGGCTGGCAGGGGAATAGCGCGGCGTCGGGCCGGGTCGATGGGTCAAGCTGGACGCCTTCGCTGGGGTCGGCGTAGTCGATTGCCGGGTGCATCAGGCAGGGGCCGCACAGCTTTGCCGCGACGGCGAGGCGATCGAACGCGCCGGGCGGCACAATGGTATCGTTGTTGAGCAGGCAGACGATGCAGGCTTGTTCGCGGCGGGCCCAGGCGATGCCGGCGTTGTTGCCGCCGGCCCATCCGCGGTTTTCCGAAAGGCGCAGCACATCGATTTGGGTGCCGTATTGCGCTTGCAGTGCCGAAAGATCGTCGCCGCTGGCGTTGTCGACCAGCAGGATCGCGAGATCGGCGTGACGCTGCGGCACGACGGATGCCAAGCAGGCCGCAGTGTCCGCAAGCCCGCGATAATGCAGGATGATGACGACCAGACGGTCCTGGCTCATGGACTGGTTGCAGGGCAGAACGCTGGTGTGCGGCTATGCCGCATCGTCTATCCGCGCCTGTTGCGAGGCTGCGATCAGCCGATCGAACCGATCGACCGTGCGCCGATAGGATGTTTCGGCAAGCGCATCGAGATCGGCCTGCGGCAGGACGCGCGCAGCGACGTGACGCCAGAGATGACGGTCGAGCCGGGACCGCTGATCGAGCAGGGAGAGACATTGGTCGGTGAGCTCATCGGCCATCGGCTGCCGGGCACCCGGTTTTGGAGGTGCTGCTTCGTTGCGCGGTGCTGCGCGCCGGGCATAAATCAAGCGCTCGAGGCGGCTCCAAATCGTTTGCCCATAGGTTTGTCGTAAAAACCGGATCAGCCGATCATGCATGGCCGGGTTTTCGAGTACATCGGCGAATGCGAAACGATCGATTGCGGCGCGGGCGGCCGTGATCAGCATGGCGTCGTCCTGTGGCGCGATGAAATCGGCCGGTGGAACGCGATCGTGCGGCCAGAGCAGCATACGCGTCATCAAATTATCGGTATGGCACGCGATGGCCGGCGCGCTGATAAACTCTGGGAGATTGCACCGCGCCAAGGCCATGGTTTGCCCCCAATCGCCGTAGAGTGCGAGAACATCATCGGTGTAGTTTCCGAGATAGAACCAATGGGACAGCAGGCGTGCGCGTGGCTCACGCAAGATCGTGATCAGGTTTGAGCCGGGGAAGCGGGATTCGATCGTCTGGCGCGCGAAATGGCCGGCGATCACATCGGCGTCGGCGGGTATCTCCATCGGATCGACAAAAATACTCCCACGGAACGCCGAGGGCATGGTTGAGAACGCGGTGAACGAGCCTGTCTGGGAACAATCGATCCCACCGGTTACGGCCAAGGGGCGAAGGATTGCCTCGATATCCCTAATCAACCCGGTTCCACCTGCTTTCGGCATGTGCACGAAGCCGAGTTTCGGCGATAGGGACCGGCGTGTTGCGTGGTAGCGAAGATGACGAAAATTCATGTCATTGAACTCGACCGGGGGCCTTCATCTGTCAAGAATATCAGCCGGCATCAAGTGCCGCGGGTCAAGACCGACCATGCCAGGCTACGGATTGGCGCAGGCAGGTTTGATACCAGGGTCTTCACGCGATTCCTTGGGGTGAGCGCCGTCGCCGGCAGGATTTTCAAAATGGCGTGTACGGCGTTGAAATCGCCGCGTGCGAAGGCGGTATCGAATGCCGCCAGACGGCGTTGGACGATGGAGCGCCGAATTTCCGCGGCGGATGAGGCAAGCGACGGGCGCGAGGCCAGAACATAATCGAGCACATCGGCGTCACCGAGGTTCATGCGCTGGACGTCGCCGGAAAAATTGCCGGCGTGTTTGCGGATGCCGACGGTTGGCTGGCGCAGGACGCCGATGGGCGGGTGTTCGGCGATTCGCAATGTGGTTGCGAAATCGCAACCGACCATGCGGCTGACCCCTTCGTCCCACCCG
This sequence comes from Acidiphilium rubrum, assembly GCF_900156265.1. Lineage (GTDB taxonomy): Bacteria > Pseudomonadota > Alphaproteobacteria > Acetobacterales > Acetobacteraceae > Acidiphilium > Acidiphilium rubrum. The sequence continues at coordinate 16,431 of NZ_FTNE01000020.1, forward strand.
CCGAGGGCCAGGAACCGTTCGCGGTCAACCACCATGCAGGATGGGAAGAAGGGCTGGAATTGCAGGAGATCACTGACGATCGGACGGTCGAACAGGACATGGGTGGAATCGATCGGCGTCATGCCGGCCCAGTATCCGGCCGGGGCGCTGGCGAATTTGGACGTGCCGGACCACTGGCCGTCACGTACCTCCTGAAAATCGGCATAGGCCGCGACCGGCCCCTGCCCGCTTGACCAGAATTGCGCCATCGCCGCGAGATGGTCCGGTTGCCAGAGATCATCGCTGTCGCAGAATGCGACGAGATCGCCGGTCGCCGCGCGCAAACCGGTGTTACGGGCGACCAAGTCGCCCGCGTTCGGAATGCGGATTACCCGGATGCGACCAGCATAGCCTGCGAGGACCGTCTCGGTCGAGTCGGTCGAACCGTCATCCACCACAAAGATTTCAGCCGCGTGTATCGTTTGCGCGAAAATGCGGTCGAGCGTTTCGGGGACCAACTCCACGCGGTTATATGAGGGAATGACGACAGATATCGATACCATCGGTGCATATTGCATTACAGGGCAGACGCAAATATCTCGCACAGGCTCGCCTTGACAAAGACCTCAACAAACCGCTCTGTCATCACTCGCTTCGGCCCACGAGAGCGCGAAAAAGATCCACAGAGATTTCCGGATCAAATTTGACAAAACGCCTTGTTGCATCAAAATCGACCGGTTGGAGCCGACGTAATCGATGTAGCATTGTTCGAACAAAATTCATACGACAGTCCCGACGTGACAGCGCGATCCAACTTCTTAACTCATCATCTATTTCAGCATCTTCCGACACTATCTTCAACATAATCGATTGATCGAGGGCGACGCGCAACGAGCGCTTCGTCCCCCAAACCGACTTCGCTATTAACCCGACACCTTCCCCATATTCAGCCTCACACCGTGAAGAGAAGATTACCTGTGAGCGTTCAGTCGTCGTGCAAAACCACGTCAGAAGATCCTCTGATGCTGTCAGATCCGTTCTAAATCGTGCGCTACCCAGCGATCTACGTGGCAGAACTACAGTCGATGTCCCAACGATCGTCTCTTGAATTAGATCTCTTCTAAACTTTTTATTGTATTTGTAGAGATTAGTACCGATGTCTATCGAAACGTGCTGATCAAACTGAATATTGCTACGTTCAAACCTCGTTTGTTTTACTCCCGGCCGCGTAAAATCTGCGAAATAGAAATCTGCCCCGCTATCAAGAGCAATGTTTGCATTTTCCAGATGTCCAGGGTGCCAAGCGTCATCCGGGTCAAGAAATGCGATCGCGTTGATCCTGTCGGGCATGGCGTCGAGCGCGCGATTTCGGGCCGCAGAGACGCCTGCATTGCTTTGCTCAATCAATACGATGTTTCTGCGCTCCGCTTCAGAGAACGTCCCAAGCTCGAGCTTGGCCGGATGCGGCGAACCATCGTCCACAACAACAATTAGCAGCGTTTCGAGGCCGGTCTGATCAAGCGCGGAACGGACGGCCCGCGCTAGCAAACCAGGAGTACGCTGAAAGTATGGTATGACTACGCCGAGCGTCATATTTTGATCCTAAGGCGAAACATTAAATTTGCTACAATTAAACTAACCTAAGTCGTTTAAACGTACTCTCTGCAAGACGTGCATAAGATCAAAGTTGCCTGCAAGGTCAAGCGACAGGTCTCGATGAGAGTTATCCGGAGATTGAATGACATAATTGTTATTACCGATCCGTGTACAATGGCCTTCTGAAACCATTTTTTCCGCGATCAGACGAACATCTCCCCGACATTTCTTATGCCAATACCGAATGCCGGTTCCATGATCATAGTAATACCCGTTCCGTGCGGCAGCCATATCTGCCGAGCACGATGGGTGCTTCCAAATATCCATCCACCAGCCGGCAGCATTTTCGAACTGGCTGCGGCTTGCTGCCCTGGTGGTACATCCAACCAATTCCCAATAGCGACGGGCCTTGGGATAGAGAAAAGCCAGATTCCCTTCTTTCGGGGCGACCGCCGCGGTTGCGCCATCCGGCAGGGCCGCGAACTGATCGGCCAATGTGCGCATCACGTCGCGCCGCACCAGTAAATCGGAATGCCAGAATGCCAATCGATCACAAAAGAGAAAGACGAACTCCATCGGAAAATGCATCCACATCGTAGGCAGTTTGAAATGAGCATTGAAATCGATGCAGATCGCCCCTTCAACCAGTGGCGGGGGGCCGACGCGCGGATCGTATCCGACGACCGGGGTCCAACCGACTTCGCGCACCAGTTTCTGCTGTATCAGGCACCAGGCCGGATCTACATTCCAGCACAGCCACGCGCGTTCAACGCCGGCCAGGGCTTTTGCCCATGGCGCGGCGGCAACCTCGATCTCAGCCATATTGAACGCCTCCCAATGGCCGTTGCCCAGGATGTAGCGCCATTCCTCAGTTGTGCGAGTCTTGGACACTTGCCCCTCCGGATTTAATCGAGCCAGCCGCCCGCAACATCAGTTCGTTCGGAGATTGCGCCGATATGAAGCGCGACAGGCGTGTTTTGGCATCCGCCGCGCCACCATCCACCTCCAACACCACCGCCATCGGCTGCGTCGGGTGGCCGAACAAATCCGTCCAGGCCAGTTTCAACCGTGTGCGCAGATTGCCGTTGGTGCCGTGGCCGTCGATGAAGAGGGCGCTGGCGGTTGTGTGGTGGCCGCCTTTGGTGGTGACCAGGGTCCAGTCCGGCGGGTCGGCGCCTGGGATGTGGATGGTGCTGATGAAGGCTTCGCGGGTGTCTTGCAGGCTCAGGGCGCGCCGTGCGTCGAACACGGGTTTCGGGTCGGTGCGGGGTGGGAAGATCGCGATGGTGGCGGTGATGGCATTGGCGCAGGCGAGGTGGATGGCGCGGCCGCCGGCTGGCAGGGGTTCGGTGCCGGGTAGGCTGGTGCAGCCGGCGGGGGTGGGCGGCAGGGTGATGGGGGTGGCGGCGGCTGCGGCGCTGACGAAGGTTGCGAGGCCGACCACAATGATTGCGGCGGCTGGGATTGCCAGTGCGGGGCGGATGGTGCTTGCGAGTGCGGGGGGTGGTTCGCCTTCGACCGAGGCGGTGCCCGCACCGGGGCGTGCGCTGTCCTGGCGGAAGGGCAGGCCGAGCAGGATCAGGATGAACAGCACGATCGAGAAGAATATGTAGCCGTACAGCACGTGGTCGGTGGCACCCGCCTTGGCGCTGCCGAGCAGATGGCCGAGCAGCACGATGCCGAGGGCGCGAAATCCGTTCGCCACCACCGGCACCGCGACGCTGATGATGATGAAGGTGAGGCGCCGTCCGGTCGAGCGGAAGATCAGCAAAGCGTAGAGCACGCTGAAGGCGATGGCGGCGATCAGGAAGCGCAGGCCGGCGCAGGCTTCGGCGATGTGGAAGGCGCCCTGGGCGATCTCGATCGTGTAGCCGTGGCGGTAGTAGGCGATGCCGAGCAGGTTCAGCCCGATATCGACGAAATCGGTGGTGAATTGCTGGAGGGCGGGGACCAGGAAGCCGCCGAACGGGATGAGGAACACCAGATAGAGCAAGGGGGCGATCATGGCGCGGTAGACGCGCCAGCCGAGCACGCCGAGGATGAGCGCCTGGACCATGCCCATGGCGGCGAGCTGGCGGCCTTCCATCACGCCCAGGCGATCGGCCGCGAGCCAGAGGAGGGCGCAGGGGATGGCGAGGCCGATGGCGCGGGCGTTTGGCGCGGGGGTGAGACCGCGGAGGCGGCCCCGACGGTCCCACGCGAGCCAGATGGCGATCGGCAGGATCAGGAAGCAATGGTTATAGGCGGTGGATGCCGCCCAGACCTGCACCGCGGCGGCGATTTCGGCGTGGAAGACCAGGGCCATCAGCAGGAGGGCGGCGGCGAGCACGGTGAGCGCGCCGCGATAGCGTTGCGGTATGTGGCGTTGACCTGTGCGGGTGGTGGTGGCGCTCATGCGGGGATCTTTTGTGGGGATGGTTGGGTTGCGCCGAGCAGGGCATCGAGCGGGGCGAGGGTTTGTGCCCAGGAATGGTGCGCCTGCACGGCTGTGCGGGCGGCTTCGCCCATCGCCGCGTGGCGGCCGGTGAGGACGGCGGTGGCGTGCGCGATCCAGGCATCGGGCGTGTCGGCGACCAGGAGGTCGTGGCCGGGCACGGCATCGATGCCGGTGAAGGCGGCGTGGGTTGCGAGCACGGGGCGGGCCATCGCCATGGCTTCGAGCACCTTGTTCTGCACGCCGCGGCCGATGAGGAGCGGGGCGATCACGAGATCGGCATGGGCGAGGTAGGGCCTGGTGTCCGGCACGCGGCCGGTGACCTGCACCGCCCCTGCCCGCTCGAGCGCGCGGACCGCGGGGGCGGGGTTGGAGCCGACGATGACGAGCAACGGGTTCAGCGCGGCGAGTTTCGGCAGGATTTCGGTGGCGAACCAGACGACCGCTTCGATGTTGGGGCGGTAATCCATCGCGCCGGTGAACAGCAGGGTTTTTCGGTTGGCGGGGAACGGCCGTTGGTAATTTGGCGCGGGGGCGAAATAATCGAGGTCGACGCCGTTGCCGATCGCCATGGTGAGGCGGGCGGATTCGGGCGCGAGGGTTGCGAAATGATCGCGCTCGGCTTGCGAGACGAACAGGGTGCGGTCGAAGCGTTGGACGCAGGCGCGCTCGAAGGCGAGCAGGGTGCGGCCTTCGCGCGCCCAGACCAGGCGCTGCGGCCAGCGGGAGGTGCGGCCGTAGGCGGCGAATTTTTCGGAATCGATATCGACCATGTCCAGCAGATGCGGCGTGTTGGCAACGAGATCAGCATAGGGCGCCATTGCGGCGGAGTAGGCAATGACCCGTTCGATTTTGTGATCGCGCGCGGTGCGGCGAACCCAGTTGGCCAGGTGCTTGTCGTGGAAATAGCCGGTCAGCAGCGGCGCGCCGGGGCGGCAGCGGGCCAGGGCGCGCAGGCGGGCGCGGCTTGGGTCGAGGGGGATGCAGGCGAGGCTGGCGACGCGGGCGCGCAGGGATGGGATGTGCACCGCATCGGCCGGATCATCGATGAAGCAGCCGAGATGGATGCGGAAGTTGGCACGCAGATGCTCGATCATGTGAAAGGCGCGGATCTTGTCGCCCTTGTCGGGCGGGTAGGGAATCCGGTGGCAGAGATAGAGCAGGTCGCGCATGGTTCAGCCCAGGCCGCGCACGATGAACGGGCCGAGCGCGTTGGCGACCGGGCGGGGCAGGCGCTTCCAGAGTTCGATCTTGCGCTGGTATTTCGGGCTGAGCGGATTGGTGTCGGGCAGGGTGGCGCCGGGCTGGAGCAGGAATTGATAGCCGAGCGGGGTCGGCGTGAAGCCCCAGTTGGTCTTGAATTTATGCGGCCCGGTGTCGCGCTTGCTGCGGCCGAAATCGAATGTGCCGAGCCCGAGCGCGATGGCGCGGCGCATGACCTGCCAATACATGAAGTCATGGCCGCCCTTGCCGCGCGCCGCCGTGCCGCCGCCGGCGTAATAGGGCGAGATTTCGCCTTTGTAGGCGAACGACAGCACGGCGCATAAGGCGGTATCGCCGTCATAGACGGTCAGCACCTCGGCATCGGTGCCGAAACAGTCGAGCAGCAGGCGGAAATAGCGGGCGGGGAAGACCGGCGTGCCGAGATTATGCACGCTCTCGGCGTAGAGGCCGAAAAAGCGCCGCCAGTCCCGGTCGATCCGGCTGGTCAGGCCCAGTTCGATGCCTTTGCGGACCACCGCGCGCTGCTTGCGCGGGATCAATTTCAGGCAGACCTCTTCATCGGGCGGCAGGGCGCGGCGGAATGTGTCGTAGATCGGCGGCCCGGGCTGCCAGCCGGGGCGCTGGACCGGATCGTGGATGGTGCGGAGTTCGAGCGAATCCGCGCCGATCTGGCGCATCAGGGCGGTTGCCGCCTCGATCAGGGCTTCGATTACTGCATCATCCGAGCCGATCGGGCCGCCGTAGACGCAGAACGGGGTCGAGACCAGCGTGTTGCGGTGGAACAGGCGGGATTTCATGTGCACCAGCGGCAGCAGGCCGCAGATCGCGCCGGCGCGTTCGGCCAGCATGAAATAGGGGCGCTGGCCGAATGCGGTTTTGATGACGTCCTGCCAGGCGGCGCGGTGGAAAAAATGCCCGGCGGGATGCGCCAGCACGAAATCGTCCCAGCGGGTGCGATCGTCATCGGTCATGACGCGGCAGGTGATGCTCATGCGGCGGCGCGGGCGATGACATCGGCGAAGACGCGATCCATCCGGTCCCAGGTGAAATCGGCCAGCAGATCGTCGAGCCGTGCGGGCATGCGTGCCAGATTGACCCGGTGGCGGAAGCGCGACGACCATTTCGCGGCCGGCACGCTGGGTTGCGCGGGGTCGAACTCCCAGGGGTGGGAGTAGAAAATCGCGGGTCTGCCCTCACGCCGGTGCAGGTGGCGCACGCCGAACCGGTAGGCGGCGTAGGGCAGCAGCCGGAAATAGCCACCGCCGGCGCAGGGCAGGTTGCGGCCGAGCCATTGCACCGTGGTCATCGGGATTTCGACCAGGTTGCACGCCGCCGGCTGGTAGGGGCCGCGCGGCGCCGAGGGCGCGCCGTACAGGTCGTGACGGACCGGAAACACGCTGGAGCTGTAGGTATGGCCGGTTTCGGCCAGCACATCCCACGCCCAGGGGTTGCGCGGCCCGATCGAAAACGTCGGTGCGCGGTAGCCGGCGACGGCGACGCCGCCGATGTCTTCCAGGATCGCTTTCGCGCGCGTGAGATCGTCGCGGAACTGCTGCGGCGTGAGGTCGGTGACCAGTTGGTGGCCGTAGCCGTGGCTGGCGAGCTCGTGGCCGGCGGCGGCGATGCGGCGGATCAGCGCGGGGTGGCGTTCGGCGACCCAGCCGAGTGTGAAGAACGTCGCGCGCGTGCCGTGCCGCGCCAGGGCGGTGAGGATCAGATCGGTGTTGGCTTCGACGCGGCGGGGGATTTTGTCCCAATCGGCGCGATCGATCGCGCCGGCATAGGCCTGGACCTGGAAATAATCCTCGACGTCGATGGTCAGGGCATTGGCGATGGTCGCGGGCGCCGTCATCGTGGGTTCAGGGCTCATTGCGGGATTTGATGACCTGGAACAGGCGATCGACCACCTGGTCACCCTGATCGCGGCCGGTCTCGCCGGCGGTTACGGGTGGGATGGCGGCGGGCCGGCCTTCGAGGTCGGTTTCCAGCTCGCGCGCGATCGGGCCGACGATGTCGGCGGTGATTACCGGGTAGTGTTCGAGGGCGGCGTTCAGCAGGATGCGGCTGCACAACCGGTTGATCCGCCGCGGCAGGCCGCCGGTCGCATCGAAAATCGCATCGAGCGCGCCGGCGTCGAAAAAACCCTCGGCCTTGCCGCCGGCGGCGGTGAAGCGGTGCAGGATATAGGCCTCGGTATCCTCGCGGGTGAGCGGGCCGAGGTGGTAGGAGGCCAGAACGCGCTGGCGCAACTGATCGAGATCGGGGTGGGCGAGCAGGTCGCGGAACTGCGGCTGGCCGAGGAGCACGATTTGCACCAGCGCCTGGCCGCGCTCGGCCATGTTCGACAGCATGCGCAGTTCTTCGAGCGTCGCCGGGGCGAGACCCTGCGCCTCATCGACCACGATCAGGGCGCGGCGGCCGCGCAACCGGTCCGCGCGCCAGCGTTCCTTCAGGCGGAGCAGCAAGGTCGCCTTGTCACCGGCCGCCGACAGGCCGAAATCCGCGGCGATCAGGCGCAAGATGTCTTCGGCGTTGATCTGCGTGGTCGTGATGCTGGCCAGCCGGTAGGTCGCTTCGTTCAGCTGCGCCGTCAGCCGCTCGACCAGCGTGGTCTTGCCGGCGCCGACCTCGCCGGTGATGACCACGAACCCCTCGCTTTGCGCCAGGCCGAACAGCAGATGCGACAGCGCACGGCTGTGTTCGCTGCTGGCATAGTAATACCGATCATCCGGTGTGAGCCGGAAGGGCATGTCCGCCAGGCCGAGGTGTTCGAGAAACACGGTGCCCCTTTCAGAAGGTTTTCTGGATGCCGACGGTGAAGATTGTCTCCACGCCGTTGTTGCCGTAGCCGGAATAGCCGACGCCACCGCCGCCAAAGCTGTTATAGCCCTGGTTGGTCACGCTGATCTGCGTATTGGCATAGAGCGTGGGCGACACGCGGTAGGTGAGTGCGGCACTGGCGCCGTAGGTGGATGTGGTGGACGCGCCGAGCGCGGGGGACGAGGTGCGTCCGTAGTTGAGGTAGAACAGCGCGTTCAACCGTTCCGACAATTCGTGCGATTCCGACAGCGAGATCGAGGCGCTCTTCTGCGAGAAGCCCGCGAGCCCCGGCGATGTCGCGACCAGCGTATCCTGATAGGCCTGGAACGAGACCGAAACGACATCGCGCGCGAATTGCGTGGTGAGCGACGCGGAGAGCTGCTTGTTCTTTGTCAGGCCGGATTGCACGCTGAGGGACTGGTTGGTCAGCAGCACCGGCTGGCCGCTGAGGCCGCCGACCGGCAGGCCGACGCTGTTGACGCTGCTCGACGCGACGCCGAGGCCGACACCCTGTTGCTGGGTCGACAGCACTTCCGAATAGGACGCCGCCAGCGTGGTGCGCGCGGTCAATTGGTAATCGAACCGGATGTAAGGCGAATTGAAGCCGTACATATGCTGATACCGCGCCTTCAGCACGCCGCCCTCCGGAAAGCGGATGGTGGTGCCGATGCTCCAGGTCGCATCGCGGATCAGGGTCGGCGGGATGCCGGAATAGGCGATATCCTCGTAGCCGCCGGAGGCCGACAGCACCACGTAAGGGGTGAGAGCGTAGCGCAGCTTGTCGGCGATGAAATATTGATGCGCGCCGCTGAGCACGCCGGTGCCGTCATCCTCGGTCGCGGAAAAACTGGGTGTATCGTCGAACCGCTGGAAAAACGGGATCGTGGTGAAACTGCCGGCTTCGGTCTGCGCGAACAGATTATTGCTCCGAAAATACGGCTGATTGGCCCCGGGCAGATAGGCCGAAGCGCCGGACTGGCGGGTGTACTGCGCCGAATAAAACAGGTTGAGCGTGCCCAGGCGAAACACATCGTTGAACGAGGGTGTAACCGAATAGCTCTGCGTCAACGTGGTGTTGTTATTGTTGTAGATCGAGGTGCCACCGGGCGATAACCCGCCCGATGTCGCCTGATCCGTCGCATAGGCGCGTGCCTCGACCGTCAATGAGCGGGGCAGCAGCGTCGCATCGATCACGCCGTCGAGCGATTGATTGATGCCGTTGGATTGCGGCTGATTGGAATAGAACTGAATGCTTGGATTGTAGTCGAGCGTGAATGTCGTGCGTGGCGTTGCGCCGTTGATCAGCAGGCCAGGATTGATCGAGGTGACGAATTCATGGCCGTTGCGGCCGTTCCCGCCGTAGTTCCCGCCGGTCACGAACTGCTCGGATGCGCCGATCGAGGGCACGATCGTCAGAAACGGTGCCGGTGCCGCGCCGCCGCCCAAGCCGCCGGACCCGCTCCCGAACGCGCCCGATCCGGGTGCGTTCGACAAGGTACCGACATTGCCAAGCCGCACCGCGCTGCCGAACGGTGGCGCACCGCCGAGCGTTTCCAGCCCCGAAGCCGCGGGGTTCAAGGCAGTCGAGCCGCTCTGGGTGGGCGATGCCGCGGTGGCGTCGCTCGAGGATGACGCAACAGCGCCGCTACCGGTCCCGCCATCGGCGCGGGCCAGCCCGCAGGGTCCGGCGATGGCGACACCGGCCGCCAAAGCCATCCATGAAACGCTCGCTAAATTCCGACCTGCTCGCATCCCCAAACCTTTTCTTTTGCAACCTTAAGTACAGGAGCACGAAACGACGCGATGGACCAGTCAAACCGATCCGAAAGACCGACGACAGACCGCGCCGATCGATACGGGGCATCGGCCGCTCGGCATCACAATGCAAAACTGCCGCGGCCGCGCTGGGTCATGCGGTTGAGTACCAGGCTGATATTCGGGCAGGCATCGATCAGATCGAGCGCCCCTTCGACATCCTTGCGCCGTGTCTGCCCGGCCTCGACCACCAGGACGATCTGGCCGACGATCGCGGCTAGTTCCATCGGGTCGCTGTTGGACAGGCAGGCCGGGCTGTCGATGACCAATATGCTGTCGCGAAACTGGGTCGCCAGCCGCTCCACCAGGGCGCGCACCGGTTGGCGCGAGGAGAGATCGCTCCGCTCGTCGCCATCGGCGCCGCCGCCGATCGGGATGAACGTCAGATTATCGGGCTCGGTGGGAATGGCCAGCGCGTTGGCCAGTTGGCGCGGCGATACCGCGAGGTCCAGCAGTCCCGGCCGGGATTCCAGGCCGAAATGGCGCGACAGCGAATTGCCGCCGATATCGGCATCGATCAGCACCACGGGGCGATCGCCGCCTTCGGCAAGAATATTCGCGAGGTTGAGTGCCGTGAAACTCTTGCCCTCGCCGTGTTTCGCGCTGGTCACCATCACGACATTCGGACAGACGGCACCTGGACCGTCCGCCTTGCCGCCCATCGCACCGATCGACTGCAGAATGTGCTGGCGCACGATCCGGAATTCTTCACCCGCCTGATCGCGGCGGCCGCGAGCGACCACCATGCCGGCGTCCTCCATCGATTGACGTGAGATGATTTCACCCTTCGGCCCAACGGCTTGGCCACCGGGCACCAACAGACGCTCCTGGCGCTGCACCGGCACCTGCGCTTCGATGCGGGGCGGCACGAGTTCCACCGGCCGCAATGTCGCCTCGCGGTCCTTGGGGGCGACCGGCGGGGGACCGACCCGAGCCGCGGCACGATCGAGCCCCGCGATCGCGTCCGGCAGCAGCTCGGCCGCGACGCGCTCGGCAAGGTGGCGCGGCGTTTTGCTATTGATCATGCGAACCTCTGCATGAGAACGGTTCCAATCATGAATCCACTGAAAATAACGAACAACAGCGCCATGGCACCGGCGACCCGCAGGATCGGGCCCAGATGACTGGCCCGCTTGCGAATGTCGGAGATGCCGCCGATCACCGGTAAGCCGAGCTTTTTGAGATCATCGAGCGTTTCGTAGCGCCCTTCGAGTTCGGCCAGCAGCGCCGCGACCGCGACACCCGCGCCGACACCGAGCACGAGCACGGCACTCAGCAGCAACGGCCGGTTCGGGCCGACCGGCAGGCGCGGCACCTGCGGCGGGTTGATCACCTGCAATTGAATGCGGTTGGCATCGACATTGGCGGCCGCACCGATGCGCATCGCCTCGCGCCGCTCGATCAGGCTGTGGTATTCCTTCTGAAGCACCGAATAGTTGCGATCGAGATTGATGTATTTCGCTTCGATGCCCGGTTGCGACTGCGCCAGCGCCGACAAACGATCACGCTCGGCGGTCGAGGATTTTATCTGACGGCGCAGCGAGAACAAGGCTGTGTCGATCTTCAACAGTTCAAGGCGCAGTTGCTCATAGACCGGGTTGGCGATGGCCGGCGTCGCAACGCCGCCCACCGCAGGACCACCGCTTGCCATCCGCTTCAAGGCATCGACCTGACGCTGTGCGGCGATGACGCCAGGATAGGCATCGGTATATTGTTGCTTGAGTTCTGCCAGCCGCGATTCCGCCGCGGCGAGCCCTGCCCCGCCGCCGCCGCTCGACAGCGCCTGCGCGCCTGTCAGCAGCGGCTTCGTGCTTGCCAGTTGCTTTTCGACGATGCTGCGCTCGGCAACCGCGTCTTCGAGCGCGCCGTTCAACTGGCGAACTTTCGCCTGTTCCTGCTCGAACGCCGACACACCGTTCGCACCCGGCAGCAACTGCAGATATTTCGCCTGGAACGAGGCCCGTCGCTGTTCGAGCTGCTTCAGCTGGGTATGGAAATAGGTGATCTGGGAGTCCAGGAACGTCCGGGCATTGTCAATGTCGCCCTGGTTACGGACCGATGCGCGCTCGACATAGATATTGACCAGCCCCTGCACCACTTCGAAGGCTTTTTTCGGATTGGGGCTCTGGTAGTGGATGGTGAACAGATTATCGGTCTGCGGCACGATCTCGATTTGGCTGCGCAACCCCCGGATCATGGCTTCGCGCGCGCCGGGGCCCTGAGCATTGAGGCCGAGACCGGTCTTGTCGAGCAGTGTGTTGAGGTTGGGGTCGCTCAGCAAGGTCCGCTGCAGCAGGCTGAACTCCTCGCGCGTGTTGCCGTTGATCGCGATGCCTTCGAGCAGCGGCGTCAGCACCGGATCGGCCGCAACGTAAAGCTGAGCGCTCGATTCGTATTTCGGCGGCAGCGTCATCACGCCGGCCCAGCCGATCAGGCAGATCACCCAGGCCAGCGCGATGCCGAGCCAGCGTTTGCGCCATGCCCCACCGGCAACGCGCATCCCAAGAGCAATGACTTCATCCATCGGTCGGCCTCAGAACATCGTTTGCGGAATGACCAGAATATCGCCCGGCATGAGCGGGATATCCTGCGACATGTCGCCCTGGTTGATCAGCGCCCCGAGCCTGACCGGAATTTTCCGATCGCCCTGCGGTGTGCGGCGGATCACATAGGCGTCGTTGCCGGCGGCGAATTTCGGCAGACCGCCCATGTCGGTCACCAGATCCAGCATGGTGATATGATCGACATAGGGCACGGCGATCGGCTTGGAGCCGCCGCCGATTACCCTGATTTCCGACCCCATCATACCGTGAAAACTGTCGACAATGACGGTGACATTAGGGTCCCGCACGAATTTCGACAGTTTATGTGTAATTTCGACGCCGAGTTCCTGTGGCGTCTTACCCGCGGCGACAATCGAGGGGACCAGCGGGATGGCGATGCGGCCATCCGGACGAACCGGTATGCCGTGGACACTCAGATCAGGCGCACCATACACGAACACGCTCAACGTATCTGCCGGTCCGATCCGGTAGGGTAAAGCGGCCGTCGAAGTGGCTGGCGGTCGGACAGACCCGCTATCCGGTGCGGTACAGGCCGACAACGAGAGAACGCTCAGCGCGATCACCATCGGTCCGCGCCACATGCGGCTGGGCCGCGGGGGTTTGAGAGCGGTTGGAATGACAGAATTGTTAAGATAACCGTGATCTTGATCGGCTGACCGCGGACGCATTTGCAACCCTGACAACGGACCACCCTTTATACGTGTGTATTTCATCAAATTCTCTCAACTGAATGCGTACAAAAATCGGCGCCCTGGGAAGACAGCGGCCTCGTAAGCAGGATATTAGCATAACCGATGACGAGATGCGTTAACACCGCGAAAAACGCAACCTCATAAACGTCTTAAATTTGAGGCAATTTCAAAATCAGCTCGATATCAATTTAAAATATCAGTTCAATAATTTTCTACAATATGCGCTTCCTGGGCAGGTGTCAAAGACAAATTTTTCACTATCTGCCACCCGCAATTGACGTCGACGCGATGATTTGTTAACCAATGACGACCGTTAGTAACGACTTCAAAACCATCGAAGTATTATTTTAGAATTTGAGATGCGTAACAATTTTAGACAATTGTCTAGAAATAAAGATTTATAAGACATAGGTTTTGCTTTGCCTTGGTTGCCGCGGGTCAGCTCTGAGTATTCTTTGTCGGGTTTCGAACGGACGTCGCTACGAGGTCCCTGTTTTCGCCTTAATCGGTCGCTAATTGTCTAGCCTGGAATGAAGTTGTCGTTGCTCTTGATGGGAAGTTAACGCGAAAAACATTTTTGAAGTCTATTTTGTATTTTTGAATCGTGATTTTTATTCGGGGACGCTTCGCAACGCCATGAACTCAGCAAATTCGGCAATTGTATCATTCGGTGACATCAGGACGGAGCAGCCTGGTTCGGCGCCCAGTCAGATCACCTCGATCACCTGCGAAAACTTCCGCAACGCGGACGCCCAGGAACTCAAGCGCCAGGGCGTGACGACCATTGTCGTTCCGTCCGAATTTCGGTCTCTGGTCGATGACCAGACGCTGATCAAATGCCGTACCGTCGGCATCCGCGTGCTGAACGAGATCGAATTCCGTGAAATGTCGTCCAAATCGATCGATATCGATCTGCTGTCGAACGGCTGGCTGGCCTATGGCAACACGCTGGGCGGCGGCATTGCGCGCCGGATCATCGAGCGTGGCTTCGATGTTGTTTTGAGCTTGATCATTATGGTGCTGACGGCCCCGGTGCTGCTGGTGACCGCCCTGGCAATCAAGCTCGACAGCAAAGGCCCGGTGTTCTACCGCCAGACGAGGGTCGGGCTGTTCGGCCAACCGTTCGAAATCGTGAAATTCCGCAGCATGAAGGTCGATGCCGAACTGGCTGGTGCCCCGGTCTGGGCAACGAAGCGGGACTCGCGCGTGACGCGGGTCGGGGCGATCATCAGGCTGCTGCGGATCGACGAGCTGCCCCAATTGTTCAATGTCCTGAAGGGCGAGATGAGCGTGATCGGCCCCCGCCCCGAGCGGCCGCATTTTGTCGATAATCTGGCAGCGCAAATCCCGCACTACCGCGATCGCAGCGTCGCCAAGCCGGGCATTACCGGCTGGGCGCAGGTGAACTACCCCTATGGTGCCTCGGTCGAGGATGCGCGCAGAAAATTGGCGTATGATTTATACTATATTAAGCATCGCAGTCTTATGATGGATTTCCGGATTTGCGTCGCGACGATTCGCGTCATCCTCTTGCGAGAAGGCGCTCGCTGACCCCGCGGCGGGCGATGGTTCAGCTATGACGATCATTGCAATCGTCTACGTCTGCGTTGCGATCACGTACGCGATCCTTGGCGCCGGCCTGTTCGCCTGGCGGCGCACCAAGGGTGTCACGATCGCGGCCGGCCTGACCGCGCTCTGGGCGATCAGCTTCCTGATCGCGCCCGTGTTGCAGGACGCTGCCTGGTTCCTGCAGGCTGCCGGGTGGATCGGCGCGCTCGGCGCACTCGAGCGGCGCTTCACCGCAGCGCCGGATTCGCGGATGCGCGCCGCCATCCGCATCATGATCGGGTTTGGCGTCGCCAGTGCCGCGGTTGCCGCGTTCGGCGGCCTGACCGCCTCGTTTCAAATCGATGGGCTCGTGATTGAGGCGCGGTTATTTTTCGCCCTGGTCACGCTGATCCTGATCGAAAACATCTTTCGCAACGCCGATGAAGATATTCGCTGGCACATCAACCTGCCGCTCATCGCGATCGCGACAATGGCGCTGTTTACCTTCCTGCTCTACGGCGATGCCATCATCCACAAGCGCCTGTCGGCCAGCCTGATCCAGGCGCAGGCCATCGTGTATATCATCGTGCTGCCGCTGTTCATTGGCACTGAACGGCGGATGCGCCGCTGGCGCAACAAGGTGCAGATGTCGCACGGTGCCGCGTTTTACACCAGCAGCCTGATCCTGGGTGGCTCGTTCCTGGTCGGGCTCGGCATTACCGGCAGCCTGTTGCGGCGCTATGGCAACGACTGGGGCTCGGTGCTTGAAATCGCGCTGGTGTTCACCGGCATCGTGCTGGTTTCGGTGCTTGCGAGTTCCGGTTCCGCCCGCTCCAAGCTGCGTCATACGATCGTTACCAATTTCTTTGCACAGCGCTACGATTACCGGCGCGAATGGCTCCGGTGCATCGAAACTCTCGCGGCAGTCGAGCAGGGCGGGCTGCCGCAGCGGGTCATCAAGGCGCTGGCCGATACGATCGACAGCCCTTCCGGCGTACTGCTGCTGCGCGATGCCGCATCTGAGGCGTTGACGCTGACGAACGCCGGCGAATGGAACATGCGCAGCCCCTACACGCCGATCGATCAAGCCCATCCGCTGGCCGCAGCCCTCGCGCGCGACGGTTTCTGCCGGCTCGATACCGCAGCACCACCGATCACGATCGATACCGAGCCGGCCTGCTGGCTCGCGGTGTCGCTGCCCGACCCGCGCTCCTCGGTGCCGCTCGGCATGGTTCTGCTCGGCGCACCACGGGTTGCCGCCCCGCTGGGCGATGAATCCCTGGCGCTGCTGCGAGTCATTGCACGAGAGATTTCCCTGATGCTGGCCGAGCGCCGCGCCGCCGAGGCTTTGGCCGAGGCCAGGCGGTTTGCCGCCGCCGGGCAGCGCTTTGCCTTCGTCGCGCATGATATCAAGAACGTCGCCAATCAGCTCGCGCTGCTGGTCTCGAACGCCGATCATCATATGGACGATCCCGAATTTCGCGACGACATGATGGCGACCCTGCGCGGCTCGGTCGGCAAAATCCAGTCGATGCTGACGCGGCTGAAATCGCCGGAAATCCAGCCGCCGATGCGCCTTGATGCGGCCGGCCGGCTGCGCGGCCTCGGGACGGCCGCGTGGTCGAAGGGCGCGGTCGGCGTGGTGCTGGACATCGATGACCGCAGCGGCGACATCGCGATGGAGCCCGCCGCCTTCGATGCGGTGATGAACCATTTGATCGACAACGCGATCGAAGCCTCGGCCGCCGGCGAAATCGTGTCCGTCCAGGTCGAGCACGCGGCCACGACCCTCGCGATCACAATTACGGATCGGGGCGTCGGCATGTCCGACAGCTTCATCCGCGATCAGTTGTTTCGCCCCTTCACCTCGTCAAAAGCCAACGGCTTCGGGCTGGGCGCCTTTCAGGCGCGCGAACTCGTACACGCCGCCGGCGGCACCTTCACGGTTTCCAGCACCGTCGGTATCGGCACCGTGATCAGATTGACCTTTCCCATCCTTGACCCGGCCGCTCACAATGTGAAACTCCTGCTCGCATGACCGCTCCGGACCGCGACAAACTTCTGGTCGTCGAAGACGACGACGGGCTCTGCCGGCAATACCGCTGGGCGTTTCCCGGCCGCACCGTGCTGACCGCGAATTCCCGCGCAGAGGCGATGGAGGTGCTCGAACGCGAGCGGCCGGCGGTCGCGGTGATCGACCTCGGTCTGCCGCCGGACCCGGATGGCGTGACCGAGGGTTTCGCGACGCTGCATGATCTGCTGGCAATCTGCCCGGACATGAAGGTGATCGTTGCGACCGGCAACGGCGCCAAGCGCAACGCGATCCACGCGATCGGCCACGGCGCGCATGATTTTTATGAAAAACCGGTCGATATCGATGTGCTCCGGCTGATCGTCGAGCGCGCGTTCCGCCTGTTCGATCTGGAGGCGGAGAACCGCGCGCTCGGTGCCATCGCCGGGTCCAGCCCGATCAAGAGCGTGATCACCGCGGCGGATTCGATGCTGAAAATCTGCCGCGACATCGAAAAACTCGCGCAGACCGATGTGCCGGTGCTGCTGCTGGGCGACAGCGGGACCGGCAAGGAGGTGCTCGCGCGCGCCCTGCACGACCTCAGCCCGCGCGCCGGCGGCCCGTTCATCGCGATCAACTGCGGCGCGATTCCCGAGCATCTGCTGGAAAGCGAGTTGTTCGGCCATGAGCGCGGTGCCTTCACCGGCGCGGTGCGCCAGACCCTGGGCCGCGTTGAGCTCGCGCAGAAAGGCACGCTGTTCCTCGATGAAATCGGCGACCTGCCGATGAGCCTGCAGGTGAAGCTGCTGCGCTTCCTGCAGGAACACGTGATCGAGCGGGTCGGTGGGCGGAAATCGATCCCGGTTGATGCGCGCATCGTGTCGGCGACCAACCAGAACCTGGAACAAAGGGTTGAAACCCAGCAATTCCGGATGGATCTGTTCTACCGGCTCAACATCGTCTCGGTGCGCATTCCGCCGCTGCGCGAGCGGCCGGGGGATGCCGTGCTGCTCGGGCGCTACTTCCTCGCCCGGTTCGCCCGGGAATCCGGCCGGCGCGTCATTGGCCTATCGGAGGAGGCGGTCGCGGCCCTCGCGGCGCATCCCTGGCCGGGCAATATCCGCGAGCTGGAAAATCGCATCCGGCGCGGTGCGATCATGGCCGAGGGGCGCTTTGTCGAACCGGCCGACCTTGAACTCGCGCCGGCCGATGCCGCGGTGATCGATTTACGAACCGCCCGCCAGCGCGCCGAGCGTGAGGCGATCCACATCGCCATCGCGCATTCGCAGGGCTCGATCGCCACGGCCGCCCGGCGGCTCGGCGTCAGCCGGCCGACGCTCTACGCACTCATCGAGTCGCTCGGCATCGCCGATCTCGTCAAAGCCGGATATTCGAACGACCAATCCGAACCGATTACGGAATCAGAAGCCCAATGAAACATCTCTATCGCAGTCTTATCCTCGCAACGCCGCTGGCCTTCTCGGCCATCAGCCTCGCCCATGCCGATCCGGTCTCGCGCGCGCAGGGCTATATGGCGCAAGGCAAGCCGCGCGACGCCATGCTGGTGCTGCGCAATTACCTGCGCAACCACACCACCGATGGCCCGGCCAATTTCATGCTGGCGAAGCTCGATCTCACACTCGGCAGTCCGGTGTCGGCCGAACGTGAGGCACGCGCTGCGCGCGCCGCGCACTATCAGCCCAACCGCGCGCTGACCCTGTTGCTCGATTCCTACCTGGCGCAGCGGCGCTACATCGATCTGCTGCATGATTTCCCGCTCGGCACGGCGACCGGCGATGCCGGTGCCCGCATCGAACTCGGCCGCGCCGCCGCCGAACAGGCGCTGCAACAGCCGGATCGCGCGACCGCCGACCTCGCCAAGGCGAAGAATTTCGACGACAAACTGCCCGCGGTCTGGCTGGCGCTGCAAACGGCGGCGCTCAGCCATGGCGATACCAAGGCCGCGGCCGACGACCTTGCGCACGCCAAGGCGCTCGACCCGAACGATCACCAGGTGGTGCTCGCGGAAGCGCGCGCAGCGCTTGCGGGCGGCCAGCCGAAAGACGCCATCGCTGCGCTCAATGCGCTGCTGGCCAAGGACCCGAGCGACCTCACTGCCCGGCTGACCCTGGCGAACGCGCTGATCGCCACCGGGGAGCCCGCGCAGGCGCAGACGGAGATTTCCACGGTTCTGAAACTCGCCCCCGGTTCGGTCGGCGCACTCTACCTGCAGGCCGGTCTCTATGTCAGCCACCAGAAATGGAAACAGGCCCAAGCCGTTCTGCAACGCCTGTCGCCGATCATGGCGGAGCTGCCAGGTGCCTATTTCCTGCAGGCGGAAACGCTGCTGCATCTCGGTGAGTTCGGCGCGGCGCAGCAGGATGCGGCGCATTACGTGGCGCATGTGCCGGGCGATCCGGCGGGGCGGCGCCTGCTCGCGGCACTGGCGCTGAAAAATCATCATCCGCATGTCGCCCTCTCGACGATCGAGGCCGCAGGTGCGGCAGCGAAGCAGGATTTCGGCATGACGATGCTGCATGCCGCTGCGGAACAGGCGATCGGCAACATCGCGCAGGCCAAGACCGACCTGACTTTGGCGGCCAGCCTGGCGCCCAAAAGTCCCGAGCCGCTGGCACATCTCGGTCAGATCGATCTGGCGATCGGCGATGTGCATGGCGCGACGGCAGCCTTTCAGAAGGCGGTGGCGCTCAGCCCATCCGATCCAATTTTGCAGGCAGCACTTGCCCAGGCGGCGATCGCCAGCGGCAATCAACCGGTTGCAACCGCGGCGATCGCGCAGCTCGATCATCTGAAAGGCCCGTCCGCCGGCGCGATGCTGGCGGCGGAACTGCATCTTGCCGCGTTCGACCTGCCGGCGGCACAGGCGGATTATCAGACCACGCTGAAGGCGCAGCCGGGCAATGTCGGCGCGATGCTCGGCCTCGCCCACATCGCCCTGCTGCAGGGCCATCAGGCCGAGGCGATCGCCATGACGACCAAGGCGGTGAAGGCCGACCCGACCAATCAGGCGGCGGTCTCGGCCCTGGCATCGCTGCTCGCGAGCACCAACGATTTTGCCAAGACCAATACGGTTCTGCAGGCTGCGCACAAGGCGGCCCCCGATAATCCGGTGTTTATCGCCGATATCGCGAGCCTCGATATCCGCCTGAAAAAACTCGATCAGGCGAAGGCGCTGCTCGATGGCGTCGATCCGAAGCTGCAGAACAACCCGACGATCCTGGCCGCCCAGGCGCAGGTGGCGCTCGCGCGCAAGGATGTGCCTGGTGCCAAGACCGATCTGGCCGCGCTGATCAAACAGAATCCGCAAAACCTGGCCGCCAGGCTGGCGCTGATCCGGCTCGATGTCAGTTCCAAAGATCCGTCCGGCGCCGATGCGGTTCTCGCCGAAGGGCTCAACCTGGCACCAACCAACCCGACGCTGCTGCAAACCAAGGTCGGGCTGGCGTTCAAACAGGGCGGCATGACGGCGGCACTCGCGACCGCCAACAAGCTGGCGGCGGACCCTGCGCATCAGCCGGCGGCGTTGGTGTTGCCCGGCAAGCTCTATCTCGCCAATCACCAGCCCAAGCAGGCGGTTGCGGCGCTGCAGGCGGCGGCACAATCGCATCCCTCCGCCCAGATTGCGCTTAACCTCGCCGAAGCGCAGGCGATCAGCGGCGATCCGCAGGCGGCAAGGGCGACGCTCGATGCCGCGATCAAGACCTATGGCCCGTCGCCGGCGCTGGAAAATGCCGCCGGGCAGGTCGCGCTGGCGGCCAACGACCTGCCGGGCGCTGCGGCGCATTATCAGAGCGCGCTGAACAAAGCACCCAACGATGTGCTGGCGCTGAACAACCTCGCGTGGATCGCCGGCAAGCAGAAGGACAAAGCTGCCGCCGGTCTGGCCGCCCGCGCCTATGCGATCAGCCCGACGCCGCAGATCGCCGATACGCTCGGCTGGATTCTTGCCAAGCAGGCGAACAACACAGCCCAGGCGCTGGTGCTGCTGGATCAGGCCCATCAGGGGATGCCGAACGATCCCAGCGTCGCCTATCATTACGCCACGGTGCTGGCCGAATCCGGCGACAAGACCAAAGCAGCCGCCGTGCTCAAGCCGGTGTTGGCCGACAAGGCACCGTTCCCGGACCGGACGGCGGCGGAGAAGCTCGATGCCAGCCTCACGAAATCCTGAGCTGACGATCGGACGGGCCACGCCACATGCTCCATAGCCTGATCCTGCTGGCGTTTCTGGCGGCGCTGACTGTTCTGGCGCTGATGAAGCCGATGGCCGGCGTCGTTGGCTATGAATGCTTCACCTTCATGAGCCCGCAGCAGGAAACCTACGGCATCACCGGCGCCCTGCCGGTCGCGCTGATCGTGGCGCTGGCAACTGTGGTGGGTTGCGTCATCAACCATGAGCCGAAGAAGTTTTCGTTCAACGGTGTGACGATTCTGGTGATCGCCTTCCTGCTGCAGGCGACCATCAGCACCATCTTTGCCCAGGCGCCGAGCACGATCGTGCTGCCGGTCTATACCGATCTGCTGAAGTCGCTGGGATTTCTGCTGCTGGTCGGCGCGCTGATGACGACGCGCATGCGGATCCACGTGCTCGTGTGGCTGATCGTGCTGGCGATCGGCTATTATGGCGTCAAGGGCGGGCTGTTCACGCTGCTGAGCGGTGGCAATGATCATGTCTACGGCCCGCCGAACAGCATTCTGAGCGACAACAACCAGTTGGCGGTCGGGCTGCTGACGGTGCTGCCGCTGATGAATTATCTACGGGTCATTTCTGCCCATCGTATCGTGCGGATCGGCTTGACGATCGCGATGCTGCTGACCGTGATCGCGGTGGTCGGCACCTATTCGCGCGGCGGCCTGCTCGCCCTGTTCGCAATGAGCGCCTTTCTGTGGTGGAACAGCAAAGGTCGAATAAAATCCGGCGTTCTGATCGCGATCGGGCTCGCCGTCGCCATCAGTTTCATGCCGGCGCAATGGGTGGCGCGGATGCACAGCATCCAGCATTTTCACCATTCGGATTCCGCCAACGACCGGCTGACCGTGTGGCGCCAGGCGTTCGGCATCGCGCTTGCCAATCCGCTGGTTGGCGCGGGATTCAAGGCGACTGCCACACCCACGGTGATTCATCGCTATTATCCTGACGCTAACCAGCGCGCGACCCACAGTATCTGGTTTCAAATCGTCAGCCAGGGCGGTTTTCCGCTGCTGTTCATTTTCATCGCCCTGAATGTGGTGAGCGTGATCAAGCTGCATCGCATCCGCTGGCGAACCAGGGGGGATCCCTCCTTGCGGTGGATCGATGAATTATGCCGGATGATCGAGGTGTCGATGATCGCGTTCCTGGTCGGCGGCTCGTTCCTGTCACTCGGCTACTATAGCCTGTTCTACACGCTGCTGATTATGGTCGGCGCGCTCGGGGTGATCGTGCAGGGGGTGCCGGCACGCAATGAAGTGCGATCGAGCGGCCGCGTGCTACAACCGGCGGTGCCGGGCGCGATCGAGCCCGCATGGCGCGGCCGGCGCGGCGTGCAGGGATAGTCGGACATGGAAGGTCTCTTTTTTCTCGCCGGTTTGTTTGCGATCGTCTGGCTCGCCTATTGGGTCGCGCAGGAAGGCCGCGGCGCGCCCGGTGCCAAGCGCAAATGGTCGCCGTTCGACTGGGCGGAGGATGCAACGCCGCCCGCCGTTGAGCCGGCCAAGACCGCGCCGCGCCGTACCGGCGCATCCTGGCGGGACCGCGCGGTCGGCGACCGGAGGCGATGACGCTCCGGCTCGTCACGATCTCCACGCTGTTTCCGAATCTGGCGATGCCCTCGCACGGCGTGTTCGTCGAAACCAGGCTGCGGCATCTGCTGGCCGATGAGGCGGTCGAAAGCGTCGTGCTCGCGCCGGTGGCCTGGATGCCGATCCGCGTGGCGCGGTTGGGCGACTGGGCGCGCCACGCCGCGGCACCGGCGCGCGAGACGCGGTTCGGCATCGATGTGCGGCATCCGCGCTATGTCGCGATCCCCCGCGTCGGCCAGGCGCTGACGCCGCATACCCTGTACTGGACGCTCAGGGCCGCGCTGCGCCGGTTGATCGCCGAGGGATATCAGCCGGATGCGATCGATGCGCATTACCTCTATCCCGATGGCGTCGCCGCCGCTTGGCTGGCGCGGGAATTTTCGCTGCCGCTGGTGCTGACGGCGCGCGGGTCGGATGTAACGCAATGGCCGGATTTCGCCCGGCCGCGCCGGCTGATCGGTGCGGCGATCCGCCAGGCGGATGCGCTGATCACGGTCAGCGAAGCGCTCGGCCGGGGGGTGGCGGCGCTGGGTGCCGACGCGGCAAACATTACCACGCTGCGCAATGGGGTGGATATCACGCTGTTCACCCCGCTCGACCGCGCGGCGGCGCGTGCCGCGATCGGGCTGGAAAACCCCTATATTCTGTCGGTCGGGCATCTGATCCCACGCAAGGGACATGATCGGGTGATCGAGGCGTTTGCCGCAATCGCCGATACCGTGCTCGCCGGACATGACCTGGTGATTGCGGGTGATGGGCCGGAGCGCGAGCGGTTGACCCAACTGGCCAAGTCACGCGGCCTTGCCGCACGGGTGCGGCTGGTCGGCGCGATGCCGCAGCCGCGGCTGCTGTTGTATTACAGCGGGGCGGATTGCCTGGTGCTCGCCTCGAGCCGGGAGGGGTGGGCGAACGTGCTGCTCGAAGCCATGGCATGCGGCACGCCGGTGGTGGCCTCACCAGCCGCCGGCAATGACGAGGTGGTGCGCGCGCGCGCCGCCGGGCTGGTCGCTGCGGATTTCACGCCGGCTGCCCTTGCCGCGGCGTTGCAATCATTGCTGGCCGATCCGCCGGCCAGGGCCGCGACCCGCGCCTATGCCGAGGCGCATGGCTGGCGCGAGATCAGCGCCGGGCAGCGCGCGATCTTCGAGCGCGTGATCAGTCGGCGGCAGCCTGCTCGCGCGCCAGAGCTTGTTCGATCAGGCTGATGGTCGGGCCAACGCCGTAAAGCGCGATGAAGCCGCCGAAGCGCGGACCTTCGGACTGGCCGAGCAGGACCTGATAAAGGCAGCCGAACCAGTCCTTCAGGGAAGCGAAGGCATGCCGCTTGCCGACATCGTAGAGCAGGGTTTGCAGCGCATCGGCATCGGCCGGCGTGGTGGCAAGAGCCGTGGCCAGATCGTGCAGCGCCGCCCGTTCGAGCTCGGTTGCGGCGCGGTAGCGCTTGGTCGGCTTGACGAAATCCTGGTAGTATTTCACCGCGAAATCGACCAGCCGGGCCAGAAACGGCGAGGCTTCCGGGTTTGCGTCCGGCCGGTAGGCGCGGATGAAGCCCCACAGCATGTCCGGCGTTTCGGCGTTCACCACCGAGGCGAGGTTGAGCAGCATGCCGAACGGCACCGGGCTGCCGGATGAATTGGGGATGACGCCGCCGTGGATGAACCAGGCGGGATTATCCTCCGCGGTGCCGGTACCGGCGCACAGCGCATCGACGCTGGTCAGGTAATCATCGGTCGCGCGGGGGATCACGTCAAAAAACAGGCGCTTGGCGCGCTGTGGCGAGGCGAACATGAACTGGCCGAGGCTTTCGGCCGGGGCATAGTTCAGCCACTCTTCGACCGAGAGGCCGTTGCCCTTCGACTTGCTGATTTTCTGCCCCTTGTCGTCGAGGAACAGTTCATAGGTGAAGGTTTCCGGCGGCTCGGCATCCATCGCGCGCACGATGGCGCTGGAGAGCCGCACGGAATCGATCAGATCCTTGCCCGACATTTCGTAGTCGACCCCGAGCGCGTACCACCGCATCGCCCAATCTGCCTTCCATTGCAGCTTGGCGGCACCATCGTAGATCGAGGTTTCGAACACGGCGCCGGTCTCCGGATCGCGCCAGGTGACGCTGCCGGCATCGACATCGACCGCATCGATCGCGACCTGCATGACCACGCCGGTGCGCGGGTGCAGCGGCAGAATGGGCGAATAGGTCGCGCGCCGCTCCGGCCCGAGCGTGGGGCGGATGATGTCGCGAATGATATCGTGCCGCGCCGCGACCACGCGCAACGCATCGTTGAACCGGCCGGTGGTGTAGTATTCGGTCGAGGAGGCGAATTCGTATTCGAAGCCGAAACCATCGAGAAAGCTGCGCAGCCTTGCGTTGTTGTGGGCGCCGAAGCTCGCATGGGTGCCGAACGGATCCGGCACGCGGGTGAGCGGCTGGCCGATATAGGCTTGCAGCATCTCCTGCTGGGGCACGTTGCCGGGCACCTTGCGCAGCGCGTCCATATCATCGGAAAACGCGAGCAGGTTCGAGGGCAGACCGGTCAGTTTGGTGAAGGCGAGGCGAATCCACGAGGTCCGGGCAACCTCCATGAACGTGCCGATATGCGGCAGGCCAGAGGGGCCGTAGCCGGTTTCGAACAGCGCATGGGTTTTCCCTGAGCGGGCGAGGCGTTGGGCGACGCGCTCCGCCTCACGGAACGGCCAGCTGGTGGGGGATTTGATGTCTTGATCGGTCATGGGTTGGGTTTAGGGTCGGCGCACGGCGGGGTCAAACGCCGGGAGCGTTGGGCTGCACGGCATTGTCCGGCGTCGCATTATCGGAACGCGCGGCGCCGGATCATCCCATCATCGCGCCCACCGCCAGTCGCGCACTTCCGGCATATCCTCGCCGTGCTCGCCGATATAGAGCCGGTGGCGTTCCATCGTGGTCCAGTACCGCGCCGTCGCGGCCTCGACCGCGCCGTGCAGGCGCGGGATGCGCATGATCGCATCGAGCGCCAGCTGATAGCGATCGAGGTTGTTCAACACCACCATGTCGAACGGCGTGGTCGTGGTGCCCTCCTCCTGATAGCCGCGCACGTGGAAATTATCGTGATTATGCCGCCGGTAGACAAGTTTATGGATCATCGCGGGATAGCCGTGGAACGCGAAGATCACCGGCCTGTCGGTGGTGAACAGATCATCGAAATCCCGGTCGTCCAACCCGTGCGGATGCGCCGATTGCGGTTGCAGCGCCATCAGATCGACCACATTGACCACGCGGATGCGAATATCCGGCACATAATCGCGCAGCAACGTCACGGCCGCCATGATCTCCAGCGTCGGCACATCGCCGGCGCAGGCCATCACCACATCGGGCTCCCCCGCGGTATCGCTCGCCCAGTCCCAGATGCTCGCACCGGCGGTGCAGTGGCGCACCGCCTGCTCCATCGTGAGCCACTGAAACTCCGGCTGTTTGCCCGCGATGATCAGATTGATATATTTACGACTCCGCAAGCAATGATCGGCGACCGAGAGCAGGCAATTGGCATCCGGCGGCAGATAGATCCGCACGACATCCGCCTTCTTGTTGGCGACATGATCGATGAAACCAGGGTCCTGATGCGAGAACCCGTTATGGTCCTGCCGCCAGACATGCGAGGTGAGCAGATAATTCAAGGAAGCGATCGGTTTGCGCCAGGCGATGGTGCGGCTGACCTTGAGCCATTTCGCATGCTGGTTGAACATGGAATCGATGATGTGAATGAACGCTTCGTAGCAGGAGAATAATCCGTGCCGGCCGGTGAGCAGATAGGCTTCGAGCCAGCCTTCGCACATGTGCTCGCTCAGAATCTCCATCACCCGGCCCTGGGCGCTCAGATCGGTGTCGGTCGCGATGGCGGCCGCCATCCATTCCTTGCCGCTGACCTGATAGACAGCATCCAACCGGTTCGAGGCGGTCTCGTCAGGCCCGAACAGCCGAAAATTCGCGGCCGCGAGATTGAGCTTCATCACCTCGCGCAAAAACCCACCAAGCACCCTGGTCGCCTCGGCGGTGGCAGAACCCGGCGTGGGCACATCCACGGCATGATCAGAGAGATGCGGCATCACCAGCGGGACCAATACCTCACCGCCGTTCGCGTGCGGGTTGGACCCCATGCGGCGATGGCCGGTGGGGGCGAGCGATGCGTATTCATCGCGCAGCTTGCCTTGCGCATCGAATAATTCGCCCGGTCGGTAGCTGCGCATCCATTCATCGAGTTGCCTGAGATGATCAGGATTTTTGAAATCCGCGAGCGGCACCTGATGCGCGCGCCAGGTGCCTTCGACCGGTTTGCCATCGACGAATTTCGGCCCGGTCCAGCCCTTCGGGCTGCGCAGCACGATCATCGGCCAGCGCGGCCGCTCCGGCGTGGCGGTGTCGCTGCCCGTACGAGCCCGGGTCTGGATCGCGCGGATCTTGTCGAACACGATATCGAGCGTCGCCGCCATCGCCTGATGCATCAGCGTTGGATCGTCGCCGGCGACGACATGCGGATCATAGCCATAGCCGCGCAGCAGAGCGTCCAGTTCATCGGGCGTGATGCGCGCGAGCACGGTCGGGTTGGCAATCTTGAAGCCATTCAAATGAAGAATCGGCAGCACCGCGCCATCGCGCACCGGGTTGAGAAATTTATTCGAATGCCAGCTGGTCGCCAGCGCGCCGGTTTCGGCCTCGCCATCACCGATCACGCAGCTGACGATCAACCCCGGATTATCGAACGCCGCGCCATAGGCATGGGCAAGCGAATACCCCAGTTCACCGCCTTCGTGAATCGAACCCGGCGTGCCCGGCGAGACGTGGCTGGGAATGCCATAGGGCCAGGAAAATTGCCGGAACAAGCGATGCAGCCCGCTGCGGCTGCGCTCGATATCCGGGTAGCGCTCGGTATAGGAGCCTTCCAGATAGGTCTGCGCCACCACCCCGGGTCCGCCATGACCGGGGCCGGCAATATAGATCATGTCGAGATCGCGTTCGGTGATCATCCGATTGAGATGAACATAGATGAAATTGAGCCCCGGCGTGGTGCCCCAATGACCCAACAGCCGCGGCTTGATGTGCGCAAGCGTCAGCGGCACATCGAGCAGCGGATTGTCCTTCAGATAGATCTGCCCAACCGACAGGTAATTTGCCGCCCGCCAATAGCCATCCATCCGCCGCAGCAGATCTGGTGATAAAGGTGCGCGTTGATGGATATCGGGCATGATCTCTCCGTTCGTCGTCGAATAACGCAGCCGGGACTTAGGTATGCGCGAAGTCGATCACCACCCGCGCCGGTACATCGCCATGCTCAAGGCGCTGCAACACCTCGTTGATCGCCGAGAGCGGTTGCGGTTCGATATCGGCTTTCACCTTGCCCTGGGCGGCGAAAGCCAGCGCTTCGGCCATGTCGTGCCTGGTGCCCACGAAGGAGCCGCGGATCGTGATGCAATTGGCCACCACATCGAACAGCGGGATCGGAAATTCGCCTGGCGGCAGGCCGACCAGTACGCAGATGCCGTGCTTGCGAGTCATCGCCACACCCTGGTTGAAGGCGATCAGCGAGGGCGCGGTGATCAACACGCCATGGGCGCCGCCGTCCGTCAGTTTCTTGACCGCGGCGGCCGGATCGCCCGATTTCGCGTTGACCACGCAATCGGCGCCGAGCGTGGTGGCCTGGGCCAGTTTGCGATCGTCGATATCGACCGCGCAGACCATCAACCCCATCACCTTGGCGTATTGAATCGCCAGATGCCCGAGGCCGCCGGCCCCGGAAATGGCGACCCATTCGCCCGGCCGCGCGCCGGTTTCCTTCAGCCCCTTATAGGTGGTGATGCCGGCGCAGATGATCGGTGCTGCCGCAAGCGCATCGAGCCCGGACGGGATATGCGCGACGTAATCAGGGTCGGCGAGAATGTATTCGGCGAAACCACCGTTTTTCGTATAGCCGCCGAACTCCGCTTCGGCGCACACCGTCTCCCACGCGGTCAGACAATATTCGCAGTGACCGCACGCAGAATAGAGCCATGGCACGCCGACCCGATCGCCCGCTTTGACAATCGTGACCCCCGCGCCAACCGCCGAAACGATGCCGATGCCTTCATGGCCGGGAATGAACGGCAGTTTCGGCTTCAGCGGCCAATCGCCATGGGCGGCGTGCAGATCGGTGTGACAGACGCCGCAGGCCTCGGTCTTGACCACGATCTGGCCCGGGCCGGGCGTGGGGATCGCCCATTCGCGCAGCACCAGCGGTTTACCGAAGGCTTCGACCACGGCGGAATGCATTGTGGTTGCCATAATTATCTCCTGTTGAAGGGTGTGATTACGCTGCCGCCTTGGTGCCGAGGCCGCGCACGGCCTCGATCATGGTGGCGAGCACCGCTGCGGCGTCGCCATAGACCATGTTGCAATTCTCAGCGTAGAACAGCGCGTTTTGAATACCGGCATAGCCTTTGCCCTGGCCGCGCTTGATGACGTAGACCTGCTTGGCCTTGTCCGCATTCAGGATCGGCATGCCAAAGATCGGCGAGGATTTATCGGTGCGCGCCGCTGGATTGACGACGTCGTTGGCGCCGATGACCAGCGACACATCGGTCTCGGCGAATTCGGTGTTGATGTCATCGAGTTGGAAAATCATGTCGTACGGCACGCCGGCTTCGGCGAGCAGCACATCCATCTGACCCGGCATGCGGCCGGCGACCGGATGGATGGCGAATTTCACCGAAACCCCGTCGGCCTGCAGCAGTTTGACGAATTCGAATAATTTCTGTTGGCCTTGCGCCGCGGCCAGACCATAGCCGGGCACGATGATCACGCTTTTGGCGTAGCGCATGAACGTGCCGGCATCGGCCGGCGCGGTCGGCTTCATTTCGCCCTTGATCGCGCCATGGGCATGGGTTGGCGCATCGCCGAAATTGGAGAACAGCACATTGGCGATCGAACGATTCATCGCCCGCGCCATCAGAATCGTCAGCATCAGGCCGGCCGCACCCACCACCATGCCGGCAATCATCAGGGCCGGATTCTGCAGCACGAATCCTTCGAGCCCCACCGCCAACCCGGTGAACGCATTATAGATCGAAATTACCACCGGCATGTCGGCACCGCCGATCGGCAGCGTCAGCATGATGCCGAACAGCATGGCCAGAATGAAGAACCCATAGATGAAATCGGGCGAAACTGCGCCGCTCTGACTGAGCACCGCGATCATCACACCCGCTGCCAGGCTCAGCAGAAACAAGAACAAGTTGATGTAGCGCATGAACGGTAGACGCAGCGGCTTGTTCAGAATGCTCTGCAATTTCGCCCAGGCGATGATCGATCCCGCAAACGAAACCGCGCCGATCAATGCGCCCAGCAACGTCACCACCAGCGGCACGATGCCGGTGGTGTGACGGGCGAACAATTCAACTGCCGCAATCGACCCCGCCGCACCGCCGCCCATGCCGTTGTAAATCGCGACCATCTGCGGCATCGCGGTCATTGCCACCTTGCGGCCACCCCACCACGAAACCCCGCCGCCGATCACCAGCGCGATCAGTGCCAGCCCGATATTGACCGGCAGGAACGGGCGCGCCGCGGCACTGACGCCGACGATGTCGAGAAACGTCACCAGAATCGCAACCGCCATGCCGATGCCGGCAACGAAAATCCCCGACGGTGCGGTGACCGGCGAGGCCATCCGGTGCAGCCCGTACAGCAGCAGAAATGCCGCCACCAGATCGACCGCACCGACCAATAATTGTGAAACCTGATCGATCATGGCTCAGACTTTCTTGTGAGGGGCAGCGCGCTTGTGCGCCGGTCGTTTCGCATGCGCCGGATGCGCGCTGGTCTGAAACATCGCCAGCATCCGGTCGGTCACCGCATAGCCACCGGCGGCATTGCCCGCGCCCAGCAGCACGGCGATGAAGCCGATGATGCGTTCGGTCAGCGTCGTCGCATCGAGCAGCACGATGATGCCGCCGATCACCACGATGCCGTGGACGAAATTCGAGCCCGACATCAGCGGCGTATGCAAAATCGCCGGCACCCGGCCGATGATGATCCAGCCGGCAAACCCCGCCAGCATGAAAATATAGAGCCCGGTGAAACTATCGATATGGATCATGACAATCTCGCTTTCATGCCGCTTTCTGCGGGGTTGTCGCCTTCGGCGTGACCCTTTTGCCGGCGTGGGTGATGGCGGTGTGCGCCAGAATGTCGTCCTGCCAGTCGATCGTGATGACATTGTCCTTGAGCATCAGCGCGAGCAGGTTGAACACGTTGCGCGCATAGAGCGCGCTGGCATCCGCCGGCAGGCGGGACGGCACGTTGAGCGGCGCCGCAATGCTCACGCCACCAACCCGCACCGTCTCGCCCGGCACGCTCGCTTCGCAATTGCCACCGCCCTCGGCCGAGAGATCGACGATGACGGAACCCATTTTCATGCCCGCCACCTGCGCCTTGCTGATCAGCCGCGGCGAGCGATGGCCGGGGATGGCGGCGGTGGTGATGATCAGATCCGCCTGCTGGATATGCGTGGTCAGCACCGCATCGATCTTGGTGGTTTCGGCCGGGGTCAGCGCGCGCGCATAGCCGCCCTTGCCCGTCGCATCGACGCCGGTGGCCACGAAACTAGCCCCCAGCGAGGCAATCTGCCCGGCGGTATCCGGCCGCACGTCATACCCCTCAACCATCGCACCGAGCCGATGCGCGGTCGCGACCGCTTCGAGCCCCGCAACCCCCAGCCCCATCACCAGCACCTTGGCCGGCCCGATCGTGCCGCCCGCCGTCGTCACCTTTGGCAATACGCGCGGCAAGTGCGTCGCACCCAGCAGAACCGCGTAATACCCCGCCAGCGCCGCCTGGCTCGACAGCGCATCCATCGCCTGCGCGCGGGTGACGCGCGGGATCGATGCCATGGCGAAACAGGTGATGCGCCGCGCCAGCAAGCGTTCGAGCAATACCGCATCATGCGCCGGATCGATGAAGCAGATCAGGATCGCGCCCTCCTGCATCGCATCGACCACGGCAACCGCCGGCGCCTGCACCGCCAGCACCACATCGGCGGCACCGACCATTGCGGTTCGATCGGTCATGATAACGACAT
This sequence comes from Acidiphilium rubrum, assembly GCF_900156265.1. Lineage (GTDB taxonomy): Bacteria > Pseudomonadota > Alphaproteobacteria > Acetobacterales > Acetobacteraceae > Acidiphilium > Acidiphilium rubrum. The sequence continues at coordinate 47,996 of NZ_FTNE01000020.1, forward strand.
CGTCGAACCCAGAATCATCCAGCCCGCTCGCGTCACCGGCGCCAGACTGCATGTGCAGCCTGGCCCCAAGTTTGGTGAGTTTTTCGGTCAGCACAGGGACCAGGGCAACGCGCCGCTCATGGGCCTGGGTTTCCTTCAAGACGGCGACGTTGACGTACATAGTAATCCCTTTATTGTAGCTGATCTGTTACACGAGGCTCTGCGTCAAACCGGTGCCTCGACAGCGGCATAACGGACCAGTTTTTTATTGACGAATTCCTGAATGCCCATGTCGCCCAACTCCCGGCCATAGCCGGAGTCTTTGATGCCGCCGAACGGCAGTTCGGCATCGGACCAGGAGATGTTATTTATGAACATCATGCCGGTCTCGACCCGGCTGGCCACCCGCTTGCCGCGCGCGATGTCCTTGGTGAAGACCGAGCCACCGAGCCCGAAATCGGAATCATTGGCCAGCGCAATCGCCTCGTCCTCGTTCTTGACGCGGAAGAACATTGCGACCGGGCCAAAGAACTCATCACGAAACGCCGGGTTGCCGGGCTTCACATCGGTCAGGATGGTCGGCTGCATGAACGAACCGGGACGATCGATGCGCTTGCCGCCCAGCACCACCTTGGCACCATGCGCCACCGCGACCTTGACCTGTTCGAGCAGCTGCACCAGCGCCGCCTCGGTCGACAGCGGACCCAGCGTGGTCGCCTCATCGAGCGGATCACCGGCTTTCAATGCACCCAGTGCGGCCTTGAACCGTTCCAGAAACTTGTCGGCCAGCGCCTCGACCACGATGAACCGCTTGGCCGCACAGCAGGTCTGCCCGCCGTTATACATGCGCCCCCACACCGCCCATTTCACGGTATGATCCAGATCGGCATCGTCGAGCACGATGAACGCATCGCTGCCGCCCAACTCCATCGATGACGGCTTCAGATTCTGCCCGGCGCGTGCTGCAATCGAGCGTCCCGCGGCCACGCTGCCGGTCAGCGCCACGCCCTTGATGCGCGGATCATCGATCACGGTTTCGGTCTGCTCGTGCGTGATCAGCAGATTGGTATAGAGCCCAACCGGCCCGCCCGCCTCGATCCAGATTTTCTCGAACGCGATCGCGCATTGCGGCACGCAGCCGGCATGTTTGACCATCAGCACATTGCCCGCCATCAGATGCGGCCCGGCGACCCGTGCCAGCTGATAATACGGAAAGTTCCAGGGCTCCACGCCAAAGATCACGCCGATCGGCGTGCTCTCCATATGCGCATCGCCGATCACCGGGTGAAGCTCCTCGGGGGCCAGAAACTTCGCGGCGTTCTTGGCGTAATAGGCGAGAATGTTGGAGCTGAACTCCACCTCGCCGCGCGCCTCGTTGATCCGCTTGCCCATTTCGAGCGTCATGATGTGGGCAAGCTCATCGGCCCGGTCATGCATGATGGCGGCGGCCTTGTTCACGATCACCGCGCGCTCGGCGTAGGATTTGTGCTTCCAGCTTTCGAAACACGCCGTCGCGGTCGCGATTTTTGCTTCAAGCTGCGCATCGGAGAGTTCGACGAAGGTCTGCAACAGCTTGCCGTCGAACGGATTGACGCTTTGATAGCCCATGGAATTGGTCCTTTTTGGTTGTTATGCGCAAAGCCAGCTATGGCTCACGCGGTGATGATGACCTTCAGCGCGTGCGATTTGGCTGCATGGCCGAAGGTTTCATACGCTTCGATAATCTGATCGAGTGCGAAATGATGTGTGATCAGGCGTTTCGGATCGATCTTGTTGGCGCGCAGCACGTTGAGCAGCATCGGCGTGCTGACGGTGTCGACCAGCCTGGTGGTGATCGTGACGTTGCGATCCCATAAATGTTCCAGATGCAGATCGACCTTGGTGCCGTGCACGCCGATATTCGCAATCACGCCGCCCGGTGCCACGAGGCTCTCGCACAGTTCGAACGTGGCCGGAATGCCGACCGCCTCGATCGCGGTATCCACGCCCCGCCCATCGGTCATGCGCATGATCGTCTCTACAGCCTTGCCATCGCCGCTGTTCACCGTCGCGGTGGCACCGAAGCGCTTGGCGATTTCGAGGCGATTGTCATCGAGATCGACCATGATGATCTCGGCCGGCGCGTAGAATTGCGCGGTCAACAATGCGGCCAGACCAATCGGCCCGGCGCCGACAATGGCAACCACGCTGCCCGGCTGCACCCGCCCGTTCAGCACGCCGCATTCGAACCCGGTCGGCAGAATGTCGCTCAGCATCACCAGCGCCTCTTCATCCGCGCCGGCGGGGATGTGATACAGGCTGTTGTCGGCGTAGGGAATCCGCACGAATTCGGCCTGCGTGCCATCGATGCTGTTGCCGAGAATCCAGCCGCCGGTGGTGCAATGCGAATACATCGATTTGCGGCAATAGGCGCACCGGCCGCAGGCGCTGATGCAGGAAATCAGCACATGGTCGCCCGGCTTGAACGCCGAAACCCCTGCCCCCACCGTCTCGATCACGCCGACACCCTCATGCCCCAAAATTCGTCCCGGCGTGCAGGTCGGTACATCGCCCTTCATGATGTGCAAATCGGTGCCGCAGATCGTCGTCTTGCTGATTTTCACGATCGCGTCGGTCGGCGCGGTAATGGCCGGTTTTTCATGATCGTCGAGCGATTGCTTGCCTGGACCGTGATAGATGAGCGCTTTCATATCTGACCCCGATGTTGGAGGAAATCATCCGCGATCTCTCTGGCCTTACGGCCGCAGTCGTCCCGCGATGATCGAAAATCGGTGGCCGTATCCGCTGGTCCCGACCGGCGCATCAAAGGCGCAAGCCCGGCGCGGGTCATTGATCCAAATCAAACGCGACGATTGATCCAGTCAATCCGCTCCGGCCGCGCAAAATCCGCGCGGCAGGACTGCGGCCGATCATTTCACTATTGTCATCGTACCGGTGACGTCCGATATGAAAGGCAAGTTTTTAGCAGGAGGCAACAATGTCATACAGTTCAAGCCAGCACGTCGCCGAAGCCGCGCGCGCAACGGACCGTCTCACCCCCGCCGAAGCGGTGAAGCTGATCGGCGATCCCAGCGTCGCCTTCATCGATGTGCGCGATCCGGCCGAACTCGCCAAGACCGGCGGCATCACCGGTGCCGTCAACGCCCCGCGCGCCCTGCTCGAATTCAAGGCCGACCCGGCCAGCCCGATGCACGAACCCGCGCTCACCAGCGGTAAACGCCTCGTTTTATTCTGTGCCTCCGGCGGCCGTGCCGCACTCGCTGCGAAAACCCTGCACGACATCGGGCTGCATCACATCGCCCATGTCAGCGGCGGCGGCTTCGCAGCGCTCGAACAGGCCGGCGCCGCAATCACCAAGCCGCCCGCGGGCTGAATCCCACCCCAACACCACGGGGTTTGACCTGGATCAACGACAGAGGCCGATCCCGCGCACACAACGCCTCCTGCACCCCGCCAGGAGGACATCATGGCCGCATCATCCGAACCGTCTGATTTGCATCGCCCGATCATCGACCTCACCGGCAAGATCGGGTTGGTCCTCGGCATCGCGAACGAGCACTCGATCGCGGCAGGGTGCGCACGGCGCTTCGCGCAAGCGGGCGCGCAACTCGCCGCCACCTGCCTGAATGAAACCGCGCGGCCCTATGTCGCATCGGTCACCGCAACACTGCCTTGCAAGCTGCTGCTGGCGTGCGATGTGCGGGAAGCCGGTGCGCTCGAAGCGGTGTTCGCCGCCATCCGCGCGGAATACGGCCGGCTCGATTTCCTGCTGCACGCCATCGCCTTCGCGCCGCGCGACGATCTGCACGCGCGCGTCACCGATTGTTCGGCGGGCGGCTTCGCGATGGCGATGGATGTATCCTGTCATTCCTTCATCCGCTGCGCGCGTCTCGCCGAACCGCTGATGCAGGACGGCGGCGCGTTGCTCAGCGTCAGCTTCTACGGCGCGGAGCGCGTGGTGGCGCATTACAATCTGATGGGACCGGTCAAGGCCGCGCTGGAATCGAGCGTGCGCGCCCTCGCCGCCGAACTTGGCCCCCGGCGCATCCGGGTCAACGCGCTTTCACCCGGCCCGATCGCGACGCGCGCGGCCAGCGGCATCGACCGGTTCGATGAACTGCTGGAGCGCGCGGCGCGCGACGCACCCGAACATCACCTCGCGACCATCGAGGATGTCGGCGCGCTCGCCGCCTTCCTCGCCAGCGACGCCGCCGCCCGCATCACCGGCACCATCATTCCGGTCGATGGCGGCCAACACATCATGGCGTGAGCCACGCCAATCAGGAGACCGCGCCATGAGTGCCGACATCAAACGCGCAAGACCCACCGCCCGCCGGCCAGATCCCGCCCCACCGGGCCCAATCATGCCGCCGATCACCAACGAACCGGTCGCGACCACCGACCCGTTCGACCGTGCCCTCCACGCCGCCCAAGCCAAGGTCACCGGCGGCCTGTCCCCCGCCGCACTCACCCTCGCGATGCGCGACTGGGCGGTCCATCTCGCCAACCAGCCGGCGCGGCGCCTGAACCTCGCCCGCCAGGCGTTCGAGGATGCCGCCGCGATCGGCCGCATCGCGCTCGGCCTGCCCGAGACGCCGACCGAACCCACCGCCGGCGATCGCCGCTTTTCCCATCCGCGCTGGCAGGACATGCCCTACCGGCTCTATCAGGAGCAGTTCCTGCGCACCGAACGCTGGTGGCACGACGCCACCACCGGCATCGCCGGCGTCGATGCCGCGCATGAGCGCATGGTGAGCTTCATGGCGCGCCAGACACTCGATGCGATGGCGCCCGGCAATCTGCCGCTGCTGAACCCTGACGTGACCGAGGCCGCCCGCGCCAGCAACGGCGCCTCGCTGCGCAACGGGATGAAAAACCTGATGCAGGATGTCGCCCACGCCCTGCACCCGGATACCGATCTGCCGCTGCAACCGGGGCGCGATGTCGCGGTCACGCCCGGCACCATCGTCTATCGCAACCGACTGATCGAGCTGATCCAATACGCGCCCACCACCGCAACCGTCCGGCCGGAACCGCTGCTGATCGTGCCGGCCTGGATCATGAAATACTATATTCTCGACCTCTCGCCGCACAACGCGCTGGTACGCTACCTCACCGGCCAGGGCTTCACCGTGTTCATGATCTCCTGGCACAACCCGACCGCGGCGGACCGCGATACCGGGCTCGATGACTACCGCGCCGATGGCGTGATGGCCGCGCTCGATGCGGTCAGCGCCATCACCGCAGCGCCGCGCATCCACGCCGCCGGCTATTGCCTCGGCGGCACGCTGCTCGCCATCGCCGCCGCCGCCATGGCGCGCGATGGCGATCAGCGCCTCGCCTCGCTGTCGCTGTTCGCCGCACAGACCGATTTCACCGAGGCCGGCGCGTTGCAATTGTTCATCAGCGACGCCCAACTCGCCTTCCTCGATGATATCATGTGGCGTCAGGGCTATCTCGATTCCGCACAGATGGCCGGCGCCTTTCAGATGCTGCAATCGAACGATCTGGTCTGGTCGCGCATGATCAGGCGCTATTTCATCGGCGAGGCAGACCATCCGAACGACCTGATGTCCTGGAATCAGGACGCAACACGCATGCCCTACCGGATGCACGCCGAATATCTGCGCCATCTGTTTCTGCACAACGACCTCGCCGAAGGCCGGCTGAATGCCGGAGGCCGGCCGGTCTCGATCGGTGATATCACCGCCCCGCTGTTCGTCGTCGGTACCGAGCGCGACCACATCGCACCCTGGCAATCGGTGTATAAATTGCATTTGCTCAACCGCGGCCCTCTCACCTTCGTGCTGACCTCGGGCGGCCACAACGCCGGCATCGTCAGCGAACCGGGCCATCCGCGCCGGCACTTCGCCATCCAGCACCGCGCCCCCGGCGACCCCTATCGCGCGCCGCAGGACTGGCAGCAGCACGCGCCGGTGCAGGATGGCTCGTGGTGGCCGATGCTGGTCGAATTCCTCAACGCCCGGTCCGCACCACCGGTGCCGCCGCCGCCTTTGGGGCGCGCCGCCGCAGGCTATCCACCGCTCGGCGCCGCCCCCGGCACCTACATCCACGAACGCTGAGGATATCGCCATGCAGAAATTCCAACGCGCGCCGCTCAGCACCCCGCTGATCGAGAACCGCGTGTTCGACGATATCGCGATCGGCGATACCGCCTCGATCAGCCGCACCCTGACCCTCGATGACATCGCCCTGTTCGCCTACATTTCAGGGGACATCAATCCCGCCCATATGGATGCGGAATATGCCCGCACCGACATGTTCCACCACATCATCGTCCACGGCATGTGGACCGCCGGCCTGATCTCGGCGGTACTCGGCACCCGCCTGCCGGGGCCTGGCACGATCTATCTCGATCAAAGCCTGCAATTCCGCGCGCCGGTCGCCCCGGGCGATACGATCACCGCGGTCGTCACGGTGACCGAGCGCATGGCGGAAAAACACCGCCTCACCCTCGATTGCAGTGCGGTCAATCAGAACAACGTCGTCGTTCTGCGCGGCACCGCGCTGGTGCAGGCGCCCACCGAAGCCATCAGCCGCCCCGCCATGGCGCTGCCCGATGTGCGGCTGACCCGGCATGAACGCTTCAACACCCTGCTCGGCCTCGCCCGCGCGCGCGGCCCCTGCACTACCGCCATCGCGCATCCGTGCGACGAAGTGACCCTGCGCGCCGCGCTCGATGCCGCCGCCGCCGGGCTGATCGTGCCGATTCTGGTCGGGCCGGCAGGCAAGATCCGCGCCGCCGCCGCCGCCGCCGGCCTCGACCTCACCGGGCTGCGGATCGAGGATGCGCCCCACAGCCACGCCGCCGCCGCCCGCGCCGTGCAACTGGTGCACGACGGCGCCGCCCGCCTGCTGATGAAAGGCGCGCTGCACACCGACGAGCTGATGCACGCGGTGATGCACGCCGAGACCGGCTTGCGTACCGATCATGTGCTGTCGCATATTTACGTGATGGACGTGCCCGGCTATCCGCGCCCGCTGCTGCTGACCGATGCGGCGATCAACATCGCGCCGAACCTCACGACCAAGGCGGGCATCGCGCAAAACGCGATCGACCTTGCCCGCGCGCTCGGCATCGACACCCCGAAACTCGCCGTGCTGGCCGCGGTGGAAACCATCAACCCCGCCATGCCATCGACGCTGGATGCCGCCGCCCTCTGCAAAATGGCCGAGCGCGGCCAGATCACCGGCGGCCTGATCGATGGGCCGCTCGCCTTCGACAATGCGGTGAGCCGTAGCGCCGCGGCGGAAAAGAACATCATCTCCGCCGTCGCCGGGCAGGCCGACATCCTGCTGGCGCCGGATCTCGAGGCGGGCAACATGATGGCCAAGCAACTCACCTTCCTCGCCGGCGCCGATGCCGCCGGCGTCGTCGCCGGCGCGCGCGTGCCGATCATCCTGACCAGCCGGGCGGACGACAGCCGCACCCGCCTCGCCTCCTGCGCGGTCGCCCTGCTGATGGTGGCGCATGACCATGGCTGACGCGGTCCTGGTGCTGAACGCGGGTTCATCGAGCATCAAATTCGCGATCGTCGAAACCGGCGGCGCGCGCATCGCACACGGCCAGATCGAGCAAATCGGCGAGGCACCGCATTTCCAGGGCTTCGATCACGACGGCAAACGCCTGGTCGATCGCCACTGGCCGGACGGCGCGACCCTCTCGCACGAAGATCTGCTGACCCCGCTGCTCGACTGGGCCGAAGCCCATCTCGAGGGCGACCGTCTGATCGGCGTCGGGCACCGCATCGTCCACGGCGGCACCGATTTTGTCGCCCCGGTCCGGCTGGACGCCCACACCCTTGCCGCACTCGACCGGCTGACGCCGCTGGCCCCGCTGCATCAACCGCATAATCTGGCGGCAGTCCGCGCGATCACCGCAATCCGCCCCAACCTGCCGCAGATCGGCTGTTTCGATACCGGGTTTCATCACACCATGCCGCCGGTCGCGACCCGCCTGCCGCTGCCGGCGCGCTACCATGCAGCCGGTGTGCGGCGCTACGGGTTTCACGGCCTGTCCTACGAGTTCATCGCCGGACGCTTCGCGGCGCTCGATCCCGCGCGCGCCGCCGGACGGGTGATCGCGGCACATATCGGCAACGGCGCCAGCGCCTGCGCCATGCACAATGGCCGCTCGGTCGATACCAGCATGGGGTTCACCGCCCTCGACGGGCTGATGATGGGCACACGCACCGGCGCGCTCGACCCCGGTGTGGTGCTCTACATGGCGCAGCACGAAACCCTGGCGCCGGACGCGATCAGCCACATCCTGTACAGCGAAGCCGGCCTGCTCGGCGTCTCCGGCGCAAGTTCGGACATGCGCGTGCTGCTGGCGAGCGACCAGCCCGATGCCCGCCTCGCGGTCGATCTGTTCTGCCACCGCGCCGCGCGCGAAATCGCCGGCCTCACCGTGGCGCTCGGCGGGCTTGATGCGCTGATCTTCACCGCCGGCATCGGCGAACACGCCGCCCTGGTCCGGCGCATGATCTGCGACAAGCTCGGCCACCTCGGCGTCACGCTCGACCCTTCAGCCAACGACCGCGCCGGCCCGATCATCAGCGCGCCGCACGCAAAACTCGCGGTCTGGGTGATCCCGACCGACGAAGAAGCCATGATCGCATGCCACACCATCGCCCTGCTGACCGGCTGAACCCGCCGCATCCCCGTGCGGGGTTGACCTTCCTACTGTAGGAAGCCGCTACATGCGCATTTGTTTCACCCGCCCTCGCAGGAGACGCCGCCATGTCGCACGTTCTATCCCGCCGTTCGCTGGTCACCGCCGGGGGCGCTATCGCGATGCTGCCGCTGCTCGACCGCTCGGCGATCGCCGCATCGCGACCCGCATCGGCGCCGCAGCGCCTGACCGCCGGCAGCCGGATCATCGAGGTCGACGGCCGCGCCGCCAAAGTCTTTCGCCTCAGCAACGCCGCCGGGCAGAACGGCCTCAGCCTCGCTCCCGGCGAAGCGTTCCACGTCGCCCTGACCAACGCGCTCGACGAACCCACCATCATCCATTGGCACGGCCAGTTGCCGCCCTGGACGCAGGATGGATTTCCCTGGCCGCAAACCCCGCCCCTGACCCCGCATTCGGTCAAATCATATGACTATAATCCCATTGCCGGCACGTATTGGATGCACTCGCACCAGGGCATGCAGGAACAGCGCCTGATGACCGCACCGCTGATCGTGCACGACGCCGCGACCCTGCGTGAAGACCGCCAGGAGATCGTGCTGATGCTGCACGATTTCAGCTTCAAGACGCCGGACGAATTGCTCGCCGGCCTGACCGGCCAGACGCAAGCCGCGGCCCACGCGATGAGCCGCGCCAGTGAGGCCCAGCCCGCGTCACCGATGTCGATGAGCGGCATGAGCGGCATGAGCGGCATGCAGTCCGGCGGCATGAGCGGCATGTCGATGGATTCGAACGATATCCGCTACGACGCCTTCCTCGCCAACGACCGCACCCTGGCCGATCCCGCCATCATCCCGGTCAACCGCGGCGGCCGCCTCCGCCTGCGGGTCATCAACGGCGCGTCATCGAGCCAGTTCTGGATCGACCTCGGCGCGCTGCACGGCACGGTCGTCGCGGTCGATGGCCATGCGGTGCTCCCGATCGGCGGATCGCGATTTCCGATCGCCATCGCCCAGCGGCTGGACATTCTGCTCGATCTGCCCGCCGCCGGCGCGTTTCCCATCCTGGCACGGCTCGAAGACTCGCGCCGCCGCACCGGCATCGTGCTGGCAACGCCGGGGGCCGCGATTCCGAAATACACCAACACGGGGCTCGACCACGTGCAGCCGATCGACAATGCATTCGAATCCCGCCTGGTCGCCCGCAATCCGCTGCACCCGCGCAAGCCGGATTTGGTCCACCGGATCGTGATGTCCGGCGCGATGAAACCCTACCGCTGGTCGCTCAACGGCGCCTTCTGGCCCAACATCACGCCCCTCATGCTGAAACCGGGCCAACGCGTCGAACTCGATCTGGTCAACCACTCGATGATGGCGCACCCGATGCATCTGCACGGCCATTCCTTCCAGGTCATCGCCATCAACGGCCGGCCGATCAACGGCGCGGTGCGCGATACCGTGCTGGTCACGCCGATGATGGGCAGCGTCCGCATCGCCTTCGATGCCATCAACCCCGGCCGCTGGGCGTTTCACTGCCATAATCTGTATCACATGATGACCGGCATGATGACGGAGTTCCGCTACCAAGGCATCCCCGCATAATAACCCCATGCCGTCCCCCACACCCAATAACCCCAGGGTCAAAAAGTTTTTTGCTTCTTTTTTACAAAAAAGAAGCTCTACCCTCGCTATCTCCCTGGCTTGACAGCCCCCTCCCGCCGATGAACTCTCACATGCCGCAACCACAGGGGGAATCGCACGCATGGCGGAACGATGGCTGGCACATTCGATCGTCGCAACCCGTGGCGTCGGCTGGGCGCGCAAACCGCGGCTGCACCACCTGACCGAGGCGGCGCAAGGCCGGTTTCACTACACGATCGGCCCCTATTCCGAACCGGTGCTGACGGTCGCCCCCGGTGACCGCATCCTGATCGAAACGCGCGATGCGTTCGAGGGCGCGATCCGCACCGAGCGCGACAAACCGAGCAAACGTCTGCGCATGCCCTTCGTCAATCCGCAGAACGGCCCGATCATGATCGAGGGTGCCGAACCCGGTGATACCATCGCCGTTCACATCGAACGCATGCGCCCGCGCGGCGAAAACCCGCGCGGCACCTGCTGCATGATCCCGTATTTCGGCGCGCTCACCGGCACTGGCCTCACCGCCTCGCTGCAACCGCCGCTGCCGGAAATCACCCGCAAAATCCACGTCGATGAAAAGGAAGTCCGCTGGAGTGCCCGCGTCGTGCTGCCCTACGCGCCGCACATCGGCACGCTGAGCACCTCGCCCGAAATCGACAGCATCAACTCCCTCACCCCCGGCCCACACGGCGGCAACATGGATCTGCCGGACATGGGACCGGGCAGCATCACCTATCTGCCGGTCCGCAGCCCCGGCGCCCGCCTGTTCATCGGCGATGCGCACGCCTGCCAGGGCGATGGCGAAGTGTGCGGCACCGCGGTCGAATTCGCCTCCGAAACCACCATCCGCGTCGATCTGATCAAATCCTGGGCGCTCGACTGGCCGCGCCTCGAGCGGCAGGATTTCATCATGACGATCGGCAGCGCCCGCCCGCTCGAGGACGCGACGCGCATCGCCTATCGCGACCTCGTCCTCTGGATGGAAGCCGAATACGGCTTCGACCGATGGGACGCCTACATGATGCTGAGCCAGTGCGGTCGCGTGCGGCTCGGTAATTTCGTCGACCCCAACTACACGGTCGGCGCCGGCATCTCGAAAAAATATCTCGCCCCGGAAGGCAAATAACATGGATCTCGGATTGAGCGGCAAACGCGCATTGATCACCGGCGGCACCAAAGGCATCGGCCGCGCCGTCGCCGAACATTTCGCCGCCGAAGGCACCGATGTCGCCATCTGTGCCCGCAACGCGGGCGAAGTTGCCGAAACCGTCGCGGCCCTCAGCGCGCTTGGCGTGCGCGCAACCGGCCGCGCGGTCGATGTCGCCGATGGCCCGGCGCTGACCGCCTGGGTGCGCGACGTCACCACGGAATTCGGCGGGCTCGATATCGTGGTCTCCAACGTCTCCGCCCTCGCCATCGGCCAGGACGAAGCCTCCTGGCGCGCCGAATTCGAAACCGACATGATGGGCACGGTCCACGCCGTCGATGCCGCGATGCCCGCGCTCGAAGCCTCCGGCGCCGCCGCCATCGTCGTCATCTCCTCGGTCTCCGGCCGCGAGGTCGATTTCGCAGCCGGGCCCTACGGCGTGTTCAAGGCGGCGCTGATCCACTACGCCAAGGGCCTGTCGTTCCAGCTTGCCGCCAAGGGCATCAGGGTCAACGCGCTCTCGCCCGGCAACACCTATTTCCCAGGTGGCGTCTGGGAAAAAATCGAACACGGCAACCCCGAACTCTACCGCCAGGCCCTCGCGCTGAACCCGACCGGCCGCATGGGCAAGCCCGAGGAAATGGCGCGCGCCGTCGTGTTCCTCGCCAGCCCAGCCGCCAGCTTCATCACCGGCACCAACCTGGTGGTCGATGGCGCATTGACCCGCGGCGTGCAGTTCTGAACCACCCGCCCGCCCTACTTGTTGCCACGTCGCATCGATTTTACTCCGCCACCACATAGGTGAACAACCGCACCATCCCATCCGGCCCGGTCTCACGAAACACGCCCTGAATCTCGCTCTCAAATCCGGGAAACCGGTTGGCCGCCGCTTCGAACATCCGCAGATAATCCACCATCGGGCGCGTGCGTTCGCCGTAGCGCTCGCCCGGCACCACGACCCCGAAGCCCGGCGGATATACCAATGCCAGCGTCGCGGCGATGCGCCCCTCCAGGGCATCGAGCGGCAGATACGCAACATCGTTGCGAATGAAATGCTGCATTGCCGCTTGCGGCGCCATCGCAATTTCCGGAAAATGCGCGGCGCGGAACTGGTTCCGCTGCAGGCTGCTGACATCATGCGTGCGGTAGAACGCGTGCATCTCCTGGCAGAGATCATAGAGCCCAACCCCCGCGTAGCGCGCGCCATGCCGCGCCACGAACGCCGGCATCACATCATCGAGCGGCCGGTTGGCATCATGCAGCCGCTTGAAGCTGACCAGCGCACTCAACAACGTACCCGCCTTGCCGGATTCCATGCCCGGCGTCAGCAAGAACAAAATGCTGTTCAGATCATTCTTCTCCGGTACGATCCGGTTTTCTCTGAGATATTCAGCAACAATCGCAGCCGGCACCCCATGGTCCTCATACGCGCCGGTGCTGCGCGAAAGCCCGGGCGTGATCAGCGTCAGCTTGTTCGGATCGGTCATCGCATAGCCGGTCACCAGATGGGTGAACCCGTGCCAGGCTGCACCCGGTTCAAGCGCCCAATACGCCGGATCGGCGGCCAGCCGGTCGGTCGGCACATCCTGCCAGGGGATCATCCCGCCAGCATCGCCCGCCACCACATCCGGCACGAACGGATCGAAAAACCAGGCCCGCACCGGCCCGTTCGCCTCGCGGGCGAACGCGTCGGCAAGCTCGCGCAGCTTTTTGCGTAATTCGATGCCAAGCCGGATCGTATCATCCCACAAAACCTGCCCGGCGCGCCCCTTCATCATCTGGGCGCCGACATCGAGCGACGCGAACAACGGATAGAACGGCGAGGTCGATGCATGCAGCATGAAGGTTTCGTTGAAGCGCTTGTGAGACACCTGCCGCCGCTGCCCTGCGATGTGATGATCCTTCACATGAATCTGCGATGCCTGGGAAAATCCGGCCAGTTGCTTGTGGGTCGATTGCGTCGCGATAATCCCGGCATCCTCGCCGCCCAGCCCCGCCAACCCCATGGCAAACCGCCCGACAAACAGCGGATGAAACTTCATGAAGCCGGCCCAGGCCTCATCGAACAGTATGTAGTCGCAGAGCGGGCTCAGCTTGCGATAGATCATGTCGGCATCATAGATCGTGCCGTCGTAACTGCATTGCTCGATCACCGCGACCCGGAACGGCTTGCGCACCTGCCAGGCCGCCGGATCGGTGATCAACGGATGCGCCTTGATCTGCGCGCGAATCGCCGCCTCATCGAGTGCTGCGAAATCGATCGGCCCGATCAGCCCCTGCGCATTGCGATCGGTTGGCAGATAAACCGGAATCCCGCCCGCATTGATCAACGCCCCATGATGATTGGATTTGTGGTTGTTGCGGTCGAACAACACCAGATCGCCCTGCGCCACCAGCGCCCCGAGCACGATCTTGTTGGAAGTCGATGTGCCATTGAGCACGAAATACGTCCGGTCCGCGCCGAATATCGCCGCCGCCTCACGCTGCGCCTGCAAGGCCGGTCCCTCATGGGTCAGCAGATCACCAAGCTCCACCACCGAATTATCGAGATCGTTTCGAAAAATCGCCTCGCCCAGATGCTCGACGAACAACCGCCCGACCGGGCTCTTCCAATAGAAAATCCCGCCGTTATGTCCCGGGCAAGTCCAGACCTGATTGCCCTGCTCGGCATAGTCCACCATCGCGCCGAAAAACGGTGTCTTAAGCGTCGCCGCATAGATCTTCAAATGGCTGATCAGATTCTTCGCAATGAAATCCGGCATGTCCTCCGCCAGGAACAGGTAACCGGTCACCCGGCCCAGCACCACGACGGGGATCTCATCGAAGCGATGGCGCCGCACCAGCAGGAATATCGGCATTTCGAGTCCGCGCGCCCGGATCGTCTCGATCAGCGTCGCCGCATCGCGCTGCCACGCCGCATCCCCCCATTCGATCAGAACACAGCCGATCGCGGCGTCCGCCCGCACCGCATCCTCGGCATCGGCAATGCTGGCCACCTCCGTCACCGCGTAGCCGAGCGCGCCGATCTGCTCCAAAATCGCGTGCAGGTGGCCGGCCTCGTGGCTCTCCTCGCGCAGTATGCCGCTGCACGCCAGAACGCCAAACAACGTATCGAACGACATGATCCAGACTTTCAGTTGAACGCATTGGGCCGCCTCAGGTGACCTTGACGATGCCCTTCGCGAACAACACCAGCGCCACCGCCGCAACCGCCAGCAACACCCCGACCGAGGCGCGCTCCCCCTTCGAAAACACCGGCAGCAGCGGAAAATGATCGCGCTTGGCATACCAGAACACCGGGATGCCGATCGCGAAAATCACCGTCGACATCAGGATGAATTCGGGACCGGCGGCATACAGCAACCAGAGCGAATACACCGCCCCCAGCACCCCGGTGATCAACGCCGTCCGCCGGCTTTCCGAATGCGTCGCGACATAGCGGGGATTCGATGCATAGAGCGCAAGAAACAGCGTGCTCGTGAAATACGGCGGCAGAATCATCACGCCACAAATATCGATCAGCCACAGCCAAGCATTATGCGCGAACAGCACGACGAACATGGTAATCTGCATGACCACGCCCGAAACCAGCAGCGACGGCACCGCCGCATGAAACCGGTTCTCGCGCGCCAGAAACTTCGGAAACACGCCACCCTTGGCACCCTCGAACGGCAGTTCCGCGGTCAGAATGGTCCAGGCCAGCCAGCAGCCCAGTACCGCAATCAACAGCGACACATTCACAAACACCGCACCCCACCGCCCGACCACGGCCGACAGCACATAGGCCGCCGAAGGATTGGCGAGCTTGGCAATATCGCCCTGATGCATGAGGCCGAACGGCATGATCGAGAGCAGCGCATACAACAGGGTGCAAACCCCAAGCCCGATGAACGTCGCGGGCCCGACATCGGACATCCTGCGCGCCCGGTCCGACACCACAACCGCCGCCTCGATGCCGATGAACACCCACAGCGTCACCAGCATGGTGCTCTTCACCTGGCTGAACAGACTGCCGAGGTGGTTTTTCTGCCCCCAGATATCAAAGCTGAAATGCCCGCCGGTCGCGTAATACGCCATTACCAGCAGGGCAAACCCGATGGTCACGATGTTCAGCACACTCGCCAGCACGTTCAACGCCGCGGTGCGCTTCACCCCGGTCATCACGATGAAACACATCACCCAGATCAGCACCGAAGCCCCGATCAACGATGCCCAGTTCTGCCCGTTGCCAAACACCGGGAAAAAATAACCCAGAATCTGCATGATCAACACCGCGAAAGCGACATTGCCGAACGCCGCACTCAGCCAGTAGCCCCACGCCATCTGAAATCCCGCGAACGGGCCGAACCCGTCCTGCGCATATGAATAGATACCCGCCTTCAGATCCGGCCGCTTGTCGGACAGAATTCGAAAACTGTTCGAAAGGAAATACATGCCGATGAACGTAATCACCCACGCGATCACGATCGCCACAAGTCCAGCCTTCTGCGCCATGTTCTGCGGCAGGTTGAACGACCCGCCACCAATCATCGAACCCACGACGACACCACTCAGCAGGATCACCCCAAGCTTGCGGCTTTCCGGCTGGTTGCCCGTTGCGGGCGCGACCGAAGGCTTCACGCCCGGCGGAATAATCTGGTCCATGACGGCTCCTGATGAACGGCGGGTCATGCTCCGTCTCCCGCATCACCGTTCTAAAGCGCGCACGCATCACTGGCTTTGATCTGCATCAATCGCCGCCTGACGCCAACGATCATCAATTGATCAAGATCAAGGCGGTCCGATCGGAAACCGCCTAAATCACGCCATTGGATTTCGAGGAGGCAGCTATGAACGTACGCGACATCATGACCACCAACCCCACCACCGTCAGGCCCGAAACGGGCCTTGCCGAGGCCGGCCGGCTGTTGCTGACCCAACACCTCTCCGTCCTGCCGGTGACCGACGCCGCCGATCATCTGCTCGGCATCATCACCGATGGTGATCTGCTGCGCCGGCCGGAACTGGGCACCGCGCCCGCAATCGGCTGGTGGCGCGGCTTCCTCACGCCCGAAACCGCCGCCAACCAATTCATCAAGACCCGCGGCCGTCACGTCAGCGAAGTGATGACCGAAACACTCGTCAGCGTCGATCTCGACACCCCGCTGATCGATGCGGTCGAGCGCATGCAATCCTCCCGCATCAAACAACTCCCCGTCCTGCGCGGCACCAGACTGGTCGGCCTGCTGACCCGCCGCAACGTCCTCGCCGCCCTGCTCGACCGCCTCGCCGCCGATGGCGAGACCACCATCTCCGATGACGCCATCACCACCCTGATCCGCACCGCCATCAGCCGCTCCAACTGGGCGCCGAAAGACATGGTCAGGGTCGTCGCCGACCACGGCGCCGTCACCTTGTCCGGCCCCGTCTTCAGCGATGCCGAACGGCGCGCCCTCATCGTCATCGCCGAAAACACCAGCGGCGTCACCCACGTCAACGATCAGATGATCTTCGTCGACTCGACCAGCGGCGTCGCATTCGGCTCGTTTTGATCCAGCCCGACCCAACCAAAGGTCAGAGTGCGCCGCACCGCAAATCCAGCGGTGCGCCCTGCAAATATGCTGGGCACCCATGCCACAGCTTCTGACAGCCGCCGACCCGGGCCACCAACACGCCGTGCTCATCACCCCGATGCACCAGGCCGAGATCGACCCAAGCTTCCCGATCATCAGACTGGCCATGCCAAAAGTTCAACTCCCCGCATGGCGGCAATACGCGCGACGCGCCATCGCCTCGAAATCACCCGGCCGCGGCATCCTCGCCGCCCGCTGGCATAACCGCCATCACCCCGCCGGATTGGCCTGTTTCAACACGCGCACCGAACTCGACAACACCAAAACCCTCTGCGCCCGCCCCGTCGTCGCCGTCGATATCCTCCACCCCGATTACCTGATCACCGCCCTCGTCAAACAATTAGGTGGTGTAACCTGACGTCTGGAAATTCATTTGGGGTTGGGAGTTGGTGCCCTTGCCGGGGCATGCCCCGGCAAGGGCTGTTCATTCTGGTATT
>NZ_FTNE01000056.1 GCF_900156265.1 Acidiphilium rubrum
AATGGCGGCCTCAGGCCGCTCAGGAACCCTACTTCCGCATGGGACTTTTGAGTAGTCTTATGCCGGTTTTCTGTTCCACTCAGCCGCACAGGCCTGCGCTGGCTGGCCAGTGACGTGTTTCCGGATTAGAATTGCTCGAATTCGTCGAGGTGGCGACACAGGCTCAAGGCATCCAAAAAACGGATCAGTTATGATAGACGTTCGCCACAAAAATTTTGTCTTTGCTCGTGTCACTGATCAGAACCACACGAAGCGACCCGACACGGACGATATACGTCGCACTGTCGCTGTCGCGACTGATCAGCACAACATCCGACGAATTGTCTAAGCCGCCGGGTGTTTTCGTGACCCTGTCGAGCAAGCGGAGCAAGCGGTTTACGTCGGGGCGATCGACTTCGCGTTCTTCCATTTGGTTGAGGGCATGTTGCGTGAAGACAGCATTCATCGTTGCCCACCTCCAGGCCCAAACATCTTTTTCACATCTTCCAGCGTAAAAGTCTTACCCCCTTCAATGTCTCGCTTCGCGGCTTCGATCATCGGATTAATCAGCTCATTAAGCGCGATACCGAGAAACTGGGCTTCCGTGATCGCCCTCCTAGTCCGAGTATCAAAACGGGTCATGCCCCAACCGTAAAATCCCATTAGCAGGATTAAGACCATAAGCAGCCAGAACACACGGGTATGCGTGGATTCGGACCAATCAACGAACTGTCCAGAGGTGCCATGTTTAGTGATCTCAAAAACATAGGCACCTGCCAGTACGTTGCCAAGAACGCCGAAAAGCCCAAGGACGAGCGCCTTAATGAGCTGATTGCCAAAAAGAAACTGCGCTAACCTTTTGGACGGCGGCAAAGCCTCTACCCCATACTCGAGTCTGACGGCTTAATGTCCGGCTGGCGAGCAACCATCACTTTCCAGACCGCATAGGTTCGGTAAACATCGTAAGCAGTCATAAATTGTGGAACTCAGGGGCAGGTTCTAGCCACCTCCATACCCAATCTGGGATTGGAATTTTGCCATCGAGCATCCCTTCTAGCTCTTCTACCGAGATTTCAAGGAATTTTGCCATTTCTTCTAGGTCGCCATGAAAGCGGTCTTCGAGAATTTGCTTGAGTCGTTCAGCGCTCATACGCGTAGCCTTCTTATGTGACGTAAATTCCAGAAACATCAATTATGGAAAGCGGTGGGAAGTCACGGGGAAGTCGTGGCGTAGTCCCCACACCGAGAGCCCACCGGAGCGGTAGTCATGGGTGCTCGGGGACTGGTCAAGACGACCCGCCAGGCCCGCGCCAGGTGCCCGCGAATACTTGCCAGAGGGCTTCATCATGCGGCTAGGACCCACTCACCGGTTGCCGCAAGGGCATCGTGCATCGCATCGGGGGCCAGATCGATCTCACCCGGCCAGGTGACGACACCATAGAGGACGTGAACCCTCGCGAACTCATTCGGATCACGCAGCCGGGCAAAGACCCCGGCAGTCGGTGCCGTGATCATCGCCGCCATATCGACGGTCCCCGCCGTGCCGTCATGAAACCGCACAGCGAGACGGTAGCCCGGCAAGGGGATCACGTCGCGCACGTCATCTGAGGCAGTCGCCTCGATCGGCGGGATCAGGGCAGCGGCGAAATTTTCTGAGGCGACTGATTCTGCGCACATAGGGTCCAATTCTCCATCAGCTCGGCGCGGTGTTGCTCACCCCATTCTCGTACCAGCGCGAGGGCGGTGCGGGGCAGGTGCCCCTCGATGATGTCGAGGGTCTGAATGTCGATCTGTGCCTTGAACCCGGCGTAACGGGCGTGGAAGTGAGGCGGCGGGTGATCATGCCAGAACATCTGGATCAGCACACCGTAGAACAGGCTGATCGTTGGCACTAAACCATCCCGTGCGTGATTTTGCCCCGGTCATCAGATGTCATTCGGCGGGAACGGGTCGAAGCTGGACGACCTCGCCCTTGTAGCGGTTCACCGTTTCAGCATGGCGGTTCACGTCCCCCCGAAACGCGCCTTCCGGCGTCACGGTGATGATCTTGGTGCGGCCCCGCTTCACCCGGCTGATCGCGCCGACGTTCTCAAGGAGGGCAATGATGCGCGCCATGTTGCCCTTATCGAGGCCCTGCATTTCCGCCAAATCCGCAGCCGTTTTGGTGCAGGTATAATCCTGCCAGCTAAGATGGCGTGTGATGAGCAGCAATGTCCCCAAAGCTAAACCCCGCTCCGCAGGTGTAGCTTTGGTTGCCATCAGGCGGGCCTGCACGGCGTCGATGTATTGATGGCCCAGGCTCACGTTACCGCCTCCAAAAAAATCGAACTCTAGCTGAACTGGCCTTTCCGCCAGCGCCTTCAATCCGCTGGCATGGTAGCGCGCTTTCTCGGCTCTGTCCGGGTCTTTCTCTACGAGGGCGGCCTGATCTGCGAGCAGAGCGGCTTGTCCGTAGCTGCCCCGGCGTCGGAGTTGGCGGGCGGTTAGATCCTCGATGGGGGCAGATGAGCGCGGTCGGGCCGGTTGTCCGGCCAGGACTTCGGCCAGTGTACGGCTAGGCGCACCTGCGCGGCGGTTCGCATCCTGCACGGTTTGAGCAAGGCGGATATCGTCATCGGAATATCCCCGGCGGCGCAATTCAGCGACCGATACAGCCATGGGGCCGGCTCCTGATAGTTGTCTGGTAGACAACTTTAGTTGTTTGGTAGACAACTATTGTCAAGCGATTCTCGCGCGCAACGTCGCAGGATTCCTCGTTTTTTTCACTCGACCTTCCGGCGGTATCCTAACCTAAGAAAAGAATAGATCAGAAAGACGGAAAATCGCGCTGCGTTTCACCCATAATCGGCGGCCCCAGAGGGGCCGCTTTGTGGTGAGGTCGGTACCTGGCGCGGACGCTTCGCGCCCTACGGATCTCCCGCGCTGCGCTCGATCCGCGCCATAAGGTCATGGGTGGTGACGAATTGGGTAGAAAGGGCATTGGGGAAAGAAAGGGAGGGGTGGGAAGGGCGGAGACCTGACCCAGAGCAGTGAGCGGCGGTTCGACGACCGCGAAGGGCCACGCCTGATCGGTCATGAGCTGATCTTTGATGTGGGAGCGCCCGAGAGCGAGCTTGCGAGCCGGGCGCGATGGTTACTGGTGCGAGGGGGTCAATCGAGCGGGTGGCGGGCTGGTGTGCGAGCGCTCCACAGCGAGCGGACCCGCCCGGCCTCTCCCGCGACATTGACGCCCGGATCGAGGGCATCCACGCTATGCGGCTGGGGTTGGGGAGTTCTGGAGCGATTTCTTGCTCCTGAACTTCCTGACCCCTGCCCGCCGGCGAGGCGGGGGGTTCGGGGGGAACGCCCGACCTTGCTTCCTTATGGGTTGTTCGATGCGATCACTTCAAATCTGGGCTTGCGGAGCGTGAGCGAGCAAGGCTAGAATTGAAGTGCGCACTTTAACGTCCCAAAGATGGGACGTGTGCTCAGAAAGTAAGAAAGTAAGTTAAGAAAGAGGCCGTGCCCGTTATATGGGAAGTTACCATCTATCTGTGAAGACGCTGAAGCGTGCCAGCGGCCGTACTCCCCAGTCTGCCTCGGCTTACCGGCGCGGGATTCGTCTGGTTGGTCCCGATGGGCACATCCACGACTACCGCCGGCGGACGCGGGGTATCCGTGCCACGGCGATCTTCGCTCCCGAGGGCTGTGACTGGGTCCAGGACCCGCAAGCCCTGTGGGACCGGGCCGACGCCGCCGAACGCCGTCAGGACAGCCGCACGGCCCGGGAATACGAGATTGCATTGCCTGCCGAGCTGCCGTGGTCTGAGCGCCAGCGCCTGGCCGAGGCGTTCGCGCAGCACCTAGTTGCGCAATTCGGTGTGGCGGTCGATCTGGCGATCCACGAGCCCGCGGCCGACGGCGAGCACGACGAGCGGAACCATCATGTTCACCTCCTCACCACGACCCGTAGGGTGACGCCCAATGGGATGGGGGAGAAGACCCGCGACCTGGACCTCAAGACGAAGAGCCCGGCCTTGATCGAGGCTCTGCGGGCTGAATGGGCGCGGATGGCGAACGCCGCCCTTGCCCGCCACGAGGCGGCCCAGATCGATCATCGAAGCCACAAGCGGCGCGAGCTGGAAGTGCTGCCGACCAAGCATGAAGGCCCGAAGATCACTTGGTGGCGCCGCTTACGTGCGGTGGATGAGGATTGGGCTGATGGTTTCATGGACCGTGCAAGGGAGAACGACGAGATCCGGGTCCGGAATGCCTCGATTATCGAGCGTATCCAGCGGGCAGCGTCTGAGACCAAAAAAAATGTCGGTGGGTTGTTTAGGGGGCTTCTGGCTCCGCTCGCCGGGTTCGAGCCGCCTCCGGCGGTTGATGCGGCGACTGCGGCTATCGCTGCGATTGCAGAGGCCCGTCGGTTTGGCGACATCCCGATCGAACCGGACCCAGAGGTTCCCATCTCATCTCCGTCGCTGACAGAGGAAAAAGATGCGAATGCGGATGATGATGCAGGAGCATCAGGTGCCGTGTCTCCCCTTGCAGATGACGAGAAATCAACGGCCTCACCTGAGTCTGGGGCCAAGCAGGGAGCGCGACGTCGACCCAGGTAAAGCCATGACTCGTCATGGACAGGTGTGACGAGTCATGGCTTTACCATGACGAGTCATGGTAAAGAACAGCCGGGATGGGAATCGGGAGAGGGCCGCGCGCCGTCGCGACGGTCTCGCAACGCGCGGCGTTGAGCAATTTCAGATCATTGCCCCTCCTGAAGCCAAGCCGCTCCTACGCGAAGCGGCCCGATTAATGACCCGAGGTAAGGACCCGTTGGATCCCCGTGCGGCACTGCGTCGCGCGGGTGGGGGGAACGAGCCCGATATCACCGAGGAGCCGGCGGATCTGCTGGCCGAGCTGGAGGAGGCCCGGAACAGGGTCGCCAAAGCCGAGGCTGAGGCGGAACAGCGGCGAGTGGAGGTCGAGGCAGCGGAGGCTCGTGAACAAGCGTTAAAGGACGCACTGAAAGCTGCCCGCGCTGCGGTGATCTCGGAGCGCGAGTTCGGGGATATGTCACGAACCTTGTTGGCCGACTTCGAAGCGCACACAAAGTCCAAGGAGGCAGCCTTGCAGGCTGAATTAGCTGCGGCCAAGGTGGCGGAGACTGCGAGGCAAGAAGAGGCTCAGGGGGCTACTAAAGCCGCCCAGGAAGCCCAGGGACGGGCTACGGCGGCATTACAGCGTGCGGAGAAGGTCGAGGGAGCTATCCGACAGGTCAAAGCCATGTCTGGTATCAAGGGGTGGCTGGTGCGCTTGCTGGCTGGTGACGTGCTGCCGGATTAGCTGGCCGGAATCGACCGCTTTCGGGGACATATCGAAAATCACCTGTAAAATAGGTCACCGAACCGGCGATGCTTTGACTTGCTCCCAACAAGTCGCTCCGGTAGCGTATAGAAATCATGTTCGAGTGGATTCAGAGTTTGTGGTCAGAGCCTGCGCCTAAGCAGGTCCAAGTAATCGAGCAGCGAGAGCCATCCATCGAGGAGCGGCTTGAGCGCATATTGGCCCGCTCGCGAGGCGTGAGAGCCCAAAGCGACAGCGATCTCATGGCGCTCATTGAGGACATTGATGTCGTTCTCTCGATTTTAGAGAGCGCACTTAACATTCTCGATAGCAGCGATTTAGATCAGCGCGCCAAACGTCTCAGGTCCAGGCTGCGTCGGACACGGACTCGCGCTGAGAACGCGAGAGCCGCATGAGTCGTGAAAGAATTCGTCAGATTGCGGCCGAGATAGGCGATATCGAGATGGCAGGGTGGGGTGACCTTTGGCCCGTCATTACCGAATGCTCGACGATCCTGGGCGAGATGGCGCCGATCAAGCGGCGTCGGCTCATGGATCACGTTATCACCGAGCTTTACGAGGAGCAGGGCGGCACCTGCGCTTTGTGTGGGGAATTGTTGGAAATCTCTAACTGTCATAGAGATCACCGCATACCTTTCACGTGGGGCGGCGGAAATGAGCGCGGAAATCTACAATTGGCCCACCCAAGCTGCAATCAATCGAAAGGCGACTCAGTAGATCTCCGAGATCTTATTCCCTATCTCGAAAGCCGATGTATGAATCTGTAATATCGCTACTGCTGAAGCCACGCGTTTACGGCGTAGCTAATTTCAGGACGTACCGTATTATCTAGGAAATATGGTCGATCGGGAGGCACCTATGTGGGCGTACGTCGGTGGCGTTGCAGCACTGGCGGCCGTGGCGGCCGCAATCACCTACTTTCGGAGCGATAATGATTCCGGCACCAAGGGACCAGATAAGCCGCCTCCGTCGCCGCCACCCAACCGGTTCGGAGAGCAGTATACCGCCAAACACAGGCCAGCTCCGTCCTCCTCTAAGCCATCCGAGCATCATAGCAATAAGAACGCCAATGCAGGCCCGATCGATGACGGTACACCGTTTATCCAGACAACCAAGCGCCACCTATGGTTACTTAACCTCACCGTTGGCGACGTAGTCGCCGACGAAAGGCTAGCGACCGAACTTGGCATTGAACCTATCCTTGGATGGCACCAGGACCGCTCAATCATCCTCGCAATCCTTGTGAAGCCAGACGGTTTCCATGCTCATAAAAGCGGCCCACGCCTCCGTATTTCGTCAACCGACTACGTGGCGGCTGCCCTGCCGCCGATCTCACGGCAAGCGGTACCCATTCTGTCTTCGTGCGACGATGGATGGCGGTTTGAGGGTTTTTTTCGTCTTGGTCACCCGGCGACGAACAGCGTTGCCTGTAACCAAATAGACGGCGCGCCACCCGAACTTCTGGATCTAAAGAAGCGCAGAGACGAAGGCTGAGATGGATGGAATCGCGAATGCCATCGCCCTAAGGAACCTCTGAACAGGGTACGGGGTCTGAGTAGCAGCGGGTGCGCCAGGCGAAGCTGGCGCGGTCCAGCGGGTGGAAGTCCCGCCCGGGTAAGGCGTAGCGAGCCGCCCGGTAGCGAGTGTTGCAGGTCCGACCGGTAACGGCGGGGCTGAAGCGTACACAGCGATCATGTGAGGAATGGGATTGAGCCACGTAATTACTGAAGTTGCAGAGGCCGAGCCTGTCCGTTGTGGCGAAGGCGGCCTGTGCGGCTGAGCGGAACAGAAAACCGGCATAAGGCGACCTACGGCTCGATGATGCGGTAGATCGTCGCGGGGTGAACGTCGAAGGTCCT
>NZ_FTNE01000017.1 GCF_900156265.1 Acidiphilium rubrum
AGCGCCGCGACCTGCTCGAGATCGTCGATGATCGCGACGGCAAGGGCGCCCTGCTGATCACCAGCCTGGTTCCCATCGGCCGCTGGCACGAAATCATCGGCGACCCAACCCTCGGCGATGCCATCCTCGACCGCATCGTTCACCGCGCCCACCGCATCGAACTGAAAGGAGAAAGCCTTCGAAAACGCCAGACCCTCACCCCTTCATCTGACGTGACGAACACCACCGAGAAATGACACCTGTTCAACCGTCAGTGGTATCCCACAACACCGCGTCATGCCGTTCCCCAAGCCCGCCTCAGGCATGGTGAACATCATGATCGCGATCAACGGAATACGCAGGGTGCTGCCGGGTTGTTTGGCGGCGCGCCCGCCGCTGATGCGCCACCGGCAGTGGATTTGAAATCGCTGCATGCGAAGATCGGAGAACTCACGCTGGAGGTGGAGTTCTGCATCGAGGCGGTCGAGGAGGCGCTCGCCCGGTACGGCTGCCCGGAGATTTTCAACACCGATCAGGGCAGTCAGTTCACCAGCGTGGCCTTCACTGGTCTGCTTTTGAAAAACGATATCGCGATCAGCATGGATGGCAAAGCGGCTTGGCGTGACAACGTGTTTGTCGAGCGGATCTGGCGCTCGGTGAAATACGAGGAAGTGTATCTGCACGCCTATGCCAGCGTGGCGGAGGCGCGCGCCGGGCTCGGCCGTTACCTGAATTTCTACAATGGCCGGCGCCCGCATTCGAGCCTTGGCGCCCGCACGCCCGATGCCGCCTTTTTCACCCAGGCGCCGCTGCTTGCGGCCGCCTGAAAATTCACGAACCGGGATCGGGGCGTCGCTCCAGTCGGGCTACGCTCTCCTTGCGCAACGCCCCGATCCCGGCATATGGACAATCAACCCGGCAGAACTTTCACCTATAAAAAGCGAAACGGTGTTCAAACAAACCCGGCCACCTCTGGGCTCGGTGGCGTTGCTGGGGATGATGCTGGTGTGCACATGGGTATGCACATTGAACGCGGATTGTGGCGAACGCAAGCTGACGGTGGCGAACGCAAACCCGGTCAGAAGGGAGGGAATTGCTCAGATTTTCGGTGCATACTGAACTGTGGCGAACGGGGTCTTGGCGGGCCACGGACGATAGCGATGATCACTACGTTTACGCCATAGCCCTATGACGCTCCGCGCCAAGTCGATCACGGGGTTCGCAGCGCCGTCGTGAGGGTTTCGACCGCGTCTATGGCCGCAACTACCTCGGCCTCATTGAGCGAGGTCGTGGGGTCGTGCGACAGCGGGTTGAGTATGCGGGCCTGGTGCGGGGTGATCGCCGCCAGAGCGTCGAGTTTCGGTTGATCTCCGGCGAACTTATTCTCAAGGCCGGTCTTGAGTTGTTCGAACGTGATTTTCTTCGGATCAGGCTTGTAAGGAAACGCAACCTTCTTGTCCTCGCACTGCTTGCGGAGCAACAACTCGCAGGCGGAGCGCGCGTAATTGGCGGCGGCGGGCAGATGCTTCTGAGCGATGAAATCGCGGGCCTGCTTGAGCGTGGCTTTAACGATGTCAGACGGAACGGGACGCAGATAGGGCGTGGCCTCGCCCGTCACCGCGACCATCTCGTACATCTCATGGCAGGTCCAGCGATCGGTTGGGATGGCGGCTCGGATCACTTCGAACCAATGGCGGTCGTGGGTGAGCAACACGATCTGCCAATCGGCGAAATGCTTATCCAATACGGCCAGGAGCGGCCGGCGATTCGCGTAGTCGAGGCCAACCAGCACATCGTCCAGCACCAACAGCTTGAGCGCCTGCGAGGGCGCCGAGGGAACGCAGGCAAGACGGCCGGCGAGATAGAAGGCCAGCGCCAAGGCTGAAAGCCGGGCTTCGTTCAGGAAGTGCTGCGGCTGCTGCGGGTAATATCCTCGAAACTCCAGCTTTGCGTACAGTTCCTTCGCCGCAAAACCGCGATCCTTTTTCAGCCGCGCATTGTTGTAGCGGACGGTTCCGCGCTCGAAGGCCTCGATCCTCATTTCGTGACGGCCGAGATCGGCAAGTAGGGTGTTGATGATCGGCAGCATGGCGTCGAGCGCTGCTTCCAGGCCGGCGTTGAATGCCGCGCAGGCCGCCTCGACCTGGGTCATATAGTCGGTGTTCGAGCTATGGACGTGCGGCCTGGCGCGTTCGGTCTCCGTCCAACGCTCGGCGAGGGTCTTGCCGGATGTAGCGTCGGCGAAATCGGCGAGCAGGGTTTCGATGGCGAGGTCGAACAGGTTCGGACGGTGCTGACCATGGAAGGCGTTGGTTTCCAGGAGCGCGTGATAGTCGAGGAAGGAACTGCGCAACGCCGCCAGCGCGACGCGCGGGTCCGCCGTCGGGAGGCCAGGATGCCGCGTCTCCGTCCATTCGAGCGACGGCTTGCCATCATTGAAGGTGACGGTAACGCGCGGCGTCAGAAGCGGGTCGAGCGCGTGGACATGGGCATTGCTCTTCAAAGCGTCCCGGCGCGGACGCCGGGCGAACAGGTCGCGGAGCGCCTTGTATATGGAAGATTTGCCAGCGCCGTTCTCGCCGTAGACGATCAGGTTGCGGCCATTAACCGGAATTTCCATCGCGACGCTGAACGCGCGATATGCGCGCACCAGCAGGCTTTCGATTCTGAGCGGCAGCGAAGGCGGCGAGTCTAACGCCGTCTCTAAAGTAACCTGTTCCCCACCCTCATTCGCCATTTCAAGTTCGACCCTCGATGATCCTAACCGCGTCGATGGATTGCAGGTCGAAGAGGGTGGCGTAGAGGGGGTGGGCGGGGTCGGCGAGGCAGCGGGACCAGTCTTCGGCGGCGCGGGCGAGCGCAGGGCCTTCAAGGGTGGTGAGGTTCATCAGCCCGGCCTCGCGCGCGGCGGCGAACGGGTGCAGATTGCGCGCGTGCAGTTCGTCGGCGAAAAACAGCTCGTAGACGAAGGCGTTGATGAGGGCTTCGAGGCGGGGACGGTCGGCCCCGGAGTGTAGCGACTTTGCCAAAGTGTTAACCGCAGTCTTTTGCTCGTCCGAAGCATCCGGGACTGGGAATTTTTCTAGGGGAGCTGGTTGAACTTCGTAGAATCCACCCTGCTTGCTCGCAAAAACCTTTCGGCAAATGTAATTGCTTACAGACGAGTTTAGAACTGCCGAATGATAAAAAGAATTATCGGATTACAAAAAGTAACTCGTATTGGCGAGAACGAAGCCCTCAGTGTCGACGGAAAATGTTGGCTCGCTAGATATTTTTGTAGAAATTATCTTAGGTAGGGAAAAGTCATCCCAGTACTTACAGGACCGAAGCTCCCAATAATATCGACCCTGATCGTCGCGGTCGATGAGCCGCTGCCGCATGATTCCCGCCGTGAACCGTTCAAAGATAGCGGGCCAAGTTTTCCTGAAGCGCTCCTCCGCCTCGCGGTCAGCCATGCCGGACCACGGATGTTCAACATTAGCCGAGGATTCCAACTTAATTAGCCAATTACCGGATGAATCCACGTGCCAGCGCTTGACCTCTCGCCCGCCAAGGTACGGAACGATGATGCGATCCGAAGCGGGATGCTTTGCCACAAGCTCCGCTCTTTCCTCGCTATTAAGCACGAAAGCATCGTTTAGTCCGGTCGTGATTCCCCGTGACACACGCCCATCCACCAAACTCAGGAGAGGGCGACCGACTGCCTGTACTCGTTCCAAAAGACCGCGTTGCGCCTGTGGTTCAATTTGCCATCCCGAAGAGGCTAGGGCCTGTTGAGGTAAAGCGAACGCCTCGTCAGCGAACCGCTCGGGGAAGCGCTTGACCGATTCCTTTGGTTCTTCTCCGTCAATCGGTGTCCAATTCAGTGCCTGGATAAGATCATTCGGACCGGGCTGACCCGGCAAAGGCTTGCGAGTGGCGACCAGTATGGTCGGGTAAGCAATCGCTTCAAACACGGGTGCATCGTCAAATTCGACGATCTTCAAGATACGAGCGTTGGTGGTGAGCCACTCCCGAAGGCCCTTGCCGTAAGGCAGCCGATACCATTTATTCGAAGTGACGAAGGCCAGCGCGCCCGCTGGCTTCAGGAGCCGCAGCGCGCGCTCGTAGAAATAGATATAGATGTCGGCCGTGCCGGCGAAGGTCTTATAGTCCGTTTTGAGTTGCGCCTTGGCGATCACCGGCTTGTCGTTGACGCGGAAGCTTTCGATCTTTTCCTGCCGGATATAGGGCGGATTGGCGAAGGCGATGTCGAACCAGCCTTCATCGGCCGAGGCGTCGAGCCCAAACATCCATTCGCCATCGAAGAAGGGCGCGAAAGCGTTGGGATCGAACGGGTCCCACGCTGCAAGCTTCCTGGCGTCATCTCCGGCGAAGGCATGGTCGTGCATAACCTCGTCGGCGATTTCCGCGCGCAGCAGCTTGATCCTGCGCTGCTCCCGCCGTTTTGCGGCGCTATTCGCGGCGGCAAAGAAGGCGCGATTTGCTTCGCGCAGCGCCCGCTGCTTCCTGAGCAAGTCCTTGCTGACCAGCCCCGCCTGGCCACGACGGTGCAGCGGCGTCAGCGTATTGGCGGCGACAAATTTTGCTTCGAGGTTCGGCAATGGTGTGATTCCGCGATTGGGACGGCCCGGATTTTCCTTCTGCTCGACCGCCAGGCTGATGAAGCAGCGTAGCTTGGCGATTTGTACAGCGATCGGTTGAATATCCACGCCGTGCAGGCAACGGTCGATCAGGAACAGCTTACGGGTATAGTCGGGATAGTGGCCGCTTTCGAACTTGGCGTCGAATTCACCGAGCGCTTCCTGGGCCTTCTCGATCTCAGCGGCGCGCTCAGTGGCGGCGGGAATGGCATCGGCCTCGGCGAGCCGGCGTTCGTAATAGAGTCGGTTGCGCGCCTTCCACTTTTCCCCGCCGGGATCCAGCACGTCGAGCATGTGAACCAGTTTCTGCAACAGGCCGAGCGGGAAGGCGCCTGATCCTACGGCGGGGTCAATCGCTTTGCAGCTCTCGATGGCGGCGATCAGGGCATCCACCTGGGCAGGGCTGAAATCGTGCGAACGGCTGGCGAAGCTGAGCAGGGCACGGAGGCGGGTTTCGTCTCCGCCATCGGACTCCAATCCCAATTCGCTCGGCAGTTTCGGCAGCAGCCAGGCGACCAGCGCCTCATCGACCATGAAATCGACGACCTCGCGCGGCGTGTAAAAGCTGCCTGACTTGTTGCGAGCGGTGGTCTTGGTGTCCTCGTTGTAGGAAGCGAGCAGGTTCTCGAACACCTTGCCCAGCAGTTCGGGATCAAGCGCGGCCTCTTCCTCCAGAGGCGTGTTTTCTTCGACCGTGAATTTATAGCGCTCGAACAGGTCGATCAGGCCGGGTACGTCGCGCGGCGACTTGGCCTTCTCGAACCAGCCGGACAGATCGACACCCTTCGCGCCCCCGAAGAACAGGGCGTTGGGTAGCCGCGGCTGCTTGTCTGACTGATCGGAAAAACCGTCGATGCGCAAGATCAGCCGTTGCCGCTCCCGCTCGGCATCGCCCGCGCGTGGATCGTCGCTGGCGACCTCGGTATCCAGGCATTCGAACAAGCCACCGTTGAGAAATGGCACGTTGGCAAAGGCTTCCAACGCCTTGTCCGGTTCGGTGAACTGGGCGGCGTGACGATAAACATGGTGGCCGAGGTAATCCTTCGATTGCCCGGCATCGTCTTGCCGCCAACGCCGTTCGGGCATTTCGGTGTTGAGGGTGGCAAAGAACAGGTTCTGGAGGATGGAAAGATAATAGCCGTGACCGCTGGGCGTCGCAGACGGCGGCTCCTTCAGCAGCTTCGCCAGCGAAGGTCCATCGAACAGCGCCTCGGGGACGAGGCCCTTTTCCTTGATGAACCAGACGAACATTAGCCGCGTGAGCAGGCGTATCAGTGCGATTTCTTTCGCGCCCGCGCCATTGCCTTGTCCCTTGGAGAAGGCGAGCGGCGCGCTGGTGCTGGCCCAGGCGAACCAGTCGGCCAGTTCCTCATAGAAGCGCTTGTTGAGTTCGGCGGCCGACAGCGTCTCCAGCCACAGATCATAGAGCGCTCGGAAATCCGATGGAGCCTTGCGCCCGGCGAGTGCGGCGAGAGACAGGTCTGCCAGGATTTCCACATGGGCGCGGTGGGGCCTGGCAAGGTTGATGTCCTTGATCAGGCTGATCCGCCCGCCGACCACGTCGCGCGAGGCGTCGCGCCGGTTGGCGCGGCGGTCAATCACCGTCAGCGTCGCTTGCCCGTCATGGCGGAACAACACGATCGCGGGCATGGCGAACCCGCGATTGAGGGCACGCACAATCGCCACTAGTTGCCGGCGCGACCAACCGCCGTCGTCGAGGTCGATCGCGAGGAAAACGAAAGAATCGATCGCGCCCCGCTGGAAAGCCTCGCCGGTCGCCGGATCGCCGCCGCGCGACAGGGCGGGCAGTTCGTCGCCTGTGAGCTGGAACAGGAAATGTACCGCACGCCAGCGGCCCGTCTCGAAACGCGCCGCATCCATGCCCAGTGCAGCAAGAAACTGGGCGGGCGTGGCGGGAGCGTCCAGCGTCTTGGGGCTGCGATAGCCCATGACATCGAGCAGCGTCCGACCCGCGCCCGCGAGGTTCTCGCCGGCAAGCCCCGAAACCGCGTCGCGGATCGCAGCTAGACGTTCTGCGGCGTGGCTCATGCCGCCGCCGTCGCCGGCCTGACGATGAGCCAGGTAATGAGGTCGTAGTCCAGGCTGGCGCGCGCCTGTGCTATCCCGTCGGGCACCCGTGCGCCGCGCGAGCCCGTCAACGCCGCCAATGTGCGGGTCGCGGAGGTCTCGCCGATGGAGGCCACTGCCGCGCGGATCAACCCGTCATACCGCTCCATCTTCTCGCCGTGGACCGTCTCGTCGTCAAAGTCATTGCACAGCACCTCGAATGGCTCATCATGCCCAAGGCAGAGCACGCGATAGGCTTCCAGGATCGGCTTAGGTTGACCGAAGCCGAGGCGCACTGAACCGTCATCCTTCACATAGACGAGATAATATGGATCGAGCGGGTTGATCTTCGCCTGCTCCGTGCTCGGCTCGGGCGGGCGGCGCCTCAGACAGAAAATCACGCCGGGATCGAGGAGGGCGCCGTCGACATCATTTGGGACAATCGCGTGCAGCCCCAGCGGCGCGTCGCGCAACGCCTGCTCGTTCGTGCGCGCAAAGCCGAGCAGGTCCGCTCGGAAGTCGTCGAGCGCGAAATCGGCGAGCGTCACACCTCCCCCCGCTTCTTCTAGGTCGAACAGTTCGTCCTTCAGACGGAGCAGTTGCTCGTCGCGCCAGCGCGCGTCGCCATCGGCCTCGGCCCGCGCATTGAGTAGATCGTCGTCGCCCGTGGCCGAGAGATCGACCAGCGCCATGCGGGCCTCCACTCGATCCTTGAGGCGCAAATATCTATTCAGGTCTTCGGTCGGCCAGAAATTGACCATACGGATTGTGGCGTTGCGGCTGCCGATCCGGTCGATCCGCCCGAAGCGCTGGATAAGGCGCACGGGGTTCCAGTGAATGTCCACATTCACCAACAAGTCGGCATCCTGGAGATTCTGGCCTTCCGAGATGCAGTCGGTGGCGATCAGCAGGTCGATTTCGCCGCCGGTCTCGGCGCCGCGCATCAAGGCACGGCGTTTGGCGCGCGGCGCGAAATTGACCAGCACGTCCTGAAAGCGCGCCGGGCCAAAAGTCGCCTTGCAGCCGTCGCCCGTCACCAGTGCCGCTTGCAGCCCGCATTCGCGCGCAAGGGGACGCAACTCTTCGTAGAGATAGCGGGCCGTGTCGGTGAAGGCTGTGAACAGGATGATCTTGCGGTTGGCCTCGCCATCTCGGTTGGTCGTGGGCTTATCCGCCTTGGCGCGGATGATCTCCTTAAGCCGCGCCAGCTTGGCGTCCCGATCGGGCGTAACCTTGCGCGCTTCGGAGGCCAGCGCGGCGATCCGGTCGCGATCGCGCGTCAACGCCGCCTTCCACGCCGCCCTATCGATGTGGGCGAGGTTGTATTTCAGCGCGCCGCCGACCTCGAAGGCTTCTTCCAATTCGTCATCCAACTCGATCTCATCTGGCGGCGGCGTGTCGATGGCCGCCGTCGCTTCGAAGCTGTCGAGATCGCCAAGCCGCTGGTCGATGCGAGCGATCATACGATCCATCGTCAGGCGGAAAGAGCTAACCGAGCTTTCCAGGCGCTTGAGGAAGCCGATCTTCATCATAGCGATGAGGTATTTTTCGCGATTGGCCTGGTCGAAATTCCCTCCCTTATCATAGTGGGCGCGATACTCGGGAAGCACGAAGGTCAACGGGCCGTAGAGTGCCAGCTCTAGCTTGCCGATTGCGGCATCTACGTCCTCGAAAGCCGGAAAGCCGCCCTGGCTGTCGATGTTGGCGAATATGGATTCGGGTGCGGCCCGTTTCGGAAACCCGCCGATCTTTTCCATCGAAGCGGCGTAATGGCGTTCGACGTGTTTGCGCGAACGCGCGATGGTGACGCCGTCGAGCAGGCCGAACAGCGCAGGCGGCAACTTGTTCAGCAACTCGCCGGCATCACGGCTGCCGCTTTTCGCCCAGTCGGCAAAGCGTCGTCGTGCCCCGCCGATCAGTGTGCCCAGGTTGGGCACGCCCAGGTCGATGAATCCATCTCCCCTGTCGGCAGAAATCAGGTCGAGTTGCGCTTTGAGGTCGCTTAGATCGTTGTTCACCGGCGTAGCCGAGAGCAGCAGAACCTTGGTCGGCAGGCCGGCCTTGATGACCTCGTCCATTAGCCGCTCGTAGCGGCTGCGGCGCCCGCCAGCGGTCTTGTTGCGCGATGCGCTTCGGAAATTATGGGACTCGTCGATAACGACGAGATCGTAGTTGCCCCATTCTATCCGCGCGAGGTCAATGTCGCCGACCTTGCCCTTCTCACGCGAAAGATCGGTATGAGACAGGACGGTATAGCCGAACCTGTCTTCGCGCAGCGGGTTCATCTCGCTGTTGTTGGTGGCGAGGTAGTCGGTCCAGTTCTCGCGCAGCTTCTTTGGACACAGCACGAGCACGTTCTTGTTGCGCTTCTCGAACCACTTGATGACCGCCAGAGCGGTGAAGGTTTTGCCCAAACCGACGCTGTCAGCGAGGATGCAGCCGCCATGTTTTCCGATCTTGCCAAGCACAGCGCGGAGGCCGTCACGCTGGAAATCGAACAAAGCGCGCCAGATCGCAGTCTGCTCGAACGCGGTCTGTTGGATCAGCGCATCCTCCGCCGCCTGGTCGGTCAGGAAGTCGCCGAACAGGTGAAGCAGCGTCTTGAAATAGACGAACTCGGGAGCGGCGTGGGCATAGCTAGCTTGGAGCGCGCGCAGCACTTCGTCGCGCACGTCTTCGGTCAGGCTGGTGTCGCTCCATAGCTCGTCGAACCAGGCCAGAAGGTCCTCCCGGTCGCGATCACTATCGACAATCAGATTGAGTTCGATGTTCGGCGAATCACCCAGTCCGAGCCCGTTGATCGTGAAGTTCGAACTGCCGAGCACGGCGTGTGGGCGGCGTCCGTCGTCGATATGGATCAGCTTTCCGTGCAACAGGCCGGAGCGCTTGACCGACCGTATTTCGACGCGATCCTTGATCCATTGGGCGCAGCGCCACGCGGCAGAGCGCTGCCGTATTTGCTCGGTGAGGCGCAGTCCAGACTCATCGAACGAGAAGGCTGGCGGCACGAGGCCAGCGTTGTCCGTATCCTTCAGGAACCGCGGCTCGCCGAAGAGGAAGCGCATGTGGGCGACGCCGTCCAATGTCTTGCGGAGACCATCGTAAGCGAAGGTCGTGAAATAGGCCGAGACAACGGACAGCCGGCTGTCGGGAACCGCGCGCTCAGTGATGAACTCGTGGACCGCTCCCCTGCTACGATTATCCTTGATGCCCGATCGTCCCGTTCTCACGCCCACTCCTCATTCAATGTCGCCTGATACCAGTGGCGACGACCGTTCAGAACCCAATCTATCTTGACGTGGGTTATCGCTTCATCGGCCGCTTTTCGACGCCTGCGTGGTCCCCGTTTCCCCCTTTTCCGTGCGTCCGGATTGCACGGAAAGTCGCTCATATTCTTCCACTGCGACCACCACCACCACGCCGCGCCCATGCTTTTCGATCAGCACAGGGCCTGCACGCGCGGTGTCGATCATCAGCCCGAAAGCGTTCTTCGCCTCGCGCGCCGACATGGTTTTCATGGCCGAATCCTGTGGCGATCCATGCAGCCATTTAGGGCAGAATAGCTCCTTTTGGCAACGGCGCATTTGCGGTTTTGATTCGGGGGGCGTGGGTGCATTTTGAGTTTGATATGAGCCCCGAAGAAGGGGGCGAATTAGGAGGGCAAGATAAAGCGAGTTGCCTCGCCGCCGGAACTTCGTTCCTAAGCGTTTGTCTGCACATTGTTTTTTGGCGGCTTGCCGCTGAAGGCGCGAGGTGCGCCGGTGCCGGAGAAGTCGATTTCCATAATGTTTTCAATGGCATTTTGGGTGGCGCCTGCAATGTGCGGCGTGTGCAGTTCCGCCGCTTCTACGCTATAGCAAGTATTTCGACGCCACAGCCCTACGCCGTCATTTTCGACCTTGTGTCGGCCGTTTGATCTTCCAATCGTCGCGTCATGGCGACCGACGAAGACCATTTCCGCATCCGTCCCGGCCGGGTCCGCGACCGTGCTGGCAGGCGCACCACGCGAGCCGTCCGGCCGCGCCCGAAGACCTTCCTGGCCGAGGTGCATCAGGCCATCCGCCGCGCTGGCGGCGACCCCAATCGGCTGGGCTCGGCCGGGAAGGGAAGCGGGCGGTTCAACGCGCGAGGCCGGGGCGCTATGGCTGCCGTCGGGCTGAGGGGCCGGAGCGCCTGGAGCCGAGACGCCAGCGGCGGGCGGACCCGCGCCCGGCGCGTGACGGTGAAGGCGCGGATCGTGAAGCTCAACCCGCAGCGCGGCGCGGCGCGCGGACGGTCATTCGTCAGCGCGAAGGCGGTGGACGCCCACCTGCGCTATTTGGAGCGCGATGGTGTCAACCGCGACGGCGAGAAGGGACAGGTCTATTCGGCCGAGCGCGACGCCGAGGACGGCAGCACCTTCCTCGACCGGGGCCGCGACGACCGCCACCAGTTTCGCTTCATCGTCTCCGCCGAGGAAGGCGTAGAGTTGGCCGACCTGCGGGAGACCACCCGCGACCTGATGAAGACGATGGAGGCTGACCTCGGCACTAGGCTCGACTGGATCGCGGTCGATCACCACAACACCGGCCACCCGCACACCCACATCCTGCTGCGCGGCGTTACCGACGACGGGAAGATACTCAACATCGCCGGCGACTACATCGCCCACGGCATCCGCGAGCGGGCGAGCGAAATCGTCACGCTGGAGCTGGGCCGGCAGACCGAGCAGGAGGTCAGCCGCCAGCTTGAGCGCGAGGTGGACGCCGAGCGCTTCACCCGCCTGGACCGCATGCTGATCGCCGAACAGGAGGCGAGCCACGGGTTCGCCGATCTGCGCCCCGACCAAGACATGCTGGAGACCGCGCGGCGGAATCGGGCGCTGCTGATCGCCCGCGCCCGCAGGCTGGAGAGCATGGGGCTGGCGACCGAGGTGGAGGTTGGCCGCTGGTCCATCTCCGCACAGGCTGAGCCGACCTTGCGCGAACTGGGCGAGCGCGGCGACATCATCAAGACCATGCACCGTGCGCTGGCCGACCACGGCCTCTCTGACGAACGCGCCCCAGCGCAATATGCCACCCACGGCAAGCAGATCACCGAACCGATCGTGGGCCGCGTGCTCGCCAAGGGCTTTGCCGGGGACGAGATGGGCGACCGGTTGCACCTCGTCATCGATGGCGTGGACGGGCGCACCCACTATGTCGAGATGGCGGACGCCGGCCGCCTGGATGAGATCCGGCGCGGCCACATCGTCGCGCTCGATCCGGCGCCGACCAAGGCCGAGCCCCGGCCGGCGGATGTCAACATCCAGATCATGGCGGAGACCAATGGCGGCATCTACCAGCCGAGCCTGCATCTGGAAGCGACGCGGGACATCATCGAGCAGCGCCACGGCGACCCCGACGCCTTCATTCGATCCCATGTACGCCGCCTGGAAGCCTTGCGCCGCGCCGGGCATGTCGAGCGCATCGACGCCGACCACTGGAAAATCCCCGGCGACATCGCCGAGCGGGGCATTGCCTATGACGCCCCCGGCCGGCCCAAGGATTTCGGCATCCGCACGCTGTCCACACTCGACCTCGACCGGCAGGTTGGCAGCGACGGCGCGACCTGGCTCGACCGTGAGCTGGTTGCGAAAGACCACCTGCCCCTTGCCGGGACCGGCTTCGGCCAGGAGGTGAACGCGGCACTCGACCGGCGCGCCGCGCGTCTCGTCGAAATGGGCCACGCCAGCGTGAAGGACGGCTTCATTTCCATCCCCCGGCGCACGATCGCGGCGCTGGAGCGCCAGGAGATCGATCGCGTCGGCAAAGAGATCGCCGCCGAGCGGGGGCTGACCTACGCCCCGTCTGGGCCCGGCGAATATGTCTCCGGCCGGCTGGCGGGCGTCGCGAATCTCGCCAGCGGTAGCTTCGCCATGATCGAGGACGGACTCGGCTTCCAACTCGTGCCCTGGCAACCCGTGCTGGAGAAGCGCCTCGACCAACATATCAGCGGCGTCCGTCGCGACGATGGCGCCATCGAATGGAGTTTTAGCCGCAAGCGGCAGATCGGACTGGGGCTTTGATCCGCCTTGAACGATACGGCATTATGCCGTATATGATGGAGTCGAAGGAGGCCCCCATGCCCAAGCCCCAAATCGAAGCCGAGACCGCCCGATTGGAAGCGCGCATCCCGGTCCTGGTCTACGACCAGATGCAGCGCGCTGCCCGTCTGCGCGGCATGACCCTGACCGGCTATCTCATCGCCACGGCCGGCGAGGACGCGCGCCGCGTTGTCGAGGACGCCGACATCATGCGCCTCGCGCGCGAGGACCAAATCCGCTTCGCCGAGGCGCTGATCAATCCGCCCCAGCCGAACGCGCGGCTGGCTCGTGCGGCAAAGCGCCATGCTGAGCTGATCGAGCGCCGGTGAGCGTCCGCTTCGCCATAGAACCGCTGGCGAAGGCGCACAAGCGGGATGATTTTTTCTCCGGCAACGACCGGATCGACAGCTATTTTCGTGAGACCGTCTCCCAGGACGTGAAGCGTAATTACGCCACCTGTTTCGTCGCCAGGGAGATCGCGACGGACCGGGTGGCGGGCTTCTACACGCTGTCTTCCAGCAACGTGCCGTTGACCGAGGTTCCCGAGCCGCTGGCAACGAGGCTGCCGCGCTACCCGACCGTCCCGGCGGTGCTGATCGGCTGGCTTGGCCGCCATAGCGACTATGCTGGACAAGGGCTGGGAGAAGCCCTGCTGTTTGACGCCATCAAGACCGTGGCGAACGCGCCGATCGGCGCCCACGCCATCTTCGCCGACGCGATCGACGACCAGGCGGCGGCCTTCTACGTGGCATTCGGCTTCGCGCCCTTGGTGCAACGGCCGCGCACCCTCTATCTGCCTGTGGCGACGGCGTTGAACCTGATATCGCCATGACAACCGCCTTCGCCCCTACGCCGTTTCAGCCCCGCGCCGCCGCGCGCAGGTCTTTTTGCGCCATGGCGCGCGGAGGCTTCCAGTGTAGAAAAAGGCTATTCTTTGAAGGGCCTCGTTCGGCGATTCTGGCGCAATGGCAAGACTTCGCAAAGAATGCACCCCAACCGCATCGGAGCAACTTAAAGCGTTGCTCGGTCAACCCTGGCCGTTTCCGGGCCGGCCGCCGAAGCATGACCTCTCCACCTGGACTGTCACCGACGACTGGCCCGAGCATATCCCGGTCACGGAAGCCGAGGTGGACGTGTTTGAGGCGTGGTTCGGCGACCTCTTCGATAAGTTGTCCGGGTCGTGCCGATGATGTGACAGGGAGACATACGCCATGACCGTGCCGCTACGGGCCGCCCTCTATCTGCGCGTCTCGACGGCGCGGCAGGCCGAGCATGATGTGTCGATCCCCGATCAGAAGCGTCAGGGTGAAGCCTATTGCGCTTCACGCGGCTACCAGCTCGTCGAAACCTATGTGGAGCCGGGCGCATCGGCCACCAATGATCGGCGCCCCGAGTTTCAGCGCATGATCGAGGCGGGCACGTCGAAGCCCGCGCCGTTCGACGTGGTGATCGTCCATTCGTTCAGCCGGTTCTTTCGCGATCACTTCGAGCTGGAGTTCTATGTCCGGAAGCTCGCGAAGAATGGGGTGAAGCTCGTCTCCATTACCCAGGAGATGGGCGACGATCCGATGCACGTCATGATGCGGCAGATCATGGCGCTGTTCGACGAATATCAGTCCAAGGAAAACGCCAAGCACGTCATGCGGGCCTTGAAGGAAAACGCCCGGCAGGGTTTTTGGAACGGTTCGCTGCCGCCCATCGGCTACCGTGTCGTCGCGGCCGGGCAACGCGGCGCGAAGGTCAAGAAGAAGCTGGAGATCGATCCGCTCCACGCCGAAACGGTACGCCTGATCTACCGGCTTGCGCTCCACGGCGACGGCGCCAAAGGCCAGATGGGCGTGAAGAACATCGTCAGCCACTTGAACCGCAATCGCATTTTCACCCGCGACGGCGGCCGTTGGGGTATCGGCCAAGTCCACCGCATCCTGACCCGCCGCACCTACATGGGCGAGCATGAGTTCAACAAGCGGTCCAAGTCCAAGGAGTTGAAGCCGGTCAGCGAGATCGTCGTCGTGCCGGTGCCGCCGATCATCGACCGCGAGACCTTCGACGCGGTGCAGGCGCTGCTCAAAGCCCGACACCCCACGGTGACGCCATCCGCCGTCATCAGCGGTCCAACGATGCTCACGGGCTTGATCTACTGCGCCAAGTGCGGCGGAGCCATGACCATCCGCACCGGCAAGGGCGGGCGGTATCGTTACTACGCCTGTTCAATGAAAGCCCGGCAGGGGCCGACCGCCTGCGAAGGCATGGCGGTGCCGATGGACAAGCTGGACGATCTTGTCGCCAGCCATCTCGAAGACCGTCTCCTCCAGCCCGAAAGGCTGGAAACGATCCTCGCCACCGTGCTCGACCGGAGACAGGAGCGATCCGAGCGCCAGCATGAGCACATTGGCGAACTGAACCGGCGTGCGGCGGAATCCGAAGCGCGCCTCAAACGCCTCTACGACGCCATCGAGGCGGGCGTCGCCGACTTGAACGACCCGGCGCTCAAGGACCGCATCGACGGCCTGAAGGCCATCCGCGATCAGTCGAAGGCCGATGCCGAGCGCGCCCAGGCCATGCTTGAGAACTCCGGCAGCAAGGCCGTTACCCCGCAGATGGTGCGCAACTTCGCCGAAATCGCACGGCGGCGTATCCGCCTTGAAGGGGGTGGCTATCGCCGCGACCATCTTCGCGCGCTCGCACAGCGCGTGGAGGTCGCCGATGGCGAGGTCCGGATCATGGGATCAAAGTCGCGGCTGCTACAGGTGCTGACCGGAAAAAATAGCGCAAATTCAGTGCCCACTCAGGGACTGAAATGGCGGAGGGAGTGGGATTCGAACCCACGGTACGCTTTCACGCACACACGCTTTCCAAGCGTGCGCCTTAAACCGCTCGGCCATCCCTCCCGCGTGGGCGGTTCATAGCCAACAAGTTCAGGGGGAACAAGGGCTTCGGGCGGGGGTGGTTGGCAGGTATTACGGTTCGGCTTGCGGGGGCAGGCCGAGCAGGGGGGCGGCCTGGGTGTCATCGATGGCTTCGACTTCGCGCAGGGTGCGGCCGACGGCGCGGATGCGGATTTGGGTTTTGTCGATTTCGCCGGTCATGTCGGTGGCGCGTTTGGCGAGTTTGTCCATCGCGTCGCCAAGTTTGCCCCATTCGGCTTTGACGGCGCCGAGGATTTTGCCGATTTCGCCGGCCTTGCGTTCGAGCTGGACGGTGAAATGGCCGACGCGGATGGTGTGCAGCAGGGCGGGCAGAAGGCTGGGGCTTTGGATCAGCACGCGGGTTTCGCGCTGGATGGTTTCGATCAGCCCGGGGATGCGGGCGACTTCGGCGAACAGGCCTTCGCTGGGCAGATAGAGGATGGCGATGTCGGTGGTGCGGGGGGGGCGGATGTATTTGGTCGCGATTTTTTTGGCTTCGTTGCGGATGCGTGTGGCGAGGGCGGCGATTGCGGTGTCCTCGGCGGCGCGGTCGCCGGCTTCGGCGGCGAGGAGCAGGCGGTCGTAGTCTTCGGTGGGGAATTTCGCATCGATCGGCAGGTAGACCGGTTGGTCGCCTTCGCGCACCGGCATGCGGAGTGCGAATTCGACGGTTTCGGCGCTGGCGGGGTCGGGGCGGAAATTGGCCTCGAACGTGCCGGGGGGGAGGGTGTCTTCCATGGTCTGGCGGATCTGCGCCTCGCCCCAGCCGCCGCGGGATTTGACGTTGGCGAACAGGCGTTTGAGGTCGCCGACCTGGACCGCGACGTTCTGCACCTGGCCGATTGCCTGCTGCACCTGGGCGAATTGCTCGGAGACGCGCTGGAAGCTTTCGCCGATGCGTTTTTCGAGCGCCGATTGGAGTTGTTCATCGACCGCGCGGCGCATGGCTTCGAGCTTGGCCTCGTTGCCTTCGCGGATCGTCTCGAGCTTGGATTCGACCTGGGTGCGGAGTTTTTCCTGTTCGTCGCGCAGGGTGACCGAGACCGCGGCAAGGTCGCGGCTGACGCGGTCGGCGAGGCTGGTCTGGCTTTCGGTGAGGCGGGCGATCACGGCGAGGGTTTCGCTGAGGGTTTGGGCGCGGCCGGATTGGGCGGCGCTTTCGGCTTCGCCGAGGCGTTGCGTGATCATCAACGACAAATCACCGATCGTTGCGTTGATCGAGCCGAAACTGCGGGCGAGGTGTTCGGCCTGACTGCGTGCGCCGTCCTGCAGACGCTCGATGCCGCCGGCGAGTGCCTGGCGTGCCGGTTCGGTCATTGCGTGCGGCACTGCGTCGATCGACAGGCGCAATGCCTCGATCCGTCGATTTTGTCCGACCAGCAGGACCAGGACGATCAGCAGCAGCAGGCCGAGGACGGCCAGCGCCACCACGATTGGCAGCATCAGGCGTCCATTTTCAATGCGGCGAGGAAGGCGGATTGCGGAATTTCGACCTTGCCGAACTGGCGCATCCGCTTTTTGCCTTCCTTTTGCTTGTCGAGCAGTTTGCGCTTGCGGGAAATATCACCGCCGTAGCATTTCGCCGTCACGTCTTTCGACAGCGCGCTGATGGTTTCGCGCGCGATCACCCGGCCGCCGATCGCGGCCTGGATCGCGATTTTGAACAATTGCTTGGGGATCAGATCCTTCAGCTTGGCGCAGATCGCCCGCCCGCGGGTCTCGGCGACCGATTTATGCGCGATGAACGACAGCGCATCGACCGGTTCGAGGTTGACCAGGATCGAAATTTTGGCGAGGTCGCTCTCGAGGTAATTGTCCATCTGGTAATCGAAACTGGCGTAGCCGCGCGAAATCGACTTCAACCGGTCGTAGAAATCGAACACCACCTCGTTCAACGGCAGCCGATAGACCGCCATGGCGCGATTGCCGACATAGGTAAGATCGACCTGGTGGCCACGCCGCTCGTTGCACAGCGTGAGGACCGCGCCGAGATAGTCGTCCGGCACCAGAATGGTCGCTTTGATCCAGGGTTCCTCGATATGGTCGATCAGGGAACCATCCGGCATGTCGGCCGGGTTATGCAGGTCCATGGTTTCGCCATTGGTCTTGGTCAGGCGATACACCACCGAGGGCGCGGTCGCGATCAGGTCGAGGTCGAATTCGCGGGAGAGGCGTTCCTGCACGATTTCGAGATGCAGCAGGCCGAGGAAGCCGCAGCGGAAGCCGAACCCCAGCGCGGCCGAGGTTTCGGCCTCGTAGTGGAAGCTGGCGTCGTTCAGGCGGAGGCGACCGAGGCTTTCGCGCAGTTTTTCGAAATCATCGGCTTCGACCGGGTAGAGGCCGCACCAGACGACGGGGATTGACGGTTTGAAGCCGGGGAGGGCTTCGGTGGCGGGGTGGCGATCATCGGTGATCGTGTCGCCGACGTTGCAATCGGCGACGGTTTTGATGGCGGCGGTGATGAAGCCGATTTCGCCGGGGCCGAGATCGGGCTCCGGGCGGAGTTTGGGGGCGAAGACGCCGACCTGTTCGACGGTGTGGACGGCGCCGGAGGACATCATGCGGATGCGCATGCCCTTGCGCAGGCGGCCGTTTTTGATGCGCACCAGGATAATGACGCCGAGATACTGGTCGTACCAGCTATCGACCAGCAGGGCGGTAAGGGGGGCGGTATCATCCCCGACCGGCGGCGGCAGGCGGGTGACCAGCGCTTCGAGCACGGCTTCGATGTTCAGGCCGGTTTTCGCCGAGATTTCCACCGCATCCGACGCATCGAGGCCGATCACGTCTTCGATTTGTTGTTTGACGCGGTCGGGTTCGGCGGCGGGCAGGTCGATTTTGTTGAGGACCGGCACGATCTCGTGATTGGCGTCGATGGCCTGGTAGACATTGGCGAGGGTCTGGGCTTCGACGCCTTGCGAGGCATCGACCACCAGCAGGGAGCCTTCGCAGGCGGCGAGGCTGCGGCTGACCTCGTAGGCGAAATCGACATGGCCGGGCGTGTCCATCAGGTTCAGGATGTAGGTCTTGCCGTCCTTGGCGGGATAGCTGAGCCGCACCGTCTGCGCCTTGATGGTGATGCCGCGCTCTTTTTCGATATCCATGTTGTCGAGCACCTGCTCGGTCATTTCGCGGGCGGTGAGCGCGCCGGTGGCCTGGATCAGCCGGTCAGCCAGGGTGGATTTACCGTGGTCGATATGGGCGATGATCGAAAAATTGCGGATCAGTTCGGTGGGGGTCGAGGTCATGCTGCCGTCATAGTCGAAAAACCGTGCCGTGTCAGCGCTCCGGTCGGACTGGGCGGGGGGCTTCAACGGGGCGGCCGTTTATGCGACAGTTTCGTGGTGCGATTGAAAACCCCGATCGCTCGCGCCACATCGGCGGAAAGGGCCTTTAGCCGGAGACGACCGAATGGATGTTCCGCTGCATTCCGCCGCGCCGCTAGGTGCCACCGAGCCCCCGGGTGCCACTGAGCCGGACTTGGTGACATTGGGGATTGATGTGGGCGGCAGCCATATCAAGGCGGCGCTGGTGGCACCCGATGGCGCGCTGCTGACCAATTATGAGCGCGTGGTGACGCCGCTCGGGCGCAAGCCGGACGTGGTTGTGGATACGATCAGCGCATTGGTCGCACCGCTCGGGCGGTTCGACCGGGTTTCGGTCGGGTTTCCCGGGGCGACGCGCGAGGGCACGGTGCTGACCGCGCCCAACCTTGGCAACGATTTGTGGCACGGGTTCAAGCTGGCCGAGCGGCTGGCGGCGCGCCTGACGCGGCCGGTGCG
Organism: Acidiphilium rubrum; assembly: GCF_900156265.1. Lineage (GTDB taxonomy): Bacteria > Pseudomonadota > Alphaproteobacteria > Acetobacterales > Acetobacteraceae > Acidiphilium > Acidiphilium rubrum. The sequence continues at coordinate 19,445 of NZ_FTNE01000017.1, forward strand.
ATTGGCCAATGATGCGACGGTGCAGGGGCTGGGGGCGATTGCCGGGCGGGGGCTGGAATGCACCATTACGCTCGGCACCGGCATGGGATTTGCGCTGTTCACCGACGGCAAGCCGGCGCCGCATCTGGAGATGGGGCAGCACAATGCGCATAAGCGATACAGCTATGACCAATATATCGGCCATGCCGCGCTGATCCGCGATGGGGTCAAAAAATGGAACAAACACGTGCTGCGCACCGTCGATGCGCTGCGGGTGCTGGTCAATTTCGATCTGCTCTATATCGGCGGCGGCAACGTGACCGCGATCAATTTTGCGCTGCCGGCCGATGTGCATCTGGTGTCGAACGAGACCGGCATCACCGGCGGTGTGCGCCTGTGGGACGGTGTGTTCCGGCGCCGGGCGTGATCACGATGCGGTCACAACCGGCCGCATGGGCGTGACTTCCGGCCGATGCCGCACCACCTGCCGCCACGGATGACCGGCATCGTGATGTCTCGGCCTGCACTGAAACGATCATCATCCACGACCAACTTCAGGAGATTCTGCTATGAACCCGCTCAAACAACTCGCTGAAACCGGCCAGGCCCCCTGGCTCGATTTCGTTCAGCGCGACCTGATCGAGGGCGGCGAGCTGGCCAGGATGATCGAGCGGGACGGGCTGAAGGGGGTGACGTCCAACCCATCGATCTTTGAAAAGGCGATTGCGCATGCGCCGGAATATGGCGCGGCGTTCGAGCGCTTCGTGCAGCATGGCGATCATGAGCCGATGGCGATTTACGAGCATCTGGCGATCGGTGACATCAAGGCGGCGGCCGATGTGCTGCTGCCGGTGTATCAGGCGACCAACGGGCGGGATGGTTATATCAGCCTCGAGGTTTCACCGTATCTCGCGATGGACACCGAGGCGACGATCATTGAAGCGCGGCGGCTGCACAAGGCGGTCGACAAGCCCAATCTGATGGTGAAGGTGCCGGCAACCACCGCCGGGATTCCCGCGATCCGCACGCTGATCGGCGAGGGGATTTCGATCAATGTGACGCTGTTGTTCGCGGTGCCGATGTATGAGGCGGTGGCGCATGCGTATATCGACGGGCTGGAGCATTTCGCTGCACAGGGTGGCGATGTTTCGAAAATCGCGAGTGTCGCGAGCTTTTTCGTCAGCCGGATCGATAATGTGATCGACAAGCAGTTGCAGGGCAAGATCGATGCCGGCGGCGATGCGGCGCTGAAGCCGTTGCTGGGTAAGGCGGCGATCGCGAATGCGAAAGTTGCTTATGCTGCCTATAAGAAGTTGTTTTCAGGTACGAAATGGCAAGCACTGGAAGCGAAAGGCGCGCATAGCCAGCGCCTGCTCTGGGCTTCCACCAGCGTGAAGAATCCGGCCTATCCGGATACGCTCTATGTCGAGACATTGATCGGCCGTGATACGGTGAACACCATGCCGCCGGCGACGATGGATGCGTTCCGCGACCATGGCAAGGCGATGCCGGATGCGGTGGAGCAGGACCTTGACGGCGCGCTGGCTATTCTGAAATCGCTCGAACAGCACGGTATTTCGCTTGAGACCGTCACGGATGATCTGGTGATCGATGGGGTGCGCCAGTTCGCGACCGCGTTCGACCAACTGCTCGGCGCGGTGGCGGTCAAGCGTTCGGCGCTGGTGCCGGTGAACGAAGCCACGATCGAGGCGGATGGCGCGTTGAAGGCGGCGGTTGCCGAGGCCAGCAAGCACTGGCTGGCGGAAGGCACGATCCGCAAGCTGTGGGCCGGCGACAAGCAGGTGTGGACCGGCGCGGATGAAGACAAATGGCTCGGCTGGCTCGATATTGTTGGCCAGGAGCATGCGCATGTCGGCACGCTCGCGCGCTTCGCGGACTCGATCAAGGCGCAGGGTTTCAGCCATATCGCGCTGCTCGGCATGGGGGGCTCGAGCCTCGGGCCGGAAGTGCTGGCGCGGAGCTTTGGCCACAAGGCGGGATGGCCGCAGTTTCATATGCTGGATTCGACCGATCCGGCGCAGATCCGCACGCTGGAAGCCGCGCTGGATTTGAAGAAGACGATGTTCATCGTGTCGTCGAAATCGGGCTCGACGCTGGAGCCCAACATATTCCTCGCTTATTTCAAATCGCGCATGATCGAGACGGTTGGTGCGGCCGATTGGGCGAAGCATTTCACCGCGGTGACCGACCCGGGGTCGGCGATGGAGCGTGTGGCCCAGCATGATCGTTTCGCGCATGTGTTCCACGGCGTGAAATCGATCGGCGGGCGGTATTCCGTGCTGTCGAAATTCGGCCTGGTGCCGGCGGCGGCCATGGGCATCGATGTCGAAACATTCCTGACGCATACGGCGCATATGGTGAAATCGTGCAGCGCGAGCGTGCCGGTTGATCAGAATCCGGGGGCGCAACTGGGCTTGCTGCTCGGCGTTGCGGCGAAGCAGTTCAAGCGCGACAAGGTGACGATCATCGCCTCGCCCGGTATTGCCGATCTGGGGGCGTGGCTCGAACAATTGATCGCCGAATCGACCGGCAAACTGGGGCATGGGTTGATCCCGGTGGATGGCGAACCGCTTGAGGATGTCAGCGTCTATGGCAAGGACCGGGTGTTCGCCTATCTTTGCCTCGCCGGTGACGAGCACAAGGGACAGGCGGCGCATGTGGCCGCACTCGCGCGGGCGGGGCATCCTGTCGTACGGATCATGGTGCGTGATGTGATGAGCATCGGGCAGGAGTTTTTCCGTTGGGAAATGGCAACGGCGATCGCCGGTGCGGTGATCGGGATCAATCCGTTCGACCAGCCCGATGTCGAGGCGAGCAAGATCAAGACACGCGCCTTGACCGATGCCTATGAGCAGGGCGGGTCGGCCCCGCAGGGTGAGCCGGTGTTTCGCGAGAACGGCATTGCGGTGTTTGCCGATGCGGCAAACGCAGCGGCGTTGGGCCGGCATAATTCGCTGTCGGCTTATTTGAAGCAGCATTTCGGGCGCGCCGAGGCGGGCGATTACATTGCGATTCTTGCCTATATCGAACGCGACAAGGCGCATCTTGCGGCGCTGGAGGGCGTGCGCAAGCGGTTGATGACCCACCGCAAGGTTGCGACCTGCCTCTGCTTCGGGCCCCGGTTCCTGCATTCCACAGGCCAGGCCTACAAGGGTGGGCCGAACAGCGGCGTGTTTCTGCAGATTACGACGGACGATGCGCATGATCTGCCGGTGCCCGACCATAAATACAGTTTCAGCCAGGTGAAGGCCGCGCAGGCCGAGGGTGATCTGAGCGTGCTGGTCGAGCGCGAACGGCGGGTGATCCGCGTTCATTTGAAGGATGTCGCGAGCGGGCTGAAGGATCTTGCCCACGCGATGGAGCACTCGTTTCACTGAGACGACCGAACGGACCTCAACAAGGAAAGCCGGCACATGAAAATCGGAATTATCGGCCTTGGCCGCATGGGTGCTAACATTACGCGCCGCTTGATGCGTGATAAGCACGAATGCGTCGTGTTCGACAAATCGACCGACGCGGTCAAGGGACTTGAGAAGGATGGCGCGACCGGTGCGGCTGATCTGGCATCGATGGTCAAGGCGCTCGATGCGCCGCGGGCGATCTGGGTGATGCTGCCATCCGGCAAGATTACCGAGGATACGATCGAGGCGCTGGCCGGGGCGATGTCGGTGGGTGACATCATCATCGATGGCGGCAACAGTTTCTATAAGGACGACATCCGCCGCGCCGCCAGCCTGAAGGAGAAGGGGCTGCACTATGTCGATGTCGGCACCTCGGGCGGGATCTGGGGCATCGATCGCGGGTATTGCATGATGATCGGCGGCGAGACCGAGATCGTCGATCATCTGGACCCGATCTTCAAGACGCTGGCACCCGGCATCGGCACGATCGACAAGACGCCGGATCGGAAGGGGCATGATCCGCGGGCGGAGCAGGGCTATATTCATGCCGGCCCGGTCGGCGCCGGGCATTTCGTGAAAATGGTGCATAATGGCATCGAATATGGGCTGATGCAGGCCTATGCGGAGGGGTTCGATATTCTGCGCAACAAGGCCTCGACCGATCTGCCGGAGGCGCAGCGGTTCGACCTCAACCTCGCCGATATTTCCGAAGTGTGGCGGCGCGGCAGCGTGATATCATCGTGGCTGCTCGATCTGACCGCTTCCGCATTGGCCAAGGATGAGAAGCTTGCTGCCTATACCGGATATGTCGAGGATTCCGGTGAAGGGCGCTGGACGATTGAGGCGGCGATCGAGGAAGCGGTGCCGGCGGAGGTGCTGACCGCATCGCTGTTCGCGCGATTCCGGTCCCGCCAGGAACACACGTTCGGCGAGAAAATGCTCTCAGCGATGCGCCAGGGCTTCGGCGGTCATCTGGAGCAGGGGCATACGCCGGTTGCGAAAGGCGATTGATCATGGGCGATCTGATGAACCATCCGCATGGTGAAACCGCGACGCCGGCGCAGCCTGCTTCGGCCAAGCCGCCTGGACCGTGCAGCATCGTTATTTTCGGGGCCGGCGGTGATCTGACCAAGCGGCTGTTGATGCCGGCGTTGTATAATCTGGCGAATACCGGATTGACCCCCGAGAAATTCGTGCTGATCGGTGCGGATATTGCCAAGCGCAGCACCGATGACTGGAAAGCCTCGTTGCACAAGACGCTGGAGAGCTTCATCGGCGATCCGAATGCGGAAGATCAGATCAAGGCGATCGACGAAGCGAACTGGTCGAAACTGGCCGCGCATATGTCGTATGTGCAGGGTGATTTCACCGATGCCGGTTTCTACCAATCGTTGAAGACCGAGCTGGAATCGCTGGAATCGCAGCATGGCACCGGCGGCAACCGGCTGTTTTATCTGGCGGTCGCGGATCGGTTTTTTGGCACGATCGTGGAACATCTAGGTGCGGCCGGGCTGGTTGAGCACAAGGGCGACGAGGGTGCGCCCTGGCGGCGGGTGGTGATCGAAAAGCCGTTCGGCCACAGCCTTGATTCGGCCAAAGCACTGAACGCGCAGGTGCTTGCGGTACTGAAGGAGGAACAAGTTTATCGGATCGATCATTTCCTCGGCAAGGAAACGGTGCAGAACATCATGGCGTTGCGATTTGGCAATGGTATGTTCGAGCCGATCTGGAATCGCGATCGGATCGATCATGTGCAGATCACGGTTGCCGAGACCGTCGGGGTCGAGGGGCGGGGAAAATTTTATGAGCAGACCGGCGCGCTGCGCGACATGGTGCCCAACCATGTGTTTCAGCTGCTCGCCATGGTGACGATGGAGCCGCCGGTGGGCTTCAAGCCCGAAGCGATCCGCGCCAAGAAATACGATCTGTTCGCCTCGATCGAGACATTGGCGGATGACGATGCGGTGCGCGGCCAGTACGGCGCCGGCACTGTCGCCGGCAAGCCAGTAATTGCGTATCGGGATGAGCCGGATGTCGCGAAGGAGTCCGCGGTCGAGACTTATGTTGGGATGCGCTTGAAGATCAACAATTGGCGCTGGGCCGGCGTGCCGTTTTATATCCGCACCGGCAAGCACATGACGTGCCGGATGACCGAGATTGCGATCCAGTTCAAGAAGGCGCCGCTGGCGGCGTTTCAGGACACCTCGCTCGAAACCCTGCCGCCGAACTGGCTGGTGCTGCGCATTCAGCCCGATGAAGGGATTGCCCTGCAATTCGAGGTCAAGCGGCCCGGGCAGAGCATGCGCCTGGCACCGGCGAATATGGAGTTCCGCTATAGTGACTGGTTCAAGCCGGAGCCGAACGTCGGCTACGAGACGCTGCTGTATGATTGCATGATCGGGGATCAGACGCTGTTTCAGCGGGCCGACATGGTCGAGGAAACCTGGCGGGTGGTGCAGGGGGTGATCGACCATTGGGGTTCGACCACACCTGCCGATTTCCCGAATTACGAGAGTGGCGGTGCGGGTCCGGCGGCATCGGATGCGCTGCTGTCGCATGATGACAGGACGCGCCACTGGCGCCCGGTCAGCGTGCCGGCGAAGGATGATCGCGCATGAGCGGCCGGATCGATCTGGTACTGGCCGATGTGGATGGCACGCTGGTCACCAATGAGAAGCGCCTGACCGAGCGGGCGCAGCGCGCGGTCGCGGATTTGCGGCGCGCCGGCATCAAATTCGCGATCACCAGCGGTCGTCCGCCGCGCGGCATGGCGATGGTGAGCACGCCGCTCGCGATCGATACGCCGATTGCCGGGTTCAATGGTGGCGTGCTGCTCGCACCGGATATGACGACCGTGCTGAACGCCTATGATCTGCCGGAAGACGTGATCGGCAAGGCGGTTGCGCTGCTTGGTGAACATGGGCTCGACGTCTGGATTTATACCAAGACGCGCTGGTTGATCCGGGATGCCGCGGCGCCGCATGTGGCGCGCGAGACCAGCACGGTGCAGTTCGATGCCGAGGTGGTGGATGATTTTTCGGCCGAAGATTTGAAGACTGTCGTCAAGATCGTTGGCGTCACCGATGACAAGGCGAAGATGCAGGCTGCCCTGGCCGCCGCGACGGAAGAATTCGGCGACCACGTGACGGCTGCCTGCTCGCAGCCCTATTACCTCGACATCACCAACGCGAAGGCTAACAAGGGTGCGGTGGTCGACAAACTTTCCGAATTGCTGAACATCCCCCGCGAGCGGATAGCGACGATTGGTGACATGCCGAACGACGTGACGATGTTTCGGCGCAGCGGCGTTGCGATCGCGATGGGTAATGCCGATGACGAGGTGAAATCACACGCAAAATTCACCACCGACAGCAATGAGGACGAGGGGTTTGCCAAGGCGATCGAGCGCTTCGTTCTCGATGGGCTCGGCGCATGAAACCGGCGTTCGGTGAGCTGCTGGTAGTGCCCGATGCCGAGGCTTTCGCGGAGGCCGGGGCTAGATTGTTGGCCGATGCGGCAGCGACGGCGGGTGCGCGGTGCGTGATCGGGCTGGCGGGGGGCTCGACCCCGAAATCGATCTATCAGCGTCTGGCGTCGTCGCCCTATCATCATCAGGTCCGCTGGAATGCGCTTGATTTCGTGCTCGGTGATGAGCGGTTTGTCGCGCCGGACGACCCTGACAGCAATATGCGGATGATCGATCGGGCGTTGTTCGATCATGTCGAGCATGATCCGGCGCGGGTTCACGCGGTGCCCTATGGGGGGCTGACGGTGGAGCAGGCGGCGGACCGTTATGAACAGGCGCTGCAGGCTTTGTATGGTGCCAAAACGCTCAGCCCGGAGCGGCCGTTTTTCGATCTCTGTTTTCTCGGCATGGGCGATGACGGACACACGGCATCGTTGTTGCCGGGGCAGCAGCGGTTGCTGGAGGAGCGCACACGCTGGGTGCTGCCGGTGACCGAGGGACGCCCCGAGGCGCGGGTGACGCTGACCTATCCGGTGTTGGACAGCGCAAGGCTGGTTGTCTTTGTTGTTGCTGGCAGCGGCAAGCGATCGATGCTGGATGGTATTTTGAGCGGTGCGGAGACATCGGTGCCGGCCGCGCGCATCAGGCCATCGGGGCGGGTGCTGTGGCTGGTCGATCGGGATGCGGCGGGACGATGGGCGCAGTGACCGGCGCGACGATGATCGCCACACCCGATCAGCAGAAGCGCGCCGCCGCGCGTGAGGCGGCGCTGCTGGTCGAGACGGGGATGTATCTGGGGCTCGGCACGGGTTCGACCGTCGAGTATTTTCTTGATGCGTTATCGGAACGGATAAAGGCTGAGAGTTTGTCGATCACTTGTGTTGCGACCTCGCTCGTGACCGAGCGCCGCGCGGCTGAACTCGGCATCGGGGTTGTGCCGCTGAGCGGCATGCTCGATCTTGCGATCGATGGCGCGGACGAGGTTGAGTTCGGTACGCTGCATCTGATCAAGGGATTGGGCGGGGCGCTGCTGCGCGAAAAGCAGATTGCCGAATCCGCCCGCCAGTTCGTGGTGATTGCCGATGAGAGCAAGCTGGTGCGCCGGCTTGGCGAGCGCACGCCGCTGCCGGTCGAGATCGTGGATTTCGCGGTCGAGCGGACCATCGCGCGGATCGGCGATATCGGCTTGCCGGGTGTGCTCCGCATGAGCGATGCGGCGACGCCGTATCGGACCGACAATGGTAATCGGATCGTTGACTGTACCATGGCGGTGGCGATGACGCCGCCGGTGTTGGAGGCGACGCTGAAGACCATTGCCGGCGTGGTCGAGACCGGCCTCTTCACCCATGGCTGTGCCGCGGCGATCATCGGCATGACGGATGGCAGCACGCGGCGTTTCGATGGTGACCCCTGGGCACGGGCTGGTGTGGCATCGCATGTGGCAACGCTGCGCAGCATGGGTCTCCCGCTGCCGCATCCCAAGCCGGTGATCGCGGTGATGGGGGTTTCGGCTTCGGGAAAATCGACCATCGGCGCTCTGCTGGCGGCGTGCCTGGGGGTTGCGTTCATCGATGGCGATGACCTGCACCCGCAGAGCAATCGCGCAAAAATGCAGGCGGGGCATCCGCTGAACGACAATGATCGCCTGCCGTGGCTACACCGTATTGCCGGCGCGCTGCGTGGATGGCGTGATGCCGGTTGCGGCGGTGTGATCGTGAGTTCGTTGCTCACGCGTCATTATCGAGATCTGGTCCGCTCCGGCTGTGCGGGCCTGATTTTGGTGAATTTGACCGGCAGGCGCGATCTGCTGGCGAAGCGCGCGGCGGGGCGGCACGGCCATTTCATGCCGCCTGATCTGCTCGACAGCCAGTTTGCGACATTGGAACCACCCGGTGCCGATGAAACCGTGATGAATATCGACGTTGACGCATCGCCGATCGCGATTGTCACCTCGATCATGCAACGTCTTGCCGAGGGCGTCTGAGCGCGCCGATTGGCGGCACGCAATCACCAGAGATGAAGGAGGGTCCGCATGGCTTTACGGATCGAGGATTATGGGCTGATCGGTGATCGGCAGACGACGGCGCTGATCGGGCGGGATGGCTCGATCGATTTCATGTGTCTGCCGCGTTTCGATTCCGATGCGTGTTTCGCGGCGTTGCTCGGCACGCGCGAGAACGGCCGGTGGTTGATCGCACCGGCTGATCCCGTTGCTCGTACGCATCGGTATTATCGCGACGATACGCTGGTGCTCGAAACCGAAATGACGACATCGGCCGGAAGGGTCCGGCTGACCGATTGCATGGTGCCGCACCCGCACGATACATCGCGCCTGGTGCGGCAGGTGACCGGGCTCGACGGTGAAGTGGATATGCAGCTGGAGCTGGTATTCCGCTTCGGCTTCGGCAAGATCATCCCCTGGGTGCAGCGCCTGCCGCACGGTGAAGGGCTGGTTGCGGTGGCCGGGCCGGATATGGTCGTGATCTGGTCCGACGTGCCGCTGGAAGGGCGCAACCGTCACACCGAGGCGAAATTTACCGTCAAGGCCGGTGAAACGGTGACGTTTTCGATGGCGTGGCTGCAATCGCATCATCGCATCCCGCACGCCTTCGATGCGGAGCACGGCATTGCTCTGGCTGCCGAGCGATCGCAGAAATGGGTCGGAAGGGTGCCTGCTAAAAATCACTGGGTGGATGTGATCAAGCGCTCGCTGATCACGCTCAAGGCGCTGACGCATTGGGAGACCGGCGGCATCATTGCCGCGGCCACCACATCCTTGCCGGAGGAATTGGGCGGCGAGCGGAACTGGGATTATCGCTATTGCTGGCTGCGCGATGCGAGTTTCACGCTGCAGGCGTTTCTGGCGGCGGGGTATCGCGACGAGGCTTCGGCCTGGCGTCACTGGCTTGACCGGGCGGTGGCGGGTAACGCGGCCGATATCCAGATCATGTACGGCGTCGCCGGCGAGCGGCGGCTGGCGGAGTGGGAGGTTGATTGGCTCGGCGGCTATGAGGGCTCGAAGCCGGTGCGGATCGGCAATGCCGCCGCAGGGCAGACGCAGCTCGATGTGTACGGCGAGTTGCTCGATACGCTCTATCAGGCCCACAAGGGCGGGCTGCTTCATGACGAGAACAGTTGGAGCGTGCGGGTCAATCTGCTCGAACAGTTGGAGACCATCTGGTCGCTCCCCGATGAAGGGATTTGGGAAGTTCGTGGCGGCCGGCAGCAATTTGTTCATTCGAAGGTTATGGCCTGGGTGGCGTTCGATCGGGCGGTTCGCTCGGTTGAGGAGTTCGGCTACGACGGCCCGGCTGATCGGTGGCGCGTGATCCGCGATACGATCCACGCACAGGTGTGTACCGAGGGGTACGACGCCGCGCTGGGTAGTTTCGTGCAGGCCTATGGCTCAAAACTGCTCGATGCGAGCCTGCTGCTGCTGCCGGTGGTGGGGTTTCTGCCGCCAACCGATCATCGGATTATCGGCACCGTCGCCGCGATCGAGCGGGACCTGATGCAGGACGGTTTCGTCCGGCGTTATAACACGGCGGGCGGCAAAGACGGGCTGAGCGGCACGGAAGGCGTGTTTCTGGCGTGTAGTTTCTGGCTGGTCGATAACTACACGATGATGGGGCGGCGGCACGATGCCGAAACGCTGTTTGAAAAACTGATTGCGTTACGCAACGATCTCGGACTGTTCTCGGAAGAGTACGACACCATCAACCGCCGCATGATCGGCAATTTTCCGCAGGCGTTCACCCATGTCGCGCTGGTGAACTCAGCGTTGCGGTTATCCGCCGGATAATAACGCGAAGTTATTTCATCAGCACGGCAACGGTCGGCGCGAGGGCGGCGGCGATTCGCTGCATCCCGGTGGCATCGGGGTGCAGCGGCGGCTGCGGCGGTTGTAGTCGCGGGTCGACGTAGAGCGACGCTTCGGGTTTGCCGTCATGCTCGAGCACGGCGCCGACGTTGCGGAACGTGACCAGTGTGTTGTGCTGGTAGATCTGCGCGAGATCGCGATTGATCTTGACTGTCTCTGCGGAAATCCAGGCCGAGCGGATCGAGGGCAGCACGCCGAGCAGCAGGATTTTGGCGTGCGGCACGTGGCGGTGCAGGTCGGCCACCACCGCCTTGATGCCCGGCACGGTCAGGTGCGCGCCCCAATGCGTGGCACCCAGATTATTGGCACCGATCAGCACGATCACCAGTTTCGGGTGCAGGCCGTTGAATTCGCCATGGTCGATCCGCCAGATCACGCTCGATGTGGTATCGCCGATCAGGCCGAAATCGAGCGGATGATAGCGACCGTAGTAGCGCTGCCAGATCGGCTTGATCTGTTCGAACGGTGCCGCGCCGGTGCGCTGCCAGTAATAGGTGATCGAATCGCCAAGCCAGACGAGTTGGGCGTTGCGATCGGTCCGGGCCTGCGCCAGCGTGGCCTCGAACCCGGCGCGCCACCAGGGCAGATCCATCCGCCCGATCGGCGCCGCCGCCAGATTGACACGCGCGGCGGCAATGCCGGGGGCGGCGAGCAAGGCAAAGACCAGCAGCAGACGATTGAGCATCAGGACCTCGATGGATCATGCGCGGCAAACACGCGCGGGTAGAAGAACAGGTAGGCGCCCTGGAACAAGCCGGCGAGCAGAAATGGCGCGGCGAGGGCACCGGTTTCGAACAGCACCCCGGCCAGGGCGGGGGCGATGCCGCGGGGCACGAGCACCGAAATCGTGTTCACGCTGGCGGCAAGGCCGCGCCGGTCGCCGCGCACCAGCCCGAGCGCCACCGCCTGGCGCGCACCGGCGGTGCCGCGGTTGAAGGCGGAGCGGACCGCGTAGATAAACGTTGCCACCACGAAACTTGGTGCGAAGGGCAGCGCGAACAGGCTGACCAGGCCGATGCCGCGCATCAGCACCACGGTGCGCACCGTGCCCAGCCGCCGCGTCAGATGGCCGGAGGTGAGCGAGGCCACTCCCGCGGCGATGAAGCCGATTGCCAGCGCCGGCCCGATCGATGATGCCGAGGCGTGGAATTTCGCGGCGAACCACCAGGACATGAACGGCCCGCTGAGGCCGATGCCGGTGCCGTTCAGCACGTTCAGCCCGGCGAGCCGCCAGAGCAGGCCGTTCTCGACTTTGCTGGCTGCGGCTTCATTGTTTCGTACCACCTCCACGCTGCGGGCGCGATCCGGTGTGATGATCAGCAGCGTCGCGGCAACCAGCGATGCCGCGAGCGGCAGGATGAACAGCGGTTGCCGCGCGCCGATCACGCCGGCCAGAACCGCGCCGATCGCCATGCCGAAAAAGCCGATGGCGATGTTGAGCGATAGCACGGCACCGAAATCGCGCTTGTCGATGTAGCCGGACAGCCAGGATTGCTCGGCGGGCGCGAACGGCCCGGCGGCGCCGTTCGCACCCCGGCCGAAGCCGCCGATGATCGCGGCACAGGCGAGCGCGACCGGTGCCTGGCTCAACAGCCCCAGCAGGGAGGCGATGATCGCGATGGCTTCGAAAATCAACACGAATCGCTTGCGGCCGAACCGGTCGCTGGCGGGCCCGATCGTTGCGGTGAGCAACACGGCGAACAGGATTGCCAAGGCGAACACCACGCCCAGAAACGTCGCACTCCAGCCGAGCTTGGTGACATAAAGTGCGAAATCGACAACCAGCGCGCCCTGGGCAATGCTGCGGGCAAGCCGCGCGCCCATCAGCTTTTTCGCCTCCGGGCGGATCGGCGGCATCAGATGCCGGCGGTGAGCAGCACCAGGCTCAGCACGCCGAACACCGCGCAATAGGCGGCAAACGGGCCGAGCGCCCAGCGATCGTGATCGCGGAAATAGCGCATCAGGAACGCGGTCGAACCGAATGCGACCAGCCCGGCCACCACCGCCGCGAGCACGGCCAGCCCGAACATGCCGTGGCTTGCGCTGTGGTGGTGCAGCAGTTTCGGCACTTCCACCACGGTGGCGCCGGCAATCACCGGTGTCGCCATCAGGAAGGCGAAGCGTGCTGCCGCCTCATGGTCGATGCCTCGGGTCAGGCCGCCGACGATCGCGGCCCCGGAGCGCGACAGACCCGGCAGGAACGCGAGGCACTGAAACAGACCGATCACGAAGGCATCGACCAGCGTGAGTTGCGCGATGCCCATACCGCGCGCGGCCTTGCGCCGGCGTAATTGTTCGCCGGCGAGCAGGAGGCCGCCATTGACGATCAGGAAGACCGCGGCAATCAGCGGGCTCGCGAACAGATGCTGGATCGGTTTTTTCAGAATGAACCCGATCACCACGGCCGGAATCGTCGCGACCACCAGGCGCAGCAGCAGGCCGCGCTGCTCGTTCACGCCGGTGCCCCGGCCGAGCAGGCCCATCAGCATGTCCCACCAGTCGCGCCAGAAATAGGCGAGCAGGGCGGTTGCGGTGCCGACATGCAGCATGACGACGAACGGCAGGAAGGAGGGCGCGTGCTGGTCGATGTGCCAGTGCAGCAGGGCAGGGACGATCACCGCGTGACCGAGGCTCGAGACCGGAAACAGTTCGGTCGCTCCCTGCATTATGGCGAACAGAACGGCGATCAACGGCGTCATGCAAACTCCTCAGGCGTGATTGTCGCTACGCCGCCTCTCTCTGGCCAAGCATGGCGGAAAAGGCAATCGGCATGAACGGCGACGCGGCGCTTTGATCAGCGCCGCGCGCCTGACGTTCAATCATCCGCGTAAGGGTTCTTGGTGCCGCGCAACGACAGCCGCAGCGGCGTGCCTTCCAGATGAAACTGCTCGCGCAACGAATTCATCAGATACCGTTGATAGGTCTCCGGCGTCATTTCGCAGCGCGTGCCGAACATCGCGAAACTCGGCGGCCGCGCCTTCACCTGGGTGATATAGCGCAGTTTCAACCGCCGGCCTTCGACCAGGGGCGGTGGAAACCGCTCCAGCGCGCCCTCGAACCAGCGGTTCAGCGCGCCGGTCGAGACGCGCTTGTTCCAGATCACATCGGCCTCGCGCACCGCAGGCAGCAATTTACTCATGCCCTCGCCGGTCTCGGCCGATAGCGGGACCGTGACGATCCCCTTCAACTGCGACAGCGAGGATTCCAGCCGATCCTTGATTACGCGGCGCGTCTTGTCGCGATCCTCGACCAGATCCCATTTCGTCAACGCAATCACACAAGCCCGCCCCTCGCGCTCGACCAGCCGGGCGATCTGCAAATCCTGATCGTGGATGCCTTCATGCGCATCGATCGCCAGCACCACCGTATCGGCGAATTTCAGGGCTTCGAGCGTCGAGGAGGTCGATAGTTTCTCGAGCCCCGCCTCGACCCGCGCGCGCTTGCGCAGCCCGGCGGTGTCGAACAGGCGGTAGCGCGTGCCGGTGCCATCGGTCAGTTCGGCAGCAATCGCATCGCGCGTCAGCCCCGGTTCCGGCCCGGTGATCGAGCGTTCCTCGCCCAGCAGCCGGTTGAGCAGGGTCGATTTGCCGGCGTTCGGCCGCCCGACCAGCGCCAGATGCAGCGGCCGCTCGCCTTCGGGCTCACCATCGCCGATCGTCGCGGGCAGGGCATCCAGGATCTGGTCGATCAGGTCGGAAACGCCCTCGTTATGTTCGGCCGAAATCGCCACCGGCTCGCCGAGCCCGAGCGCATAGGCCTCGAGCGCCGCCGAGCCACCGCCGCGCCCCTCGGATTTATTGGCGACCACGATCACCGGCTTGCCAGCGCGCCGCAGCCAGGCCGCGAAATGCCGATCTTCCGGCAGCAGGCCGGCGCGCGAATCGATCACGAACAGCACCAGATCCGCCTGTTCGACGGCGGTGCCGGTCGAAGCGCGCATCCGCCCCGGCAGGCTGTCCGGCGGTGCCTCTTCCAGCCCGGCGGTGTCGATCAGCTGAACCTTGCGGCCGTATAGCTCGCCCCACGCCTCCTTGCGGTCACGCGTCACCCCCGGCTCATCGGCGACCAGCGCGATGCGCTTGCCGGCGAGGCGGTTGAACAGGGTCGATTTGCCGACATTCGGCCGCCCGCAGATCGCAACCCGCGGCGCCCGGTTTTCGGGGAGGGGCGCCTCGATGTCGCTCATCGGTACGCGGTCAGCACCGCATCGCGGGTCATGGCCAGCAAGGTGCCGCCCACCGCGATCGGCGGTTCATCGGCGACGCCGTGCAGTTCGATGCTGTCTTCGGGTCTGGCGAGCAGCACGCCGGTCCGCGCATCCACCACGATCATTCGCTGGTCCGACCCGGTCAGGATCAGGCCGTTGCCGGCCACCACCGGTCCATGCCAGCGCAGCGGGCCGTAGGATTTTTTGGGGTTCTTGAAGGCGGGCAGGTCGGTCACCCATGACACATAGCCCTCCGCCATATGAATCGCGGCGAGGCGCTGGTCATCGGTCAGCAGGAACAGCCATTCGCCGGCAATCGCCGGTGTCTCGGCGCCACCGGCGCCTTTGCCCCAGATCCGCCGGCCGGACCGCAGGTCGAACGCGACCGTGGTGCCAGCGACCCCGGTCACCACGACCAGATTATTGCCGATCACCGGATTGGCGACGATGCTCGAGACATTGAGCGGATTGGCGGTGTCGTATCCGGCCGCCAGGCTCTGCTCCCACACCGCCGAACCGGTCGCGGCATTGATTCCGGCCACCAGGCCGGTGCCGAACCCGGCCACCACCACGCCCTGGTCGTAGGCCGGCGCGCCGGCGCCGAACATCGAGTTCGACGACGAGCCGGTCGGAAACCGCCAGACCAGATTGCCGGTTTTCGCATCGAGCGCGACCAGCGTGTTGTCGATCAGCACGACATAGATGTTGCCGCCGCCGACCGTGGGGGCCGAGCGCGCGGGCTGACCGAGCTTGCGGGTCCAGCGCGTTGCCCCGGTTGCCGGATCGAGCATGCGCAACTCGGCAAAGCCGGTCGCGACATAGAGCGCGCCTTCAGCGTAGGCGAGGCCGCCGCCGAAGGCGAAGCTGCTATCGTGTTTCGGGCGCATCTTCTGGCGCCAGACATGCTGTCCGTTGGCGAACATTACGGCATCGACGAAGCCGTTGGCATCGATCGTGAAGACTTTGCCGGCCGCGACGACCGGCTGCACATGCAGGGAACGCCGATAGGTCGCCCCGGCGCCGATGCTGGTGCGCCATGCCTCGGTCAGCCGTTCGGGCAGCGCGGCGACGCCGGTGTTGTGCTTGGCATTGCCGCCGGCCTGCGGCCAGTCGGCGCGTGGCGTCGGTGCCGGCAGCCCGACCGGCGGGGCGTTGTCGTCGACCGAGAGCGGCTCGTGCGGCGGCAGCACCGGGATCTTGATGCCCGGCACCGGCTTCTTGTCGGAACCCTCAAACAGGCTGCAGCCCGAAAGCAGGGCCGCCGACATCAGCAGCGCGCCGCGCCGCCCGATGTTGGAAATGGCGCGTGGTGTTGTCATGGTATGTTCGGTCATCCGTTCAGTTTCGCCATCAGCCCTTCGGCCAGATTCCGCACATTGGCCGGTGCCGCCGGATCGGCGGTGACCTCGCCCAGCAGCGTGGTCGCGGCGCTGGTCTTGCCGTCCTGCATGTCGAGCACCGCGGCACTCACCTGCGCCATGTCGTGCCAGGGGTTGGACCCCGCCATCAGGGGCTGCAACCGCGCCATCACCGTCGCGTTCGGCACCGTGCCCATCGCGTGCTGCGCCCAGAGCAGGTTGGCAAGGCCGCGCAAGGTCGCATCGGCGCCGCTATCCGCCGCGCCCAATTGGCTCCAGAGCGCTTCGGCATCCTTGGTATCGCCCGCGCCCTGATACAGGGCGGCGGCGCGGAAGCGCGCGAGTGCTGCGTAGCCGGCGGGGGCTTTCGCGGCGAACGCGACCAGCGATTTGGCATCCGCCAGATCGCTCGCTTTGGTGGCGCCGGCGCCGGCCGCGGCGATCCGGTCGGTCAACGCGAGGTAGGCGGTTGCCGCGCGGGTATTCTCGCGCTGGTGATACCATTGCAGCGTCTTCCACCCGCCGATGCCGATCAGCACCAGCCCGGCCGCTGCGATGAACACACCGGCATAGCGGACCATGAACTTGCGGGTGCGCTCGGCACGCAGATCATCGGCAACTTCGTCGAAAATATCGGGCACGCAGGGTCTCGCTTCAGGAATGCGCGCGCTGCCGGCAGGGCGGCGGCGCGCCGATTTCGGGGTTGACGCGGCCGGACCATAGCGGCGCGCGCGTTTCAGGGCAACGTAACCGGATTTTCACTATTTCATGGCATGGAGTGATCATGCGCTTCATCATCGCCCTGCTGTGCCTGATCCCGCTCGCCGGCTGCGGCCTCGGCGCTGGTGCCGACCTCGGCGTCACCGCCGGCGCCAATGTGCTTGCCATCACCACGATTCACCGCACCATTCCGGATGCGGTGATCTCGCTGGTCACCGGCAAGGATTGCTCGATGGTCCGGCTCGACCAGAACAAATCCTACTGCCGCCACCCGCATCCGCTGCCGCCGCCGGTTCCCTATTGCACGCAGACGCTCGGTAACGCGACGTGCTGGGCCGATCCCTCGCAATTGCCGGACCACGCGCCGCAGGTTGCCGCCGGACCCTATCAGCTCAGCCCGCTGCAACTCGCGAACCGCGACCGCAGCTGGCCCTGACCCTCAGGCCGGCCACAGCCAGGCCGCGCCGCGCACGCCCGACGAATCGCCATGCTTGTTGCGGCGGATCGGCGTGTCGAACGTGTCGCTGATCACGAAGGGTTTCATCAGGCCCGGCACGTCGCGGTACAGATGATCGAGGTTGGAAAGCCCGCCGCCCAGCACGATTACATCGGGGTCGAGGATGTTCACGATCATCGCGAGGCCGCGTGCCAGCCGCTCGGCATGGATCGCCAGCGCCCGGATCGCCCGCTCATCGCCGGCCGCCGCCCGCGCCGGCAGCCCGCCGGCATCGCGCGCGCCGATGCCATCGGCCTCCGCCGCCAGCGCCGGACCCGCGAGATAGGTTTCAAGACAGCCGACCTTGCCGCACCAGCAGCGCCGCATCGGCACCTCTTCACTGCGTGGCCAGGGCAGGGGGGTGTGGCCCCATTCGCCGGCGATCCGATGCCGCCCTTCGAGCACGGCACCACCGACCACGATGCCGCCGCCGCAGCCGGTGCCGATGATCACGCCGAACACGCAATGCGCGCCGGCGCCCGCGCCATCGGATGCTTCGCTCATCGCAAAGCAGTTGGCATCGTTGGAGACACGCACCGGCCTTCCCAGCCGTGCCTCGAGGTCCTTGTCGAACGGATTGCCGTTCAGCCGCTCGGAATTGGCGTTCTTCACAAAACCGGTGGCCGGGCTGATGGTGCCGGGGATGCCGATGCCGATGCCGTTGGCCCGCCCGAGCGCGCGCTCGGTGCCCGCCACCAGCTCCGCGATCGCCTCGATCGTTGCCCGGTAATCCGGCGGCGTCGGCACCCGCACCCGGTGTTCAAGGTCGCCGCTGTCCATCAGCGCCGCGATTTCGATCTTGGTGCCGCCGAGATCGATGCCGATACGATACGTCATGGTCCGTCCTGTGGGTTTTTATTATCGCCTCTATCTCCCGTATGACGCTCTTGCTCAAGAGGGGCCGACACGCCACCATACAGGCCATGGCGGATGCGATGGTGGACGCGCGATTCCTGAAATGCCCGATGCCGGTGCTGCGCGCCGCGCGCGCACTGCGCGGTCTCGCGCCCGGCGAGCGGCTGCGCGTGCTGGCGACCGACCCCGGCGCGGTGGTCGATTTCCGCGATTTCTGCCGCGATACCGGCCACGCCCTGGTCTCGTGGAGCGAGTTGAAAGGTGTCCTGAGCTTCACCATCAAATGCGCCGCCCCGCCATCGCCCGCAAAGGTCTGACCCTGACATGCCCGTCGCCCTGATCACCCATCCGGATTGTTTCGACCACGACACCGGGCCGCACCATCCCGAGCGGCCGGCAAGGTTGCGGGCGGTGCTCGCCGCCCTCGAACAGCCGGAGTTCCAACCCCTGCTGCGCGAAGCCGCGCCGGAAGCGCCGGAAGCGGCGATTCGCGGCGTGCATCAGGACGCCTATGTCGATGCGATGTTCGCGCTCGCCCCGGCCAGCGACGAAAAAATCCACCTCGATGCCGATACGATCGCGAGCGAAGGTACCCTGCGCGCCGCCCTGCGGGCCGCGGGCGGCGCGATGCGCGGGGTCGATGCGGTGCAGGAAGGCTGGGCGCGCTGCGCCTTCGTGGCCACCCGCCCGCCCGGCCATCACGCCGAACCGGACCGCGCGATGGGTTTCTGCCTGTTCGGCAATGCCGCGATCGCCGCCAATCACGCCCGCGCCCACGGGTTGCGCCGCATCGCGGTGGTCGATTTCGATGTTCATCACGGCAACGGCACCCAGGCGATGTTCGAAAATGACCCCGACCTGTTCTATGCCTCGTCGCACCAGTTTCCCTGCTATCCCGGCACCGGCGGGCCGAGCGAGACCGGGATCGCGGGTAATATCGTCAATGCCATCCTGCCCCCCGAATCGGGTTCGGCCGAGTTCCGCGCCGCGTGGCGCGACATATTGATCCCGGCACTCGACCGGTTCGCCCCGGAACTGCTGATCATCTCGGCCGGGTTCGATGCTCATCGCGCCGATCCGCTGGCGCAGCTCAATGTCGAGACCGAGGATTTCGCCTGGCTGACCACCGCGCTGATGGAGGTCGCGGACCGCCATTGCGGCGGCCGCATCGTCTCGCTGCTCGAAGGCGGCTACGATCTGGCAGCGCTCGCCGCCGGCACCGCCGCGCATGTCCGTGCCTTGATGCGCATCTGATCCGCCGCTATCGGTGGCCAAAACCGAGGAGTTTTCACCATGGCGGTCACCAAACCAGGGGCGGCGGCGGATGCGGTCGCTGACATCGGCGCGCTGAGTTTCGAGGACGCGCTGGCCGAGCTCGAGCGCATCGTGCGCGGCCTCGAATCGGGGTCGCAGAAACTCGAGGACGCCATCGCGGCCTACGAGCGCGGTGCCGCGCTGAAACGCCATTGCGACGCGCGCCTCGCCGAGGCGGAAAGCCGGGTGCAGGCGATCGTCGCGAAAGCCGATGGATCGCTCGGATTGAAGGATGCCTCGTCATGAGTGAAGTCATGCAGACCGTCGCACTGCGTGACGGGTTGAACGGCGCGGCCGCCCTGATCGAAACCGAGCTCGATGCCTTGCTGCCGGTGCCGGAGGGCGAGGAGCACCGCCTGGTCGAAGCCATGCGCTACGCCGTGATGGGCGGCGGCAAGCGGATGCGCGGCTTCCTTGCGATCGAAACCGCGCGCATGTTCTCGGTCAACATCACCTGTGCCGCGCGCGTCGCCGCCTCGGTCGAGATGTTGCACGCCTATTCGCTGATCCATGACGATCTGCCCGCGATGGATGATGACGATCTGCGGCGCGGCAAACCCTCCTGTCACAAGGCGTTCGACGAGGCCACCGCCATTCTGGCCGGCGATGCGCTGCAGACCCGCGCCTTCGAGGTTCTGGCCGAGCCCGACACCCATTCCGATGCCGAGGTGCGCTGCGAACTGGTGCTCGCACTCGGTGCGGCCTCGGGTTCGCGCGGCATGGTCGGCGGCCAGATGATCGATATCGTCTCCGAGGGCAAGGACCTCGCGCCACCCCTGATCACCAGGTTGCAGGCGCTGAAGACCGGCCGGCTGATCCAGTACAGCGCCGAGGCCGGCGCCATTCTCGGCCGCGCCTCCGGCCCGCAGCGCCATTTCATCGCCGCTTATGGGCGTGATCTGGGGGCCGCCTTCCAGATCGCCGATGACATCCTTGATGCCGAAGGGTCGGATGCCACCCTCGGCAAGACCGCCGGCAAGGACGCTGCCCAGGGCAAGGCGACCATGGTGTCGGTGATGGGTATCGAACGCGCGCGGATGCAGGCGGAGCATCTGGCCAAGCAGGCGGCGACCTATCTGGACAGCTTCGGCGAAAAGGCTGCGCTGCTGCGGGCACTCGCGGCCTATACGGTCACGCGCCGGAACTGAGTATCGCTGCGATGCGCCTTGTATCGGTCACGCGCATCCTGAACGAGGACGACATCGTCGAGGCGTTCGTGCGGCATAATCACGCCAGCCTTGATCACATGGTGTTTCTCGACAACGGCAGCACCGATGCGACGCTCGACATCCTGCGCCAGTTGCAGGCGGAGGGGCTGCGCCTGTCGGTGTTTCAGACGATTGCCGCGGGGTTCGACGAGGTTGCGGTGAACACCTGGCTCTACCGCATGGCCGACCAGATGCATCGCGCCGACTTTGTGGTGTTTCTCGATGCCGATGAGTTCATCACCACGACCGATGCGCCATTGGCCGATTTGCTGGCCGCGCGGCCGGTGCAGGACCGTGCGGTGGCGGTGCCGCTGGTGCATTATTTCGACACGGTGGAAGACGATGCGGCCGAACTGATCGTGCCGGTGCGCCTGCGCTGGCGGGTGCGCGTGCCGACCGGTGTCACCAAAATGATCGTCCGCGGCGGGCTCGGCACCCGGATCACGATCGATGCCGGCAATCACGGCGGCACGCTCGATGGCCGGCCGGTGCCGACGCCGCGCGCGCATACCGTCGCCCTCGCGCACTACCCGCGCCGCTCCGGCTGGCACGACATGCAGAAATCGGCGATCGGCTGGCTCAAGGTGCTCGCCGCCGGTCAGGCAACCGTCGATCAGGGCAGGTCCGCGCACTACCGCGCCCCGTTCGAACGGATGCGCGATGCGCCGGGCACGCTGCTGGTCAACACCGGCTATCTGGCACCGCCGGTCGATCACGAGGGCGCCATCCTGGCGCCGATCACCTATCGCGGCGGCCCCTTGCGCTATACCAAGGCGAACGATCCGGCGCGCAAGGCCTTCATGCTCGCCCTGCACTACGCTGAGCAGCTCGCCCGCCAACACGGCACCTTGCAGGATCGCTCGCCGGAAGCCAGGCAGATCGTCACCGCCTGGAACGCCGAGCGACGATTTCTATTTTGAACACGCCATACGGAGGTCCCGATGAGCGCCGACATTCAACAGGACGATAACGACCCGATCGTGCTGCGCGCGCGCGCCGTGCTCGAAGCCGTTTCCGATCCCGAACTGCCGATGCTCAGCATCGTCGATCTCGGCATCTTGCGCGACATCCTGCCCTATCGCGGCGGGGTCGAGGTGCTGATGCTGCCGACCTATCCGGGCTGTCCCGCGCTCGATATGATCGCGCTTGAAATCAATGGCGCCCTGACGTCAGCCGGGATTTTTCCGGTCAAGGTCACCATGGTGACCAGCCCGGACTGGAGCACCGACATGATGTCGCCCGATGCGCTGCGCAAACTGAGTGCTTCCGGCATCGCGCCGCCCGAACGCAACAAGCCGGTGGTTTGCCCGAAATGCCTCTCGCCCGCGGTCGAGGAGGTCAACCCGTTCGGCTCGACCGCCTGCCGCGCGATCTGGCGCTGCACCGCGTGCGAGACCGGGTTCGATCGGTTCAAGTGCCATTGAGTGGCTTGGATAAAAGGGAAGGCTTCTTTTTTGTAAAAAAGAAGCAAAAAACTTTCTGACTCTGGGGCACGGGCGTTTGAAACGGCACGGGCCCAAATTAACAAAGTTTTTTTTGCTTCTTTTTTGTTCACAAAAAAGAAGATCTTCCCTTGCCTTTGCGTGCCGGACCGCTGGTCACCAAGCTTGTCCCATCGATCCCGCACCCCTACACTCGCCCAATCCGGCAACGAACGCGCCATGCCGGGCAGGGACGAAACGAACACATGATCAGGCTTTCCATGGGTGATCCGCGCCGGTCGGGCTGGCTGATACCGGGTGTCGCGGTTCTGCTGGCGGCGTCCGCAGCGCGGGCGCAAACCGTGCCGCAAGCGCCGATCATCGTGCTGCCGGCCGCACCGAAATCGAGCATCCACATCCGGAAAATCGTGGTCGATGCCTCGCCTCTGGCGGACACCGGCATCAACATCGCCAAATTTCCCGCCCTGGTGCAGGTGCTCGATGCGAAGGACATCAGCGCGGGCGGCACGGCGGATGCGGCGCAGGCGCTCAACCGCCAGGCCGCCGGCGTCAATCTGGTGAACAGTCAGGCCAACCCCTACCAGCCCAACATTCTCTATCACGGCTTCGAACTCTCCCCGATTCAGGGCACGCCGGCCGGGCTGAGCGTCTATGTCGATGGCGCGCGCTTCAACCTGCCGTTCGGCGATCTCGCGATCATGAGCGCATTGCCTGACAGCGCGATCCATACGCTCAGCGTCGAGGACGGTAATCCGCTGTTCGGGCTGAACGCGCTGGGTGGTGCGGTCAATATCGCGATGAAGACGGGCTTCGATTATCACGGCGGCGAGATCGAGTTGTCCGGCGGCTCCTTTGGCAAGATCGACGCCAACCTGCAATACGGTGTCCAGCACGGCAATGTTGCCGCCTATGTCGATCTGCAGGAACGCCACGAGGCGGGGTGGCGCGACCTGCAATCCTCCGATCTTCAGAATTTCTATGGTGATCTGGGCTGGCGCGGTCCGCACTCGACGCTGCATGTCAATGCCACCATCGCCAATTCCGTGCTGAACGGACCAGGCACGGTGCCGATCGAGATTCTCAACATCGCACCGTCCTCGCAGTTCACCGGCCCCAATCTGATCGCCGATAAATACGCCAAGCTGAGCGCGACCCTCAACGATCAATTGACCAAGGATACCTCGATCCAGGGGGTGATCTATTACGACTACCTGCTCGAACATCTGGTCAACGGCAACGGCCCGAACGACCTGCCGTGCGGCCCCGGACCGGATGCGGGCTATCTGTGCCAGGGCGGGCCCGGCAATCCGGTCAGCACGACGCGCGGCGGCGCCCCGATTCCGAATTTCCTGCCCCAGGCCGATGCCGCGGGTTATTATCAGTATGGGCAGCTCGACCTGAATTCGACCAACACCAACGGCTATGGCGGATCGATCCAGGTCTCAAACACCACGCCGGTATTCGGCCTGCATAACCACATCATCGCCGGGCTCAGCTTCGATGGCGGCTTCACCACCTACGACGCGGCCGCTTACGCCGGCGGCATCACGACGTTCTCGCGCGTGTTCTACACGCTGCCCGGCATTCCGAGCCCGGGGTACATCCTCGATGAGCCCGGCACCGTGCCGGTCGGCGTCGTGATTCGCAACGAATATTACGGTGCCTATATGTCGGACACGCTCGATCTTACCGACACATTTTCCCTCACCGCCGGTGCGCGCTTCAATATTGCCAATATCGCGCTGCACGACCAGGATCCGACCGACCCGAACGCCCCCGGCGTTGGTCTGAGCGGGCGGCATTATTACGAGCATCTGAACCCCGCCCTCGGCTTTGCCGACAACATCACGCCGCTGACGACGCTCTACGGCGGCTATTCCGAGGCGAATGCGGCGCCGACGCCGGCCGAATTGTCGTGCGCGAGTCCGCTCGATAGCTGTGCGCTGGCGAATTTCCTGTCGGGCGATCCCAACCTGCGCCAGATCGTGGCGCGCACATTCGCGCTCGGGCTGCGCGGTGCCACGATCGGGCCGGGCGGGTCGACCTTCAGCTATAATGCTGATTACTATCATACCGTCACAAACGATGACATCGAGTTCCTGCAATCGCCGTACAACCCGCTTGGCACCGGCTATTTCAGCAATATCGGCAACGTCAAGCGCGCCGGGTTCGACTTGCAACTGCGCCTCGATGCGACACGCTGGCACGCGTATTTCGGCTATTCGCGTGTCAATGCGACCTATCAGAACGGCTTCACCACACAATCCAACAACCCCGCCGCGGATGCCAACGGCAATATCACGATCCTACCCGGCGATTACCTGCCGGGCATTCCGCGCAATTTGTTCAAGGCGGGCGGCAGCTACGATGTCACGCCGAAATGGTCGATCGGGCTTTCCGGCGTCGCCCAGACGTCGTCGTTTCTGTACGGCGACGCCGCCAACCTGACGCCGCCGCTGCCCGGCTATGTCGTCCTGAACCTGACCACGCGCTACAAACTAACCCCGAAGCTCGAATTGTTCGGCGTGGTCGATAACATCACCGATACCACCTACTATAATTACGGCACGTTCTCGCCGGCCGGCGGTGTTTACGTGGCGCAGGACCCGGGCTTCAGCAATCCGCGCAGCTATAGTATTGCGGCGCCGATTGCGGGGATTGTGGGGGTTAAGGTTAAGTTTTAGAAAGCGCTTCTTTTTTGTAAAAAAGAAGCAAAAAACTTTCACTTATTGGGACTACACCCGCGTCAACGCCACAGCCCCAGATAACGAGAGTTTTTTTGCTTCTTTTTTTGCAAAAAAAGAAGTGCTTCCTCTCCTTACGATCCCCCTTGTCCCACCGCGTCGCTAATTTATAGATCAAGCATGATTCTCCTCACCCTGCTCGATCTGGCCGGCGCCGTCGCCCTGCTGCTCTGGGGCATCAGAATGGTCCAGACTGGCGTGCAGCGCGCCTTCGGCGCTCGGCTACGCGGCTTTCTCGATACCGCCCTGCGCAACCGATTTTCCGGCTTCATCGCCGGACTCGGCGTAACCGCCGTGTTGCAGAGCAGTACCGCGACCGGGCTGATGGTAACGGGTTTCGCCGCGGACAGCCTGGTCGGCCTGGTGCCGGCGCTCGCGGTCATGCTGGGTGCGAATGTCGGCACCACGCTGATCGTGCAGGTGCTGTCGTTCAACGTCAGCGCCGTCGCCCCCATCCTGATCCTGGCCGGCGTTGCCATGTTCCGCCGGATGACGCAGGGGCCGCGGGATTTCGGCCGCGTGCTGATCGGCCTCGGGCTCGTGCTGCTCGCCTTGCATCAATTCCTCAGCCTGCTCAGCCCTTATGAGCATGTCGCCGGGCTGCGCGTCGCGCTGCGCGCGATCACCGCCTATCCCGTGCTCGATGTGCTGATCGCGGCGGGGCTGACCTGGGCGGCGCATTCCTCGGTCGCCATCGTGCTGCTGGTCATGTCGTTTGCGACCAGGGGGGCAATTCCGGTCGAAGCCGCCCTCGCGCTGGTGCTCGGCGCCAATCTCGGCACCGCGATCAATCCGCTGATCGAAGGGCCGGAGGGCGATGACCCGGCCAACCGCCGCCTGCCGCTCGGCAATGTGTTGAACCGTGCCCTCGGCGTTGCGATCGCCGTGCCGTTGCTGCCGTGGATCGCCCGTGAAATGAGCGCGATCGAGCCCGATCCGGCGCGCGCCGTGGCCGATTTCCACACGCTGTTCAACATCGGGCTCGCGCTGGTGTTTCTGCCCCTGCTGGCCCCTTATGCCGGTCTGCTGCGCCGCCTGCTGCCCTCGCGGATCAACGCGGCCGATCCGTCCCGGCCGCGCTACCTCGATGCCTCGGCGGTCGAAACACCCTTTGTGGCGCTCGGCAGCGCGGCGCGTGAATCGCTGCGGCTCGCCGATGTGCTGGAATCCATGCTCATCGCCCTGCGCCTGCTGATCGAAAAGGGCGACCGCAGGCAACTGGCCGAGACCAAGGCGCTCGACGACGTGCTCGACCGGCTGAACGGCGCGATCAAGACCTATGTCGTCGGCCTCGATCCGGCGGCGATGACCGAGGATGATCATCGTCGTGCGATGGAGATTTTGCGGTTCGCCACCAACATGGAGCACGCGGGCGATGTGGTCGATCGCAATCTGCTCGGGCTGGTTTCGAAAAAGATCAAGCGCGGCCTTGCCTTTTCACCGCAGGGCGAAGCCGAGCTGTTGGGCGCGATCGACCGGCTGCTCGGCAATGTCCGCACCGCGGCCTCGCTGTTCGTGATCGACGATGCGCGGTTGGCCCGCCGCCTCGCCGCCGAGAAACAGGAGTTCCGCGACATCGAGGCGAGCGCGACCGAGGCGCATTTCCAGCGCCTGCGCGCCGGCCGGCTCGACAGCACGGAGACCAGTTCGCTGCATCTCGACATGTTGCGCGACCTCAAGCGGGTCAACACCCATCTGGTCGCGGCCGCCGCCTATCCGGTACTGGAAAGCAAGGGCGAATTGCTGCCGAGCCGCATCCGCGATCGACCCGACCATGCGCCCTCAGGCGTGGGGCCTGATCTAACGCCGGCGGGCGACGGCGATGATCCGCCGCGCCTCGGCCCATAATTCATACGCATCGAACTCAGTCTCAGCCACCCAGGCGACGGCGCTGACATCGCCGCCCGACCGTGCCTCGCCACCCTGGTAGTCGGCGGCGAAATCGAGAATCGTGTAGTGGTATTCGATGCGGCCCTCGGTGTCGCGATGGATCGAATCCACCGCGCCCGCGAGCCATAATGCCCCGACCGTGAGCCCGGTTTCCTCGAACAACTCGCGCCGCGCCGCGGCCTCGGCGGTTTCGCCCAATTCCTGCCCGCCGCCTGGCAGGCTCCACGCGCCCTGTGCCGGTGGCTGGCCGCGCCGCACCAGCAGAACAGCCTCGCCGCGCAGCACGACGATGCCGATGCCCACCCGCGGCGCATCGGGGTAGCGCCGGCTCATCCGGCCACCAGCGCGCGGATCGCGCGCGCCTGGTCGAACAGATGCAGCAGCGTGCGCACCGCGAGTCCGCGCGGCGAGGCGAGGGTGGGGTCGGCATCGATCAGCATGGTCGCGTCCTTGTGTGCCATCGGGATCAGATCGCCGTCGCGCTCGGCATTCGCCAGCACATACCCCGGCAGGCCGGATTGCTTCGCGCCCAGCACATCACCGCCGCCGCGCAGTGAAAAATCCTCATCGGCGATGCGAAACCCATCCTCGGTCTCGCGCAGAATGGCGAGGCGCTTGCGCGCTGGCTTGGTCAGCTTGTCGTGCAGCAGCAAGCAGAAGCTCGCTGCCCGGCCACGCCCGACCCGGCCGCGCAGCTGGTGCAGCTGCGCGAGGCCGAACCGCTCGGCGTGCTCGATCACCATGACATTGGCATCCGGCACATCGACGCCGACTTCGATCACCGTGGTCGAGACCAGGATATCGACGGCGCCGCGTGCAAACCCATCGAGTGCCGCGGCCCGCACCTCGATCGTCTGGCGCCCGTGCGCCAGCGCCACCCGGTTGCCGAACCGCTCGGCAAGCGCTGCATGGCGCAGTTCGGCGGCGGCGATATCGAGCATCTCGCTCTCCGACACCAACGGGCAAACCCAATAGACGCGCCCGCCCTGGCCGATCATCCGCTCGATCGCCTCGATCACGTCTGGCATCTTGTCGATCGGGTGGAGCGAGGTGCGGATCGGCGTGCGCCCGGCGGGTTTTTCGGTGATCCGGCTGATCGTCATCTCGCCCCAGTGCGACAGCAGCAGGGTGCGCGGGATCGGCGTCGCGGTCATCACCAGCATGTCGGTTGCCGCGCCTTTGGCGCCCAGCGCGAACCGCTGATCGACGCCGAAGCGGTGCTGCTCGTCGATCACGGCGAGACCGAGATCATGGAACTGCACCGATTTCTGAAAGATCGCATGGGTGCCGATCACGATCGGGATCGCACCATCGGCGATGCCGGCCAGCGTCCGCCGGCGCTCGGCCGCTTTCAGCGACCCGGTCAGCAGCGCCACCGGCACCGGGCAGAGCCGCGACAGCGTGGCGAAATGCTGGCGCGCGAGCAACTCGGTGGGCGCGAGCAACGCGACCTGCGCGCCGGCGCCGACCACGCGCAGCATCGCCAGCATTGCCACCAGCGTCTTGCCTGAGCCGACATCGCCTTGCAGCAGCCGCAGCATCCGGTGCGGTGCCGCCAGATCGGCGTCGATCTCGGCGAGCACCGATAATTGGGCTTCGGTCGGCCGATGGCCGAAGCGGGTGAGGGCGGTGCGCCGCAGGTCCGCGCCGCCCTGAAACGACCGGCCCGGCCGCTTGCGGCGGCGGCGGCGGATCAGCGCGAAGGCGATCTGGCGGGCCAGCAATTCATCATACGCGAGGCGGCGGGCCGGCTTGTCATCGGGGATGTCCGTGGGTGCCTGCAACGCGCGCAAAGCGGCGTTGAAGCCGGGCCAGCCCCGCGCGCGCAGAATTTGGTTCTGCTGCCATTCGGCGAGGTCCGGCAACCGGGCCAGGGCCGCGTTCATCGCGCGCGCCACCACCTTGGGCACCAATCCTGCGGTCAGCCCCCAGACCGGCTCGACCAGCGGCAACCCGGCCTCGGCTTCCGCCGGCACCACGTAATCGGGATGCGGCAGCGAGACCCGGTCGTTGAACCGCTCGACCTTGCCCGAAACCGTCAGTCGCGCGCCGATCGGAAACTGCGCCAGCCGCCCGGCATGGAACAGCACGATCTCGCCGAAGCCGCTGGCATCGCGGATCACCACCCGCTGGGGCGATTTCGCGCGCTCGCCCTTGTCGTGGCGCATCACCTCGACCGTGAACGTGCCGATCGCGCCGGGTATGGCGTTGCTCAGCAGGTAGCGCGACCGCCGATCGATGAAATGCTCCGGCAGGTGAAATAACAGATCGCGGATGGTCGCGCCGCCCACCGCGCGCGCGAGCAGCACCGACAGGCGCGGCCCCAATCCGGGCAGGCTGGTCAGTGGCGCGCGAAAAAATGCAAGCGAATCGGCAGGATCGGTCGTCACGGGCTGACAGTGGCGCGGCCGTCCTCTATATCGCAAGCCATCATGCACACCGATCCCACCGACGCGTTGCTGCAACGCCGCCGCCGCCTGCTCTATCGGGCCACGCACCGCGGCACCTACGAGAACGACCTGATGATCGGCGGTTATGCCCATAAACACATCGCCACGATGGACGAGGTTTCGCTCGACGAATTCGA
Source organism: Acidiphilium rubrum (assembly GCF_900156265.1). Lineage (GTDB taxonomy): Bacteria > Pseudomonadota > Alphaproteobacteria > Acetobacterales > Acetobacteraceae > Acidiphilium > Acidiphilium rubrum. The sequence goes on from NZ_FTNE01000017.1 coordinate 49,013, forward strand.
GGCGGTGATGGAACACCCGGACGCCGAACTGGCCGACTGGCTGACCGGCCGCCTGCCAATCCCCGACGACGTGGATACCCCGATGCTCCGCAGCATCCGCGATCAGGCGGCCGAGGTTGCGCAGGCCAAGCAGGGACGATGAGCCTGCTGACCGTCTACGGCGCGCCCGAGGGGTTCGATGCCGCATTGATCGCCCGCCGTGCCGAGGAAACCGGCACGATCCTGCACATCGCGCGCGACGATGCCCGTCTCGCGCGGCTCGCCGATGCGCTGACCTTCTTCGCACCCAAGGCCGAGATCATCCGGTTCCCCGCCTGGGATTGCCTGCCCTACGACCGCGTCTCGCCCAATCCCGCCATCATGGCCGAGCGTGTCGCCGCGCTGGCCCGGCTGCTCGATGCGCCGACCACCCAGCGCATCGTGCTGACCACGGTGAACGCGGCGGTGCAGCGCACCCCGCCGCGCGCCCAGTTCAAGGGTGCCAGCCTCGCGATCGCGCCCGGCGGCAGTATCGCCCCCGAAGACCTCGCCCGCTTCCTCGAACAGCACGGCTACCACCGGGTCGGCACCGTGATGGAGCCGGGCGATTTCGCGATCCGCGGCGGTATTTTCGATGTCTGGCCCTCCGGCGAGGCCACGCCCACGCGGATGGACCTGTTCGGCGATGTGGTGGAAACCCTGCGCCGTTTCGATCCCGGCACCCAGCGCAGCGGCGAGACGGTGGCCACTCTGGTGTTCCGCCCGGCCTCGGAACTGCCGTTCGACACCGCTTCGGTGAGCCGGTTCCGCACGGCGTTCCGCGAGATGTTCGGCGCCGATGCAGTCAAGGACCCGACCTACGAGGCGATCTCCGATGGTCGCCGCCAGCCGGGCATGGAACATTTCGCCCCGCTGTTCGCCGGTGCGATGGAAACCATTTTCGACTATGTACCGAACGCCGCCGTCACCCTCGATCATCAGGCCGAGGCCGCCGCCGCCGCACGGTTCGAAATGATCACCGATCATTATCAGGCCCGCCTGGCACCTGCCCGGCCCGGCGATCTGCCCTACCGCCCGATCAAGCCGGACCTGCTGTATTTCGACGCAGCAGGTTTCGAGCAGACCCTCGCCAGACGCCAGGCGACCAGCTTCTCGCCGTTCGGCCGGCCCGAGGGCGCGGCAGGCGTAGAAGCCGGCGGCCGGCCCGGTGCCATCCTGGCAACCGGCCAATCCGGCGTCTCGGTCTACGACGAATTCAGGATGCTCGCGTCGCGCTGGCGTGAAGCCGGGCGCAAAGTCGTCCTCGCCGCCTGGAGTGCCGGTTCGCGCGATCGCCTCGCCGCCCTGCTGCGCGACCACGGCATGCGTTCGATCCCGATCGACAACGCAGCCGAAGCCCGTATCGCCCAGGGCGACGCCGTGCTGCTCGCGGTGCTCGGGCTCGAACGCGGCTATGTCGCCGATGATTTCGCCATCGTCGCGGAACAGGATCTGCTCGGCGCGCGCATCGCCCGCCCGCCGCGCCGCCGCCAGCGCGCCGATCAGTTCATCGCCGATGCGACCGAAATTGCCGAGGGCGATCTGGTGGTCCACCAGGAGCACGGCATCGGCCGCTATGACGGGCTGGTTACCCTCAGCGTCGACGGCGCGCCGCACGACTGCCTGCGCCTTTTGTACGACGGCGACCACAAGCTGTTCCTGCCGGTCGAGAACATCGATCTGCTGTCACGCTTCGGCACCGAAACCGGCGGCGTCGGGCTCGATCGGCTGGGTGGTGCCTCCTGGCAGGCGCGCAAGGCCCGTGCCAAGAACCGCATCCGCGATATGGCGGCCGGCCTCATCCGCATCGCCGCCGAACGCAAGCTGCACGACGCACCGCTGCTCGCCGCCGAAGACGGCGCATTCGGCGAATTCTGCGCGCGCTTCCCCTACACCGAAACCGAGGATCAGGCCCGCGCCATCGCCGATGTGCTGGAAGACCTCGCCTCCGGCAAACCGATGGACCGGTTGGTCTGCGGCGATGTCGGCTTCGGCAAGACCGAAGTCGCCTTGCGCGCCGCCTTCGTCGCCGCCATGGCCGGCACCCAGGTCGCGGTCGTGGTGCCGACCACACTGCTCGCCCGCCAGCATTACCGCCTGTTTGCCGAACGCTTCGCTGGCCTGCCGATCAAGGTGGCGCAACTCTCCCGCCTGGTCACCGCCAAGGACGCGGCAAAGACCCGCGCCGAACTGGCGGATGGCACCGTCGGTATCATCGTCGGCACCCATGCGGTCCTCGCCAAATCGATCGAATTCGCCGATCTGACGCTCCTGATCGTCGATGAGGAGCAGCATTTCGGCGTCGCCCACAAGGAACGGCTGAAACAGCTCAAGGCCGATGTCCATGTGCTGACGCTCACCGCCACGCCGATTCCGCGCACCCTGCAACTGGCGCTGACCGGCGTGCGCGACCTGTCGTTGATCACCACCCCGCCGGTCGATCGCCTCGCCGTCCGCACCTTCATCATGCCGTGGGACGCGCTGGTGATTCGCGAGGCAATCGCGCGCGAACGCTTCCGCGGCGGGCAGTTGTTCTGCGTCGTGCCGCATATCGAGGATATCGACCGGATGCGCGAGCGCCTGGCCGAAATCGCGCCCGATCTGCGCTGCGCCACCGCCCACGGCAGGCTCGCCCCCACCGAAATCGAACGGGTGATGACCGAGTTCAGCGAGGGCAAATACGATGTCCTGCTCGCGACCAACATCATCGAATCCGGGCTCGACATGCCGGCGGTCAACACCATCCTGATCTGGCGCGCCGATCTGTTCGGCCTCGGCCAGCTGTACCAGCTGCGCGGCCGGGTCGGGCGCGGCAAGCAGCGCGGCTACGCCTATCTCACCTGGCCCGCGACCCATAAACTCGCGGCCTCGGCACAGAAACGCCTCGAAGTGATGCAGACGCTCGATACGCTGGGTGCCGGCTTCACCCTCGCCTCGCACGATCTCGATCTGCGCGGTGCCGGCAATCTGCTGGGCGATGAACAATCGGGCCATATCCGCGAAGTCGGCATCGAGCTCTACCAGCAGATGCTCGAGGACGCGGTGGCCGATCTGCGCGCCTCAGGCAGCAAGACCGAGCGCGAATCCGCCCGCGACTGGACACCCAACATCAGCCTCGGCCTGCCGGTGCTGATCCCGGAAGCCTATGTCACGGAATTGCCGGTCCGCCTTGGCCTGTATCGCCGGATCGGCTCGCTCGGCACCGATGCCGAGAGCGAAGCGCTCGCCGCCGAGCTGGTCGACCGGTTCGGCCCGCTGCCGGCCGAGGTCGAGAACCTGCTGGCCACCGTCGCCCTCAAGCGCGCCTGCCGCGACATCGGGGTGGAAAAACTCGAAGCCGGCCCGAAAGGCATGGTGATCGGCTTCCGCGGCAACAGTTTCGCCAACCCCGGCGGCCTGATCGCCTGGCTCGCCACCCGCGCCGGCCTGCTGCGCCTGCGGCCGGACCATAAGCTGGTGATGGCCCGCGAGATGGACGTGCAGGCAAGACTGGCGGCGGCGCGGGATCTCGTCGCGAATCTCCAGCGCATCATTTCACAGGGAAAAGCTGCGTAGTTTCGCCATCGTGATTACCCTGCGATGACCGAATTGCAATTTGCATCACAGCCCGGCGACCTCATCTGCCGTGCATGAAGACGTCCCAAGCCGGGTCGTCCCATCAGAAGGAGTATTTTGACGATGGAACAGCACACGCGCTTCATGTCACGTCTGGCGCTCGCCGCCGGCCTCATCGCGGTGCCGCTCGCAAGCGGCACGGCCCTGGCACAGACCGCCACCACCCACCCCGTCACGCCCCAGGCGATGGGACGTTCGATGCCGGCCGCCAATGTCTCGCGCACCACCATCGCCAAAGCCGGCAAGGCGATGCACCAGGTCATGGCGATCAACCAATCCTACGGCGCCAAAATGAGTGCGGCGACCGATCCCTCGACCAAGGCGCGGATCGTCGCGGCTGCCAAGCAGAAGGCCATGGCGGCGATCAGCGCACAGGGTCTCACGGTGAGCCAGTACAATCAGGTGCTCGCCTCGGCACAGAGCAACCCGGCCGTCCGCCAGCAGCTGCTCAGCACGGCGGGTGCAATCGCCAACAACTGAATCTGTGCTCAGTTGATCGGGTGAATCAACACCGCCGTGCCATAGGCGGTCACCTCGTTCATCGCCTGACCCTGTCCCGCGTCGAACTCGCTGGAATCAAACCGCATGCCGACCACGGCATTGGCACCCAGCGAGGCGGCGTGGGCCTTCAGCGCCTCGATCGCCTCATCACGCGTCTGATTGACCATCGCGATATAGCCGCCCTGCGAGCCGCCGAAAATCGCACGAATGCCGCCGAGCATGTTGCCGATGATGGTGCGGCTGCGGATTGACGTGCCGTAGACCGGCCCGATCACGCGGCTGATCTGGGCATTCGCGACCTCGTTGACGGTGACGACGAGAATATCGGGCATCTTCTGCACTCCCCCTGATTGGTTGCTTCACATAACATTGACCAGCGCGCTCTGCATCGGCTTTATGGTGCACAGAAATGGTCATGGATGTCAGCGCCCCGCACCGGTCAGAAGATGCCCCGCAAACCGAGGCGCTGCCGCACGAAACCTTCACCATCACCCGCCCGCTCCGCCAGACCGCCCCGATCGTGATCGCATCGCCGCACTCGGGCAACCTCTATACGCCGGCGTTTCTCGCCGCCTCCCGCCTCGATGCGCGCTCGCTCCGTAAAAGCGAGGACAGTTTCGTCGATGAACTCTGCGCCGCCGCCCCCAGCCTCGGCATCCCGCTGATCACCGCCGCATTCCCCCGCGCCTATTGCGATGCCAACCGCGAACCCTGGGAACTCGACCCCACCATGTTCGAGGATCGGTTGCCAGACTACGTCAACACCACCAGCCCCCGCGTCGCCGCCGGGCTCGGCACCATCGCCCGCGTCGTCGCCACCGGCGAGCCGATCTACCGCCTCAAACTCACCTTCGCCGAAGCCTCGTCACGCATCACCAGCTGCTGGCAACCCTACCACGACGCCATGACCGCCCTGATGGCCGAAACCCGCGTGGCGTTCGGCGCCTGCCTGCTGCTCGATATCCACTCGATGCCGACACCCTACGGCATCACAAACGGTCACGGCCCCGATATCGTGCTCGGCGATGCCCACGGCGCCGCCTGCGCGCGACCCATCGTCACCCTCGTCGAACAATCCCTGCGCGCCGAAGGCTACCTCGTCAAACGCAACGACCCCTACGCCGGCGGCTACGTCACCCGCCACTACGGCCGCCCCCGCGAACGCACCCACGTCCTCCAGATCGAAATCGCCAAACCACTCTACATGGACGAACGTACCATCACCCGCAACGAAAACTTCCCGAACGTCCAAGCCAGCCTCACCCGCGCCATCGCCACCATCGCACAATCAGCGGCGAGCTTCGTGTGAGACCAGGGGTGGGGCGCTCTTGAGAGCAAGCAAGGCCAGGGGCTCTCCCTCCGGAGCCATTCCAGCGATGAGGAGCATCGCTGGAACCTTCGGCTCCTCCGCCCCTGGACCCCGTTAAAGGCGGAGCCTTTAAAATCCATTAGTTTTAGGTAAGGGGAGGGCGCTGCCTCGGACTTTCCGCTGATCTGGCCTGTATCGCCCTCCCCTTGCCTAAAACTAGCGGGTTCTAGGGGCTGAGCCCTTAGTGGGGGTCGAGGGGGCAAAGCCCCCCGGCTTGCTTGCTCTCAGCAGCGTCCCAGCCCCGGTCTAACCCGGATCGACCGTGATCTGCGGTGGGTTGCGGAGGGTTTGCAGCACGACGCAGTAGCGTTCGGTGGTTGCGATCAGTCGTGTGGTGGTGGCGGCATCGGCGTCGGTATCGAGGGCGAATCGGAGGGTGATGTCTGTGACGCCGACGGGTGCGGTGCGGTCGGTGCCCAGGGTGCCGCGGGCGTCCCAATGGCCTTCGGCGGTGACTGTGCCGTGATGGATGGTGATTCCCATGGCGGTCGCCACGGCGGCGAGGGTCACGCCGGCGCAGGCCACCACGGCATCGAGCAGCATGTCACCCGAGCAGGCCAGGCTGCCATCGCCGCCGGCGGCGGGGTGCAGTCCGGCCTTGATTGTGGCGTGTCCGGTTTCGACCACGCAGGCGAGGGCGGCCTGATCGATCCGTCCCGTGGCGCGTGCCGGGATCACGGCGGTTTCCGGGTGGTCGCGGTAGGCTTGTTTGATCGGCGCCTGCATGGCGCGCAGTTCTGTGGCGTTCATGGTGTTTCCCCTTGCGGCAGTCTGGTCAATCATGTTGCGGCGCACCATATCGCGGCGAACCAATTGAAGGAGAGTATCATGCCTCTGCTGCGAATCGATATGCTGGAGGGTCGCAGCGATGCGGAGCTCGAAACCCTGCTGGATGCCACCCATGGCGCGATGCTGGCGGCGTTCGGTGTTCCCGAGCGCGATCGTTACCAGATTGTTCATGAGCACAAACCGTCGCGCCTGATCGTGCAGGACACCGGCCTCGGCATTGTGCGAACTGATCGGGTGGTGGTGTTCCAGGTCACTTCGCGTCCGCGCACGCGGGCTGAAAAAGAGGCGTTCTATGCCGGGCTTTGTGCGGCGTTGCAGGAGCGGTGCGGCATCGCGCCGTCCGACGTGATGATCTCGATCACCGAAAATGCCGATGAGGACTGGTCGTTCGGCAATGGCGAGGCGCAATTCCTCACCGGTGCGCTGTAAGGCGCATTGCCGCGCGCCCACGATCCGCGATGGCGTTCGATACGCCTGCGATGCCGCTATCGCGTTACGCCGGGTTCCTGCGTATAACTGTCAGCGATCCTGTCTGACCTGACATGCAATGCCTGGCTACCAGACCGCGACGATCGGATCGGATTCGGGTATCAGCCGCCTTTCGATGCCGTAACATCAGGCTGACCCGATACGGCGCGGGCTCCCCACCCCCGCCGCCACAGGGGAACCAGCGGCCAATTATGGCTGCTGGTTTTCTGTTATGGCGCCATGGCTTCGCGTGCTTTGGTCGCCAGCACATCCACCCGTTCGTTCATCGCATCACCGGCGTGGCCCCGCACCCACAACCATTCGATGCTGTGCGGTTTCGCCGCCGCGAGCACGCGCTGCCATAATTCATAATTCGCGACCGGATCGCCCTTGGCGTTGCGCCAATTGCGCCGCACCCAGCCGGAATGCCAGCGGGTGATGCCGTTGCGGAGATATTCGCTGTCGGTGTGCAGGCGTACCTTGCAGGGGCGTTTCAGCGATTCCAGCGCGGCGGCGGCGGCGGTCAGTTCCATCCGGTTGTTGGTGGTCGCGGGTTCGCCGCCGGATAATTCCCGCTCATGATCGCCGAATCGCAGCACCGCCGCCCAGCCACCGGCGCCTGGGTTGGGTTTGCAGCCGCCATCGGTCCAGATTTCCACCAGACGTTCGGTTTCAGAGTCCATAATCGGTCGCCGATGTGGTTTGGGTATGAAAACGCAGTCGGCGGTAATAGGGCATCGGGTCCTTGCGGGTCACCAGCGCGCCGTCCGGTGTGTTGATCCAGTCGTATAGCCGTGTCAGCAGAAACCGCATGGCCGCCCCCGCGCTCAGCACCGGCAGCGCCGCGCCTTCCTTGGCGCCGAGCGGCCGTACGCTCTGATAGCCGCGCAGCAGGGCATGCGATTTGGTGATGTTGAAACTCAGATCGGCCTCGAAGCACCAGGCGTTCAGGCAGACCGCGATATCGTAGGCGAAAAAATCGGTTGCCGCGAAATAAAAATCGATCAGGCCGGAGATCGCGCCATCGAGGAAGAACACATTGTCCGGAAACAGATCGGCGTGGATCTGCCCGCGCGGCAAGCTCTGCGGCCATTGATCCAGAATACCATCCAGCGATGCCGCCAGCGCGTCGCCCAACCCGGGCTCGACGCGGTCGGCGCTGTCGCCGCAGCGTTCGAGCAGCGGTCGCCAGCCCGCCGGGCCCAGCGCATTGACCCGTTCGGCCTGGTAATCCGCCCCGGCGACGTGCAGCCGCGCCAGGGCCGCGCCGAGCGGTGCGCAATGCGCGGCGGTCGGCCGGCGTGGCCAGATGCCGGGCAGAAACGTGGTGATCGCGGCGATTCGCCCGGCCAGCGGGTTGAGGTTGCGGCCATCGCGTGCGCGCACCGGCAGCGGGCAGGGCAGGGATTTCGCGGCGAGATGCTCCATCAATCCGAGAAACCACGGCAGTTCCGCCGGATCGACCCGTTTTTCGTACAGCGTCAGGATAAAATCGCCCGCGGTGGTGCGCAGCGAATAATTGCTGTTCTCGACCCCCTCGGCAATGCCGCGAAACGCGACGACGCGGCCGATATCATAGGCTTCAAGAAACCCCGCCAACGCATCGTCGGTCACTTCGGTATAGACTGCCATGGACGGTGGAGATGACCGATCGGCGATTTGATGGCAAGGGAGGCTGGACCACTCTTCAGGAGACGCTCGTGACCAGACCCGCCCATCACCTCGTTCGGCTCGCCCCGATCCTGCTCGCGACCCTCACCGTCTCGGCCTGCACCGGCAGCAAGGCGCCGGAACTCTATTGCCCGCAGGTCGCGGTGCTCCAACAGGCCAGCCGCGTCATCCTGGCCAACGGCAACGGCAACGATATCGCGGCGCAGACGCTCGATGCGCGGATCACCGGCGTGGCCGGCGCATGCCACGAAGCCGGCAAGGACATGGAAACCGTGACCTTCCGCATCGGCTTCGCCGCCACCAACGGCCCGGCCTCGCGCCTTGCGGAGCAGACGCTGCCCTATTTCATCGCCATCGTGCAGGGGGATGACATCATCAGCAAGCGGGTGTTTCCGGTCAGCTTCGACTTCAAGAACGGTGCCGATCAGGCGATTGCCAGCACGACGCCGATTACTTTGAAATTCCCGCGCGCGCCGCGCAGCGCGCATCAGCAGGTGCTGGTCGGGTTTCAGATGAACCAGGCGGAGCTCGACCGCTCCGGCGAACCGGCCGCCGCACCATGAGCGAGACCGCCGACCGGGCGATCGAGGTGATGCCCTTTCACGCCGGCATCGACTATTTCGACTGTCTGAGCCGGCTGCAGGATGTGCTGGCCCCTGCGCGCTACCTCGAAATCGGCGTCTGGCGCGGTGAGTCGCTCGAACGATCGCGCGCCGCCAGCATCGCGATCGATCCGCATTTCCTGATCGATCGCAACATCATGGAGGGCAAACCTTCCTGCCATCTGTTCCAGACCGGCAGCGACGCGTTTTTCGCGACCGAAGACCCGGTCACGACGCTCGGCGGCCCGATCGATCTCGCCTTCCTCGATGGCATGCATCATTTCGAATTCCTGCTGCGCGACTTCGCCAATACCGAGCGGGTCTGCCATCCCGGCAGCGCGATCGTGCTGCACGACTGCCTGCCGATCGACCCGCGCATCGCCCATCGCGATCAATCGGAAGATCTCCGGGTCGATGCCGTGGTGCCCGGCTGGTGGGCCGGCGACGTCTGGAAAGTGCCGGTTCTGCTCAAGCGCTTCCGCCCGGACCTTACCATGATCGCCTTCGATGCCCCGCCGACCGGGTTGATCGTGATTACCGGGCTCGATCCCGCCAACCGCAGCCTGAACGAGCACTATCAGACCATGGTCGATGCGATGATGGCGGTCGATCTCGCAAGCTACGGCACCGCGCGCCTGTTCGACCTGCTGGCGCCGCATCCGACCCGTCTGCTCGACGACCCGGCCGCCCTGCGCGCCACCCTGTTCCCCGGTGAGCGCCGATGAGCGGCGCCGCCCTGATCACCGGTGGTGCCAAGCGCATCGGTGCTGCCATCACCCGCGCCATCGCGGGCGGGGGCATGCCCGTGGTCATCCACTACCGCAGTGCTGCCGATGAAGCCGAGGCGCTGGCCCGCGCCATTACCGCTGCCGGCGGCACCGCTTATACGATCGGCGCCGATCTGGCGGATGACGCGGCCGTCGGCAGCCTGATCGCGCGGGCCGAAGCGCTTGCCGGCCCGATCGATGTGCTGGTCAACAACGCCTCGCATTTCATCTTCGATCAGGCCGCCACCGTCACGTCAGACTCGATTGCGGCGCATATGGCCCCCAACCTCACCGCGCCCGTGATCCTCGCGCGCGATCTGGCCGCGCGGATCGGTGAGCGGCGCGGCGTCATCATCAATATTCTCGACCAGAAACTCTCCAATCTGAACCCGGATTTCTTTGCTTACACGCTCTCGAAAGCGGCCCTCGCAACTGCGACCGAAATGCTGGCAATGGCGCTGGCGCCGCGCATCCGCGTCTGCGGCATTTCTCCGGGCCTGACCATGATCGGTGCCAAACAGAGCCCGGAGAATTTCGCGCGCGGCCAACAGGCGACACCGTTGCAGCACGGCTCGGCGCCGGAGGACATCGCCCGGGCGGTCATGTTCATCATCGAAACGCCGTCGATCACCGGCACCACCCTGCTGGTCGATGCCGGCGAGCATCTGATGCGAAGGCAGCGCGATGTTTCTTTCAACGCGGCCTGATCCGGCCGGATGGTCAGCGCCGTGTGAAGGTCCGGATCAGCCGCGCGAGCGGCAGCACGATGCGGATCGCGCGCGGCCCGTCCGGCCAGGTAAGGCTCGAAGCCACCGCAGGCAGCCGCGCCGCCTCGACGCTCAAAACCGCCATCTGCGCCGCACACGCCGCCAACCGTGCTGTCTGATCCGCGATGATGCCGCGCTGACCCTCAAGCTGGCGATGCTGCGCTTCGATGATCTCGACTTGATCACCCAACATGTCGGTCTGCGTCGCGATCGTCCGATCACGCGCGGCGATGGCGTCCTCGCGCGCCGCGACCGCCTGTTCCAGCACCGCAATTCTGACCTGCCGATCAACCACCATCCGCCGCAGCACCTGATCGAGCCCGGCAGGCCGCACGTCCGCCTGTTCCATAACAATAGTCTACACGGTTGTGGTTTTTAATGAAATCACAACTTCTGATCGATGCGCGCTGTCTGCAACGGCCCGATTTCGCGTGGCGCGGCATAGGTGTGCATCTAGCCACGATGCTCGCAGCACCGCAGGCCGCAGACTTCGCGATCACTTTGCTGTTCGACCCCGCCCTGCCGCCGCCCGACCCCGATCTTGCGATGCTCGGCGAGGCCGCGACCATGACCGCCTATGCCGCCAGCCGCACGCCAGGCATTTTTCTGCAACCCGCACCGTTTTCCCTGCCGCCAGGTCGCATCGCCCGTCTGCTGCAAACAAATTCCCGCCGTAGCATCGCCATCGTGCTGGATTTCATCCCCCACGATGATCCTGCCACATATCTGACCACGCCGCACTCCCGCCGCGCCTACGCCGGCCAGCGCGCCGCCCTGCGCCGTTACGATCACTTCCTGCCGATTTCGCACGCCACCGCGCGCCGCCTCCACGAACTCGTCCCGGCCAGTATCGGCCATAGCGACGTCACCGGTGTCGCGATCCGGCCCGGCCTGATCCGCGCCGGCGCCGCCGCGCCGTTCACCGCCCGCGCCGGCATTCTGGTGGTCAGCGGCGATGATCCCCGCAAGAACCCCGCCATCGCAATCCGCGCCGCGCTGGATGTGCCGATCAGTTTTGTCGGCATCCACGATCCCAGCACGCGCGCCAGCCTCGCCACGCTGCACGCGGAAGCCGGCGGCGATCCGAACGATCTGATCTTCCTGCCGCACCTGACCGATGCCGAACTGGCCGCGGCCTACGCCGCCGCCCGCCTGGTCATCGCACCCTCGCGCGCGGAGGGCTTCTCGATGCCGGTGATTGAGGCGATCGCCCAGGGCACGCCGGTGCTCGCGGCCGACGAACCGGCGCAGGCCGAATTGCTCGATCCGGCGTTCCGGTTTCCGCCGGACGATACCGAAACCCTGCGCGAAAAAGCGGCACTCCTGCTCGCCGACCCCGCGCGCTGGCAGGAGGCGCAGATGCGCCAGACCGGCATCGCCGATGCCTTCACAGCCGCGGCCGTCGCCGCGCGCTTCTGGGCGCCGATCGAGGCGTTGGCGAACGCCGTCGTCACATCCCCCGCCATCATGGCCCATGTGCTACCCCGCATCGCGTTCCTGTCACCGCTGCCGCCCGCGACCTCGGGCTGCGCCGACCACTCCGCCAGCCTGCTCGCCGCACTCCGCCCGCTGGCCACCATCACCGCCTTCAGCGACACGCGCCAACCCAGCCTGCCGCCCGGCATTGCCTTCGGCGGCGCGGCCGATGCCAATGTCATGCGATCCGCCCGGTTCGATGCGATCATCACGGTGCTCGGCAATTCGCAATTTCATGTGACCGAGGTGCGGCTGCTGCTCGACTATGGTGCCGCCGCCATCCTGCACGATGCCAGGCTGATCGGCCTCTATCGGGGCACGCTCGGCGTGGCCCGCGCGCTCGGCATCGCCGCGGCCGAACGCGGCGCCGATGTTACCCTCGCCGATCTGGACGACTGGGACCGCGATGAAGCGACCATGCCGGTGCGCGGCCTCGCCGAGGTCGCCACCGCAGCCACGCCGCTGATCGTGCACGCGCGCGATACCGCCGATTTCATCGCCGCGCGCCACGGCATCGTGGCACAATTCCTGCCCTTCGCGCCTTACCGCGTGCCCGATCCGGCCAGCCTCACCCCGGCCGCGCGCGCCGCCGCGCGCGCGCGCCTCGGCATTGCGGCCGATCAAACCCTGATCGCGAGCTTCGGCCATGTCCACACCGGCAAGGACCCGGAGACAACGATCGCGGCGTTCGGCCGGCTGGCACCCACCCGCGCCTGCCGGTTCGCTATGGTCGGCGGCGGCAACCCCAGCTTGATCGCCGAGTTGCGGGCCACCGCAACCGCCCTCGGCATCGCGCCCGAAACGCTCGATCTCGACGCGGCACAGGTGCCCGAATCGCGCTACCGCGACTATCTCGCCGCCGCCGATGTCGCGGTCCAGCTCCGCCGCGCCCCGCCCGGCAGCATTTCGGGCGCGGTGGCCGATGTGATTGCCGCCGGTCTGCCCTGCGTCGCCGCCGCGACACTGGTCGCCGCGCTGGAACCGCCTTCCTATGTGACCGCAATTGCCGATGACGCAGCACCGGCCACGATCGCCGCCGCCATCGCCACAGCACTCGATCAGGGGCGCGAGCATATCCCCGCCCTGCGCGCCGAATTCATGGCGCAGCGGAGCATGGCCCGCTATGCCCAGTCGGTGCTCGATGCCGTCCTGGGGTAACGTCAAGCAAGCCCTGCTTTTTTTGAAAAAAAAGCAGCAAAAAAACCTCACTCCCATTGAGCCCATGCCCGCGAAACCACCCCGGACCCCGACGAATAAAAGTTTTTTGCTGCTTTTTTTCAAAAAAGCAGTGCTCGCCTTCCCTTACTTCATCTCCAAGATCCCCCGCTTGTCTCACGCGGACTCTCGTCCTATTTCCATTGCCATGACCGAAGAAAATCCGCCCCAAACCGCCTCATCCGAAACCGATCCCAGCGTCGCGGCATCGGATGCCGCCGCGCCGGAAACAGAGTCGCCCGAGGCGCGCATCGCCGCACTCGAAGCCGAGGTCGCCGATTATCGCGACAAATGGGTGCGTACGCAGGCCGATATGGAAAATCTGCGCACCCGCACCCGGCGCGACGTCGATGACGCGCGGCAGTACGCGGTGCAGAAATTCGCGGCCGACGTTGCCGAGACCGCGGAAAACCTGCGCCGCGGCCTCGACACGCTACCGCCGCCGGCCCCTGATGAATCGCCGTTGTTGACCAAGATGCGCGATGGCTTCGCCGGCGTGGAGCGCAGCTTCGTAGCAATGCTGGAGCGCAACGGCGTCAAGGCCGAGGAGCCGGTCGGCAGCGCGTTCGATGCCAACCGCCATCAGGCGATGTCCGAGCAGGAAACCACCGACGCGCCGCCCGGCACCATCATCCAGGCCTGGAGCCGGACCTGGATGCTGAACGGCCGGTTGTTGAAACCCGCCATGGTCGTGGTGGCGAAGGCGCCGATATCGCAGCCGCCGGTGTCCCAGCCGCTCGATATCGAGGCTTAAGCCCGCCTTAACCATCGCCGGATAAATTAATCTGGCTCGTGACGAAAACCCTTGTGCCCTGGGGTTCGGTTCAATACATGAAGGGTGTGAAACAAAAGGGATGCGCCCGATGCTTCGGGTCCGGCACATCCGCTGCAAAGGAGAAGTTTCTATGAGCAAGGTCATCGGTATCGACCTCGGTACCACCAATTCCTGCGTCGCGGTCATGGAGGGCAAGGATGTCCGCGTGATCGAGAACGCCGAAGGCGCGCGCACCACGCCGTCGATGGTCGCGTTCGCCGAGAACGGCGAGCGTCTGATCGGCCAGTCGGCCAAGCGTCAGGCGGTCACCAACCCGACCAACACGCTGTACGCGGTCAAGCGCCTGATCGGCCGCCGCTACGACGACCCCACGGTCGCCAAGGACAAGGATCTGGTGCCCTACGGCATCGTGCGCGGCGACAATGGCGATGCCTGGGTCGAAGCACGCGGCCAACGCTACGCGCCGAGCCAGGTGTCGTCCTACATCCTGACCAAAATGAAAGAGACCGCCGAAGCCTATCTCGGCGAAACCGTGACCGAGGCGGTCATCACCGTTCCGGCCTATTTCAACGACGCGCAGCGGCAGGCGACCAAGGACGCCGGCAAGATCGCCGGTCTCGACGTGCTGCGCATCATCAACGAACCGACTGCCGCGGCTCTGGCTTACGGCATGGATAAAAAGCAGGCCGGCACCGTCGCGGTCTACGATCTGGGCGGCGGCACGTTCGACGTCTCGGTGCTCGAACTGGGCGACGGCGTGTTCGAGGTGAAATCCACCAACGGCGACACGTTCCTGGGCGGTGAGGATTTCGACCAGCGCGTGATCGATTATCTGGCGGCCGAGTTCCAGCGCGAACAGGGCATCGACCTGCGCAAGGACAAGCTCGCCCTCCAGCGCCTGAAGGAAGCCGCAGAAAAGGCCAAGATCGAGCTGTCCTCCTCGAAGGAAACCGAGATCAATCTGCCCTTCATCACCGCCGACGCCTCCGGGCCGAAGCATCTGGTGATGAAACTGACCCGCGCGAAGCTGGAATCGCTGGTCGATGATCTGATCGAGCGCACCCTCGGCCCGTGCCGCGCCGCGTTGAAGGATGCCGGTGTCACCGCCGGTGAAATCGACGAGGTCATCCTGGTCGGCGGCATGACGCGCATGCCCAAGGTGATCGAGGCGGTCAAAGCCTTTTTCGGCAAGGACCCGGCGCGCAACGTCAACCCCGATGAAGTCGTCGCGATCGGCGCCGGCATTCAGGGTGCGGTGCTCAAGGGCGATGTCAAGGACGTGCTGCTGCTCGATGTCACGCCGCTGTCGCTCGGCATCGAAACCCTCGGCGGCGTGTTCACCCGGTTGATCGACCGCAACACCACCATCCCGACCAAGAAGAGCCAGACCTTCTCGACCGCGGACGACAACCAGACCGCCGTGACCATCAAGGTGTTCCAGGGCGAGCGCGAAATGGCGGTGGACAATAAAATCCTCGGCCAGTTCGACCTGATGGGCCTGCCGCCCGCCCCGCGCGGCGTGCCGCAGATCGAGGTGACGTTCGATATCGACGCCAACGGCATCGTGTCGGTCTCCGCCAAGGACAAGGCGACCGGCAAGGAGCAGCAGATCCGCATCCAGGCCTCGGGTGGTCTGTCGGATGCCGATATCGAAAAGATGGTGAAGGACGCCGAAGCCAACGCCGCGACCGACAAG
Organism: Acidiphilium rubrum; assembly: GCF_900156265.1. GTDB lineage: Bacteria > Pseudomonadota > Alphaproteobacteria > Acetobacterales > Acetobacteraceae > Acidiphilium > Acidiphilium rubrum. Next base: position 64,742 of record NZ_FTNE01000017.1, read on the forward strand.
GCCAAGCGTGAACTGGTCGATGCCCGCAATCAGGCCGATAGCCTGGTGCACCAGACTGAAAAGACCTTGAAGGACAGCGAAGGCAAGGTCTCCGAGCAGGACAAGGGCGAAGCCGAAGCCGCGATGGCGGCGGCGCGCACCGCACTTGAAGGCAGCGACCTCGAAGCGATCAAGGCCGCGACCGATCGCTTGACCCAGGTCGCGATGCGGATCGGCGAGGCGATGTACAAGGCCCAGGCCGAAGCCGCCCAGGCGGCGGGTGCCGCCGGTGCCGCGCCGGGTGCCGAGGCACCGGGCAGCAAGCCCGGTGACAAGGTGGTCGATGCCGAGTTCGAAGATGTCGACGACAAAAAGAAGTCCGCATGATCGCGCGACGCGCATGAAATGAGTGCCCGGTCCCGGACCAGCGATGGTCCGGGACCGTTCTTGTTCAAACAGGTCGTCGTTCGATCGAATTTCGGGGTTGAGCCGCCATCATGGCCAAGACGGATTATTACGAACTTCTCGGCGCACAGCGTGGTGCGTCCGCCGATGAACTAAAGAAATCCTATCGAAAACTCGCGATGCAATATCACCCGGACCGCAACCCGGGCGACAAATCCGCCGAGCAGAAATTCAAGGATATCAACGAAGCGTACGATGTTCTTAAGGATGAACAGAAGCGCGCCGCCTATGACCGGTTCGGCCACGCCGCGTTTGAAAACGGCGGCGCCGGTGCTGGCGGGTTCGGCGGTGGCGGCTTCGGGTTCGAGGGCGGCATCGGCGATATTTTCGAACAAATGTTCGGTGAGGCGATGGGCGGCCGGCGCGGCGGTGGCCGCTCCGAGCGCGCCGGAGCGGATATCAGGGCCGGCGTCGAGATCGACCTGACCCAGGCGTTCGCCGGCACCAAGGTCGATGTGCGGGTGCCGACCCGCGTCACCTGCGATGCCTGTAGCGGGACCGGTTCGGCCGATAAACAGGCGAGCGCCGATAATTGCCCCACCTGCGGCGGGGCCGGCCGTGTGCGCGCGCAGCAGGGATTCTTCGTCGTCGAACGCACCTGTCCCACCTGTGGTGGTGCTGGGCGCACGATTCGCAACCCGTGCCGCATCTGCGCCGGCGCCGGCACCGTGCCGCGCGAGCGCAACCTGTCGGTCGCAATTCCCGCCGGCGTCGAGGATGGCACGCGCATCCGCCTGTCCGGCGAAGGCGAAGCGGGCGGCAAGGGCGCACCGGCGGGCGATCTCTATGTCCATGTCGCGATCCGTGCGCACCCGATTTTCCAGCGCGACGGGGCAAACGTGTTCTGCCGCGTGCCGCTGCGGATGGGCCAGGCCTCGCTCGGCGGCGAAATCGAAGTCCCCGCGATCGATGGCACCAGGGCCCGCGTCAAAATCCCGGCCGGAACCCAAACCGGCGATCAGTTCCGCCTGCGCGGCAAGGGGTTTTCGGTGCTGCGCAGCACCCAGCGCGGCGACATGTATATTCAGGTCGCGGTCGAAACGCCGCAGAACCTGACCAAGCGCCAGCGCGAACTGCTCGAGGAATTTGAACGGGAATCCGGCGGCAGCGCATCGGGCAGCCCGGAGCACGAAGGGTTTTTCGCCAAGGTCAAGGAATTCTTCGAGGGTCTATGACCGGGACCGGTTCGGTTAATTAAGATAATAGAGTGTAACAAGCCGTTGATTGTCGTCGATCAAGCTGTAATTGAAACCCGTTCGACCAACACGCTCAGGACGCCAGATATGAAACCCATGCTCGCAGTTTCCGTGGCCGCCGTCGCCGTGATCGGCCTGGCCGGTTGCACCGTCGCCCCGCCAACCGCGCCCACCGTGGTCGCCATGCCCGGGCCGGGCGTGACGTTTAACACGTTCCAGCAGGACGATAATTACTGCCGCTACTACGCCAGCCAGCGCAGCCAGGCGGGCGGTTCGGCTGCAGCGGCCAGCCAGTCCTCGACCAACACGGCCGTCGGCGGTACCTTGCTCGGCGCGGCTGCGGGCGCATTGCTCGGCGCGGCGGGCGGCAATGCCGGCGTGGGTGCGGCGATCGGCGCGGGCTCGGGCCTGCTGCTCGGCAGCGCGGCCGGTGGCGGCAACGCCCAGGGTGCCGCCGATTCCATCCAGGCGCAGTATAACGTTGCCTACGCCCAGTGTATGGTCGGCCATGGCAACAAGATGGAGGGTTATGCGGGCGGTTCGGGACCCTCTTACGGCTACGGCGCACCCGGCTATGCGCCTCCCGGCTATTACCCGGCACCGGGTTACTGACCCGGCACCCGGCTTCGGGCCGGGTATCGGTGTTGCCGACCATGGGATGACGCGGCGGCGGCTGGATCAGGATGACTGGTTCATCCCGCTGCCGGTCTCCCTGCTGTTTCACGTCGCCGTCATTCTGCTGCTGCTCTATGCGGTGCATCGGCAGAAACTGATCTCACCCTCGCCGCAATCGAGCATCGCCGTCGTGTTCCAGAACACCGGCCTGCCGCACAGCGCTGCCCATAACGCCGCCCCTAAAGCCGTCGTCAAAGCCCCTCCCACGATGACGACGCTGCCGCCTCCGCCCCCGCCAGAGGCCGCGCCGCCCACCGCGCAGACCGAGGTTAACCTCAGTTCGCCCGATGCGGTGCCGTTCACCATGCCGAAGGAAATCATCCCCGCGCCGCCGCCGAAACAGGCGGCGGTCGCCCATCACGCCCCGCCTGCGCCGCGGCAGCATTTCATGGTGCTCAACGGCATGTCGTTCGGTAAACACCCGACCACCATCCTCAACCATGCCCCCGGCGCGCTCAACCTCGCGCCACCCCAATCGGACGATGCGCGCAACGCCCCCTCGATCACCTTCAAGGGCGATGCAGGGCCGGACTGGGAAAGCGCGTTCAACAAATGGGTGAACGAGCACAAATACTACCCGCAATCCGCCGCCGATCAGGGCGAATCGGGCAGCGTGACGGTTGGCTTCACCGTCCTGCCGAACGGCAAGGTGATCGATCTGCACCTGATCAAGCGCTCCGGCGCGCCCTTGCTCGACATGGCGTGGTACGGTCTGTTCCGCGATGTGAAAGTCCCGCCGTTCCCCGCCGGCTCGACCGCCAAGCGGGAAGAGGTGATCGCGACGATCCATTACATCCTGATCCACTGACCGGCCGGTTGGCTGAACCATCGCGCACGCAGCGCAGCAGAAATGCGCCGCAACCCTTGCCGGAAGCCGCCGCTGCCGATAGTAGGGATCGCCAAGGTTCGCAAACCGATAAGGATGCACCATGGCTCCCTCTGATCTGAATATTTCATCCAGCGGCAACGGCCGCATCGCCGAGGCTTATGCGTTCGACGATGTGTTGCTCGTACCCGGCTATTCCGAAGTCCTGCCGGCTGCGGTCAATACCGAAACAAGGCTGACCCGCACGATTCGCCTGAATATCCCGCTGATTTCGGCGGCGATGGACACGGTGACCGAAGGTGCCATGGCGATCGCCATGGCCCAGCAGGGCGGCATCGGCGTGGTTCATAAAAATCTCACCATCGAGGAACAGGCCGCCGCCGTCCGCCAGGTGAAAAAATTCGAGAGCGGCATGGTGGTCAATCCGCTGACCATCCACCCCGACCAGACCCTCGCCGAGGCGCAGGCGCTGATGGCGCAATACCGCATCTCGGGCGTGCCGGTGGTCGAGCGCGATACCAACCGTCTGGTCGGGATTCTGACCCATCGCGATGTCCGCTTCGCGACCGATCCGTCTTCGCGCGTCTACGAACTCATGACGCGCGAAAATCTGGTCACCGCCCCGGCCGATGTCGCGCCCGAAATGGCGCGCCACCTGCTCCATAAGCACCGGATCGAAAAACTCCTGGTGGTCGACGATTCCTACCGCTGCGTCGGATTGATCACCGTGAAGGATATGGACAAGGCCGAGGCCCATCCGCTCGCCAACAAGGACGAATTCGGCCGCCTGCGCGTCGCCGCCGCCACCGGTGTCGGCGAGGATGGTGCCGCCCGCGCCACCGCCCTGATGGCCGCCGGCGTCGATGTCATCGTGGTCGATACCGCCCACGGTCATTCCGAAGGCGTGCTGCGCGCGGTCAGCCAGATCAAGGAACGCTCCAACGCCGTGCAGATCATCGCCGGCAACGTCGCCACGCCAGAAGCGGCCGCCGCGCTGATCAAGGCGGGCGCCGATGCCATCAAGATCGGCATCGGCCCTGGCAGCATCTGCACCACCCGCGTCGTCGCCGGCGTCGGCGTGCCGCAATTCTCCGCCGTAATGGAAACCTCTGCCGCCTGCCGCGAGGCCGGCGTTCCCGCGATCGCGGATGGCGGCGTGCGCACCTCGGGCGACATGGTCAAGGCGCTCGCCGCCGGTGCCGATTGCGTCATGGTCGGCTCGCTTCTCGCCGGCACCGATGAAGCGCCCGGCGAAGTGTTCCTCTACCAGGGCCGTTCCTATAAATCCTATCGCGGCATGGGCAGCCTCGGCGCCATGGCGCGCGGCTCGGCCGATCGCTACTTCCAGCAGGATATCAAGGACACGCTGAAACTGGTGCCCGAAGGCATCGAGGGAAGGGTGGGCTACAAAGGCCCGATGGCCGCCGTGGTTCACCAATTGGTCGGCGGTCTGCGCGCCGGCATGGGCTACACCGGCTGCGCCACGGTCGCGGAACTGCAGACCAAGGCGAAGTTCCGCCGCATCACCGGGGCCGGCCTGCGCGAGAGCCATGTGCATGATGTGGCGATTACGCGGGAGGCGCCGAATTATCGGCAGGATTGAGATTGTGTTAGGGCAAGAAGAAGACTTCTTTTTTGTAAAAAAGAAGCAAAAAACTTTTGTTGATTTGGGCCACGGGTGGTTTCACCGGTACGGGCCAATCGAACAGAAGTTTTTTTGTTTCTTTTTTTACAAAAAAAGAAGTGCTTCCTTCCTCCCCACCCAAAGGACCCCAGCTTGACCCCCGCCGGACGCCTGCAAGCCGCGATCGAACTGCTCGAAGCGATCGAATCCGATCGCCGCCCGGCCGACGCCGTCGCCAATGAATTCCTCCGCACCCGCCGCTTCATCGGCGGCGGCGACCGTCGCGACATCAGCGAGACCGTCTGGGGCGTGCTGCGCGCCCGCCGCCGCCTCGGCTGGTGGATCGAGCGGGTCGATGCGGCGCCGACGCCGCGGCTGATGGTGCTGGCGCTGATGGTGCTCGGCGGCATCACGGTGCATCGTGCCGCCGCCGAATTCGGCGGCTCGCGCTTCGCCCCGCCCGCGCTCGATGACGAGGAACGCCGGGCGCTGGAAAAACTCGACAAGCACACGCTCGATCATCCCAATATGAGCGACGGCATTCGCCTTGAAATGCCGGATTTCGTGGTGCCCTTGCTGCGCGCCCGCTTCGGTGATCGGCTGGAAGCCGAATCCGATGCGCTGATGCAGCCCGCCCCGCTCGACATGCGAGTGAATTTGCTGAAGACCACCCGCGAGGAAGCGATCGGCCTGCTCGCCAAGGCGAAGCTGAAGGCCGAACCGACCAAGCTCAGCCCGTGGGGCGTCCGACTTGCGGCCCGGCAGAGCGTGACTACCGCCGCGCCGTTTCGGGATGGTCTGGTCGAAATCCAGGACGAGGGGAGTCAACTCGTCGCCCTGCTCGCCGATGCCAAGCCAGGCATGCGCGTCGCGGATTATTGTGCGGGCGCCGGCGGCAAAACCCTTGCGCTGGCCATGACCATGGAAAACAAGGGCCATATCGTCGCCTGCGATGTTTCCAGCCCGAGGCTCGATGGCGCGATCAAGCGCCTGCGCCGCGCCGGGGTGCATAACGCCGAGCGCCATTTGCTTGAGCCCGGTGATAAATGGACCAAGCGCCAGGCTGGCAAATTCGATGTCGTTCTGGTCGATGCGCCCTGCACCGGCACCGGCACGTGGCGCCGCAACCCGGATGCGCGGCTGCGTCTGACCGAAACCGATCTTGCGGAACTCACTGTCAAACAAGCCAAGATCCTCGATGAGGCGCAGCGTCTGGTCAAACCGGGCGGCGCGCTTATTTATGCGACATGTTCGATGCTCGCCGCCGAAAATGAGGATCAGATCACCGCATTCCTGCACCGCCAGCCGGGTTTTCGGGTGATGCCGGTGGGCGAGACATTTCCTGGATATCTGCGCGGCGCGTATTTACGCCTCTCACCGGCGCGCGACGGCACGGATGGTTTTTTTGCCTGTCGGATGGAGCGTGCCGCCGCGACGACAGCATGATCACGATCAGGCGGGCGCGGTCGGCGGATTCGGCCGGTATTGGGGCGGTTCATGTCGCGAGTTGGCGCAGCACCTATGCCGGTGTACTGCCGGAGCCGGTGCTCACCGGCCTGTCGGCGCCGCGTCAGGCGGGTTATTATGATCGGGTGATTCGCAGCGGCGGCGTGGTGCATGTCGCGGTCGCATCCGGCTCGGATGCCGGGCCGGATGGGAGCGTGCGCGTGATCGGTTTTGTGACCGCCCGCCGCCGCCGCGCGGCGTTGGCGGATGGGGAGGTCGAGACGCTTTATGTGCTCGATGATTTTCGCGAACGCGGGCTTGGCCGTCAGCTGATGCGCGCCGCCGCGGCGCATCTGGCTGCGAAATCCTGCGCCTCGCTGTTTGTGTGGGTGCTTTCGGATAATCCGGCGCGGTGGTTTTATACACGAATGGGTGGGAAACACGCGGCCGATGGGGTGATCGAGGTTGGTGGTGCGCAGGTTGCGCAGACCGCGTACCGGTGGGAGCCGATCGACGCGCTGGTTGATTGAACGGCGGGGGCTAAGTCGGCTATCTGACTATTTTGTTTCGAATTAGCAATGAAATAGATATGATCAGGCGGCGGCCGCGAGGCTTGATTTTTCCCGGTTCCAGTCGGGCGTTGTGGCCGCAGCCTGGGCTGGGGGCAGGAGGATGGGTGTCGCGCGGGGTGGTTGTTCGCGTTCGACCTGGATTGGTCTGGCCGGCGCTGGGCTTGGGATGGCGAGGATGGCCGGGCGTTCGATGCCGAGGGCTTCGAACAAAGGGCGGAGGATGCGTAACCATCCGGTCTGACTTTCGATTACCCACAAATATTTGCCATGGTGACCGCTCCGAGGGTGATATCGGTGAGGCGCGTCATTCCGCGCCACATGACGGTATTGCCGGGTGGCGGATCACTCGCGCGGGCGAGATAGCCTCCGAGGCGTGCGATTTTGACGAGATAATGGGATAGTGTTTTCTGGCTGCATGGCTCTCGATCTTTCACGATGTGATCGAGCAAGCTGATTTCCAATTTGGTCAGGGCGCACCGTGGTGGTTCGGCTGGGGCAGTGCGATTGGCCATGGTAAGCCAGAAAATCCGCCAACTGATCAGGCAGAAG
>NZ_FTNE01000077.1 GCF_900156265.1 Acidiphilium rubrum
TCACGATGTGATCGAGCAAGCTGATTTCCAATTTGGTCAGGGCGCACCGTGGTGGTTCGGCTGGGGCAGTGCGATTGGCCATGGTAAGCCAGAAAATCCGCCAACTGATCAGGCAGAAGATTGCGATCAAATTCGCGAGGCGTTGCGCAGTTCGCAGCTTGGCATCTTCCGCTTTACAACCCGATTTGAGGATCTTGTGAAAAACCTCGATCTTCCACCGAAGAGCGTACCACTGTAGTTTCTCGATCGCATCGCGCCGGGACCGCACGGCCAGATCCGTAATCAACTTCCATTTGATTTTCTCGCGATTTTTCGGTGATCCTTTTTCTTCGGCATGGATCACCGTGAGGATCAGTGGCGGATATCGTTTCTGTTTGCCGATCGGCGGCAATACCGTCAGCTTGCGATACTTAAGCTCCAAGATTACTTCATCGGGTTCCCCCTGCCCGTTCCGTATCTCGATACGATGCAGCCCGGCGACCTTGACCTCTTTCATCTCCGTGGCAATCGTGTGACCGCCGTCGCCCGCCAGGCGATCGACACATGTCCTGATCAGAAAATGGGTTCCCATCTCCTGAGCCACACAAAACAACTCGTAAATATCACTTTCTCGATCGCCGATGTGAACGCAGCGACTCGGATCACCGAGCAATTCCGTGGACTGCCGCAAATTATCCAGCCATCGAACGCTCTCCTTCTGCTCGATCGGCACCCTGGTCGGGTTGATCTTCCGCTTGAGGGCCGCCGTGCCTTTGAATTTCTCGCGCGTCCAGAATTTGACCGCCGCAAGGCCCAGCGGCAGGCCCTCGCGTGTCAGGACGAGGCTTGAATGCATCAAAATGCCACAGACCGCGTGCGACCGTATCCGGCCAGCCTTGTCGCGCCCGCTATTGACGCTCTTCGTCAGCCCGATCGCTGACTGATCTTCTCTTTTAAAAGTGAACTCCGTCGTGTCGTGCAGAATAAAAGCAAGATCCTCGGTGGCCGCCATTCGCTCTCTGGTCGCAGCAAAATGGCCGACCATGATATCGGCCTCATTCACCCGGTCGTTCGAAAAAAACCGATAGGCCCCCTTGGTGTGAGCCCAGTCCTGGCAGGC
>NZ_FTNE01000027.1 GCF_900156265.1 Acidiphilium rubrum
GTGAAGTCGATGCTGCCGTCGGGGTTGATTTTGTATTGGTCCATGAAGCTGGGCTGGCGCTTTGGTTTGCGGGGGCGCTTGGGCCGGGGCTTGGTCGATTTGGGGCGTTTGATGCTGGCTGGGTAGCGCAGGCCGAGCATGGTGTGGAGCGGGCGGAGGATGCGGCCGAGGCTGGGATGGGTGGCGAGCAGCGCCTGGACGATGGGATCTTCCATGAAGTGCTGGAGTTCGAGGCGGGCGTTGGCACCGGCGACGATGGGGGCGGCTGGGCCGTTGGGGAGCAGGCGGATCAGCCAGGCGAAGCCGCGCGGCAGGGTTAGGGCGGGTTTGGGTTTGGTGGTGGGGTTGCGCTCGACCGTTGAGGGAGCGCGCGTGCGCGGGGACTGCGCGGGTTTGGCGGCGATTTTGGCGAAGCGGGCGATCTGGCGGCTGAGGTAGTTCCAGATCAGGACGAGGAGCGGGCCATGGATTTTCAGCCGGTAGCCGTTGTCGGCCACGGAGCGTTGCAGGGCGCGGAAGATCACCGCGAAGCGCTCGGACGGGTCGGCGGGCATGAAAGGCGCGTTCGAGATCATGACCGCACATAAACCATGGCGGGTGGGGGGTGAGAAAGGGGTTTGTTAGGGGTTGTGTTAGAATTTTTGGTTTGGGTTCTGGCGGGGGTGGGTTGATGGGCTTCGCAAGGGCTCTGCCCGTCCTACGGCCTGCTGGGGGTGCCGAGCGAGGTTGCCGAGGCGGATGCCGAGGGGATGGAGCATTATATTTCGGATGTGACCGAGCGGGTGTTTACGCAGTTTGTTGGGAGGAAGGGGGGGGGTGAGGTGGGGTGGGGTGGGTCGGGTGGTGTGGTTGGATTGATGGGTATCAAGGGATACCCATCCTACAGTTGCTGCTGATGAATAAGAGTTTTTTGGTTCTTTTTTGCAAAAAAGAACTGCTTGCCTTGCCTTTTCAGAAACACGACTACCGGCGCGGGGGTAAAAAAATGCCCCGGACGGCTGGCGTCCGGGGCTAGTCGACGGAACGGATGCCGGCACCATGCCGGCATCGCGGGGACTGGTAATTTGAGCGGGGCTTAGCGGTCGGGGGAGCTGACCGCCCAGCTGTGGTGGTGGACCAGGCCGTCGTCGTGGTCGTGGTTGTGGCCGGGCTGGTCGTCCTGATCGTGGAATTGTTCGGTTTCGGTGCTGCCGGCCATGGCGGTGGTGGAGGCTTTGCCGGCGGAGACGGCGACGGCGACGGCGTCGAAATAGGAGGTGCCGACTTCGCGCTGGTGGCGGGTTGCGGTGTAGCCCTGGGGTTCGGCGGCGAATTCGGCCTGCTGGAGTTCCGAGTAGGCGGCCATGCCACGTTCGGCGTAGCCTTTGGCGAGTTGGAACATCGAGTAGTTCAGCGAATGGAAGCCGGCGAGGGTGACGAACTGGAATTTGTAGCCCATCGCTGCGATTTCCTGCTGGAAAGTCGCGATTTTTTCGGGGCTCAGTTTCTTTTTCCAGTTGAAGCTCGGCGAGCAATTGTAGGCGAGCATCTTGCCGGGGAATTGCTTGTGGATGGCCTCGGCGAACTGGCGGGCTTCATCGAGGTTGGGTTCGGAGGTTTCCCACCAGAGGAGGTCGGCGTAGGGCGCGTAGGCCAGGCTGCGGGCGATGGCGTATTCGACGCCGAGGCCGGGTTTGATGCGGTAGAAGCCTTCGGGCGTGCGTTCGCCGGTGATGAAGGGGCGGTCGCGCTCATCGACGTCGGCGGTGAGGAGTTGGGCGGCGTGGCTGTCGGTGCGGCAGAGCAGCACGGTGGACACGCCCTCGACGTCGGCGGCGAGGCGGGCGGCGTTGAGGGTGCGGATGTGCTGGCTGATCGGCACCAGGACCTTGCCGCCGAGATGGCCGCATTTTTTTTCGGACGCGAGCTGATCTTCGAAATGGACGCCGGCGGCGCCGGCTTCGATCATGGCTTTCATGAGTTCGTAGGCGTTGAGCGCGCCGCCGAAGCCGGCTTCGGCATCGGCGATGATCGGGGCCATCCAGTAGGTGCTGGTGTCGCCTTCCATGCGGGAAATCTGGTCGGCGCGGCGGAGCGTGGCGTTGATGCGCTTGACCACCTGGGGCACCGAGTTGACAGGGTAGAGCGATTGGTCGGGGTACATTTCGCCGGAATTGTTGGCGTCCGCCGCGACCTGCCAGCCGGAGAGGTAGATGGCTTTGAGGCCGGCCTTGACCTGCTGCATGGCCTGGTTGCCGGTGAGGGCGCCGAGCGTGTTGACGTAGTTTTCGTTTTTCAGGAGATTCCAGAGGCGGGTTGCGCCCATTTCCGCGAGGGTGTGGCGGATGCGGAAATTGCCGGAGAGTTTTTCGACATCGGCCGGTGTGTAGTCGCGCTGGATGCCGGCGAAACGGTCCGGGGCGACGGCGAGGCCGCCGGGGAGGCCTTCGGGGGCGTGGGTCGGGGTGGTGAGGTTGGACATGGTGGTCTCCTGGTGCCGAGCGAGGTTGGATGCCGTGCGGAAATGGGGTGGGCTTTGTCTGCGTTTCGGACGTTGGTGGTTTGTTGCTAGGCCGGCGTGTTCGCCATGTGTGGATTATTTACGCTGCAGGCGCGAAAGTCACGGGGGTATTTGGTATGAAATATCGAAACCAGTGGCGATATTGACTGTAAAGTTTTACATTGTGTAAATCGTGTTAAGTTTTTCTCCGGATTCGAGGTGTGTGAAGTGGCTAACCCGTTGATCGGTCGGATCGTGCGTCGCCTGCGCATGGAGCAGGGGATGACGCAGCAGAAATTGGCGGAGCGGCTGGGGATTTCGACGTCGTATCTGAACCTGATCGAGCATGATCAGCGGGGCGTGACGGCGACGCTGCTGATCAAGCTGACCGAGATTTTGCAGGTTGATCTGGCGGCACTTTCGGGGTCGGGGGAGCGGCAGATCGAGCAGGCGTTGCGCGAGGCGTTTGCCGACCCGCTGTTGGGGATCGATCCGGTGCCGGATGCGGATGCGCAATTGCTGGCGGGGTCGGCGCCGGCGGCGGCGCAGGCGGTTTTGGGGTTGTATCGGGCGTTTCAGGCGGTGCGCGAGGAGACCGGGGCGATCACGCTGCCGTCGGGGCGGAAGATTCTGTTGCCGAACGAGGAGGTGCGGGATTTTTTCCATGAGCACGCCAATTTTTTCCCCGAATTGGAGGATGCCGCCGAGGCGATGGGGGCGGAGTTGCCGGCGGCGACGCTGGGGATGAACCACGCGTTGGCGGAGCGGTTGCGGCACAAGCATGGGCTGGTGGTTTCGGTGGCACCCTTGCCGGGGGCGTTGCGGATTTATGATCCGGCGGCGCGGCATCTGCGCCTGTCGGAGACGTTGCCGCGGGAGAGCCGGGGGTTTCAGATGGCGTTTCAGCTCGGGTTGCTGGAGGCGCGCGATTTGATCGAGCCGATCGTGAAGCGGGCGGCGTTGACGACGCGCGATGCGGGGGAGTTGCTGCGGATCGGGCTGATCAATTATTTCGCGGGTGCGGTGTTGATGCCGTATGCGCCGTTTCTGGAGGCGGCGCTGGCGTTGCGGCATGATGTCGAGCATCTGGCGATGCGGTTCGGGGTGTCGTTCGAGCAGGCGTGCCATCGGCTTTCGACGTTGCAGCGGAACGGGGCGCGGGGGGTGCCGCTGTTTTTTCTGCGGGTCGATCCGGCGGGGAATGTTTCGAAGCGGTTTTCGGCGGCGGGGTTTCCGTTCGCGCGGTTCGGTGGGAATTGTCCGCGCTGGGTGGTGTATTCGGCGTTTGCGGCGCCGGGCAGCGTGCGGGTGCAGGTGGCGCAACTGCCGGATGGGGCGACGTATTTGTGTTTCGCGCGGACCATTGTGGCGGCGCCGGCGCATTGGGGTGAGCCGCCGGCGACGCGGGTGGTGGCGATGGGGTGCGAGATCAACCGCGCGGGGGATTTCGTTTATGCCGATGGGATCGATATCGAGCGGGCGGCGGTGGGGATCGGGCTGTCGTGCCGGTTGTGCGATCGGCCGGAGTGCCGGTCACGCGCGTTTCCGCCGCTGGCGCATCGGTTGACGCTGGATGTTTCGACGACGAGTGCTTCGCCTTATCGGTTTGAGGCGGTCGGAAAGAAGTAAGGAAGACTTCTTTTTTGTAAAAAAGAAGCAAAAAACTTTTTTAATCTGGGTCCGTGCCGGTTTCACCAGCACGGACTAGATTCATAAAGTTTTTTTGCTTCTTTTTGTTCACAAAAAGAAGTCTTTTTACCTTCCCTTCTACCGAAAAGCCGGAAACGTCCCGCCACCAGGGTAGAGGTATTGGCTGGCAAAGCTGGTGGCGTGATTGGCCAGCGGCACGGCGGGGAATTGGCCCAGTAGCGCGAGGGTAGCGGCGGGGGGACGGGTGAAGCCGGGGCTGGTGAGGGCGGTGAGCGCGCCGGGGCGGTTGTTGCGCCGGAGTTGTTGGGCGGCGCCGACCAGCGCGTCGATCACGGTTTGCGAGGCGGTGCCGGGGGCGATGCCGAGGATGCGGCGGACGTGGGAGCGGGCTTGGAGCATTTCCTGTTTGGCGAGGGTGTTCATGCCGGCCCAGCGGGCGCCGGTGGCGAACTGGCCGGCCATGGCATCGAGCGAGGCGATGGCGATGGCCATGCGGGCGGGGTGGCCGATCATCGCCTCGGGGTGGGCGAAGGCATAGGTGGCGGCGTTGGTTGCGGCGATTGCGGGATCTTCGCCGATGATGCTGGTGGCGAAGGTGTCGGCGGGCAGCCTGCCGGTGGAGGGCGCGGGTGTTTCGAGCGCGCAGCCGGCGAGGGCGAGCGTTATGATCGAGGCGAGCAGCAGGTGGCGCATGTGATCCTCCGGCTCGGATATGGGGGTGTTTCGAGGTTGGGGAGGATCACGAAGGCTGGAGGCCGCGCCGGTAGCGGGCGGCGAGGGCGACGTAGTGTGGGGCGGTCGCGGCGCGGAGGGCTTGTTCGGCGGCGTCCATCACGCGGACCAGGCGGGCGGGCGAGCCCATCCATAATTCATCGGGGCCGATTCGTTTGCCGGGGGGCAGGGTGGAATGGGCGGCGAGCATGCCGCCGGGTTCGATGATCGCACCATCGAGCACGATGGCACCCATGCCGACGAAGGCGCGGTCGTGCAGGGTGCAGGCGTGGATGATGGCGGCGTGGCCGACCGTGACATCCGCGCCGATGCGCGCGGCGAAGGCGGCGCCGGCGTTGACGTGGATGATGGTGCCGTCCTGGATGTTGGTGCGTTCGCCGATGGTGATGGTGTTGTTATCGGCGCGCAGGGTGCAGTTGAACCAGATGTTGGCGTGGGCGGCGAGGGTGACGGCGCCGATGAGCACGGCGCCGGGGGCGACCCAGGCTTCGGGGTGGATTTCCGGGCTGATGCCGTCGAGCGTGAAGCGGGAGGGGGTCATGTCAGCTGTCCGCCAGGGGCACCCAGGGGATGCGGCCGATGGTGATGCCGTCATCGGCGAGGGAGTCGGCCTCGGCCTCGGTCGCTTCGCCGTAGATGCCGCGGGGTTCGGCTTCGCCGTCGTGGATGCGGCGGGCTTCGGCGGCGAATTCGGGGCCGACGTAGTCGCAGCGGGCTTCGACTTCGCGGCGGACGCGGGCGAGCAGGGCGCGCATTTCGGCGGGCATCGGGCCGGCGATGGCGGTGGCTGGCGGGGTGGGCGATGGGTCTGCGGCGGGTGGGGTTGGGTCCGGTGGTGTTGGGTCTGGGGCGCGGGATTTGCCGCCGATGCGCGGGGCCATGATGGCCCGTTCGACGGCGTTGGTGCCGCAGGTCGGGCATTCCAGCAGGTGGCGGGCGGCCTGACGGTCGAAACTGGCGCTGCTTTTGAACCAGCCATCGAATTCATGGCCGGTCGCGCATTGCAACTGGTAGTGGATCATCAGGTCAGCCGGACGGGACCAGCAGCGGGTCGAGCTGGCCGGCGCGGTCGAGCGCCATCAGTTGGTCGCAACCGCCGATCGACCGGTCGTCGATGAAGATTTGCGGCATGGTGGTGCCGCCGTTCGAGCGGGCGGTGGCGTCGCGGCGGGCGGCGGAGCCGTGCGGGGCGTCGATTTCGGTGAAGGTGACGCCCTTGTCGCGCAGCAGTTTCACGGCGCGGCTGCAATAGGGGCAGAACATCTGGGTGTAGATTTCGATCTTGCTCATGGGATGATCACATACGCGCGCGCGATGTGAGTGCAAGTGGAATCAGGTGTCCGCATCGTCGGAAACGCGGGCGAGGGCGAGCACGTCGACCGCGGCGGCGCCGGCCTGGTAGAGCACGCCGGCGCAGGATGAGGCGGTGGCGCCGGAGGTGAGGACATCGTCGATCAGCAGGATGGTGCGGCCGTGCAGCGCGGCGGCGCGGCCGGGGCGGATGGCGATGGCGCCGTGCAGGGCGATGGCGCGGTCGTGCTGGTCAAGCTCGGCGAGGGGGCGCGTGGCGCGGGTGCGGATGAGGGCGTCGATCAGGAGCGGTTTGCCGGTGAGCCTGGCGAGGGCGCGGGCGAGTTCGCCGGCCTGGTTGTAGCCGCGCGCGGCGAGGCGGCGCTTGTGCAGGGGGACGGGAACCAGCAGGTCGGCGCGGGCCAGTAGTTCGGCGCCGGGCTGGAGCAGCAGGCGGGCGAGGCCGCGGGCGGCTTCCGGACGGTCGGCGTATTTGAACGGCAGGATCAGGCGTTTGGCGGCGGGGCCGTAGCGCAGCGCGGCGCGGGCGGCGCGGAAGACCGGCGGGTCCCAGTCGCACGCGGTGCAGAGCGGCGCCGGTTCGGTGAGTTTCAGGCCGCAATGGCTGCACAGCGGCGGGGTGAGGAAGGCGGCATCCGCGAAGCATTCGGCGCATAGCTGCCCTGCGCCGCCGGCGGGTTCGGTGCAGGCGAGGCATTGGGCCGGCAGGATCAGGTCGAGCGTGGCGCGGGCGAGGGATTTCAGCATGGCGCGGGGTTTGCCTGGGGGTTGGGCTGCGTCACAAGCGTTGTCATGAGCGAGATGGTGATTTTCGACCGGGCGGCGGTGGCGGCGCATCGTGATCGGGCGGCGGCGCGGCTTGGGCGGGTGCGCCCGGTGCTCGATGATCTGGCTTCACGGCTGCTCGATCGGCTGGATGATACCGGGCGGGTGTTTGCGCGCGCGCTGGATATCGGCGGGCGCGGGGCGGTGACGCCGCTGCTGGCGGCGCGCGGGATCGCGGTGGTGGCGACCGATCTGTCGCCCCGCATGGTGGCGGCGGGGCATGGCGATGTGGTGGCGGATGAGGAGTTTCTGCCGTTCGGTGCCGCGTGTTTCGATTTGATCGTCGCGCATCTGTCGCTGCACTGGGTCAATGATCTGCCGGGCGCGCTGGTGCAGATCCGCCGTAGTTTGA
Organism: Acidiphilium rubrum; assembly: GCF_900156265.1. Lineage (GTDB taxonomy): Bacteria > Pseudomonadota > Alphaproteobacteria > Acetobacterales > Acetobacteraceae > Acidiphilium > Acidiphilium rubrum. Next base: position 7,350 of record NZ_FTNE01000027.1, read on the forward strand.
AGCCGGAGGGGTTGTTTCTGGCGAGTATGCCGCTGCTCGGCACGCTGGGCGGCCTGCGCGCGGCGCTGATCGAGGCGGAGGCGGCGCTCACTGGCGGGGCGGCGCCGCGCGTCTCGCCATTTCCGGAACTCGCCGATTGCGCGGGGTTGTTGCAGCGGGCCGGGTTCGCGCTGCCGATTGCCGAGCGCGAGACGATCGATTTCGATTACGCCGATCCGCTCGCGCTGCTGCGGGATTTGCGCGATGCGGGCGAGACCAATGCGACGGTCGCGCGCGCGCGCCGGATGCCGCCGCGGGAGTTGCTGGCGATGGCGCTGGCATCGATGGTGATGGACGGGCGGTTGGTGGTGCGGCTGGATATGGCGGTGCTGACCGGGTGGGGCTCATAGCAGGCCCAGCCGTTTGAGACTGACCCATTTGCCGTTACCGATGATCACATGGTCGTGCAGCACGATCGAGAGCGTGGTCGCCGCCTGCTTGATTTCGCGGGTCATCGCGATGTCGGTCTGCGAGGGGGTGGGGTCGCCGCTCGGGTGGTTGTGGACCAGGATGATCGCGGTGGCGTGGTGTTCGAGCGCGCGCTTGACCAGCTCGCGCGGGTAGATCGGTGTGTGGTTGATGGTGCCCTGGCTCTGGACTTCATCGGCGATCAGGCGGTTGCGATGATCGAGGAACAGGACGCGCGCCTGTTCCACCCGCTCGCGCGCGAGCACGGCGGTGAGGTATTCGATCAGCCGGTCCCAATGGTTGAGCACGGGACGATAGATCACCTCGGCCTTGACCAGGCGCAGGGCGGCGGCCTGGACGATTTTCAGCGCGGCGGCACCGGATTCGCCGAGCCCCTCGATCGCGAGTAAATCGGCGACCGGTGCGGCGATCGCCTGCGCATAGGAGCCGAAGCGGGCGACCAGGGCGCGCGCGATCGGTTTGGTGTCGCGCCGTGGCAGGGCGAGAAACAGCATCATTTCAAGCACTTCGTGGTCGGCCAGGGCATCCGGCCCGGCTTTCAGCAGCCGCGCGCGCAGCCGGGCGCGATGGCCGGCGGCGCCGTGGGCATCATTGGTTTCGCATTCGTTCGCCGGGGCCGCGAAGGGCAGCACCGGCTCTGACAACCCGTGGGTGTTTTGGCGCTTTGACACAATCGGAGATTGTCATATCGGCGCGCGTTTGGAAAGCGGATCAGGTCCGCGCGATATGCTCGCCAGCGGCGAGGGTGAAGACCTCGCACCCGGTTTCGGTGATGCCGATCATGTGTTCGAACTGCGCGGACAGGCTGCGGTCGCGGGTGACGGCTGTCCAGCCGTCATCGAGGATCTTGACCTCGGGGCGGCCGGCGTTGACCATCGGCTCGATCGTGAAGAACATGCCGGGCTTGAGCAGCGGGCCATCGCCCCGGCGGCCGAAATGCAGCACGTTCGGCGGTTCGTGGAATTGCCGGCCGATGCCGTGGCCGCAGAAATCGCGCACCACGGTGAAGCGCTGGCCTTCGACATAAGTTTGGATCGCGTGGCCGATATCGCCGAAATGATTGCCCGGTTTCGCCTGGGCGATGCCGCGCAGGAGGGATTCATAGGTGACATCGATCAGGCGGCGCACCTTGGTCGCGGCGGTGCCGGCGACATACATGCGGCTGGAATCGCCGTGCCAGCCATCCAGGATCACGGTGATGTCGATGTTCAGGGCATCGCCGTCCATCAACACCCGATCGCCGGGAATGCCGTGGCAGACGACGTGGTTGATTGAGATACAGGTCGATTTCGGGAAGCCGCGATAATTCAGCGGCGCCGGAATCGCGCCATGGGCGATGATGTAGTCGTGGCAGATCGTGTCGATCTCGCCGGTGGTGATGCCGGGGCGGACGTGAGCACCCACCATGTCGAGCACGGCGGCGGCCAGGGCGCCGGCGGCGCGCATCGGCGCGAAATCGGCCGGCGTGTGCAGGGTGATGTGGCGCTGTTCGGTTCCGCCGTCCATCAGACCGGCTCCATTTGTGACATATTCGGCATTGGTACTAAATGATCTCCGCCGCGCGGAAAGGCAAGGTCGCCAGACGCCGCGCCAATGCAAGACCCGTGACCAGCAGGATCACGATCATGCCGACCACGCCGCCCCAGCCCGCGAAACTCCAGGCATAGCCGCCGATCGAGCCCGCAACGCTCGATCCCAGATAATACAGGAACAGATAGAGCGCCGCCGCCTGCGCCCGCGCGCCGCGCGCCTGCGCGCCGACCCAGGAACTCGCGACCGAATGGCTCGCGAAAAATCCGAACGTCACCAACGCAATGCCGAGAACGATCACCGGCACCGAACCCGACAGGGTCAGCAGCGCGCCAAGCAATTCGATCGCGATGCCCGCCGGCAGCATCCGCGCCCGGCCGAACCGGCTGGCCAGATGGCCCATCCACGCCGAACTCGCCACCCCAACCAGATAGACCGCGAAAATAAACCCGACACTGGTCTGCGACAGGCTGAACGGCGGCGCCAGCAGGCGGAAAGTGATGTAGTTATACACCGTCACGAAGCCGCCCATGATCAGGAATCCCTCGGCGTACAACAGCCGCAGCGCCGGGTCCGCCAAATGCGCCCGATAGCTGCGCAATAACGAACCGATCGCCAAGCTGCGCCGCTCGAAATGCCGCGACGGCGGCAGGCGGATCACGAAAATAATTCCCGCCACCAGACCGATCGCGCCGATGCCGACGATCGCCCAGCGCCAGCCCAACGCATCCGCCAAAATCCCCGTCAGCAACCGGCCCGCCATGCCGCCGAACCCGCTGCCGCCAACGAACAAACCCATCGCCAGACCAACCGAACGCGGATGGATCTCCTCCGCCAGATATCCCATCGCCACCGCCGGCAGGCCCGACAGCACCACACCGATCGCCGCACGCATCAGTAAAAACCCGCCCCAGTGCGGAATCGCCGCCGAAACCATCGTCAGCACCGCCGCACCCAGAATCGAGCCCGCCATCATCCGCTTGCGGCCCCAGACCTCGGACAAGGCACTCGCAATCAACAACGAACCCGCCAAAGTGAACGTGGTCAACGACAACGCCAGACTCGCCACCATCGGACTCACGACAAAATCCCGCGCAAACACCGGCAACAACGGCTGCACCGAATACATCAACGCAAACGTCGCAAACCCGGCCGCGAACATCGCCAGATTGGTCCGCCGGAACGCAGCACTGCCACGCTCGATATATCCACCAGTCTCGCTCATGCCATCGTCATGACAGGTTCCATGCCCCACCCTCCAGAGACCCCAACGCAAACCAGCCCCCACCCCATCGCCGATGGAACCCCACGGCCCTGGCCTGGACCCGAAAATGAGACTGATGGCTGGTGGGGTGGTGCGGGGAGCAAGCAAGGCGGGGGGCTTTGCCCCCTCGACCCCCACTAAGGGCGGAGCCCTTAGAACCCGCTAGTTTTAGGCAAGGGGAGGGCGCTGCCTCGGTGGTTCCGTCGATCTGGCCTGTGTCGCCCTCCCCTTGCCTAAAACTAATGGATTTTAAAGGCTCCGCCTTTAACGGGGCCAGGGGCAGAGCCCCTGGCCTTCCTTTCTTCGAGCACCACCCCACACGCCATCGGGCTTATTTTTGGGTCCAGGGCAGGCCGTCGTGTTTCCAGCCGGCGACGTGGCCGCGGTGGCCGCGTTGATCGTGGGGGCCTTCGAAGCCATCTTTGACGTTATAGACGTGTTTGAAGCCGGCGTGACGGGCGGTATCGGCGGCGGCCATGCTGCGGCCGCCGGTGCGGCAGATGAAGTAGATATGGTGTTGTTCGGTGAGGCCGGCGTCTTTGACCTGATCGAGGAAGAGGGGGTTGGGTTGCATGGTGGGGAACACCTGCCATTGGATGGGGATGGTGTGCTTGCCGGTCTGGGACAGGTCGGGCATGCCGACGAAGTTCCATTCGGCGGTGGTGCGGACGTCGATGAGGACAGCGTCGGGGTGGGTCATGAGCGCTTCCCAGACCTGTTTTGGCGCGACATCGTCAATCATGGTTTCCTCCATTAGATAAGGCTTGAAGTTTGTTCGATTTGGCCGGTTTGGGCAATCCATTCCAGAAATATGATCTATAGGGACCATGGCATGACGATAGCACCGAATTCGCACCTCGCCGATGGGCTGACCGGCGCGATTGGCGGCACGCCGCTGATCAAGCTGCGGCTTGCCTCGGCGGCGACGGGGTGCACGATTCTGGGCAAGGCGGAGTTCATGAATCCGGGTGGTTCGGTGAAGGACCGGGCGGCGCTGGCGATGATCGATGCGGCGGAGGCTTCGGGCGCGCTCAAGCCGGGTGGCACGATTGTGGAGGGGACGGCGGGCAATACCGGGATCGGGTTGACGCTGGTGGCGAATGCGCGGGGCTATCGGGCCGTGATTGTGATGCCGGAGACCCAGAGCCAGGAGAAGATCGATTTTCTGCGGATGATCGGTGCGGATCTGCGGCTGGTGCCGGCGAAACCGTATAAGGACCCGGGCAATTACGTGCGTGTGTCGCAGCGGATTGCCGAGGAGACCGGCGCGTTCTGGGCCAATCAGTTCGACAATACCGACAACCGCGAGGGGCACCGGCTGACCACCGGGGCGGAGATCTGGCGGCAGACCGGCGGGGTGATCGATGCGTTCACCTGCGCCTGCGGCACCGGCGGCACGCTGGCCGGGGTGGGCATGGCACTGAAGGCGCATAAGCCGGATGTGCGGATCGTGCTGGCCGATCCCGATGGCAGCGCGCTGTATGACTGGGTGAAAACCGGGCAGCTTACCTCCAGCGGATCATCGATCAGCGAAGGGATCGGGCAAGGGCGCGTTACCGCCAATCTGGCCGGCGCGCCGATCGATGACGCGGTGCGGGTCCATGATACCGCGATGCTCGAACAAGTGTTCGACCTGATGATCCACGAAGGCCTCTCGATCGGCGGCTCGGCCGGCATCAACGTCGCCGCCGCTATCGCGGTCGCACGCGACCTCGGCCCCGGCCATACCATCGTGACCATCCTGTGCGACGGCGCCGCACGCTACCAATCCAAACTGTTCAACCCCACCTTCCTCGCCAGCAAAAACCTGCCCGCCCCACCGTGGATGGTGTGAAATCGGCCCCCTGGTAGGGGCGTTTGAGGGAAGAAGGCCAGGGGGCTCTGCCCCCTGGACCCCCGCTAAGGGCTCAGCCCTTAGAACCCGCTAGTTTTAGGCAAGGGGAGGGCGCTGCCTCGGATTTTCCGTCGATCTGGCCGGTGTCGCCCTCCCCTTGCCTAAAACTAATGGATTTTAAAGCCCGGCGCGCGTCGCGCGCCTCATCATATGGTAGCGGGCATCTTGCCCGCGGGGCCTTTAACGGGGTCCAGGGGCAGAGCCCCTGGCCTTCCTTGCTTCACGCGCTCCCACCGAGGGGCCGATCTCACACCTTACGGTAGGTCAGGACCAGGACGTCGCGGTGGGCTTGGGTGGTGGGGTTGATGGGGATGACGGGGGTGACGCCGTGGAAGACGCGGCGGTCATCGACGAGGGCGGCGTCGCGGGGGTGGGTGAGGGTGAAGTTGCCGAGGGTGGTGCCGTTGAGGTCGTGGATGGTGGTGGTGCCTTGTTCGATATTGGTGCGTTGGACCATGAGGACGAGCACGAAGTCGACGCCGTCGCGGTGCATACCTTCGGGGGTGGGCTGGCCGGCGCCGTGGGGGCCGGTTTCGATGCGGAATTGGTGGGCTTCGATGTGCCAGGGTGCTGTGCCGGCGTGTTGTTCGAAGAGGGAGCGGGTGAATTCGAGCAGGCCTTGGAAGCTGGGGCCGTTTGCGATGGCGGGGTCGATCGGTTCGAACCAGCGTTCGATGCCGCCGTTGAGGGTGTTGTAGTCGCGGGTTTGGTAGTGGGGCTGGTGGGGGGCGCGACGGATGATATCGCCTGGTGTGGCGGTGAAGGTGGCGAAGCGGCGGCGGCGGTAGCGGCCGCCGTCGGCCATGTAGGTATCGATCGGCATGCCGTCCCAGCTGGCGGCGAAGCTGTTCCATGCGGTGGGGGCGATGGCTTCGGGGGGGAGCATGGGGTCGAACGCGGCGCCTTCGAGGAAGGCGAATCCGTTGGTGTGCAGGTGATCGCCGAGGCGGTGGCGTTGATTGATCGCGTCCATGACGGTTTTATTTAGCAGATCCGGCGGTGGATTAAACTGGGCTGGAGGCGACCTCAGCCATTCCCTGGGGTTGGGGCGGGTGGTGAGGTTTTGGGGGTGCCGAAGGCGGCGCGGAATTCGGCGGGGTCGATGGTGATTTTCTGGTAGTTGTAGGGCAGTTCGATGCCTTCGGCGTCGAACCTGATTTTGATGCGCCGGTTGAATTCGCGGCGGACGCCGTATTGTTTGCCGGCCGGGGTTTTGACGCGGCCGACGATATTGATCGAGGAGGCGCCGAACTGGTCGAGCCCCCAGAGTTCGAGGTCGTTGCTGATCTGGGCGGCCCAGGTGGGTTCGGCGCGCATGGTTTCGAACACTTCGGTGATGACGGCTTGCACGCGGTCGATATTTTCGCCGTAGCCGACGCCGATGTTGATCGGCGCGTAGCCGAAGTCACGCGAGGAGTTGGTAACGGTGGTGACGGAGCTGAACGGGATGATGTTCAGTGAGCCATCGCCGCCGCGGAGCCGGATGGTGCGGATGGATAATTTTTCGACGACGCCGGACATGCCACCGAGGGTCACGGTATCGCCGACCTGCATCGCGTCTTCGAGCAGGAGGAACAGGCCGGTGATGATGTCCTGCACCAGTTTTTGCGAACCGAAGCCGATGGCGAGGCCGAAGATGGACAGGCCGCCGAGCAGCAGGGTGACGTTGACGCCGACCGCGCTGAGCACGACGAGGGCGACGATGACCAGGATGATGACGAGCAGGGTGGTGCGCAGCATGGGCAGCAGGGTGCGGTAGCGGGCGGCGCGGCCGGGGCGGCCTTGTTGCACCAGCCGTTCGGCCTGGGCTTCGAGGGCAGCGTTGATGGTTTCCCATGCGATCAGGCCGATGAGGGCGGCGAGGCCGATGGTGATGACGGCGCTGACGATGCGTTGGCCGATGCGGGTGACGGTGAACCAGGCGAGGACGCCGATGCCCCAGAGTTGCAGGATCACCAGGATCGCGAGGGTTCCGAGCACGATGCTGATGACCAGTTTGACGACGGGCACATAGAGCCGCAGGCGGGTGAACAGGCTGGGGTATTGGGTGCGCCAGGTAACTTCGTCGTCGAACGCGGATTCGAGGCCGTGCGCCATCCAGGCCGCGATGCTGCGGGCGAGGGCGGCGATGATGGCGAACACCAGCACGATGCGCAGCATGATGAAGAAGGCATGTGGCACGCCGATTGCCCAGGCGATCCACAGCGCGATGATGTAGAACAGGGCGAGGATGTGCCAGGAGCGGGCGAGCCCGGCGCGGGCCGCGGTGATGACGCCGCTGCGGGTGTGGTCGGCATGGCGGTCGCCGCGGATGATCGCCGCCACGGGTCTGCGGGCTTGCAGCACCATGATGGCGGCCATGATGTGCACGATCAAAGAGACGAGTTTGATCAGGACCTGGCTGGCGGCGTGATAGAGGCCGAACAGGCCGCCGGTTGCGATGGCGGCGTAGCCGAAGGCGATGACGCCGATGATCCGGCGCAGCCAGTTGACCAGCCATTCGGCCCGGCGGTCGGTCGTGCGGATCAGCCTGATGTCGCGCAGGCCGGGGGCGAGCAGGAAGCGCGCGACCTCGAGCGTGAGGCGGCAGGCGAGGTAGGCGTTCAGTACGGCGATGACGACGAGTTTGGCGACGCGTTCGTTGGCGAGGCTGCCGGTGAGCCACAAGAAGCCGATCAGGGCGAAGATCAGGATGGGGGCGAGGGCGAGCAGGACATGCGCGAAGGCGAGGGGCAGGCGGCGGAACCAGCGGCGGAGCGAGCGGCGGCGGGGGCGTTTTTCGCTCTCGCCGGCTTCGGCGGCGGCGAGGCCGGCTTCGTCTTCGGCGTGGCGGCTGTCGCGCAGGCGGGCGGCGCGGCGCAGGATGGCGGCGCGGGGGCGGCGGAGCAGGTAGATGACGAGATATTCGCCGGCAAGCGCGGTGGCGAGGACCATCGCCAGTCTTGTCACCGCGCGGATCACGGTCTGGCGGAGCCAGCTGTCGGTCGCGACGAAGACCATCCAGTGCCAGACGAGGCGGACGTCGGTCGCGGCTTTCAGGGCGCTGCCGACGTCGCCGAGGATCAGGCGGGCCTTGGTTTCGGCTTCCTGCACGAAGCCGATGCCGGTGTTGGGCGATGTCGTCGGGGTGGTTGTTGTTGTGGCGGTGGGTTTGGTGGCGGGATGTTTCATTGCCTCGAGCGTGGCGATCAGGGCGGTGCGCTCGGCGGGGTTGTTCAGGGTGGTGATGGCGGCATCGATCTGCGCGGCATCGAGCGTGGCGGGTGGGGTGGTGGGTGGTGTGGCGGGTTTGGCGGTGGTTTTGGCGGTGAAGGCGGCCAGGGGGTTGCCGGCGGCCTGCACGGGTGGTGCGGCGGCGAGCAGGATGGTGCAGAGCAGGGCGAGGATGAGAAGCGGAGGGGAGACGCGCATGGCCCCTGTGAAAGCGAGCGGGGCGGTGATGTCAACCGCGGCCTCTACCGCTGGTGCGGATTGCACCCTATAAAAGAATCATGCGCGATTTTCTGATCATTCTGCTCGGGCTCGACATGATTGCCGTGGTCGCGGTGTTGCTGACCGGTGCGGTCGGCATGACCACCGGTGCTGATCCGCGCCGGCAGAACCGGCTGATGCGCTGGCGGGTGGGGCTGCAGGCGGTCGCGGTGGCGCTGGTCGTGGTGCTTATTCTGTACGGGCGTTGAGCGTGGCGATGCCGCGGGCGGTGCTGTTCGATGTGTTCGGCACGCTGGTCGATTGGCGGGGCAGCGTGATTGCCGGGCTTTCGGCGTTCGGCGCGTCACGCGGGATCGTGGCGGATTGGCCGGAGATCGCGGATAGTTGGCGGCGGGCGTATCGACCCTCGATGGACCGGGTGCGCCGGGGGGCGGTGCCTTGGACGCTGCTCGATGATCTGCATCGCGATGCGTTGATGGAGATTACCCGGCGGCATGGCATCGGGCCGCTGGATGATGATGATTGTGAGCAACTGGTCCGGCTGTGGCATCGGCTGGCGGCGTGGCCGGATGTGGCGACGGGGCTGCGGCGGCTGAAGGATGTCGCGGTGATCGGGCCGTTGTCGAACGGTCATCTGGCATTGCAGGTGGCATTGGCGAGGCGCAACGGGTTTCCCTGGGACGTGACGTTCGGTTCGGACATGTTCCGTCATTACAAGCCGGATGCCGAGGTTTATTTGGGTGCGTGCGATTTTCTGGGATTGGCGCCGGATGATGTGATGCTGGCGGCAGCGCATAATGATGATCTGGCGGCGGCGGCGAGTTTCGGGCTGCGGACCGCGTTCATCAGCCGGCCGGCCGAGTTTGGTGCTGCGACCGGTGATCGGGCGCGGGCGTCCGGCGCGTGGGATATCGTGGTCGATTCCGTGGGGGCTCTGGCGGAGGCGCTGGGCGGCTGAGCGGTTCAGGTTTCGTCGCGCAGGTCGCGGCGCATCAGGCGGGCGATGCAATCTGCAAGGCTGGTGCGCTGGGCCAGCAAATCGGTCAGGGCGGCGGTGATCGGCATGTCGCAGCCTGAAGCCGTGGCGCGGGCGAGCAGGGCCGGGGCGGTGGCGAGGCCTTCGACGACGCCGGCTGTGAGGTCGGGCGGATCGCCACGGCCGAGCGCGAGGCCGGCGCGGTAGTTGCGGCTGGCGCCGCCCGTGGCGGTCAGAATCAGGTCACCCAGGCCGGCGAGGCCGGCGATGGTTTCGGCCGCGCCGCCGAGGGCGACGGCGAGGCGGGCGATTTCGGCGAGGCCGCGGGTGATGAGGGCGGCGCGGGCGTTTTCACCGAGGCCGGCGCCGATCACAGCACCGGCAGCGAGGGCGATGACGTTTTTCGCCGCACCGCCGAGGGCTGCGCCGGTGATGTCGTGACTGCCATAGAGGCGGAGCTGCGGGGTTGCCAGGGCGGCGATCAGGGCGCGGCGGGCTTGGGTGTCCGCCATGGCGAGGACGGCGGCGGCGGGCAGGCCGGCGGCGATTTCATGGGCGAAATTCGGGCCGGTGAGCAGGCCGATCGGGCGATTGGGGTGGCATTGGGCGGCGATTTCGGGGCCGAGCAAGGAAGTGTCGCGCTCGACGCCCTTGCAGCAGAGGATCAGGGCGCCACCGTTGTCCGGCAGGCGGGCGAGGGTGGCGCGCAGGTGCTGGAACGGCGGGCAGAGCAGGGTGATCGGCGCGGATCGGGGTTCGGCGGTGATGATCAGCGTGTCCGGCAGGGTGATGCCGGGCAGGTTGGTGTTGTGGCGTGTGGCGGCGAGGCGGACGGCGCGGTCCGGCGTGCGGGCGATCAGGGCGACGCGCCGGCCTTGTTGGGCGTAGAGCACGGCGAGGGCGGTGCCCCAGGCGCCGGTGCCGATGATCGAGAGGTCGGTGGTGTCAGGCATCGGCGATGCGGGTGATGCGGCTGGTGCCGTCGGGTTCGGCGAGGGTTGCGCGCAGGGCTTCGAGCACCGGGGCGGCGGTGGCTTCGAAATTGTAGGGCGGATTGACGATCAGCACGCCGCAGCCGTTCAGCCTTGCGGGGTCGAGCGGTTCGCGGAACAGGATCTCGCAGGTGATGATATCCGCGATGCCACGCGCCTGGATGTCGGCGATGAAATGGCGCACCGGGGCGCGGTGCTTGACCGGGTACCAGGCGGCGTAGACGCCGGTCGGGAATTTGCGGTGGGCGGCTTGCAGGGCGGCGGCCAGGGTTTCGAATTCATCGGTTTTTTCGAACGGCGGGTCGATCAGCACCAGCGCGCGGCGTTCGGGCGGCGGCAGCAGGGCGGTCAGTGCCTCGTAGCCATCGCGCCGATGGATGTGCACTTGCGGATCGCGGGCGAAGCGGCGTTTCAGCGTGACGGCGTCATCGGGGTGGAGTTCGCACAGTGCGAGGCGATCCTGCGGCCGGAGCAGGGCGCGGGCGAGGGCGGGGGAGCCGGGATAGTGCTCGGCGGTGCCGGTGAGTGCCATGAAATCGGCCAGGGCGGGGGGGGTTGTTTGCCGCAGGCGACCGATGCCGGCGCGCCATTCACCGGTCTTGCCGGCTTCGATACTGGTGAGGTCGTAGGCGCCGATGCCGGCATGGGTGTCGAGCACGAACAGGGGTTTGGGTTTGGCGCTGAGCGCGCGCAGCAACAGCACGAGCAGCGCGTGCTTGACGCAATCGGCCGGGTTGCCGGCATGGTAGGCGTGTCGGTAGTTCATTATGAGCGATCTGATAGACACAGGCGGGGGCGCGCGCCAGACCGATTGCCCGCGATCGTCATTTGACGTTGCGACATTCCGGCCTATTTGATGAGGGCAAGGAGAGATGCATGACAAGGCCGAGGCCGCTGGCCGAACCTGATGATCTGGCGGGACCGTTCGAGCCGTTCGTCACCGGGCCTCAGCGGGGCGCTCCGCCGGAATGGAATCTGACCGATCTGTATTTCGGCACCGCGGACCCTGCGATCGGTGAGGATTTCGCGCAGTTGGAACGCCAGAGTGCGACGTTTCATGCCGCGTTCAAGGATCGGGTCGCGACGCTCGATGGGGCGGCGCTGGCCGGCGCGATTGCGCGCTACGAGGCGATCGAGCAGCGGTTGGCCCGGCTGCACGCCTTCGCGCAGTTGAATTTCAGCGCCGATGCGACGCTCGCCGCATCCGGGCAGTTTTATCAATCGGTCACCGAGCGGGCGAGCGATGTTGCGGCACCGCTGCTGTTTTTCCCGCTCGAGCTGAACCGGATCGAGGATGCGGCGTTCGAGGGTTTGGTCGCGGATGCCGCACTCGCCCGGTATGCGCCGTGGCTGCGCGACCTGCGGGTGCTGCGGGCGCATCAACTTGGCGATGATCTGGAAAAATTGCTGCACGACAAGGACGTGACCGGTCATTCGGCCTGGGCGCGCCTGTTCGATGAGACGATTGCGGCACTCCGGGTGCGGGTGGCGGGCGAAGAGCTGAGTTTCAGCGCTGCGCTCAATCGGTTGTCCGACGCCGATCGGGCGATGCGGGAGGCGGCGGGCCGCGCGATCGGGGCGACACTGCACCAGAACGCCAGGCTGTTCACGTTGATCACCAACACGCTGGCCAAGGACAAGGCGATCGAGGATGGCTGGCGGCATTACGCGACATCGGTTTCGGCGCGCAACCGGTCGAACCGCGTCGCGGATGAGGAGGTGACGGCGTTGGTCGAGGCGGTCCGGCGGTCGTATCCGCGGCTGTCGCACCGGTATTACGCGATGAAGGCGCGCTGGCTTGGGCTCGATCGGTTGGAGCATTGGGATCGCAACGCGCCGCTGCCGGGCGATGATGATCCGGCGATCGGCTGGGGTGAGGCCGAGGCGCATGTGCTGGCGGCGTATCGGCGGTTCAGCCCTGAACTGGCGGAGATTGGGCAGCGGTTTTTCGATCATCCGTGGATCGATGCGGTGCCGCGCCCGGGTAAATCGGGCGGTGCGTTCGCCCACCCGACGGTGCCGGATGTGCATCCGTATATTCTGCTGAATTATCATGGCCGGGCGCGCGATGTGATGACGCTGGCGCATGAGCTGGGCCACGGGATTCATCAAACGCTAGCGGCGGAGCAGGGTTATTTGATGGCGCGCACGCCGCTGACGCTGGCTGAAACCGCGAGCGTGTTCGGCGAGATGCTGACGTTTCGCAGCCTGCTCGATGCCGAGACCGACAAGGGGCGGCGGCGGCTGATGCTGGCGCGCAAGATCGAGGACATGCTGAACACGGTGGTGCGTCAGATCGCGTTTTTCACATTCGAGCAACGGTTGCACGACCGGCGCCGGGCAGGTGAGCTGCTGGCCGAGGAGATCGGGCAGATCTGGCTGGATGTGCAGCGTGAAAGCCTTGGCCCCGCCTTCAACTTTACTGACGAGTACCGGATGTTCTGGGCCTATGTGCCGCATTTCATTCACTCGCCGTTCTATGTGTATGCCTATGCGTTCGGCGATTGCCTGGTGAATGCGTTGTACGGCGTCTACCGCGATGAGTTGGCGGTGGGGCGTGGCGAGGATTTCGTGGAGCGCTATACCGCGCTGCTGCGGGCGGGCGGCACCGAGCTTCATGGCGCGTTGCTGGCGCCGTTCGGCATCGATGCTGCCGATCCGGCGTTCTGGCAGCGTGGGCTCGATGTGATTGCCGGATTTATCGATGAACTGGAAGATTGAGACAGAATGGTCAACGAAGCGGATCAGGGTGGGACGTTGTTCGGTGAGTTCAAGCGATTCGCGCGCACGTCCGGCGCGGTTTCGGGCATTGCGGCGCGGGTGGCCGGCGAGCGGATGTTCGGCATCAAGACCGATCGGTCGCGCCATGCCGAGGATCTGAAGACCATTCTCGGTGGCCTGAAGGGGCCGATGATGAAAGTGGCGCAGATTCTCACGACGATTCCCGATGCGCTGCCCGAGGAATATGCCAAGGAGCTGGCGCAGTTGCAGGCCAACGCGCCGGCGATGGGCTGGGTGTTCGTGCGCCGGCGAATGGCGGCCGAGTTGGGGCCGGACTGGGAGAGCAAGTTCAAGGCGTTCGGCCGCGAGGCGGCGGCGGCGGCGAGCCTGGGGCAGGTGCACCGGGCGACCTTGCTGGATGGACGGGATGTAGCGTGCAAGCTGCAATATCCCGATATGCCGAGCACGGTCGAAGCCGATCTGCGGCAGTTGAAGCTGGCGATGGCGGTTTACAAGCGGATGGATAACGCGATCCATCAGGACGATATTTATGTCGAGCTGGCGACGCGGTTGCGCGAGGAGCTCGATTATCAGCGCGAGGCGGCGCAGACGCGGCTGTATACCGTGATGCTCGAAGGGCAGCCCGACGTTGTGATTCCGACGCCGATCCCGGAATTTTCCACCAAGCGGCTGCTGACGATGAACTGGCTGACCGGCACGGGCATGCAGGCGTGGCTCGATACCGACCCCGATCAGGAGAGCCGCAACCGGATCGCCAGGGCGCTGTTCCGGGCGTGGTATGTGCCGTTCTACCGGTTCGGCGTGATCCATGGTGATCCGCATCTCGGCAATTATCAGGTCAATCCGGCGGGCGGGATCAATCTGCTCGATTTCGGCGCGATCCGGGTGTTTCGCTCGAATTTCGTGGCGGGCGTGATCGAATTGTTCGATGCGATCCGCAACAACGATGACGAGCACGCGTATCATGCCTACAAGATTTGGGGTTTCACCGACATCACCAAGGAGAAGCTCGACGTCTTGAACGATTGGGCCCGCTTCCTCTATGAGCCGCTGATGCAGGACCGTGTGCGACCGATTCAGGAAACCAACGATGTCACCTATGGCCGCAGCGTGGCCGAGCGGGTGCATGAGGGGCTCAAGCGCACCGGCGGTGTGCGACCGCCGCGCGAGTTCGTGCTGATGGATCGTTCGGCGATCGGGCTGGGCAGCGTGTTTCTGCGGCTGAGGGCGGAACTCAACTGGCAGCAATTGTTCCATGAGACCGTCGCCGATTTCGACGAGGCCTCGCTCGATGCGCGCCAGGTTGAAGCGCTGGCCACGGCCGGCGTGCCGAAGCCACTCTGACATGGCTGTGCTGCAGCGGGGCCTGCGCGGTGGGCTGATGGCGCGGGCGTATCGCAAGATACTGCACTCGTGGTATTTGAACGATATTGCGTTCGATGTGCGGCTGCATGCGAAACGTGAAGCGGTGGCCTATATCATCGAGCACATGCAGGCGGCGATGATGTTGCGTGACCGGTTCGAACTGTTGCGGTTCGCGCTGGCGCGGGCACCGGCCGAGGGGCTGGTGCTGGAATTCGGTGTGGAGAAGGGGTTGTCGATCACGTGCCTTGCCAATGCGACGCAACGCGTGGTGCACGGGTTTGATAGTTTCCAGGGCCTGCCTGATGATTGGTCCGGCACGGCGGCGCCGCGCGGCACGTTCGACCGGCAGGGGGCACCACCCAAGGTGCCGGGCAATGTTCAGCTGCATATCGGCTGGTTCGATGCGACGATTCCGCAATTTCTGGCGGGGTCGGATGCGACGATTTCGCTGTTGCATGTCGATTGCGATATTTATTCCTCGACAAAAACGATTTTCACATTGCTGGGGCCGCGAATTGTGCCGGGAACGGTGATCGTGTTCGATGAGTATTTCAATTATCCGGGCTGGCGCCAGCACGAATACAAGGCGTTTCAGGAGTTCTGTGCCGAGACCGGGCGAAGCTATCGGTATTGCGGCTATGCCGGTGAGAAGGGGCATGTCGCGGTCGTGATGGAATGAGGTCAGCGCGCCGGCGGCGCAGCGGCACGGACCCAGATAAATAAAAGCTTTTTTGTTTCTTTTTTTACAAAAAGACGTGCTTTTCCTTAACCCGCCTGTGCCGAAGCCTCGCTGCGGGTGGCGCCGACGCGGGCGGCGAGGGAGGCGGCCATGAATTCGTCGAGGTTGCCGTTCAGGACAGAGTCGGGGTTGCCGCTTTCCCAATTGGTGCGGAGGTCTTTGACGAGTTGGTAAGGGGCGAGGACGTAGGAGCGGATCTGGTGGCCCCAGCCGATGTCGCGTTTGGTGGATTCGGTGGCAGCACTGGCGGCTTCGCGGCGTTGGAGTTCGGCTTCGTACATGCGGGCTTTCAGCATCGCCATGGCGGTGGCGCGGTTGCGGTGCTGGGAGCGGTCGGTCTGGCAGGCGACGATGATGCCCGACGGGATGTGGGTGATGCGGATCGCACTTTCGGTCTTGTTGACGTGCTGGCCGCCGGCGCCGGAGGCGCGGTAGGTATCGACCTTGAGGTCGGAGGGGTCGATTTCGATTTCGATCGTGTCATCGACGACGGGATAGACCCAGACGCTGGCAAAACTGGTCTGGCGGCGGGCGTTGGCGTCGAACGGCGAGATGCGGACCAGGCGGTGGACGCCGGCTTCGGTTTTCAGCCAGCCGTAGGCGTTCATGCCGGTGATTTGCAGGGTGACGGATTTGATGCCGGCCTGTTCGCCTTCGGACTGGTCGAGCATGGCGACTTTGTAGCCGTGTTGTTCGGCCCAGCGGGTGTACATGCGCATGAGCATTTCGGCCCAATCCTGCGCTTCGGTGCCGCCGGCGCCGGCGTTGATTTCCATATAGGCGTCGTTGGCATCGGCCTCGCCAGAGAGCAGGCTTTCGATTTCGCGGCGCTTTGCGTCCTCGGCGAGGCGTTTGAGGGCGGCTTCGGCTTCGGCCACGAGGGCTTGATCGCCCTCGGCTTCCGCGAGTTCGGCCAGCATGACGGCATCTTCGGTGTCACGCTCGATCGCGCGCACCGCATCGGTCTGGGTGGCGAGGCGGGTACGTTCGCGCAGCACTGCCTGGGCTGCCGCAGCGTCGTTCCAAAGTTGCGGGTCTTCGGCCTGGGAGTTCAGACGGTCGAGTTTGTCGAGTGCGGCATCCCAGTCAAAGATGCCTCCTCAGCAGGGCCACGCTTTGCGTGATCTGCTCGGCAAGGGCGAGGGTTTCGGCGGACATTGATTTTTGGTTCCAGAATTGCGGAAGCTGCGGCTAATACAGCCCGCCCAGGGATTTGTCGACACTGGCGGGGGCGGCGGGCGTGCCGGCCGGCGCCGGGGCGGCCGCATTGGCGCCGGCCGTGCTGCCATCGGCGGCCGGGTTGAAATCGTGTTGCGCGGACTGGCCGGCGCTGTTGGCCAGCGGGCCGCCGAGGCCGAGCGGATTGTCGGCGACGAGGCCGAGATTCGACTGGCTGCCCGGAACCTGGCCGGGTTTGAACGCTTCTGTGACGGTCTGACTGCCGAACGAGACGCGCGCGAGCGTCATGCCCGGCGGGGTGGGGAAATCGATCACCGGCTGGCCCTTGAGGGCGACTTTCATGAACTGGTTCCAGGCCGGGCCGCAGACATTGCCGCCGGTCTGGTTGGGGCCGAGGTCGCGCGGCGTGTCGTAGCCGATCCAGCAGCCGGTGACCATTTGCGGCACGAAGCCGAGGAACCAGGCATCGTTGAAATTGTTGGTCGTGCCGGTCTTGCCGGCGATCGGGCGGTTGAGGCCGGCGACGGCGGGGACGCCGGTGCCGTGTTCGACCACGTTCCGCATCATCATGATGACCTGATAGACGCTGTCGGGGTTGGCGAGCCGCGCGCCGGGGCGGTTCAGGACCGGCAACTGGCTCGCCGAGCCATCCATGCAGTTGGCGCAGGACTGGTCGGGCGCCTGGTAGAGGATGTGGCCGTCAGGGGCGGTGACGCTGTCGATCAAAGAGGGTTCGACCTGCCGGCCGTATTCATCGAGGGCCGCGTAGCCGCGCACCATGCGCCAGAGCGTGGTATCGAGCGCGCCGATCGCGGCCGGGTAGATCAGCGGCATGTGGTGGACGATGCGGAATTTCTCGAAATTCGCGGCGACGTTGGCAAGGCCGACGCGGCGGACCAGATGCAGGGTGGCGAGGTTGAGCGATTGTTCGATGGCGTAGAACACCGGCACCGGGCCGAGGAAGCTCATTTCGTAATTGCCCGGTCGATACAACTGACCATCGGCGAGGCGCTGGGTGAACGGTGCGTCGAGAATCGTGGCGTCGGGCTGGATGCCGGCCTGCATCGCGGTGAGGTAGTCGAACGGTTTGATGCTGGAGCCGGGCTGGCGATGCGCCTGGGTGGCCCGGTTGTACGGGCTCATCCGGTTGCTCCAGCCGCCGACCATGATGCTGACGCGGCCGGTTTCGGGGTTCATGCTCAGCATCGATCCTTCGACGACGGGGATCTGTTCGAGCGAGACGGTGCCGCCTTTGGTTGGCTTGTGCGGGTCGATCATGATGACGTCGCCGGGTTTGAGCATCTGGCCGACCGAGCGGAGCAGCGGGCCGGGGTGGCCGTTGACCAGCGGGCGGCCCCATTGCAGGGCGGCGAGGGTGATTGTGCCGGTGCGCGTGGCGGCGGCATTGTCACCCTGGATCCAGCCGATATGGGCGAGGGCGGGGGTTTCGCTCACCACGACGCCGAGGCGCCAGCGCCGGCGCAGCCCTGCCGGGGTGGTTTGTTTGGCGAGGGCGGCGGCCCAGTTGTTCGACAGATCGGCGATGCTCAGCCGGGTGACGGGGCCGTGGTAGAAGCCGAATTCGTGGTCGTAGGCTTCCAGGCGGTTGCGCATCGCGTCCATCGCGGTGGCTTGCAGCCGGGGGTCGAGGCTGGTGCGGACGATCAGGCCGCCTTCCATCGTGGTTTTCTGGCCGAACATCTGGACCAGCTGGGCCTCGACGGCGTTGATGAAATAGCCCGCGCCGGGCACCGGGCGGGTGCCGGCGGCGGCCTTGGGCAGCAAAGGCGAGGCGATGGCGGTTTGGGCTTCGGCGCTGGTGATCACGCCGTCGTCGCGCATGCGACCGATCACCCAGTTGCGCCGGTTGAGCGCGCGTTTGGGGTGCAGGAAGGGATTGTAGTTGGTCGGCGCCTTGGGCAGGCCGCCCAGTGTCGCGGCTTCGGCGATGGTGAGCTTGGACAAGGGCTTGTCGAAATAGGCTTCGGCCGCGGCGGCGACGCCCCAGGCGTTCTGGCCGAGATAGATTTCGTTCAGGTAGAGGGTCAGGATGCGTTTTTTGCTCATGGCGCGATTGACGCGCAGGGCGAGGATGGCTTCCTTGACCTTGCGGGCGAAATCGATCCGGTTGTCGAGCAGCATGTTCTTGACCACCTGCATGGTGATGGTCGAGGCCCCGAGGGGCCGTTCGTGGCTGCCGAGCCTGGTCATGTCGACGAAGCCGGCGCGGACGATCGCCAGCGGGTCGATGCCGGGTTCGGTCCAGAAATTACGGTCTTCGGCGGAGATGAACGCACGCGAGACGAGTTGGGGGATGCGGTTGTAGGGCACGTAGATGCGGTGCTGGGTGCCGAGCGCCGCGATCAGGCGGAAATTGTCGGCGTAGATGCGGGTTTCGAGCGGGGGTTCGTAATGGCGCAGCTTGGCGACACTCGGCAGGCCGTTGCTGAAATAGAGGAACACGCCGCCGCCGATGACCACGCCGGCCACGATGCCGAGGAGGGCGAGACGATAGACGCCGCGCGCGAGCACGCCGCCGGCGACGCGTGCGAGTCCCGGCCGCTGCTTGCGCGGTCGTTTCGGCGCCGGGGCACCTTTGGTGCGCGGCGATTTGTCCTTGGCCAGGCGGTCGCCGGCTTTCAATGGTCCAGGCATGGCGCGCTCCTTAGCACCCAATATGCGAGGGTGCGAGCATCGGGGTGAACCACAGAACGGTTAAATATCAGCAACCAGCGGGGGCGCAGGGCACGCCGGCGGGCGGCGCAATGCTGGCGGGACGATGCGAAAACGATCAGCGCCTTGCGGAACCGAGTCCCCTTGGTTATACGCCTCCCCAACGGAGTATAGCTCAGCCTGGTAGAGCACTGTGTTCGGGACGCAGGGGCCGGAGGTTCGAATCCTCTTACTCCGACCATTCATTTTTTTACGGGCTTTCCGCCTGACCGGTGATCAACGCCGTCCCGCAGGGGCGTTGTCCGCCGGGGGCAGGCGGGACTTGGCGAAACCGATCGCGATGATCGTGATGATCGATGCGAGGCCGAGGTAGAGACCTGGGCTGCGGGGATCGCCGGTCTGTTCGATCAGCCAGGTGTTGATGAACGGGGCGAAGCCGCCGAACAGCGCGATGCCGATCGCGTAACCCACCGACAGACCGATGCCGCGATGCCTGATCGGGAACACCATGCCCATGAAACCGGTCAGAGGCGCGTTGTAGGGCAGGCCGATCACCGTGAAGAACAGCGGGATCAGAAACAGCGCGGTTGCGCTGGGCCAGAGGCCGAGGAGCATGAACGCCGGATAGCCCGCCGCCATCATCGCGACGCAGGATATGATCATGTCCCGGCTGCGGTGCGATGTGTCGAACCGGCGGGCGATCAGCAGGCGCAGCGGGACGATCGCGAGGGTGACGATATAGAGCAGGACGATCGCGCCGAGCGCCTTGCCTTGGGTCATGTGCAGCTGGGTTGCGGCGTAGGTCGGCAGATAGACGATCAGATAGGTCTGGGCGGTGCCGATCGCGACCATGCCGGCCGCAATCGCGATGCCGCCGCCGGTGGAGGGGTCGCGTGCTGCGGTGTCGGCCGGGTTGCGCTGCTGGGCGATGAAGCCGGGCGCGTCGACCAGATGGCGGCGCAGCACGATCGCGATCGGCCCGGCCAGCGTGCCGATGGCGAAGGCGATGCGAAAGCCCCAATGCTGAAACGCGGCCGTCGACAAGGCGAGGCTCAACCCGTAGGCGACCGCGGCGGCGCACAGGCCCGCGACATTCTGGCTGGTGCCCTGCCAGCTTGCGGCGTGGCTTTCGCGGCCGGGTGAATGCTCGATCATCAGCGCGGTCGAACTGCCGAACTCGCCACCGAGCGCGAAGCCCTGGATCAGGCGTGCCAGCAGAATGCCGAGCGGTGCGAGCAGGCCGATGCTGGCGCGCGACGGCATCAGGGTGATCAGCGCGCTTGCCAGGGTCATCAACGAGACGGCGAGGATCATGCAGGCGGTGCGGCCGCGCCGATCGGCGAAAGTGCCGAGAATGACGGCGCCGACCGGGCGGGCGAGGAACGATACGCCGAAGGTGCCGAAGGTCAGCAGCAGTTTGGTCGTGGCGTCATGGCCGGGGAAGAAAGCGGTGGCGAGATCGGTCGCGAAGAAGCCGTAGATGACGAAATCGTAGAACTCGAGCGCGTTGCCGATCGAAGCGCCCAGGATCATGACGGTGCGGCTGATCGTGGGCGCTGCGGTCGGGGTTGACGATGCGACATCCATGCGGCGCGTCCTTCGGGTGCGGGTCGGTGCCAGCATGCCCGGTATTGCCGTGGTTTGCCAAGGCGATAACGCGTGGTGATCGTCGCGCGCGCTCCCGTGGGCGTGGGGTTGCCGCCTTGTCGTTTTTCGCTAGAAGGCGCGAAGCAGGGCAGGGTGGCTGCCGCAGCGCATCAGGGGGAAGATGATGTCCGACACACGGGGTTCCATGACCGAGCCCGATATCGCGACCGCGCGCAAGGTGGTGATCGCGGCATTTCTGGGCTGGACGCTCGATGCGTTCGATTTCTTCATCCTGATTTTTACCTTCTCGGCGGTGGCCAAGACGTTCCATGTCGGCATCACCGCGGTGACGATCGCGATTACGCTGACGCTCGCGATGCGGCCGGTTGGCGCGCTGTTGTTCGGCCGGCTGGCGGATCGGTACGGGCGGCGGCCGATGCTGATGGTCAATATCGTGGCGTTTTCATTGTTCGAACTCGCAACCGGCTTCGCGCCCAGCCTGACCGCGTTCATGATCCTGCGCGCGCTCTATGGCATTGCGATGGGCGGTGAATGGGGGATCGGCTCGTCGCTGACCATGGAAACCATTCCGGCGCGCTGGCGGGGCTGGGTGTCCGGCCTGCTGCAATCGGGCTATCCGGCGGGGTATTTCCTGGCGACCGTGCTGTTCGGGTTTGCGTTTCCCTATGTCGGCTGGCGGGGGATGTTCATCATCGGGGCGTTTCCCGCGCTGCTGGTGCTGTATATCCGTTCCTCGGTGCCGGAGAGCCCGGTGTGGCGCGAGATGGCGCGTCAGCCGCGGGTGCCGGTATCAACGGTGCTGCGCAAGCATCTGGGTCTGACCGTGTATGCGGTGATCCTGATGATGGCGTTCAATTTCTTTTCGCATGGTTCGCAGGACCTTTACCCGAGCGCGTTTCTGGGCAAGCAGCACCATTTCGGCCACGCAACGATTACCACGATCGCGCTGATCTATAATCTGGGTGCGATGATCGGCGGCATCGCGTTCGGCCTGCTGTCGCAGAAGATCGGGCGGCGCCTGACGATCGGCATTGCGGCCGGGCTTGCGATCCCGTTGATCCCGCTCTGGGCGTTTTCGATGACGCCGGTGATGCTCGGCCTGGGCGCGTTTCTGATGCAGATTTGCGTGCAGGGTGCCTGGGGCGTGATTCCGGTGCATCTGAACGAATTGTCGCCCAAGGAGATCCGCGCGACGTTCCCGGGGTTCGTGTATCAGCTTGGCAATTTCCTCGCCTCGTACAACGCGACGTTGCAGGCGAGTTTTGCGGCCTCGCACGGGCATAATTACGGATTGGCAATGGCTTGGGTGATCGGCATCGTGGCTGTGGTGATCGTGGTGCTGATGCTGTTCGGGCCGGAATCCAAGGATGTCTCGATGGCGCATAGTTGACGGCATGGTCTGGCGGCGGCCGACGCCCATGATTGCCGTTTTCGCCCCGGTGGTTTATCGATAAGCCTCCGGGGTAGTTCCGGGATGGTACTCAGAGGATATGATAGCGCTATCATAATGCGAAGGCCGGTTGATCGTCCAGCAACCGGTTGGTGACGAGAAAAGATTGTCCGCCGGCAACGGCTGAACGAGCAATGGAGGAAACGACAATGAGTGCGACCAGCATGGCCGGCCCGATCGGCAACTCCCGATGGTTTCGACTGATTCCGATCGCGATGATCGTTTATATCATTTCGTTTATGGACCGAACCAATATCGCCTATGCCTTCGCGGGCATCGGCCATGATTTTCACACCACCAAGGCGCAGGAAGGCACGGCGGGCGGTATTTTTTTCGTCGGCTACGTGCTGTTGCAGATCCCCGGTGGCTGGCTCGCCGAACGTTGGTCGGCCAAGAAATTCGTCGCGATCATGATCTGCTTCTGGGGCCTGATGGCGTTGGCCTGCGGGTTTGCCGAGAACTTCACGCAGCTGATCATCGCGCGCTTTTTCCTCGGCGTTGCCGAGGGCGGTATCTGGCCGGCGACGCTGGTGCTGCTGAGCCACTGGTTCCCGGTGCAGGAGCGCGCCCGCGCCTATGGGTTCTGGATCGCCAATCTCGCGATTTCCTCGATCATTACGCAGCCGCTGTCGGGCTTCATCATCTCGATGTCGGACTGGCGGACGCTGTTTTTCGTCGAAGGCGCGCTGCCCTTCATTATTGCGCTGCCGCTGTGGCTGATCTTTATCAAGGATCGTCCGGAAGATGCATCGTGGTGCCTGCCGCCGGAGCGTGACTATATCAACCGCTCGATCGCGCAGGACCGGGCGAACGAACCGGTGCCCGGGCCGTTCTCGAGCATTTTCAAATCCGCCACCGTCTGGCGCCTGGTTGCGGTGTATTTTCTGGTGCAGATCGGCTTCTATGGTCTGAACATGTGGATGCCGACCTTGTTGAAAACCCTGACCCATGCCGGGTTCGGCGCGGTCGGGTTGATTGCGATGCTGCCCTATGTCGTCGCGGCGGTGATGCTGTTCGCGAATGGCTGGTGGGCGGATCGCGACCGGCGGTATTCGTGGCATGTATTCCTGCCGATGATGCTGGCCTCGATCAGCCTGATCCTGTCGGTCACGATCGGCAGCTCGATGATCGTGCTGTCGATCGTGTTCCTGTGCCTCGCGATGGGCGGGGCGCTGTCCTACGATGGTCCGTTCTGGGCCGCCGCTTCGCGCACCCTGCCGGTTGCCCTGGTGGGTGGTGCGATGGGGTTGATCAACGCGCTCGGGAATCTGGGTGGGTATCTCGGCCCGTTCCTCGGCGGGTATCTGCAGGATGTGACGGGTAATTTCTATGCCACCGCCATCCTGTTCGCGCTCTCGCTGTTCGCGGCCGGGCTGCTGATGCTCACGATCAACGTGCGCGACGTGGCACCCAGCGTGCGGATGCCGATGGGCAAGCCGGCGGAATGAAGCACTACAGCATCGCCAGCGTTCCTGGCGACGGCATCGGCCCCGAGGTGATCGGGGCCGGTGTTGCGGTGTTGCAGGCCTTGGCGCAGCACAGCAACCGCTTCAGCCTCGATGTGACGGGCTTCGATTACGGATCGGACCATTACCGCAAGTACGGGGTCATGATGCCGGCGGATGCGCTCGATCGTTTGCGGGGGTTCGATGCGATCTATTTCGGCGCGGTCGGGGCGCCGGATATTCCAGATCACATCACGCTGTGGGGGCTGCGCCTCGCGATCTGCCAGGGGTTCGATCAATACGCTAATGTCCGCCCGACCCGGATTTTGCAGGGTCTGCGCTCGCCGCTGCGCGATTGCAGCACAGCGGATCTCGACTGGGTGATCGTGCGCGAGAACAGCGAGGGCGAATATGCCGGGCAGGGCGGGCGTTCGCATCGCGGCCATCCCGAGGAAGTCGCGACCGAGGTTTCGATTTTCACGCGCGCCGGTGTTGCGCGGATCATGCGGTTTGCGTTTCAACTGGCGCGGTCGCGGCCGCGCAAGCATATTACGGTGGTGACCAAATCCAACGCGCAGCGCCACGGCATGGTGCTGTGGGACGAGATCGCTTCCAGCACCGCCGCCGAATATCCTGACGTGACGTGGGATAAAATGCTGGTCGATGCCATGACGGTGCGTATGGTGCATGACCCCGCCAGCCTCGATGTCATCGTTGCGACCAATCTGCACGCGGATATCCTGTCCGATCTGGCGGCGGCGCTGGCCGGTTCGATCGGCATTGCGCCCACCGCCAATCTCAATCCGGAGCGGACCTATCCTTCGATGTTCGAGCCGATCCATGGTTCGGCGTTCGATATCACGGGCAAGGGCATCGCCAATCCGGTCGGTGCGTTCTGGACCGCGGCACAGATGCTCGAGCATCTGGGTGAGATGGATGCGGCAGCCCGGTTGATGAATGCGGTCGAGCAGGTGACAGCGAACGGCCCCCGCACCCGCGATCTGGGTGGCGATGCCACCACGGTTCAGGTGACCAACGCGGTGATCGCCGCGATCGAGGCGGGCCATACCTGATACGTTGCGTATGCCACCCCACATCCAAGCCGGGACACCGATCGTATCGACGATAGGTAGATGAAGGGGACGCATACGATGATGAAACTCGCTCGCCGTACTTTGCTGGCCGCGACACCGGCGCTGCTGGCCGGTTGCACGCTCGATACCAGTTCCTACCCGTACAAGCCGTTGCAACATGCCTCGGTCGATCTCGGCCGGTTCATGGGCAAATGGTACATCAACGGCCATATCCCGTATTTCGCCGAGAAAAACTACGTCGGCGCCTATGCGGTCTATACCGAGCGGGGGGATGGCGCGATCGATGATCAGTACAACGCCTATCCCAAGTCGTTCGATGCGAAGCTGTTCCAGTTCACCTCGATCGATCAGGTCGAGCCGGGGACCGATAACGCGATCTGGCGGGTGACGGCGCTGAGCGGGTCGATCGGTGTGCCGTATGTGATCATGCAGATCGAGCCGGATTATTCCGCGTTCATGGCCGGGTTTCCCAACCGCTCGCTGGGCTGGATTTTCGCGCGCGAGAAACGCATGAACCCTGCGGTGTATCAGGCCATGCTCGAACGGTTCTATCACCAGGGCTATGACGCACGGCAGTTCCGCCGGGTGGCGCAATACCCCTCGGACATCGGCAAGCCCGGGTTCGAAACGGTGACGTAGCCGGCGTGAGGCTTGCCTGACCGGGGCGGTTGGCCACATAAACGGGCGAACATTTCGAGGCGTCTGATGAGCGAAGCCCAACCACCGCGTTCCATTGCCGGCCGTATCGCGATACTGCTGTGGCGTCTGGTCAAGATCGTGGTGTTCACGCTCGGGGTGATTCTGCTGCTGGTCATCATTCTCTCAGGTGCTGCGGTGCGGCATTTGGAGGCGAGCCGGGTCAAGCCGCTGCCGGGCCGATTCGCTTTGGTGCTGGATTTGACGCATCCGCCGGCCGATGCGCCGCGCGAGCCGGCCTGGATGAATTTCGACGGCACCGCCCGGCCCAATCTGGTCGAGACGGTCGAGGCGATCGACCGCGCCGGGCATGATGGCCGGGTCAGCGGGATCGATATCGAACTCGGCAGCGCGTGCTGTTCGTTGACCACGGCCGAAGAGTTGCACAATGCGCTCGCGCGGTTCCGCAGCGAGACCGGCAAGCCGATTATCGCGCGCGCCATGTCGCTCGATGGGGCTGCCGGGCTCGGCGCCTATGTGGTGGCGACCGCGGCGAGCCGGATTGAATTATCCGCTTCCGGCGATTTCGGGGTGACCGGCCTCGCATTGCAAACGCCGTTTGCCGCTGGTTTGTTGAAGACGGTCGGGGTCGATGCCCAGTTCGCCCATATCGGCAAATATAAGACCTACCCGCAGATGTATACGCGCTCGGCACCCTCGCGGGCGAACAGCGCGATGCTCGATAGCCTGGCCGGCTCGCTCTACCAATCGGCCCTCGCGCCGATCGCGGCACGGCTGCATCAGAGCCCGGATCAGGTGAAGGCGCTGATCGATCAGGCGCCGTTGAGCCCGGATCAGGCGAAGGTGGATCATCTGATCGATGAAGTGCTGCCGCTCGATACGCGGATCGATCATTTCAAGGGGCGCACCGCCGGTCTGGCGCGCTACGTGGCCGACGCGCCGAAGGCGGCGGTGGGGGCGACCAAGGTGGCGCTGATCGTGGCGGCCGGCGATATCGAGGCACCCTCGGCCAGCGGTGATTCCGGCAAGATCGATCCGCGCCGGCTTGCGGGTGAAATCAGCGATGCGCTGGATGATCCATCGATCAAGGCGATCGTGCTGCGGCTGAATACGCCGGGCGGCACCGTGACCGGATCGGCGCTGATCGGAGCGGAGGTCGCGCGCGCGCAGGCGGTGCACAAGCCGCTGATCGTCTCGATGGGCGCGCTCGATGCCTCGGGCGGCTACTGGGTTTCGAGCCATGGCGCCGTGCTGGTCGCTGACCCCGCGACGCTGACCGGTTCGATCGGCGTGCTCGGGGGCAAGCTGAGTTTCGGTGGGCTGCTTGACAAGATTGGGGTGACGGTTGCGGGGGCGTCGCGCGGGGCGAATGCGTTGTTCGACAGCCCGACCACGGCGTGGACACCGGCGCAGATGGCCAATCTGCAGACTATGCTCAAGCTCGACTATCAGCAATTCGTCGGCTGGGTGGCATCCGGGCGGCACATGACGCCGGCCCAGATCGATGCGATCGGTCAGGGGCGGGTGTGGACCGGGGAGCAGGCCAAGCAGCGCGGGCTGGTCGATCAGATCGGCGGGTATCATACCGCGTTCGATGCGGTGCGCGCCGCGCTGAAACTGCCGGTGCACGCGCCGCTGGACATTACCGATGGCAATGCACAGCCGGGTATTCACGCGCTGCTGGCGCGGGTGTTGCAGCGGGCCAATCCGCTTGCGATCGCCGCATTGCCACCGCAGTTGCGCGCGGTCGTCGCGATGACGCGGCTGCACCGGCTCACAATGCTGCCGATTACGATTCGCTGACGGCGGGTCGACCGCGCTGCGGCGGGCGACAATCAATCGTGCGCGCTTGTCTATGGGAACAAAACAGAAACATAGTCGAGTTGTTAATTTGTCTGTTTATCATTCATTAACGATTCGGATTTGTTGGCGATAGTGTCGATGTTTATTATGATTCGCAGGCATAAAACCCTTTGACGCCCATATTTGCCCATGATATCCCATGTTCACCCACGGCGAATCGGGTGCGATGGTTGATTCCTTGCATTCGATCGCTTGCAGCGAGGCATAACAGGCGAGACGAAAGGGCTTTGACGCAGCCGCATGAGCCAATTTCTCGGCACCCACCAGAACCGGCTCGACGCGAAGGGACGGGTTTCGATCCCCGCCGCGTTCCGGGCGGAGCTGCGCGGTGATGCCGAGCCGATCAAGCTGGTGTTTCGCCCCTCGCACAAGCACGCCTGCATCGAGGCCTGGCCCGAGCCGATGTTCAAGACGCTGGCGGCGAAGCTCGATCATTTGCAGATTTTCAGCGACCAGCACGATGATCTGGCCGAGTTGATCTATGGCGATGCCTATAAGCTCGATGCCGACAAGGAGGGCAGGGTGCTGCTGCCCGAAAAACTGGTCCGCCATGCCGGGCTGACCGATTCCGTGGTGTTCAAGGGCGTCGGCTCGACGTTTCAGATCTGGGAGCCGGAAGCGGCCGAGCGGCGCAGTGCCGCGGTGCGTGACCCGGAGCGGGCCGCGAGCATGACGCTGCCATCCGGGGTGGCGCTGTGAGCGGCCATGTTCCCGTTTTGCGCGACGAGGCGGTGGCGATGCTGGCACCGCGCGACGGCGGCATTTATCTCGATGGCACGTTCGGCGGCGGCGGCTACAGTGCGGCCCTGCTGGCAGCGGCGCGCTGCACGATCTGGGCGATCGATCGTGATCCGGCCGCGATCGTGCGCGGGGCGGCGCTGGCGGCGCAATATCCCGACCGGCTGCATCTGATCGAGGGGCGGTTTGGCGATCTGCTCGATTTGTTGAAGGCGGCGGGGGTTTCGGCGCTCGACGGTGCGGTGTTCGATTTCGGCGTGTCGTCCTATCAGATCGATGATCCGGCGCGCGGCTTTTCATTCCGCGGCGATGGGCCGCTCGACATGCGCATGGGATCGACCGGCGAGACCGCCGCACAGATCGTCAATACCCGCGGTGAGGCCGAGCTTGCGGATATTCTGTACCAGTTCGGCGAGGAGCGCGCCTCGCGCCGGATTGCCGCCGCGATCGTGGCGCGCCGCGCGACCCAGGCGTTCGAAACCACCGCCGATCTTGCCGCGGTGATCCGCACCGTGGTGCGCCCGGATAAATCCGGCATCCACCCCGCCACGCGCAGCTTTCAGGCGTTGCGGATCGAGGTGAACCAGGAATTGGCGGAGATCGAGCGCGGCCTCGCGCAGGCGGCATCACTTCTCGCGCCCGGTGGCCGGCTGGTCGCGGTTTCGTTTCATTCCCTGGAGGATCGCATGGTCAAGCGCTTCATGCAGGCCGCATCCGGCCGTACCGCCGGGCCTTCGCGCCATGATCCGTCCAGCATTTTGCCGACCGCGCTGGCCGATTTCAAACCGCTGACCAAGGGCGTGATCACGCCGGGCGATGCCGAGGTCGCCGCCAACCCGCGCGCCCGGTCTGCCCGGCTGCGCGCGATCGAACGGGTGGCGGCATGATCCGCCCCGTCACCTTCGTGACCACGCTGATGGCGCTGTCGTCCGGTGCGTGGATGTTTGTGGTCAAGCATCAGGCTGAACAGCTCGATCGCCAGATCGGCGGTGTGACCAGCCAGATCCGCGCCTCCGAGCAGCGCATCCGGGTGTTGCGCGCCGAATGGGCGCTTGAGACCGATCCCAACCGCCTGACGCGGCTTGCCGCGATGTTTCTGCCCGAACTCAAGCCGATGGCGCCGGACCAGTTGGTGACGTGGTCCGAACTGGCCGACCGGCTGCCGCCACCGGGTGCTACCGTGCCGCATCTGCCGTTGCCGCCGCCCATGCCGAGCCAGCTGCCCGATGCAACCGCGGCGTCCGGTCCGATCGCCTCGATCGCACCGCCGGCGGTGGTGCTGCCGCCCAACGCGGTTCCGGTCGCGGCGCCGGCGCAGCATCAATCCGGCACGCGTGTGTCGGCCACGGCAACGACGCGGCTTGCCGCGGCGCGGCCGGTGATTTCGGCGCATCAGCGCCCGATCATTCACCGGGTCGCGCTGCCGGTGGTGCGCCATGCGCTGCCGAAAGCGGCGCATCCGGTGTGGTCGCACCCGATTCCGCTTGGCCGATCGGTGCTGGCGCCGGCGCGCACGGTCCGCCCGATGGGCGCGCAGGTGATGACGATCAACGCGCAATCCGCGCCCATCGCGCCGCCGGTGCCGCAGCGGCCGTTCCACGCGGCGCCACGCCCCGCAGCCGGTGCTTCGACCTCGGTTTTCGGTGGCTATGCCGCCAATCTGGCCCCGCCGCGCCCGGTCGGCAGCACCGCGCCATGACCAAGGCCCCGCATCCGGACCAGATGCCGCCGCATGTTCCCCGGCGGTCCGGTGCGTGGAATACCGCGCGCAACCCGGGTGCGCCGGAGCAGGGTGCGACGCCGCGCGTCGAGCATGTGCGGATCACCACGCCCGATCTGGCGCGCCGCGCCGCGCTGGGTGTGCTGCAGAAGCGCATGGTGTTCGGCCTGGTCGGGTTTCTGCTGATTTACGGTATTCTTGCGGGGCGGCTGATCGATGTGTCGGTGATCAATCCGACCAGGCCGGATGCCGCGGCGATCGCCGCCGAACTGCCGCGCACCAATATTTTGTTGCCGCCGCCCGCGCGGGCCGAAATCACCGATCGGAACGGCGTTATTCTCGCGGTTTCGCTGCCGGGAGCGGCGCTGTATGCCAATCCCAAGCAGATCGGCGATCCCGGTGAGGTTGCCCGCCAGATCGCCGCGGTGATCCCCGCGCTTGATCCCGGCTGGCTGGAATCCCGCCTCGCCGATCGCAAGCGCGACTTCGTCTATCTCGATCGCGGCCTGACCGCGGAGCAGGAGCTCGCGGTCAACCAGCTTGGCATTCCCGGCGTGTATTTCGAGGATATCGAGCATCGGCATTACCCGGAAGGCGATCTGGCCGCGCATATTCTGGGTGGCGTCACGCCGGATCAGCGCGGTATTGCCGGCGTCGAGCAGTATTTCAATAAAACGCTGACCGCTGATCCGGCGACGCCGCTGCGGCTGTCGATCGATATCGGGGCCGAGGGCATCGTGCGGCAGGAAACCCTGCAGGCGATGACCGATTACGATGGCATCGGGGCCTGCGGCATCGTGATTTCGGCGCGGACCGGGCGCGTGCTCGCCATGGCGAGCCTGCCCGATTACAGCGCCGGCGATCTGGGTTCGGCACCCGCCAACGACCGGTTCAACCGCTGCGTCTCCGGCGACTACGAACCCGGTTCGGTGTTCAAACTGATGACGCTGTCGATGGCGATCAACTCCGGCATGATCCATTACTGGGACCGGTTCGATACCACGCATCCGCTGCATGTCGGCCGCTTCACCGTGACTGATTTCGAGCCCGCGCATATCTGGATGGCGGTGCCGCACATTCTTGAAGTGTCTTCCAATATCGGCGCCTCACGCATCGCGACGATCCTGGGGCCGGACATCCAGCGCGCCTGGCTGAAAAAACTCGGCTTCTTCGGCAAGCCGCCGATCCAGCTGCCCGAGGCGCAGCCGGCGATGTATCACCCGAAATCGAACTGGAAACTGCTCACCACCATGACCGTGAGCTTTGGCAACGGCATCGCGATGTCGCCGCTGCAACTGATTTCGGCGGTGGTGCCGGTGGTGAACGGCGGGATCTACTACAAACCCTCGCTCGATGATGCCGGGCCACCGCCCGCCGGCGTGCGCGTGATGAGCGCGAAAGCCTCGCTGATCATGCGCAAGATGATGCGTAATGTCGTGGTGGCGCCCAACGGCACCGGTGTTTACGCCCGCGTGCCGGGCTATCTGGTGGGCGGCAAGACCGGTACGGCCCAGGTGGTCGGGCCGGGCGGGCGCTACATGAAGCACCTGAACAACGCCTCGTTCATGGCGGCGTTCCCGATGACCAACCCGCGCTACGTGGTGTACGTGGTGGTGTTGCAGCCGCACGCGACCAAGAAAATGATGCCGTTCTGCCATGGCTTTACCACCGGCGGCTATGTCGCGGCGCCGGCGGTGGCCAATATCATTGCGCGGATCGGCCCGATGCTTGGCATCATGCCGCGCTCGGGCGATGCGCTCGCCAGCGCGCAGGCCGCGCTGTCGATTCCGGTCGACCCGACCGCGCCGCCCGGCCGCTCGGCACTCGGGCCGGGGCATATGTTCCCGCCGGGGGCGAGCAAATACGCTTATATGCTGGCCGGTGAAAAACCGCCCGCGGCGATCGATGAAGCGGCGCATGATGCGGCACTCGCCCGCACCGAAATGTGGCAGCCGCTGGGTGCCACGGCGGAGACCATCAGCGCGCCGTCCGCCCCGATCATCGGCGGTGCCGTCTCGCACCAGACCATGAACGTCACCCCGCCGTTCACCCATGCGGGGGGATGAGCTGATGAGCCGGCTGGCCCGTATCACGCACGCGACGCCCGATTGGATCATCGGCGCCGAGCGTGCGATCACCGGCATCACCGCCGACAGCCGCGCGGTGCGGCCCGGCATGATCTTTGCTGCCCTGCCCGGCACCAGGCTCGATGGGGCGCGCTTCATTGCGGATGCGGTGGCGCGCGGTGCCGCCGCCGTGCTGGCGCCGCCTGGCACCGCCTGGCCGGCCGGCACGCCGCCGCGCCCGCTGCTGATCGAAGACAATCCCCGCCGCCGCCTCGCGGAGCTTGCGGTGGCACTGGCCGGGAAGCTGCCGCGCCGGATTGCCGCGATCACCGGCACCAACGGCAAGACCTCGACCGTCGATTTCCTGCGCCAGATCATCGTGGCTTCGGGCCGGAGCGCCGCCTCGCTCGGCACGCTCGGCCTGATCGCGCCCGGGTTTGCGCCGGGCGAAAGCCTGACCACGCCTGACCCGGTGACGCTGGCCACCACGCTCGCGCAATTGAAACAGGCCGGGATCGATGATGTGGCGCTCGAAGCCTCCTCCCACGGACTCGACCAGTGCCGGCTCGATGGGCTGCATCTCGCCGCCGCGGGGTTCACCAATCTGACGCGCGATCACCTCGATTACCACGGCGATCTGGCTGGCTATCGCGCCGCCAAGCTACGCCTGTTTACCGAATGTCTGCCGCGCGATGCGGCCGCGCTGGCGATGGCCGATCTTGATCCCGCCACGCTGGCGCTGCTGCGCGCTCATCGTCCCGATCTGGGCACGGTGGGTGAGGGTGGTTCGGTGATCGATCTGCGCGGCGCCACGCCGCTGCCGGAAGGCCAGGAATTGGTGATCCACAGCGCCGGTGCGACGCGCCGGGTTGTCCTGCCGCTGCCCGGGCGGTTTCAGGCGGATAACGCCTTGCTCGCCGCCGGGCTTGCCCGCGCGCTGGGGATCGCGGACGCGGTCGATCGCCTCACCGCTCTCGCCCCGGTGCGGGGCCGGCTGGAACGCGCCGGCATTCTGGCCAACGGGGCGGCCGCCTATGTCGATTACGCCCACACGCCGGATGCGCTCGATCGGCTGCTGACCGCGCTGCGCCCGCACGCCACCGGGCGGCTGATCCTGGTGTTCGGCGCCGGCGGCGATCGTGATCGCGGCAAGCGCCCGCTGATGGGCGCGGTCGCGGCGCGCCGCGCCGATATCGTTATCGTGACCGACGATAATCCGCGCAGCGAAAATCCCGATGCGATCCGCGCCGCCATTTTGGCCGCCTGCCCCGAGGCGCATGACATCGGCGATCGCCGCACCGCGATTGCCACCGGGCTTGGCATGCTGCGCGCGGGCGATGTGCTCGCGGTGGCCGGCAAGGGGCATGAGCAGGGCCAGACCATTGGCACCACCACGCTGCCGTTCGACGATGCCGCAATCATCCGGGCGCTGCTGGCATGACGATATTATGGTCCGCCGACGAGCTCGCGATCGCCACCGGCGGCGCGTTTCCGCGTGATCGGTTCGCGGCATCCGGCGTCGCGATCGATAGCCGCAGCCTGGGTGCGGGCGATCTGTTCGTGGCCTTGCAGGATACGCGCGACGGGCATGATTTCGTGCCCGACGCCTTGCGGCAGGGGGCTGCCGGTGCGCTGGTCTCGCAGGATGCGGGCGCAGGTCCGGCTTTGCTGGTCGAGGATACCGAGGACGCGCTGAGCCGGCTTGGCGCGTTCGGCCGCGCCCGCAGCGCCGCACGGGTTGCCGCGGTTACAGGGAGTGTCGGCAAATCCACCACCAAGGAAATGCTGCGCCGCATTTTCACGGGTTTCGGTGCGACGCACGCCGCCGAAGCCTCGTTCAACAACCATATCGGCGTGCCGCTGACCTTGGCACGGCTGCCGGCCGATGCGGCTTACGCGGTGGTTGAAATCGGCATGAACCACCCCGGCGAAATTGCCCCGCTCGCGGCGATTGCGCGACCCCATGTCGCGATCATCACCAGCATCGCGGCATCGCATATCGGCCTGATGGGCTCGATCGAGGCGATCGCGGATGAAAAGGCCGAAGTGCTGCGCGGCCTGCTGCCCGGTGGCACGGCGGTGCTGCCGCGCGGGCCGCATCTCGCGCGCCTCGCGCGCCGCGCGCCGGATGGTGCGACGATCATCTCGTTCGGTACGCATGATCTGGCCGAAGCCCGGCTGCTCGATGCTGACAGCGATGCCGGCGGTGTCTCGGTCACCGCCAACATTCTCAATCGCATCGTGCGCCTGCGCCTTGCCGCGCCCGGCACCCATATGGCGATCAACGCGGTGGCGGCGCTCGCTGCCGCTGTGGCACTCGGGCTCGATGCCGAAGCGGCGGCCGCCGCGCTCGATGGGTTTGCCCCGCTCCCCGGCCGGGGTGCGCAGCGCAGCCTGCGGATCGGCGGTGGTACGATCACCCTGCTTGATGAAAGCTACAATGCCTCCGGTGCTTCGATCCGCGCGGCCCTCGATGTGCTGGCGCTGCATCCCGGCCGCCATATCGTCGTGCTTGGCGACATGCTGGAACTCGGCGACTACGCCGATGACGAGCATCGCGATCTTGCGGCACCGGTGGCCGCGGTCGCCGACCTGGTGTTCGCCTGCGGCGAGAAGATGCGCCTGCTGGCCGATGATCTGCCGCCCGCCTGCGCGAGCCACTGGGCACCCACCGCCGCTGACCTCGCACCTTCGGTGCGCGATGCGCTGCGCGACGGCGACGTCGTGTTAGTCAAGGGCAGCCTCGGCTCGCGGATGCGCACCATCATCACTCTTCTTGAAGACGCCGCCTGATGCTTTACGCCCTTCTCCTGCCGCACAGCGCCGCGTTTCACGTGCTGAACCTGATCCGCTACATCACCTTCCGCGCCGGTGGTGCGTGCATCACCTCGTTGATCGTGAGTTTCCTGCTCGGCCCGCGCCTGATCCGCTGGCTGAAATCCCTCCAGCGGCAGGGTCAGCCGATCCGCCTCGATGGGCCCGAGCGGCATCTGATCGAGAAAAAAGGCACGCCCACCATGGGCGGTTTTCTGATCCTGATCGCGATGAGCGTGTCCACCCTGCTCTGGGCCGATCTTGAAAACGGCTATGTCTGGGCGGTGCTGATGGTCACGATCGGCTACGGCGCGATCGGGTTTGCCGATGATTTCCTGAAACTGACCAAGCGCAACACCAAGGGCGTGCCCGGCCGGGTCAAGCTGGTGTTCCAGGCGCTGATCGGCCTGGTCGCGGCGATCTGGATCACTGAGCTGATGCCGCCGGGGATTGCCGATGATCTGGCGGTGCCGGTGTTCAAATCGCTGCTGATCCCGTTCGGGCTGGCGTTTCCGCTGATCGCGATGTTCGTCATGATGGGCGCCTCGAACGCGGTGAACCTGACCGATGGGCTGGATGGTCTGGCGATCGTGCCGACGATCATTGCCGCCGGCGTGTTCGCGCTGATCGCCTATCTGGTCGGCAACCGCATTTTTGCGCATTACCTGCAGATCAATTTCGTACCCGGTACCGGTGAGCTCGCGGTGTTCTGCTCGGCGCTGATCGGCTCGGGCATGGGGTTTCTGTGGTATAACGCACCGCCCGCCGCGGTATTCATGGGCGATACCGGGTCGCTCGCGCTGGGTGGCGCGCTCGGTTCGGTTGCGGTTGCGACCAAGAACGAGATCGTGCTCGCGATCGTCGGCGGTCTGTTTGTTGTCGAAACGGTTTCGGTGATCGTGCAGGTGTTCTGGTACAAGCGCACCGGCCGGCGGGTGTTTTTGATGGCGCCGTTGCATCATCATTTCGAAAAGAAGGGTCTGGCGGAACCGACGATCGTGATCCGGTTCTGGATCGTCGCGATGATTCTGGGATTGGCAGGGTTGGCAACCCTGAAGATCCGATGAGCAACGTTATCAAACCCTGGCCGCGCGTGTTCGAAGGCCAGAGTTTCGCCGTGCTCGGCCTTGGCCAGAACGGGCTGCCCGCCGCCGTCACGTTGCGGACCATGGGGGCCGCGGTGGTCGCCTGGGACGATGATGCGACGCGGCGCGATGCGGCCCAGGCGGCTGGTATTCCGCTCGCTAGGCCAAGCGAGGTCGATCAGCTCGACGCGCTGATCCTCTCGCCGGGGATTCCGCATGATCGTCCCGCACCGCACCCCGAGGCGGCGGCGATGCGCGCGCGGGGCGTGGCTATTCTGTCGGATGCCGAATTGTTGTTCCGCGCGGTGCGCGCCGCCGGCAGCGCCGCGCGATTCGCTGGCATTACCGGCACGAACGGCAAATCGACCACGACGGCGCTGCTCGCGCATATTTTCGCAACCTCTGGCGTGCCGGTCGCCGCTGGCGGCAACCTCGGGCCGGCGTCGCTCGCGCTGCCGCTGCTGCCCGATGACGGCATTTATGTGCTGGAAATGTCGAGTTACATGTTGGAGCGAATCGCAACGATGCGCTTCGATGCAGCCATAATGCTGAACCTTACCCACGACCACCTCGACCGCCATGGCAGCATGGCCGGATACGTCGCTGCAAAGGCAGCGATTTTTGCGCGTCAAACCGATACCGATACGGCGGTGATCGGTATCGACGACGAACCGTCGCGCGTTTTGGCCGGGGACATTGCAACGCATGCGGCCAGCTTGATCCGGATTTCGGGCGATCACCGGGCGGATTTTTTCGCCGATCGTCGCATCCTGCAAGATGAATTTGGCCCGATCGCCGATCTGTCAACCGCGCCCGCGCTGCGCGGCACGCACAATGCGCAGAACGCCGCCGCCGCGGCGGCGGTGGCGCTGGCGCTGGGGATCGAACGCGGCCGCATCGCACCGGCGCTTGCGAGCTTTGCCGGGTTGCCGCACCGCCAGCAGCGTATCGCGACGATCGATGGCGTCGACTTCATCGATGACAGCAAGGCCACCAATGCCGATGCCGCCGCGCGCGCGCTCGATAGTTTCGAGCGGGTGGTCTGGATTGCGGGCGGCATCGGCAAGGATGGCGGCATCGCTGGACTGGCGCCCTGGTTCGACCGGATCGACCATGCCGTGCTGATCGGCCGCGATGCTTCGATGTTCGCGCAAACCCTCGCCGCGCACGGCGTCGCGCATGAAATCGCCGGCACGCTCGACCGTGCGGTGCCGCTGGCCTTCGACCGCGCGCGCCGGCACGGCATCGATACCGTGCTGCTCTCACCGGCGGCGGCGAGTTTCGACCAGTTCGCCAATTATGCTGAGCGCGGCTTGCAGTTTGCTGCCCTCGCACGTTCGATCCCGGCACGTTCGATCAGCCTGCCGGCGGCGTGCACCTGATGCCGATTCTCTCACGCGCGGATACCTCGGTCGTCGGGCGCTGGTGGTGGAGCATCGATCGCGTCATGCTCACCGCCCTGATCCTGCTGGTCGGCATCGGCTATGTGCTGGCGCTTGCGGCGACGCCGGCCACCAATATCGCTTTGTCCGACCCGCGCACGATGGTGATGATCAAGCAGATCGTCTACCTCGCGGTCGGCGCCTTCGTGATGATCGCGACCTCGATGCTCGACCTCAAGCAGGTCAAGCTCGCGGCACTGGGTATCGGCATCATTTTTCTGATCCTGACCGCCTTCACTTTGGTGCATGGCGTGGTGATCGATGGTGGGCGGCGCTGGATCGCGCTGCCCGGCTTTACGATCCAGCCTTCCGAATTCCTCAAGCCCGCGCTGATCATCGCGACCGCCTGGCTGCTCGCCGAGCGCCGCCGCACCCCTGGCTTTCCCGGCATGATGGCAGCACTCGGCCTCAACGGTTTGGTGCTGCTGATGCTGCTGCGCCAGCCCGATG
Source organism: Acidiphilium rubrum (assembly GCF_900156265.1). Classification (GTDB taxonomy): domain Bacteria; phylum Pseudomonadota; class Alphaproteobacteria; order Acetobacterales; family Acetobacteraceae; genus Acidiphilium; species Acidiphilium rubrum. Next base: position 45,036 of record NZ_FTNE01000027.1, read on the forward strand.
TCGGCTCGACCGCGCTGGTCGCCTCGACCTTCCTGGTCCAGTTGTTCCTCGATGGGCTCAATGTGTATTGGGTCGGCATCGCGGTGGCCGGGTTCGGGGCCGCGGGTTTTGCGGCGTTCGAGTTCATCGCCCATGTCCACATGCGCGTGATGCTGTTTCTGCACCCGACCAAGGACAAGGCGTATCAGGCGATCACCGCACTTTCGGCGTTCGGCAACGGCGGCCTGTGGGGCCGTGGCCCCGGCGAAGGCCAGGTGAAACATTATCTGCCGGATGCGCGCGCCGATTTCGTGTTCGCGGTGGCCGGCGAGGAATTCGGGTTGATCGTCTGCCTCGGCATTATTCTGATCTTCGCGGTCATCGTGCTGCGCGGCCTCGCGCGCATCCTGCGTGAGACCGATCTGTTCGTGGCCCTGGCGGCGTCGGGCCTGCTGGTCAGTTTCGGGCTGCAGGCGTTCATCAACATGGCGTCGTCGCTGTCGCTGATCCCGACCAAGGGCATGACGCTGCCGTTCATTTCCTACGGTGGTTCGGCGGTGCTCGCGGTCGGGCTGCACATGGGATTCCTGCTCGCGCTGACCCGCAAGCGCAACCACGCGGAACGCGCCGCCGAACGCGGTGCCGGCGCGACCATGCAGGACCGGGTGGCATGAGAGGCACGATGCTCAAACCCATCATCATCGCCGCCGGAGGCACCGGCGGTCATTTGTTTCCGGCCGAAGCCGTGGCCGATGTGCTGATGCGGCGGGGTGAGCGCGTGGTGCTGATGACCGATGCGCGCTCCGGCGCCGGTCAATCCGCGGTCTTCGCCGGGTGCGAGCAGCATGTGATCGAAGGGGCCGGCCTTGCCGGGCGCAGCCCCGCGCTGGTCGCCGCCGGCCTGCGGCAACTCGCGCGCGGCACGAAATCGGCCCGCACCCTGCTCACCACGCTCGACGCGGCGGCGGTGATCGGGTTCGGTGGCTATCCCTCGGTGCCGCCGATCGTGGCAACGCTCGGCCTGCGTCGCCGGCCCGCGGTTATTCTGCACGACCAGAACGCCATCCTCGGCGGTGCCAATCGCATGCTCGCGCGGATCGCGGATCATCTGGCGACCAGTTTTCCAAAGACCGAGGCAGTGCCACGGCGGATCAAGACCACGCTGACTGGTAATCCGGTGCGCCCGGCGGTGGTGAACCTGCTCGCCGCGCCCTTCGTGCCGCCCGCTCAAACCATCGATCTGCTGGTGCTGGGCGGCTCGCTCGGCGCGCGGATTTTTGCGAGCCTGATCCCGGCCGCGCTTGCGGCCCTGCCCGAACCCCTGCGCCGCCGGATCCGCCTGACCATGCAATGCCCGCAACCCGAAATCGCGGCCGCGCGCGCGCTGCTGGATGCCGCCGCGATCACCAACGACCTCGCACCGTTTTTCACCGATGTCGCACCCCGCATCGCCGCCGCACATCTGGTCATCGCCCGCGCCGGGGGCTCGACGGTTGCCGAACTCGCGGTGATCGGCCGGCCGGCGATTTTCATCCCGCTCGCGATCAATACCGATCAGCGCCACAACGCCGATGCGATCGCGCGCAAGGGCGGCGCCATCCGGCTCGATCAGGCGAGCCTCACCCCGCCCGTGCTGGCTCGCGCGGTCGAGACGCTGCTGGCCGAACCCGGCCGGCTGGCCGCGATGGCCCAGGCGGCGGCCGCCTGCGGCATCGCCGATGCCAGCACGCGGCTCGCCGATCTGGTGCAATCCTGTGTCGCGGCGCGCGTATCATGAGGGCGATGCCGCTCGGGATCGGGATGATCCATTTCGTTGGTATCGGCGGTATCGGCATGTCCGGCATTGCCGAGGTGCTGCATAATCTGGGCTACGCCGTGCAGGGTTCCGACATTGCGGAAAACGCCAACGTCGCCCGGCTGCGCGCCGCCGGCATCCAGGTCGCGATCGGCCATGCCGCCGCCAACCTCGGCGCCGCCCAGGTCGTCGTGATCTCGACCGCGGTGCCGCGTGACAATCCCGAGGTTCAGGCCGCGCGCAGCAAGCTGATCCCGGTGGTGCGGCGCGCTGAAATGCTGGCCGAACTGATGCGCCTGCGCTGGTCGGTCGCGATCGGCGGCACCCACGGCAAGACCACCACCACCAGCATCGTCGCCGCTGTGCTCGAAGGTGCCGGGTTCGATCCCACCGTGATCAACGGCGGCATCATCAACGCCTACGGCACCAATGCGCGCCTCGGCACCGGCGACTGGATGGTGGTCGAGGCCGATGAAAGCGACGGCAGCTTTCTTCGCCTGCCCTCGGTCATCGCGGTCGTCACCAATATGGACCCCGAACATCTCGACCATTGGGGCACCCGCGAGGCGATGGAGGCGGGCTATCGGCAGTTCGTCTCGAACATCCCGTTCTATGGTTTCGCGGTGCTGTGCATCGATCATCCGGCGGTGCAGCAGATGATCCCCGATCTGTCGGATCATCGGCTGATCACCTATGGGTTCTCGCCGCAGGCCGATGTCCGTGCCGAGCGCATCATGTCCGACCGCAATGGCGCGACCTTCGAGGTGCGCCTGTCCGACCGCATCGGCGGCAAGGCGCGCCGGATGGGCCCGTTCCGCCTGCCGATGCTCGGCAATCACAACGTGTCCAACGCGCTCGCGGCCATCACCATCGGGCTGGAGATGGACGTGCCCGAAATCGATCTGCGCGCCGCCCTGGCGGGGTTTGCCGGCGTCAAGCGCCGTTTCACCAAAACCGGCGAGGTCGGCGGCATCACCATCATCGATGATTACGGCCATCACCCGGTCGAGATCGCGGCGGTGCTGAAGGCGGCGCGGCAGGCCGGCGCGCGCGAGGTGATTGCCGTCGTGCAGCCGCACCGGTTTTCGCGCCTTGCCTCGCTGTTCGATGATTTCTGCACCTGCATGAACGATGCCGACACTGTTATCGTCGCTGATGTGTACGCCGCCGGTGAAGAGCCGATCGAAGGCGTCGATCGCGATGCCTTGATCGATGGCCTGCGCTCGCGCCAGCATCGTGCCGTGGTGCCGTTGGCCAGCCCCGATCATCTGGCCGAAATGGTCAACGCGATCGCCCGCCCCGGCGATTTCGTGGTGTGTCTCGGTGCCGGCACCATCACCCAATGGGCGCAGGCGCTGCCGGCGCAGTTGCAGGCGCTGACCGATCAGAATCGCCGCGGCCAGGGTGGCCTGCGATGATGGCCGCCAGCATCCAGGCCGACTGGCGCGACAGCCTGCCGACCCCGCGCGGCCGGGTCGCGTTCGATGCGCCGCTGGGGGCGGCCACCTGGTTTCGGGTGGGGGGTGAGGCCGCGTATCTGCTGCGCCCGCAGGACGCCGATGATCTGGCGGCGTTCATGGCTTCGGTGCCGCCCGAACTGCCGGTTACCATCATCGGGGCGGCCTCGAACCTGATTATTCGCGATGGCGGGATTCCCGGCATCGTCGTCAAACTCGCGCGCGGCTTCAGCGACATCGCGATCGAGCCCGATGGCGTGATCGCGGGTGCGGCGGCGCTCGACATGACGATTGCCGAAACCGCCGCCGCCGCCGGTCTTGCCGGTCTCGAATTCCTGTCCGGCATTCCCGGCTCGCTCGGCGGTGCCGTCGCGATGAACGCCGGCGCCTATGGCAGCGAAATCCGCGACGTGCTCGACTGGGCCGAGATCATCGGGCGCGACGGCACCATCGCCCGCTACACCGCGGCCGATCTCGCGCTGTCCTACCGCCATGCCAGCCTGCCGCCGGGCGGCATCGTTGTGCGTGCGCGCCTGATCGCGCGCGGCGATCAACCGGCAGCGATCGCCGCCAGGATGGCCGATATCCGCACCAATCGCGAGGCGAGCCAGCCGATCCGCGCGCGCACCGGCGGCTCGACGTTTCGTAACCCGGAGGGTCACAAGGCCTGGCAGTTGATCGATCAGGCGGGCTGCCGCGGCATGGTGATCGGCGATGCCCAGGTTTCTGAAAAACACTGCAATTTCCTGATTAATCGCGGTGCCGCCACCGCCGCCGACCTCGAAGCTCTGGGCGATGCGGTGCGCGCGCGCGTGCGCGCCGAAACCGGCATTGCGCTGCTGTGGGAAATCAAGCGCATCGGCGTCGCGCCAGGGGCGCGGTCATGATCGGCGCCTCGCCCGGCATCAAGCGCGTCGCGGTGCTGTTCGGTGGCATCTCGGCGGAGCGCGAGGTTAGTCTCGCCACCGGCCGCCAGGTGATCGCCGCCCTGCGCACCGCCGGCTACGAGGTGCTCGCCATCGAGGTCGGGGCCGATCTCGGCGCGGTGATCGCCGCACTCACGCCCGCGCCGGATGCGGTGTTCAACGCGCTGCACGGCCGCTTCGGCGAGGATGGCACGATCCAGGGCGTGCTCGACTATATGGGCATCCCCTACACCCATTCCGGCGTGCGCGCCTCCGCGATGGCGATGGATAAATCGGTCGCCAAGGCCGCTTTCGCCGCCGCCGGCCTGCCGCTGGCGCAGCATCGCATCGTGCCGCGCGACGAACTCGCCGAGGCCGATCCGCTGCCGCGGCCCTATGTGCTGAAACCGGTCAATGAAGGCTCTTCGGTCGGTGTGCATATCATCCGCCACGGCGATAATCGCCGCGCCGATATCGCGCGCGACTGGCCGTTCGGCGACACCGTGATGGCCGAGGAATATATCCCGGGCCGCGAACTCACCGTCGCCGTGCTCGATGGCCGGGCGCTGGCGGTGACCGAAATCCGCTCTGATGGGTTCTACGACTACACGGCCAAATATGCCGAAGGCGGCTCCCGCCACGATGTGCCGGCCCGCGTGACGCAGGAAATCACCGCGCGGGCCAAGGATGTCGCGGTCGCGGCGCATCACGCGCTCGGCTGCCGCGGCGCCTCGCGCGCCGATTTCCGATACGATGACGAAACCGATCGCCTGGTGCTGCTCGAGGTCAATACCCAGCCGGGCCTGACGCCGACCTCGCTGGTGCCCGAGCAGGCGGCTTATTGCGGCATCGATTTCCCGGCGCTGTGCGCCTGGATGGTGGAGCACGCCGCATGCCGCGTGTAAAACCCAAATCCCGCAAGCCGGTCGTGCAGGATCGCCCCAGCGCGCGCACCCTGCTGCTGCGCCGGCTGCGCAAATCGCGCAAGCCGATTATTTTCGGCATCGCCATCGTGTCTGCCCTGGTGATCGTGCCGCTCGGGCTGCGCGGGGTCGATGCGCTGTTCCGCCCGGTGCATAACGCCGCCGCCGCGGTGCTGGCGGATGGCGGCTTCCGGGTTCGCCATATCGAAATCTCCGGTGCCTCGACCACGCCCCGCGCGGCGATCGAGCGGGCGCTCGGTGTGGCCAAGGGCATGCCGATCCTCGGATTTTCGCCCGCCCAGGCCTCGGCGCGGATCGCGGCCCTGGGGGCGGTGCGCAGCGCGACGGTCGAACGCCTGCTGCCCGATACGGTGCGGGTTGCCGTGGTCGAGCGCCGTCCCATCGCGATCTGGCAACAGCCCGACAACCGCTTCGCCCTGATCGGGCCGGACGGCACCGTGCTGCTCGGCCACGATGCCGCGGCCGCCCGCGCGCACGACCCTGACCTGCCGCTGCTGGTCGGCGCCGGCGTGCCGCAGCACGCAAAAGCGCTGCTCGCCCTGCTGAAACAATATCCCTCGATCGCCAAACACGTCGTCGCCGCGGAACGGATCGACAATCTGCGCTGGAATCTGCTGCTGCGCGACCACACCACGGTCAAGCTGCCGGACCAGCACGAAGCGACCGCGATGGCGCGGCTGATGCAGGCGGATGACCGGATCAACCTGCTGGAACGCCCGGTGCTGACCATCGATCTGCGGCTCGCGGATCGTCTGGTGGTGCGCCCCTATCCCAAGGGGTTCCTTTCGGAAGCCGCAGCACCGGGGCATCAATCATGAAAAGGACCGCGCCATGAACGACATGTCGAGGCGTGCCGCGCTGCCATCGCCAAAAGGCGAGGGGCGGCCTGACAACGCAAGGCCGCGGCCCGCGCGATCCGGCCCGTTCGGCGTGCTCGACATCGGTTCGACCAAAATCGCCTGCCTGATCGGCCGTGCGGAGTCCGATGGCCGGCTCCGCGCGCTGGGGTTCGGCTGGCAGAAGGGCAGCGGCATCAAGGCGGGCGGCATCGTCGATCTTGACGAGGCCGAGCGCAGCATCCGCGCTGCCGTCGGTGCGGCGGAAGACCAGGCCGACATGCGGTTGAAATCGGTCGTGGTCAATTTGTCCTGCGGCCAGCCGCAGTCGCGGCTGTTCAACGTGCAATGGCCGATCGATGGCCGTGCCGTCACCGGCGATGATATCCGCCGCGTCGTCCGCGAAGCGCGCGCCCGTGCCTCAACCGAGGGGCGCGGCACCATCCATGTCCTGCCGCTGAACTTTGCGAGTGACGAGACCGGCGGCGTCGCCGATCCGCGCGGCCTGTATTGCGACACGCTGACGGCGCAGCTTCATGTTGTCGATGCCGCCTCCACCGCGATCAAGACCATGACCGCCTGCCTCGAGCGGTGCGAGCTTGAAATATCGGCGATGGTTTCCGCCCCGTTCGCCGCCGGCCTCGCCACTCTGGTGGCAGACGAGCGCGAGCTCGGCGCCACCGTGATCGATATGGGCGGCGGCACCACCACGATTTCGGTGTTTGCCGAAGGTCATCTGCTGCACACCGCCCAGCTGCCGATCGGCGGCATTCACGTCACCAACGATGTCGCCCGCCTGCTGTCCACCCAGGTTGCCCATGCCGAGCGGTTGAAAACCCTGTTCGGCAGTTGCCAGGAAAGCCCGGACGATGTGCGCGAACTGCTGCACGTGCCGCTGGTCGGCGAGGCGGAATATCAGCTCGCCAAAGTGCCGCGCAGCGCGCTGGTTTCGATTATCCGCCCACGCCTCGAAGAGATTTTCGAACTGGCGCGCGACCGGATCGAAACCTCCGGCCTCGGCCGCGCTGCCGGTGGGCGCGTGGTGCTGACCGGTGGTGCCGCACAATTGGTCGGCGCGCGTGAACTCGCCGCGCATATCCTCAACCGGCAGGTCCGGCTCGGCCGGCCGTTCGGCGTGATCGGCCTGCCGGATGCCGCGACCGGGCCCAATTTCGCCACACTGATCGGGCTCCTGGCGTTTGCCACCGGCGATGGCCAGACCATGCACGATCTCGATTTCACCGCCGAGACGCCAAGCAGCGCCGTTGGCCGCATCATCAATTTCCTCAAGCGGCGCCTCTGACATGACGCACCGCCCCCACGCCGCAACCCCTCGTTCACCCGCCTTTCGCGCGATCGCAAAACGCGTAACGCCCGCCTGCCAGGAGACATAATCATGACCCTCAACCTCATCCCCCAGAAGACCAGCCACACCGATTTCACCCCCCGCATCACCGTCATCGGTGTCGGCGGCGGTGGGACCAACGCGGTCAACAACATGATCGCGCTCAATCTGCCCGGTGTCGATTTCGTGGTCGCGAACACCGATGCGCAGCAATTGATTCTCTCGCGCGCCGAACGCCGCATCCAGCTTGGCCCGCACATCACCCAGGGCAACGGCGCTGGCGGCCGGCCGGAAGTCGGTAAGGCCTCCGCCGAGGAAGCCGCCGAGGATCTCGCCCGCCACCTCGATGGCGCGCATATGGTGTTCATCACCGCCGGCATGGGCGGCGGCACCGGCACCGGTGCGGCGCCGGTGATTGCCCGGATGGCGCGCGAACGCGGTATTCTCACCGTCGGCGTCGTCACCAAGCCGTTTTCCTTCGAAGGCAAGCGCCGCCTGAAATCGGCCGATGAAGGCATCACCGAACTGCAGAACTATGTCGATACCCTGATCGTCATTCCGAACCAGAACCTGTTCAAGGTCGCCAACGAGCGCACCGGCTGGAAGGAAGCGTTCGAAATGGCCGACCATGTGCTCTACATGGGCGTGCGCGGCGTGACCGATCTGATGGTCGTGCCTGGTATGGTCAATCTGGATTACGCCGACATCCGTTCGGTGATGTCGGAAATGGGCAAGGCCATGATGGGCACCGGCGAGGCCGAGGGCGAAGACCGCGCCATCCGCGCCGCCGAGGCCGCGATTTCCAACCCGCTGCTCGAAGACACCAACATGAAGGGCGCGCGCGGCCTGCTGATCAACATCACCGGCGGTTCCGACCTCACCCTGTTCGAGCTTGACCAGGCGGCCAATCGCATCCGCGAGGAAGTCGACGAAGATGCCAACATCATGGTCGGCATGGCGCTCGATGAAAACCTCGGCGGCCGCGTCCGCATTTCGGTTGTCGCCACCGGCATCGATTCCGCCGCACCGGCGCAGTCCGAACGGCCGAAACTGGTCGCCATGGGCGGTGGTGGCGGTATCATGACCGATGCGGTCGGCAACACCAGCACCGGTCAGCACCAGCAGCCGGTTCTGAACGTGGTTCCCTCCAGCCCGATGCAGTACGCACCGCAACAGGCACCGATGGCCCCCACCCAGGCCGCACACGCCCAGGCGATGCACGCTCAACCGATGACGCAGGGCGAACCGCCGATGCGCGCGCCGATCTCAGCACCCGCCGCCTATCGCGATGCACCCCGGGCCGCCGAACCGGCGCGCAAGGCGAGCCTGTTCAGCCGCATGACCAACGGCTTCCGCGGTGCCGCGGCTCCGCAGCCGATGCCGACCGAAGCCCCCCGCCAGGAGCCGCAGCAGCACGCCTATGTGACGCCGCAGGAAGCGGCACCGCAACACTACCAGGCACCGGCTCCTCAGCAGCACCAATCGGCACCGGCACCGCATGTCGCCGTGGCACCGGTGCAGCAGAGCGAACCACGCCCGGCCGTCCGCCTCGCCCATAACGAGGAAATCGGGATCGACATCCCCGCCTTCCTCCGCCGCCAGCAGTCCTGACGCTCCGTCCACCCAGACGGCGCCCGCGCAAAACGCCGGCGCCGTTCTCGGCGGAAATGCTCCGCCGGATCGAACGGCGCGGCCTCGGCCGCGTCGGCTTTTCCGACCTGTTCCACGCGCTGATGACCATGCGGCTGGCCACCCTGGTCGGCCTGCTGGCACTCGGCATCGTGGCGATGAATTTCATGTTCGGCACGATCTACTGGCTGACCGGCGGCATCGGCGGTGCCCAGCCCGGCAACTACGGCGATGCCGTGTTCTTCTCGGTGCAGACCTTCTCGACCACCGGCTATGGCGTGCTCTACCCCAAGACCATCCTGGCCAATTCGGTTGCCAGCGTCGAAATCATCACCGGCCTGCTCTCCACCGCACTCGCCACCGGCCTGCTGTTCGCCCGCCTCTCGCGGCCGCAGGCGCGTGTGATGTTTTCGAAAATCGCCGTCATTCACCCGGTCAATGGCGTCCCCACGCTGATGTTCCGCGCCGCCAACCGCCGCCGCAACGCCCTGACCAACGCGGAAATGACGGTCGCCATGACCCGCGACGAAATCGACCCCGAAGGCAACAATCTGCGCCGCCTGCTCGACCTCACTCTGGTGCGCGACCGCTCACCCGCCTTCGCGCTGTCCTGGTCGGTCATGCATCGCATCACCGAATCCAGCCCGCTCTACGGGCTCGATGCCGAAGCCCTGGCGCGGGAGCACTGCATCTTTATCTGCGTCCTCACCGGCCTCGACGACACGCTGCTCTCGACCGTCGCGACCCGCCATATCTATAACTTCACCGATATCAAATTCGGCGCCCGTTTCGTCGATATTTTCGATCGCGCGGCCGATGGCAGTTTCGCGATCGACTACACCCGGTTTCATGATTTGGAAGAATAATACCAACCGCCTAAACGGTTGACTCGCGGGGGATTCTCAAATTTTTGTGGCTGTGTTTGAATGATTTCTGTCGATTCGCGAGGACGGAGGGATCATGTCGCAGGCATTGGCGATCACCAATCATGATCATACGGCGGCCGATTTACGCCGTTTGATGTCGCGCCAGCGCGACGGCGATGTGGTTCGCCGGCTTTCGGCATTGGCGCTGGTGCTTGAGGGCAAATCGCGTGCGGAGGCAGCTGCGTTGAGCGGCATGCAGCGTCAGATATTGCGCGACTGGGTGCGTCGCTACAATGCCGAAGGGGTGAGTGGCTTAACGTCACG
>NZ_FTNE01000015.1 GCF_900156265.1 Acidiphilium rubrum
GATCGCAATCAAACGGAATCCATGATCGCGATCCACCGGATTGCGTGATCGCGATCAAACGGAATCAGTGATCGCGATCCACCGGAACGCGCAGGTGAGCGAGACCTGTGCGGCGATGGTGGGGGCGAGGAAGGTGCCGGCATTGACGCCGATGGTGGTGACGTCGTTACGATTGCCGGTGTCGAAATTGCCGATCGGCGAGGAGAGATAGGCCTTGCCGCCGATTGTCTGTTCGAAGCTCAGACCGACGTAGCCGGCGGTCTGCGGATGGAAATAATAGGGCAGGTAGACGATGACCTGACCCGCCGCTTCGGTGTGGACGGTGGATTTGAACGGGCCGATCGGCGGACCATCGCTGTTGTTGCCGTAGAGATAGCCATCGAGCCAGACTTCGAAGTCGAGGCGTTTGCCCTTCGGTGCGCCGAACAGGCGGTGGCCGAAGCCGACTTCAAAATTGTTGACGACCGAATTGCTGCTGGCGTTCAACGAGACGTTGCGATTGTACGCACCGACGGCGGGGCTGAAGAAGTAGGTGAAATTCAGATAGGCATCCTGCGTCGGGTTGCTGTAGGGGTAGATGAAGGCCGATAGCTGCGGCTCGGCAAAGCCGCCGTTATTGGAGAGGCTTTGGCCGCCGACTTTGGTGTTACCGATGAAATTGACATCCGGCGCGATGATCTGCACGCCCCATTGGGCACCGAACACCTGCCCGAAGGAGTGGACGAAGCGCAGGATCGGCACGTCGGTGACGACGCTGGTGTTACCGACCTTGGTGCCGCCGGCGGTGTAGAAACTATTGCCGGTGGTGACCTCGTTATACATGATCGCGATATTGACGTTCGGCGGCGGCGTGATCAGGTCGTAGGGCAGCGGGCCGCCGGCTTGGGCCGGCATGACCGCTGCACTCAGCGCGAGCAGCGCGCCGGCGGCGCCGACTGTGCAGATGGCGCGGCTTGCCAGGTTTTTGCGGGTCGATGTCATTGGACGAAGTCTCCCTTGGTCTGGAAATTGTTACAGCTTTATTTTTTGCGATTGTGCGGCCAGAAACCCCATCAGATCAACATGCTGCGTCGTTGAACTGTAATTCTGCGTCTGTTTTATGTCGTGAAGTGTCGTTTCTGCCACATAGACCTGACGCTTTGAGTTCATCATAAATAACCGGCACCGGCTTCATCGGCGAAGCGGGTGGGACTGCCTTGCCAGACCATGCGGGCATGTTCGAGGACATACACGCGGTCGGCGTGCGGCAGGGCGAAGGTGACGTTCTGTTCGCCGAGCAGCACGGTGATGTCGGTGGTTTCGCGCAACCGTGTCAGTGCCTCCGATAACTGGCCGAGGATGACCGGCGCCAAGCCTAGTGTTGGTTCGTCAAGGATCAGTAAACGCGGCTTGAGCATCAGGGAGCGGGCGATTGCCAGCATTTGCTGTTCACCGCCCGACAGGGTGCGGGCGTGTTGTTCGCCGCGCGCCTTGAGGATGGGAAACAAATCGAACAGCCAGGCGAGGCGTTCGCTGCGTTCCTGGTCGGGCAGGCGCTGACCCGCGAGGGCGAGATTGTCGGCGACGCTCATGGCGCCGAACAATTCGCGGGTTTCCGGGCATTGCACGATGCCGCCGCGCGCGATGGCGGCGGGGGTTTCGCGGCCGCGCACGGCACCGTTCCAGGCGATCGCACCGCGAAACGGCACGAGGCCGGAAATGGCGTTGAACAGCGAGGTCTTGCCGGCACCGTTGAGCCCGACGACCGAGACGAATTCGCCTTCGTGGATGGTGAGCGAAACATCGTCGAGCGCCTGGGCCTTGCCATAGAACAGGCTGACGCCGCGCACATCGAGCAGCACCTTGCGCGCCGCGATGTCGGCCTCCGGGCGTTCGTGGGTTTCGATGCCGCCGCCGAGGTACACGCGGCGGACGGTTTCGTCGCGCATGACCGCGGCCGGGCCGCCTTCGGCGATTTTTTCGCCGAGATAGAGCGCGAGCACGCGATCGGCCAGGGCGGCGATGCTTTTCACATTATGGTCGACCAGCATGACCGCCCGGCCCTGGTCGCGGAACCGTGTGATCAGCGCCGCGAAATCATCGACCTCGCCGCGGGTGAGACCGGCGAAGGGTTCATCGATCAGCACCACCTGCGGGTCGCGCGCGATGGCTTTCGCAAGTTCCATCCGCCGCAGATCGGCGAACGGCAGCGTGGCGGGCATCCGATCGAGCACGGCCGCGAGCCCGCATTCGGCGGCGATGGCGCGGGCGCGATCGACCGCGCCGGAGGGCGGGCGGAGCCGGTCGATCCGGTCGGGCAGCAGGCCGAGCAGGATGTTTTCGAGCACGGTTTGCAGACGCAGCGGGCGGGAGTGCTGGAACACGATGCCGACGCCGGCGCGGGCGATCTCAAAAATGGGCTTGCCGGCGATATCCGTGCCATCAAGCAGGATCTTGCCGCTGGTGGGTTTCACCACGCCCATGATCATCTGCATGACGGTGGATTTGCCCGAGCCGTTCGGACCGATCAGGCCGAGAATCTCGCCGGGGTGGAGCGCGAAATCGAGCGATTTGACCGCGATCAACCCGCCGAAGCGCTTGTGGAGTTGGCTGACGACGAGGCGGGGCTCGGTGTTGCTGAGTTCGGACATGGTCAGGCCCCCCGGCGCGACGGCAGCAAGCCGAGCAGCCCGTCCGGCAGGATCACGATGACGATCAGGGCGATCAAAGCGACGACGAAGGTCGACAACTGGCCGATCGGGCGCAGCAACTCGCCGGCGACGATCAGGAAGATGGCGCCGATCGCGCCGCCGATGATGGTGCGCCGCCCGCCGAGCACGGCGGCGATGATGACGCGCACGCCGATCGAGACATCGACCACGGCACTGACCGAGGCGGTGCCGAGGTAAAACACCAGCAGCGCGCCGGCGAGGCCGGAGAACAGGGCGGAGATGGCAAAGGCCATGATCTTATGTTTGGTCGCGTTGAAGCCGAGCGCGGCGGCGGCAATTTTGTCCTGGCCGGCGGCTTGCAGGATCATGCCCAGCGAGGAGCGAGCGACGATGCTGAGCACCAGGCCGCTGATGATCATGAAAGCGAGCGCGTATTCATAATTGGGCCCGCTGTCGATCGAGAGCACGTCAGGCACCGAGAGGCCGATTTCACCGCCGGTGACGCCCGCGAAAATAACAATGGCCTGTTGCAGCAGCAGCACCGCGACCAGGGTGATCAGCCCGAGATAAGGGCCGCTGAGGCGGAGTGCCGGAATGGCAAGGGCGACGCCGCCGGCCACCGCGACGATCGCGCCGATCAGAATGGCGAGCGGCACCGGCGCGTGCAGCAGGGCGTTGGCCATGCCCGCCCCGTAGGCGCCGAGGCCGATCAGAAAGGTCGGCCCGAAATTGACCTCGCCGGCATAGCCGAACAGCAGATCCCACGACATCGCGAACACCGCGAAGTAAAAGGCCGTGGTCAGCACGCCGAGGATGTAGCCGTTGGCGCCAAGCGGCAGGGCGGCGAGGGCCAATAGTATGATGATGAGCGGCAGGGCGCGCCGCAGCGAGATTGTTCGCATCTAGCGCCGTCCCAGCAGCCCTTGCGGCCGCACGTAGAGAACGATGATCAGCAGGATCAGGGCCGGTACATCGCGCAATGACGGCGAGATGAGGTAGGCGGTGAGGGTTTCGATGTAGCCAACCACGTAGGCCGCCATCAGCGTGCCAGAGACCGAACCAAGGCCGCCGAGCACGACGATGGTGAAGGCGCTGCCGGTCAGATCGGGGATATAGTCCGACCCGGTGCCGAGGAAGCTGCCGAGCAACACGCCGGCGATGCCCGCGAGCACACCGTAGATCAGCCAAACGACAAGATAGATGGTACCGAGCTCGAAGCCGAGCAGGGTGAGCGCGCGCGGGTTGATGGAGGCGGCGAGTAGGCGTTTGCCGATTTTAGTGCGGTTGACCAGCAGCCAGAGGCACCCCATCACCGCCCAGGCGATGATCGCGATCAGGAGTTCGTTGATCGGGGTGCGCACGCCGAGGATATTGATGGTGCCGGCGATCAGCGGCTTGACGGTGACCGGGCTGTTGGTGAAGGCGTAGGCCAGCGCTTCCTGGATCATGACGCCCCAGAGCAGCGTGGCGGTGAGGACGAACAATTCACGCTCACGCGGCGGGATGGCGCGCGAACGCTCGATCGGGCGGACGACACCGCCATAGGTGAGCAGGGACGCGACGATGGCGGCGCCGAGCCCGGCGAGCGCGCCCCAATAGGCACCGTGGCCGAGCGAAGTGCCGACGTACCAGGCGATCATGGCGGCAACCACCAGCAGGCCGCCATGGGCGAGGTTGAGCACGCCGGAGACGCCGAAAATAAGGGTGAAGCCCAGCGCGCCCAGAGCATAGAGCGTGCTGATCGCGAAGCCATCGATCAGAATTTGCAGTGCAAGCACGTGGTCCGCCCCCGGTCAGTCATCATGGCGATCATGCAGTGCCGCCGGCCCTCTGACGGGCCGGCGAATGACGGGAGGATCAGGATTTGGCGGGTAGCTTCACAAAGGACGGAAACGCGGGCTTGGCATTGGCAAGGTTGAGCGGCCAGATGCATTTCTGCTCACCCTTCTGCCACTGAACCGCGACGCCGGTGACGTATTTCGGGCCGTATTTCAGCGCGTGGGTGAATTTGTCGGACGGGCCTTCGAACGCGATCTGGCCCTGGGTGCCGACCATGTCGGTCTTGGCCAGTTGGTCGACGATGGGCAGCGGCTTGGTCGATTTCGCCCGCTCGATCGCGTCTTTCAATGCATAGATCGCATCGAAGGTGGAATAGGCGGAATAGGCGGGCGAGATGCCGAATTTTTTCTGATAGGCATCGGTGAACGGCAGGGTTTTGGGCGTGATGGCCACCCCGGGCGCCGAGGTGTTGCCGGTAATGACGCCTTCGGTCGCGCCATTGGTGGCTTTCCAGAATACCGAGGAACCCGATTGCGCGTTGATGCCGGCCATCGCGATCGGCACTTTCTGCTCTGCCCATTGCACG
Organism: Acidiphilium rubrum; assembly: GCF_900156265.1. GTDB lineage: Bacteria > Pseudomonadota > Alphaproteobacteria > Acetobacterales > Acetobacteraceae > Acidiphilium > Acidiphilium rubrum. The sequence goes on from NZ_FTNE01000015.1 coordinate 5,017, forward strand.
GTGGGTTGCACGCCGACATGGGCCCAGCCATCGATGATGACGTTGGGGTGCAGGGCCTCGATTTTCTGATAGATCGGCGTGAAATCGGTCGTATTCGGGGCGAAGCGGATGTTGTCGAGCACTTTCAGGCCGGCGGTGGGCAGGCATTTGTCGTAGCCGGCGTCGAGCGGCTTGGTCCAGGCGGCGTCTTCGCTCATGACGACCGCGGTGGTCATGTGGAACTGATCGACCAGGGTCTGTTTCGAGGCGTCGCACACGGCGCGGGCAAGGTCGGCGGCGGGGAGATAGGCGTGGAAGATGTATTGCCGCGCTTTGTAGTCCGCGTGGACGTATTCGGACAATTCGTTGGCGGCGGCGCCGGTGATCATGTAGGGCTCGTGCAAGCGGGCGGCCCAGGGTTCGAGCGCGAGCGCCACTTCACTGACGAAGGTGCCGACGACCGCAACCGCGTGATCCTGCTTGACCATGCGCTGGAACGAGCGAATCGCATCGGTGGTGGAGAGATGATCGTCTTCGATGATCAGCTTGATCTGCCTGCCATCGACACCGCCGCTGGCGTTGATCTGATCGGCCGCGAGGGTGGCGCCATTGGCGATGGCCTTGCCCGGAATGGTGCCGAGTTCGGTGGTAATGCCGATGACGAGCGGTGTGGCCGCCTGCGCAACAGCGGTGGCGACCACCAATGATGCCGCGCTTGCCAGCAAGGCTGTGCATAGTTTTTTGGACATATTATGTCTCCCGTGTTCTTTTGGCGAGGATGGACGAAGCCCTCGTGCCCATTCATGCCATAGGTAGCGCAAACGGCAAGGGGGTATCGCGTGCTGTAACCCCGATCGCGTTCACGATGCTGCGGAATTTATCGGCGATCTCAATCAAATCTTAAGAACCGTCGGTTAAGGATGGTGATGCGGTGGATTGAGCAGGATCATTCCACGCCATGTTTAAGGGCAAAATGCTGTGGCAGTGATCGGGCAAAAATGGTCGGAGTCGCGCACGCGGGGCGAAATGGTCTTGGAGCCGGCGGCCGTGCGATGCTGAGGCGGTTGTTGCTGGCATCGGGCGCGGTTGCCGCGATGCTGGGCGGGGCGGCTCATGCCGAGCCGCAACATGAGCCCCCAATGGTTCGGACGGTGCGGACACCGGCGGCCGGGCAATTGGTGGTGACGCAGGGCAGCGGCCGGTTGGTCGGTCTGACCGGGGCGGCGAGCAACGTGTTCGTGGCCGACCCCAACGTGATCGCGGTGCGACCGGCGAGTGCGCGAAAGCTGTTCGTGTTCGGCAAGGCGCCGGGTTTCACCACGTTGACCGCGACGGACACCAGCGGCAAGACGATTGCACTGTATCATGTGGTCGTGACGCCCGATCGCTATCCGGCGGTGCGGGTGCGGGCGGAGGCGACGCAGGTTGCGCCGGGCGCCGCCGTGCGGGTGACCAGCGAGGCGAACGGGCTGGTGGTGCGGGGGACTGTGCCGACACCGGCGCAGGACTGGATGCTGATGAAGCGTGCCCAGCTTGCGGCCGGTACTGGGCAGACCGTGATCAACGAGACCGAGGTGCAGCAACCCCAACAGGTCGCACTCAAGGTGCGGATCGCGCAGATGTCGCGCACCGTTACCCAGCAGCTTGGCATCAACTGGCAGAGTGCAGCCGGTGGTGTGGCGATCGGTAAATTCCTGTTCGGGTTTTCGACGCTCGGGAGCCTGCTCGGTCCATCGAGTGCCGCGGCACCGGTCGGCGGGTCGTTCAATCTCCAATTTCCGCAGAACACCGTGCCGATCGATGGCGTGCTCGACGCGCTGAACACCGACAATCTGGCACACATACTGGCCGAGCCCACTCTTACCGCCCTGTCCGGCCAGACCGCCAGCTTCCTCGATGGCGGGTCGTTTCCGGTGCCGGTGCCAGGGCAGAACGGCACGGTCACCGTTGCCTATCAGAACTACGGCGTGCAGTTGAAGTTCAAACCGGTGGTGCTGAACAACGGCAGCATCATTCTCCATGTCGAGCCGACGGTCAGTTCGCCGACCACGCAGAGCTCGTTTCAAATTTCGGTCGCCGGCGAGGCGATCGTGGTGCCGTCGCTTTCGACCCAATCGGCTTCGACCACTGTGGTGATCGGCAGCGGTCAGACGCTGGCGATCGCCGGTCTGCTCGACAACAGCTCCAACCAGAGCGACAGCAGCCTGCCGGGCCTCGGCCAGGTCCCCGTGCTGGGGGCGGCATTCCGCAACGATAATTTCAACAAGCAGGAAGAAGAATTGGTCATCCTGGTCACACCCTATCTCGTCAAGCCGGTCGATGATGCAGCCAAATTCGAGACACCGGATAGTGGGTGGACCAGCCCCGATCAGGTTCAGCGCATCTTCCTGTTTCGCGACAACGGCACCGTCGCGCAGGAAACCCCCCTGCCCGGCGCCGCCGGCTTTGTGCTCCGGTGAGGCAAATGAACCCCATTCCCGCCATCACCGCTCTGATCGTTGCCGCGCTTGGCATGGGGCTGAGCGGCTGCAGCCAGTTCGAGCCGTTTCAACGCCAAGGCACCTGGCACGCAAATCGGGCGCCGATGCAGAACATCGCGATCGAACTCGCCAACCCGCGGGACCTGTATCGCGGCAGCAGCCGCCCGGTGTTGACCGGCAACATGGCTACCACCGCTATCGATTCCGTCACGAGCACAATTTCGAGCGCGTCATCGGGTGGCAGCACGGGCTCGACGACGTCGGGCAGCGGCAGCGCCGCAGGCGCGTCGAGCGGTGCTGCCGGGAGTTCCGGCGGTTCGGCCGGCATGGGCTCGGGCGGCATGGGTGGTGGCAGCACGGGCGGCGGCGGTATGTCGGGAGGAGCAATGCAATGATCGCGTCCATCAAAGCCCATCGTCGCAGAGTCGCGCTCAGACCCAGGTTGGCAGGTCGCATCGCCGCGGTTTCGCTGATCCTGGGCCCGCTGGCGGCCTGTTCGAGCGGCGCACCCCTGAGCGCGGCGCTGACCGGCAACCGAACGCTCAATATCGCCCGCACGGCGCTGGCCGGTGGTAATCCGCAGATGGCGCTGACGGTGACCAATGCCGTCCTGAAGTCCAATCCCGATGACAGCGAAGCACTGATCGATCGGGGTGACGCGTATTACCTCCTGAACGATTGCGTCAGCGCCACCGCCGATTTTCGCCACGCCCTGCGTATTTCGCCGCGGACCGCCACGGCCGAACTCGGCCTGGGGCGTTGCGCGCTGCCAACCGATCCGCGCACCGCCGCGACCGATTTTGGCAACGCCTCGCGCGATGCGCCGGGCGATGCGGTCGCGTTCAACGACCTGGGCATCGCGCGGGCCGACCAGAGTGAGTTCGGTGCGGCACAGGCGGCCTTTCGATCAGCGCTCGCGATCGACCCTTCGATGCAGGCGGCGTCGGTCAATCTTGGTATGAGCCTCGCGCTGGGCGGCAATCCCGCGCAGGCCGAGATCGTGCTCGGTCCGATCGCGCGCGGCGCCGGTGCCACGCCGCTGATCCGCGCGGACTATGCAACATCCCTCGCCCTTGCCGGCCATCCGAAGGCAGCGAACGGCATTCTCATGGCTGACATGCCGGCGGCCGAGGCCGAAGCGATGGTTGCGCAGATACTCAAGCTCCACGCGCTGCCGGCCGCGAAAGAGGCTGCAGGCTGAGCGGGCCGATGGGTTGGGCGAGGGTAGGTTCGCGCGAACCGCGCGATCGACACGCCGGATCAAACGACGCGATGCGCCGGCTCGTCGCCCACCAGTACGGCAGCGATACCATCGAGCGCCAACATCCCCATGGCCGCCCTTGTTTCATGCGTGGCGCTACCGAGGTGGGGCAGCAGGACCGCGTTTTCGAGGGTGAGATAGCCGGCGGGGACGGTGGGTTCGGCGGCGAAGACGTCGAGCCCGGCGGCGGCGACGTGCCGGGAGGTCAGGGCGGCGATCAAGGCATCGTCATCGATGGTCGAGCCGCGGCCGGTGTTGACCACGATGGCGCCGTGCTTGAGCTGGGCGATGCGGGCGGCGTTCAGCCAGTGCAGGGTTGCAGGGCCGCCGGGCAGGTGGATCGACAGCACATCGCACGCGCCCAGGAAGTCGACTTCGTCCGGATAATAGGTGGCACCTTGTTCCTGCGCGGCGGGCAGGTTGCGGCGGTTGTGGTAGATCACCCGCATCGAGAGGCCCTGCGCCATGCGCGCGAGGGCCTGACCGATGCGCCCCATGCCGAGAATGCCGATTGTACGGCCTTCCATGCTGGAGCCGAGCATGAAATCGGGGGTCCAGCCGCCCCAGGCGCGGGCGCGGATCAGACGTTCGCCTTCGCCGGCGCGGCGGGCGGCCATGAGCATCAGGGTCAGCGCGATCTCCGCAGTGGCGAAGGACAGCACGTCCGGCGTGTTCACCACGGCGAGGCCGCTGGCGCGTGCGGCTTGCAGGTCGATATGATCGGTGCCGACCGAGAAGGTGCCGATCACTCTCACGCCGACCGGGATCTGCGCGATCACGCTGGCGTCGATCCGGTCCGCCGGGGTGACGAGGACGGCATCGGCGTCGGGCAGGGCTGCCAGGAACGCCTCGGCATCGAACGGTCCGATCATGTCGAGATACTGGGCGTGGTATTCGGCGGTTGCCCGGCCGGCGACGGCCGGTGGCATTGTGCGGGTGATCACCAATCGTCGTTTCATGAGCCATCCTTCAGCGCTGCCAGCGCATCCTTGGTGTCGAAATCGCGCAATACCGCATCGTCGTCCATCGCTACTTCGGCGACGAGTTCGAGATTCTGCGCCAGGATCTGGCGGGCGCCGGCATCACCGTCGAGTGCGGCGATCGCTGCGAAGAAGCGCCGGTCCCAGAGCACCGGGTTGCCGCGCCGGCCGCGATGGGTCGGCACCACGATGGCGCGGCCTTCATCCGGATCGTATGCCGCGATCAGACGGTCGAGCGCCGTGGCATCGACCAGCGGCATGTCGCCCAGGCAGATCAGCGCCGCCGATACATCCTCGGTCAGGGCGGCGACGCCGGCTTTGAGGCTTTCCGCCATGCCCTCGGCGAAACGCGCGGCTTGGACGAAGCGGAGGGTGCGTCCCGCGAGGGCAGCTTGCACGAGATCGGCCTGGTGGCCGGTGATCACGATCACCTCATCGGCGCGGGAGGCCAAAGCGTGATCGACCGTCATGGCGAGCAGCGCGCGCCCGTCCGGCAGGGGGGCGAGCAATTTGTTGGCGGGGGCGGCGCGCGAGGAACGGCCGGCAGCGAGCACCACGACGGCGATGCGCGGCGCGGCAGATGGCGCGGGGCGTGCGGCGCGCGGCACCGGGCGTGGGGCGAATTCCTTGAGCAGGCCGCCGATGCCCATGCCGGCGATCGTCGCATGATCGATCGGGACGCCGGCGAACACGCGATCGAGCACAAAATCGATGCCGTTGAGTTTCGGGCTGCGGGCGCAGCCGGGCAGCACGATGGCGGGCATGGCGCCGATGCGACCGAAACAGAGCAGATTGCCCGGATCGACCGGCATGCCGAACCGCTCGATCACGCCGCCTGCGGCGACGATCGCGGCCGGGGCGACATCGGCGCGGTCGGTCACCGCCGAGGCGCCGGCGATCAGGATCAGATCGGCACCGGCGGCGCGCAACGCGGTGATGGCTTCGGTGATCGGCGCTGGTTCATGCGGCGTTTCGATCGGGTCGAGCAGGCGGCCGCTGCGGGCGAGCACGCGGCGGCGGGTCGCATCGATCGTGTTGCGGATGGCGGCATCCTTGAGTTGCGGCAGGCGGGACAGGATCAGGCCTGCGATCAGCGGCCGGAACGGCAGGATCGTGATGGCGGGCGTGTGTTCGAGCAGGACGGTGGCGCGGGCGAGCGTGGCGGCGGCGACGGCGAACGGGATGATCTTGAGGGTTGCCAGCATGTCGCCGGCGGCAACCGGCACGGCATCAGCCAGCGTGCCGAGGGTGATCGCTTCGTCGATGCCGTTCAGCGCATCGATCGTCGCGCGGTCGAGGCGCAGCAGCCCGGCGACGGCGGCGAAGGCATTCACCCGCCCGTGCACCGGCCCGGCGATCCGCAGCCCCGGGGCCTCGAGGCACGCGCCGAGCCGGGCGGCGGCAGCGGCTTCCGGCACATCGCCGGGATCGAGGCGCGCGACGATGATTTCATCATGCCCGGCCGCGCGCAGGGCGGCGATCAAGGCAGCGTCGAGAACCGCACCTTTGGCGATCAGGCGATCGCCGGTTTTGAGACTGTGCGCCAAAATGGCGCCGGTCAGCGCATCGCCCAGCGGTGCCGGTCCAAAAATCACGCTCTGGTCGGCTTGCCGCGCCGCGCCGCGACCATCTGGGCGATGACCGAGATGGCGATTTCGGGCGCGGTCACCGCGCCGATATCGAGCCCGACCGGGGCGCAGATGCGCGCTAGCGACGCCTCGGTTAGACCGGCTTCGCGTAGCCGGTCGAGCCGTGCGGCGTGGGTTTTCCGCGAGCCCAGCGAGCCGATGTAGAACGCATCGGTCGCGAGTGCGGCGATCAGGGCCGGATCGTCGAGTTTGGGGTCGTGCGTCAGGGTGATGATGGCGGTGCGCGCGTCCGGGCGCAGGGCTTGCAGGGCTTCGTCCGGCCAGTCCGTTCGGGTGACGACGCCGGGGAAGCGGTCGGCCGAGGCGAAAGCGCGGCGCGGATCGACCACGACGACATCGAACCCCATCGTGGCGGCGAGCGGCGCCAGGCTTTGCGCGATATGCACGGCGCCGACGATGATCGCGCGCGGGGCGGGGTTGCGGGATTCGATGAACCAATCCTCCGCGCCGATCGTGACCATGCCGGTCTTGTCGGCGGCGAGCATCGTGGCGGCTTCGAGTGCCAGCGCCTGCGGTGCGGCAGGGTCGGGCAGGATGAAGGCCGTACCATCGGGCAGGCGGGTTGCGAAAGCGACCGGGATGCGCTGGGTGGCGGCGGCCTGCAGGGCGTGGAGGTGCTCGGCTTTCACGCCAGTTTTTCCACGAACACCGAGACCTTGCCGCCACAGGCGAGGCCGACCTCCCAGGCGCGTTCGTCGGTGACGCCGAAATCGAGCACTTGGGGCGTGCCGGTCTCGATGCTGCGCTGCGCGGCCTCGGCCACCGCACCCTCGATGCAGCCACCGGAGACCGATCCGGCGATCCGGCCCGATTGCGTGACCGCCATCCGGCTGCCGGCGCGGCGGGGCGAACTCCCCCAGGTACTGGTGACGGTGGCGACCGCCACGGCCTCGCCCGCCGCCAGCCAGTCGGCGGCGATCGTCAGAATATCCTCGGAATCCATGGTCATGTCCGTCCTTCCCACAAAGCGGCCGCTTGCAGCCGGGGCGGTGCGGCGCTCGACAGCGCCGTGACCAGCCCCCGCAGGCTCGCGAGGTTATGCACCGGCCGAAACTCATCGACATAGGGCAGCATCGCCCGTGCGCCCTGCGATTTTGGCGCGAATCCATCGTAGCGCAACAGTGGGTTGAGCCAGATGACGCGGCGGGCCGAGCGATGCAGGCGCGCCATGTTCTCGGCCAAACCTACCGCGCCGTCACGGTCCAGCCCATCGGTGACCAGCAGCACGACAGCGCCTTGCGCCAGCACGCGGCGGGACCACAGGCAGTTGAATTCGCTCAGCGCCTCGCCGATCCGCGTGCCGCCCGACCAGTCCGGCACCAGGCTGGCGACCTGGGCGAAGGCGATTTCGGGGTCGCGGCGCGCGAGTTGACGGGTGATGTTGGTCAGGCGGGTGCCGAACAGGAACACCGTGACGCGGTCGCGATCGTTGGCGACGGCGTGCAGGAAATGCAGCAGGATCTGGGCGTAGCGCGCCATCGAGCCGGAAATGTCGCACAGCACGACCAGCGGCGGCGGTTTGGTGACCGGCACACGGCGGGTGATGTCAAAAATCTCGCCGGAGTGGCGCAACGCTTCGCGCATCGTGCGTTTCAGATCGACCCGGCTGCCGCGCGCGGCAACCCGGAAACGGCGGGTGCGCCGTTCATCGAGCGGCAGACTGAGCCGGCCGATCGCGGCCTTGGCTTCGGCAATTTCAGCCGCGCTCATCGCCTCGAAATCGAGGGTTTCCAACCGTTCCTGGCCGGAGGCGGTCAGGATGGCGTCGATCTGCCGGGGCTGGTCGGGTTCGGGCGGGCGGTCGCGCGGCTTGGCGGTGGCCATGGCTTCGGCGAGGCGGCGAGCACCGGGGGGTGCGCGTTCCTGCGAGGCGGCGCGCCCGTCCATTTGCGAGAGCAGCGCCTCGAACGTCGCGGCTTCGGGGTTGCGCCAGAACACCGAGAAGGCCTGGTCGAACAGGGCGGCGTGTTCGTGGCGGCGCAGCATGACGGCGCGCAGGGCCGCGTGCATCACGCGGCGGTCGGTGATGTCGACATGGGCGAGTGCCGTGGCGGCGGCGACCATTTCGCCGGGGCCGACCGGCAGGCCGGCGCGGCGCAGCAGGCGGGCGAAATGCATCACATTGGACGCCAGCACGCCGTTGGCGGCGGGGGCGTTCATGCGGCGCGGACTGCCTCCCCGGTCAGCCGGGCGGCGACCTCGCCGCGCACCTTGGCGATATCGTCCTGGTATTTCAGCAGGGCACCCAGCGTATCATCGACCGCGCCGGGGGCGAGTTCGGTTTCATCGAGGGCGGCGAGTGCCGAGGCCCAATCGATCGTTTCGGCCACACCGGGCAGTTTGAAGATGTCGGTGGTGCGGATGCTCTGCACGAAGGCGACCACCTGGGCCGAGAGCAGGGCGGGCACGCCGGGCGCGCGGGCGGCGAGGATGGCGCGTTCGCGCGCGGCATCGGGGTAGTCGACCCATTGGTAGAGGCAGCGGCGGCGGATCGCGTCGTGGACTTCGCGGGTGCGGTTGGAGGTGATGATCACGATGGGTTTGGTGGTCGCCGCGATGGTGCCGAGTTCGGGGATGGTGATCTGGAAATCGCCGAGGATTTCGAGCAGGAACGCCTCGAACGGTTCATCGGCGCGGTCGAGCTCGTCGATCAGCAGGACCGCCGGCGGCAAAGCGGGGTCGATCGCCGAGAGCAGCGGACGGCGGAGCAGGAAGTCCGGCGCATAGAGGTTCTGGCGCAGTGCCGTGCGGGACTCGCCCGACGTTTCGGCGAGGCGGATTTCCATCAGCTGGCGCGCGTGGTCCCATTCATAGGCGGCGGCGGCGAGATCGAGCCCCTCGTAGCATTGCAGGCGGACCAGGCGGCGACCGAGCTGGGCCGCGAGCACCTTGGCGATTTCGGTCTTGCCGGTGCCGGGTTCGCCTTCGAGGAACAGCGGTCGTTCCATTGCCAGCGCCAGATGCACGCTGGTCGCCAGCGCCCGGTCGGCGATGTAGTCGCCACGGGCGAGGAGAGCGGCGGTTTCGGCAACCGAGGTCGGCAAGGGGATTGCGGTCATCCGATGAATTTGGCGATGACGATGGCAACCACAACGATCGAAATGATCAGGGGTATCCAGATTCCGATCGGCAGGCCGGCGATGACCGGGTTGCTGCGGTCGTAGCCATCGGCGGCGGGGGCGTGGGCGTGGTCGTGATCGGCCATGGTATCCTCATGCGCAGGGTGGTGGGGCGCTGCCGCCGGCAGCGGGGCGGCGACGGCGGGGGCGACCAGTTCGGAGAACCGGGTGAAGAAGGTCTCGGCGTAGGATTTCGCGACCGAATCGATCAGGCGCGCGCCGAGTTGCGCCATTTTGCCGCCGATCTGGGCGTTGACCTGGTAGTGCAGCGCGGTGCCGCCGGGGGCATCGGAGAGTTGCACCTTTGCGCCGCCCTTGGCGAAACCGGCCACACCACCCTGCCCTTCGCCGGAAATCGTGTATGAGTTCGGCGGATCGAGGTCGGCCAGCGTGACCTTGCCGTTGAACCGCGAAGAGATCGGGCCGATCTTGGCACTGACCGTCGCGGTCATTTCAGTATCGGAGAGTTTATCGATGGTTTCGCAGCCCGGGATGCAGGCTTTCAGCACTGCCGGATCGTTCAACGCCTGCCACACCGTCTCGCGCGGTGCCGCGATCAGCCGTTCACCAGACATATCCATCAGAGGGACGCTCCTTCATCGAATTCGACTATCATCGCCGTGTGTAGTTTGACCGTCGCGGCGGCGCAAATCATCGGTGATATGCCCTGTGATTGCGTGAGCCGGCGGCCATGACCAGCCTGGCGGGTGCGATACCGTCGATGCTGCCGTTCATTGGCACGTTGCTCAGCTTTGCGCTGTTGCCGGGGCTGGCACCGCGGCTGTGGCACCGGCGGATGGTGTCGATCACCTTGTCGTGGGTGGTGCTCGGCCTGGTGCTGACAGCGGTGCGCGCGGGGCCGGTGGCGGCGCTGGGCGGGCTGTGGGTTGCGACGGTGGGTGATTTCCTGCCGTTCATTGCGATCCTGATGGCGCTGTACACGCTGGGCGGCGGCGTGCTGATCGCGGGCGGGCCATGGGGGCGGCCGGGCGGCAATGTGCTGCTACTGGCGATCGGCACCGTGCTCGCCGGGGTGATGGGGACGATCGGCGCGGCGCTGCTGCTGATCCACCCGCTGCTGGCCGCAAACGGCGCGCGGCGCGAGCGGCGGCATCTGGTACTCGCCTTCATTATTCTGGTGGCGAACGCGGGCGGGGCGCTCAGCCCGCTGGGCGACCCGCCGCTGTTGATCGGGTTTCTGCGCGGCGTGCCGTTTTTCTGGCCGACGCTGCATCTGGCGTGGCCGATGCTGGTGATCGCCGTACCGGTGCTAGCGCTGACCTATGGCATCGACCGGCGGCTGGCGGCGCGCGAACCGGTGGCCAAATCAGAGCGGTTGCACCTACGCGGCGGGTTGAACATTGCCCTGCTAATCCTGTTCGTGGGCGCGATCACGCTATCGGGGCTGGTGCCGGGGCCGATGCTGGCGGTCGGGCCGGCACGGTTGCCGGCGGCACAGGTGGCGCTGACGCTGCTCGCCGCGATCGTGACGCTGATTTCAGAACGCAGCACGGCGGCGAGCATTCGCGCGCGCAACCGCTTCGCCTGGGCGCCGATGGTAGAAATCGCGGTGCTGTTCTTTGCGATTTTCGCGACGATCCCGCCGGTGCTGCATCTGCTGCAAACGGCACCGCTCGGGCGAAATCCGGCGCTGTGGTTCTGGCTGGCGGGGCTGTGTTCGGCGTTTCTGGACAGCGCGCCGACGTATTTGATGTTTTTCCAGGCGGCGGGTGGCGATGCGGCGCGGCTGATTATCCCCCCTGCCCGGCTGCTGACGGCGATTTCGGCGGGATCGGTGTTTTTCGGTGCGGTGACTTATCTGGGCAATGCGCCGAATTTGATGATCCGGGCGATCGCGGCGCGGCGCGGGGTGCGGATGCCGGGGTTTTTCGGCTATTGCGCGGCGGCGGGGTTGGTGCTGGCGCCGCTGCTGATCGTGCAGACCATCCTGTTCTTTATCTGACCGCGGGGTTCGGGTCGTCCGGCCCGATTCCCGAGCGGATCAGGTCGAGCTTCATCATCATGGCGAGCACGATGCCCTTGATCGGGCGTTGCAAGGAGAGTTGCAGCACGATCGCCAGCGGGATGAACACGATCAGCGAGGTGGTGTAGCGCAGGCCGCCGTCGCGGTCCGCGATCAGCAGGCCGGCGCCGATGATCGCAAGGCCGATCACGATGGTGAGGTAGGGCGGCAGCGTGTCGCACGGCACCAGGCCGAGCGGGGCATCGCAATGCGGGCAGCGGGCGCGGATGACGAACCAGTTGGCGAAGGCCGAGGCCTGGCCGCAGGCGGGGCAGCGCATGGCGGCACCGCGCGCGAGCGCCCTGCCCCACCCGGGCATGGTGAAGGTCGGCACGCGGGACGGCGGACGGCGCGACCAGCGTTGCGCCGGCAGGGTGAGTTTCGGGGGGGCGGTCATGCGGTCTCTCCGATCGGGGTCAGGCCGTCAGGGCGGCTTCGCCATCCAGCGCCGCCTCGATATCCTCGAGGCTGCGGCCCTTGGTTTCGGGCACCAGGAACCAGGTGAAGATCAGGGTCGCCAGCGTCATGGCCGCGTAGATCAGGAAGGTCGGGCCACGGCCGAAACCGTGCACGAGGTCGAGAAAGGTGATCGAAACCAGCATGTTGAAGCTCCAGTTGGCGATCGTGGCGAGCGACATGCCGCGGCCGCGCACCGCCAATGGGAAAATTTCGGCGATCAGCAGCCAGAATACCGGACCGAGGCCGATTGCAAAAAAGGCGACATAGGCGGCGACCGAGGCGACCGTGACCCAGGCGAGGCCGCCGTGCAGCCCGGCCATGAAGCCGCCCGCGAGCACGATCAGCGTAACCAGCATGCCGGTCAGCCCGGTGAGCAGGAGGCGGCGGCGGCCGACCACATCGAGCAGGCGCATGGCGATCAGCGTCATGATGACATTGACCAGCCCGACGCCGGCGGTGGCCAGGATGGCGGCGGAGGCAGAGGGCAGGCCGGCTTTCTGGAAGATGGTGGGGGCGAAATAGATGACGGTGTTGATGCCGGTCACCTGCTGGAAAATGGCAAGGCCGATTCCGATGATCAGCGGGCGGCGGGCCTTGCTGGCGAACAAAGTGGCCCAGGGGGTGGTGTGCTGGCGGTGCGTGGCGGCATCGCGCTTGAGTTCGGCGACAGCGGCGGTGACATCGGTGCCGGCGCGGAGATAGCGCAGCGCCTTGGTTGCGTCATCATCGCGCCCCTTGCCGGCGAGCCAGGGCGGGCTTTCCGGCAGGGTCAGCATGCCGATGAACAGGACGATGCCGGGCAGCGCGCCGAGGCCCAGCATCCAGCGCCAGCCTTCGGTGCCATGCGAGAGCAGATAGCCGACGCCATACGAAAGCACGATGCCGAGGGTGATGTAGAACTGGTTGATGGTGACGACCGCGCCGCGTTTGTCGGGCGGAGCGATTTCGGACAGATACAGCGGCGTGACCATCGACGCGACACCGATGGCGCCACCGACCAGGACGCGGCCGGTCAACAGGATCGGCACGCTCCAGGCGACTGCCGAAACCAGCGCGCCGGCGACGAAAATGAGGGCGGTGACCAGCAGGACGATGCGCCGGCCGAACCGATCCGACAGCACGCCGGCAAAGGCCGCACCGACCGCGGCGGCGGCGAGGGCGATGGCGACGACGACGCCCTGCATGGTCGCATCGAGATGAAACACGTGGCGGATGAACAGCAGCGCACCGGAAATCACACCGGTGTCGTAGCCGAACAACAGGCCGCCGAGGCCGGCCACGACGGCAATCAGGGTAAACCGCATCGCTTCTCTCCCTTTGACCGTCCTTGCGCGACGATCAGGGGGAAATGGCCAGTAGCACTTACCGTTTCAATGCCGCCGCTTCGGCCGCGAGAGCTGTGATGCGCCGCCAGTCGCCATCGCGCATCGCATCCGCCGGGGTGAGCCAGGAGCCGCCGACGCAGACGACGTTGGCGAGCGCCAGGTAATCGCGCGCGTTACCGAGGGTGATGCCGCCGGTCGGGCAGAAGCGGACATCGGTGATCGGCGCGCCGATGGCTTTGAGCATGGGGATGCCACCGGCCGGTTCGGCGGGGAAGAATTTTTGCAGGAGGTAGCCGCCTTCGAGCAGATGGAGAACCTCGGTCGGGGTGGCGGCACCGGGCAAGAACGGCACTTTGCTGCGGGCGGCGGCTTCGAGCACCAGCGGGCTGGACCCCGGCGAGACGACGAACTGGGCGCCGATTTCATCGACCGCGCGGTATTGCGCGGCGGTGAGCACCGTGCCGGCACCGACCACCATGCCCGGCACTTCGGCCACCATCGCCGCCATGGCCGGCAGGCCCGCGCGGGTGCGCAGGGTGACTTCGACCACGCCGATGCCGCCTTCGAGCAGCGCGCGGGCGAGCGGGACGGCGTGGGCGACATCCTCGATGGTCAGGACCGGGATGACCGGCGAGATGGCGAGCAGTTCGGCGAGGCGTCCCTGATCGATCATGCGAACACACTCGCGCCGACATCGGCACCGCCCACGGCGGCGCGGAAGGCGCCGAACAATTCGCGGCCGATGCCGTGATGGTTAACCGCCAGATCGACCTCCGGCAGGGGGCGCGCGGCGAATTCGGCCTCATCGACCAGCACGCGCAGGACACCGGCGGTGCAATCGAGCCGGATCATGTCGCCGTCGCGGAGTTTGGCAAGCGGGCCGCCGCGCGCGCATTCCGGCGTCACATGGATGGCGGCGGGGATCTTGCCGGAGGCGCCGGACATCCGGCCGTCGGTGACCAGCCCGACCTTGAAGCCGAGATCCTGCAACACGCCGAGCGGCGGGGTGAGTTTGTGCAGCTCCGGCATGCCGTTCGCCATCGGGCCCTGGTGGGTGACGACGGCGATGAAATCGCGGTGCAGGTCACCGGCCTTGAAGGCGGCTTGCAGCTCCTCCTGGCTGCGGAACACCAGGGCGGGCGCTTCGACAATGCGATGCTCGGGCTTGACCGCCGAGATTTTGGCGACTGCCTCGCCGAGATTGCCGTGCATGATCTTCAGCCCGCCGTCGGCGCTGAACGGCGCTGTGGCATCGCGCAGGATGGCGGTGTCGGCACTGGCGGCGGGGGCGGGTTTCCAGCGCAGGACACCATCCTCGAGGCTGGGCTGGTCGCGATAGGCCGCCATGCCGTCACGGCTCCAGACCGTGCCGGCATCGCCGTGGAGCAGGCCGTGGTCGAGCAGTGAGCCGATCAGGACGGGCATGCCGCCGGCGGCCTGGAACTGGTTCACATCGGCCGGGCCGTTGGGGTAGATGCGCGTGAGCGAGGGCACCACGTCCGACAGATCGGAGAAATCATGCCAGTTGATGTGGATGCCCGCGGCGCGCGCCATGGCGACCAGGTGGATGGTGTGGTTGGTGGAGCCGCCGGTCGCGAGCAGGCCGACCATGCCATTGACCACGGCGCGTTCATCGATCATTTCGCCGGCCGGGGTGAATTCGTTGCCGCGCGCCGTGATTTCGAGAATACGCCGCGACGCCGCTTCGGTCAGCGCGTCGCGCAGCCTGGTGTTGGGGTTGACGAAGGAGGCGCCGGGCAGGTGCAGGCCCATGATTTCCATCAGCATCTGATTGGAATTGGCGGTGCCGTAGAAAGTGCAGGTGCCGGGGCTGTGGTAGGAGGCGGCTTCGGCTTCGAGCAGTTCGGCGCGGCCGATTTTGCCTTCGGCGGCCAACTGGCGGATGCGGGATTTTTCGGTGTTGGAAATGCCCGAGGGCATCGGGCCGGCGGGGACAAAAATCGACGGCAGATGGCCGAAGGTGAGCGCTGCGATGACCAGGCCGGGGACGATCTTGTCGCACACGCCGAGCAGCAGGGCGCCATCGAACACATCATGCGAGAGGGCGATAGCGGTCGCCATGGCGATGACATCGCGCGAGAACAGTGAGAGTTCCATGCCCTCGCGCCCCTGGGTGACGCCGTCGCACATCGCGGGCACGCCGCCGGCGACCTGGGCGATGCCGCCGGCCGCGCGCACGGCGGTTTTAATGATGTCGGGGAAGCGCTCGAACGGTTGATGGGCCGAGAGCATGTCGTTGAAGGAGGTGACGATGCCGATATTGGGTTTGTCGTCGCGCTTCAGATCGGCCTGATCGGCGGGCGAGCAACCGGCGACGGCGTGGGCGAGGTTGGCGCAGCCGACAGCGCTGCGGTGGACGCCGCGCTTGGCCGCAGCTTCGATACGCGCGAGATAGGCGGATCGGCCGGGGTGGCTACGCTCGCGGATGCGGTCGGTCACGCGGGCAATTTTATCATTCAGCATGGCTGAGGCTCGCTTTCTAACATCATGTCAGTCGCCGGGAAAATCGCCGGCCTGTTCGTCGAACCATGTGCGATTGTCGCGCACGATCATGGCGATCGCCTCGGAAGGACCCCAGGTGCCGGCGGTGTAAAGTTTTGGCCGTTCGCCGGAGTTTTTCCAGGCATCGAGAATGCTTTCGGTCCATTCCCAGGCAGCTTCGACCTCGTCGCGGCGCATGAACAGGGTGGCGTTGCCGCGCACCACATCCATCAGCAGACGCTCATAGGCATCGGGCAGATGGCCTTTGAAGGTTTCGGCGAAGCTGAGGTTGAGCGGGGCGTTGCGCAGGCGCAGGCCGCCAGGGCCGGGTTCCTTGGTCCAGAGATGCAGGCGGATGTGTTCGTTCGGCTGCACGCGGATGACGAGGCGGTTGGGCTGGGCGTGATCGGAGCCGGTCGGGAAAATCCAGTACGGCACGGGTTTGAACTGGATGACGATTTCCGAGACTTTTTCCGGCAGGCGCTTGCCGCTGCGCAGATAGAACGGCACGCCGGCCCAGCGCCAGTTTTTCACCTCGACCTTGAGGGCGGCGAAGGTTTCGGTGGTCGAGCCGGGGACGATGTCTTTTTCATCGGCATAGGCTTTGACCGGTCCGCCGTTGATGGCGCCGGCGCGATACTGGCCGCGCACGGTCTTGGTCGAGATTTCATTTTGTGTGATGGGGGCGAGGGATTTCAGGACCTTGATCTTTTCATCGCGCACCGCCTCGCGATCGAGCGTGGAGGGCGGCTCGATCGCGACAAGGCAGAGCAGCTGCATCAGATGATTCTGGATCATGTCGCGCATGGCACCGGTGTGGTCGTAGTAACCGCCGCGCTCTTCGACGCCGACGGTTTCGGACACCGTGATCTGCACGTGGTCGATACCGTTGTGGTTCCAGACCGGCTCGAACAGCGAATTGGCAAAGCGCAGGACCAGCAGGTTCTGCACGGTCTCCTTGCCGAGATAATGATCGATCCGGAAAATATTGCGCTCTTCGAACACCGCACCGACCCGGTCGTTGATTTCGCGGGCGGAGGCGAGATCGTGCCCGATCGGCTTTTCGAGCACGATGCGGGTTTCCGGCGTTTGCAGCTTGTGGGCGTGGATGTTGTCGGCGATGGTGCCGTAGAGTTCCGGCGATGTCGCGAGGTAGAAAACACGGATGGCGCGCGGTTCGTGGTTGAGCAATTTGGCGAGATCGGGCCAGCCGCGGGCGGCCGTGGCATCGCACGAGATGAAATAGAGCCGGTCGAGAAAGCGCTTCAGGACTGTCTTGTCGAGCGCATCCGGCCCGACGAATTCCTCGAGGCTTTTTTGGACCAGTGTCTGGAACGCCTTGCGCGTCATTTCCGCGCGGGCGGAGCCGATGATGCGAGAGGTTTCCGGCAACTGCCCGTCAAGATCGCGGTGGTAGAGGGCGGGGAGCAACTTCCGTTTTGCGAGATCGCCGGTGCCGCCGAAGACGATGTAGTCGAACGGCTCGATGATCGGCTGGGAGAAATTCATGGATCAAACCTATCCGAAACTGTGACCATGATTATAGGGCGGCGGAAGGGGTAACTCAACTCGGGCGGGCAAAGGAGGCAGGAAGGTCTTCTTTTTTTTGAACAAAAAAGAAGCAAAAAAAACTTTGCTAATCTGGGCCGGTGCCCGTGAAACCGCCCGTGCCCCAGGGTCGGAAAGTTTTTTGCTTCTTTTTCTCAAAAAAGAAGTCCTTCCTCGCTATCCTTCACCAGACGCAATAACCGCCATCAGCCAGCACGATCGACCCCGTCATCAGGCTCGACGCCTCCGAGGCGAGGAACAGCACGACCGAGGCGATTTCATGGGTCTGACCGACCCGGTGCATCGGCGTCATATCGAGCCAGATGCGGTTGAGGTCTTCGTCTTCCATGCCGAAGCGGGTCAGCGGCGTGTCGATATAGGTGGGCGCGACGGCATTGACGCGCACGCCGCGGTCGGCCCACTCGCCGGCCAGCGAGCGGGTGAGGTGATGCACGGCGGCTTTTGAGGCGTTGTAGAAACTCTGCTTCTGCGGCTTGTTGGAAATGAAGCCCGACATCGAGCCGATGTTGACGACAACCCCGCTTTTGCGCGCGAGCATGGCTTTGCCAAACGCGCGTGCGCAGTAGAACGTGCCGTTCAGATTGACGTTGATCACGTCGAGCCAATGCTCGTCGGTGGTGTCTTCGGCGGCGGTGCCGGAGCGGGCGATGCCGGCGTTGTTGACCAGGATATCGATCGATCCAAGCTTTTCGTTGAGCGATGCCGCAGCCTCGTTCACGGCGGCGCTGTCGGTGACATCGAGCACGATGCTTTCGGCGGAGTAACCGAGTTTCGCGAGCGAGGCCTTGCCTTCTTCACAGACCGTCCCATCCCGATCCGCGATCACGACATGGGCGCCGGCCTCGGCAAGGGCGGTGGAGCACGCGAGACCGATCGCACGGCCGCCGCCGGTGACGACCGCATTACGGCCCTTGAGATTGAATTTTTCGAGATACATCATCGCTCCTCTGGTTATCAAACTCGTCTGCGTTCAGTGCAGATGAAACTCACGTCGCAGCAACGCCTTGCCGTCCGGCCCGAACAGCACGGAGCGATCGCCTTTCGGCGCCATGGTCACGGCATCGCCCATGCGGACGCCTGCCAGATCATCGGCCTTCACGATCATCTGCTGTCCGTCCGGGCGTTTGACGTAGACCAGCGTTTCGTTGCCGAGATGCTCGACGAAATCGGCAACGCCGCCGATCGGGCCATCCGACACCAGCGCCGTATGTTCGGGGCGCATGCCGACGGTGACCCGCGTGCCAGGGGCAACCGCGATACGATCCCCCATGACAATGACGTTGCCCGCATCGTCGAGTTTGACCTCGACGTGCTGGTCATCGCGTGCGGTAACGACGCCTTCGAGCAGGTTCATCTTGGGTGACCCGATGAAGCCCGCGACGAACAAATTCGCCGGGTTGTTGTAAAGCTCAAGCGGGCTGCCGACCTGCTCGACGATACCGGCGTGCAGCACCACGATGCGATCGGCCATCGTCATCGCCTCGATCTGATCATGCGTCACATAGATCATGGTGGTCTGGAGTTGCTTGTTCAGCTTGACCAGTTCGGTGCGCATCTGCACGCGCAGCGCGGCATCGAGATTCGAAAGCGGCTCGTCGAACAGAAATCCTTTTGGATTACGAACAATGGCACGGCCGATCGCAACGCGCTGGCGCTGCCCGCCGGACAGGGCTTTCGGGCGGCGATCGAGCACCTTATCGAGTTGCAGCATTGCGGCGGCGTGGGCGACCTTGGCCTTGATCTCATCACGCGGCACTTTCGCCATTTTCAGGGCGAAGCCCATGTTTTCGGCGACCGTCATGTGCGGATAAAGGGCATAGGTCTGAAACACCATGGCGAGGCCGCGTTTGTCGGGCGGGATGTCGTTGGCGCGGACACCATCGATGCTGAAATCGCCGCCGGTGATGTCTTCGAGGCCCGCGATCATGCGCAGCAGCGTTGTCTTGCCGCAGCCCGAGGGGCCGACAAAGACGACAAATTCACGGTCGTCGATCGAGAGGTCAATGCCTTTGATCGCGTGGAAGGTTTCGTAGCGTTTTTCGACGTTCTGCAGGATGAGCTTTGCCATGATTGCCTCTATTTCACGGCGCCGAACGTCAGGCCGCGCACCAGGCGCCGCTGCGTCAGACTGCCGAATACGAGTATGGGAGCAACCGCCAGGACCGATGCGGCCGAGAGTTTTGCCCAAAACAGGCCTTCGGGTGCGGAAAACCGCGCGATGTAGGCGGCGAGCGTGCCGGCGTGGGAGGCGGTGACGTTGATGCTCCAGAACGCCTCGTTCCAGGACAGGATCACCGAGAGCAGCGCCGTGGAGGCGATGCCGGGACCAGAGAGCGGCAGCAGCAGATGCCACATCTGCTGGCGTGGCCCGATGCCATCGACGCGGGCGGCTTCGAGAATTTCCCCTGGGATTTCCTTGAAGAACGAATACAGCATCCAGACCACGATCGGCAGGTTCATCAACGTGTCGAGCCCGACCAGACCAATCCTGGTATCCTGCAACCCGATCGTTTTCATGCCGAGGTAGATGGGCATCAGGACGCCGACGGCGGGGAGCATCTTGGTCGAAAGCATCCACATGAGCGTGAATTCGGTGCGTTGGGTTGGAAAGAACGCGAGCGCATAGGCCGCCGGAAAGGCGATCGCGATGGCGAGCACGGTGGAGCCGACGCTGACGATGACGCTGTTCATGGCGAACAGCAGATAGCCCGCATTGGCCGTGGCATCGAGAAAGCTCTGGATGGTCGGCGTAAACAGTATCAGCGGCGGAATGGCGATGGCCTGGCCTTCGGTTTTGAAGGCTGTCACGATCATCCACAGGATTGGGAAGAACATGACCAGCGCTGCGATCCATGCCAGGATGCCAAAGATGATCTGGCTCAATGCCGATTGTTTCATGGCTGCGCCCTCAAGCCTGGAGATTGCGCGAAACGGCGCGGATGAGGAACATTGCCAGCACATTGGCCAGCACGATGGCGAACACGCCGGCGGCAGAGGCGCTGCCGATCGAGAAATCGTTCAGGGCCTTGATAAAGATCAGATAGGTCAATGTGGTGGTTGCATCACCAGGTCCGCCGTTGGTGGTGGTGTAGATCACCGCGAAGGCCGAGAGCAGGAAGATCGATTCCAGCATGATGACGATAGAGATCGGCCGCAGCAGGTGGGGCAGTACGATGTAGCGCAGGCGAGCGAGGCCTTTGGCGCCGTCCATCCGCGCGGCTTCGAGTTGATCGGTATCGAGCGATTGCAGCGCGGTGAGCAGGATGAGCGTGGCGAACGGAATCCAGCGCCAGGAATAGATGATCACGACCGAGAGCATCGGCGCCGTGCTGAACCAGGCGATCGGGTGCAGGCCCAGCAGCGTCATGAACCAGCCGAACAGACCGCTGACCGGATCGAGCAGCAGGTTTTTCCAGATCAGTGCCGCGACCGGCGACATCACGAAAAATGGTGCGATCGCGAGCAAGCGCGCGATGTTGCGGCCTGGAAAATCGTTATTCAACAGCAACGCTATCAGCGTGCCGAACACGATCGAGGCGGCCAGCACGCCGAGCACCAGGACGACGCTGTTTTTGATGGCGACCCAGGTCGAGATGTCGGTGAACAGGTAGCGATAATTCAGGCCACCGTTAAAGACGGCAGGCGGCGTCATCAGATTATAGTTTTCGAACGAGTAGAAGATGGTGCGCAGCAAGGGCAGGATGGACCATAGGAGCAACAGGATGACGGCCGGCAGCAGGAGCGGCAGCGTGTTGACCTGTCGCGCGCCGCGTCCGGACCGCACTTCGGTACTGATATTGGTGACCGCAACGCCCTGGTCCATCATCCCACCCTTTTCAAAGCATTGGCAGCGCCGCACCGGGGCGGCGCTGCTGCGGTTGCCTGATTACTTGTAGCCAGCTTCCTTCATGGTCCGGCCGGTAGCCGCCTGGGCTTGGGTCAGAGCGGCATCGACCGATTTCTGGCCTGAGAGGGCTGCGGCAAGTTGCTGTCCCACTTCGGTGCCAATTCCCTCGAACTGCGGGATCGCGACGAACTGAACGCCGGTGTACGGCACTTTCTTGAGTGTCGGATCGGTGGGATCGGCGCTCAGGATCGCCTTCTTGACCATGCCTGCAAAAGGCGCGGCCTTGATGTAGTTGGGGTTCGAGTAGGTCGAGATCCGGGTTCCCGGCGGGGTCTGCACCCAGCCGAAGGTTTTGCCGGCGAGCGCGATATAATTTTTTGATGTCGCCCACTGCAGAAACTTCATCGCATCGGCCTTATGGCGGGTGGTCTTGGGAATGGCGAGCGACCACGCCCAGAGCCAGTGAGCGCCCTTCGGGGTTACAGCGATCGGAGCATCGACCATGCCGACATCGGCGGCCACTTTCGAGGTTTTCGGGTCCCACAGCGAACCGGCCGCGACCGTGCTGTCGATCCACATGCCGCACTTGCCTTGGCTGAACAGAGCCAGGGTTTCAGTGAAGCCGTTCGACGTCACGTTGGGGGGGCCGTATTTCTTTTCGATGTTCACATAGTAATTGGCGGCATTTTTCCAGGCCGCGCTATCCAGCCGCGGCTGCCACTTCATGTTGAACCAGCGGCCACCGAAGGTGTTCACCAGCGTGTCGAAATACGCCATGTTTTCGCCCCAGCCCGGCAGGCCACGCAGACACATGCCGTAGATGCCCTTGGCAGGGTCGTTCACTTTCGCAGCGTACTGCTCGATTTCCTTGTACGTCGGATGCGCCGGCATCGTGATGCCGGCGGCCTTGAACAGATCCTTGCGGTAATACGTGACCGAGCTTTCGGCGTAGAATGGCAGAGCGTAGAGCGAGCCTTTGTATGACAGGCCTTTGCGGACTGAGGGGAAGATGTCAGCGACATCGTAGCTGGCAGGCAGGCCCTTGATCGGCGTCAGCCAGCCGCTTTTGCCCCAGATCGGCACTTCATAGGAACCGACGGTGACGATGTCGAAATTGCCGGAATTCGTTGCGATATCGGTGGTGACGCGCTGACGTAGCGTGTTTTCGGGCAGGACGACGAAATCGAGCTTGATGCCGGTTTCCTTGGTGAACTGCGGCGATAATTTCTGCATCTGCAGCATATCGGGATTGTTCACGGTCGCGATTGTCAGCGTCTCGGCGGAGGCACTGGCCATCAGGCCGAATAACCCGGCCGCGATTCCGCCGAACGCGTAAGCAATATGTTTTTTCATCAAGCGTATCTCCCTCATTGAACGAGCCTGGTTCATTTCATTTGTCTCGGCTTCACGCCGATGCGGATCACGCACGCCGACGGCGCAGATCGAACCTGCGCAAGGGGGACCCAGAGGGTCAGTTCGAACGGGAATGGAAGCAAACGAGCAGCGTCCCCATCGGGTCGGTGCGGTTCAGTCGTTTCCTCGCGTTCGTCGTGCGCAGCTTGACCACGTCTTGTGAAACGCAGGTAGCGGACTTTCATTTGGAAAGTCAATGGAATTTTTATATGCGATTTTGACGATAAATCGCCTGTTATTCAGGCAACCTACCGCAATCCGGATCGCGGCAGCGACTCTGCCTGATCCATCGGGCTTTCATTTCGAAACCTATAGACTTCAGGCTAAATCGCTGGCATCGATGCGGCATGGTTCGTCCGGAACGACAACGATGACAATCGGTGCGAAGAGCGCCGTGCTGCAGCGCCGGCTACAGATTGCAGACTGGATCCGTCAGCACGGCCAGATGCGGGTCGATGAACTCAGTACGGCGCTGATGGTGTCTGAAGTGACCATCAGGAGCGACCTGACGTATCTCGAAGAACAAGGCTTGATCGTGCGGAGCTTCGGCAAGGCGATCGCCGCGAAATCGAATGCGCCGCGTGACCGGCCGGCCGGAATGACGCTGACCAAATCGCTGATCATCCCGATGCTGCGGCGTGCCCAAGGGTTGATCGGCGCGGACCAGACCGTGCTGATCGGCCCCGGCCCCTTGGCCGTGCAGATCATTCCCTGGCTTGCCGATATACCGGGCATTGCTGTTCTGCTGACAAATATTGAAGCAATTGCGCTGGCGCGTACATGCCTTGATGCGCGGATATACTGTCTGGGCGGCGAGATTGGTGCGGAGAGCGGCAGTTTCGAGGGCAGCAATGCTGTGCGCAGCCTCGATCACTACCCGCTCGGCTGGGCCGTACTCGATGCTGATGCGCTCTCCGCCGATGCAGCGCTGCTTCTGACCTCGAAGGCGGCGGAGCGCCTGAGCGATGCGGCGACCCGGCGCGCCGAACGCAGCATTGTACTGGTCGGCAATCCCGCGCTCTCGCTGGAACGGCGGGCCGCGCAACTGCCGCTGAGCATTGCGACAGACATCATTCTGCCCGGACCGCCCAGCAATCGCGCGCGCGACATTCTGCTCGATGCCGGGTTTCACCCGATCGAATCCGATGCCGGTGGGGAAGCGTATTTTTCCAATTTTGTCCGCACGGGAGCGCGGCGTATGCAGAGTACCGGAGCGATGCCGTGATTGCGTTGCCATGACCGGCATGATCGTAACGATGGGCGAAATCCTGGTCGATATTCTTGCCGAGGATCGGGGTCAGGGGTTTCGCGAACCAGGGCGCCTGCTTGGCCCGTTTCCGGGCGGCGCGCCGGCGACCTTCACGGCCCAAGCCGCCCGGCTGGGTGCTGATGCGGGGATTATTTCCTGCGTCGGCGATGATGATTTCGGCTGGTTGTGCGTCGACCGGTTGAAGCACGATGGAGTCGATGTCAGCGCGGTCCGCATCGATCCCGACCAGGTCACCGCAAGCGCCTTCGTGCGCTATCGCGAGGATGGCGATCGTGATTTTCTATTCAACCTCAAGCGCAGTGCCGCCGGGCGCATCTGCATCGATGCCGCGGCGCGCGGCATGCTGGCGCAATGCGCGCATTTTCACATCATGGGCACGTCGCTGTTTTCGTTTCATATTATTGATGAAATGAAAAAGGCGATCGAGCTTGCCAAGGCAAATGGCGCGGTCATCTCGTTCGATCCAAATATCCGCAAGGAAATGCTGACGATTCCGGAAATGCGTGCGGGGCTGGAATTCATGCTCGGCTATACCGATATCTTTATGCCGTCCGGGCCGGAAATCCTGCTGCCGACCGAAGCCCGCTCGGAACGCGCGGCGATCGAGGAGCTGCTCGGCATGGGCATCCGGATGGTGGTGCACAAGCGCAACCGCAAGGGTGTCAGTTTCCGCAGCCGGACCGAAAGTTTCGATCTGCCAGCCTTCGCGATCGAGGAGGCCGACCCGACCGGTGCGGGTGATTGTTTCGATGCCGCGTTCGTCACCTGCCTGCTGACCGGCATGACCACCGAGCGCGCGCTGACCTACGCCAATGCCGCCGGCGCGCTGGCGGCCTCGAAAAAAGGCGGCATGGAAGGGATCGAGGATTTCGCCACGCTCGATCGGTTTATCGCGACGGCGGCAACCATCTGATCACGGCCGGAGACAGGCAGCGATGAATTCTCTCGACAAGGACTGCGTCATCGGCATCGACGTCGGGACCGGCAGTGCGCGGGCCGGCGTGTTCAGCCTGGGCGGCGCGATGCGCGGCAGCGCGGTCCGCCCGATCCGCACGTGGCGGCCGCGCGCGGATTTTATCCAGCAGTCGAGCGCCGATATCTGGGCGGCCGTGTGCGATGCGGTGCGCGCCGCGGTGGCGGCGGCGGGGCATGATATCACGGTGCGCGGCATTGGGTTCGATGCGACCTGTTCGCTGGTGGTGCTCGATGCGAAGGCAGCACCACTCAGCGTCGATCCCGATGGCACACCCGAGCAGGATATCATTTTATGGGCGGATCATCGGGCGCTGGCGCAGGCCGATGCGATCAATGCCGGCGAGCACGACGTGCTGCGCTATGTCGGAGGCCGTATCTCGCTGGAAATGCAGATGCCGAAACTGCTCTGGCTGCGCGAGCACGCGCCGGAAACCTGGCGGCGCGCGGCGCATTTTTTCGACCTGCCGGATTACCTGACGTTTCGTGCCACCGGCGATGCATCCCGCTCGCTGTGTTCGACCGTGTGCAAATGGACCTATCGCGGCCATGAAAACCAGTGGGACGAGGCATTCATCCGCGCGATCGGGCTTGGCGACCTCGCCGATGAAGGGTTTGCCAGAATCGGCACCACAATCCTGCCGATCGGCACGCCGCTCGGGCGCGGGTTGAGCAGGGATGCGGCCGCGGCGTTCGGGCTGCCAGCAGGAATCGCGGTCGGCACATCGGCGATCGATGCCCATGCCGGTGGAATCGGGGTGATCGGCGCGGCGTTCGACGGGGTCTCGCCCGACGATGCGGCGCTGCGCACGCGCCTTGCGCTGATCGGCGGCACGTCGTCCTGTCACATGGCGGTGACGCGGGACGCCGCCTTCGTGCCGGGTGTGTGGGGGCCATATTTTTCCGCGATGATCCCCGGGTTCTGGCTGAACGAGGGCGGGCAATCGGCGACCGGCGCGCTGATCGATCATGTGATCGGCACGCACGCGGCCTATCCGGCGCTCGCAGAACAGGCAGGCGCTCGGGGGCAGACGGTTTATCGAGTGCTGAACGATATCCTGGAGGGTCTGGCCGGGGGGGCGGCGTTGGCACCGCTCACGGCGGATCTGCACGTGCTGGCGGATTTCAACGGCAATCGCTCACCGCGCGCCGATGCGACTCTGCGCGGCATGATCAGCGGCCTGGCGCTGTCCGCCACGCCGGAGGATTGCGCGCGTCTCTATCTCGCGACGATCCAGGCGGTTGCCTACGGCACCCGCCACATCATCGAGACGATGAACGATAGCGGATATGCGATCGATACGATTTTCGCGACCGGTGGTGGCACCAAGAATCCGGTGTTTCTGCGCGAGCATGCCGATGCCACGGGCTGCCGCATCGTTCTGCCGGCGGAACAAGAGGCGGTTCTGCTCGGGGCGGCGATTCTGGGTGCGGTTGCGGGTGGCGCGTATCCGGATGTGCGGAGCGCGATGGGCGCGATGAGCCGCAGTGGCGAGGCGATCGCGCCGGATGCGGCGCTGCGGTCGTATCATGACCGGAAGTATCGGGTGTTTCGGAAGCTTCATGACGATCAGATGTCGTATCGGGCGCTGATGGACCGTTAGCTCTTCGATGCACTTGATCGTTGCGTCCGGCGCGTTCGTCCGATAGCGTCGGCGGCAGCATCCAGATACCGTACCGAAGCGGATTATTTTGAGTTTTTAGCGGAGACAAGGGCCGTGGGTCAGGGTGTTGCGGATGAGGTTGTTTTCGCTGTGGTGGAGAGCGTGACACAGGATAATGGCGCTGGATTGAAACAGTCAGACGAGCGGTACGACGAAGACTATTATCTGATGGTCAATCCCGACGTGGTCAACGGTATCGCGGCGGGATATTTCGAGAACGGATATCACCACTACCGGCTGCACGGCCGCGACGAAGGGCGCATCGGCGCGCCGGTGTTTGACGCCGCCTGGTATTGCCGGATCTACCCGATGGCTACGACCGACATCGAAAGCGGCCGCGCGCGGGATGCCTGGGATCATTGGCAGCGGATCGGCCGTTATCGCGGCTACCTGCCGAACCCCGGCGCACCGCGGCCGGAAAACCCGTCCCGCTTGGCGGCGCGGTTCGGCGGACTATGGACCGATGCGCCGGACGCCGACGACACGATCGCCGGCCGGCATGCGATCGGGGTGCTGAGCGATGCCGATGCTGAGTTGCTGCGCAACTGGATCTCCAATGGCTACGTGATTTTGCCTGGTGCGATTCCGGCCCATCTACTTGATGCCGCCTGCACCGATCTCGATCGCGCCTATCAGGGCGGCATGCCGTCGCTGCTGTTTCAATGCCTGAGCCTGAGCCCGAACGATATGCCGTGGCGCCCCGAGATCAACGCGCGGCCGGCGAAGGCGCTGGATCTGCACTGGCACTCGCAAGCGACGCGCGACCTGATGTTTGCCCCCGCCATTCTGCGCTTCCTGCACCTGATCTTCGAGCGGCCGCCACTCGCCTCGCAAAGCCTCGGCTTCCTGCGCGGTTCCGGTCGGCCGGCGCATCAGGACACCGCCTATGTCGTGTATTCGCAGGCACGCCGGTTCGCCGCATCGTGGATCGCACTGGAAGACGTGACGGAAGGTGCCGGAGAGCTTGCGTATTTCCCCGGCAGCCAGCGGGCGCCTGATTTTGTCTATGCCGACCGCTACAAGAGCCTGCACGAGGCGATGCGGATGAACATAGCCGGCGGTAATTCGCTGCGCGAGGCCGAGGAAGAGCACGGCCGCACTATCATCCGTCATGCCGAGGAACACGGCCTGCGCGAGGAACGCCTGCTTGCCAAAGCCGGCGATGTCCTGATCTGGCATGCCGACCTCGCGCATGGCGGCAGGCCGATCTCCAACAATGCGACGCGACGCAGCGTGGTCACGCATTATTGCCCGGCCGATGTCGCACCGCTCTCGTTCGAGGCTGGCCGTTGCGACCTGCGCCGGCATGGGACATCTGGCTATTACAGCACGGTCGTCTATTAACGGAGGCATGTCCCAGCCGATTCTGCCGCTCCGCATCATCCGTGGTCGTCCCCGTTTGTTCTCCGGTCTGGTCTGCGGGCTGATCGCGTTTCCGTTTCTGCCGCAGGCTTTGCCGCTGACCACGCGCGGCGTGCTCGCCTGGGATATTTTCGTCGCCGCCTTCCTGGTTCTGGCGGCGATTCATTTTACCAGCGCGGATCATAAAAGGATTGCGGCCGACGCCGCCCGGCAGGAAGAGGGTGAATGGACCCTGTTTGCACTGACGCTGATCGGTACGATCATGAGTTTCACGGCGATCGTGATTTTTTCGGGACTCGCGAAGCTCAAGGGCCATCACGGCGAATATGTCGCGCTGGTCGGCCTGACGTTGATTGCGTCCTGGCTGATGACCCAAGTGACCTTTGCCTACCGCTATGCGCATGAATATTACGCCGATACCGATGCGGGACCCGAGGGCGGGCTGAACTTTCCCGGCGAGGATGCGCCGGATTATCTTGATTTCATTTATTTTTCCTTCGTGCTCGGCATGACCTTCCAGGTGTCGGATGTGAACATCACCGGGCGCAAGATGCGCCGGCTCGCGACGTTGCAGGGGTTGATCGGGTATATGTTCAACACCGTGGTCCTGGCGCTGACCATCAACATCGCGGCTGGTATTTTCTGACGACGATGGACGCGGCGGCATTTGCTGACATCATCCGGCAAAACCGGGCCAATCGCGCGTTGCTGGAGCGGCTGCCCGCCATCGGCCTTGGTGATGTGTGGCTCGCGGCGGGTTGCCTGTTTCAGACGGTCTGGAATCATCAGATGGGGCGGCCGCCGGATGAGCAGATCAGTGACTACGATTTATTCTATCACGATCCCACCGATGTTTCATGGGATGCGGAAGACCGCGTGATCCGCCGCGTGGCCCATGCCTGTGCCGACCTTGGCGTGACCATCGAGGTGAAAAATCAGGCGCGGGTGCATTTATGGTATCGTGACCGCTTCGGCACCGATTATCCGGCGCTGCGGTCGAGCGAGGATGGCATCGGGCGGTTTCTGGTGCGCGGCACCTGCGTCGGGGTCAGGGCGGGATGCGGGCGCGTGTTCGCACCGTTCGGGCTCGACGATATCGCATTGGGCGTGTTGCGGCCGAACCCGGATGTCGCGCTGACGGCGCGGTTTGCCGAGAAATGCCGGAGCTATCAGCGCCGATGGCCGCACCTGCGGATCGAAGCGGGCTGAGGGACGCAAACGCCAACGCAGTAACGATCGGTTAAGTATTTTTTGGTAGCGATGCGGTCATGGATGAACGCAGCCCGACCGATCGCGTCCGTTTAGCGCGTTGCCGCACGCCGTTGAGCGCAGACCGGCGGGGCGCCTTTGCGCTCGAATTCGCCATGGTCGGGCCGATTTTTCTGCTGGCGCTGCTGTTCGTCTTCAATGTCGCCTACGATCTGTTCACCAATGAGGTGCTGAACAACGCGGTACAGACCACCGCGCGGCAGATGCAGACCGGCACGGCCCCGGTTGCGACCAGCCAGAGCCAGTTCGTCAGCACCGTGGTCTGCCCCAACACCTATGGGCTGATCGACTGCAACAATATTTTTGTCCGCGTCGAACAGATCGATACCAACACATGCAGCGATTTCTACGATGCCACGACGGGTACCCTGCCGGTCGTTGGAGGCAGTCTGCAACTCGGCGATTACGGTGGTGCGGGGTCGGACACCGGGCCGAGTCAGTGTGCGACGGGTAATGCGGCAACCGGATTTTGCAACGCGGGCCCGAACGAGGCGATTCTGATCAGCATAATCTATACCGCACCGAGCTTCATCGGGCAGTTGCTGGGCACCGTGGTGACCTATAACGGTGCCTCGGTAACACCGCTGTTGGCCACCGCCGGTTTCGAGACCGAGGGGTTTGCGCCGCTTGGAGCGTCGAACCCATGCTGAGGCGGCCGATGATCCCGCATGACCGGCGGGGCGTCGCGGCGCTCGAGTTCGCTCTGGTCTTACCGCTGATGCTCGCCCTGCTGTTCGGTGTGTACGAACTCTCTGAACCGATGATGATCAATCAGCAAGTGTATGCCGCAGCCCATAGTATCGCCGCTTCGGCGAGCAGCCTCGCGGTACAGGCGGATGGATCGACCTCGCTCACCTACGCACAGGTGCAGTTCGAAGCCTCGACCATTTTCGCCGAAATTCCGGCGCTGCGCGCGCATCAGCAGGGCTACGGCGCCGGCAATACCGGTGTCACGATTTCCGCCGTGGTGTTTGAGCCGACCACTGCGGGATGCGTTCCAAGCCCCGGAATAACCTGTAATTACACCGCAAATGTCGCCTGGAGCGTAGCCTATACCGGCGGCGACAGCGGGCTGGTTCCGTATGAAGCGCTGCTGGGTCAAAGCGATTGTCAGACGCTCGTACAGACGCCTCCCGGTGGCGGCCCGCTCGGCACGGTGCCGACTCAGGATGTCACGACCAACGCGACATCCTGGCCGGACCCGATCCTGGTGGTCGATGCGTTCGTGAAATACCAGCCTCTTCTGCTCACTTATACAAAGACGCCGTTCTACCTTCTGGCGATCGGTTTCTGGCCGGTGCGCAGCGTGAAAGCCGCATCGGTTGATGCCACCGGCAACGCGACCCCGTTATTGCCGGACCAGCAGTACACGACACTTACGGGGCTCCAGAACGCGCCGAGTGGATCGTATTGCGTCAACCCGAATTATGCGGAGCCAGGCGCATGATCGCGGCGATCCGCCAGTTCGTGCGAGACAGGCGCGGCGCGATCGCGATCATCTTCGGCGTCTCGCTCGTGCCGATGGCGATGCTGGTCGCGTTGTCGATAGATTTCTCCTTCTATGTGCAAGCGCGCGCACAGATCAGCCTCGCGGCTGACGCCGCAGCCACACATGCCATCCGGGCTGCGACCGAAACCTATACCGCCGAAATCAACCAAAACCCCCCGCTCTCGGCCGCTACCGCCATTGCCGATGCCGATGCCGCCGGCGAAACCGCTGGTGCCGCGTGGTTCTGGGCCCAGCTCGGCACGCTGCCGACCGCCAGCGTCACCGGATCGAACAATCCGAACGTCACAGTGCAATCCAACACCAATCTCTCGCCGACAAACCCGGCCGGTTTTACCGCAACGGTCGCATATACCGGTACCTACCCCCCATTTTTCGACCCACTTTTCGCCAGCACCGCCCATTGGAAGATTACCGGAACTGCGGGTGCGCTATCGACCTACTCCTATGTCGAGATTCTGATGCTGTTGGATAATTCATCCTCGATGCTGATCGGGGCCACGCCGCAGGCCATTACGACGCTTGAACAAAATACAGTCTGCATCCCGAGTGGTTGGTCACATACGGGTGCAAACGGTACAGGCGCTTATGACAATAATAGTCCGCTCGACGTTAACATGATAACAGTACAAAACTACAATGCGGGTAACTCGGCATCCAACCTCAACGGTTCTTGTGCCAACGGTTACAGCGGCCCCTACGCACCTTGTGGATTCGCGTGCCATTCAGACCCAAACGACCAAGATTACTACGGAATAGCTCGGTCCCTCGGCGTCGAACTTCGACTTGATGTTGTGCTCAGTGCCGCCGAAAACGTCATTGCCTCGATGAAAGCCAACGAACAGGCGCCTGACCAATTTTCGGTCGGCGTCTATCAATTCAACAACGATATCGAACCGCTTTTTCCTAACTCGCAGGCAAGCGGCACAAATACTATGCAGGAAGCGTCAACCGACTTGTCGGGCGCGCTCGGTGCGGTCGACGCGATCGACTGGAACAAAAACAAAAGTGAGTCTGTTGAACCTCCGCTCCAAGCAAATGCGGGTATTGGCAACACGGACTTGGTACAGTCAGTTCACGATCTTCTGAGAGGTACCTACGCGAACGGTGGCTCATTTGGCCCGGCAATCTCAAAAGCCGGCACCGGCAACACCGCCGGCAGCCCCCAAAAAGATATCTTTATCGTCAGCGACGGCATGGAAGACAATTCGGATTCACACCCTCGGGTTCTGGGTGAAATGACCGGTGTCGCCGCCGAAAACGATACCATCACGCCTAGCCCGGGTGTATGCAAACAATTCAAGAAACTCGGCTTTACAGTCTATGTTCTCTATGTTGAATATAACCCAATTCCCAATACTTGGTACGAAGGCAGAGAGCCCTATGAAGTTGTACCGAAGCCGACGCCGTACTTTACCGAAGACTTTTCCAATGTTGCCCAAACCAACACATCGCCGGCGCCGATCGACTTCGCTCAAGCGACCGCTGTCACTAATAACCGCAACACGCCCGCCGCCAACGCCATGTCACCCGACGAAGCGGCACTCCAAGCCTGTGCCTCATCACCCACCGATTTCTACATCGCCAATGATGCCGCCGCGATCAGCACGGCGATGAACGCCATGCTGAAATCCGCGCTCAGCAGCACCATCCGCCTGACGCAATAATCACTTCGCCGCCTTATGGGCGGCCGCTTCTTCGGCGCTACTGACACCGCCATGCGCGGCCGACCAGGCGACCGGGTTTTCCAGAAATTTGCGCACGCCGGTCAATGTCGCCTCGGGGAAGTAATCGCCGCCGCGGCAGGCCTCCAGCACATCCCACCAAGTGCAGAGGTGATGCAGCGAAATACCCATTTCTGCCAGCTTGTTCAGACTGCCGGGAAACACGCCGTAGAAAAATACGACGAACACATGATCACAGATCGCCCCTGCGTCGCGCAGCGCGTTGGCGAACTGGATTTTCGACCCGCCGTCCGTGGTCAAGTCTTCCACAAGCAGCGTATTCTTCCCCTCCGGCACATCACCCTCGATCAGCGCATTCCGGCCGAACCCCTTTGGCTTCTTGCGGACATAGGCCATCGGTAATGCCATCCGGTCGGCAATCCAGGCCGCGTAGGGAATCCCCGCCGTCTCGCCGCCGGCAACTGCCTCGATCGTTTCGAATCCGATCTGCCGCGTCAGTTTTTCAACCGCCAGTTCGCAGATTTTTGCCCGCGCGCGTGGAAAATAGATGATCTTGCGGCAATCGATATAGACCGGCGCCTTCCAGCCGGAGGTGAACGTGTAAGCCTCCTCTGGCCGAAAATTCACCGCCTTGATCTCCAGCAATATCCGTGCGGCAGTCAATGCCGCATCCCGATCCCAGTCGCTCGCGTGACCCATGCTCGCAGCCATATCCAACCCTCCAAATCTGCGTCGTTGGTAAAACACCCCTGATCTGCCGTCCACTGGCTTGCCCGCCCCTCAATCGGTGATAGAGAACGCCCATCGAATGATCCCATCGGCAGCCCAGGGCCGGGCAAGGAGCGAGACATGGCAAAGATCAAGGTAAAGAACCCGATCGTCGAGATGGACGGTGATGAAATGACCCGGATCATCTGGGGGTTCATCAAGGAAAAACTGATCCTCCCGTATCTCGATATCGATCTGAAATATTACGATCTCGGCATCGAGCATCGCGACGCGACGGATGACAAGGTGACGGTCGAGTCCGCCCATGCGACCAAGGAATTCGGCGTCGCGGTCAAATGCGCCACCATCACGCCTGATGAAGCGCGCGTGGCGGAATTCGGCCTGAAGCAGATGTGGCGCAGCCCGAACGGCACGATCCGCAACATTCTCGACGGCACGATTTTCCGCGAGCCGATCATCTGCCGCAACGTCCCCCGCCTGGTGCCGCACTGGTCCGAGCCGATCGTGATCGGCCGTCACGCCTACGGCGACATCTACCGCGCGGTCGAAACCAAGATCCCCGGGCCCGGCAAGGTACAGTTGTCGTATATCCCCGCCGATGGCGGCAAGCCGATGATCCTCGACGTGCATGATTTCAAGGGCCCCGGCGTCGCCATGGGCATGCACAATACCAAGGCCTCGATCGAAGGGTTCGCCCGCGCCAGCTTCAATTATGGCCTGCTGCGCAACTACCCGGTCTACCTCTCGACCAAAAACACGATTCTGAAAGCCTATGACGGCATGTTCAAGGACGTGTTCCAGGAGATCTTCGATGCCGAATTCAAGGCTGAGTTCGACAAGCATGGCCTGACCTATGAACACCGCCTGATCGACGACATGGTCGCCTCCGCGCTGAAATGGAACGGTGGCTATCTATGGGCCTGCAAGAACTATGATGGCGACGTGCAGAGCGACATCGTCGCACAGGGGTTCGGCAGCCTTGGCCTGATGACATCGGTGCTGATGAGCCCGGATGGCAAGACGATCGAAAGCGAGGCCGCCCATGGCACCGTAACCCGGCACTATCGCGAGCACCAGAAAGGCCGGCCGACCAGCACCAATCCGATCGCCAGCATTTTCGCCTGGACGCGCGGACTCGCCTATCGCGGCAAGTTCGACGAGACACCGGATGTGACGGAATTTGCTGAAACGCTGGAGCGGGTTTGCGTTGAAACCGTGGAAGCCGGCTTCATGACGAAGGATCTGGCGAGCCTGATCAGCAAGGATCAGCCTTGGATGACCACTCAGGATTTCCTCGCAAAACTCGATGAAAACCTGCAAACGGCCATGGTTCATCGCAAAGCGGCATGAGGCTTATACATTTTTATGCCTGACAGCGGGACGGACTCCGGCCTATGTGTAAGATATGAGTCCGATCCCGTTTTCCGTCCTCGACCTCGCCCCGGTCCCTGAAGGGTCAACCGCGGGCGATGCCCTGCGCAACAGCGCAGACCTCGCCGGTCACGCCGAGCGGCTGGGTTTTAACCGCTATTGGCTGGCCGAGCACCACAACATGCCGGGTATCGCCAGTGCGGCCACCGCGGTGGTCATCGCGCATGTTGCCGCGGCCACCAGCACCATCCGCGTCGGCTCGGGCGGCGTCATGTTGCCGAACCATGCACCGCTGGTGATTGCCGAGCAGTTCGGCACGCTGGCCGCCCTGCATCCCGGCCGAATCGATTTAGGCCTCGGGCGCGCGCCCGGAACCGACCAGCGCACGGCGCGCGCCCTGCGGCGCGACCTCGCTGGCAGCGAAACCAGGTTCGCCGATGACGTAATCGAGCTGCAAAGCTATTTCCGCCCTGCCCCGCCCGACCAAGCCGTGCGCGCGGTGCCGGGCGCCGGGCTCGATGTGCCGATTTGGCTGCTCGGATCATCGACCTACAGTGCTGAACTCGCGGCGGCACTCGGCTTGCCGTTTGCGTTCGCCTCGCATTTCGCGCCCGATTTGCTGCGCCAGGCGCTGCAGATTTATCGCACGCGCTTTCAGCCCTCTGCCCAGTTGGCGCGGCCTTACGCGATGCTGGGCCTGAATGTGATCGCCGCTGAAACCGATGCACGGGCAGCCCATCTCTTCACATCGTTGCAACAGGCTTTCATCAACCTGCGTCGCGGCCGTCCTGGAAAGTTGCCCGCCCCCGCCATGATGCAGGACATCTGGTCCCCGATGGAGAAAGCCCAACTCGACCACGCGCTGGTTCACTCCATCGTCGGTGCGCCGGACACGATCAGCACGGGTCTCGACCGGTTTATCGCCGAATTCCGTCCCGATGAATTGATGATCACTGCGCAGATCCACGATCATGGCGCACGACGTCGCAGTTATGAAATCGTTAGCGAAGTAGCCATTACACGTAAACAGTGCATTGCTGCCTGAAGTTTACAATTGTCAATTGAATGAAGACGATTTCCTATCGGAGTCTTTTACATATCACTAGTTGAGATGCCACAAATACTTGAAATTCTCGATTGTTTTATATGGCACGTTTTGTGCAGCGACTTTCATGCGCTCCGGGCTGAGTGCGCGGTGATTTCATAGGCGACGCATCTTTCTCATTGTGTGCGGGAATTGACATGACTAGATCTCGAAACCTGCTTTTGGCCGGTGCGGTCGTTGCCGTTGGGATCACGGCAGTCGCCCAGGCAGGCATTTATTCGTTTTCTGTTACCGAGGGCCTGACAAATGGTGGTATCGCGGTTTACGAGAATGGCTCCGCTATCGGCACGACGACCACAGGACCAACGAGTGCCGTCATCGAGTCAGTTGTCGTCCCGACGACGGGCGATATCACGCTTTAATACACCCGGCAAAACGGCTCGCCGTCGATCCTCGACGTGAACGTGCCCGAGTCAGGCTCGCTCGCCCTGCTCGGTACTGGTCTGCTGGGCCTCGGCCTGATCGCGCGTCGCCGGCACAACAAATCGGTCTGATCCAAGCGATCGAACCGATAGGGAACGGCCCCGCTCAGGCAGGGCCGTTTTTTGTCAGCCCGGCGCCGCCGGATAGGTTGTCTCCCACCCGCCACCCAACGCCTGATACAGCTTGACCAGATCGGTCGAAACCTGAGCCAGGCTCTCGGCCTCGGATTGGCTCGCCGCCAATTCGCTCTGCTGCGCCGTCAACACCTGC
The DNA here is from genome assembly GCF_900156265.1 of Acidiphilium rubrum. GTDB lineage: Bacteria > Pseudomonadota > Alphaproteobacteria > Acetobacterales > Acetobacteraceae > Acidiphilium > Acidiphilium rubrum. The sequence continues at coordinate 41,250 of NZ_FTNE01000015.1, forward strand.
AGGTAATCGGCCAGGCCCTCCCGGTAGCGCTCCTGCGCCAAGCCAAGCGCGCGCTGGCTCTCCGCCACATCGGTCTTCAACGCCGCGAAGGTGTTCTGTTCCTGATCATACGCAGTCAGCGCATTATCGACCTGATGGAACGCCGTGAGCACGGTCTTGGCGTAATCGATCGCGGCAGCCTTCTGCTCGGCGGTGCGCAGATGCAACTGGCCGTTCAGCTTGCCACCCTCGAACAGCGGCAGGGTAATCTGCGGCCCGATCGCATAGGTCACCGCCGCCAATTGGTTGAGGTTGGAGAATTGCAGCGCCTGCAGCGAAACCGAGCCGGAGAGCGAGACATCCGGAAAGAAATCCGCCTTGGCGACGCCGATTTCCGCGGTCGCCTCATGCAGCTTGGCCGAAGCCTCGCGCACGTCCGGCCGGCGCTGCAACAACGCGGAGGGCAGGCCGATCGGCACCACCGGCGGCACCGCAGGCACCGGTGCCGCGGTGATCAATTCCGCGCGCAACGCCTCCGGGCCGCGCCCAAGCAGCAGGCTCAACTGGTTGATATCCGCATCGATCGCGGTTTCGAGCGCGGGCAGTTTCGACCGGATCGAGGCCGCCTGCGCCCGGGCATCCGCAACATCGAGCGCATTGGCAAGCCCGGCCTGCGCGCGCTGACCGGTCAGGCCCGCGATATGGTCAGCACTCTTCAAATTGTCTTTCGTGATTTGCAGCACGGTCTGTTCGGCACGCAGATTGACATAGGTCTGCGCAACCTCGGCCTCGGTATTCAGCAGCACGGCGCGGCGCGCATCGCGGGAGGCCTGCACGGCGGCGAGCGAGGCTTCAACTGCGCGGCGGTTCTTGCCCCACAGGTCGAAATCGAAAACCGAGGAAAACCCGTACTGAAACAGGTTGAACGGCTGGATCGCCGAACCCGGAATGCCGCCGCCGCCGATCGAACTTGCAGATCCGCCAGCGGTCGAGCCGGCATTGGTGCTCGTGCTGGTGTTGGAACCCGAACCGCTGAGGGCGGTAAACACGCCCTTCTTGCTCGGCCCCTCACGCGTCAGTGAACCGGCAAAATTCAGGTTGGGATAGAGCGTCGCCCCTTCGATCTGCGCCTGCGCCTGCGCCTCGGCCAGCCGCTGGGTTGCAATCCGCACGTCCAGATTCTGTTGGATTGCCTGGGTCTCCAGGCTGGTCAGCGCGGGATCGCCGAAGCTCTGCCACCATGCGAGATCGACCTTCCCTTGGCTGACACCGTTGGGCGCGGTAATCGCCGGCCGATTGTCGAGAAACGATGCGGCGGTGTGCGGATGGGGATTATGGAAATTCGGCCCCAACTCACAGCCACCGAGCGTCGATGCGGCGAGCAGCCCCGCCCCCAGGGCCGTTCCCCATCGCAACCGGTGACGGAAAGATTCAAACCTCATACGACACTCCTTTCGCAGGCCCCTTGCCACGGCCGGCCTTGGCGGGCGCGCCGAGCAACAGAATGATCGGCCAGATCAGCAACGCGACCAGGCCGAGACTATGGAACAAATCGAGATAGCTCATAAATGCTGCCTCATGTTGCACGGCAGCAGTGACCTGGGGAAGTGTCTGGCCGTGCAGGCTGACATACGGTGTGATCGCATCGGCGATCCTGGCATGATGAAACTGGGTGCGGATCGCGAGCATCGTCGTGACGTAGGAAATGCCGATGCTGCCGCCGATGTTGCGGACCTGGTTGATGATCGCCGAGGCATCGCCATTGCGCGCCGGCGGCACGCCGACATAGGACAGCGCCGAGATCGGAATGAACAGGAACGGCAGCGCGATCACCTGCAGCACGCGGTCGAGCGAAATAGTGTAAAAGGAAACATCGGGTGCCAGATGCGATTGCAGCATGAGCGCGATGCCGGTTTCCACCAATCCGCCGATCAGCAACACCTTGGCCGAAATGAACCGCCCGGTCACGATGCCGGCCACCGGCATCAACCCGATCGTCGCCAAACCGCCGAGCGCCAGCGCAAAACCTGACGTTTGGGATGAGTAGCCCAGCAATGTCTGCGTCAGTTGTGGCAGCAATTGCGTGGTGCTGAGCAAGATGAATCCGATCACGAACATGATGATGCAGGAGATCGAGAAATTGCGGTATTTGAACATCCGCACGTTTACCACCGGCTCGGGGTGCCCCCATTCCCACACGCCGAGCGTGACCAGCGAGACGGTCCAGACCACGAATAATTCGCAGATGAAGGTGGAACCGAAACCATCATCGAGCGAGAATTTGTCGAGAAATATCTGCAACGCGCCGAAGCCGGTGGCGACCAGAATGAGCCCGAACCAGTCGAACCGCAGCTTCGCCGCCAGTCGCGCCGCGCGCTCGCGCACCAGCACGGCGGGTTCGTTGACGAAAATAGCGATCAAGGTGAATGCGATCAGCCCGACCGGCAGGTTGATCAAAAACACCCAGTGCCATGACAGATGATCGGTCAGCCAACCACCGAGAATCGGACCCGTCGCGGGGGCGACAATGATAACCACGCCATAGACCGCAAACACCTGCGCGCGTTTTTCGATCGGGAAGGTGTCGGCAAACATCGACTGCGTGATCGGTTGTAACCCACCGCCGCCCAGCCCCTGCAACACGCGCGCCACGATCAGCATGGTCAGCGAGGTTGAAAACGCGCAAAGCACCGAGCTTGCCGTGAACAGCGCAATACAGATCAAAAACAAGCGCTTGCGCCCGAGCACCGCGGCGAGCCAGCCGGTGATCGGCAGGATCATGCTGTTCGACACCAGATAGGAGGTGAGCACCCAGGTGCTTTCCTCTGGACTGACCGCGAGCGAGCCGGCGATATGGGTCAGGGCGACGTTGGCGATGGTGGTATCCAGCACCTCCATGAAGGGTGCCAGCGCGATCATCGCAACGATCAGCCACGGGTTGTAAACACCGGCCGCCGAGCGCGGCAGAGCCGGCCGGCTGGCATAGAGAAAACTCATTTGGGACGAATACGGATATACGGTTCGGCCGACATGCCAGGCGCAATCGCGTAATGCGCCAACCGCTTGTCATCGAAACTGATCCGTACCGGCACGCGCTGGACGATCTTGACGTAATTGCCCGTCGCGTTCTCCGCCGGCAGCAGCGAGAACACGCTGCCTGTGCCGCGCTGGATGCTGGTGACCACAGCATGAAACCCGATGCCCGGCACTGCGTCGAGATAGACCCGGACATGCTGGCCCGGCCTGATCCGGCCCAGTTCGGTCTCCTTGTAGTTCGCGGTCACCCAGAAGCGGTCACCCACCAGCGCCATCAGACCGTTTCCGGGCGAAACCACATTACCGGTCCGCACCGTGCGTTCGGCAATGAACCCGGCGGCGGGCGCGCGAATAATGGTGTAGCCTATCTGCAATTTGGCGTTCTCGACCCCGACATCCGCCGCCCGCAGCGCGGCCTGGGCGGCGACCAGCCCCGCCTTGGCGCCGGTGACCTGTTGTTGCGCCGCGTCGACCTTGGCTTGCGCGGCCTGGAGTGCGGCATTGGCGGCATCCAGATTGGTTCTGGTGATCGCCTGCGGGTCGACCCGGCGGTAGCGCGCGGCATCCTGGCGCGCCTTGAGCAGATTGGCCTGAGCGACCTCGACATTCGCGGCCGCCTGCGCGACATCCGCCCGCCTGGTGCCGACATCGGCTTCAGCCTGAGCGCGCTTGGCTAGCGCGCGGTCGACCGCGACGCGTTCGGTCCCGGAATCGAGCACGACAAGGACCTGCCCCTTTTCAACATGTTCGTTCTGATGGACCGGCACGGACTCGACTTGCCCCGAGATCCGCGCGGCGATTCGATGAATCGGCCCATCGACCTGGGCATCATCGGTCGTTGCGAAATTGCGCGCGTGCAACCAATAGATCACGCCGGCACCGACCAGCACGAGCAGCACCAGCGCCAGGATCAGGAAGGGCCGGCGACTGCGCCCGCGTTGCGGTGCATCAGCCGGCGTTGCGGTCTCTCGCGCAGCCGCCGGCTGCTCACTGATGCCATCCATTGGAGTTCGACCTCGTCCCTACCTGCTCCAGGCAATTAGGTCATGAAGTCGCGCGATAACGCAAGGGAGGCACGTTTCCGTGACGCATCAAGCTTATCTGAACGATTGTTCATAAATTTGAGCGCACGATGCGGATTCGCCTTGCCAAGTGAAACCGTTTACAGAATACTACCTAAGGTAGCACAACCACCTTGGCTCGATTAGAAATGGATCAAAATAATGGGTTTTCAGACACTCGACGGCTTCGTACGCGAACGCATCCGGGCCTGGCCGCAAACCCCCCCTGGCCTCGAGGCCGCCGACGCAAGGGGTCATGGCGTCTGGCTGAAAGCCCGACCGGGACCGGCTTCGGAAAATGATGCACCTTCCCTGAAAATTCCCGGTGCTGCGCGCATGCGCACCTTTCCGGACGGGCTGTGGCTCTGGTTCGGCGGCACGGCGGCTGACCCGTTCGTCGATATTTTCGCAATCGAAGTGTGTGGCAGCCTGCAGAATCTGCTCGACAAACGATCCCGCTACACGCCGAGCCTTCATTCGCTGCTGATTTCCTGCCCGGCGGTTTGGCTGAAACGCGCGGTTGCGGAGCAGGACGATATCCCGCGCTGGCGCACCATCGGCCTGTTCGAGCGCGAACCGGAAACCACGGTCGCTCTGCCGGTGCGCGACATGCGGGTGCTCTACGCGCTGAAACCGCGCCAATTCGACGAGTTCGCCGCGCATAACATTGCCCATGCGCATGAATTATTTGCGCCGATCGATGTTCTGATCGATGAAGCCGGCTGGCAAGCGCCCGCGCTACGGCAGTTTCTGTTCCACGCCGCCCGGCGCGCCAATTTCTGGGATAAGGCGGCCTACACCTGCAATGAACCCTGGCGCGGCAACCCGGCACCCGGCGTGCTCGACGGCAAGCCGAGCCCGGTCCGGCCAATCGGAGATTATCCCATCAACACCAAACCCGATCATACGATCAAGCGCCTCGGGCGCATTGACCGTCCACGGCAGAACAAGGAGGCCGAGCGACTGGGCCTCACGGACATCGGCCTCCTCGAGGGTCGCATGAAACGGCGCCCAGCACGCAGCCCCCGTCGCGGCGACGGCCTGGATTATCTTGCCGTCGAATGCGCCTAGATCGGCCCCATCGAGCCATAATCCGCCCTGAGCGACGGTATCGGGTTCGGTGAGGCAGCAGCGCCGAAGCGTCGGCTCGATCGCCGACGCTTCGCGGAGCACCCGCCAGTCGAACGCGAACAGCACGGCGTGCTCGATCGCATCCGCCGCGCGGAGCACATCGATCACAGCGGTCGCCATGGCGGCAGGTGTCGCGGTATCGGCTGGACGATCCGGCGCTGTCTTGACCTCGATCAACAGATCAAGCTCCCGCAGCGCGGCGAGGACCGCAGTGAGGCTCGGAATTGCCGCACCATCGCAGGGGACCTGATCGGGATAGCGCGCAGCATACTCCGATCCGGCGCGCAAACGGCCGACATCATAGCCCGCGAGTTGGGCAAAGCCGAGGCCGCGCAGCAACGGCGCATCCGCCCCGACATAATGACCCGCCGCATCCCGCGCGATCGCGGCGTTCAGTCTTGGATCGTGATGCACCACGGCGAAGTTGTCCGCGGTCAGGCCGACATCGAACTCAACTCCGGTCACGCCGCAGGCACGCGCCACGGCAAATCCGCCGATCGTGTTTTCCGGTGCCAGGCCACGCGCGCCACGATGGCCGAAAACCGCAATGGTCCTCATTCGCCGACGAGCTTTTCGGCGTCGGTGATCAGTTCCATCGCACCGTCAGCGCCCCGCGTCAGCCGGGCGCGCCGCGCATGCAGGCTGATCACGCTGTCCTGATGCGCGATCGAAATAATCTGCGTCTCCGGTAGCCGGGCCCGCAGCAGTGCGAACAGATCACCGATCGCCGCCTCATCGATCGCTGACAATGCCTCGTCCATAAACAGCCAATCAGGTTTCACGATCAAGGCACGCGCCAGCGCGAGGCGCTGCTGTTCACCCCCCGAAAGCCGAAGTGTCCAGTTATCGACCTGCTCCAGCCGCGCCGCGAGCGATCCCAGGCCAACATCCTCCAACGCCGCCCGCACATCCTGATCCGCCACGTCGTACTCCTGGCACGGATAGGCGACCGCCCGCTTGAGCGAGCCGAGCGGGAAATACGGGCGTTGCGGCAGAAACATCGAGCGCCCGACCGGTCGCGATACCCGCCCCTTGCCGAACGGCCAGATGCCCGCGAACATCCGAAACAACGTCGATTTGCCCGACCCCGATGCACCGGTAATCGCCATCGGCTCACCGCGCGCGATCGCGAGATGCGACTGGGCGAACAGCTTGCGGCCATCCGGCAGGTCGATCGCCAGATCATCGGCGCGCAACATAGTGCCTGGCTCGCCGCCAGGGGCGGCATTCTGCTGCACATGCGCCGCGACCACCGCCCGCTCGAACCCGTCGAGTCGTTGCACCGTCGCGCGCCATCCGACGATCTGCGGATAGGCGCCGACGAACCACGAGAACGAGCCCTGCACATTACCGAAGATGTTATTGATCTGAAGCAACAACCCAAGCGTGAAAAGACCGGTGAAATAGCCCGGCGCGGCAATAAGGATAGGAAAGATGATTGCCACCTGGCTGAAGCCGATGGTGAAAAAATTCAGCGCCTTGGTGCGCTTCATGATCATCCACCAGTTCAGATAGATCGCATGAAACCGCTGCTTCAGCCCAATGGTTTCCTCGGCTTCGCCGCCGTATAGCGCGATCTGCTCGGTATTTTCGCGCACGCGGATCAGATTGAAGCGGAAATCGGCGTCGACCTGCTGCTGCTGAAAGCTCAGCGGGATGAGTTTCCAGCCGATCACATGCGTCAGATAGGTGCCGATCAGCGAATAGACGATCGCCGTCCAGACGAGATAGCCGGGGATCACGGCGCCAAAAATATGCAGCGGCGGCACCAGGAACCACAGGACGAAGATGAAACTGAGCAGATTGACGATATTGGCGATGAAACTGATGCCGAGCGACAGGTTGTTCGACACGAAACTGCGTAGATCATCGGCGATTCGCTGGTCGGGGTTGTCGAGCGGGCTGCCCGCCTCGGCCATCAGGCTGATCTGGTAATGCGCGCGCCCCGTCAGCCAGTCCTTCACGAAATTGTCGGTGATCCAGCGCCGCCAGCGGATCTCGAGCATCTGCTGCAAATAGAACGCGTAAACCCCGACCAGGATGTTGAACACCGCAATCTCGGCAAACCCCGGGACGAACCAAGGATAGCCCTTGATAAACCGGTAAGTGAAGATCGAGCCCCAGAACGCCGGTTCGTCCTTCGCCTGCAATGCGTTGTAAAAAATTTTGTACCAGTAGGAATACAGGACGTTCAGATAGACCGAGACCAGATTGAGCGCGATGATGGCGGCCAGCAGCCCCCAGGCGACAAATTTTTCTTCGGATTTGAAATAGGGCTTGGTGAGACGCCAGGCATCCGCCATCGCACGGCCGATGTTGCGGAGAAATTTCATGGTTGGGCGCCGGCCACCTTCGCCGCGATGGCGCCGAGCCAGGATTTCACCCGCGCTTCGTTCACGCCGAAATCGGACTGGCCATAAATCGAGTGGGAATACAGGATCAAAGCACTTCCGCCTGCGGGATCGGGCTGCACCGCCACCTCGATCACATCCGGAAAATTTGCGCGGGCCGAGCGGGCGACCCAGGCCGCCTGCAGATGTGCGGGATGGCTGTCGAGCGCGAACACCCGTGGCTCCGCCGCTGCAACCTGCCCGACCATGGCGAACAACGCAGTCGGCGACACTTTATAATGCGGCGTCACGATGTTCGGACCCGGGGTGAACCCGACCGGCGCCGCCAGCGCTTTGTTTGGCGTCTTCGGCAGGGTCAGATGAGCGAAATCGACCACGCCCGGTGGCGCGACACCCTGCGCCCCCATTTTGCCGCAGGCGGGAAACACCAAGCTCAACAGCAGCGGCAACAGCCCAACACCCATCGTCATTCCTCCTGATTGGTCGTGAGCCGGAACCGCACGACGCCATGCATCGCCTCCGGCGCGATTCTCTTACCCTTGCGCAAAATGTCGATCTGGCCGGATTGCGCAAGATGCACTGCAGCCGCGCGCACCTGCGGCAGAAACCGCCGCCACGCCTCGGGGTCAGTCGATCGATCCGGGACCGAGTCGGCCAGAGCGCGGGCGGCATCGGTCGGGCAGATCGATTTAAGGGGACCGCGCGCGGTCACGAGGTCGAGGATCGCGGCGATCGCTGCGGCGTCGGGTGGGATCATCATCGATGGTCGTCTGGCGCGGATCGGCTGATGGGGCAAGGAAGGGGAGCACTTCTTTTTTGTAAAAAAGAAGCAAAAAACTTTCTCACCCTGGGGCACGGGCGTTTGAAGCGGCACGGGCCCAAATCAACAAAGTTTTTTTTGCTTCTTTTTTGTTCACAAAAAAAGAAGACCTACCCTGCCTTACCGACCTGCCGCCAGGCTCATAAACCTGAAACGCGCGCCCGTGCCCGAATGGCTTCCGCCGGCATCGCGGGACCAATCCACGGTCCCTGCACCAGATCGACCCCGAGCCCACGGATCCGCTCGGTTTCCGCCGCGGTCTCAACGCCGTCAATCGTGACGAGCACGCCCTGACGATGCGCAATTTCGACCGCGGCGCGGATCAGGATGGTTTCATCGACCGCATCGCCCGGCATGGTCGCATGGGCCAATCGCCGATCGAGCTTGAGCCCGGTCAGCGGCAGGCGCGGCAACAAGGCAAGGCTGCCGAAAATCGCCCCAAAGCCTTCGAGGCTGACGCCGATCCCATGCTCGCGCAGCGCGCCGATCGCATGATGCAGCGCCATGCCCCCCTCGACCAGTTCTGATTCATCAATCTGCAAATCGATCCGCTCGGCGCCGACCCCGGCCTGCGCCAGCGCAGCCAGCACAATATCGCACACACCACCATCCACCAGAATCCGGCTGGGCACCGGTACCGCAATGCGCCAATGGGTCGGCCAGATTGCGACCTCCGCCGCCGCGGCATCCAGCGTGAAGCGCAGCATGTCCTCGCGCAACACCGGCCGGTCCAGATCGCGCAGCAGCGGCGTGACCGAAACCAGCCCGCGCCTGCGGTTGGGCAGGCCGAGCCATAATTCGGCCCCCTCGATCCGGTCGAACTCAGCAGGCCCGGCATCGGCGGTCGCGGCCCCCGCCCGTGCGAGGCGTTGACGCGGCAGGAACCGCAGGCAGAACGCATCGTCACGCAGCGCTTCAGTCAGCCGCATCGCGCGTTTGCGTTGCTCCCCCGCAACCAGACGCCGCAACGAGGCGCGAGTTCGCCGATCCGTCGTCGTACTGGACGTCTCCGCCACAACTGCGTCGGACTCCTGATAACCACCTGAATCGATTACGCTCACGCACATTGCTCCATCTGGGTCTGGCCGTACCTGGACCATCGTGAGCATGATGATGCCGCAAGGAAGTAAAAATCGCGTTAGCGCCGGCTCAAAAATCTCAACAAAATCACGACTACCGCGACAAACGCTGATTTTCAGACCGCGATATTGTCGAGCAGTCGGGTCGCACCCAACCGCGCCGCGGCGATCAGCCGCGCTGCACCCGCGGGTTCGTGCAGCGGTGCAAGGGTCACCGCATCGACCAGGGCAAGGTAATCCACCGTGAAACCAGCGGCGACCAGCGACGCCTCAGCCGCCGCGATGCTCTGCCCGACCGGCGCCCCAGCGCATATCGCATCGCGCACACCGGTCAGCACCGCAAACAAAGTCGGTGCCGCCGCGCGCTCGCGCGCCCCCAGATACCGGTTGCGCGACGACATCGCGAGACCGCTCGGCTCGCGCCAAGTCGGTGCCGCAATGATATCGACGGGTAGCCCCAGATCTTCGACCATCCGACGGATCACCTGCACCTGCTGCCAGTCCTTTTCGCCGAAACACGCGGCGTCCGGCCGAACCTGGCCGAACAATTTGGCCACCACGGTCGCGACCCCCCGAAAATGCCCCGGTCGCGCTGCACCTTCCCACAGCAGCGCCGGGCCGGCGACCTCGATCATCGTGGCATCGCCCGGCGGATACATCGTGGCGACATCCGGCAACCAGACGAGATCGCACCCCGCCGCCGCCAGCATCGCGCAGTCGGCGGCCTCATCGCGCGGGTAGCGGGCAAAATCCTCGTGGGGCGCGAATTGAGTGGGATTGACGAAAATCGAGGCGGCGACCGCGTCACCATGCGCGCGCGCAGCGCGGATCAGCGACAAATGGCCCTCGTGCAACGCCCCCATGGTCGGCACCAGCGCAAGGCCCGGCCGACCGTCGGCGGCAAGCGCTGCGCGCGCGGCGCGCAACTGCACCAAGGTGCGGGCGATCTGCATGGGTCCTCCGTTGAGGCTGTGTGACTGGTTCGTGACGTTCGATCGAGCGCGTTCTGAGCCAATCCGCCGCCGCCGTCCATCACAGTCATGTGTTTTTCTGGTTTGTTCCCGGAAAACATGAACTTTTTGACTATCTTCTCTTCATGTTCCTGTTAGATTCATGACCTGATCACGGATTATTGTAAGGCCGTCACGATATCCGGCATCGCTGGCTGCCCCTGTTGGAGTTTCACGATAATCTTTATATGTGTTGCCTATGGTAGGCAGCGCTTCACCCGCGAAACTCTGGATCCAGCGCGAAATCAAAGACGGCCGACGACGAGCCATGCCGATCATCGCGCTCGGGGTGCTGGGCGTTCTACTCGCCATTTTGCAGACCCTGTGCGCCGCCAGCCTGCTCGACGCCGCCATCACCCACGCCACCGCCGGTGCCATTGTTCTGCCGGCCGCCGGCTTCGCGCTCGCCGCACTCATCCGAACCCTGCTGATCGTCGTGCAGGAACATCAGGCCAGCCGGCTCGGCATCACGGCGCGCCGCCGCCTGCGCAGCGCCACGCTCGACACGCTCATGACACTCGGCCCCGCCGCCCTGCGCAACCGCCATTCCGGCGAGCTTGCCGGCATCGTGATCGACCGGATCGAGGCACTTGACGGGCTCTATAGGAGCTGGATTCCCGCCACCAGCCTCGCCAGCCTTGGCCCGGGCCTGATCATCCTCGCTGCCCTGATCGCCGACTGGCGCAGCGGCTTGATCCTGCTGGTCACCGCGTTGCTCGTGCCGGTCGCCATGGCGGTCACCGGCCGCAGCACCGGCATCGCGGCGCGCAAACAATTCAGCGCGATGACCCGGTTGCAGACCCGGTTTCTGGATCGTATCCGCGGCATCGCCACCATTGTGCTCGCCGGCCGTGCCGAAGCGGAAGCCGAAGCACTCGGTGTCGCCGCCGATGATCTGCGCCACCGCACCATGCGCATCCTGCGGGTCGCCTTCCTCAACTCCACCATGATCGACCTGCTCGCCGCCGCGGCGCTCGTGCTCATCGCCGTCCGCTTCGCCGCGCCGCTGCTCGCCGGCGACATCGCGCTGGCCCCCACCGCGCTGTTCTGCATTCTGCTGGTGCCCGAGTTCTTCGCGCCGATCCGCGCTTTCTCGGCGGTCTACCAGGACCGCATGACCGCACAGACCGCCGCCGAAGACATCGTGGCCCTGCCGCAGCCACAACCCAGCCTGCCGGCACCCGCCGCCATCCGCACGGTACCGGCACAGGGCGTCAGCATCGCCTTCGAAGACGTCTCCTTCACCTGGGACGAGGCGCGCGGCCCGGTGCTGCACGGGCTGAGCTTCCGCCTGCCGGCCAATGAGACCATGATGCTGGTCGGCCCCTCCGGCTCGGGCAAATCAACCATTCTGGAATTGCTGCTCGGCTTCGCGCGCCCCCAATCCGGCCGCATCACCATCAACGGCGCGCCGATCGAAAGCCTGGTGCCCGCCGCCCTCGCGCGCATGACCGCGATCATCGGCCAGAAACCCTTCCTGTTCGCCGGATCGATCGAGGACAACATCAGGCTCGGCCGCCCCGAAGCGAGCGATGCCGACCTGCGCGAAGCCATCCGCCTCGCCCGCGTCGCCGAATTTTCGGACATGCTGCCGATGGGGCTCGCCACCCGCATCGGCGATGGTGGCTACGGTCTTTCCGGCGGCCAAGCCCAGCGCATCGCGATCGCGCGGGCCTTTCTGAAGGACGCCAAACTCCTGCTGCTGGACGAACCAACTGCCCAACTCGACCCCGCCACCGAACGCGACGTGCTCGACAGTCTGAAGCGCCTCGCGATCGGCCGCACCGTCATCCTCGCCAGCCACGCCGCCTTCGCCCATGAATTTGCCGGCCGCAAACTCGACCTCGGCGCCACCCGCAGCAACCGGCTCGAGGGCGTCGCCTGATGACCGATATCGCGCCGATCCTGCGCATCATTACCCTCTGGCGCGCCCAGCGGCCGGTGCTCATTATCGGCACGATCGCTGCCCTCGCCTCGCTCGCTGCCGGAATCGCGCTGATGGCCGGCGCCGGCGACCTGATCGGGGCGGACGCGATCGGGCTCGCGCTGGCGGTTCCCGCATCGCTCGCGGTCATCGGCGTCGCGCGCGTCGTGCTGCGCTACCTGGAACGGCTGATCACGCATGACGCTACGTTCCGCGCGCTCGCGGCACTCCGCATCTGGTTCTTCGGCAACCTCGCCCGCAGCGCGGGCGGCGGGCTCGGCTTTCGCAACGCCGGCGATGTCCTGGCGCGGCTGGTCAACGACGTCGAAGCACTCGACGGTATTTTCCTGCGTATCCTGATCCCCGCGCTGAGCGCCCTGCTGATCGTGCCGATCCTGCTGGTCGCGATCGGGCGCGAAGATATCGCCGCCGCCATCATCGTGCTCGCCCTGTTCCTGATCGCCGCCGTCGCCCTGCCGATCCGCGCGATGGGGCAGGCACGGGCATCCGCCGCAGCCGAAGCCGAAGCCGGCGGCGCCCTGCGCACCGCGACGCTCGATGCGCTGGCCGGGCTCCGCGAAATCAAGGTGTTCGGCGCCGAAGGGCGGATGCTGGCGCATGTCCAGTCCCAGGAATCGCGCCTGTTCACCGCCGAACGCAGCCTCGCCGCCCAAACCGGCGCCATGCAGGCCGCCGCGTTTTTCGCCACCCAGGCCGCCCTGCTCACCGTGCTGCTGATCCACGGCGCCCACCCGGTCGCCATCGTGATCGCCGCCTTCGTCGTGATCGCGGCGTTCGAAACCGTGGGCTTCATGCCGCGCGCCGGCGTCATCGCCGGCCGCGCCGCCGCCGCCGCCACGCGCGTGATCGCCGCCGCCGAAACCCCACCCCGCGTCGCCGACCCCGCAACCGCGGCAGCGCTGCCCACCGCCACCAGCCTCACCTTCGATCACATCCGGTTTCGCTGGACCACCGACGGCCACACCGTGTTCGACGATCTTTCGCTGCAAATCCCGGCCGGCGCGCGCATCGCGGTGCTCGGCCCATCGGGCGCCGGTAAATCGACCCTTGCCGCGCTGGCGCTGAAACTCGCCGCCCCCGAGGCCGGTGAAATCCGCCTCGGCGGCACCGATATCGCGCGCCTGCGCGCCCAGGATGTCCACACCCGCATCACCTGGCTCTCGCAGGCGACCCATTTGTTCGCCGATACCATCCGCAACAATCTGCTGCTGGCCCGCCCCGACGCCGACGAGCCGATGCTCTGGTCGGCACTCGATGCCGCGTGGATCGGCGACACGGTGCGCGCCCAACCCGACCAACTCGATGCCTGGGTCGGCGAATCCGGCGGTCGGTTCTCAGGCGGCCAGGGCAGGCGGCTCGCGCTGGCCCGCGCCATATTGAGCCCCGCCCCGATCCTGATCCTCGATGAACCTTGCGCCGGTCTCGACCTCGAGACCGAACAGGCGTTCATGAGCACGATCAACGAAACCCTCGCCGGCCGTACCCTGCTGCTGATCACCCACCGCCTGACCGGCGTGGAAAAACTCGACCGCGTTTTCCGCCTTCAGAACGGCAAACTCACCGCGGCGACGCGCTGAGGCGAACCGGGCTGGGGTGGCGCGCGCACCGCGCACCACCCCAGCCGGTCTCAGACGACGGGCGACGTTGCGGCTGATTTGAGTGCCGTGAACAAGGCGGCGCCGCGCATGACGCCGAGGCCGGTGCAGGCGTTCCAGCCGGGTCCCGCGTCATATCCCAGCGACGTGCCGCTGGGGATGTTGTTGCCGTTGGTGATTTCGCGGAAATCCGCCGCATGGGCGTAGAGGGCCGGGTTGACGAAGCCCAGGCGGCTGCCGCGGGCCTGGTTGATCAGCGCGAAATAGCCGGCCCAGAGCGGTGCCACGGCGCTGGTGCCGCCGACCGCGAAGGTCTGACCATCGACCGTCACCTGATAGCCGGTGGCGGGATCGGCGTCACCCGCGACGTCCGGCACACCGCGCCCGGTGCCACCGGTGCTCACATTGGCCGGCAGGGTGACGCCGGATTGGAACGAGGGGATCGGAAACACGGTGGAAATACCGCCACCACCGCCGCTGGTGCCGCTGTTCCAGACCGATTCGGCGACAATGGCACCACCCGACACGGTGATGCTGGTACCGCCGCAGCCGACGACATAGGGGCTCGATGCCGGAAAATCGACATGCACGGCGCCGTCGGTCTGGCCATCGGTCGCGAGATTGTCACCCGAGGCGACGGTGACGGTGACGCCCGCGCTCGCGGCATCGCGCAGGGCCGAATTCAGCGTATTCAAGCCCTGGGTCGAATAGCCCGATTCCGGCCCGCCCCAGCTGATCGACATGACCGATGGTGTATTGGTGGTATCGGTGGCGGCCGCCGTCACCGCATCGGCAAAGCCGGCGTCGGTGTTGGGCGTGAAATACACGGCGAGTTTCGCGCCGGGCGCGATGGCGCCGGCGACCTGGATGTCGAGCCCGACCTCGCCATCCGCCGAGTTCGCGGTGGTGGGTGCATTGCTTGCGCCATCGACGCTCACGGCCACCACGGTCGGCGGGGTCAGCCCCATGGCGCCGAACGACGCTGTGATGTCGCTCTCATGGTAGCCGCCGCCGAGTTCGATGATGGCGATGCACTGACCCGCACCGGTTTCATGGGTGGGAATGCCATAAAGCGCACCGATTTGATTGGGCAGATAGGCGGTGGCCGCCGCCTGCGCGGATTTGATCAGGCGCGGCTGCGCCACCGGCCTGGTATCGAGCCCGAGCACGGATTCCACGATGCCGGCGATATCCGAACGCAACTGCAGGGCGCCGGTATAGCCGCGAAACCGCGCGCCCTCCGCGCCGTACCAGTTCAGTTCGACCTTGAAGGCCTCGCCCATCGCTTTCGCGGTGCCGGCCAGCCGCACCAGGCGGCGCCGGGCATCGGCCTCGATCACCGTGAGCCCATGATCGGCCGCGAATTGCCGGATGATCGCGATGTCCGGATCGTGGCGCTTTGCCCGATCGGCCAGGACGGCTTCATGCGAGGTGAACACGGTCGCGACCGGATGTGGCTTGACGTAGACGCTCGCTTCCACCCGCTCGTCATCGGCCAGTTTTTCATGGCGATGGGCGTGTTTCGGCGCGTTATGATGACTTTCGGGGAAGGCGTGGTAGTGCAGGTCGGCCATGGGTCACTCCTGATTGATGCCCCGACCATGCCGCAGACCACGGTGGGTGGGCAAGCGCAAACCGTTAGTTGAATCAGAGTTAATGTTTCTATAAATAACGACGCATTAGCCGACGCTGGGTGTCCACGAATCCCATCGCAGCGTAAAGTCGATAGGCGCGGTCGTTATGTTTCTCGACTTCCAGCATCATCACCCGCACGCCGCGCGCGCGGCCTCCAGTCTGGTGGCAGCCCCGCTCATCGGCTACGGCGCTTATTGCAGGCGGGCACCCAGGGTCTCCGCCTCGATCGCGTTGAGCAGCGCAGCGCCGGCGTCGCGCCCGAGCAGGCGCATCAGGCTGAACTTCTTTTTCGGGCCGATGAACTCCGGCTTCGCGCTCTCGCCGGCGCGCTCGTTGATCACGCTGCGCACATCGCCGAACCCATCGATCAGGCCGCGCGATCTCGCCACCTCGCCGAGCATGTAGGAGCCATCGAAAATATCCGCCTCATGCCCCTCGATCGCGCTGCCGCGCCGGCTGCGGACCCAGGATTTGAACGCGTTGTGGATATCATCGACCAGACCGCGATTGAACACCGCATCTTCCTCGCGCTCCGGCGAAAACGGGTCGTTGCGCAGCTTGTTCGCCCCCGCGGTGATCACCCGCCGCTCGATGCCGTAGCGCCGGATCAATTGATGCACGCCGAAGCCACCGCCGATCACCCCGATCGAGCCGACGATGCTCATTTTATTGGCGAGAATCTCATCGGCCGCGCAGGCGATCCAGTAGCCGCCGGAAGCGCCGACATCCCCGATGATCGCCACCACCCGCACGCCGGTTTCGGCGGCCTTGCGGCGAATGAACTGGCCGATCAGGTCCGATTGCACCGGCGAGCCGCCGGGGCTCTCAATCGCCAGGATCAGCAGTTTCTCGCCCGATTTCGCCCGGTCGAACCCGCGCGTCAGCGGGGCGGCAAACCGGTCGAGGTTGATCGCGCCCTCGCGCGCGGCAATGATGCCGGACATGCGGATAACCGGCACAAGGCGCGGCGACCACGGCAGCCGCGCGGGCAGTTTTTTACGCAGATCGGCCAACGCCATCATATGAGTTCCATCATGGCAGCAGCGCCAGAGCGCGCAGGCTGCGCTGCAATTCCGGCGGCAGCTCGTCGCTGATCCGGGCCTGATCGTCTGAAATATCCATCGGTGCATCCTCCGGGGTCAGATACCGCCACCCCTGAAACGGCCGCATCGGCCGTGCCGCGACCCGCACCAGAGATGGGTCGAGCACCAGACCGGCGCAACGCAACCCGTCGTCCCACACATCCTCGACCACGTCGAGCACGCGCTGGCGCACCAGGATGGCACCGGTGATCACCCAATAGATCGAGCCGCCTTCGCGCAGTTCATCGGCGCGCTTGGGAAAACTGCGCGTCTGGTGGCGCAGCGGCGGGTCGGCCAGCGCGCGGCGGCGCTGGATATCGGCCAGATGGCCGATATCCTTCACGCCGACCGCGAGCTTGAGCAGATGGATCACGCGGCGCGGCGGCCCTGCGCGATCGCTTCCCACACGCGCTCCGGGGTCGCCGGCATGTCGATGCTGCGGACACCGTCATCGGCCAGAGCGTCGATCACCGCATTGATCAGCGCCGGCGGCGAACCGACGGCACCCGCCTCACCCGCGCCTTTCACGCCCAGAGGGTTCGAAGCGCACGGAATTTCGACGAATTCGACCTCGATATCCGGCAGATCATCCGCGCGCGGCAGCGCATAGTCCATCATGCTGCCGGAAATCAGCTGGCCGGTCTCGTCATCATAGGCAGTGTTTTCGAGCAGCGCCTGGCCCATGCCCTGCGCCACGCCGCCATGCACCTGCCCGCGCACGATCATCGGGTTCACGATCGTGCCGACATCGTCGCACACCAGATAGCGCACCACCGAGACTACACCGGTCTCCGGATCGATCTCGACTTCGGCGATATGGCAGCCGTTCGGGAAGGTGTGCTTGTCGATCTTGGCGATCTCGGCGGTGTCGAGCGGGTTACCGCCCTCGGCGTGCAGCGTTTCGGCGAGCGAGACGATGTCGATCGAGCGATCCGTGCCGACGATGGTAAACTTACCCTCTTCGAACACGATATCGGCCATCGCGGCCTCCAGATGATCGGCGGCGGCCTTGCGGCCCTTCTCGATGATGCTGGTGGTGGTCAGTGCGATCGCCTGCCCCTCCGAATACAGGCTGCGCGCACCGCCGGTGCCGCCGCCCTGCGGAATGGTGTCGGTATCGCCCTGGCGCACGCGGATGCGGTCCGGATCGATGCCGAGCCGGTCGCCGACCAGCTGCACATAGGCCGTTTCATGCCCCTGACCGGTCGACTGGGTGCCGACGAAGACATCCACGAAGCCATCGCGGGTGAAGCGAATTTCCGCCCGCTCCTCCGGCGCGCCGCCGGTCGCCTCGAGGTAATAGGCCATGCCGATGCCGCGCCGCTTGCCGGCCGCGACCGATTTCGCCCGCCGCGTCGCGAAGCCTTCCCAATCCATGATGTCGAGCGCGCGCTCCAGCACCTGATGGAAGTCACCCGAATCATAGGGCTGGTTCATCGCCGAACGATAGGGCATGGCGCTCGCCGGCACGAAATTCAGCCGGCGCAGCTGTGCGCGGTCCATGCCGAGTTCACGCGCCGCCGCGTCGATCAGCCGTTCGACCAGGTAATTGCTCTCCGGCCGCCCGGCGCCGCGATAGGCATCGACCGGCACGGTATTGGTGAACACGCCCAGCACCTGCGCATGGATCGCCTGGAAACCATAAACCCCGGCCAGCACCTTGGTGCCCGCCATGGTCGGGATGAACGGGCCGAAATTCGACAGATACGCGCCCATATTGGCGATGTTGCGCACTTTCATCGCGAGGAAACGATGATCGGCGTCGATCGCCAGCTCCGCCTCGGCCACATTGTCGCGGCCATGCGTATCCGACAGGAACGCCTCACCGCGCTCGGAATTCCATTTCACGGCGCGGCCCAGCTTGCGCGCGGCGTAGCAGACCATGACATGCTCGGGGTAGACGAACAGCTTCATCCCGAAGCCGCCGCCGACATCCGGCGTGATCACCCGGAACCGGTCCGGCTCGACCTTGAACACTGCCTGCGCGAGGCAGCCCTTCACCATCCAGCCACCCTGGGTGTTGGTGGTCAGCGTCCAGCGGTCATCCTCGAAACTGGCGCGGGCGGCGCGCGGCTCCATCGAATTGACCACGATGCGGTTGTTCACCACGCGCAGCTTTGTGACATGCGCGGCCTTGGCGAACAGCGCATCGACCGCCGCAGCGTCGCCCACCGCCCAGTCAAACACCTGGTTATGCGGCGCATCGTCCCACACCTGTGCAACACCGGCGTCCATCGCGGTCGCCAGATTGGTGACCGATTGCTTCATGTCGTAGGTGATATCAACGGCTTCGGCCGCATCGCGCGCCGCCTGCGCGGTTTCCGCAACGACGAAGGCCACCGCCTCACCCACATGGCGCACGGCGTCGCCAGCCAATACCGGCCGGTCGGCCTGCGCGCGCGGCGAGCCGTCCTGATTCTTGATCGGCACCATGCACGGAATGGCGCCAATGCCGTCGGCCGCCAGATCGGCGCCGGTGAACACACCGACCACGCCGGGCATCGCGCGCGCCGCCGCAACATCGATCGCCGTGATCGTCGCCGCCGCATGGGGCGAGCGGACCACCTGCACGATCAGCGCGCCATCGGCCGGCACGTCATCGGTATATTGCCCTGCACCCCGCAGCAGCCGTGAATCCTCGACCCGCTTGACCGGTTGCGCCACGCCAAATTTCACCATGATCAGGACCCCGTTTCTTGTTGATGCTCGAATTGCCACCGCACGGTATGGCGCGGCGCTGCTTCTTGCAGGATATGACGCGGTCGCAAAAATACAATAGACCGGTGCGACCGTGGTTCCGCCTCAGGAGATACCCGCATGCTGATCAATGCCGACCTCACGCGTCAAGCCATCGTCGACTCGACGGCGCTGGATTGGGTCGCATCGCCCATCGCCGGCGTCGAACGGCGGATGCTGGAGCGCGACGGCGTGGAAGTCGCGCGCGCCACCTCGCTGGTGCGCTACGCCCCCGGCTCGGCGTTCAGCCCGCACCGCCATGATGCGGGCGAGGAGTTTTTGGTGCTCGATGGGGTGTTTTCCGATGAAACCGGCGATTTTCCGCGCCACTGGTACATCCGCAACCCGCCCGGCTCGCGCCACACGCCGGCCAGCGC
This sequence comes from Acidiphilium rubrum, assembly GCF_900156265.1. GTDB lineage: Bacteria > Pseudomonadota > Alphaproteobacteria > Acetobacterales > Acetobacteraceae > Acidiphilium > Acidiphilium rubrum. The sequence goes on from NZ_FTNE01000015.1 coordinate 61,087, forward strand.
CCCCGGCGCGGTGATTTTGGTCAAGCTGCGCCAGATGCCTGACGCAGAAACCGAAACCGTCCGGCTCGACACCGCCGATCCCGCGCTCTGGCATCAGGCCGCGGATGGCAGCCGCGTCGCCTCGCTGTTCGCCGCACCCTGGGAACAGGTCGATCTGCTGCGCTGGCCCGCCGGCCACCACACGCCGGCGCACAGCTACACCGGCGGTCTCGAATTATTCATCATCGAAGGCTATATCACGATCGACGGCAGCACCCATAGGGAAGGCACCTGGCTGCGCTTCCCGGCCGGCAGCACGCTGGCGCTGGCCAGCGCCAACGGTGCCCTGATCTATCGCAAGACCGGCCACCTGCCGCCGCCACCAGCCGCGGCCGCGCCATGACCCACCATGCATGATCTGATCATCGTCGGCGCCGGTCTCGCCGGACTCACACTCGCGCGCCACATGGCGTCTGCCGGTGCCGACATCCTGGTGCTGGAAGCGCGCGCGCGGATCGGCGGCCGCGTGCTCAGTCATATCACCCCGCACGGCACCTACGACCTCGGCCCCGCCTGGATCTGGCCCGCGATGCAACCATCGATCGCCGCCGCCATCACCACAGCAGGTCTCGCCATCGATGCGCAGGATGATCGCGGCGGCTTCCTGTTCCAGGACCGCACCGGCGCCGTGCAACGCCTGCCCCATGGCTTCGAGCAGGACCCGCCCAGCATGCGCATCGCCGGCGGCATCGGCGCGCTGGTCCGCCATACCGCCAACGCCCTGCCGCCCGGCACCATCAGGCTCGGCCACACAATCACCGCCCTCACCGCCACGCCGGGCGGCGTCACGCTCGACTGCATGACCGAAGCCGGACCCGCCCGGTTCAGCGCCGCCCGCATCGCGCTCGCCATGCCGCCCCGCCTGATCGCCGCACTCGGTTTCACCCCCGCCCTGCCCGCCGCCACCCGCCAACACCTCGCCGGCATACCGACCTGGATGGCCGGCCACGCCAAGGCGCTCGCCCTTTACGACGATGCGTTCTGGCGCCGAACCGGCCTCTCCGGCGCCGCGATCAGCCATGTCGGCCCGCTCGCCGAACTGCACGACGCGAGCCTGCCCGGCGTGACCGACGAAGCCGCGATCTTCGGGTTTTTCGCTTGGCCCGCCACCATGCGCGCCAACCGCCGGGCCCAATTGCCGGCATTGGTGACAGCGCAACTCGCCACTCTCTTCGGCCCCGCGGCCGCCACGCCGCGCCACCTCATCATCCAGGACTGGGCCGAGGAGACTTTCACCGCAACCCAGTCCGACCACACCGGCCCGGCCCAACACCCACACTACGCCCCCACGCCACTGCCCGCGCCCTGGCACAACATCGCCCTGCCCTGCGGGTCTGAGAGTGCGCCCGATTTCGGCGGCTATCTCGAAGGCGCGTTGGTCGCCGCTGCGGCGGTGGCGGACCGGTTTGTACCGGGTGCGTCTGGGCAAGTTCAGGCAAGCGCTTCTTTTTTGTAAAAAAGAAGCAAAAAACTTTTTTTATCTGGGCTTCTGGCGGCGCTACAGCCAGCCTTTCTTGCGGAACCAGAACAGCGGCGCGACACCGGTGACCACGATCAACGTCAGCCCATACGCATAGCCGAATGCCCAGTGCAGCTCCGGCATCCGCACGAAATTCATGCCATAGATGCCCGCGATCAAGGTCGGCGGAATGCCGATCACCGAAACGATGGTCAGCACCTTCATCAAGTCGCTCTGCGCGATATTGATCAAGCCCAGCGTGGCATCGAGCACGAACTGGATCTTGTCGGTCAAATGCGTGATGAACTCATTCAGCGAAGCGACATCCTGGGTGATGGTGCCCAGCCGGGCGGCCATCGTGTCCGGCACCCAACCGGCGACCGAGGCCATATAGGGCACGATCCGGCCGATGCCGAGCTGGGAATCCCGCACCAGCGAGACCGAGTTATAAAGCTGCCCCAGCGTCGAAACCATCTCGCGCAACTCGCCCTCCTGCTGGCGGCGCTTGGCGCCGGCGTGCCGACCGTCCGGCGAGAGCTTGATGTGGAAAATCTGATGCGACAACCGATCGATCTGGCCGCGCATCTGCTCCAACGCATCCGCCTGACGATCAACCAGCGCCTCCAGCAACCCGATCAGGATATCCGCGCTCGGCGGCTCGGCCGTAGCACTCAACCGCGACCAGAACGCCTGAAACGCCTGGCTCGGCGCGAACCGGATCGTCACCAGCCGATCAGGCGCGAGCACAATGCCGAACGGCGCCGGCAACAAGCCGTCACTGCCGGAATACATCATCGGCATCGACATGGTCAGCACCGCACCGCCCGGCGCATCGGTCGATGCCGATAGCCGGCTCGAGGATTCGATCTCCATCAGATCAGCCTCGGTCGGTACCGCAAGCCCGGTCGCCGCGGTCACCAGCGCCACATCCGCATCGGTCGGGTTGAGCAGATCGATCCAGATGGCCTCGCCCAGACTGGCCCGTGCGGGCGCGTCTTCGAGTTTGGCCATCCCGCCATCGCGCCGAACCACAGAACGGATCATGCAACGGGACGGGCTGCCGAGGCTCATCCAGAGAGCGTGGGGACGTTTTCAATCACCGTCAAGTCATGCTGCCGAGCCGCCCGAGGGTCCGAAAGCCGACCTAACCGACCACTAATTCGGATAAATTGGATCGGATGAATGTCTGTACCCCAACCCGGTCGACCGGTGGCAGGACACCGATCCGGCGTGCCTCGGCAGCTTCGATCGTCGCGATTTTTGCGGTTCGCACCAGCGACTCGGCCGGCAGACCCGCTTCAACACGATCCGACACCAGGACATCGCCATACCACTGACGATGACTGGCGCTGGTGATCATCAGGACCCACAACAAATGCGGCGATCCTTCAGTGCGATGCTGCCCGATCACCAGAGCGGGGCGCCGTTGCTCGACCGGCCGGTTGGTATAGGGAAACGGGACGCTGACGATGTCCCAACGGTTAAAGTCGGCCAAAAGCCCGCGTGTCCGCGTCGCTAGCCCATTCGGAAAAAGCAGCGAACGGCTCGTCCGATACGCAAGATGCGTCATAGCGCGTCAATACAGCCCGGCCGTCCTCGATCACATAGGCTAGCTGATCCCCCTCACGCAGGCCAAGCGCGACCCGCACGGCCTGGGGAATGGTGGTCTGCGCTTTGCTCGTGAGCCTGCTGACGATCATAGCTTAGCTAGTAAGGAATTTCCTTGCCGCCTGCAAGTCCTGATCGATCGCCTCGCAGGTCATCGGCGGAACGGCGACGAGGATAATCACGCAGCAGAGTTGGAGAGTTTGCAAACGCCATACATGGTCGCAGCAACACCGATATCGAACACCGCGCCGGCACCTGAAGTGCCGACCTGTTGCTGGCCGTCGGCACTGTTCAGGTTTGTGCGGTTAGCGTCGGACCGATCGCAACTACCGCCTGAAGCGCAGGAGGCCAGCGTGATCATGACCAGAATGCTGAGCATAATCCGCGTCATAGCGACCCCCCGATATAATAAGACGGTTATCGCGCGGAAATCAGATCGTCAACGCAATCATGCCCGGCCGCTCCGCATCCGCTTCATCCGCAACACCGTGTCGATCGTGATTGCCGCCAGCAATATACCGCCCTCGACAATAAACCGCACCGATGACGCAGCACCCAGCAGGTTCATCCCATTGCTCACGCTCTCGATCACCAACGCCCCGAACAGCGCGCCATAAACACTGCCCCGCCCCCCGAACAACGAGGTCCCGCCGATCACCGCCGCCGCCACCGCATTGAGCATGATGTCGCCATTGCCGACCGAAGCGGAAGCAACCCCAAGCCGCGCCGCATCCAAATACCCCGCCAAACCAACCAGAAACCCCGCGATCACGAACACCGCAAGCTGAATCCCCTTCACCGAAATCCCCGCCCGCCGCGCCGCCTCGGCATTGCCGCCGACCGCATATAAATGCCGGCCGAACCGGGTCGATTTCGTCACGAACGCCGAGGCAAACAACGCAATCAGAAAAATCAGCAGCAAAAACGGCACGCCCCGATAAGCATTCAGCATGAACACCGCGCCGAACAGCAGCACACCCACCCCGACCAACCGCATCACCGCGGCATACCCGCCCTCGCTACCGCCCGCCTTGCGCTTGCGAATACTGTTGAGCGTCAGCCCCGCATAGGCGCCGAACAGCAAAATACTCGCCACCCAACTCCACACCGGATCGAGGTTGAGCGTCCCGATCGCCGTGGTCAGATCATCCGCCAGCGGCACCGAGCCACCATGCGGCGTCAGAATCCCCAGCGTGACACCCTCGGCCACCATCGCACCGCCCAACGTGACCACGAAACTCGGCACGCCCACCCGCGACACCAGCATCCCCTGCAAAAACCCGATACCGGTGGCGCACGCCACCCCCAGCACCAGCCCGGCCGCGACCGGCAGATGGAAAAACACCGTGCTGAGCGAAAAAATCGACGCCGCCAGCACCGAGTTCCACCCGATCGACAGATCGATCATCCCGAGCAGAATGATATAAATCTCCGCCAGCGCCAGCGTCCCGGTCACCACGATCTGCGCCGCCAGATTCGACAGGTTGCGCGGCGTCAGAAAATTCGCGTTCAACACCTCGAACACGATCCAGATCAGGATCAGCGCCGCGATCACCGGCAACATGCCGAGGTCGGACGAATTGGTAACGCCTGACAGCCAACGCTTGAACGGCGATTGCGGGGCGATTTGCGTCGTCGTGCTCATGCCACGGCTCCTGCGGCGGTGGTTCCGGGAATAGCGCCAGGAATCGCAAGCGTGCCGGTGATCGCGCCGACCACCTGTTCCGGTGTCAGATCGGCGCGGCGCCGTTCCATCACCGTCGCGCCAAGGCGGAGCACAGCGATGTTGTCGGCGACCTGAAACACATTCTGCATATTATGCGTGATCAGAATGACGCCGTAGCCCTGCCCCGCCAGGTCGCGCACCAGCCGCAGCACCTCGGCGGTCTGCGCCACACCCAGCGCCGCCGTCGGTTCGTCCATGATCACCAGCTTGGAATCCCACAGCACCGCCCGCGCGATCGCAACCGCCTGGCGCTGCCCGCCCGACAACGAAGCGACCGGCGTATCGAGCGACGGCAAATTGATCCGCAGGGTTTTCAGCACCTTGCGCGCCTCGGCTTCCATATCGACATCGCGCAGCACGTGCGGGCCGAACGGCGTCGGCTTGGAGACCAGTTCCCGGCCCAGATACAGATTGGCGCAAATGCCAAGGTTATCGCACAGCGCCAGGTCCTGATAAACGGTCTGAATCCCAAGCGCGTTTGCCTCGGACGGATGGCGGATCGACACCGGCTTACCCTCCAGCAGGATCTCGCCCTCATCGATCGGCGCAACCCCGGCGATCGCCTTGATGGTGGTCGATTTGCCGGCACCATTGTCACCGAGCAGAGCCGTCACCTCGCCGCGGGCGACCGAAAAACTCACATCGCGCAACGCCACCACGGCGCCATAGCGTTTCTGTAATCCCCGCACCGTCAACAACGGCATACCGGTCGCGACTGGGTTGATAACCGCGCTCATACTCGACCCCTCCCGAGGGAATGCGGCGGGCACGTCAGGCGCCCGCCGTCGACCCGGCCGATTACTGGCCGTTTGCCTTGCAGATCTTGCCATCGGCCGCGGGGCCGACGCAGATCGCTTTCCAGGTAGTGTAGCCCGATTTGATCACCGTGTCGGCAACATTCGCCTTGGTCACCACCACCGGCGTCAGCAGGACCGAGGGCACGTCGATCATTTTGTTGTTGGTCTTGCCGTTCAGCAGCCCGGCCGGCGGCTTGCTATCGGTCGCCACCGCCACCGCAAGCTCGGCCGCCGCGGCCGCTTCGGCCGGCACGTATTTGAACACGGTCATCGACTGCAGACCTTCCAGAATGAAGGTGAGGCCGCCGTTGGTGGCATCCTGCCCGGTCACCGGCACCTTGCCGGCGAGCCCGACCGCCTGCAACGCGCGGATCGCACCGGAACCGGTGCCATCGTTCGCCGCGAGCACGGCGTTGACCTTGTTGTGCAGCCGGGTCAGCGCCTGCTGGCTTTCCTCGAACGCGTTCTGCGGGCTCCAATCCGGCGTCATCACCGAATAGGCCAGATGCAGCTTGCCCGATTTGAACAGCGGGCCGAGCACATTCATCGCCCCCTTGCGGAAATCGAACGCGTTGGGATCGGTCGGCGCGCCGTTGATCATCATCACCTGGCCGCCGGCCTTGGTGTGTGCCGCGATATACTTGCCCTGCAATTCGCCGACCTTCACATTGTCGAACGAGACATAGTAATCCGGCTTGGAATCCTGGATCAGCCGGTCATAGGAAATGACCTTCACATGGTTGCGCGCGGCATAATTCACGATCGCCGCACCCGCCTTGCCATCCACCGGATCGACCACGAGCACATCAGCCCCGTTCGAAATCGCGGATTCGGCCTGGTTGAGCTGGGTATCCGGGCTGGAATTGGCGTTGCTGACGATCAGCTTGGCGTTAGGATCGGCCGCCTTCGCCATCTTGATGAACCACGGCCGATCGACCTGCTCATAGCGCGGCGAGGAGTTTTCCGGCAGCAGAAACGCAATCGTGGTCTTCTTGCTGCTGATCTTGACCGGCGTGGGCTTGCTGATGGCATCGGCATGGGCGGCCTGGATGCCGAACGCCGCAACAGCGAGCGCACCGCCCGCAATGAGAGTCCTGAAGCTGATTTTCATGGTGTTTCCCCTGGTTTGACACGAACAGGCGTGCGCCGGTTTCGCAGCGCACCAAATTAATTTGACCCTTGTAGTAAATCGGTCGTTATCGTTAAACGCGGGCGATTGTCAAGCAATAAGCAACGACGAACAGGAAGCGTGAGGCAGGGGAAGCGTCGTCTTTCTTGTGAACAAAAAAGAAGCAAAAAAAACTTTGGTCATCTGGGCCCGTGCTGATGGAACCGCCCATGCCCCAGAGTCAGAAAGTTTTTTGCTTCTTTTTTACAAAAAAGAAGCGCTCACTTCCCTATACGAGCCTCACTGCCGCGTCTCATCGATCTCACGCAACTCACCCGACTCCACGCTCTCCACCGCATTGTGCAAGATCCGCAGGATCGCCTCATCCGGCAGGGACGCACTCAACACATTGAGGGCCCCGCCCAGCAAGGCGGACGCCACCGCGATCGGCGGCAGTTTTTGTTCGATCATGTGTTTCACCAGCCGATCGATCATCGATCCGGCCTGCATGATCTGTTCCTCGGTCGCAAAATCGTCCATGTCCGTCACGTCGGGCGCTCCAGATGTAAAAGTCTTGACAGATGACCTAATGATCGGCGGTGCTGAAATAAAGCGCTTGACGCGATTATTCCGCGGGATGCGCCGCCATTTCGCGCACGCTCGGGCCGGTCGCCAGCGCGGCCTCGGTATCCTCCGCTTCCGCCATTTCCGATTGCGCCGCCCACATCGCGGCGTAAACGCCATCCATCGCCAGCAGTGCCGCGTGGGTGCCGCGCTCCGCGATGTCACCGTCGCGCAGCACCAGGATCTCATCGGCATCGATCACGGTGGATAGCCGATGCGCGATCACCAGCGTGGTCCGGTCGCGCGCCACCTGGCGCAGCGAGGCGCCAATTTCCTGCTCGGTCGCGGTATCGAGGGCGCTGGTCGCTTCATCGAGCACCAGAATCCGCGGATTTTTCAGCATGGTGCGCGCAATCGCCACCCGCTGCTTCTCGCCACCCGACAGTTTCAGACCGCGCTCACCCACGCGTGTTTCATAGCCCTGCGGCAGCGACATCACAAAATCATGGATCTGGGCGAATTTCGCCGCCTGCTCCACCTCCGCCTGGGTCGCGCCCGGCCTGCCGTAGGCGATATTGTAGCGGATAGAATCGTTGAACAGCACGGTATCCTGAGGCACCACGCCGATGGCCGCGCGCAGAGCCTGCTGCGCCAGATCGCGCACATCGATCCCATCGACCAACACCGCCCCCTCGGTCACGTCATAAAAGCGGAACAACAGCCGCGAGGTGGTCGATTTGCCCGATCCGGTCGGCCCGACCAGCGCAATTTTCTGGCCCGGCGCGGCGCGGAATGACACGCCGTGCAAAATCTCGCGGTCAGGGCTGTAGCCGAACCGCACGTCGCGGAATTCGACCGATACGGCGGCCCCCTGCGGCGCGATGGTTTTGGCATCGGCCCGATCGGTGATTTCCTGGGGCGTGCGCAGCAGCGCGAACATCTGCTCCATGTCGATCAGCCCCTGCTTGACCTCGCGATAGACCACGCCAAGGAAGTTCAGCGGCTGGTACAGCTGGATCAGATAGGTGTTGACCAGCACGAACTGCCCGATGTTGAGCTTGCCGGCAACGATGCCCTGCGCCGCCATCAGCATCATCACCGCCAACCCGGCCGCGATGATGATCGCCTGGCCGAGGTTCAGCGCATTGAGCGAAACCTGCGATTTCACCGCCGCCTGTTCATAGGCGGCCAGACTTTCGTCGAACCGTTTCGCCTCGTGCTGCTCATTGCCGAAATACTTCACGGTCTCGAAATTCAGCAGGCTGTCGATCGCCTTGGTCTGGGCCGCATTGTCGGTTTCGTTCATCTGTCGGCGAAACTTGATCCGCCACGCCGTGAACGAAAACGTGAACGCCATGTAACCGCCCACCGCCACCAGGGTCACCGCGGCGTAGCGCCAGTCGAACAGCGTCCATAAAATCCCCATCGTCAGGAACAACTCGAACAGCGTCGGGAACACGTTGAACGTGGTCAGCCGCAGGACGTTCTGAATCCCCGTCGTGCCGCGCAAAATCACCCGCGACAGGCCGCCGGTCTGCCGATCCAGGTGATACCGCATCGACAGCGCGTGCAGATGCTCGAACGTCTCGCGCCCGACCGAGCGCGCCGCCCGCTGCTGCACGGCGGCGAACAGGGCGTCGCGCAATTCGTTGAACCCGGCGGATGCCATGCGCACCAACCCATACGCCACGATCAGCGCCGCCGGCACCATCAACGGCCCGGCCTTGGGCGAGAGCGCGTTGACCGCATGGGAATAAATAATCGGCACGATCACCGTCGCGACCTTAGCCAGAATCAGCGCCGCCGCCGCCAGCACCACCCGCACCCGCAGCCCAAGCTCGCCCTTCGGCCACAGATACGGCAGCAGGGATTTCACGGTCGTCCAGGAACTGTCGCTCTTGGCAATATCAACGGTATGGGCCATCTGCAGGACATGGCATGCAGGCACCGGATTGCAAATGGGTAACGGCGAGGATCAGCATCCCCCTGCCGCTTCCGCACCAACATTGGACGCTGCCCTGCTCGCCCTGATCACCCAATGCCACAACGCCATCCTGCCAGGTGAGCGCCTCACGCTCGCGATCGGCGCCGCGCACGTCGGCTACATCGCGCCCGCGCTCGCGACCGCCTTGGGCAGTTTCGTGACCATCGAGCGCCATACCGCCACGATCGATCCCGCCGAAGCCCATCGCCTCAACCCGATCGCCACCTCGCTCGCCGCACAATTCGGCTATCGCACCCGCGGCGAGGATTTCGATGTGCGCCACGCGCCGGACAGTCCGGTGCTCACCCAGCTCGATCGCGGCGCGCTCCCCGCCTTCGGCGTCATCGGCCAGGGCGTGCACCTCAACGGCTACGTCCGCCGCGCCGATGGCATCCATCTCTGGATCGCGCGGCGCAGTGCGACCAAAAAACTCGATCCCGGCAAGCTCGACAATATCGTGGGCGGCGGCGTCTCCGCCGGCATGACGCCGTTCGAAACCCTGCTCAAGGAAGCCGCCGAAGAAGCCGCGATGCCCGCCACCCTGGCCGCCCGCGCGACCGAGACCGCCCGCATCGCCTACGACATGGAACGCCCCGAAGGCCTCCGGCGCGACGTACTCTATTGCTACGACCTCGAACTACCCGATGATTTCACGCCCCAAGCCGCCGACGGCGAGGTCGAGGCGTTCATTTTAATGCCCGCCGCCGCACTGCCGGCGATCATGACCGCCGGCGATGCCGTGAAATTCAACGTCAATCTGGTGTTGATCGATTTTCTGCTGCGGCATGGGGTGATCGACGATTTGACCGGGGCGCTTCGGCGGGCGCTGGGCGTGAGTTGAAGTGAGGAACTCCCGCCCTTCCTCGCGAAGTCATCCCTCGGACCGACGCAGATAGAGCGTTAAGGCAACACAAGTGGCGGCGAGCGGCACCAGATCGGCCGCGAACCAGTGGTTCACCAGCGCCGCCGCGACCACGGCTGCGCCCGTCACATAACCAGCGATCGCAATGATCTTCAGTCCGAAATGGGCCGAAAGCGGCTTGGATCTTCGACCCGGCCCGCGTTCGGTCAACGCAACCACGATGCTGGTCATCGTAGTGTTAAGCACCACCGTCGTGATCCCCTGTTCATGGGTCTGGCGGGCGGCGACCGACTGGATGCCCATGGTCATCGCCGACAGAACGATCAGGATGTCGCGCAGAGCGCCGGTCACCGGATGCGGCGCGCTCGCCGCGATGACACAATACACTGCAAGCAATAGCGCCTCGACGATCAGCAGGCGACGAACGGACCGCCGTGCGCTGTCCGGCGCGTGCTTCGGCCGCCGCAACATCGCCGCGAGCGCGCCCCCGACCAGATAACTCGCGATCGAGATGCCCGCGCGGATGGCGGTTGGACGCTTTCCCACTGCCAACGCGATGATGAGAAGGGCCATGACGCCGGTCATCGACGAGGTAAAAATATGACCCAACGTCAAATACGAGAGGACGTCGGTCGCGCCCGAGGTCAAGCACATCAGGGTGACCGCCGCGCCCGCGCCGACGTTGTGCTGACCGGCACTCATCGCTGTGGAGCGTCACACCGGAACATGGACGATGCTCCAAAGTACGGGCAGATGGCAATCCTTGCCAGCATTTCGGCGACTTCAAGACCTGTTGAAAGTTCAGGGTGGAGTAAAATTCCGATCGTCTAAGGCTTCATCCAGGCTTGGCACCACCCCGCCGCGCTGATCGGGCCGGCGACCAGATGGCAGTGGCTCACGGTGGTTCCGGCGTCAGGCGGTTTGAACCAGACGCAGGCGCCACACACCCTGCCGTGCCACGGAATGTCGCGATAGCCGACCGCCGCCTTCGAAACACTCGGCACCATGGTCTGCAACTGCGCCGCAGTCGGCCGTGCCGCCGCCCGTGCCGCCGCCACGCTACCAGCCACCGCCGCCATGCTACCAAGGTTGATGATGGTGCGCCGCTTGATCGGATTGGTCATCATCATCTCCCTCAGTAATTGACCGTCTTGAGCGCGATCTGCTCATCGAGCATCCGTCCGCCGCCGATATCCCCGCTCAGATCCAGCCCGACGACATGCCCGCCGTCGATCACCTGGCGGACCCGCAGCAACACCGGCGTCACCTTGCCACCGACCGTCGCGCGCCCGATGAACTCGTTACCCTGCGAGGCGCAGGCCCCGCCGAGCAGCACGGGGTTTTTGCCGTATTGGTTCGAAAAATCCGCCTTCATCCGGCAATCGGTGCGGTTGCCGTTCACCCAGACACGCCCGGAAATATCATCGAACTTCCGGGTCTTGCCGCCTTCGCTCAGGCTCGCCTTGGTGCTGCCTGTATCGAGATCGACCTCCATCGTCGCTTGGGGCCGCAGGGCCGCAACGGTATTCGCCGTCGCATCCGGCTTGCCGCGATTACCCCAGGCCGTACGAACATAGTTGGTGATGTCGGCGATCTGCCCATCGGTCAGCGTGGCGCCGAACATCGGCATCGCGGTCTGATCCTTGTGCCACGGCTCGAACCCGCCGAGCATGATGCCGATCAGGTCGACCGGCTTGCCGTTCCACACCGCCTGATTGTGCGCGAGGTTAGGAATATTGTTATCGGCGCCCTCACCGTTCTTCATGTGGCAGCGCGCGCATTCGTCATAATACAGCGTCTTGCCCGCCGCCACCGAACCGGCCGAGGCGACCACCGCCGGGAAATGGGTCTTCAACGGCTTCACCGTCCGAAGATAGTCCACGATATCCTGCACATCCGCCTTCGGCATCCGGCTCAGACTGTCATCGACGACCGATTTCATCTTGCCGAACGCCGCACCCTGCTTCATGTCGCCGCCGTCGTGCAGATAGGTCAGAATCGCCTGATCGCTCCACGACCCCAGCCCATCGCTCTTGGAATTGGTGATGTTCGGCGCATACCACGCCTGATCGATGATGTGCCCGCCCGCGAGATAGCGCGCATGGATCGAGGCCATGGCAATATTGCGCGGCGTGTGGCACGCATTGCAATGCGCCAGCGCCTGCACGAGGTAGGCACCGTGACGCACATTCTGGCTCCAACCCGCTTGATAATGCACCGGGTGCGGGTGGAAAAACAGCAAGCGCCACGCCAACATGCCGGCCCGCAGATCGGTCGGGAAGAACATCGTGTCCGGCCGGTTCTTGATCGCCACCGGCGCCAGACTGTCCAGATACGCCTTGATCGCCATGACATCCGAATAGGTCAGCTTCGAATAGGCGGTGTAGGGCATCACCGGATATTCGTATTTCGGAAACACCAGCAGCGAACTGCCCGGCGAAATACCATCATGCACCGCGGCATAGAATTGCTTGTCGGTCATGTTGCCGATGCCGTAGCGCTTGCTCGGCGTCAGATTGGTTGAAAACACCGTGCCGAACGGCGTCCCCACCGCGCGCCCACCCGCCAATGCAGGTTCACCGGCCACGCTGTGGCAAGGCAGGCAATCCCCCGCCACGGTCAGGAACATCCCCTTCTTGACGAGTGCCGCCTGCTTCGGGTCACTCGGCATGTTCACCGGCTTGGGAATGTCCCACCCCACATGGCCGGCTGTCGGCTTGGCGGCCACGGTGGTTTCAGCGTCCGACCAATTGGTCACGCCGGCAGCGGTGGAGGCCTTCGCATCGGCCTGCGCGTTGTGCACCAGCCCCGTAACAGCAAAGCCACCAAGCAGAACCGCTATCGACGCGGCGCCAGCCAGCAGAATACCTTGCAAATTCCTGAACTTTTTGTCACGCTTTCCAGACATCGGTCACCTCTCCAGACCTAACTAAAAAGAGGGCCGCGCCCCGGATTTCAACCATGCACTGGAATGATAATTCCACCCGCGCACACTCATGCCGATAACGTGATAACCAATTCAACCCAATCAGTTCCGCAATACAAAACGAATTCCCAGATAAATCAAAATACCGATTGACTTACGCATGTCTTCACTCGATAAAAAACAAAAATCGCGACACCGAACGACAACGCGGTGCAATCCCGGGGGAAACAATGGCGGACACCAATCCGAACCGCACCTATGAGCATATCGTCCGCGCCGATAAACTGTCGGTCGCCTTCGGCAAGGTGCGCGCCCTGTCCGATATCGATCTGGCAATCGGGCGCAACGAAATCGTTGGCCTGATCGGCGATAACGGTGCCGGCAAATCGACGCTGATCAAAACCCTCACTGGCGTCATCCCGCCGACATCCGGCCATCTGTTCATCCGTGACCAACCGGTGGACTGGGCGAATTTCTCGGTCCGGCGCGCCCATGATCTGCGGTTCGAAACCGTCTATCAGGAAAAATCGCTCGGCGAGAAACAGCCACTTTGGCGCAATTTTTTCGTGGGCCGCCAGATCACCAACCGGTTCGGTTTCATCAAGGTACGCGAGCAGCGCCGCATCGCCAATGAAATCCTGCAACGCCAACTCGGCTTTCGCGGCGTCGGGATCGATGCCGATTCCACCGTCGCCAAACTCTCGGGCGGCGAGCGCCAGGGCATCGCGATCGGCCGCGCGATGCATTTCGATGCCGACCTGATCATTCTCGACGAACCGACCACCGCGCTCGCGATCAAGGAGGTCCAGAAAGTGCTCGATTTCGTGCGCCGGATCAAAGCCTCCGGCCGCGCCGCCATCTACATCGAGCACAATCTCGCCCATGTGCACGCTCTGGCCGACCGGCTGGTGGTGCTCGATCGCGGCCGGATCGTCGCGAATATCCGCCCGGCCGACATGAGCCTCGCCGACCTCACCCTGTTCCTGATCGATTTGCAGAAAACCAAGATCGGCGCCGCCGCATGAGCGACACCCCCCTGAAACAACCCGCACCCGCCCTCAACCCGCGCGCCGCCGCAAAACTCGAAGGCCTGCCGATCATCATCGTGTTCTTCGTGCTGATCGGCCTGTTCGTCGGTTTCGCGCCCACGGTCTTCCTGCACTGGCCGATCTACAATTCCTTCCTGGTCACCATCCCGCCGATGATGATCCTCTCGCTGGGCCTCACGCTGGTGATCGCCGCCGGCGAGATCGACCTGTCGTTCCCCGCCGTCATCGCGCTATCAGGATTTTTGTTCGCCCATGTCACCCGCACCTACGATGCACCCTGGCTCGGCCTGCTCGCGGCGATCGCCGGTGGCGCATTGATCGGCGTGGTGAACGGGTTCCTGATCGCGGTGATCGGGATTCCCTCGATCATCATCACCATCGGCACTTCTTTTTTCTGGTCGGGCATCGCAACCGTCCTGTCAGGCGGCATGTCCTACACGCTGGAACGCCTGACCGGCACCGCGATCAACGGCATATTGTCCGGCACAGTGCTCGGCATTCCGAGCGAGGCGTTCTGGGCGCTCGGCGTGGCCGTGGTGGTGTGGTTCATCCTCAACCGCCATCGCTTCGGGGAGCATCTATTATTCATCGGTGACAGCCGTGAGGTCGCGCGCGTCGTCGGCATCAACACGCTGCGCGAGCGGATCAAGCTGTTCACCCTGATGGGCGCGCTCGGCGGCTTCGCCGCTGTGCTGCTGACGCTGGAAAACCTCAGCTATTTCCCGACCCAGGGCCAGGGCATGCTGCTCTCGGCCCTCGCCGCCGTATTCATCGGCGGTACTTCGGTGTTCGGCGGCACCGCGACCGTGGTCGGCAGTTTTTTCGGTGCCCTGATCATCGGCATGCTCGATGCCGGCATCGTCGCGACCGGCGTTGCCGGCTTCTGGGTCGAGGTGATCGTCGGCCTCGTGTTCGTCGCGGCGGTGGTGCTGCATATCGGCATCGACGATCCGGCCCGGATCCGCCAGTTGCAGCGCCGTCTGTTTTCCAAAGCCTGAAAAATCAACATGATAGGGAGAAATCAACCATGCAACGACTGAAATCCACCCTCACCGGCAGCATCGCCATCTCGGCCCTGCTGGCCTTGGCCACCACCGCCGCGATCGCGGCGCCAAGCAGCGACAAGCTCGGCGCCGGCCTGACCATGTATTTCCAAATGGGCGGCAGCCCGGGCGATGGGTCCACCCTGCCGCGCGAAATCGGCGCCAAGGACGCCGCCAAGGCGCTCGGCATCAAGCTGATCGAGCAATATTCCAATTGGCAGCCCGAAACCATGGTGACCCAGTTCCGCCAGGCGCTCGCCGCCAAGCCGGACTGCATCGAAATCATGGGCCATCCCGGCAACAAGCCGTTCATGCCGCTGGTCGCCGAGGCTGAGAAGCAAGGCATCGTGGTCACCGCCGGCAACGTGCCGCTGCCGAAACTCGAAGACCTGTATCGGGCCAACGGCTTCGGCTATGCCGGCACCTATCTGTTCAAGGGCGGCGAGACCACCGCGGCCGCCATGATCAAGGCGGGCAATCTGAAAAAGGGCGATGTCGCGCTCGAATACGGCGTGTTCGCCGAAGGCATTCGCGGTCTATCGGACAAGGGCCTCGCCCACGGGCTGAAAAAAGCCGGGCTGAAGGTCTATACGCTGAACATTTCCGATCAGGTCAACGCCGATCCCGCCCTCGCCGTGCCGATCATGGTCGCCTTCATCGAGCGCCACCCCGACATCAAGGCGATCGGCACCCAGCAGGGCCTGGTCACCTCGTTCATTCCGCAGGCGCTGAAGGAAGCCGGCAAGAAACCCGGACAGATCACGGTCGGTGGCATCGATCTCGCGCCCGCGACCATCGCCGGGCTGAAGAGCAACTACATCACCGTCACTCTCAACCAGCAACTCTACCTGCAGGGCTTTCTGCCGGTCATGCAGTGCGTGCTGACCAAGAAATTCGGTCTTGAAGGCATGAATACCAATACCGCGGCCGGGACCGACAGTGGCGCGATGGTGGAGAAGATGCTGCCGTTGATCAAGAAGGGGATTTACTGAGGGTAGACAAGGAAAGGGGAAGGTCTTCTTTTTTGTGAACAAAAAAGAAGCAAAAAAACTTTGTTAGTTTGGGACTACGCCGCTTCCAACGCCCGTGCCCCAGAATCAAAAAGTTTTTTGCTTTTTTTTACAAAAAAGAAGCCTTCCCTATTTCTCCCTCAGAAATCCAGATCGGCATAATGCGGCGGCGGGTTGAACCCCGAAACCCGATCGGCCAGCAGCGCGCGAAACGAGGGGCGCGATTTGATCCGCGCGTACCATTCCTTCGCCGCCGGCGCCGCCGCCCAATCGACATCGCCGATGAAATCGAGCGCGGAGAGATGCGCGGCCGCGGCGAAATCGGCCAGCGACAGATTGGCCCCGGCGAGATATTTCCGCGTCTCCGCCAGGTGGCCGATGTAGTTCATGTGCAGCCGCAACGCCGCGTATCCTTCGCGCAGCCGCGCCGCATCCGGCGCACCCCGCTTGGCCACCGGCTTCATGGTCTTTTCGTACAATAAATTGCGTGACACTTCGGCGGCGAACCGCTCATCGAACCAGGCGGTCACGGCGCGGATTTCGACCCGCTCACCCAGCGTCCGCCCGACCAGCGAGATATCGGGATACGCCTCGTCGAGATATTCGCAGATCGTGTTGGAATGCGGGATCACCAGCCCGTTCTCCTCGGTCAGCGTCGGCACCGTGCCGGCCGGGTTAAGCGCCAGATATTCGGGCCGCCGCTCCCAGGTCTTTTCGAGCCGCAATTCGAACGGCAGGCGTTTTTCGGCAAGCACCAGCCTGACTTTGCGGGCATAGGGCGACAGCGGCAGATGATATAAAATACGCATGAACCGCCTTATGGCATCTGCATTCGATCGCGCAAGCCGATCGCTCACAGCGCGGATCGCCGCCGGATCAACCGGCCCGGTCCGCTTCGAACAATTCCTGCAACTCGGTCACGCTCTGCTGCAAACTCGCGATCACCCGGGGTTCATCGCCGGCAAAACCCAGCGTCTCGGTCAATAACGCCTCGTCGCGCGCCGCGAACGCCGTAATGGTCCGCGCCGCCTCATCGGGTGCGACATCCAGCGCGGTCAGCGCCATCTCGCCCAGCTTCAGGCTCGACATCAGCGTCTCGCGCACGATCAGCGTGACGCCGAGATCCATCAGCAACTGGGCGTGCCGCCGGTTGCGGGCGCGCGCCAGGATCGTCAGATGCGGCAGATGCCGCCGCGCCACCTCGGCCAGTTTCAGGGCCGCCTCGGCATCGTCGAGCGCGATCACCAGCACCTTGGCGGCCTCCGCCCCGGCCGCGCGCAACACCGTGATCCGCGTCGGGTCGCCAAAATAGGCGCGCGCACCGAACCGGCGCACGAAGGCGACATGTTCGGCATTCTGATCGAGCGCGGTGAAGGCGATATGCCGCACCGAAAGCAGCCGACCCACGATCTGCCCGACCCGCCCGAAGCCGCAGATCAGCACCGGCGTCGGCCGGTCCGGCGCGATCGCCGCCGAGGCGACCTGACGCTTGTTCATGCGCGGGATGGCGAATCGCTCGATCCCGGCGAACAGCAGCGGCACCACGAGCATCGACAGCGCCACGGTCAGCGTCGCCAGCCCCGCCTGGGTTTTCGACAGGGCGCCGGCCGTCACCGCGGCGCCGAACAGCACGAAACTGAACTCGCTGCCCTCCGGCAGGGCCACCGCGAACCGCAGCGCCGTCGCCGCACTCCGCCGCTTGATGAACGATACGACGAACCCGACCACGATTTTCACGGCCAACGTCGCCGCCACCGCCGCCAAAATGGTCAGGGGCTGGGCCAGCAGCAGCGAAAAATCGACCGACATGCCGACCGAGATGAAAAAGAACCCGAGCAGCAACCCCTCGAACGGCTCGACATCGGCCTGAATCGCATGGCGAAACTCGGAATCCGACAGCAGCGCTCCGGCCATGAACGCGCCCAGCGAGGCGGACAGCCCGGCCCAATGCGCCAGCGCCGCCGTGCCGACCACGATCAGCAGCGTCATCGCGGTGAACACTTCCGGCGTGCGCGTGCCGCCGACCAGGCGGAAAATCCGCTCCACCAGATAGATGCCGCCGGCCAGAATCGCGACGACCGCGACCAGTGCCCGGCCGACCGCAAACCAAGGCACATGGGTGGGCAGATGGTTCGGCAGATGCCCGCTCGCGAACAGCGGCACCAGTGCCACCAGGGGAATGAACGCCATGTCCTGAAACAGCAGCACCGCGAACGCATCCCGCCCGGACGCTGCACTCAGCAAACTCCGCTCGCCGAGCATCGGCAGCACGATCGCGGTAGACGACAGCGCGAGACCCAGCCCGACCAGCGCCGCGGCCGTCCAACTCAACCCGACCCAATGGGCCAGAACCGCCAGCAATGCCGCACTCGGTACCATCTGGCCGAAGCCCAGCCCCAGGATGGTCTTGCGCAGAATCCACAGCCGGTGCGGCCTGATTTCCAGCCCGATCAGGAACAGCAGCATGATGACGCCGAGTTCCGAGATGTTCTGGATCTGCGATACCCCGGTGACCAGCCGCAGCCCGTCCGGCCCGATCGCGAGGCCGGCGACCAGATAGCCCACGATACTGCCGACGCCGAGGCGCCGGGCAATCGGCACCATAATCACCGTCGCGGCCAGCAAGGCCACCAGCGTCTCGATCATCGGTCACTGTCCTGTTTGTGAACGGGCACACGACCAGCGCGAGCCTGCGCCTGTCAAGCGGATTGCGCCGGATGGACACATCGTCATCTGCACCACCCTCCTATCGGGCCGCCGGCGTTCCAACATCCGCTCAGATCATCAGGGAGAATCATCATGAGCAAAGTTGTCGTCATCACCGGCGCCGGCGCCGGCGTCGGCCGCGCTACCGCGCAGCAATTCGCCCACGCCGGCTGCGACATCGGTCTGATCGGGCGCGATCGCGACCGGCTGGAAACCGCCGCCGCCGAATTGCGCACACTCGGCGTACGCGCCTGCGTCGCCCCGGCCGACATGGCCGATGCCGAAGCCGTCGACCACGCCGCCGATACCATCGAGGCCGCGCTGGGCCCGATCGATATCTGGGTGAACAACGCGATGGCGACGATTTTCGCACCGGTTTCGGATATCACGCCTGCCGAATTCAAGCGCGCGACCGAGGCGACTTACCTGGGCACCGTGCACGGTGTCATGACCGCCCTGCGCGCCATGAAACGGCGCGATCAGGGCACCATCATCAATGTCGGCTCCGCCCTCGCCTACCGCTCGGTGCCGCTGCAATCGCCCTATTGCGGCGCGAAAGCCGCGATCAAGGGGTTTACCGACAGTCTCCGCAGCGAACTCATCCATGACCGTACCGCGATCAAACTGAGCATGGTCCACCTGCCGGCGGTGAACACGCCGCAATTCGACTGGGCGCTCAACAAAATGGGCCGCCGCGCCCAGCCGGTGCCGCCGATCTACGACCCCGAGGTGCCGGCCAAGGCGATCGTGTTCGCGGCGTTCAATCATCGCCGCGAAATCTGGGTCGGCATGCCGACCGTGGTCGCCATCATGGCCAACCGCATCGCGCCCGGCTTTGCAGACCGATACCTCGCCACCAATGGCTATTCGACCCAGATGTCGAACCAACCGCTGCCGGCGGATGCGCCCGCCAATTTGTTCGAACCGGTGCCCGGCCGGCGCGGTGCCCGTGGCCGCTTCACCGACCGCTCGCGCCGCGGCAGCTTCGAAATGTTCACCGATCGTCATAAAGCCGTTGCCTTCACCCTTCTTGCCGTGGTTGGTGCCGCTGCGGTTGGTGGTTTGCATCAGCTTGCCAAGAGGTATGATTTCTAAGCGAGAAAGGTTAAGGAAGGCCTTCTTTTTTGCAAAAAAGAAGCAAAAAACTCTTGGTCGTTTAGGGCACCGGCCCGGGCAAGCCCGCGCAGCTATCGGCAGTCGTGCATCATCGTTTATTTCTTTCCCGCCGCTCCCATGCGAAACAGTTCATTAAGTTTTCAGGAGCATTGTTATCGCATGACCCATGATTTCGACCTGTTCGTGATCGGCGGCGGCTCGGCCGGTGTCCGCTTGGCACGGATCGCCGCCGGGCATGGTGCCAAAGTTGCCATTGCCGAGGATCGGTTCTGGGGCGGTACCTGCGTCAACATTGGCTGCGTGCCGAAAAAACTGATGGTGATGGCCTCGGAATATGGCCATGCCGCGGATGATGCGGCCGGTTTCGGCTGGAGCATGACCAAGGGCGATCACGACTGGCCCCGGTTTCTCAGCGCCAAAAATAGCGAGATCGCCCGACTCAACGGGGCCTATACCGGGCTGCTCGAACGCGCCGGCGCCACGATTTTCAACGCCCGCGCCACCATGCTGGACGCCCATACGATTGATGTCGGCGGCACGCCGCACACCGCCGCGCGCATCGCCATCGCCACCGGCGGCCATCCGATCAGGCCGGATATTCCCGGCGGCGAACTCGGCATCATTTCCGACGATGCGTTCTATCTGCCCGAACGCCCCAACCGGGTCGTCATGATCGGCGGCGGCTATATCGGCGTCGAATTCGCGGGTATTTTTAATGGACTCGGCTCGCAGGTCGATCTGGTCTACCGCCAGCCGCTGCCGCTACGCGGCTTCGATCCCGACCTGCGCTACAGCCTGGCCGAGGCGCTCGATACCAACGGCATCACCCTCCATCCGGGTCAGTTCCCGCTGCGGATCGAGGATCGGGGCGAGGCGAGGCGGCTGCATCTGTCGAACGGGCAGCATATCGATGCGGATTGCATCTTTTTCGCAACCGGCCGCACGCCCAATACCGCGGGTCTCGGCCTCGAACGGGCCGGCGTCACGCTCGCGCCGAGCGGTGCCATCCCGATCGATGACGGGTTTCACACCAATATCCCGCATATTTTCGCCCTCGGCGACGTCACCGACCGGCTCAACCTTACCCCCGTCGCCACCGCCGAAGGCCATGCGCTGGCCGACACGTTGTTCGGCAACAGCCCACGGGGGGTCTCGCTGAAAAACGTCGCGAGCGCTGTGTTTTCGATCCCGCCGCTCGCGACCATCGGGGTCACCGAGGACGAAGCCCCGCCGGGGTCGCGTATTTTCCTGACGAGGTTTACCGCCATGCGCCACGCGCTCAGTGGCCGGTCGCGCAAGACGCTGATGAAACTGATCGTCGATGGCAAGACCGACCGGGTGATCGGCGCGCATATGCTGGGCGAGGATGCCGCCGAGATCATGCAGGGCATCGCGATCGCCATCACCGCCGGGGCGACCAAGGCCGATTTCGACCGGACCATCGGCATCCACCCGACCGCCGCTGAGGAATTCGTCACCCTGCGGACCGAGACCCGCCTGGTCGGCACGGCCGATGCGAAAGCAGCGGAGTAGCATGTTGCGGCGTTTCCGGATTATAGCGATGCCTTCGAGGAGATCGCCATGACAGCAACGACCGTGAATACCGCCGCTCTTGGACCCTGGACGCCCGATTCGTGGCGCGCGAAGCCCATTTTGCAGGTTCCGAGCTATCCGGACCAAGACAAGCTCGCGGCGATGGAAGCACGGCTGCACCGGTTTCCGCCGCTGGTGTTCGCGGGGGAAGCGCGCCGGCTGAAAACCGCCCTCGCACTTGCCGCCGAAGGGCGCGCCTTCGTGCTGCACGGCGGCGATTGCGCGGAAAGCTTCGGCGATTTTACGGCCAATATCATCCGCGACACGTTCCGCGTCCTGCTGCAGATGGCCGTGGTACTGACATATGGCGGTTCGGTGCCGGTGGTGAAACTCGGCCGGATGGCCGGGCAGTTCGCCAAGCCGCGCAGTTCCGATACCGAGACGATCGGCGGGGTCACCCTGCCCTCCTACCGCGGCGATATTGTCAACGGCCCGGATTTCAGCCCGGAAGCGCGGATTCCCGACCCGGCGCGGATGGAGTTCGGCTATTTCCAATCCGCCGGCACGCTCAACCTGCTGCGCGCCTTCGCCTCCGGCGGCTATGCCGATCTGCATCAGGTGCATCGCTGGAACCTCGATTTCGTGCGCCGCTCGCCGCTCGCGGAGCGTTACCGCGATTTGTCCTCGCGGATCGACGAAACGCTGCAATTCATGGCCGCCTGCGGCATGACCAGCCAATCGACGCCGCAGATCCACGAGACCGAGTTCTACACCAGCCACGAATCGCTGCTGCTGCCCTATGAGCAGGCGTTGACCCGCGTCGATTCCACCACCGGCGAGCATTATGCCTGTTCGGCGCATTTCCTGTGGATCGGCGATCGGACCCGCCAGCTCGAGGGGGCGCATGTGGAGTTCATGCGCGGTGTGAAAAACCCGATCGGCATGAAGGTCGGGCCGAGCATGGAGGAGGACGACATGCTCCGCCTGATCGACCGGCTCGACCCTGACAATGAACCGGGCCGGCTGACCCTGATCGCCCGTATGGGGGCCGATCACGTCGCGGCGAAACTGCCGAAACTGCTGCGCGCCGCCAAGCGTGAGGGGCGCCGCAACGCCTGGCTGTGCGACCCGATGCACGGCAACACGATCACCACCGCCGGGCGGATCAAGACCAGGCGGTTCGATGCGATCCTGTCCGAAGTGCGCGGGTTTTTCGATATTCATGAGGCCGAGGGCACAATCCCCGGCGGCGTGCATGTCGAGATGACCGGCCAGGACGTCACGGAATGCGTCGGCGGTGCACGCCAATTGTCGGAGGCGGATTTGTCTTCGCGC
This sequence comes from Acidiphilium rubrum, assembly GCF_900156265.1. Taxonomy (GTDB): domain Bacteria; phylum Pseudomonadota; class Alphaproteobacteria; order Acetobacterales; family Acetobacteraceae; genus Acidiphilium; species Acidiphilium rubrum. Next base: position 83,952 of record NZ_FTNE01000015.1, read on the forward strand.
TACGAAACCTTCTGCGACCCGCGGTTGAACGCCGAGCAATCGCTCGAACTCGCCTTCCTGATCGCGGCGGAGCTAAAGGCGCGCCGGGCGCCGCGCAGCACCGAGATCGCCGCGGAATAATGAGCCGGGTCACCCGCCGGAGCGCTGCGACAACCGGCACACGGGCCGATCTCGATGCTGCGATCGCGGCGCGGACCGATGCGTATTTCAACCGCACCAAAGCGATCGTCGAGAAATTCGGCGATAGCCGGGTGACCTACGCGTATTTTCTGCGCCGTCCGGTGGTGTCCGCCCCAGCGCTGATGCTGCGCTGGTTGAACGAGGTCGTGGCGGCGCGGGGCGAGCGGATCGATATCGAACTGCCGCACCCCGAAGGCGCCTGGGTCGGCGCGGGCGAGCCGATCGCTTATATCACCGGCAGTTTCATCACGCTGGTCGATCTCGAGACTATTTTGCTGCAGAAACTCGGCCCCGCCTGTGTCGCCGCGCATAACGCCTATCAAATGTGTGCGGCGCTGCCGAAATCCGCCTTTCTCGCGATGGAGGCGCGCCATTGTGCCGGGGCGGAGATGCAGGAGATGATGGCCTATGCCGCCTCGGTCGGCTCGCGCGCCGCCCAGGCCGAGGGGGCGCGTGGCTTTATTGGCAACGCCAATGATGCGACGGCGCATTATTTCGGCGCGCCGCATGGCTATGGCACGATGCCGCACGCCCTGATCGGCTATGCCGGCTCGACGCTGCGCGCCGCCGAAATGTTCCGCGAAACCTTCCCCGACAACGATCTGACGGTGCTGACCGATTATTTTGGCATGGAAATCACCGATGCGCTGGCGGTCTGCCAGCGCTTTCCCGATCTGGCGGCGGCGGGCCGGCTGTCGGTGCGGCTCGATACCCATGGCGGGCGGTTTCTCGAAGGGCTCGATCCGCAGGCCAGCTACGCCGTGATGGAACGCCATGCGCCGGGGGCGATCCGCCGCTATCGCAGCCATAATGAGCTACGCTATCTGATCGGCACCGGCGTATCGGCCGCCGCGATCTGGCGGATGCGCGAGACGCTCGACGACGCCGGGTTCATCCGGGTGAAAATCGTCGCGTCATCGGGGTTCGGCGTCGAGAAATGCAGCGTGCTAGCCGATGCCCATACGCCGATCGACGTGGTCGGCACCGGCAGCTTCATCCCCGAGACCTGGGGCGAGACCTACGCGACAGCCGATATCGTTGCGTATGACGGTGAACCGCGGGTCAAGATCGGCCGGGAGTTCCTGCTGCGCGATCGGGCGTGATGACGCGGCACAACTCCTGCGGCGTAGCCCGCGAGCGCGGTTCGGCTTCACGGAAATGTCAGAAAACTTTACACCCGTCAGATGTCAAGATCGTTAACCTTTTGAAATCATATGGTGGCACCGATTTTGCATAGTTTGCATGCGATCGTGCAATTAACTCGTGACATCCAGGGATGATCCATGAAACCATCGTTTATGCCGCTGCTTCTGGTCTTTGCACTGAGCCTGCCGGTGGCAGCATCGGCCAGTGTCGTGATCCGGTTCGATCCGACGGTGCCTTCGACCACCGCGACCGCGACCATCAGCTACAGCGGAAGCTATGTCACGCCCGCGCAGGCGACCGCACCGTTCGCCGCCTCGCCGTTTTCCTTCACGGCGACGCTGCCCGCGCAATCCTACGCACCTGACGGCATCGGTACCGGGCTGGTCTTTTCCGGCGTCAGCGGCACGTACACCAACAACGACGTCACGACGAGCTACAGCAACGCAACGCTCGATCTGCTCGGGCAATATATTCAGACCTTCCAAAACGGTGTCCTGATCGGGCAGACTGAACAGACGCTCTTCATCCTCACGATCAATTCGCTGTTGCAGACGGGTGATCGATACACGCTGAACATGGTTGCCGATCAGTTCCTGTACACCGAACAGGCTCCGCTGGTGGCAAATCCGCTGACCGCACCGCTCAGCACATTTACGCCCGCGATTGTGACGATGCTGCCGGGGTCGTTTTCGGTCCTGTCCGGCGGGATTGCCAGCTACACGCCGCCGCTGCAGCCTGACCCCGAAGCCAGTGTGAATGCCGGCGGGAGCGGCACCGTCGCGTCGCCGCTGGTCGCGGTGCCCGAGCCTGGCAGCCTGATCCTGCTGGGCGGCGGCGTTCTGATGTTCGCGCTGATCAACTGGTGGCTCCGGCGCCGGGCGGCGCGGGCCATGATACTCAGACTACGATAAGCCGCGGGTGCAGGTTCAGGGGCGCAGACGCAGCGCCCAGTCGCGCAGTGCTATGATCTGCTGGGCGATGAACTGGCGAGTCGTCGCATCCGTCAGAACGCCGGTGCCATCGAATTTCTGACCGGCGCCGCCGATCATGATTTCCGGCTTGTTCAGCACATGCGCATCGAGAAAGACGAACACTTTGCGCAGATCGTACTGGGCACGTGCCGTGCCGATCATGCCGGGGCTGGCGCCCATGATGGCGACCGGCTTGCCGCGAAACGGCTGGGGGTCGCAGCGGGAGAGCCAGTCGATGGTGTTTTTCAGCACGCCGGGGATCGAGTAATTATATTCGGGGGTTGCGATCAGCACCGCATCCGCTGCGGCGATCTGGCCGGCGAGGGTGAGGACCGGCGCGGGCGTGCCGATGGCGCGGATATCATCGTTATAGAGGGGGATGTCGCCGATGGCGGCAATCTCGATCGCGACACCTTCGGGCACCAGATCGGCCGCCGCGCGAAGGGCGGCCATGTTGAGCGATCCCTGCCGCAGACTGCCGCACAGACCCAGAATATTGAACGCGGCCATGGGTGTTACGATGCGTCCGGCGTGGCCTGATCGACCGCGGCCGGCAGGTGCTGCGCCAGCAGGTTGGCGGCTGTGGTGGGATCGATGCCGAATCGCTCGGCGATCGAGGCGATCACCGGGTTGCCGAGCGCCTGCTGGACTTGGTCGGCCGAGATCGGCAGGTTCTGGCCGTTGCCGATCCATGAGGCGACGTGGGCACCCATGCCCGATTGCTCGAACTGCTGCATCACGCCGGACATGCCATCGATGCCGTGCTGTTGCAGCACACTCATCACCTGGGCCTGGACGTCGCCGCCCGGGGCATCGCCGGCTGGGGCATCGCCGCCGCCGAGTGCGGAACTGACCATGCCGGAAATCTGATCGAACAAGCCCATGATACCCCCCTTGAATGAAATCGCGACCGGATCAGGCAGGCAAATCCGGTCGCGAGTCAACAAGATCGACGGGTGTCGTAATTAATTCTTGGCGGCGTGCAGATGGTCTTCCATCGCCGCTTTTTCGCAGACGTAGGCACCGTGCTTGGTCTTGCCGAAATATTTCGATTTCGCGGTGTGATAGGCCTTGCTGCCGGTGGCGTGCCACACGACGCCGCCCATGCCGCAGGCGGTCTTGGCCTCGGCTTCGGTTTTGTAGCCAGGTAGCTTGCTGTGGCTCATGTGGCTCTCGGTGGTCTTCTTTTTAGTGCTGGCATGGGCGGTGCCGATGGCGCCCATGGTAAAGGCGAGTGCCAGGGCGGGCACTGTCGCCCGTAGGATTTTGGTGATCGTCATTGAAATCATCTCCGTGAATTGCGTGAAGCCGAGCAGGATTGGACGCCGCGCGCCCGGATCGTTGGGACCTCACGAGCGCGTGAGCCGCATTACCGCCGCGTTGCGGCTAAAACAAGGCCGCTCTCCGCCGGCGATCATGACGGGGCCACGATTTCCGCCTATCATTGTCGCATGACCGAAACGCTCAACATCGCGATTGCCCAGCTCGACCTGCATGTCGGCGCGATCGACAAAAATCTGGCCGCGATCAGGGCGGCCCGCGCGCAAGCCGCGGAGGCCGGGGCCGATCTGCTGGTAACGCCGGAGCTCAGCATCGCCGGGTATCCGCCCGAGGATCTGGTGCTGAAACCGGCGTTCATCGCCGCCTGTCATGCGGCGGCCGAGGCGCTGGCGGCCGATACCGCCGATGGCGGGCCGGGCATTGTGGCCGGCCTGCCCTGGCTGGCCGACGGGGCGCTGCACAATGCGGCGTTCGTGATGGATGGCGGCGCGATCATTGCGCGGCGGGCCAAGCATGAACTGCCGAATTACGGCGTGTTCGACGAAAAGCGGGTGTTCGTGGCGGGGCCCGCGCCGGGGCCGGTGAAGTTTCGTGGGTTTCGGCTGGGCGTGCTGATCTGTGAGGATTGGTGGTTTCCGGCGGTGCCGGAGACCTTGGCGGAATCCGGGGCGGAGATTCTGATTTCGACCAATGCCTCGCCGTTCGAGGACGGCAAGCAGGGGCGGCGGATTCAGCTGGCGCTGAACCGGGTGGTCGAAACCGGGTTGCCGTTCATTTTTGCCGCGCTGACCGGCGGGCAGGACGAGATCGTGTTCGATGGCGCTTCGTTCGCGCTCAATGCGGATCGTTCGATCGCGCTGCGGATGGCGCATTTCGAGGCCGGGCTGGCGGTGACGCAGTGGCGGCGCGGCAATGCCGGGCTCGTGTGTGCGCCGCATGCGATCCCGCCCGATCCCGCGCGGCTCGACCTGGTATACCGGGCGATGGTGATGGGGCTTGCGGATTATGTGAACAAGAACGGCTTTCCGGGGGTGATTCTGGGGCTCTCGGGCGGGATCGACAGTGCGATTTCCGCGGCCGTCGCGGTCGATGCGCTGGGGGCCGACCGGGTGCGGGCGGTGATGATGCCGAGCCGGTACACCAGCTCGCATAGTCTGGAGGATGCTGCCGCCTGCGCTGCGTTGCTGGGAATCCGCTGCGATACCGTGCCGATCAGTGCGGCGACCGGCGCATTCGAGGCGGCGCTTGGGCCGCTGTTCGAGGGGCGGGCGCCGGATATCACCGAGGAGAACATCCAGTCGCGCGCGCGGGGGCTGATTTTGATGGCGCTGTCGAACAAATTGGGCGCGATGGTCCTGACGACCGGGAACAAATCGGAAATGTCGGTCGGTTATGCCACGCTGTATGGCGATATGTGCGGCGGGTATTCGGTGCTCAAGGATGTCTACAAGACCACCGTGTTCGATTTGTGCCGCTGGCGGAATGCGCATCGGCCGGACAATGCGCTGGGGCCGGCGGAGATGGTGATGCCCGAGCGGGTGATCAGCAAGCCGCCGAGTGCGGAATTGCGCGACAATCAGACCGACCAGGACAGCCTGCCGCCCTATGAGGTGCTCGATGCGATCCTGGCGGCGCTGATCGAGGGCGAGGCGGCGATCGAGGATGTGGTGGCTTCGGGGTATGATCGGGCGACGGTCGCGCGGGTGTGGCGGCTGCTCGACCGGGCTGAATACAAGCGGCGCCAGGCGCCGCCGGGGGTGAAGATCACCCCCAGGGCGTTCGGCCGCGACCGGCGCTATCCGATCACCAACGGGTTTACCACGCTGGTGACCTGATCGGGCCGGGTGCTGGTTATTCCAGCAGTCCGAGGCGGCGCAGGGCCGACATCTGGCGGACCATGACGAGGTCGGCCACGCGCGCGGCATCGCGCTCGGCGGCTGGGTCGGCCGCGTAGGTTGCAAGCGCGTTCAGGCGGATGATCAGAGCCTGGCCGCCTTCGAGCAGGCTGGACGGGACGAGGGCTTCGCCGTTGGTCCAACGGTGGGTGTCTTCGTCGTTGTGCCAGCCGGACCGCAGGGTGGGTTCGTCGAGCCTGATGGCCCGGCTGCCGCTGGCGGTTTCGACCTCGAGGGAGGCGATGTCGAGGCCGAGGCGGCGGCGGTCACGCGAGGCGGCGTCGTACTCGGCGGGAACCATGGCGTTGGATACCAGTACGACATTGACGCAAGGCTGGATCAGATCGATCCGGTAGGTCAGGCTGTCGACCACGGTGACCGGCAGGGCACCCTGCTCGGTCAGGGCGCGCAGGCGGCAATCGTGGGACTGGCGCAGTTTGGGCAGGCGCTCGAGCAGGCGGGCGCGGATGCGGGTGACGATATCGCCGGCTTCGAGGAAGGGCGCGCAGCCTTCGGCTTCGCGTTTGGTCTGCGCCATGTGCGGGTGCAGGACCATCGCGGCGCCGCTGTTTTCGAAGAAATTGCGATTGCCGGTTTCGAGATACGATTCCACGGGGAGGGATTCGGCGAGCAGGATGTCGTGGCTCTCGAGTTCAACATGGAAATAGCTGATCCGGTCGCGCGGTTCCTGGACGATCGAGCGGCCGTTGACCAGGATTTTGGCGGGGATCAGGCAGCCATCGATGAACAGGGCGTGATCGGGTGACACGTAGAGGGTGCGTTCCGGCAGGCCGTGGTCGATGGCGCCGGCTTCGATGCGGATGGGCCAGACGGTTTCCGGGCGGGGGTGGCGGGCGGCATCGATGGTGCGGTGGCCGACCCATTTGACCGGGCGCATGGCGCCGCTGTCGGTGATCAGGCGGTCGCCGGGCTCCATGTCCTCGACCGCGATATCACCGTGCAGGCCGAGCAGGCGGGTGCCTTCGAGGAAGCAGACGGTGAGGTCGATGCCGCCGTTGGGATCGGGAGCGACGTTGAAGGCGTTGGTGCCGAACGTGCCGGTGGAGAGGCTGACACTGCCGATGACCGTGCCGTTGTTGAAGAGATCGATCACGCCGCCGGGCGCGGTTCCCTGACCGAGCAAGACCTTGTTCTGGGTAAAGGTTGCGGATGTTGCGGTAACGCCCTTCAATTCGATCTGGTCGCCGGTGCCGAAATTGTTCAGGGCTCCCAACAGATTGAGGCTCACGCCGGGATCGATCACCAGTTTGTTGCCGGCACCATCGAAATTGATGGTATCCAACGCGCTGATTCCGATTGCCGAGCCAAGCTCGAGCGTGCCGTTGCCGGTTGCCAATCCCTGACTGTTGGCGCCGATATTGAAATCGGACAACAGAGAGACGCCTGCTAATCCGGTCAGGACTTCGTCCGCGTTGCTGATATTCGTCGTCGTTAAGGCACTGACGCCGACAATGCTCTCATTGACGTTTGCGATGATGGGCTGAGAACCAGCCGCTCCCTGTATATTAAGCGTGTCACCGACGCCTATCCCGATATCCACCGAGACATCGTAGTTGCCGGACGTGGTAATTGACCCGGTACCCAGTGCCGCTATCGTTATTAACGTGGTCCCGCTCATGGCGCGCTCCTGCAATACGTTGATCGTATCAGGAATACGTACGCTGAACGGTAAACGGTTTCAATCTTTTTAATTTTTGTTAACACACAATTTTAGCAAGTAATATTTTTTTAGAGACTCATGTGGAAAAATTTGTCTTGTTAGCGTATCGGATATCAGCACGCTAATTAGTTGCTCGGAAAATACGCTAGATCAAGAGGTTAATGGGGTCTTGTGTTTCGTTTCAGCTTCATGCGGTGTGATCGGCGCGGCGATCGGGTTTGAAAATGGCCGGGCGCGCGAGCGTCGCTGGTCGGTGGACGGGACGCTGCGATCGCTCCGCGTCGGACGTTGGGCGTTATTGACAAACGAAGCTCGCGTTAGATTGATTACACGTCAAGTGGTTGCGCCGTGCGGTGCTGGCGGAAATTCCGTCGTTTTATTGCTATATCGTAACAATATAGGCGTGCATGGGTTGAGGTTCAGGCAGGTCGAATTTCGAGATCGAAGATGGGCGTCGGGGCGTGGGTCTGGTCAGGTTGTGCCGCGCCGAAGAGGATGTGGCGGCGGGAGTCGGGCGGTGGGTCGGGGCCGAAGGGCGGTTCGGTCGGCAGGTCGATGCCCATGGCGTTGTAGAGCGTAACCATCCGGTCTGAGCCGCCTGCCGCTACGGGAAGAAGCCGCTCATAAGAGCGCTGCTATGAGCTGATTCATATGCAGGGAGCTGTGGCGGATGGAGATCATCACGGGGACTGAGCGCCGGCGTCGCTGGCGGGATGAAGACAAGCTTCGGATTGTCGCGGAAGCTGAGGCACCGGATGCTGTATTTGCCTTGGTGGCACGGCGGCACGAGATTTCGCGAGGGCAGTTGTGGAAATGGCGCGGGCAGGTTCGGCGCGGTGAGTTGGCGCCGGTGCGGGTGGAGCCGGAGTTCATTCCGGTCCGCGTGATGGCGA
>NZ_FTNE01000013.1 GCF_900156265.1 Acidiphilium rubrum
ATCCAGTTCGATACCTTGCGGCTACGCCTGATCAAACTCGCCGTCCAGGTCGAGACATTGAAGAAATCAATTCGCCTGCATCTGCCGCGATCGATGCCGGATCAGGTCATTCTCCGCTACGCTCTGGCCAGACTGCCCAGGTTACTGGTCTGAGCCCAGGGGCGGTTGCCCCGACCGGTCCCGATCTCATCCAACTCCAGCGCCGACACATCGCCAAGCTCATCAAAACCAGCCCAGAGCGGCCGGTGAGTCGTCACGCGCCCACGACGTCAGGTTGCATAGCTAATTGTAGAAGAATTGAATGAAACGCCCTCATGAATAAATGCGGTTAGATCGATCCCCACCATCATCGGCGCCGGCGTGATCGGCGTGGCTGGCATGGCCCTGGTCACGATGGCCAGTTATGCGGCCGATACCTCGGGCACCACCACGGCGGCCGCGATGCCCAAGGGCGAGATGCTCGCCAAGGGCAGCGACTGTTTTTCGTGCCACGCGATCAACCAGAAAATCGTGGGGCCGGCGTTCAATGCGGTGGCCGCCAAATTCGCCGGCAAGAGCGGGGCCGAGACGACGCTGAGCGATGCGATCATGAAGGGTCACGTCGGCACCTGGGGCAATGTGCCGATGCCCGCGCATCCGCAGTTGAGTGCGGCGGATACCAAGGAGATCGTGTCCTGGATTCTGACACTGAAGACGACGACCGCCGCCACCGGTGCGGGGGCGAAAAAATACACCTATACGGTCAAAGGCAAGACGGTTTCGACCGATTTTCCGATCTTTCAGCCGGGCACGCAAAAAGTCACAAAATCGGTGTTCACCGGCTACGAGCAGTATAATTCCTATTGTTTCCGCTGCCACGGCGCCGATGCGGTCGGCGGTTCCTACGCGCCCAATCTGCGGCGCTCGCTGAACAACGGCATGTCGGAAAGCAAATTTCTGAGCATCGCGATGACCGGCAAGAAATCAAAAGGCATGCCGAGCTGGGCGGGGTTCTTCACGCCTGCGCAGATCCAGTCGATCTATCAGTATGTCGATGCCCGTGCCGTCGCGGTCGTCAGCGAGGGGACGCCGAAGCACTAACTCTCGCATGTCACGTCGAACGACTGAACCGAACCAACAGGGAGAACTACAATGGCCGTCTCTATCCATCCCGCCGTCGATCACGGGGTCAAACCAGGCGCGTCCGGCTTTTCGGGCGGCACGCTGCATTGCCATTGCGCCAGCCACAAAGTGGCCGTGAAAATCGATGCGCAGACCGCGCACAACCACGCCTGCGGCTGCTCGAAATGCTGGAAGCCGAAGGGGGCGAAATTCGCCGTGATCGCCGTGGTATCGCGCGACGCGGTGCATGTGACCGAAAACGGCGGCAAGCTGCACATCGTCGATCATAACGCGACCATCCAGCGCCATGCCTGCCGCGAGTGCGGCGTGCACATGTTCGGCCGGATCGAGAACAAGGCGCATCCGTTCTACGGGCTCGACTTCGTGCACACCGAACTGTCCGACGAGGCAGGCTGGTCGGCGCCGGAATTCGCCGCCTTCGTGTCCTCGGTGATCGAGCAGGGCACGCCGCCGGCCGAAATGGCGGGCATCCGCGCGCGGCTGAAGGAACTCGGCCTTGAGCCCTATGACTGCTTGTCGCCGCCGCTGATGGACGCTATCGCGACCAGTGTGGCGAAAGCGTCCGGCGCTCTCGCAGCTTAATCAAGGGGACTGAAGATAATGGACGTTCGCGCCGCGATTGCGTGGAAAGCAGGCAAGACGCTCGACCTCGGGACCGTCAAACTCGAAGGTCCGAAGGCGGGCGAGGTGCTGGTGGAAATCAAGGCCACCGGCATCTGCCATACCGATGAATACACGCTGTCCGGCGCGGACCCCGAGGGTCTGTTTCCGGCCATTCTTGGCCACGAGGGGGCCGGCATCGTCGTCGATATCGGCCCCGGCGTGACCACGCTGAAAAAGGGCGATCACGTCATTCCGCTCTACACGCCGGAGTGCCGGCAATGTAAATCCTGCCTGTCGCGCAAGACCAATTTGTGCACCGCGATCCGCGCAACGCAGGGCAAGGGCGTGATGCCGGACGGCACCAGCCGCTTCTCCTGCGAGGGGGAGCCGGTGATGCATTATATGGGCTGCTCGACCTTCGCGAATTTCACCGTGCTGCCGGAAATCGCGCTGGCGAAGGTGCGCGAGGACGCGCCGTTCGACAAGATCTGCTATATCGGGTGCGGGGTTACCACCGGCATCGGTGCGGTGATCAACACCGCCAAGGTGCAGCCGGGCGACAATGTGGTGATTTTCGGCCTCGGCGGCATCGGGCTGAACGTCATTCAGGGCGCGCGGATTGCCGGCGCCGACAAGATCATCGGCGTCGATCTGAACAACGGCCGCAAGGCGATGGCGGAGAAATTCGGGCTGACCCATTTCGTCAACCCCTCCGAAATCGGCGAGGATCTGGTGCCGTATCTGGTCAATCTGACCGATGGCGGGGCGGATTTTTCCTTCGAGTGCATCGGCAATGTGAAGGTGATGCGCCAGGCGCTGGAATGCTGCCATCGTGGTTGGGGCACCTCGATCATTGTTGGCGTGGCCGGCGCGGGGCAGGAGATTTCGACGCGGCCGTTCCAGCTGGTGACCGGGCGCAACTGGCGCGGCACCGCGTTCGGCGGCGCGCGCGGGCGGACCGATGTGCCGAAGATTGTCGATTGGTACATGGACGGCAAGATCAACATCGATGATCTGATCACACATGTGCTGCCGTTCGAACAGATCAACGAGGGGTTCGAGCTGATGCGCAAGGGCGAGAGCATTCGCAGCGTCGTCGTTTACTGATGTCGGCGCGGCTGATGCATGGCGCCGTCTCGCTGCTGGCGGGTACGGCGCTCGCCTCGGTCGCGGTTTCGGCCTGGGCGCAGACCGCGCCGCCGGTGATCATTCCCTCGCCGGGGACGATCGCGATCAAGCGGATCGTGGTGAGTGCGACGCGCACGCGTCAGTCGAGTTTCGACGTGCCGGTCTCGATCTATGCGGTGACCGGGCGGCAGGTGAGCACAGCGAACGAGCAGGAGAACCTGTCCGAAAGTCTCGACCGGGTGCCCGGCATCGATGTGCAGAACCAGCAGAATTACGCCACCGGCGTGCGCATCACCTCGCGCGGGTTCGGCGCGCAGACCGCGTTCGGCACCCGCAACGTCAAAATCCTGATCGATGGCGTGCCGGCGACGCAACCCGATGGCACCGGTGATTCCGAAGTGATCGATCTCGGCGACGTGTCGCGGATCGAGGTGCTGAGCGGGCCGTTTTCGGTGTTGTACGGCAATGCCGCGGGCGGTGTGATCCAGGTGTTCAGCAAGGACGGGCCGGCGGTGCCGACGATCAGCGGCGGTATTCTGGCTTCCAGTTACGGTAGTTGGCGGGCCAGCGCGTCGTATGGCGGGACGCAGAAATTCGGCACCGATGGCTCGTTCAACTACATGATGAACGCATCGGATTTCTATTCCGGCGGGTATCGCGATCATAGTGCGGCGCGGCGCCAGCAGTTTTACGGCAAGTATCGGGTGCAGGTGGATGCCGACACTAGTTACACCTTGCTGGTCGATGCGCTGAACGAGCCGCGCTCGCTCGACCCCGGCGGGCTGACGGCGGCGCAATATCATGCCGATCCGCAGGCGGCCGGCAATAACGCCGTGAAATTCGATACCCGCAAATCGCTGCGGCATTTCCAGTTCGGCTTCATCATGCGCCACCGGATCGATGCCGATAACAGCATCCGCCTGCTGGTGTATGATGTGAACCACGACGTGCTGCAATATCTGCCGTTCACCGGCAGTTTCGCGGCATCGGGTGGCGGCGTGGTGGACCTGGCGCGCAAATCGGGCGGCGTCGGCGCGCGGTTCACCCATAAGGACCAGATCGCGGGCGTGCCGATCACCGCGGTCGCGGGGGTCGATTTCGGGTATGAGGATCAGCATCGCAAAGGCTATGTGAATAATTACGGCACCATCGGTGGGTTGCGGCGCAATGAGCAGGATATTGCGCGCAACATCGCCGAATACGCGCAGATCAACGCCAATTTGACGCCGAAAATCATTTTCGACGCCGGTTTGCGGCATAGCCAGGATTATTTCAGCGTGCAGGATCTGTACGTGACGCCGAAACTGACCAACGATACCGGTTCGGTCAGCTATTCGCACACCAGCCTGGTGGCGGGCGTAACCTATCATTTGACATCGACGACCAATTTGTTCGCCGATTATGGCGAAGGGTTCGAGACGCCGACGCTCGACCAGCTCGCCTATCTGCCGAACGGCGAGGCGGGGTTCAACGCCGCCCTGGTGCCGACCACCAGTGAGAATTACGAGGCGGGCATCAAATCCCTGGTCGGGTCGCGCACCTATGCGCAGGTGGCGGCGTTTCATACCCATACCAACAATCAGATCGTGGTATCGTCCTCGAACAACGGCCGCACCGCCTATGCGAACGAGGGGCAGACCGGGCGCAACGGCGTCGATGCCAGTATCGACAGTTTTCTGCCGCACCACATCGAATTATACGGCTCCTACACGCTGCTGAAGGCGTTTTTCGAGCATAGCGCGATCGCCGGCAAGGCGCTGCCCGGCGTACCGCAGCAGCGGATTTTCACCGAGGCGAGTTGGCACGATCCGGCGAGCGGCTTCTATACCTCGGTCGATGGCCAGTGGCAGAGCCGGATGTATGTTGACAATCAGAACTCGGCCTATGCCGCCGGCTATTTCACCGCGGGCATTGCCGGCGGGTTTCGCCAGACGATTGGCAAGTTCGGGTTCGATGAATTCGCGCGGGTCGATAATCTGTTCAACCGGACCTATGTCGGCGCGGTCGTCGTGGCGGCGAATAATGGGCAGTATTACGAGCCTTCGCCGGGACGGAATTTTGTTTTGGGGGCTACGGCGAAGTATAGGTTTTAGAAGGGTTCTTTTTTGTAAAAAAGAACCAAAAAACTTTTATTTTGCTGGGCCATGGGCGTCGGCACCGCCAACGCCCATGGCCCAGAGTCAAAAAATTTTTTGCTTCTTTTTTATAAAAAAGAAGTCTTCCTTAAAACACCTTCCCAGGCCCCATCCCCCCGCCTGGATCCAGCGCCAGCTTGATCCGCCGCATCACCCCGCGCTCCGTCTCATCGCGCCACTGCCCGAACGCTGCGCGTTTGACCAGGCCGACGCCGTGTTCGGCCGAGAAACTGCCGCCGAGGTCGGCGACGATGGCGTTGACATCCGCCATCAGCGCCTCGGGATCGGCGGTGGTGATGACGTTGAGGTGGATATTGCCGTCGCCGATATGGCCGAACGCGGCCATGCGTGCGTCGGGGTAGGTTTTGGCGAGCATGGTTGCCGCACGGTCGAGCAGCGCGGGCACTGATGCGACCGGCACCGAGACGTCGTTCTTGATCGAGGCGCCTTCGCGTTTCTGGGATTCCGAGACGTGTTCGCGCAGCGCCCAGAAGGCGAGGCGCTGGGCTTCGGACAGGGCGATGGCGGCATCCTCGATGAGGCCGGCTTCGAGCGCATCGCCCAGCACCGCCTCGATCGTGGTGCGCAGGGCCGCGTTGCGCCGGGTGGTCGCGAGTTCGATCAGCGCGTAATGCGCGGCAGATTGGCCGAGCGGCAAACGGCCATCCGGCATGTGCCGCAAATTGATCTCCATCGCGGTGCCCGAGATGTATTCGAAGGCGTAGAGCGCGGCATCGTCCTCGTCGCGGAAGCGGGCGAACAGGTCGAGCACGGCGGCGACGCTGGCGAGGCCGACCAGGCAGGTGGCGCGTTCGCGCGGCGCGGGCGATAGTTTGAGCACGGCGGCGGTGATGATGCCGAGCGTGCCTTCCGATCCGGCGAACAACTGGCGCAGGGCGTAGCCGGTGTTGTCCTTGCGCAGGGCGCGCAGCCCGTGCCAGATCGCGCCGTCCGGCAGCACGACTTCGAGGCCGAGAACCAGGTCGCGCGCGTTGCCGAAGCGCAGCGTGTTGTTGCCGCCCGCGTTGGTCGCGATGACGCCGCCGATCTGCGCGCTGCCTTCGGAACTGATCGAGAGCGGCAGCAGCGCGCCCGCCGCCTCGGCCGCCAACTGTGCGGCGCGCAGGGTCATGCCGGCTTCGACCACCAGAGTGAGGCCGGCGCGATCGACGCTGCGCAGGCGGTTCAGACGCGCCAGGCTGAGGACGATTTCGGCATCCGGCGCGCTGGGAATGCCGCCGGCAACCATCGAGGTGTTGCCGCCCTGCGGCACGATGGCGACGCCTGCGGCCGCGCACAGCGCCACGGCGGCGGCGACGCCCGCGGTATCGGCGGGGCGGAGCACGGCGCGCGGGGTGTTGCGGTACAGGCCGCGCCAATCCTCGCCATACGGGGCGATGTCGTGCGGTTCGGTCAGCACGGCGGCGGGCCCCAGGGCGGCGGTGAGGCGCGAGATCAGAGCATCCATGATCGTGATATATCCGCTGGATCGGCGCGTCGGAAGGGACGTTTATTTCAAATTGCGGAACCGGCTTCCGAATTGACAACGGGGCGGGCGGGCTTACCCTGATCCGCATGACCATGCCCATCACCGATCTGCCCACCAGCATCGCCAAGGCGTTCGCGCTGCTGCGCTGCGTGAGTGTGAGCGAACCGCCGGCCAGTTTTTCGACCCTGCTGGAGCAGACCGGCCTGCCCAAAGCAACGCTGCACCGCCTGTTGCAGGAGCTGGTCACCGCCGGGTTGATCCGCACCGCGCCGGACCGGACCTACCGGCCGGCACTCGGTCTGCTCGAACTCGCGTACCGGGCGTGGGAATCGATCGATCTGAAGGCGGTGGCGTCGCGCCATGTCGATACGCTGTGGCGCAGCACCGATGAAACCGTGCATCTCGCGGTGCGGGATGGGCACGAGATCATCTATATCGACAAGCGCGAGAGCCCGAAGACGCTGCGGCTGTTTTCCTCGGTCGGGCGGCGCGGACCGCTGCACTGCACCGGCGTGGGCAAGGCGATTCTGGCGCATCTGCCGCAGGCCGAACGCGACGAGATCATCAATGCGATCACATTGACGGGGCATACGCCGCACACCATCACCTCCCGCCATCTGCTGCGCGCCGCGTTCGACGATATTCGCGCGGCAGGGCTCGCGTTCGACCGGGAGGAGCACGAGGTCGGCATCATCTGCGTCGCGGCGCCGATTTTCGATCGCACCGGTCGTCCGGTCGCCAGCCTGAGCGTGACCGCACCGGCGATGCGGATGGACGACGCCCGGCTGGCAACCCTGGCGCCGGAGGTGAAACTCGCCGCGGAACGGATTTCGGCGGATGTTGTGGCATCGAACTGCGTGATCTGAAGGAACGTGTGAAAGAGCGAGGAAGTACTTCTTTTTTGTAAAAAAGAAGCAAAAAACTTTTTGACTCTTGGATAGGGGTGGTTTGATTGGTGCGGGGTCGACTTATAGACTAGTCTGATTGAGCACTTTTGGATGCGGAAAATATATGCGGGCCCGCTGCTCCTTGTGACTGGTCTTGAAGGCTCTTGCCCGCCGGACCGCGCCCTCTTGCATCACACTCGCGTTATGGTAGCGTTACCAATGAAACGAGTTGCCGCCAGATCAGGCGACATCCCGTAGGCTGCGTCTCAAAATAAGGAAACGGACCCAATGGAAAAAACCAGAACTCATCGGCGCAAACGCGCGATCATGGCGGGCATTGCCGGAGCGGCACTCGCGATCGGGCTCGGCGGGCTCGCCTATGCGGGCGCCATGGCCAACACCACCACGCCGACGCTGAAGGATTACGCCTCGACCCAGGGCGATCACTCGAACTGGATCCTGCCGGCCAAGAACTACAACAACGATCGCTATGTCGATCTGAGCGACATCACACCCGCCAACGTGGCTCAACTCAAGCCGGCGTGGACCTTCAAGATCGACGATAACGGCCCGATCGAAGCGGCGCCGATCATCTGGCACGGCACGGCCTATATCAGCTCCGCGCATGATCATGTGTACGCAATCGACGTGAAGACCGGCAAGCTGAAATGGCAGTATTCGGACAACCCCCACGTCATCGCGTTCGCCGCCAATCGTGGCATCGCGCTGCTCGATGGCAAGGTCTATATCGCGACACTCGATGGCAAGCTCGTGGCGCTTGATGCCGAAACCGGCAAGGTCGTGTTCAGCAAGCTGCTGGTCAAGGACCCGGCCAACTCGTTCTACACCATGGCGCCGCTGCCCTACAAAGACCCCAAGACCGGCAAGGCGATGCTGATTCTTGGCGTTTCGAACGGCGACTGGGGCGGCATTGGCAATGTTGCGGCGTATAACCCCACCAATGGCAACGAGTTGTGGCAGTGGAACGCGGTTCCCGGCCCGGGCCAGAAGGGTCATTCGACCTGGAGCGGCGATAGCTGGAAGCGCGGCGGCGGCGCTGTCTGGACCATGATGGCGATCGATCCGAAAACCGACATGCTCTATGCCAATGCCGGCAACCCGCAGCCGGATTTCAACGGCCCGGCCCGCAAGGGCAGCAATCTGTACAGCGACTCGCTGGTGGCGCTGAACATTTCCGGCGCCAAGCCGAAAATGGTCTGGTATCACCAGTTCATTCCGCACGACACGCATGACTGGGATCCGGTGATGCCGCCGGTGCTGTTCAACGGCAAGGTCGACGGCAAGATGATGCCGCTGGTGGCCGATGGTGACAAGGCCGGTAATTTCTGGCTGCTGAACTCCAAGACCGGCGCGCTGGTCAATCATTTGCAGGTCAGCATGCAGTATCACCAGAAGCTTGCACCATCACTCAAAGGCAACGTCGCTTGCCCGAACACCAATGGCGGCGTCGAATACAATGGCGGTACCTACGATCCCAAGACCAACATGATCTATTTGCCCAGCAGCAATGAGTGCGGCTTCTGGAAATCGACCAAATCGGTGGTCTACATCGCGGGGCAGTTCTACCTCGGCGGTGCGTTCCCGACCTTCGTGGGTCAGAACACCGGACAGCTCAATGCAATCGACGTGAGCAACGGCGTGTTCGCCTGGCGCAAGCCGGAAAAACTGCCGATGGCCGGTGGCGCGCTCTCGACCTCGACCGGGCTGGTGTTCACCGGCATGGAAAACGGCGATTTCGCCGCGTTCGATGCCACCTCGGCCAAGAAACTGTGGAGCTATGACACCGGTTCGCCGATCATCGCCCCGCCGGTCGCCTTCACCGATGGCGGCACCGAGTATGTCGCGGTCGCGTCCGGCCCGGCGGGCAACCAGCAGTTGCCGACCATGCCGAAAGACAACAAAGGCACCATGCTGACCATGTTCGCTCTGCCGAAATGAGGCTGGCCAACCGGATCGCATTGATCCTGGGCGCGGGGGTGGCATTTGCCACCCCCGTTGCTTTCGCCTCCGCAGCGTCGCCTTCGGAACATGCCCGCGCCGCCGCGGCATTGGCCGATATCAAAATCGCCATCACCACCATCATGGCGGCGGAAAACGGCACGACCAGCGGCCCTGCCGATTATGTCCAGGCCGCGCAAAGTGCCATCAACGCCCTGGTTGGCAGCAAGGACCCGGCGTTCGACCCGCACGTGCCGAACCCCGGTGATGCCACCGGCTCGATGGGCCAGGTCAACGCCCTGCTCGACCAGACCGCGACCCCGCCTTATGTGCCCGCGCTGCACGGCGTGCAGATCAACGAACTCGCCGCCGTCGCCTATCTGCAGGAAGCGGTGAAGGCGCGCGGCCTCAACGCGTTTCAGACCGCATCGTCCAGCGCGCTCGAAAACCTCGAAGTCGCGGAGGGCCGCACCAGCCAGTACGACGTGCTCGGCGGCATGCTGGGCGCGATTGCCAACACCACGCTCGCGGTGCCGGATGGCGCCCCGACCGCGGACGGTTGCGCCGCACCCAAGGCGGTCGGTTACGGTATTCACCACGGCTGGCTGGTCTGGCACGCCGTGAAACCCGGGGCCTTGTCGATTCCGGCGACAGGCACCGCATCCGTCAAGAAGGAAAATGGTATGCTGGTTCTCTATACTGCCGCGGCACCGATGGTGCAGCACCACTGCGCCACTCATGCGGCGGCGGCGGCCGTAGTCAGGCCGGTCGCTTACACCCCGCCGGTCAAGCGCCCGACCCTGCTGATCGAAGCCGCCGCCCATACCGCGGCGAGCGCTGCCCTCTACACCGCCGCCCAGGCCGCCAGCGGCAAGGCGGTATTCGCTACCAATTGCGCGAGTTGCCATGGTGCGAACCTGCAAGGCGTGGCAGCACCGGCGATTGCTGGCACCGAGTTTCTGAAGACCGCGACGAGCAATAAATATACCGTTTCGATTCTCAACACGATCGTCACGCAGAACATGCCGCTCAACAATCCGGGGTCGTTGAAGCCGGCGGAATACGCCAGCGTCATGGCCTATCTGCTGGCGTCCAACTGCTACCCGGCGGGCAAGACGCCGTTTCCGACCAGCCCCGGCGCCAATTTCGGCACGGCCATCGTCGGCGTCCAGGCCCACCCGGCCGGCACACCCGACAAGCTGGGCGTGTGCCCCGTCAACTGATCATTTGCCAATTCCGGATGGCGTCCGGTATTCTGGCGCATCGCCACGATACGGGAGCCACCGGATGAAGCGTTTGCTGATCTGTCTTGTTGCACTGCCGCTCACCGCCTGGGCCGGGCAGGACGATTTCATCGCCCCCAGCGCGTTCCCGCCCCTGTCCGACGGTGTGACGGCGGCGGTTAATAAAACCGAGGCGACCCTGCTGAAACAGGCCGGGGTCGCGCGCGTCGGGTTTTATCAATTCACCATCGATGACAAAGGCAAGCTCGCCAAAATCGGCGTTGCACGCTCATCGGGCGATGCGACCGACGATGACGAAGCGATCGCCGCGATCGAGGCAACCCCGTTCGACGCGGCACCCGCCGGCAAACAGACCTATCACCTCATCCCGATCCGCTTCACCGCGCAGGAAACGATCTATATCCCGCCGGCGGGCAGCAAATGATGCCGCCCGCCGGGCAGTGCTGCATCACACGATGCCGGCGCGCCTCGTGTAGTCGCCAAATCCCTCGCCCGGCAGACGATCCTTGGCGAATTGCGTGAACAGCGGCGACAACGCGGCAATGATTTCAGCCTCGTCGGCGTTTTCGCGGTAGATCGTGTTCAAGCGCGATCCATCCGCCGCACCGCCGAGCAGCAGATTGTATCGGCCAGGATTGCGCCCGACCAAGCCGATCTCGGCGATATAGGGCCGGGCGCAGCCGTTCGGGCAGCCGGTCATGCGCACGGTAATCCGCTGATCGGACAGGTGGTTTTCGGTCAGGAGCGCATCGATCGCGGTGATCAGATGCGGCAGATACCGCTCGCTCTCGGCCAAAGCGAGGCCGCAGGTCGGCAGCGCGACGCAGGCCATCGCGCCCTCGCGCAGCACCGACACATGCTGCACCACGCCATGCTCGGCCAGAATCCGCTCGATCGCGGCCCGGTCGGCATCGCTCGCGCGCGCGATGATGATGTTCTGGTTGGCGGTCATGATGATCGCGCCACGATCGATGAAATCGGGCATCGAATTGATCGCGACCAGGGCCGATTTCAGCCGCCACGCCCCGACATCGGCGATCCGCCCGTTCTCGATGAACAGCGTCAGATGATGCAGCCCCTCGTGATCGGTCAGCCAGCCGAGCGCATCGCCGTTGCCGGTGAATTCGAACGCCCGTGCCGGCGCCAGCGGTGTGGCCAGCCGGGCATTCACCTCGCGCTTGAACCAGTCCAGCCCGTGCGTGTCGATCGTGTATTTCAGCCGCGCGTGCTTGCGGTTGGTGCGATCGCCGTAATCGCGCTGCACCGTGACGACCGCCTCGGCCACCGGAATCAGATCGGCCGCGGCGCAATAGCCGATCACGTCGCCCACCCGCGGATAGGTCGCGGGCTCGCCGTGCGACGCGCCCATGCCGCCGCCCGCCACCACATTGTACCCCACGATGGTCTCGCCCTCGACGATCGCGATGAACGACAGATCATGCGCGAACACATCGACGTCGTTCGACGGCGGCACCGCTACGGTCATCTTGAACTTGCGGGGCAGATAGGTCGGCCCGTAAATCGGCTCGGCCTCCGGCTCGCCGCCCAGCACCCGCTCGTCACCAATGAAAATCTCGCGCCACGCCCCCGTGCGCGGCAGGAAATGCGCCGATAACTGCCGCGCCGCCTCCACCGCCTCGCCATGCGCGCGCGACAAATACGGGTTTGCCGCCGCCATCACGTTGCGATTAACGTCGCCGCACGCCGCAATCGTATCGAGCAAAGCCGCATCCATCGCGCGCATCGCCTCGCGCACGTTGCTCTTGATCACGCCATGAAATTGAATCGTCTGCCGCGTGGTGAGTCGCACCGTGGCATTGCCGCGCTCGGTCGCCAGGCGGTCCATCGCCAGATACTGCCGTGGCGTCAGAACCCCGCCGGGAACGCGCAAACGCGCCATGAACATATACGCCAGATCCAGCTTCCGCTTGGCACGCTCCGGCCGCAAATCACGGTCGTCCTGCACATACACGCCATGGAACTTGATGAGCTGGCCATCGTCCTCGCCCAACCCGCCAAACGCCTGCACATCCAGCTCCTCCGCCAGAGTGCCACGTAGAAAATCACTCCGCGCCTTGATCGTTTCATTGCGCGCTAAATCAGCCATCGTGCGTCCTTTCGCGATATGTGCCGAAGGGTGGGGCTTCGCCCCACGCCCCACCAGGGGCTCCGCCCCTGGACCCCGCTGGGGCCTTAGGCCCCAGACCCCGCTAGTTTCAGATGAGAGGGGGCATCAATTCCGTTGCCTTTCAAAGGGCGTCGCAAGCCCCCTCTCATCTGAAACTAATGAGGTCCAGGAACTAAGTTCCTGGCGGGGGGCCAGGGGGCAGAGCCCCCTGGTCGGGGTCCGGGGCGAAGCCCCGCCTTGCCGGCTCATGCCGCGACCGGCCGTGTGAGGAAGATGCCGCATTCGATTTTTCCGGTACCGCTCCAGCGTCCGGCGCGGGGTGGTTCGCCGGGCTGGATGCGGCGGGTGCAGGTGTGGCAGCCGATCGAGGCGAAGCCATCGGCCTGGAGCGGGTGGTGTGGCAGGTTGCGGCTGGTGAAGTAGGTTTCGATATCGGTCTGGGTCCAGGCGCGCAGCGGGTTGACGATGATGCGGCCATCGGGGCCGGTTTCGGTGGCTTGCAGGGTGGCGCGGCTGTCGGACTGGGTGTGTTTACGGCCGCTGATCCAGGCTTCGAACGGCAGCAGCGCGTCGTCGAGCGGCATGGTTTTGCGCAGGCTGCAGCACAAATCGGGGTCGCGGGCGAACAGGGTGCCGTTGGGGTCGAAGCTGGCGAGGTGCGCGGGGTCGGGGCGGATGGTCCGCACGTCCGACAGGCGCAGCCTGGTGATCAGGGCGTTGCGATAGGCGATGGTATCGGGGAAGAGTTTGCCGGTATCGAGAAAGATGACCGGCAGGCTGCGGTCGATCCGCGCGACGAGGTCGAGCAGGGCGGCGGATTCGGTGCCAAAGGATGAGACCAGGGCGATGCGGCCGGGGTGGGCCGCGATGCTGGTGCGCAGCAGATCGAGCGCTTCGGTTTCCGGCTTGGTGAGGGTTTCGAGCATCAGTAGACGTCCTTTTTATAGCGACCGGCGGCGATCAGCGCATCGAGTTCGTGCTGGCCGCGATCGGCGTCGTCCTTGCCGAGAATGCGGACGATTGTGGCATCGACATCGCGGGCCATCGCCTTGGCGTCGCCGCAGAGGTAGAGCGTGGCCCCTTGGTCGAGCTGGGCGCGCAGGTCGTGGCGCTGGTTCCAGAGCACGTGCTGGACGTAGCGTTTTTCGGGCTGGTCGCGCGAAAAGGCGAGGTCGAGCCGGCCGAGCACGCCGGATTTCAGCCAATCCTGGATGTCGAGCTGGTAGAGGAAATCGTGCAGGAAGTGACGGTGGCCGAAGATGAGCCAGGATTTGCCGGCGATGCCGAGGGCTTCGCGCTCCTGCAGGAAGGCGCGGTAGGGCGCGATGCCGGTGCCGGCGCCGATCATCACGATCGGGGTTTCGTTGGTTTCGGGCAGGCGGAAATGCGGGTTGGCCTTGACGTGGACATTGATGCTACCGCCGGTTTTGCGGCGTTCGGCGATCATGCCGGAGGCGACGCCGAGGCGGGCGCGGCCTTCGCTTTCGTAGGCGACCTTGGCGATGGCGAGATGGGCGGCCTCGCCGACCAGGCGTTGGGATGAGGCAATCGAGTAATAGCGGGGCGGCAGTTTGCGCAGCAGGGAGGTGAGTTGCGCGGTGGTCAGGGTGTGGGGATAGGTTTCGAACAGATCGATCGGCTGGCGGCCGGCGATGAAGCGGCCGCGCGCCTCGGCATCGGCCGCGAGGGTTGCGAGGGCGGCATCGCCGGTGAGGGCGGCGTAATCCTGGATCAATTTGCCGCTGAGGGTGGTGATGTCGCGTTCGCGGGTGAGTGCGCTGTGGGCGGCGCTGTCGTCGAGCAAGCCCGTGGCGCGGAGTACGGCGCCGACCAGGGCGGGGTCGTTTTCGGGCGCGATGCCCAGCGTGTCGCCGGGTTGGTAGGCGATGCCCGAACCGGTCAGGTCGAGTTCGAGATGCAGGGTTTCCGAGGACGAGCGCGACGAGGTGATGGCGTGCAGCGCCGCGATCTCGGCGGCGAACGGCGCGGTCTTGCCGACTGGCTCGGCTTCGGCGCGGTGGAAATCGACATGGATGACCGAGCCGGCATCGGCGGCCGGGGTCAGTTTTTCGAGCAGGGACGCGATGAAGCCGGCGGCCGGGGTTTCGTAATCGAGGTCGCAATCGAGCCGTTCGGCGATGCGGACGCCGCCGAGCGCTTCGAACCGTGCGTCGATCTGTTTGCCGGTTTCGCAGAACTGCGCGTAGGAGGAATCGCCGAGGGCGAGCACTGCGAAATTCACGCCATCGAGCGTCGGTGCGCCATCGGCCATCAGGGCGCGCATGAAGGGGGCGGCGCGTTGCGGCGGCTCGCCTTCGCCCCAGGTGGAGGCGATGACCAGCAGGTTGACGGTGTCTTTCAGCGTGGCGAGGTCGGCGTCCGCCATGTCGAGCAGGCGGGGGGCGAAGCCGCGCTTCTGGGCATCGCGCTTGGCGGCACCGGCGAGGGCTTCGGCGTTGCCGGATTCGGTGCCGTACAGGATGGTCAGTTTGGTTTTGACCGACGGCGCCGCCGCGAGGGGGGCGGCTTCGGTGCCCGCGGCATCGATCCCCGCCAGAAACCCGGTCAGCCACGCGCGCTGCACGGCGGAGGCGCGGCCGATCACCTGATCGAGCGCGATGATTTCCTCGGGGGCGAAGGGCGCGGTGCGGGGCAGTTTGGCGGTTTTTGTCATGATATCAGCCTTGAGGTTGCGGGGCGGCGAAATCGCACACCCGGTCGCACAGCCATTTCCGGTCCGCGGCGATTGCGGCGATGCGTTTGGCGGCTTCGGGCATCGAGATGCCCTCACGCTGCCAACCGGCGCGCAGGGTGCCGATTTCCGCGACGCGATCGGCCCATTCCGCGCCGTAGCGCAGTTCCAGATTGCGCCGGATCATGCCGGCCAGGCCGGGGGCGCGGCCGTTGGTGGAAATGGTGAGCAGCAGGTCGCCGCGCCGGACTTCGGCGACCGAGTGAAAATCGCACAAGGGCGGGACGTCTTCGACATTGACGAGCAGCCGCAGCGCTCGGGCGGCGGCGGCGAGCGGTTCGGCGCGGTCACGCGGCAGATCGACGATCCACAGCACGTGCAGCGCTGCCAGATCATCGGGGCCGGGCAGCGCGCGGCGTAGTTGATCGCCCGCTTCGGTCACCGCTTCGTCATCGGGGGCATCGGAAAACAGCAGCGCATCGGCAGCGCCGGCGGCGCGCAGAGCGCGAAACCGGCGCAGCGCCAAGGCGCCGTTGCCGGCGACCGCAAGACGCGCAAAACGAGGATCGAGCGCAATCGGAATCATCATATCTCCTGGGGTGGATATAGCGGTCTCCCACTTGTGGTGAAACGGCATTCTCTGTCCAGCGCAAAATACTCAAGAAATAAGATTGATTTTCTGTCCTGGCGGTCGCACAGAGAAGCCACTCATCCTGACGGGAGATTCCACGCTATGCCAGCGCTGCCTGAATCGCTGCCGCCCAGCGCCCTGCCGGCGCTCGACAAGATCGATCGCGCGATTTTGCGGTTGATCGCGCGCGACTGCACCATGCAACTCGCCACCATCGCGAGCCTGGTCGGCCTGTCGGCGACGCCGTGCTGGAAGCGCATCAAGCGGATGGAGGAGGCTGGGGTGATCACCGGCCGGGTTGCGATGCTGTCGCCCGAACGGCTCGGCTATCCGGTTTCGGTGTTCGCCTCGATCGAAACGGCCGACCATTCGGAAGCCTGGATCGCGCGCTTTGCCGAACTCGTCACCACCATGCCGGAAATCGTCGGCGCCTGGCGGATGAGCGGCGATGTCGATTACCTGCTGCACATCATGGTGGCCGATATTCCGGCCTATGACGCGTTCTATCGCCGGCTGATCGCGGCGATTCCGCTGCGCAACGTATCGTCGCGGTTTGCGATGGAGCGGATGAAATCAAGCCCGCCACCGATTTGAGCGCGCTTTTATGCCTCATGCAGGCTAGCCAACGCGGGGGCCGGGTGATCGGCGCTGCCATGCTGCTCCGCTTGGGGCAATCGGGCTGCACCGGACACCTGCGACCAAGATGCTACCGGCCGTGATATGAAGCGGACCAGCCACGGCAAGACCGCGCCCTGTGGCATAGGCGGTGAAATGCCATAACCCTGCCCCAAATCGGCCCCCATGCTGCGGGCGAGATCGATCAATTCCTGGGTTTCGAGACCTTCGATCGCAACCTTGATGCCGAGCTTGCGCCCCATTTGGACCAGCCCCTCGACCAGCGGCACGCTGCGCCGATCGCCCGCCGAAATGCCGCGGACCAGGCTTTGGTCGATCTTGAGAATGTCGAACGGCAGATTACGCAGGCGAATGAGGCTGCCGTAGCCGGCGCCCAGATCATCGAGCGCGAGGTGTACGCCCAGTTCGAGCAATCGGGCCGCTTCGCGGGCGCCGATTGCGTCGTCGCCGGCGAAACCCTGATCTTCCAGCAATTCCAGCGTGAGTCGTGCGCCGTCGATCCGGTGCACGGTGAGCGCCGTGCGGATCCAGTCGATACAGGCGGGTTTGCGCAAGGTGGACGGTGGCAGATTGACCGAGATGTCGAATTTAAAGCCCTTGCTCTGAAACTCCAGGATTGCTTCGAGTGCATGGTTCAGGCTTTCGACGAACAGATGATCGAGTTCCTGCTCGCTGAGCGCGGGCAAGAACTGGCCGGGGTTGATGATCCGGCCATCGGCGAGTTCGATGCGTGCGAGCGCTTCGAACTTGGTGCAGGCGCCGCTGGCAAGATCGACGATCGGCTGCATGAACATGCGCAAGCCGCCGTTGAACAGCCGCTCGCGCCAGGCTTTTCGGTCATCCGCCGAGATCATCGCTGTGTCTGAGTCGTGCGTGCGTTCGATCGCACGACTGACCAGCAGGCTGAGGGCTTCGCCCGTCTCGCGCATATGCGTGGTGCGGAACAGGTTGGGCAGGCGGCCGTAGAGTTTGATCATGCTCAGGATGCGCCCCGTTGCGTCGAGCACCGGCAGGGCAAGCATGCTTCTAATCCCGGCGTTGCCGAGGGTGACGGCCCATGCCGGTCCCTGATCGGTCTGCCCGTCGATCAGCGGGATATCGACGGGCTCGCCGGAGACCCATGCCTCGGCCACCGGGTGCAGGCTGGCCGGCGTGAGGCGTTTGCCATGAATTTTCTGGTCGGGGTGCTTTTCGAACCAGGCACGGTGGGCATCACTTTCCGCCTCGACGATAAAGGCGCCATCGGGGTCCTGCCCATAGACGGCGCCGAACGCGATGAACGGCCAGTCGGTGATGGCGGCAACGACGGCATCGAGAATGTCGATCCGCCGGCGCAGGGGGCGCAGGCTCAAAGCGAGATCGCGCAACCTGCCGTGGATCTCCTGGCGCAGTAGTTCGGCGGCCTCCTGCTGCGATTCCAGGTCGAATTCGATTCGTCGCAGGACAATGTCGAGATAGATCTGGCGCTGGCTCAGGCGACCCGGGACTTGCTGGCTCATCATCGCGATCGCTTGATAGAGCCAACTCATCGTCGCGGTTACGCCGTTGGCGGGCACGCCGAGTGCGGCATGCAGCCGGCCGAGCTGGCGGGCCTGTTCAGCATGCTCCTCGCGGCTCAGCGCAGGATCGAGCAGCATTTCGATGTAGCGCGGCAGGAGCACGCCGAACCGTGCAACTACCAGCGGCGTCATCGCCTTGGTGACCGCTGCATTGCGCCGGTCGGCCTGCACGTAATCGAGCAGGCCCATACCGAGTTCATCGAACCGGTTCGCCAGAAACCGGTGCGCCCACCCCAGCAACGGCCCGGCCTGATCGCCGTATGGTTCGAGCGTCTGCCGTCTCGTCGCAGACTGGCGCCGGGCCTGTCCGAAAACGGCGGCTTCGGCGACGGACAGCAGGGCGTTCGGTGTCTCGGTGTCTTCGCCGTGGATGGCGCAGCCGAGCGACAAGGTCAGATGTTCCGCGATACCCTCGGACGGGCGGAACCGTTGCTCGGCGATGCCCAGGGCCGTCTCGATATGGGTATGGACGATGCCGCGTGCCGGATCGATCCGGGCGAACGCAAAGGAATCCGCGCCAACCCGCGCCACCAGCCGCGCGCCGGGCAGTGTGGTCAGGCGTGCCGCCAGTTCGATCAGGATCCGATCGCCCGCGGCGGCCCCCAAACGCCGGTTCAGGGCGGTGAAATTGCAGATGTCGATTACGAAGGCGGACAACTGCGCCCCCGGTGCCAGCCGTTCCGCCAGGCTGATGATCTGTTCCTCGAAGCCGATGCGCGACAGCGCGCCGGTCAGGCGATCATGCCGGCGTGCCTGCTCGATGGCCGCGGCGGCGTCATCACGGGCGCGCTGGCTCTGTTCGATCTGGCGCGTGAGGACAATGATGCCGATCAGAACCAGCAGTTCCATGATCCAGCGCACCCAGCCCTCCGTGGCCCATAGCCGGGGCGCACAGATAACCGGCCAGGAAACGCGCACGTTCAACGGCAACCCCGGTACGCTGATGTTGCTTTCACTGTCACCCGTCGCTTCCAGGGGGTTCCCCACGCCGGGTCGGTTCGGGGGAAAGAACAGCAGCCCACTCCGCCATTGCCCGATCGGGCGCTGGCTGCGCGCATCCACCGTGGTGAGCGCCCAGGGGCGCGAAAACACGTTCGGATACGCCAGCAACTGCTCGAGACGGTAGGGTGTGCCAACGAAATAGCGTGTCGCGCCGCTGGCGCCGACGGCGCGAAAGCGCATGGTAATGGCGTAGGTACCAACCCGCGCAGCATAGCGCGGGCGGCCGAGCAGGTAATCCGGGTGGCCGGGCAGGGGGGTGAACCCGGCGGCGCTGGTGATCGGTTTGGCGGCCTGTTGCTGGGTGGACCAGACGATCGTGTTGCCGTCCGCAGACTGGATATTGAAGGCGTACAGGCTGGGGTGCAGCGCCATGAAGCGGCGCAGCGCCACGACCGACCGGGCGGTGGGCCGCACCGTTCCATCCGGACGCGGGGCGAGCAGGCTGACGCCGATGAATTCAAGCTCGGCGAACTGCGCGAACAGGTGGCGCGCGATACTGCCCGCGTATTCGGTGGCATCGGTCCGGGCGCGATGGGCAATCGTCTGTTGCGCAGCACGCAGCTCGAAGGCCTCGAAACTCAAGATGCCCACCAAGATCAAACCAGGCGCAAACCAGAGCAGAAGTGATCGAGCGAGCCGAGGGCCGACGAGGCCCGGCCTCATTGTGAGCCGACCACCACGGAGCGCATGTTTCAGAACTCTTGCCACGCAGGGTCGCTCGAACTGACGGCGACCAGTTTCGGTTTGCCTTTTGCCACCAACGGTGCGGATTTCGTGCGCGGCTTGACGGGGCCGTTGGCAAAGGGCCGTGTGGCCAGGTTGCGCCGTTCCACCGGGCGCTGATGCGCCGGCGGCGGCGTGCCGTCGCCAATGACGAATTCCTCGACCAGTCTTGCGAGTTCGGCAGCTTCATTGGCGAGACCATGGCTCGCGGCCGTCGCTTGTTCGACCATGGCGGCGTTCTGTTGCGTGACCTGATCCATCTGGTTGACCGCCGTATTGACTTCATGCAGCCCGGTGGACTGCTCGCTGGCCGACGCCGCGATGTCGGTGATGAGCACGTTGAGCCGGGTAACCTGATCCGCGATCCGGCCGAGCGCCTGCCCCGTCTCGCCCACCAGGCGGACACCGACCGCAACCTGCTGCCCGGATGCGGTGATCAGCCCTTGAATTTCCTTTGCTGCAGTGGCCGAGCGTTGGGCCAGGGCGCGCACTTCGGTTGCGACGACGGCGAATCCGCGCCCGGCATCACCCGCGCGTGCGGCCTCGATCCCGGCGTTCAGGGCCAGCAAATTCGTCTGGAAGGCAATCTCGTCGATCAGGCCGACAATCTTGTCGATCTGGCGGGATGATCCCTCGATCGCGCTCATCGCGTTCACGGTTTCGAGCACGACGTCACTGGAATGTTTTGCATCCTGACCAGCCGCCGATGCCAGATCCCGTGCGTCGCTGCTGCGCAGCGCCGTGGTCCTGACCGTTGCGGTGATCTGATCCATTGCGGCGGCCGTCTCTTCGAGCGTTGCCGCTTGTTGCTCGGTGCGCCGGGCCAGATCGTCGGACGCATGGGTGATCTCGCTGGCTCCGGCCCGCACGCCTGCGCTGCTCGCGGCAATGGCCGTCATGGTGGTCTGTAATTTTGCGATGGCGCCGTTGAAGTCACGCCCGAGTTTTTCGTAGCTGCCGGGCAGAACACCATCGATCCGATAGGTGAGGTTACCGGCTGCCAGCTGCTCCAGACCAGCCGCAATCGCGGTGATGGCGAGCGTCTGGCTTCGGGCGATCGATTGCCGCTCGGCCGCCAATCGCCGGTTGACGTCATCGGCTTCCTGACGCTTGGCAAAAGCAAGTTCTGCGGCGGCCAATTGTCCCGATTCGATCGCCTCCATATTATCGATATTGGCCGCGATCGCCTTGAAGCAGGGCACGGTCGAGGCGGTTTTGGTATGGGAGCCGACGATCGATGCGGACGGCACGCCGACGAACATGATGCCGATGACCTGATCGTCGCGCAGGATAGGCTCATAGACGGTTATATAAGGTTCGCCGAGAATGTCGGTGACGCCGCGGTAGCTGAGCCCCTGCCCGAGCACACGGTCATGCACCGGCCCGGGCGCCAGCGCGGTACCGACCGCGCGCGCGCCGCCCGGGTTCAGGATGTTCGTGGACACACGCCGGTCGCGCGCGAAAATCGTTGCCGCACCGCCAAATTTTGCTTTTACCTGATCGACGAGTTGAAAGTCGCCGTTGATCCGGTGGTTGCCGAACCAGAGATCATCGCCGTCCAGTCGCGCATCGCCATAAGCCTGGGTCATGCTGCGCAGCATGTCGATATTCTGGCTGAGTGCGTTCTGCGCCAGCACCATGCGCTCATGCTCCGCCGCCCGCTCAACCACGGCAGCAACGTGTTTGCACACGGGCGTCAACTGATGTCTCACCCACGCCCGCATGATTCGAAAACCGAGGCCGCCGATGACGATCGCAGAGCCGGCAAGCAGAAACGTATTCATAGCCGTGGCGCCGCCGGACGAGAGCGCTTCGCCGCGCGGTCCATGCTCGTCGTGAGAATTCTGGTCAAAGGAGGCCTCTCTATTCGATACCGACAAGATCAACGCCGGATCATACTGCCCGCAAAATCTTAACATACGGATAACCGGCGCAATTTCGTCTCCGGGTGTCTTGAGGCGTTCAAATCTATGGAACGAAATGAGGCGCACGTTTTCGGGCCCGATCCGATGCGGCCGGAGAACCCGTTGTTACATCCGCGGGTCGATTTTTGAACCCGGCATCGGCGCGCCGGCCAAGGCGATGGTTCAGACTCTCTGTTAACGGATGAGTAATTTTTGTTCGCTATCGTGACGATACGAAACGTCGGTCGGAACTTTCATGCGCAGGCATACCAATGATTTCGACCTCAACTTTAACCAGCAAGACAAGTAATGAGGCGCACATGCTAACATGGTTTCGCGAGACTGCTCCGATCCGTCTGAAGCTTACACTGGCATTTGCGATGGAGAGCGCGTTGCTGCTCATCTGCCTTGCTGTCGTGGCGAGCGCCTCCGCCGATCCGGTGCTGGATCGAGTTCCCATTGCGGTCTGTGCGACCGCGCTGCTGATCTCGATCGGGCTAGGCT
Organism: Acidiphilium rubrum; assembly: GCF_900156265.1. Lineage (GTDB taxonomy): Bacteria > Pseudomonadota > Alphaproteobacteria > Acetobacterales > Acetobacteraceae > Acidiphilium > Acidiphilium rubrum. The sequence goes on from NZ_FTNE01000013.1 coordinate 22,347, forward strand.
ATTTCTTGCGGCAGGTCATCGCCAATCCTTATGTGGCAACGGTTGAACGGATGGAGGCGCTGGCGGCGGGCGATCTTGAATCGCCGGTCCGCTTCACCCAGCATCGTGACTGTGTTGGGCGGATCACCAAGGCGATGAACAGCTTTCGGACCGCGCTGGTCGCCCGCAACAAGGCCGAGGAGGGGCTGACCTCGCGCATGGAGCTTGAAGCGCAACGGGCGCGTGCCGAAGCCGAACGTGATGCCGCTGCCAAGGATCTTGAGCATGTCGTTCACGCTCTGGCCGAGGGGCTCGAGCGGCTCTCGTCGGGTGCGCTCACCTATCGCCTCACCCAGGCATTCGCCCCAGACTATGAGCGCCTGCGTGGCAACTTCAATGGAGCACTCGGCCGACTTCAGGATACCATGAAGACGATTGCCACCAATACCGCAGCGATCCGATCGGGCACGGGCGAGATCTCGTCCGCCGCCGATGATTTGTCGCGTCGTACCGAGCAACAGGCGGCCAGCCTCGAAGAGACCGCGGCGGCGCTGGATCAGATTACCGCGACAGTCGGCAAGACTGCCGAGGGTGCCACCCATGCGCGTGACGTGGTTGGTGCGGCGCAGGCGGATGCGGAACGCAGCGGCGCTGTGGTGCGTGAGGCCGTCGCGGCGATGAGCGGGATCGAGGCATCGTCGCTGCAGATCAGCAACATCATCGGCGTGATCGATGAAATCGCCTTCCAGACCAATCTGCTGGCGCTGAATGCGGGGGTCGAGGCCGCGCGAGCCGGCGATGCGGGGCGCGGATTCGCGGTCGTCGCATCGGAGGTCAGGGCGCTCGCGCAACGATCGGCGGATGCGGCGAAGGAGATCAAGGCGCTGATTTCGACATCATCCAAACAAGTCGGCAGCGGCGTTGATCTGGTCGGACAGACGGGCAAGGCTTTGCAGCGACTGGTCATCCAGATCGGCGAGATCAACGAGGTGGTTATCCAGATTGCCGCCTCCGCGCAGGAGCAGGCGACGGGGCTGCACCAGGTGAATGCGGCGGTCAATCAGATGGATCAGGTCACCCAGCAAAACGCCGCGATGGTCGAGCAATCGACCGCGGCAAGCCATGCGCTCGCGCAAGAGACGGAGCAACTCGCATCGCTGATCGCCCAATTTGAGATCGGCGATGTTGCCGAACAATCATCGCGCCACGCGCCGCGCAAACCCGCGGCAAGACCTGCGCCGATGGAGCGCCCTGCAAGAGCAACGTCCCGTCCAGCGGTAGCGCAGTTGAAGGTGACGGCAACCGCTGCGGCCCGCAAGCTCGCAGTCGCGGCGGATGCCGATAGTTGGGAGGAATTCTAAGCCTTATGAAAAAGCGGTCGCATCCTGCCAAGGCCTCCGAGCCAGTGAAGCTAAGGCTTGATCCCCTCCTCGATATCAAGGCGGCAGCGCCGCTTTATGCACTTCTGCGCGGCCAGCGCGGGCATGATCTTGTCATCGATGCCAGTGCGGTTGAACGAATTGGAGGGCAATGCTTGCAGGTGTTGCTTGCGGCGCGCGCAAGCTGGGCCGCCGATCAGCACGGGTTTCTGGTCGAGGGATTTTCGCCCGGCGTGATCGCCACGCTGGAACTGATGGGCATCGAGCCCGCCGCGTTCGATCATCGAAGGGAAATACGCGCGTGATCAAGACAATATTGACGGTGGACGATTCACGGACGATGCGCGACATGCTGCGCTTGTCCTTGGTGGAGGCCGGTTTCCGAGTCGTACAGGCGGAGGATGGCGTGCACGGGTTGGAGGTGCTGCGCGATGAAACGCCAGACGTCATCGTCACTGACATCAACATGCCGCGAATGGACGGGTTCGGTTTTATCGAAGCGGTGCGGCGCGACGTTACCTGGCGATCGACGCCGGTTCTGGTGCTGACCACCGAGGTCGATGCCGAAAAGAAGAGCCGTGCGAAGGCGGCGGGTGCGACGGGTTGGATCGTCAAGCCGTTCGATCCGGTCAAGCTGGTCGACGTCATCCGACGTGTAGCCGCGTAAGGAGGATAGCACGCAATGGACCCGATGGCGGCGATCCGTGATACTTTTTTCCAGGAATGCGAGGAGCAGCTTTCCGAACTTGAGAGCGGCCTGATGCGGATGGAGGGCGGCGAGACCGATCAGGAGACGGTCAATGCCGTGTTCCGGGCCGTTCATTCGGTCAAAGGCGGGGCTGGCGCGTTTGGGCTGGAGGATCTGGTTCGCTTTGCTCATGTGTTCGAGACAGCGCTCGATCAGGTGCGCGCGGGCAAGCTGGATGCCTCGGCAAATGCGGTGCGGCTGTTGCTCCGGGCATCTGACGCGCTGGCGGATCTGGTCCGCTGCGCGCGCGATGGTGCCACGCCTGATGAGGCGCAGACGACATCGCTGGCCGCGGCGCTCAAGGCACTGACCAATGGAGGTCCGACGGACGATGGTCATGCCGAGGACGACGAGGATGACGGGCTCGGCGATCTGACGTTTCTGCCGTTGCCGGTCGCGGTCGAAGCGGAGACGACGCGACCCACTGGCTGGATCATCAAGTTTCGGCCGCTTGCCGATCTTTATGGCAATGCGAACGAGGCAGCGCTGCTGCTGCGTGAAGTCAGCGGGCTCGGTCCGGTGAGTGTGACGGTTGACACGTCATCGCTCCCCGACTTTGCCGATCTCGATCCCGAAGGCGCGTATTTAAAATGGACCATTACGCTGCAGTCCGACTGCGATGAACAGGCCATTCGCAGCGCATTCGAATTCGTCGAGGACGATTGCGAACTTTTGATCAGCCGCGCATCGGACCAGGCCGATGAGGCGAGCCTGCCGCAGCCGGGCGTTGATGAGGGCGGCGCTGGAAGCGCGGAGACGATCCGCTCGCCCGTTCCGATCATGGCGGCTAACGCGACGGCCAGCAGCGATATTCCCACGGATGCGGACGTGCTGGCCATGATCCGCAAGGCACAACAGAGCGTGTCACAGCCCGATCATGATCAGCCCGCGGCGCGGTCTCGTCAGGGTGCGCCGCCGGCCGTGGACGGGACATCGTCCAAAAGTGATGGCGGCTCTGCGGTCGGGGCTACGATCCGGGTGGATCTTGACCGGGTGGATCGCCTGATCGACCTGGTGGGCGAACTGGTCATCAACGAGGCGATGCTGACTCAGCGCGTCATGGAAGCCGGGCTGGCGCGTGCCTCGGGTGTGGCGGCTGCGCTCGACGAGCTTGAGCATCTGACCCGCGAGATCCAGGACAGCGTGATGGCGATCCGCGCGCAGCCGGTTCGCTCGGTGTTCCAGCGCATGCCCCGTCTGGTGCGCGAGGTGGCGGCGATGACCGGCAAGCAGGTCCGGCTGTTGACCGATGGCGAGGGCACGGAGGTCGATAAAACGGTCATCGAGCGGATCGCCGATCCGTTGACCCATATGATCCGCAACGCGATCGACCATGGGCTCGAGCCGACCGATGCACGGCTCGCGGCCGGCAAGCCGGAGGAGGGGGTGGTCAAGCTGACGGCGCTGCATCGTTCCGGGCGGATCGTGATCGAGGTTGCGGATGATGGTGCCGGGATCAATCGCGAACGGGTCAAGGCGAAGGCGATCGAGAGGGGGTTGATCGCGCCGGAAGCGCAGTTGAGCGATGAAGAGACCGACAATCTGATCTTCCTGCCTGGTTTTTCGACCGCGAGTACGGTTTCGGACATCTCCGGCCGCGGGGTGGGCATGGATGTGGTGCGGCGCTCGGTTCAGTCGCTCGGCGGGCGGATTTCCATTGCATCGCGGCCGGGGGCTGGTTCGACCTTTACGCTCAGCCTGCCGCTGACGCTCGCTGTGCTCGATGGCATGGTGGTCAGTGTGGCCGGCCATACGCTGATTGTTCCGCTCAGCGCGATCATCGAAACCTTGCAGCCGCAGGCTGCCAATGTTCACACGCTCGGCACGGATGTGCGGGTTGTGGCGATGCGCGGGCGCTATATTCCGCTGGTCGATGTCAGCATGGCGCTCGGATATCGTGACGCGCCGCTCGAGGCGGACAAGAGCGTGGCTTTGCTGGTCGAAGGTGAGGGCGGCATCCGTGCGGTGCTCATTGTCGATGCGATCCAGGGCCAGCGCCAGGTTGTGATCAAGAGTCTTGAGGCGAATTACCGGGCGGTGCCCGGTATCGCCGCCGCTACGGTGATGGGCGACGGGCGCGTTGCTCTTATTCTCGATGTCGATGCGATCGTCTCGGTGACGAGGACCGAAATTCTCCGTGGTGACGCGCTGCGGGCCGAACCATTTCTTTTACAAGCGAGTTAAGCCATGAATGAACCGCTCACGAACGGGGCCGAGGGCCGCGAATTGATTGCATTTCGTGTTGGGCAGCAGGAGTTCTGCGTCAACATCATGGCGGTCCGGGAGATCCGTGGATGGACGGCGGCGACCGCGCTACCCCAGGCGCCGCGGTATATTTGCGGTGTCATCAATCTACGCGGTGCGGTGCTGCCGATCGTGGATTTCGCGGTGCGGCTCGGCCTGCCGGGATCGGCGCCGACCGCGCGGCATGTGATCATCGTGACCCAGATCCATAACCAGCAGGTCGGGCTGCTGGTCGATGCGGTGTCGGATATCCTGACGTTGAACGACAATGCGATCCAACCGACCCCGGATGTCGCGTCCGATCTGGTCAAGGCGTTTGTGCGCGGGCTGCTGCCGGTGGATGGGCGGATGATCAGCCTCATTTCGCTGGATCATATTCTGCCGGCCGACGAGCGTCAGGCAGCATGAGTACGGCAATCAGCCCAGCCAATGGACGCAGCCTGATCGACGGTGGCGAGTATCGTTTGACCGGGGAGGATTTTCGCCAGATTTCGGCGATGATCTACGCCGATGCCGGCATCGCGATGCCCGACCACAAGGCGACCCTGGTCTATTCCAGGCTCGCCAAGCGGTTGCGCGCCCTGGGGCTGAGGAATTTCTCGCAATATTGCGAACTTGTGAGCAGTGCCGAGGGGAGCGACGAGCGGCAGGAGATGCTGGCCGCACTGACAACGAATGTGACGCGGTTTTATCGGGAGCCGCATCATTTCGAGCATTTGCGCACGCAGATTTTGCCGCCGTTGATCGCGAGCGCGCGCAAGGGGGGCCGGGTGCGGCTGTGGTCGTCCGCGTGTTCGAGCGGTCAGGAGCCATACTCGATCGCGTTGACGGTTCTGTCGTTGCTGCCGGATGCGGCGCAGCGCGATATCCGGATTCTAGCTACCGACATTGACCCCAACATGATCGCGACGGGCAAGGCCGGGCTGTACGACAAAAATGCGATCGAGCCGGTGCCGCCTGATCTGCGGCAGCGCTGGTTTTCACCGGCCGACGGTGATCGGGGCATGGTGCGAATTGCAGAGCAGGCGCGTGCGCTGGTGGAGTTTCGCCGGCTCAACCTGATCGGTGACTGGCCGATGCAGGGGCGGTTTCATGCGATTTTCTGTCGCAATGTGGCGATCTATTTCGATGATCCAACGCAGGGGGCGATCTGGTCGCGCATGGTGCCGCTGCTCGATCCTGCAGGTGCGCTCTACATTGGTCATTCGGAGCGCGTGAGCGGTCCGGCCGAGCGGCTGTTGCGCAGCGATGGGATTACCACGTATCGGCCGCTGGTCGGCAAGGAGACGCGCCGATGAGCGTCAGGGTTCTGGTGGTTGATGATTCGGCAACGATGCGGGAATTGATTTCCGCTGTGCTCAGGCAGGATCCGCAGATCGAAGTGGTCGGCCACGCGGCCGATCCGCTGGAGGCGCGGACGGCGATCAAGCAGTTGAATCCCGATGTGATCACGTTGGATGTCGAGATGCCGAACATGAACGGTCTCGAGTTTCTCGAGAAGATCATGCGGCTGCGGCCAACGCCCGTCATCATGGTTTCGAGCCTGACCCAGGCCGGTGCCTCCGTGACATTGCGGGCGCTCGAGTGTGGTGCGTTCGATTGCGTCGCGAAACCATCCAACGGCGACTATCACGATTTCGACCAACTGCCCGAGAAAGTGAGGGCGGCCGCAAAATCGCGGATGCAGCCTCGCAGTTTTGCGCCCGCCGAGCCGGTGACACCCGACCGTAACGGGCGGTTCGCGCCGGATGGCAGGGTTGTGGCGATCGGGTCGTCCACCGGCGGTGTGGAGGCGTTGATCGCGGTGCTGTCACGGTTTCCGGCGAATTGTCCGCCGGTGTTGATCACGCAGCATATGCCGGCAACGTTTACCAAGAGTTTTGCAGAGCGGCTCAACCGGCTGTGTGCTCCCGAGGTCGCGGAAGCGGAAGACGGCATGTTGGTGTTGCCCGGGCATATCTATCTGGCGCCGGGCAGCGCGCATCTGGAGATCGCCAATCCGAGCAGGCCGCGCTGCCGGTTGCATGATGGCGAGCGGGTCAGCGGGCATCGGCCGTCGGCGGATGTGTTGTTCGGCTCGGTGGCGCGGGTGATCGGTGCCAGATCGCTGGGTGTGATCCTGACCGGCATGGGGCGGGACGGGGCGCAGGGGTTGCTGGAGATGCGCCAGGCCGGGGCGGAGACGATCGGGCAGGATGAGGCCAGCTGTATTGTCTACGGCATGCCGAAAGTGGCGTTCGAGATCGGCGCTGTCTCGCGCCAGCTATCGCTCGGCAAAATGGCCGACCACATTCTACGCAGCACCAGCCTTCATCATAGGGAGAGAGTGTAATGCCTCTTGCGAATACCCTGACGATTCTCGTTGTCGATGATCAACAGACAATTCGCAGTCTGGCCAGAATGGCGTTGGAACAGTGGGGGGTTGGCGAAATTCTTGAAGCGGCTGATGGCGAGGAGGCGCTCAAGGTCATTCTGACTCACAAGACGCCGATCCATCTGATCATTTCCGATTACAACATGCCGAATATGAACGGTTTGAGTCTGTTGCGAGCGGTGCGTGCTCATGGGCCGATCAGCAAGACCGCCTTCATCATGCTGACCGGGCGTGCCGACAAGCAGATGGTGCTGAGCGCGGTTGAGCACGGGGTCAACAACTATCTGGTCAAGCCCTTCACGCCGGAGTCGCTGCGCGAAAAGATCGAGGCGGTCATCGGTGCCTTGAAATGAGCTCACCGACGGAACTGGATGTTATCGTCGAACGCAAGATCAACATCGTGCAAGGCGAGCAGCAGGTTTCGAATGACCCTGGCGTCGTGCTGACGACGATTTTGGGATCGTGCATCGCGGCATGCATGTGGGATCGGGACGCCGGGGTTGGTGGTATGAATCATTTTCTGTTGCCTGGTGATCGAACCGACCCTGGACAGGCGAACCGAGGCGGGGATGCGATGCGCTATGGTGCCTATTCGATGGAGCTTCTGGTCAATGGGCTGCTCCGGCAGGGCGCGCAGCGTCGCCGTTTGCAGGCGAAGTTGTTCGGCGGGTCGTGCATGATGGCCGGCTTGACGGATGTGGGACAGTTGAATGCGGCTTTTGCCGAGCGGTTTTTGCAGGCGGAGGGAATTGCGATCGTCGGCGGTAGTCTGCGGGGGAATCAGGGGCGGCGGATTCAGTTCTGGCCGGTATCGGGGCGGGCGCGACAGACGTTGCTGAACAGCAGCAATGGTGCCGTGTCCCGCGCCGAGGCCAACCTTGTCCCGCCGCCATCGTTCAGCACGGCCGGCACGGTGGAGCTGTTTTGAGTCAGTCACAGGTATTGGTTGGCGATCTGCTGATCACGGTTGAGGCGGAGCTTGTCGAGCTTGGGCGCCTGGCTGAGCAATTCCAGGCGGTTCTCGGTCCGGCGATGCTCAGGGCGGCGGATGATTTCGCGTGTCATCAGGAGGCGCAGATCATCGATCTGATCACCCAACGGCTTTATGGGCTGAGCGATTTCATGCGGGCGTTGCGGCCTTCGGTGCCGGAGGCGTGGTCGGTCGATCCGGATCCGGCGGCGAGCGTGGTGACGCTGGCCGATCTGTCGTGCCGGTTGCGCGGCGTGCCGGAGCAGCCATCGACGCATCAGGCCGGAGAGTTCGAGGCGTTCTGACGCAGGGTTGGAGTGTTGGCTCCATGATGGCGGGTGGGAATTCTATTTTGCGAAGGCGAATTCAATTCCCGAAACGACCATCGCCACATCAGTGACGTGTATGGGTACGCAGAAATACCAATGGATTCTGAGGGCCGTGGCTTTCGCATTGGCCAGGGGTAGCGCCCCTGGCCAATGCTTGACCTGAAACCCAACCGGACTACTTCGTGCGGGCGCCGATGGTGGCGAAGCGTTTGTTGAATTTTGCGACCTGGCCGCCGGTGTCCATGACGCGGTGCTGGCCGGTCCAGGCGGGGTGGGACTTCGGATCGATGTCGAGGCGCAGCGTATCGCCGGCTTTGCCGTAGCATGACCGGGTCGTGTAAGCGGTGCCATCGGTCATGATGACGTTGATCTCGTGGTATTCGGGGTTGATATTGGCCTTCATCGCGGATCTCCTGGGGGCTGACCGATGCCGACCGGTCATTCAGGGCGTCGCATAACGCGGGCGCGGTCTTGATGCAAGATGGCCGGGGCGCTGGGCGCCCCGGCTTTTATGGTCAGAGGTTGACGGCTTTGAGGCCGGCTTCGGGATAGCGGGTGCCGGCGACGGCGCCGGGTGGCATGATGCGGTCGATCGCGGCGAGATCGTCGCTGGTCAGGGTGACGTCGAGTGCGCCGATATTTTCATCGAGGTATTTGCGGCGTTTGGTGCCTGGGATCGGTACGATGTCGTCGCCTTGCGCCAGCACCCAGGCGAGCGCGAGCTGGCTGGGGGTGCAGGATTTGGCGGCGGCGAGTTGTTTGACTTGCTCGACCAGTTTGAGGTTTTTCGCGAAATTGTCGCCCTGGAAGCGGGGGTTGTTGTGGCGCCAGTCATCGGCGGCGAGGTCTTCGGGTTTGGTGATGGCGCCGGCGAGGAAGCCGCGGCCGAGCGGGGAGTAGGGGACGAAGCCGATGCCGAGTTCGCGCACGGTTTGCAGCAGGTCGCCTTCAGGATCGCGCGACCAGAGCGAGTATTCGGTCTGCAGCGCGCTGATGGCGTGGATTTTATGGGCGCGGCGGATGGTGGCGGGCGAGGCTTCGGAGAGGCCGAGGTGCTTGACCTTGCCGGCTTTGACCAGGTCGGCCATGGCGCCGACGGTCTCTTCGATCGGCACGGTCGGGTCGACGCGGTGCTGATAGTAAAGGTCGATCGTGTCGATGCCGAGGCGTTTGAGGGAGGCGTCGCAGGCGGATTTGACGTAGGCGGGCTTGCCGTTGACGCCGAGGCGTTTGCGGTCGGCGGTGAATTCGTTGCCGAATTTGGTGGCGAGGACGATTTTGCTGCGGTTCGCCTGCACGAAGCTGCTGAGCAGTGTTTCGTTGTCACCCATGCCGTACATGTCGGCGGTGTCGAAGAAGGTGATGCCGGCTTCGAGCGCGCGGTCGAGGGTGGCGCGGGCTTCGGCTTCGTCGCGGCCGGCATAGAAATCGGACATGCCCATGCAGCCGAGGCCGAGGGCGGAAACGGTTAAGGTGCCGAGTTGGCGGGTTTTCATGCACTGCTCCTGATTTGGTTACCAGGGTATATGGGCGCGTGGTGCTGTGCGGAAAAGGGCGGGCCTGGTCGGGGGGCGGGTCAGGGGATGGGCCGGTTTTTCCTAAAAAACAGGGCGGATTCAGCTTTCGAAGCGAATGCCGCCACATGAGACGTTCTGTACGCCTTGCGTCACGAAATCATGCTCAGCCCGGCACCCGTACCGCGCGCGCGACCAGTTGGCCGATGCGCAGCGTCAGCCCGAGGGTTGCCGCCAGCCCGGCGCCGATCAGTACCAAATGGACCCAGCCCGGCCCGGTTCGGAGCGCGGTGATGCCTTGGACGCCGAGTGTGCCGAGCGTGACATAGAGGGCCAGGGCCGGCAGCGAGGCGAGGGTGCCGAGGGCATAATCGCGCCAGCCGATGCCGGATAACCCGAGCGCGAAGGAGGTGATCGAAAAGGGCATCACCGGTGAGACCCGCAGGAGCAGGACCAGGCGCCAGCCATCGCGCATGATCGCGGTATCGAAGCGGCGCAAGCCGTCGCGCCGGGCGACGAGCCGGACGATGGCCGGGCGCAGGGCGGAGCGGGCGAGCGAGAAGGCGGCGCCGGCACCGAGCAGCACGCCGATGCTGGAAAGCCCGAACCCCAAAGCCACGCCATAGACCGCGCCGGCGGCGAGGCCGAGCAGCGAGGCGGGCAGGAAGCCGATCAGGGCGACGAGGGTTTGCAGCAGCACGAAGATGACCCAGCCCAGCACGCCGAGGGCGCGCAATCGGTCGAGCCAACCGAGGATGCGGGCCGCCCAGGTGGTGCCGCCGGCCAGGCTGAGTGCCAGAGCGGCGGCGAGGATGGCAAATCCGGCGGCGATCGTGATCAGCCGTGCCTTCACGGTTCGGGTTTGCCCAGCAGCGGCCAGGGGCGGATGCCTGCGCGATCGAGCCGGAAGCGCAGCGCGGTATCGAGCACGCCGAAGCCGTAGGTGACCGAGCGTTGGAAATTGATCGAGGAGGCTTCCTTGAAATAGCGGGTCGGGCAGGAGATTTCGCCGAATCGGTAGCCGGCATGGAGCGCCTGCACGATCATTTGATTATCGAACACGAAATCGTCGGAACAGCGGTCAAGCGGCAGGGTTTCGAGGACGCGGCGCGACCAGGCGCGGAAGCCGGTGTGGTATTCGGAGAAATGCTGGGCGAGCAGCAGGTTTTCGGCGAGGGTGAGGGCGCGGTTGGCGAGGAATTTCCACAGCGGCATGCCGCCGGCCAGGGCACCGACGCCCATGATGCGCGAGGCCAGCACCGCGTCGTAATGGCCTGACACGATCATCGAGGCCATCGCCGGGATCAGGCGCGGTGAGTATTGGTAATCGGGGTGGAGCATGACGACGATATCGGCACCGCGGCCGAGCGCTGCGGCGTAGCAGGTTTTCTGGTTGGCGCCGTAGCCGCGGTTGCGGTCGTGAATGATCGTGTAGAGGCCGAGCGATTTCGCCAGGACGGCCGTGGCGTCGGTGCTGGCGTCGTCGGTCAGGATCAGGTCATCGACGATTTCGCGATCGATCTCGGTGACGGTGCGTTCCAGGGTGCGCGCCGCGTTGTAGGCGGGCAGCACGACCGCGATTCGTTGCCCCGCGAGCATTACGGTGCCTTGCCTGTCATGATGGTGTCCGTTCCCAAGGTTTGATCGATGTCGCGGTAATTGTGCGAAATCTACTTCGCTGGACCGGTTGGGAAATGCAAGCGGGGGGCTTGGATGAAGGGTTCAGTACGATATCGTAACGATATGGGCGTGCGAAGGCGCTTGGGTCAGGCGGGTTGAATTTTGAAATCAGGGGTTGGTGTGGGGAAGTCGGACGCGGTGCAATCTGGCGTGCCGAAGATGATGTGGCGGCGGGAGTCTGGCGGTGGGTCGGGGGCGAAGGGGGGTTCGGTGGGCAGGTCGATGCCCATGGCGTTGTAGAGGGGGGTGAGGATGCGGATGAGTTTTGGATTGGCGGCAAGGAATCCTGCGAATTCGGGGTCGGCGAGGATGTGTTGCAGGGTGAAGCGGGTGAAGCCGGTTTCGGGGATCAGGCGGTAGAGCCAGGCTTCGCGGCACGGCAGGGTGAGGCGTTTGCGGCGGGCGCGGGGTGGCTGCTCGGGCTGGGGTTGGGATTCGGGTGGGATTTCGGGCGTTGGTTTGGGGGTTGGTTTGGCGCGGGGTGGCATGGGGCCGCGGGCGAGGGCGGCGAGGAAGCGGGTGGTGAGGTTTTGCAGGCGGGTCCAGATCAAATTGACCATCGGGACGGGAACGTAGCCGGCCGGGCCGTGTTCGGCCACGGTGTCGCACAGCGCGTTCATCATGACGATGAAGCAGCGGATGACGAACGGGGGATTGGTTGGGGTTGCTGACACGCGAGGATGATAGGACGCGGGACGGGGGGTGGGAAAGCATTTTGTTAGAATTATTGTTAGATATTGGGCCGGGCTATTTTAGCCCCAAGCCCAAGTCCCAGATTAATAAAAGTTTTTTGCTTCTTTTTTACAAAAAAGAAGTCTTACTCCCCCGCCAAAGCCGCCCCCAGCGCGGCCTGATCGAGCAATTGCTGGGTCGCGGCCTGAACGGCGGTGAGTTGGGCCTGGCGCCACGTGATCTGGGCGGTGAGGACCGTGTTGTAGCTGGCGGCGCCGAGTTTGAATTGCTGGCGGGCCAGGGTGTAGGCGTCGTCCGCGGTTGCGGCGGCGGCGTTGCTCTCGGCAACCGAATCACGATCGTCAGCGGTGCGGCGCAGGCCGTCCGCCACCTGCTGGAAGGCGGTGAGCACGGTACTGCGATAGGTCGCGAGCGCGTTGGCCAGGGTGGCGCGCGCCGCGGCTTCGTGCGCGTGCAGCACGCCGCCGTCGAAGATCGGGGCGAGCAGCGAACCGGCGAGCGTCCATAGCGCGGCGCTTGGCTCGAACAAGGTGTTGAACGTCTCCGAGGCGTAGCCGCCCTGGGCCGACAGGGTGAGGCTGGGGTAGAGGGCGGCCACCGCCTGGCCGACCGCGGCGTGGTCGGCTGAAACCAGCGCACGGGCCGCCGTGATGTCCGGCCGGCCGGCAACCAGCGCCGAGGGCACCGAAGCCGCGCTGTCCGCCGGCACGGTGAAATCGGTCAGGCGGAAATGACCGCCCGCGAAATCGGCCGGGGCGACGCCGCTGAGCACCGCCAGCGCATGGCGCTGCGCGCTCGCCTGCGCCAGCAGACCCGGCAAGGCCGCCATGGTCGCCTGCACCTGCGCCTGTTGCTGCAATACCGGCAGGCGCGCGATGGCACCCGCGGCATATTCACCCTGTAACAAGGTCAGCAGGCGCTGCTCGCTCGCCGCCATCGCCCGGTCGGTCGCGATCTGTGCTTCCAACCCGGCCTCGGTGATCGCCGCGACCACGATATTATCGGCCAGCGTCAGCCGCGCCGCCGCCGCATTGGCGCGCTGGTAGTCGGTGAGCGCGCGGCCGTTGCGGAACGCATAGGACCGCGCACCGAACAGACCGGGATTATAGGTGATCGCGCCGGCGAACTCGTCGATCGTATAGGCGCCGTACCCGTTCGGGCCGGTCGGGAACGACTGGCGCGAGACGTTCGGGTTCAACGACACCTGCGGCAGAAACACCCCCGTCGCCGCCGCCTGGTTTGCCGCCGCCTGCGCCACCAACGCATCCGCCGCCGCGACCGTGGGCGATCGGCGCTCGCCCAATGCCACCAGATGATCGAGCGACGGATCGGCAAAGCCGCGCCACCAGGCGGATTGCAACCGCGTACCGGCGGTCGGCACACCGCGCAGATACGACGCCGGCGCTGGTGGGATGGTGACCGGCTTGATCGGCACGGCACAGGCGGTGAGGATGAGGGCGGTGAGAAGGATGGGGCTTCGCCCCATGCCCCACCAAGGGGCTTTGCCCCCTGGACCCCCACTAAGGGCGAGGCCCTTAGAACCCGCTAGTTTTAGGCAAGGGGAGGGCGCTGCCTCGCACTTGTCACGTGTATGGACTGGACCGCCCTCCCCTTGCCTAAAACTAATGGATTTTAAAGCCCGGCGCGCGTCGCGCGCCTCATCATATGATAGCGGGCATCCTGCCCGCGGGGCCTTTAACGGGGTCCAGGGGCAGAGCCCCTGGTGGGGTTCGGGGCGAAGCCCCGTCTTGCTCACGGCCTTCATCATCGCCGCCCGTGCACGAGGCAATACATAGCGGGCACGGCGAACAGGGACAGGAGGAAGCCTGAGGCCATGCCGGTCGCGAGGATGGCCCCGATATCGTAGCGGATGACGGCTTGGGGTCCGTTGGCGAGCATCAGGGGGACGGCGCCGCCGATCAGGGCGAGGGTGATCATGAGGATGGGGCGGAAGCGGAGGCGGGCGGCGTCCATGGCGGCTTCGCTGATTTTATGGCCTTCGCGGGCGCGTTCGTGGGCGACCTGGACGAACAGGATGCCTTGGCGGGCGATCAGGCCCCAGACGGCGAGGAGGGCGATTTCGGTGACGATGTTGAGGGTGGCGCCGCCGAGCGCGATGAGGGTGAGGGGGCCGAGGCTGGCGAGCGGGACGGTGGTGATGACCACGAACGGGTCGCGCAGCGAGCGGAACTGACCGGCGAGCAGGAAGAACAGGCCGGCGAATCCCATCAGGAACAATAGGTTGTTTTCGTGTTGCGAGCGGCGGAAGGTGGCGGAGGGGCCGGCGTAGCCGAACGAGAGGCCGGGTTTGTGCAGGGTGGTGAAGCCGTGGTGCAGGGTTGCCAGCGCATCCGACAGGGAGACGCCGAGTTTGGGTTGGCCCTGGATGGTGACGGTGGGCAGGCCTTGCCAGGAGCCGATCGCGTTGGGTTCCTGGCGGAGGGCGATGCGGGTGACATCGGCCAGCGGGACGAGGCTGCCGGTCGCGGTTTTGACCGTGTAGGTGCCGAGGCCGGTGGGCGTGGTGTTGCGCGGGCCGGTCGGGATGACATCGAGCGTGGTGTGGCCGAGGCTGACGTGGCCGATGGTGCCGCCGGAGAGCGCATCGGCCAGGGCATCGCCGATCGCGGCGGTGGGGATGCCGAGGGAATCGGCGAGGTTGCGGCGGATCGAGATGCCGTATTGCGGTTGGCTGGCGCCGGGCGAGGCTTGCAGGAAGTCGAACTTGCCGCTGGCGTAGCCGGCGTCGATCACGCTCTGAGCGACGGCGAGCAGCGTGCGGTAGTTGGCCTGGCCGGAGATCAGCACGTCGATCGGTAGGCCGTTGAGGCCGGGCAGGCCGTTGTTTTCGTTGACATAGGCTTTGACGCCGGGGAGTTTGCCGAGTGCGGCGCCGAGGACGGCGGTGGCGTGCAGCGCATCGTCCGGCGTGTTGAACGTGTAGCCGCCGAACAGGCTGTGGGCGTTTTCATCGGCGACCATCCAGTCCGGCGTGCCGGGTTCGAGGCGGTCGAGCACGGTCTGGATCGCATGGTACTGGGTTTTCAGATAGGCGAGCGAGGCGCCGTAGGGGCCGGCGGCGAAGATGTTGACCGAGAGGCCATCGGCCGCGGGGGTGAGGTTGCGCGGGGCGCGGGCGTAGAGAACGCCGCTGAAACCGGCGAGGCCGGCGGCGATGAGGACGACGAGCGCGGGGTGGCGCAGGCTGGGCCGCAGCAGGCGGGCGTAGAGATCGCGCAGGCGATCGAGCGGGCCGGTCTGGGCTTCGCGGGTGGAGTGGCGGCCGGCCCAGAGGGCGATGAGCGGCACGATGGTGAGGGCGATGATCAGCGAGAGCAGGAAAGCGGTGATCAGCACGGTGGCGAAGGGGCGGAACAGCGCGGCGGTGAGGCCTTGCAGGAAAACCAGCGGCAGAAAGGCGACCACCAGGGTGGAGGAGATGGCGGCGAGGACCGGTGCGAGGCGGGTGACGCTGGCGGAGGCGGCATCGAGCGGGGATTCGCCTTCGTTGATGCGGCGGAAGATGTCTTCGACCACCACGATGGCATCATCGACGACCAGGCCGACGGCGAGGACGAGGGCGATGATGGTGAACAGGTTGAGGCTCTGGCCGAGCAGATGCATCACGATGGCGGTGCCGAGCAGGGAGAGCACGATGGCGAGGAAGGGTGCGACGGCGGCGCGGGTGGTGCCGAGTGAGAGGCGGACGATGACGATGACCAGGGCGATGGTGATCAGCAGGGTGAAGGCGAGGTCGCGCAGGGAGCGGGTGATGCTGACCGATTGGTCGTAGATGAGCGGCAGTTTCAGCCCGGGCGGGGCGGTGGCGCGGATGGTGGTGAGCATGTGGCGGAAGGCGCGCGAGACGGCGATGATGTTGCCGCCGGGGGCGACGCCGGCGGCGAGGTAGACGGCACGCCGGCCCTGCCACCAGTTTTCGAACGTATCGGACGGCGGGCCGATCGCGACATCGGCCACGGTTGCGAGCGGGATGGTGACGCCGGCGCGGGTGACGATGGGGATGTGGCGGAAATCGGTGATCGCGCCGAGGCCGGTGCGGGCCTGGACCGGGATGACGCCGGCCTGGTTGCGCAGCGAGCCTGCGGCGGCGAGGCTGGCGGCGCTGGCGAGGGCGTTGGTGATATCGGCCGGGGTGACGCCGAGGGCGGCCATGCGGGCGGGGTTCATGGCGACGCGGATGGCGGGGTCGGGCGCGAAGATGGTGACGGGGCCGATGTCCGGCACGGTTTCGAGCCGGGGGATCACGTCGGTTTTCAGGTAGCTGGTGACGGCGGTTTCCGAGATGCCGGGGGCGAACAGGGCGGCGACGTTGAGTTCCTGATTGGCACTTTGGCGGCCGACCAGGGCGACGCTGGGCAGGCGGGCGGCGCTTGGCAGGTCGTTGCGGGCGGCGTTCACCGCCGAGAGGACTTCGGCGTAGACCGTGTTGGGATCGACCCCGCCGCCAAGATAGGCGCGGACGGTCGAGCCGCCTTCACGCGAGGTGCCGGTGACGTAGGACACGCCGTTGACCGCGGCGACGCTTGCTTCGGTCGGGATGGTGACGAAGCGGTTGACCACCGAGGCGGAGGCGCCTGGATAGTCGGTATGGATCTTGATCCGGTTGGCCGGGATGGGCGGGCTGGGGCGGATGGGCAGCGTGAGCAGCGAAATCGTGCCGAACAGCAGCAGCGCGGCGACGCCCAGCCCGACCAGGATGGGATGGTTGAGCAGGCGCGCCCAGGGGCTGGTCCAGCCGCGTTCGGGGGTCATGATTTGCGGCCGGCGGCGGCGGGTGTGGCCTGGAGCGCGGTGGCGGGCGCGGCGGGGATGATGGTTTCGCCGTTGTCCAGTTTGAAGCCACCGATCGCGACGATGCGGCGCGGTGCGGCCGGAACCGGGGTGGCGATGGTGGTGGTGGCACCCTTGGTGGCCAGCACGCGGACGTAGACGGCGTGGACGACATCGGCGCTGCCGTGGTGATCGACCGCGTAGACGAAGCTGCCGAGCGGGCCGTAGTTGATGGCGGTGGCGGGGACATCGAGCGCGGCGGTGGCGGTGCCGGTCGCGATTTCGACCTGGCCGAACGCGCCGGGCAGCAGGGTGCCGGCGTTGTTGGCGATGCGGCCTTCGACCATGCGGGCGCGGGTGGTGAGGTTGAGCGAGGGGCTGAGGGCGAGAATGCGGCCCTGGTGCGGGGTGGCATCGGCGCTGGGCAGGGTGAAGGTGAAGGCGTCGCCGAAGGCGATGCCGGTGAGTTCGGTTTCCGGCACCGCGAACAGGATGCGCAGCGGGCTGGTCTGGGTGATGGTGGTGATGATGGCGCCGGCGCCGATGTAGTCGCCGGCCGAGAGGCGGCGGATGCCGAGCACGCCGGCGAAGGGGGCGCGGATGGTGCGGCGGTTTTGCCGTGCGGTGTCGAGCGCGAGTTGGGCGGCGGCTTCCGCGCGGGCGGCCTGATCGGATTCCAATTGGGCGATGGCGATGCCGGAGATGGCGCGCAGGCGGAGATCGCGCGCGACGGTGCGGCCCGCAGCATCGAGTTTGGCGCGGTCGAGGGCGACCTGGGCGCGCTGTTCGGCATCGTCCATGCGGAGCAGCACGGCGCCTTTTGCGACGGTTTCACCGGAATGGAACAGCACCTGGGCGGCGACGCCGGCGCGCTGGGCGGCGAGGGTGGCGGATTGGACGGCGGCGATCTGGCCGGAGACCGCGATGGTCGGGCGGAACATGGTGGCCTGCGGGGTTGCGACCGGCACGTGCGGGGTGGGCTGCGGTGCATCGGCCCGGGCACAGGGGGACGCGACCGCCATGAACAGGGCAGTCAGGGCGCAGGCGGGGAACGGGGCCGGTGGGCGGCCTGGCATTGAACTCTCCTGTGTGAAGCCGAATTGACTGCCTGCCCGGCCGTTCGGGCGCCGGGGGAGGGTTGTTTCGCGCAATTCGGGGGGGGTGGTAAAGCGATAAACCACCGCGACATCGTGTTACGTTTCGATGACCGGCTGCGACGCCTCCCGCAAGATGGGGACGGATTTGCGACATGATGTTGCGTGCGGCTGGAAATCGGCCGGGCGGGGGTGGCGATGAGGCGCGCGCGGGGTGTGGCATTTGCGCGGTGCGGGATCGGTCTGGCTTGCAGGACGCGGTCTGGCTATCATCTATCGATCACTATGGATGGATCGACGATCATGGACCAAGTACCTGAACTGAAACCGGACCCGCGCGGGGCTGCGATGATTATCGACGGCACGCAGGCGAGTTTCATGAGCGACGTGATCGAGGCGTCGCGCGAGCGGCCGATCCTGGTCGATTTCTGGGCGACCTGGTGCGGGCCGTGCAAGACGCTGACGCCGACGCTCGAGAAAATCGTGCGCTCGATGGGTGGGCGGATCGGGCTGGTGAAGATCGATATCGACCAGAACCGGGCGCTGGTGCAGCAGCTGGCGAGTTTGGGGCTGCCGCTGCAGTCGGTACCGACGGTGGCGGCGTTCTGGCAGGGGCAGATTGCGGATTTGTTCCAGGGTGCGCTGCCGGAGAGCGAGGCGCGGCGGTTCATTGATGCGGTGCTGAAACTGGCCGGTTCGGCGGCGCCGGCGGCGGATGCGATTGCCGAGGCGCGCAAGGCGGCCGAGGCGGGCGAACATGAACGGGCTGCCGAGTTGTTTGCTGCGGCGTTGAACGATGATCCCGAGCGGCCGGAGCCCTGGGTGGGGCTGGTGCGTAGCTTGATCGCGCTGGGCGACGACGATCAGGCGGAGGCGATTCTGGCGGATGTGCCGGCGAAGCTTGCCGAGCACGCGGATATCGCTGCGGCGCGGACGGCGCTGGCGGTGGCGCGCGAGGGCCGCGCGGCGGCGGGGGCGCGGACCGAGCTGGAGGCGAAGCTGGCGGCGGACCCGAATGATCATGAAGCGCGGTATGCGTATGCCACGGCGCTCAATGCATCCGACGACCGGGAAGGTGCCGCGACGGCGTTGCTCGAGATCATGCGGCGCCAGCGTGGGTGGAACGAGGATGCGGCACGGTTGCAATTGTTGAAGTTTTTCGATGCCTGGGGGATCGATGCGCCGGAGACGATGGCGGCGCGGCGAAAACTTTCGACGTTGTTGTTCAGTTGAGCCGGACGCTGGGCATGAGTGCGGGCGTGAGCAGGATCGAGGGTATTCCAGAAATATTCCCGATCTTTCCGCTGACCGGCGCATTGTTGTTGCCCGGCGGGCGGTTGCCGCTGAACATATTCGAGCCGCGCTACCTTGCGATGGTGGATGACGCGCTGGGGGCGGGGCGTATTCTGGGGATGATTCAGCCCGATTATGACGCGCCGCCGGGCGAGACTGGGCCTGGCCTGTATCGGCACGGGTGCCTCGGGCGGATTTCCGCGTTCAGCGAGACCGATGACGGGCGCTATCTTATCACGCTGAACGGGCTGGTGCGCTACAGCGTGGTGGAGGAGGCGGAGATGCGCCGCGGCTATCGGCGCGTGCAGGGCGATGTGACGAAATTTCGCCACGACCTCGGCACGGCGCCGGCACCGGCCGCTGCCGCGCAGGCGGTGACGCGCGATCAGTTGATGGGGGCTTTGCATCGGTATTTCGTGGCGACCGGGGTGGATGCGAACTGGGATGCGATCGAGGAGATATCCGAGCCGGCGCTGATCGTGACGCTGTGCATGGCCTGTCCGTTCAGCCCGATCGAGAAGCAGGCGCTGCTCGAAGCAAAGACCGAGGCCGACCGCGCGGCGGCTTTGCTGGCGCTGCTGGAAATCAACGGTCACGACAGTCACACCTGAAACCGGGCCGCGTTGCGCTCGGCCAGCTTCCAGACATAGGCGATGACTTCGGCGACCGCGCGGTAATGTTCGGGCGTGATTTCGCTATCCTCGTCCAGTGTATAAAGCGCGCGGGCCAGCGGCGGGTTGGCGACGATCGGTAGGTTGAGCTCGGCCGCCATTTCGCGGATGGTCTTTGCCAGATGATCCGCCCCTTTCGCGACCACGCGCGGCGCTTGCGTCTGTCCGGCCTGATATTCGAGCGCCACGGCGTAATGGGTGGGGTTGGTGACGACGACGGTTGCGCGCGCCATGGCGGCGCGCAGGTTCCGCTTCGCCTGCTGCGCTCGCAGCGCCTTTAGCTTTGCCTTGACCGCGGGATCGCCGTCGGATTCGCGTTGCTCATCCTTGACTTCTTGCTGAGACATCTGATTGCGGGTGGTGAATTGGCGCTTCGACCATGCAAGATCGACCGCACCGATGACGCCCTGGACCATGACGCCGGCAATCGCAACCGCCAGGAGTGCGGCGCCGATCGCTGCCGGCAGATTGGTCACCGGCAGGATCATCTGCGTGCGTAAGGCGCCGATTTTATTGCCGATGACGACATACATGATGATGCCGACGAGGATGATTTTCACGATCGATTGCGCCGAGGCGATTGTGTGGCGCAGAGAGAACAGGTTGGAAAATCCGGTCAGCGGGTTGATTCGGCCCAGGGTGAACCCGATGGCATTGGTGCGGAGTTTAAAGCCGGTCTGAAACAAGGTCGCCGCGATCGCGCCTGCGACCGTCAGTGCACCGGTGAGCAGGACGATTTCGAATCCACCCTGCACCACGGGTTTGATCAAAAGCAGCATGCCGGCGGTGGTATCGGTCGGGCCGGCTCTTGATAGCAGCGTGGCGAAGGCGCGTTCGAGGTGTGCGAGCAGGGTTGGCAGCAGGACGGCGAGCGCGACCACGCCGCCGCCCAGCGTTGCGAATGCGGTGACTTCGCGCGAGACGACGATGTCGCCCTGCGAGATCGCCTTGCTCATGCGCGCCGGTGTGGCGGCTTCGGTGCGACCGTCGGATTCAGCCACGATGATGCACTTGCGTTATGGTAAACTTGCGTTTTTCAAAGGGCGACATAGTGCAACAGCATACGGCCGGCATCGGCCTGCCACGTCGCCAGAATCGGGCCGAGGAGTGCCGCCAACATGCCGAGCCCGACCAGGATTTGCAGCGGTGCCGCAACGAAAAATATCTGCATTTGCGGCGACGCCTTGGCCATCAAGGCCAGACCCGCCTGCCAGATCATCCCGATTGCCAGGAACGGTGCTGCAATCTGGGTTGCCAGAAGGAATTCGAAGGCGACCGATTTGATGACGAGTTTGATCAGCAGAACCATCAAGCCGACACCATGCGACTGCCCGATGAAATCGGTGGGAATGCGGTGGAACGAGTGGACGAGCGCGATGATCGGCACGATCATCAGGGTCGAGCTGAAAAACAGGACCGGCAGGAGCATGCTGAAGATGCTCGAAACGAGCGTGCTCTCGGCACCCATATCGGTACTCGGCAGCAGCACGCTCGATAGGCCGATCTGATACGAGATTGCCTGTCCGGCGATCGGCAAAGCGTACAAGATCGTGTTGACCAACCAGCCGATCGTGATCCCGACCACGAGCTGCTCGACGATCATGGCGACGAGCAGTGCCGGCGTTTGCGGCATCGGCGGTAAAGCCGCGGCGACCAAGGGGGCGATGATGGTCGTCAGCGCCAGAGAGATGCCGATTTTTGCCATCGCCGGCACGGTGCTTGCGCCCAACCCCGGCAGGACCATGACCATGCTGCTGACCCTGACGAACACGATCAGGAAGTCGAAGACCGTGTTGGTCAGGAGCGCCTGGCCTGCGTCAGCCGACATGGACCATTGCCGAGAATATATTGTGGGAAAACTCGGTCAGGATGGTCACCGAATATCCCCCCAGCATCATCACGGCTCCGGCGACGGCGACGACCTTGGGCAGAAAAATCAGGCTGGGTTCGTTGATCTGCGTGATCGACTGCAGAACCGAGATGATGAGACCGGTTGCGAGAGAGGCGAGCAGCGGGGGTGCTGCCAGCCGGGCCGTGATGTAGAGCGCCTCGTGCAGCACGATGGCAATCGACGGGTCGGACATTGGTCCCTCATTCCTGGTTGATCGTCGCGTGCGGCAAAGGGGTTGGAGCGGGTCGGTGGTTTGAGGCGGTCAAATCGGCATACTCATGATCGATTGGTAGGCGGTGATCAGACGATCGCGGATGGCGACCGTGGTCTGCAGGGCCAGCTGGGCCTGCGCGACCGAGGTGACGACCTGTGTGAGGTTGCCGTTCCCCATCAGCCCGTTCTGGGCAAGCGTTTCGGCGCTCGCACCTTGCTTGACTGTATTGGTCAGCACGCCCGAGATGTAACTCGCGAAATCGGTGCCGGGGGCGCCATTGGAACTCGTTGCCGCATCGGTCGTTTGGTAGGCGGCGAGACCGTGGACGGCCTTGGCGATTGAATTGACGGTGCCGGACATCAGATCAGCCCCAGTGTGCGCGTCAACATGCCGCGGGTGGCATTCATGACGGATAGATTGGCGTCGTAGGAGCGTTCGGCCTGCTGCATGTCCATCAATTCCACGAAACTGTTGACGTTTGGCAATTTCACATAACCCTGCGCATTCGCGGCCGGGTTGGAGGGATCGTATTTGGTCGGGAACGAGGAACTGTCGGTGCCGATATTGGCGACGGTGACGAGATCGGCGTTGAGCTTCTGATTGTAGGCGTCCTGGAATGTGATGGTCTGGCGCCGGTACGGGTTGCTTCCCGGTGTCTGGCCGGTGCTATTGGCATTTGCGAGATTTTCCGCGATGACGCGCAGACGGGCGCTTTGCGCGGATATGCCCGACGCGGAAATTGCGAGTGATGTGCCGAATTCCATTGAAGACTCCTTCTGGGACTATTTTGTCCGATTAAATGTTCGGGCCGAGTGCTGTGGTGAACATGCCAATATACGATTTGTATATATTGACGCTGTACTGTTGGTCGATTTGCGTCTTTGCGACGGCGGCAAGTTCCTGGGTCAGTGAGACTGCATTGCCATCGGGCGCGCGCTCACTCATGGCAGCCGGTGTGGTGCCCGATGCGGGATCGGACTGCCCGGGCAGATCGTCGGCGTGGGTCACGGTTGGGGTAATCTGTGCGGTGCGGTCGAGATAGTTTTGAAACGGTGTCATCGATTGCGGCGTAAAGCCGGGCGTGTCGATGTTGGCGATGTTGCGCGCCAGCACGTTCTGGGAGTCCGCCAGGTAGGATATGCGTTGCGCGGCGATTGCCATCAGATTGGTTGCCATGGTGTCCTCATGATCTCTGGACGCTATCTAGCGGACAAAAGTAAACAAATGACTAACTTGCAACGGGGACAGTTTTTTTAATTCTGTTGTCCTGACAAAATCTGGAAATAGAAAATTAATAAATTGCCGGTAGTGTGACAATCACCTGATCGCGCTGTGCGGAACTTCGAACACTCGACACAAGTTGCTGCGGACAGGCTGAGGAGACCGATGCGGCCATGATGCAACCCGACCTGTTGAATGCGACAATCACGCTGATCGCGATCGTGGGGATCATGATCGGGCTGTGGTACGTCGCCAAGCGATCTGGCGTGTCGCGGCACCTGGTCGGGCGCGTATCGCTGCGGCCGGGCGCGAGCGGTCGGACCGTCGTGCACATCGATCGGCTTCGGAAATTGTCGATCGTTCAGCTGGATGGATACCGGTTTGCCGTGCTGACCGGCGGGCGCTCCGATCAACTGGTGCGGCTGGCCGATGCGCCCGCGCCGGAGCAGATGTGATGCGGCGCGTGATGCGAACGGGCTGCGCCATTGTTTTGTTATCGTTCGGCGCGGTAGCGGTGGCCCATGCGCAGTCGGTATCGGTCGATCTGGGGCAAGGCGGCGCACCGGAGACGGCGAAGCTGATCCAGCTGGTGCTGTTCATCGGGCTGATGGCGCTCGCGCCGAGCCTGCTGGTGATGCTGACGGCGTTCACCCGCATCATCATCGTGCTGTCGATCCTGCGCACGGCGCTGGGTTTGCAGACGACGCCGCCGAACACCGTGCTGATCGGGCTCGCGCTGTTTTTGACCTATTTCGTGATGCAGCCGGTGTTTGCCGAGGCGTGGCAGGCCGGATTGCTGCCGATGACGCAGGGTAGCGTCGATACCTTGACCGGCATCAGGCAGGCGGCGGTGCCGTTTCATGCGTTCCTGGCGCAGAATGCGCGCGCACCCGACATCCGCATGTTTTCCGCCATCGCTCATGTCCAGATCCCGGCGCACAAGACCGATGTTTCATGGCGGATTTTGATCCCAAGCTTCGTGGTCGGCGAACTGCGGCGCGGCTTCGAGATGGGCTTCATGATCTTTCTGCCGTTCATGGTGATCGATCTGGTCGTGTCGTCCATTTTGATGAGCCTGGGGATGATGATGCTGCCGCCTACCGCCGTGTCCCTGCCGTTCAAGCTGATCTTTTTCGTGGTGATCAACGGCTGGCAACTGATCTGCGGCAGTCTGGTGCGCAGTTTTCCGGTGCCGCATCTATAATGCGTCGGATTGAAACCATGCATGTGATATTATTCCACACTCACATCGAACCGAGTTCTTGCGTCTGTTTCGGAAAAGTCGTGCCTTGCATCGCCCGCGATCGGCTTGTCATTGCCGGTGGGGCGAGGCAGACTCGACACGCTGCCGGTGACGTGGCGATCGGCCAACGAGGATAACGAACATGCAGAACCCCGATACGATCTGGTCGACCCTTGGCGCCGCGGCGCGGTCGGCCGCTTATGACAATACCAATGCCGTGGCGAACAGTGCGGCGCTGAACCAGGAGCGGATCGAGGCTTCGGCCGCGTATCGGGCGGCGCATGGCGGCGCGCTCGATCTGGCGTATCAGCCGGGCGAGCGGACGGCGTGGGATTTGTATCCGGCGGCCGATCCGGCGGCGCCGTGCCTCGTGTTCATTCATGGCGGCTATTGGTGGAAGAACCGGCGGCAGGATTTTGCGTGCCTTGCCGCGGGCATTGCGGCGCATGGCTGGTCGGTCGCTGTTCCGGGGTATGATCTGGCACCGGCGGTTTCGGTGAGTGCGATTGTGGCGCAGATCCGCGCTTCACTCGACTGGTTGCAGGCGCAGGGCGCGGCGCATGGCATTGCGGGACGGGTGATCGTGTCGGGCTGGTCGGCCGGGGGGCATCTGGCGGCGATGGCGCTCGATCATCCGCTGATCGCGGCAGGGATGGGGATTTCCGGGGTTTATGAGCTGGGGCCGCTGCGTGATACCAATCTCAACCAGTATCTGCGCCTGAGCGATGATGATTTGACGCAAGCCTCGCCGCTGCGGCTGCCCGTGGTGGACAAGGAGTTTGCGATTGCCTACGGCGCGGCGGAATTGCCGGCGCTGATCCATAGCAGCCGGGATTTTCATGCCCACCGTGCTGCCAGCCAGGCGCCGGGCGTGCTGCTGCCGGTGGCCCATGCGGATCATTTCACGATCATTGCGCAGTTGCGCGAACCGGACAGCCGGTTGATCCGCTGTATTCTCGATCTTGAACGGTTTGCCGCACGGTAGGAGGATCATTCGATGGCTGCTTCGACACCGACCGGGACGGCGCTGATCATTGGAGCATCGCGCGGCCTTGGCCTTGCGCTGGCCGAGACCTATCTGGCGCGCGGCTGGCACGTGATCGGCACGGTGCGCCGTGCCGCGGGTACCGGGCTGCATGCGCTCGCCGCCACTGCCGGGGGGCGACTCGAGATCGAGCCGGCTGATATCAACGAGCCGGCGCAGATGGAAGCGCTGCGCGCGACGCTGGCGGGACGGGTGATCGACCTGCTGTTCGTGAACGCCGGGATTTCGAACGGCGCGGCTGAAACCATCGCGACGGTGAGCACCGAGAGCTTCACCCGCACGCTGGTGACCAATGCGCTCAGCCCGATGCGCGCGGTCGAGGCGTTCGAAAGCCTGGTGCCGCAGAGTGGGACCATCGCGGTGATGTCGTCGGGGTTGGGCAGCGTCGCGGATAACACCGGCGGCGGCTGGGAAGTGTATCGGGCGAGCAAGGCGGCGCTGAACACGCTGATGCGCAGCTTCGCCGCCCGTCATGCAGGGGATGCGCGGAGCATGGCGATCATCGCGCCCGGCTGGGTGCGGACGGACATGGGCGGGCCGGGCGCGTCGCTCGCGATCGAGGAGAGTATTCCCCGCGTGGTCGATGTGCTGACCGCGCATGTCGGCAAGCCGGGGCTGCGCTATCTCGATTATCGGGGACAGACCGTGGCGTGGTGATCGCCGGCGCACCGGGGTTGGAGTTGATCGGCCCGGTGTTCGAGCGGCAGCGCCTGCGGGCGCTGGCGCTGCGGACCTCCTCGGCGGCGGTGCGGATTGCGACGCTGCGACGGCTCGAAGCGGAGATTTTTCGCCAGCGTGCGGCCTTGTATGAGGCATTGCACGAAGATCTGCGCAAGCCGGAGGCTGAGGTCGATCTGTCGGAACTGATGCCGGTGATCCAGGAAATCCGGCATGCCTGCCGTAATGTGGCCGGCTGGATGGCACCGCGCCGGGTGCGCCCGACGCGGGTGATGTGGGGAACAAGGGCAAGCGTGCGCGCACAACCGCGCGGGGTCGCGCTGATCATCGCGCCGTGGAACTATCCGTTCAACCTCGCGCTCGGCCCGCTGGTTTCAGCGATCGCGGCAGGCTGCACCGCCATCATCAAGCCCTCGGAATTCGCGCCGCGCACGGCTGCGCTGATCGGCGCCATCGTCGCGGCGTGTTTTGAGACTGATGAGGTCGCGCTGTTCGAGGGTGACGCCGCAATGGCGACTGCGCTGCTCGACCTGCCGTTCGATCATGTTTTTTTCACGGGCAGTCCGGCCGTCGGCAGGATCGTGATGGCGGCCGCTGCGCGGCACCTCGCCTCGGTCACGCTGGAACTGGGCGGCAAGAGCCCGGTGATCGTGGACCGGACCGCCGATCTGGACAAAGCGGCGCGCAGCATCGTTTGGGGCAAGTTCGCCAATAACGGGCAGACCTGCATCGCACCCGATCATGCCTATGTGCATCGGGACAGCGTGACGCCGTTCATCGCGGCGGTGCTGCGGCATCTGGCCGCGATGTATGGCGAGGGCGGTCGCAGCCCGGATTACTGCCGGATCGTCACGCCACAGCATTTCGAGCGGATCAGGCGGCTGATCGAGGACGCGCGCGCCCGGGGCGCAACCGTGCATGTCGGTGGCGTGTACGACGCGGCGGACAAGTTCATTGCGCCGACCTTGCTGTCCGGCGTGCCTGCGGATGCCTTGATCATGCACGAGGAGATTTTTGGCCCGGTGCTGCCGATCGTGCCGTTTGACGATATCGGCGAGCCGATCCGCGCGATCAACGCGCAGCCGAAACCGCTGGCGCTGTATGTGTTTTCCCGCGATGCGGCCGCCGCCGAGCGAATCATTGCGCAAACCGCAGCCGGCGGGTCCTGCGTGAACGCGGTGATGGCGCAGTATCTGCACGCCAACCTGCCGTTCGGCGGCATCAACAATTCGGGGATCGGCAGTGCCCATGGCCACTATGGTTTCCGCGCCTTTTCGCATGAGCGCGCCGTGTTGAACGACCGGTTCAGTGCGGCACCGATGCTGTTTCCGCCCTACTCGCGGGGCGTGCGGCGGATGATCAAGCTCATTTTGCGGTTCCTGACTTGAGAGCGAGACGTCAGGGGGAGGGAGGACTGTTTTTTTGGAAATGAGAAGCAAAAACACTCTCAATCGCTGAATGCATGCCTGGGGTGCTGGCATCGCCCTCGCTCCTTTTGTGGCGGTTGATCTGGATCAATGACGGTTAGGCCGCCGCGGCGCATTGTGCGGTGCAAAGAGGGGCTATTCCAATGATCATCAGATCGATACAAAATCGAACCACAGCCGCCGTATTTGGGCTGGGGCTGCTCGCTTTAGCCCCCACCACTGCGCAGGCGATCCCCGCGTTCGCCGCACAGACGGGTGAGGAATGTTCCGCCTGTCACATCGGGTTTCCACAACTCACCGCCTATGGCCGCGAATTCAAGCTCGAAGGGTATGTTGCGGGCGGCACGTTTCCGACCTGGAAAAACTTCGCGCTGATGTCGCAGATCGGGTTCACCACCCAGCACGACAAGATACCGGGCGGCCTGGCACCGGGCTTCAAATCGAACGATGCCTGGGCGGCACAGCAGACCAGCCTGTTTTTCGGCGGTGCGCTCGACGCGAGTGCTGGGCTCGGTGCGTTCATTCAGGTCACCTACGATGGAATCGCCAAGCAATGGCATTGGGATAACGTCGATATCCGGATCGCGCGGCCTGGCCGGGTGTTCGGGAAGTCGATGTTCTGGGGCATCACCTTCAACAACGCGCCGACCGTGACCGATCTGTGGAATTCACCGCCGAGCTGGGGCTATCCGTTCATCCCGTCCGGGCTCGCGAACGGCCCTGCCGCGCAACAACAGATCCAGGCGCTGGCGCAGGGGGTTTACGGCTTCGGCGCCTATAACGCGCTCAATCTGAATTCGGAGAACATGCTCTACACCGAGTTCGACCTGTACAAGGCGCTGCCGAACCGGATGAGCTATGCGCTCGGGGTCGGGCCGGCGACGCAGGTGGAATCAGTTATCCCCTACGCGCGGGTGGCGTTGCAGCACCAATGGGGCAGTTCATCGCTCGAAATTGGCACCTACGCGCTGATGGACCGGCCGTATGTGGCGGGCACGATCAACGGCCCGACCGATCAGTTTCTGGATGTGGCGGCGGATTCGCAGTTTCAGTACATCACCGGCAAGCAGGCGTTTTCGGTGCAGGCGAATTTCACGCATGAGTCGCAAAGCTGGCAGGCAAGCTTTCCGCTCGGCCTCGCGAGTAATCGCGCCGATACGCTCAATACCGCGACACTGACGGCGTCGGAATTGCTGTTTCAGAAATACGGCGTCACGGAATCCTTCAACACGATCTATGGCAGCTCGGATACCGCGCTCTATGGCAATGCGAACGGCAAGCCGAATACCGATAGCTGGACCACCGAACTCGATTACTATCCGTTCAACAATGGCGGGCCGAAATGGTTGCCGTGGCTGAATGCGAAAATCTTCGTCGAGAACACGCTCTATCCGACCTTCAACGGGCTGGCGCGCAATTATGACGGGGCGGGCACCAACGCCCAGGCGAACGATACGTTCTTCACCGGCATCTGGCTGGCGTTCTGATCATGAAAGGAAAATCCAGGATGAAACCGATCGTGCTGGGCATGGCGCTCGCTGGTGGATTGTTGTGGACGGGGTGTGCGCAGGCGGGCAATGCCGCGCATGGCAAGGCGATTTTCGCCGATCAATGCGCCTCCTGCCATAGCGCCACGCCGGGGCAGAACGGCATCGGGCCCAGTCTGGCCGGCATTTATGGCAAGCCGGCGGCATCGACCGCCGGGTTCAATTTTTCGCCCGCGCTGAAGGCGGCGCATATTGTGTGGAACGACGCTGCGTTGGACAAATTTCTGGCCAATCCGCAAGGCGATGTGACGGGCAGCAAGATGCCGTATATGGGCATGCCGGATGCAGCGGATCGCGCCGATGTCATTGCGTATCTGGCGAGTTTGAAGGCTCGTTGAAGTAAAGAAGAGAGGGAAGGGAAGGCTTCTTTTTTGGAAAAAAGAAGCAAAAAACTTTTTTACTCTGGGGCATGGGCGTTTGAACCTGTACGGGCTCGAATTAACGAAGTTTTTTTTGCTTCTTTTTTGTGAACAAAAAAGAAGACTTCCCTTTTTCCTCGCCGATCCGGCCTCTACGTAGTCTCCGAGTCTGCCGGGATTGTCTGACATCGTCTAGGGTCTCTAACTGCGTCGCCTGCATGGCCCGGCGCAACCCTGACGGTCCGGTCACGCGCGAGGAGAGTCTCATGACATTCGCCTTGCAAGACTTTGTCACCACCATTCTATTCGTGATCGTGATTTTTATCGTGCTGAGCGTGCTGGTGCGCGCGACGGTGAAAATTCTGCGCGAGTACGAGCGTGGCGTGATCTTCACGCTGGGGCGGTTTCAGAAGGTCAAGGGTCCCGGCCTGATCGTGCTGATCCCGTTCGTGCAGGAGATGGTCCGCGTCGATCTGCGGATCCAGGTGATCGAAATCCCGGCCCAGGACGTGATTTCGCGCGACAACGTTTCGATGAAGGTCGATGCGGTGCTGTATTTCAATGTGGTTGATCCTGAGCACGCGATCATCAAGGTGCAGCAATATCTGCCGGCGACGGTCATGCTGGCGCAGACCACGCTGCGCGCCGTGCTGGGGCAGCATCCGCTCGACGAAATGCTGTCCGAGCGCAAGAAGCTCAGCCTCGATCTGCAGGTGATCCTGGAGGGCCAGACCGAGGTGTGGGGGATCAAGATCAGCAATGTGGAAATTCGCACCGTCGAGCTGACCGACAATATGATCCGCGCGATTGCCAAGCAGGCGGAGGCGGAACGCGACCGGCGCGCCAAGATCATTCACGCCGAGGCCGAGTTCCAGGCGGCGCAGACGCTGGTGGATGCGGCGACGATTATTGCGAGCGTGCCGGCGGCGATGCAGTTGCGCTACCTGCAGACACTGACCGAGATCGGCGCCGAACAGAACTCGACGGTGATTTTCCCGATGCCGCTCGATGTTATCAAGCCATTGCTCGCCTTGCTCGAAACCAAAACTGCCCCGCCGCCCGCCATCACTCTGCCGGTCGGCATCCATGCCATTCCATGACATGCTGAATCACGGCGTGATGTCCGTCTCGATCGGGGTTCCGATGGCTGCGATGCCATATCGCCCGAGCGCCGAGCCCGGTGCCGGCACGCATTGCGCGGGGTGTGCCGCGCGCCACATCGGGCTGTGCGATGCGCTGGTGGATATCGATCTGCCGGAACTGGCGGCTGCGGCGCAGTGGCGCACCATCCGCAGCGGCGCGCTGTTGATGACCGAGGGCGATCCGGCACGGTATTTTTTCAACATCAATCACGGCACCGCCAAGGTTTACCGCGATCTGCCGGATGGCCGCCGCCAGATCACCGGCTTTGTGACCGCGGGATATTTCGTGGGGCTTGGCATGCCGGCGAACTACAGCGCCTCGGTCGAGGCGCTGGAGGATGTGCGGCTGTGCCGGTTCGACCGGCTGACGCTGCGCGCGCTGTTCGTCACGTTTCCCTCGCTGGAGCGGAAACTGCTGATTGCCACCGGCAACGAACTGCTGATCGCCCAGGCGCAGATGCTGTTGCTCGGCCGCAAGAGCGCGCTGGAGCGCCTGGCCTCGTTTCTGCTGGCCTGGATCGAGCCGGCGAGCCCGGCCGGTACCAGATTGCCGATGGGGCGTAGCGATATCGCGGATTATCTGGGTCTGACGATCGAGACGGTTTCGCGCAATTTCACCATTCTCAGGCAGCGCCGGCTGATCGCGATTTCCACCGAACAGGAAATCACCATTGTCAATTGTGCAGGGCTTACCGGCATCGCGATCGGGGCGGCGGCGTAGCGCCGCCCTGGCGTGGTCAAATCGGGCGATTGGCGCTGCGCTCCCAGGCTTCGCCCATCAGGCCGTTGCTGGGTTGTGTCGTGTCGAGCACTTTGCGCGCGGTTTCGGCACCGGCTACCGGCAATCCTGCGGGGTCGAGCAGGCCGATCTGCACCAGGACCGATGCCTGATCCCAGTAGATATGTTCATGGGCCAGCCGGCCGTCGCGGAATTGCACGATGGCGACCAGGGGGATTGCAACGACACGGCCGGTCGGCGGCACGCCTGGCAGCATCCAGTCGACCGCCGAAGTGTGGGTAAAGCGGAAGATCATTTCATCGACGATGCGATCGGTCCCGACCGTACGGCTGACCGGGATCATGGCGGTGTCCGGCGGGTTGCCGCCGATGAAATGGTATTTGTAGAAGCGTTTGAGCTGGTCATGGCCGACGCCGCCGGTCATGGTCGGGATGTGATTGACATAGGGCGACGCCACCATGGTCGCCATGGTGGCGTCCACGTCGCGCGTTTCGAATTCGTAGCGGCAGTGCTCTTCCCAAAGCGCCTCGAGGTCCCAAGCCGCAGTAACTTCATGATCAGCCATGATCGGTGCCTCCGAACGATTGCCGCGCGAGCGTCGCACAGAGTGAGCTACGCCGCCAGTAGGGAGAGGCAGCGGTGGTTGAACTAACCTAGCGCCATCGGGAGAAATACCGGGCTCACGCCGTTCGGAAAGAAGCCGCCGGACGTGGCGCCGGACGATAGGAACAGGATGTTGAGGGTCTGGGCGTAGCTGCGGCGGAACAGCAGCGCCTGGGGGCTGAACGGGCCGACGTTGACGTAGCCGTTCGGCTGCAGGATGCCGCTGTCGTCATTCGCGCCTGACAGGGAGGCACGCAGGGCCGCGATTTTGTTGGCCACGGCACCGCCGCCGATTTTGGCGAGCAGGGTGCGAATGGTGCCGGCGTGGTAGGATTCCGCGCCCATCAGCGCGCCCAGATAAGTCAGGTTGGTGTTGTAGCTGAGGGATTCGATCGCGAAGCACAATGCGGCAGCCGCGATGTCCTCGAGAAAAAAGGCACCGAGCATGAAGCTGATTTCATCGGCGAACGGGTTGAAAATCTGTCCGGGGACGATGAGTCCCGCGGCAAGCGCCATTGTGGTCCAGGCGGTCCGCATGTCGATATCCGGCATGGCAAACCCGTTCAAAATCGATTCAGTGTGGATGGTTCTGACATGGGTCAGTTCGTCGGCCGCGATGTCGTTGGCGTATTGCTGGATGATCGAAGTCCGAAACGGCACCGCGCTACCGCCTGTCACGGTGCCGGCGGTGCCGATGCCGGCCGTGTCGGCGGCCGACAAGCCTTGGCCGGTCACGGCGTAGAGATAGTACGTGGCTTCGAGATACTGGATGTTCTGAATGAGCGCGAGATTGTAGTAATCATTGGTGGTAACTCCCGGGATTGGCGTCGTGCTGCTCGCGTCCGCGCTCGTGCCTGCGATCGTCAAGCCGGCCAGCGCGGCCAGCCCTGAGGCGCCCATACCGCTGTTGCGCAATATCTGGCGCCGCCCGGGCCTCTGCGATTGTGTATCGGTGCCACTCAAAACGACCTGCTCGTCCACTGTCTGTTTCCCTGCAATCCGGTTCTTAAGATCATGCCGCGCGATATGATGAATTGATAAGTGCAGGCCGTTCAGTATGCCGGCCAACAACGGTAACCGGCGCCTGAACGAGCATGCGAACCCATCATTCGAGACGTTACGATACTGCGACAACAGGGCGTCTGACAAGACAATTTCTGTATTTTGAGATTTTTCATAAAAATATCGAGTCTGAGGCGATGGCCCAGCGAGTGGCATACCGCGTCCGAATGACGCAATGGTCACCCTGCCGATGGACCGATGCGAGCCTACCCGGGCATGAGCGTTCGACGTCGCGGATTTGCACCTGCTCGTCGTTCGGATGGTCTTAACGCTGGCTGTCGAAGCGGAGGTGCGCTCGTGCGTCAGACCTGTTTTGTCAGGCAGGTTTCCGGGTGCCAATCATCAGACCACCCCTGATAACGGCACCGATGCTTAAGCGCCGTAAATTCGCGTTTCTAGGAATAGATGCCGGCCGGAAAAAATCCCCCGGTTTGTCCTGCCGGAAAGGACGATCCGGGTGTCAGGTACAGAATGTTGTACGCCTCGACCGGGGTGCGCGTTAACATGAGGGCTTGTGGCCCGAACGGACCGATGTTGACCGTGCCGGCCGGTGTCAAAATCCCGGTATCCACGACGCCGGACAGCGATTGCCGGAGTGCAGACAGTTTGGCGACAGGGCCGCCGCCGCCAATTCTTGCCAACAGGGTCCGGATCGTGCCCGCGTGATACGCGTCCGCCCCGGACAAAGCGCCGAAATACTCCGAGAGCGAAGCGTCGGACAAGGTCGGCACGGCACCACAAATGTAGGAGACGCTGAGATCCTCTAAAAAATAAGCACCCAGCAGAAAGCTGATCTCGTCCGCGAACGGATTGAATGTCTGGCCAGGAACGATCAACTGCGCCTGCACGGCGATAGTGGTCCAGACAGCGGCCATATCGATGACGGGCATTGGATAGAGATTATTTGTGGGGGCGATGACCGCACGAAGATATCGCAGATGCGTCAGTTCGTCCGCCGCGATATTGTCGGCATATTGTTGAAAGATGGCGGTCTTGAAGGGCACCGCGGCGCCCCCGATGACCGTCTTGCCCGGGAAATTGCCGACCGTGTTCGTGTAGAAGCTGAAATTGCCACTGGTGTCGTCCGGACCGAGGCTTTGACCGGTCGCTGCCAGAAGATAGTAATTCGCAGTCACGTATTTTAAAATCAGAACGAATACGAGTTGCGACACATCGTTCATCGGTATCGACGACGTCGTCGCACCGGCTGAAGCAGTGCCAAGACCGGCGGCCGTCATCCCTCCTACCGCGGCCGCGCCGACTGCCGCGAGGCCGGCGTCGCGCAGCAGACTCCGTCGCCGGGGCTGGATCGGGCGGGTCTCGCTGTCGTTTACGGCTGCCGGATCAATCATTGAACGTCTCCCTGTCTGCCGTTCGAGCCAAATCGTCTGCCCAATGTTGCAATACGGCTGCTGTCGGGGCCCGACGATTGAAACCACTAACACGCGCTTTGTCGATACGGCGGGCTGGTTACCAACTTTTTAGAAGTCGGTCGGCACCCTCTGCCATCATCGGATGGCGTGCGCCCATCACGCCGCCAGCGCCTGATCCGGCACCTTTGCGCCGGTCATGTAGGCGACGGCGTCCGACATGCTGTGCTCCTTCGGGTTGATCAGGCAGAGGCGTCGGCCGAGGCGGTGGACGTGGATGCGGTCCGCCACCTCGAATACATGCGGCATGTTGTGGCTGATCAGGATGATCGGGATGCCGCGGGAGCGGACATCGAGGATGAGTTCGAGCACGCGGCGCGATTCCTTGACGCCCAGCGCCGCCGTCGGTTCATCGAGGATGATCACTTTCGAGCCGAACGCCGCCGCCCTGGCCACCGCGACACCCTGGCGCTGGCCGCCCGACAGCGTTTCGACCGCCTGGTTGATGTTCTGGATCGTCATCAGGCCGAGTTCACTGAGTTTCTGGCGCGCGATGCGCTGCATCTCCGCGTGGTCGAGCTTGCGGAACACGCTGCCGAGAATGCCCGGTTTACGAATTTCGCGGCCCATGAACATATTGTCCGCGATCGATAATCCCGGTGACATCGCGAGCGTCTGGTACACGGTTTCGATGCCGGCGGCGCGCGCCGCGATGGGCGAGGCGAAGCGCACCTTGCGACCTTCGAGGGTGATTTCCCCCTCATCGAGCTGCACGGCGCCGGAGATTGCCTTGATGAGCGAGGATTTGCCCGCGCCGTTGTCGCCGATCACGGCGAGGATCTCGCCGGGATACAGGTCGAAGTCGCAATTATCCAGCGCGGTGACGCGGCCGTAGCGTTTGACCAGGTTACGGCCTGTGAGAATCGGTTCCATTACACGGCTGCCTTTCTGATCCATTGATCGACCGCGACGGCGACGATGATGAGCGCGCCGATCAGCAAATAGGTCCATTGCGGGTCGGTGCCGTACATGTTGAGCCCGAGGGTGAACACGCCGACGATCATGGCGCCGAAAATCATGCCGAGAATCGAGCCCCGTCCGCCGAACAGCGAAATCCCGCCGATCACCACCGCGGTGATCGAGTTGATGTTCTCGAACTGGCCAGAATTTGGCGAAATGGCGCCGATACGGCCAATCAACGCCCAACCGGCGACAGCACAGATCAGGCCGGACAAGGTATAGACGCTGATGAGCATGCGCTTCACCTGCACGCCGGCCAGTGCTGCCGCATCCGGATCGTCACCGACCGCATAGACATGCCGCCCCCAGGCGGTGTGGCGCAGCACGTAGGCGAACAGCAGCACCAGCGCGAGCATCAGAATGACGCCGTAGGTGAAGGTTGCACCGCCGTTGCCCGCCGCGTTGGCGCCGATCACGAAGGTGTTGCCAAGATATTGCAGCAGCGGCGCTTTCAGCTCGATCTGGGTGGCGCCGATCGTCTGGTTGTTGGAATACAGATAATTCGCGGCCAGCACGATCTGCCACATGCCGAGCGTGACGATGAAGGGCGGCAGTTTCATCCGCGCGACCAGCGTGCCGTTCAGGTAACCGACCGCGGCGCCGAAGGCGAAACCGCACAGAATCGAAATCGGCGCCGGCAGGCCGTAGACAAAGGTGCATTGCCCCATCAGCACCGAGGCGAGCACCATGATGGCGCCGACCGACAGATCGATCCCGGCGGTGAGAATGACCAGCGACTGAGCGACACCGACGATGCCGGTGATGGTCACCTGCTGGAGGATCAGCGTCAGCGCATAGGCCGAAAAGAACCGCGCGCCGACCGCGATGCCGAAGCCGATCAGCGAGGCGATCAGCACCATCAGCGGCGCGAGCCACGGTGTTTCATGCAGGATGTGCTGCATCCGTTCGAGCGCCGATTTGCGGTGGACGAACTCGGCCACCTGATCGGCGCCGGCGGGTTTGATTGCGGCCTCGAAGCCTTGCGGGCCCGGCGAAATGGTCGACATGTCTTCCCCTCCAGGACCGCGCGATTGTTTCGGCGCGGTTATGAAGGGAGCGGCGGTGCGCGCCGCTCCCGTTGGTCGTCTTTACGGTCTCAGTTGCCCCAGCAGAGCTTGGCGCCCTTGGCCGGGCTGATCGAGGCGACGCCGGGTTCGGGATGCGCCGTGATCAACTGGGTGCCGGTGTTGAAGAAATCCTTGCCGGCGCTGGCGGCGGGCTTGGTGCCGTCCTTGGCGAATTTCACGATGGCGGCAATGCCCATCGAGGCCATTTTCAGCGGGTATTGTTGTGAGTCTGCACCAATAATCCCGGCCTTGACGCCGGCCACACCCGAGCAACTGCCATCGATCGCCACGATCGTGACATCCTTGGTCTTGCCGACCGATTTCAGCGCCTGATAGGCACCGAACGCCGCCGGTTCGTTGATCGCGTAGACCAGGTTGATGTTGGGGTTGCGGGCCAGCAGCGTCTCCATGCCTTTCTGGCCACCTTCTTCCGAACCGCCGGTCTCGGCGTGGCCGACGATCTGGGGATCCGGCACGTCGAAGGTCTTGGGGTCCTTGATCGGCACGCCGAAGCCGGCGAGGAAGCCGTGATCGCGGTCGATATCGACGGTCGGATGCGAGATCGACAGGTCGAGCATGGCGATCTTGGCATCCTTCGCCTTGGCGCCCAGTTTCGCCTTGGCCCATTCGCCGATCAGCTTGCCGGCCTCGAAATTATCGGTGGCGAAGGTCATGTCGGCGGCATTGGTCGGGTCCAGCGCGGTATCGAGCGCGATCACCAGCAGGCCGGCCTTGCGGGCTTTTTCCACGGTCGGCACGATTGCCTGGGTGTCGGACGGGGTGATCAGAATGCCTTTGGCGCCATCGGCGATGCAGGTTTCGATCGCGGAGACCTGGGATTGGTTGTCGCCGTCGTATTTGCCGGCATAGGTTTTCAGGTCGACGCCGAGTTTCTTGGCTTCGGCGAGCGCGCCGGTGCGCATGGTGACGAAATACGGGTTGGAATCGGTTTTGGTGATCAGGCAGGCCTTGATCGGCGCGGCCTGGGCGGTTGCGGCGCCGAGGGCCGTGACGGCGGCGAGCGCGAGGACGGCGCGGCTCGCGATTTTTTTGTGGATGGTCATGTTTCTCTCCTGGTTGGTCTTGCGTCGTTTTCGATGATTGAGGGCGTTTTTGCGCCTCGGGTCAATGAAATTCTTGGTTGATGAAGGGAAGGTGAGGGAAGTGAGCTCTTCTTTTTTGTGAACAAAAAAGAAGCAAAAAAAACTTTATTAATTTGGGACTGCGGCTGTGAAAGCGCCCGTGCCCCAGAGTCGGAAAGTTTTTTGCTTCTTTTTTACAAAAAAGAAGCCTTACCTTGCCTAGTCTTCCCTGCATAAACCCCTTGCGATATCCATCGTCTCGATGATCCAGCCTCCCTTTCAGTTGAAGATTTCATGTGATCGCGCCCGCATCCGCCGCACAGCCGCATGAGCGGCGGTGCTGGATCGTGACCGGCAGGCGCGTGAGGCGTGGCCGCAGGCCCGGTTCCGCCAGGCGTTCAAGCAGGAGGCGCACCGCGGTGATGCCGATTTCGCGGCATGGCTGTGCCACGGTGGTGAGGTGCGGCTTGAACAGATCGGTCCAGGCGAAATCGTCGAACGCGACCAGGGCGATATCGTCGGGCACGGCGAGGTCACGGTCGGCCAGCGCCTGCATCGCGCCCAGCGTCATCAGATTGTTCGAGGCGAAGACTGCGGTGGGTGGTTCGGCCAGCGCGAGCAGTGCCTCGGTGGCGAGGCGGGCTGGTTCGGCGCTGTATTCGCCGCAGGCCAGCAGCTTCGCGTCGTAGGTGATGCCGGCGTCGCGCAGCCCGGCCCGATAGCCGGCGATGCGTTCGCGCGTCGAACTCAGGCCGGGCAGGCCGGTCAGCATACCGATCCGCCGGTGGCCGCAGGCGGCGAGGTGGCGCACCAGGCGGCGGGCGCCATCGGCGTTGGCGACCACCACGGCATCGCAGGCGGGGCTCGCGACGCGATCGATCTGCACGACCGGGATGTTATGGCGCGCCACACGTTCGAGCACGGCGGCGCCGCCATCGGCCGAGGGGGCCAATATGAGCCCATCGACCCGCCGACCGAGCAGCGCATCGAGTGCCTCGATCTCACGGTCGGCCGATTCGCTGATGCCGACGAGAATGACGGTATAGCCGCGCTCACGGGCGGAGGTTTCGATCGCATCGACCACGGCGGTGAAATGCGGGTTGGTGATATCGCCGATCGCGATGCCGATGGTGCGGGTTTCCGCGCGCTTGAGCGAGCGGGCGACCGAATTGGGCGTGTAGCCGGTGGTGGCGACCGCCTGCATCACGCGGTCGCGGGTGGCGTCCGGCACGGCGCGGGTGCGGTTGAGCACGTGGGAAATGGTCGAGATCGAAACGCCGGCGAGGGCAGCGACATCGCGCATCGTGGCGGGGCCGGCCTCGGGCATGCGGGCGCGGATGGCGGGCGTGTTCGCCAGGGGCTGTTCGCTTTTGCGGGCCACGCGCGGTGCCAGCGCTGCTTTGGGGGTCGGCGTTCGCCTGACCATCATGCTTCCTCTCCGCCGCAAACGTATTCCGAAAACGTTTGCGTTAATTTTCTCTAAGCGAATGCGCAAACGATCGCAAGCACAATTTTTAGTGAAATGCGCCTGCTTCAAGTCGTCCAGTTGCGGGCGAACTCGGTGTGCAGCGACAGGCCGCCACACACATACAGCGTCTGGCCGGTGATGTAGCTGGCATCGCTCGAGGCGAGGAACGCCGCCGCCGCGGCAATTTCGGCCGGCTGGGCGGCACGGCCGATCGGGATATGCTCTTCGACCGCGCGTTTGCGCGCGGCATCGCCGGTCCAGGATGCGTTCATCGGCGTGATCGTGGCACCCGGCGCCACCGCATTGACCCGGATGCCGCGGCCGGCAAATTCGAGCGCCAGGGTGCGGGTGATGTTGCCGACCGCCCTTTTGCTCGCCGAGTAGGAGAGGAATCCTGGTTTCGGTACGGTTTCATGCACGCTGCTGATGGTCACGATGCTGCCGCTGCCCTGCTCGACCATATGCGCCAGCACGCGCGACGAAACCTGTGCCACCGCGATCAGATTGACCGCGATGACCCGGGCAAACCGCACTGGATCGAACTGATCGCTCGGCTGCTCGTACTGAATGCCGGCGTTGTTCACCAGATGATCGAGCCTGCCGGTCAGCGCGATCGCGCGCGCCACCACCGCATCCATCGCATCATGATCGGCCGCGTCCGCCGCCTCGGCGCTATGGGCGCCGGCCGGGTTGATCGCGTGCATGGCATCGAGCGTGGCCGCCGCACCGTCGGTGTCGTTCAGATGCGTGATGGTGACGCCGCACCCCTCGGCGGCAAACCGCTCGGCAATGGCGCGGCCGATGCCGGTGGTGCCGCCGGTGATCAACGCGCGCTGGCCGGCGAGGCGTTGGGGATGCGTGGTGTGGTGTGCCATGATCAATCTCGCTTGCGTGCTGGGGATCAACGGAGCGGCAGATTGGCCATGCTTCGCGCATCGAGGCAAATGCGCCGATCGCGGGTCCGGCTCGGAACGGAACCGCCCGCGTCTGGTTCGCTATCGCGTATCGCCGGCGTCGGCGGGCACCGCGAGGCCGACCGAGCGGACAATGCGCCGCGTGCTGACCTGGACCCGATTCAGATACCCATATTCCAGCGCATGGCGCGGCCCGTCGCCGTCGGCGCGCGAAAACATGCCGACGACGCTGCCCGCACGATCGAACACCGGCGATCCGCTGTTCCCCATCGATCCATCGGCATCGGTGGTGAAATAATCGGCACCGTCCACCGCCAGAACCTGTCCGGTCGAGACGCGCAGGCTGCCATCCGCATCGGCGTAGCCCAGGGCGGCGCGCGCTTCGGCCGCGCGGGCGGTGCGCAGCGGAAAACCCGCCATCCAGACCGGTTCGGCAACATCCAGGGTTCGCGCCGCCAGTGCAAGATGCGCGGATGGCGCCGGTTCGACGCGCAGCAAAGCGGTGTCCTCGCGCCAATGGTGCAGCCCGGCTGCATCCTGCCAGAGTGCACGGGCGCGCGGCGGGTTGGATACCAGCCAGAGCGCCGCGGCATCGCGCCATGCCCAGGTGCCGGCTTCGGTTCGGTACGCGACCTCGGCGCGGAGCGAGCGGCAGCGCACCGGTTGGTTGAGCGCGCCGCCCTCGCGCTGATACGTGGCGATTTCGGCCGTCACCAGATGGTAGTTGGTGACGACGAGGCCATCCGCCGTGACCGCGAAGCCGGAACCTCCGCCATCGAGGGGCATGGTTGCCGGAAACGCCATGCCCGATTTCACCGCGCGCGCGAATTCGTGGCGGACCATGCCCAGATTGAACGCTGGATCATCGATGTTCGCGACATCCGCCGCGGTGAACCATCGGTACCAGTACTCCGATCCATCGGGGCGGGATTCGTTGCGGGCGAGGGACTGCGCCACCTCCTGCGTGGGCGCGAGGTCGAGCACGAGGACCGTGCGCGGCAGGATGCGGACCATGGCGGCGCATAAGTGATCGGCCGGCACGCCGGGGATCGATATCTGGTGCGGGTGGAACAGCCCCTCGGTCATGCGCGCAGTCTGATCGATCGGGTCGGCGTGTTCAATCCGTTTGATCAGGCGGGAGCCCGGCACAACGGAGTTTCGAGCCGCTTCGGTAGCGACGGGGAAGGGTGTCTGGATTTAAATGGTATCCCGTACCGGATTCGAACCGGTGTTGCCGCCGTGAAAGGGCAGTGTCCTAGGCCTCTAGACGAACGGGACGTTGTTGGTCTGCGTGATAATCGAGATTGGCGCGGCCATCAAGCGGGTGGCGCAAAGTTTAGCGGGCGGATCGCGGTGCCGGCCGGGTCACGAGGCTGTGCGCCGCTGGCGTTCGATCGTGGCGTCGCGTTTGCCAGTGCGGCAGGCGTCCGAGCAATATCGCACATTGTCCCAGTCGCGCGCCCATTTGCGCCGCCAGGTGAACGGCCGCCCGCACGCGGCGCATGGTTTGCTCGGCAGTCGTGCCTTGTTCGCTAGTGTTGCCTTGCCTTTCATGGCGCCGCGGCGCTGCCGAGGACCGCGCCGGTGTGCGGGTCGATGAAATCGACGCGGCCGCCCTTGTCATCGTGCACCCAGATGGCGATCACCCCGCCCGACGCGGCAAGACCGGTGATGGTTGCCCCGGACGCCGCGGGCAGTACGGTCCGGAACGGCGCCGCGCCCGGAATCGCCGCCGGTCGCGTCGCAGCCGTGCCCGGGCTGGCGGTTGACTCGACCATGCGTTTGACCACAACCCCGATCACCAGGGCGGTGCCCAGCACGATGAGCACGCCCATCCCGATCACCAGCGCCTTCAAACCCCGTACATCCGGTGCCGATTTCCGTGAGTCCTGAGCCCGATCCATCCCATCCATCCCCGCCTGATCCAGCCTTGCTGTACGGCAATCTGGCGTTCTCCGCCACGGCGGACGACCAGGGCGAGCGGCTGGACCGGTTTCTGGCCGCCAAACTCGCAGGCATGTCGCGCTCGCGCATCAAGATCCTGATCGAGGATGGGCTGGTCACCTGCGATGATGCGCCGGCGCCGACGCCCTCGGCTCCCGTGCGCGCCGGGTCGCTCTACCGCATCGACATTCCGGCCCCGCTGCCCGCAACGCCCCAAGGTCAGGCGATCCCGTTTCCTATTCTCTATGAAGACGACGATCTGATCGTGCTCGACAAGCCGGCCGGCCTGGTGGTGCACCCGGCGCCGGGCAATCTGGACGGCACGCTGGTCAATGCCCTGATCGCGCATTGCGGCGACAGTCTCGCCGGCATCGGGGGTGAGAAACGCCCCGGCATCGTGCACCGGCTCGATAAGGATACGTCTGGCGTCATGGTCGTGGCCAAGACCGAACTGGCGCATCACGCGCTGTCCGAAGCGTTCGCGGCGCGCGACCTTGAGCGGCATTACCTCGCGCTCTGCTGGGGCGCGCCCCAATCGGCTGCCGGCGCGATCGAAGCGCCGATCGGGCGCGATCCGCGCGAGCGCAAGCGCATGGCAGTGGCCGCGCGCGGCGGGCGGTTTGCCCTGACCCATTTCACCACCGCGCAGCGCTTCGGCCTCGGCGCCACTCTGCTGGAGTGCCGGCTGGCGACGGGGCGGACCCATCAGATCAGGGTGCATCTCGCGCATATCGGCCATCCGGTGGTTGGTGATCCGGTCTATCTGCGGCGGCGGCCGGCCGCGGCGGCACATATCGCCGAGCCTGCGCGTTCGGTGCTGCTCGATTTTCCCCGCCAGGCGCTGCATGCGGCGAGCCTCGGCTTTGTGCATCCGCGCACCGGTGCGGCGCTGCGATTCGAAACCCCGCCGCCGGCCGATTTTACGGCGCTCGTGGATCTATTAACCGTTTCATAACCGTTTTGCACTAATCTTATACCTGACCACACAGGTCTTATTTCTTGACAAGTCGCGTTTCGTGGGGGCATAAAAATCACTGTCAAGTTAATAATTTCCGAAATAAGCCAGATTGCCGGCCAATTACGCCGTTTTCAGGGGTTGTAACGGAACCGTGATACGTCATGAGGACGATCCCGTGTATAACAATGCTCACAAGAGACGAGGCATCACGAGGGTTCGGCCGTTGCGCATCCGAACGGTGGCTAGTCTGGTAATAGAGACGACGCAAGAATCGACGACGCGAATAAATCGAGAGGAATTCAATCAATGGCCTCCGGAATGAGTACCATGGCCCCGAGTGAGGGCAATCTTTCCCGGTATCTGCAAGAGATCCGCAAGTACCCGATGCTGGCTCCCGAAGAAGAAGACCGTCTGGCACGTGCCTGGCGCGATAACGAAGATCACAAGGCCGCCCATAAGCTAGTGACCTCGCATCTGCGCCTGGTGGCGAAAATCGCGATGGGCTACCGCGGCTATGGCCTGCCACTCGGCGAGCTGATCTCCGAGGGCAATGTCGGCATGATGCAGGCGGTCAAGCGGTTCGATCCGGAACGCGGTTTCCGCCTGGCAACCTATGCGATGTGGTGGATCCGCGCCGCGATCCAGGAATATATCCTGCATTCCTGGTCGCTGGTGAAAATGGGCACCACGGCCTCACAGAAAAAACTGTTCTTCAACCTGCGCCGCCTGAAGGGGCAGATGCAGGCGATCGAGGACGGTGACATGCAGCCCGAACAGGTGGCCAAGGTCGCCCGCGTGCTCGGTGTGCCCGAGCAGGACGTGGTGAGCATGAACCGCCGCCTCGCCGCACCCGATCATAGCCTGAACGCGCCGATCCGCATGGATGGCGAGGGCGAGTGGCAGGATTGGCTGGTCGATGATCAGGAGAGCCAGGAAGAAAGCATCGGCGATCGCGAGGAAATGACCGGACGCCGGGCCTTGCTGACCACCGCGCTGAAGACCCTGAACGATCGTGAACGCCACATCCTGATCCAGCGCCGCCTCAAGGATGAGCCGACCACGCTCGAAGATCTGTCG
Organism: Acidiphilium rubrum; assembly: GCF_900156265.1. Taxonomy (GTDB): domain Bacteria; phylum Pseudomonadota; class Alphaproteobacteria; order Acetobacterales; family Acetobacteraceae; genus Acidiphilium; species Acidiphilium rubrum. Next base: position 66,177 of record NZ_FTNE01000013.1, read on the forward strand.
CAGCAATACAACATCTCGCGCGAGCGGGTCCGCCAGATCGAAGTCCGGGCGTTCGAAAAACTGCAGAAGTCTATGAAGACTCAGGTTTCCGAGCAGCGCGCCGAACAGCGCAATGCCGTCCAGGCACGGTTGACCGCCTGAGCTTCGGCTTGCGTGCATAAAAAAACGGCCGACCGTTCGGGGTCGGCCGTTTTGTTTTGACCCCGTTGCTCAGTTGCCGGACTTGGCCCGCGCCTCGGCGGCTCTTTCGCGCGCGAGCTTGGCGCGGTGCTTGGCCAGTTCATGCCCAGCAATACAGCCGCCTACCGCGCCGATCACGGCATGGTGATGCGCGTAGTGCCCGGCAACACCGCCCACCACCGCGCCTTTGAGGCAGCCCTTGGCGTGGGCCAGGTTCAAACCGCCCAGCGCGAGGATGGCGACGGCGGCAGCAAGAGTTGATTTCATGGCACTCATCGGGTCGCTCCATTACGGGTTGGACGCTCGATATAGGGTGCCGCGATAGCAATGTCACGTATCCGTGATATCGGTCAGGTCGCGTGCCATACCGCGCCGTGCTCGGCGGCAAACCCTTCCGCGCGCAGCTTGAGTAGATGCGCCAGCACATTGCGCTCGGCGGCGATTTTCAGCATCGGATTCTGCTTGGCATAGAGCCGCGCCGCCAGATCGGTCACCGAGGCCGGGTCGCCGTGCAAGGCTTCGAGAATCGCCGCCTCGCGCTTGCGCCGATGCGCCAGCATCTCGGCAACCAGGGTCCGGGGTTCAAGTAGCGCCGGACCATGACCGGGCAGATAGAGCCGATCCGCCCGGTCGAGCAGGCGCTGCAACGAGGCATAATACGCCTGCATGTCGCCATCCGGCGGGTTGACGATCGAGGATGACCACGACATCACGTGATCGGCGCTGAACAAGATGTCCTGATAGGCAAACGCCAGATGATCGCTGGCGTGGCCCGGCGTGTGCACAGCGGTGAGCCCGGCCACGACATCGCCATCCGCGAGCGGGTGATCGGGCGTGAAACGCAGTGCCGCCGAGTGCTCGAACCCGTAGGTCGGCGCGCCGGTGGCCGATTGCAACGCCGCCGTGGCACCCAGATGATCGTGATGGGTGTGCGACAGCACGATCCGCCGGATCGGCGTCTCGCCGGCCGCCGCCAGTATATCCCGTACATGGATCGGATCGTCCGGCCCGGGATCGAGCACGGTCAACCCGTCCGCCGCCGCGATCAGGTAGGTGTTGGTGCCGTGATAGGTCATGATGCCGGGATTGCGCGCGACGATGCGGCGAATCCCCGGCATCACGTCAAGCGCCACGCCCCGCGGCGGCTCGGTTTCGGTCAGAAACGGCATTACCGTGCCGTGCCGGCCATGCACACCGCGCCGCCGCTGTCGCGCAGCGTCAGATCGAGCCCGTCCGGCCCGTCGATCGCGGCCAGGGTCAGCGCCTTACCCTGAAACACCGCCCGCCGAGCCCGGAAGGCGAACCGGCTGATCGGCGCCTCGTTACGACAAGCGCGCGCGAAATCGGCGAGCCAGGTCGCCTGTAATGCGCCCTGTACCACCAGACCGGGATAATGTTCGGTCCCGGTGACATATTCGTAATCATAGTGAATGCGATGGGAATTGCCGGTTACCGCCGAATAGCGAAACAGCGTCAGTGCATCCGGCATCACGCTGCGGGTGCGCGCCGCCGGCGGCACCGGTTCGGGCACCGCCGCGCTAACCGCCGGATCGTCCGCGGCGCGATACACCACGTCCTGCAACTCCGTGATCGCCGTCTCCCCGGTGGGGCCGATATCATGGCGCAACTGAATGAACGCGAGCGTGCCGGTGCGGCCCTGTTTGAGCGTGGCGCCGGCGATGCTGGACCGGCGCTCCACCGCCTCGCCCACGCGCAGGCTCCGATGAAACGTGACGGTGCTGCCCGCCCACATCCGACGCTCCATCCCCGCAATCGCGGGCATGAACTCGCCGCGCGCGGCATGGCCATCGGGTCCGAGCGTGCTCCATTTCTGCCAGTCCTGAAACAACACCCAGTGCCAGAGCGGCGGCACGCTGCCATCGGCCGGGGCATCGGTATCGAGCGTCGCGGCCAGGGCGGCGATGCGATGGGATGAGACGACGTCGCTGACCAACGCGGTGCGCCCGATCAGCGCATCGAGCTCGGCTTGAATTTGGGTATGATTGCTGTCCATGCCGCAAGATTAGACCCGACCGGCCGGATTTGCCCATAGGGCGCGATCACGTGACGCCGAACAACGCCGCCATCAGGGCAATCACCCCACCCGCCAAGACAAAACCCGCGATCCAGATGCCTGGCGATAGTCGCTCGCGGTCCCGGCTCGGCCGCCAGCCCGCCGATTCATGTGGTTTGCCGCCCAGTTCACCCGGGGCTTTCACCCGGCCTGCATTGCGCATGACCATGGCACGTTCCTCCGGAGCAAATCTGCGCCTGTTGCGGGGGACTCGGCAAGGAAAACTGTAGGGGGAGTCGGAGGGAGGCGAGGAAGGCTTCTTTTTTGTAAAAAAGAAGCAAAAAACTTTCCTTAATTTGGGGTATCGCCGGTTTCACGGGCACGGTCCCAAATTAACAAAGTTTTTTTTGCTTCTTTTTTGTTCACAAAAAAGAAGACTCTTCCTTACCCTGATCGGCCGCCTTAGCAGACTATAAGGGACCGCTTGCCGATCGCGGTACCGCAGGCCACATCACGCCGATGCCACGACCGATCATCGAGACCGATCCCGACCTGCCCCTGCGCCGGTCCCTTGCCCGCCATCGTGCCTTCGCCAGCGGTTTGCTCGTCGTGATGGCGGCGCTTGCGGCCTTTGCCTATTGGCTGCCACCGACGCTGGGCGCGCTGTTTCTGCGCGATGCCGCCAAGGCTGGCGTGATCGGCGGCATTGCCGACTGGTTCGCGGTCACCGCGCTGTTCCGCCATCCGCTGGGCCTGCCGATTCCGCACACCGCGATTTTGCCGGCGCAGAAGGAGCGCCTGGGTGGCGCGCTGGGCCGGTTCGTTGCCAATCACGTCTTTACCGAGGCGGATGTCGCGCGGTTTCTGGCCGGGCTCGACATCCCCGATCTGCTCGGCCGGTTTCTGGCCGATCCGGCAATGGCGCGGCCGATGGCCGAGGCGATCGCGGGGTCCCTGCCAAGGCTGCTGCAATCGGTCGAGGATGGCCGGCTGCGGCGGCTGTTCACCAGGTTGCTGCCGCGCATTGCCGGTGGTCCGGCGGCCGGGCGGGTGGTGGCGCGCGCACTTGCCTCGCTGGTGCAGAGCGGGCGGCATCAGGAGGTATTTTCATTCATTCTCGAACAATTGCGCGCCATGCTGCAAACCCGCGAGGCGGATTTGAAGCAGATCGTGCGCGAGCGGGTGCGCGAGCAGGGCGGCGTACTGGTCGGCTGGGCGGTCGGTGCCAATATCGCCTCGAAAGTGGTGAGCACGCTGAACACCGAACTCGACAGGGTCCGGCCGGATGGCTCTGAATTGCGCGCCGCCTTCGACGAATGGGTCGGCCGCGAGATCATCCGCCTGACCGAAGACCCGGCACGGGCGGCGGAACTTGGCGCTGCGCTGCGCGGCCTGGTCACGCACGAAAGCATGCGGGCCTGGGGGCGCGACATCTGGGCCAGGCTGCGCGATGCCGTGGCGCAGGATGCCGGGCGGCGGGGCGGGCACAGCGTGGCCCTGATCGATACGATCCTTGCCAATCTGGGCGGCATGTTGCGCGATGATCCCGGCACCCGCGCCCGGATTTCCGCCGCCGCGGGCGCGGTGGTGGCGCGGCTGCTGCCGGCCGCACAGGTCGAAATCGCCGGGTTCATCGGCCGCGTCGTCGGCAACTGGGATGCCGAAACCATCACCGACAAGCTCGAACTCCGGGTGGGCAAGGATTTGCAGTTCATCCGGGTCAACGGCACGCTGGTTGGCTTTCTGATCGGCGGTGTGCTGTTCCTGCTGCTGCATTTCGGTTTCCATCAACAGGGTTGAGCATGCATATCCATATCCACGAGTTTCCCGACAGCCCGTTCCTGAAATTGACGGCGGATGAGTTTCATACGGCGGCGGCGCTGGCCGGGGCCGCCGGCCAGGGCCATCGGCTGACCATGGGCGAGAGTATCGCCGATTACGAGGCGGCGGCCGATACGCTCGAAGTGCTGATCGCAACGCCGGGTGCGGTGCGGCGGCTCGACCTGATGGGGGCACCGCACCTCAAGCTCATTCAGTCCACCGCCGCCGGCGTCGATGCGCTGGCGCCGTTTGACATGATCCCGGCAGGGGTGAAGCTGTTGAACAATCGCGGCGTGCATGCCGATCGGGCCGGTGAATTCGCGATCATGGCGATGCTGATGCTGACGACGCAGATGCAGTGCTTCGCGGCGGATCAACGCGCGCAGCGCTGGCAGCGCCGGCCCTCGGGCGTGGTGGCGGGGCGGCGGGCAACCATCGTCGGCGTCGGCGGCCTCGGCGGCGGCGCGGCGCGGCGGGCGCGGCAATTCGGCATCCATGTCACCGGTATCCGCTTCGGAACCGATCCGCACCCGGATTGCGACGAAACGCTGCCGATCGCCGCGCTCGATACCGTGCTGCCCAGCAGCGATTTTCTGCTCCTGGCATGCCCGCTCACCCACGCGACGCGCCACCTGCTCGATGCCAGGCGGATCGCGCTGCTGCCCGCCCATGCCGGGGTGATCAATATCGGCCGGGGCGGTCTGGTCGATCAGGCGGCGCTGATCGCGGCGCTGAACACCCATGCCATCGCCGGCGCGGTGCTCGACGTATTCGCCGCCGAGCCGATTCCGCCGGGCGATCCGGTCTGGACGGCTGAAAACCTGATCATCACCCCGCATATCTCCTCGGATGATCCGGATCATTACAACGCCGCGACGCTCGCGAAATTCTTCGCCAACCTCGCCACACTGGCCGAAGGGCGCGACCCGCCGACCTTGGTCGATCTTTCGAAGGGCTACTGATCCCGATAGCGAAACCGGCGCATCTGCACGGCGTGATCCCGCTCGATCCGCCGCCGCTGCGCGGGGCTGAGCGCCGTGCGCCACTGGCCGGCGGTGCCGCTGCGAAAAAACGCCGCGGCCGCGCTCGCCGGGCGTTCGGCAAAACCGCGCGCCTGCTCCTGTGCCGCCAGCGTGGCGAACCCGCTCGCAGCGATTGCGCGTTCGAGGCGGGCCGCATCCGGGGTCGCGCCCAGAAACCGCACCACATCGCCGAACCCATCCACCGGATCGTCCAGCAGATCCTCATAGCGTAAAACCAGCAGCGTCGGATTGGGATTGGCGGTCCATGAAGCGACATGGCGCGACCACGAGCCGATGAACTCCAACACCTTGCGATCATCACCGCCGCTCACCGCCCGATCGTCCGCCAGCAGCGCGATCATCGCATCGAGCGTGATCCCCAGATGCGCCGCATACGACACCACCACATCGCGCGGGTCGCGCACCAGATAGATCGCCCGGTCCGTCACCTCCGGCGTGATCAGCGGCACGCCGTGGCTCACGATCGCCGCATTATGGGTCTTCACGAACACCCGCGCCGCATCCGCTCCCATCAGGTCGCGATGAACCAGCGGGCGCAGAAGCGCCAGCTCAGCCGCCCGATAGGCGCGCGCCGGCCGCGGATCATGGCGGTGATACAGCGCCGCCCCGCTCTCTCCGGTGGTGAGATCGGTCAGGCGGTTGATGTCATACGGCGCCGCATCGTCGGCCAGATAGTTATGGATAAAGGCACGCAGCCAAGTGTTGCCCGATTTCGGGTAGGCCGCCAGCCAGACCAGTTTGCCCATGCGCCGCGGTCAGGCAGGCGGCTTGCCATCGAGCGAGATTTTATTGGTCACCCGGATCATCTTGCTCACCGTCATCGACTGGCCGGTGAGACCCCAATGATACCGGTTGAACGACCCCGCCGTGTCGATATCGGCCAGTTTGCCATCGACCATCCGATAGGTCACCGCCATGTCGAACCGATGCGTCTGGCCATGATTGGTCAGCTTCCCCGCCATCACCGTACCGCCCTTGGTGCAGGTGCCGACATAGCGCGAGGTCGGATATTTGTCGGGATCAAGAAAATCCTTGGCCATCACCTGACCCCGAATGATCGCATTGGGCAAAGCCAGGCTGCGGGTCTGGAACGTGACATCGACCGAACAGGTCTTCGCCACCGGATCGAACATGAGCGTGCCGGCAAGCTGGCGATACGTGCCGGTCACCGTGAATAAAATGGCGCCCGAATGCGTCTGCGCCAGCATATTGCCGGGCGTGAGCTGCAACGTCTCCGGCGCCGCCTGCGCCATGCCGCCACAAGCCAGCACAGCCAGACCCAGGGTGATGCAAAACGAGGCTCGGTTCATGTTCGCTCCTGCAATTTTTATCCATACCCTATGCCCCAGTTCCGGACCCGGCACGAGGGGTGTCAGGCCCGGCGGCACCCATGAAAGACGGGTGGTGTTCAAGGAAGGAGCGGCGTTGAAACGACCCGCCGGCACGACCACGTTCCCGAAGCGTCCGCGTCCATCGATTCAGGAGAGTATTCATGAAAATCCGCCACGTCGCGTTTTCCGCCGGACTGGCCCTGCTGGCAGCAGCCCCGCTCGCATGGGGCCAAACCAGCATGACCCCGGCCGATCAATCGTTCGTGGAATCAATGCAGCAAATGAACCAGGCAACCAAATCGATGCCGATGACCGGTAAAACCGACCAGGATTTCGTCATGATGATGGTGCCTCACCACGAAGCTGCCGTGACAATGGCTCAGACGGAACTGAAATACGGCAAATCGCCGTTTTTGAAGCGCATGGCCCGCAAAATCATCAAATCCCAGGATCACGAAATCAAACAGATGCGCCGCTGGCTGGCAAAACATCCCGGCACGCATTGAGGCAGAGCCGGATTGGATGTGAGTGGTCAGCAAGCACGGCGGGAGGTTTCGGCCCCTCGACCCCAGTAGAGCGCCTTGCCTTGCTTGCCTACGGCGCGGCCCCCAACCCGACCGCTACAAACGCGGCCCGGTCCGGTGGGCCGGAGGCAAAATGGAACAGCGTCGCCTGAGGGGCTAGCGCGATCAGGCTCGATGACACGGTGCCAAAGCCGTCGCGCGGCGCGACGTTGAGGGTGGTTTCGGCCGGTGCGGACTGGTCGGCGAGCAGGGCGATCCAACCCGACCAATCATTGGTTGATGGATCGGGGCGGGGGGCGGCTTCGAACCGGGGTTTGTAGCGCGCGATGCGCGGGTTGGCGGGATCGTTCGGATCGCCGGCAGTGATCATCGTGATACCTTGTGTGACCGGCGCAACCTGGGGCGCGCCGGATTCTAGGCCGCGAATCAGAAAACCGCCGCCGGCATCGGCGATCAGCATGTTGAAGCTGCGGTATGAGCCGGCGTCTAAGGTGGAGATGCGATCGGCGGCGGCGGCGGCGGTCGTGGCGCGCAGGGCGATCAGCGGCAGATCACCGCGGCTCGATTTCCCCGGCGCCGGGCCCAGGCTGCCGGTGCGGTTCAACAATGCCGCGATGACGCCGTGATGATTGACGCCGAGCCACGTGCCACCGGCCAGGCGGTCGCGCCCGGCGGTGATTCCCGGCCAGAAGCGGGCAGGGGGGACCCATGGGCGATCGAGCCGCTCATCGCGATTGGCCGCGATCACGATGGGCCAAGCCTCGGTCGGCAGAAAGGAGAGAATGAGCGAACACATGCGGTTCAGGTAGGGGATGGGGTGTTCTTTGTAAAAAGCGCATCCCTCCGAAATCACTGCGATGGCTGGCCGACAAGGCGAAATTCCGGCACACAGGCCGATACGGCATTCTTTTCGAGGCAAGCAATGACAAGACCGGCCACCATGCGGCTGCACCATGATGACAATGTTCTGGTCGCCCTGGAGCCGCTCGCCAGCGGCAGCGTCGCGGCGGGGATAACGGCGGCCGAGCGGATTCCGCGCGGCCATAAAATGGCGAGCACCGCGATCGCGCCGGGCGCGCCGATCCATAAATTCGGCCAGATCATCGGCTTTGCCGGTCACGCGATCGCGCCGGGCGCCTGGGTGCATGAGCATAATGTGACGCTGCATGAGTTCGACCGTGACTATCAGGTCGAGTCCCAACCGACCGCCGTGGTTGAGCCAGCCGCCTCGTTCCAGGGGTTCCGCCGCGCCAATGGCCGGGCGGGCACGCGCAACTATATCGCGATTCTGAGCTCGGTGAACTGCGCCGCAACGGTCGCGCGCCAGATCGTGCGCCAGGCCGAAAAGACCGGCCTGCTCGACGCCTATCCGAATATCGACGGCATCGTGCCGCTCACCCACGGCACCGGCTGCGGCATGGCCGCGAACGGCGAGGGGTTCGAGACGCTCGAACGCACTTTGTGGGGTACCGCCTGCAACCCGAATATCGCCGCGGTCCTGTTCGTCGGCCTGGGCTGCGAGGTGTTTCAGATCGCGCGGATGAAATCGGCTTATGGCATTGCCGAGGGCGACGCGTTTCGGTCGATGACGATTCAGGAAAGCGGCGGCACGCCGGCCACCATCGCCGCCGGCCTCGCCGCGTTGCGCGATATGGCGCCAATTGCCAACGCCGCCACGCGCACCGCGATTCCGGCGTCCGAACTGGTGCTGGCGCTGCAATGCGGCGGGTCGGACGCCTATTCCGGCCTGACCGCCAACCCCGCGCTGGGTGCGGCGGTGGATAGTCTGGTGCGGCAGGGTGGCACCGCCATCCTGTCTGAAACGCCGGAAATCTATGGGGCGGAGCATCTGCTGGTGCGGCGCGCGGCCAGCCAGCGCGTCGCCGATGATCTGCTCGCGCGGATCGACTGGTGGCGAGCTTACGTGGCACGCACCGGCGATGAGATGAACAACAATCCATCCCCCGGCAACAAGGCCGGCGGGTTGACCACGATCCTGGAAAAATCGCTCGGCGCCGTCGCCAAAGGCGGCAGCGTGCCGCTGAGTGCGGTGGTCCGCTACGCCGAGCCGGTCACCAGCCGCGGCCTCGTGTTCATGGATACGCCGGGGTACGACCCGGTCTCCGCCACCGGCCAGGTGGCGGGCGGGGCGAATATTCTGTGCTTCACAACCGGCCGCGGCTCGGCATTCGGTTGCAAGCCGGTGCCCAGCCTGAAACTCGCGACCAACAGCGATCTGTACCGCCGGATGGAATCCGACATGGATATCGACTGCGGCGATATCCTGGATGGTGTCAGCATCGCGGCCAAAGGCCAGCAGATTTTCGACCGGCTGATCGAGATTGCCTCGGGTGCCGCGACGAAATCCGAGATCCTCGGCTATGGCGATAATGAATTCGTGCCTTGGCAGATTGGGGCGGTGATGTAGGAAGGGTAACAAGAGAAGACGTCTTTTTTGTAAAAAAGAAGCAAAAAACTTTTTTCAATTTGGGGCATGGGCGGATTCGCGGGCACGGGCCAAGTTGGTGAAGTTTTTTTGCTTCTTTTTTGTTCACAAAAAAGAAGACCATCTCTCCCTTACGCTCCCGCGTCCGCCCCTTGCGGAGATGATTGAATTTAATATACGATCGACACCAATCGATCAGCCTAAAAAATTAAATCGATCAGAACGGGAAACGAACATGACAATCAAAATCCAAACCGGCCTCGTCAGTGCAGCTGTTTTCGCAGCCACGCTCGGCATCGCCACCGCGCAGGCCGCCAAAACAATCGACATCGGCCTGATCGCCGACCTGACCGGTCCGGCCGCGCTCAGCGGCAAGCACAAGGTCGATGGTGCCAAGCTCGCCGTCAACGAAATCAACGCCAAAGGCGGCATCAACGGCAAGAAAATCAAGCTGTTCGTCGAGGATGACCAGGGCAAGAACCAAGCCGGCGTCTCGGCTTATGAAAAGCTTGCCTCCAATCAGAACATTATCGCCATCATCGGCTCGGTCCGCAGCACGATTGTGAATGCGACGCTGCCCTACGTCGCGCGCGACAAAATCCCCACCATGATCGGCGGCACCGACCCGATGCTGACCCATGTCGGCAATCAATGGGTATTCCGCTTCCGCCCGAACGATACCTACGCCTCGCGCGCCATGGCTGGCTACGCCGTCGACTCGATGGGTGCCAAGAAAGTCGCGATCCTGTACGATACCGATGCGTTCGGCTCAGCCGGCAACCAACTCCTGAAAACCGCCTTCGCCAAGGACAAAACGCCGGTCGTCAGCGACCAGGGCTACACCACCGCGACGCGCGACTACACGTCCTTCCTCGAGAAAATCAAAAGCTCCGGCGCCAACTTGCTCGCCACCTACATGACAAACTCCGAAGACGAGGCCCAGATGCTTAAGCAACTGCGTCAGCTCGGCCTGAAAATCGAGATCATGGGCTCACCCTCGATCGCCACCGCCGTCTGCCTTCAGCTGGCAGGATCGGCCGTGAACGGCACCTATGGCGTGTCGGATTTCGTGGCCAACGGCAACCCGCAGGCCCAGGCATTCACCGCCAAATACACCGCCGCCTATCATTCCGATCCCGATCTGTTTGGTGGCTGGGTGTATGATGCGATCAACGTGCTCTCGCAGGTCATCGCCAAGGACGGCACCTCCGGCCCCGCGATCCAGAAAGGCATCCGCGCGGTCAAAGGCTACAAAGGCGTCGAAGGGGTCTATAATTTCGATGACAAGGGCGATGGTCTGCACGGCTATTCGGTGGTGAAAATCACCGGCGGCAAGGTGCAGCTGATCAAATACGACGATTTCACCAAGTAACGCGGCCGGCCCGGCGCGTGTTCGTCGAATTCATCCAGCTCACGATCGCCGGCCTCGCGGTCGGCAGTATCTACGCGCTCGTCGCGCTGGGCTTCGTGCTGATCTACACCTCGGTCAATGTCGTGAATTTCGCGCAGGGCGATTTCGCGATGATCGGGGCGTATTTCATGGTCAGCCTCGTGCTCGGCGCGCACTGGCCCTGGTGGGTCGCACTGCCGCTCGCCATGGTGCTGACCGGCGCGGTCGGCGCGCTGTTCCAACTCGTGCTCTATCAACCGGTCCGCAACCGGCCACGCAACTTCCTGCCGGTGATGATCGCAACCGTCGGCGCCTCGGTGTTTCTTGAGCAGGTGTTCCTGCTGATCTACGGCCCGGTGCCATTCCAGTTGCCGGGCATATTCAAGGCGCAGTCCGTCAAAATCGATGGCGTGTTCGTCTATCCGCAATACCTCGTGATCATCGTCGTGACTTCAGTGATGGTGACAGTGCTGAATTGGTTTCTAGAACGTACCAAACTCGGCAAGCAACTTCAGGCCACCGCGCAGGACGCCGATACCGCGCGCCTGATGGGCATTCGCGTCGCCCGCATGACCGCGCTGATCTTCGCGATCAGCACCGGCCTCGGCGGTCTCGCCGGCATTCTGATCGCACCGGTCTACACCGTGACGGCGGGTATGGGTTCGACCATCGCGCTAAAAGCCTTCGCATCCGCCATCGTCGGCGGCTTCGGTTCGATCAAGGGCGCCATCGTCGGCGGCCTGACCATCGGTCTCGTGGAAACCTATGGCGCCACCTACATCTCCGGCAGCTATCGCGACGCCTTTCCGTTCATCGTGCTGATCCTGTTCCTGATCTTCCGGCCCAGCGGTCTGTTCGGCGAGAAGGTCTCGCAGAAAGTATGACCAGAGCCGTCCTAAAATTCCTGCCGTTCCTGATCGCGCTCGCGCTGATCCCGATCTTCCTGCCTGGCGGCCGCCTCGGCTCATATTACCTCACGCTGCTGATCCTGTCGGTATCCTACGCGGTCGCGGCACTGGGTCTGACGATATTGCTCGGCTATTCTGGTCAGGTTTCGCTGGCGCAAGCCGCATTTTTCGGCATCGGTGCCTATGCCTTCGCCGTGCTCGCGGCCAAGCACGATGTGCCGTTCGGGTTATCCGCCATCGCCGCGCTGATCATCACCACCGGCTTCGGCTTTCTGCTCGGGCTGATCTCGCTGCGCCTCGCCAGCCATTATCTCGCTTTGGTCACCATCGGGTTTCAGATCATCGTCGGGCTGGTGCTGAACAATTGGGCGATCGTCACCGGCGGGGCCGATGGTGTTTCCAACATTCCGCGCCCGGCGTATTTCGGCATCGATTTCAGCCATGATCATTATTTCTATTGGCTGAGCATCGCCTGCCTCGGCATTGCCTCCTACCTCGTCTATCGCCTGCGCCACTCGCGCCTCGGCGGGGCATTGCTCGCGCTGCGCGAAGACGAAATCGCCGCCGCCTCCAACGGCATCAGCCTGTTCTGGACCAAAATCCTCGCGTTCACCGCCTCCGCCACGCTCGGCGGCCTCGGTGGAATTCTATATGCATCCGGATCGATGTATATCAGCCCCAACGTGTTCGACTTCAATCAATCGGTCTCGTTTTTCGCAATGACGCTGGTGGGTGGCCAGGAATCCATCGTCGGCACCACGCTCGGTGCGGCGCTGATCACCTTCCTGCCCGAAGTGCTGCGGTTTCTGCACGCCTATTACATCGCGGTGTACGGCGCGCTGGTCGTCATCGTCATCCTGTTCATGCCCCAAGGCCTGTACGGCATGCTGCTGCGCGGGATCGATGCGCTGCGCCACATGGTGTTCCGCTCTCCGGCCGAAGGCGCCGCCGTGCCGGTTGCGGCGCAGCGGCAGCATAGCCTTAAACGCCCGGTCGCAACCAACGACCCGATCCTGCAGATCACCGGCCTGCGCAAGCATTTCGGCGGCATCAAGGCGGTCGACGGGGTAGATTTCACCATCTGCCGTGGCGACATCGCGGTGCTGATCGGCCCAAACGGCTCCGGCAAGACCACGGCACTCAACGTGCTCAGCGGCGTCTATACCGCAACCGCCGGTAGCATCAGCTTCAACGGCACCGACATCACCAACCGCCGTCCCGCCGAAATCAACCGCCTCGGCATTACCCGCACGTTCCAGAACATCCGCCTGTTTCCGGAACTCACGGCGCTCGAAAATGTGGTGATCGGCTATTACCCGAAAGGCACCGTCGGGCTGCTCGGCACGCTGTTCGCGCGCCGCCGCGGCTTCATCGAGGACCGCGAAGCCGCCGCGCGGGCGCGCGAAACCCTGCGCCTGCTCGGGTTTTCCCGGTTCGACATCAAGGCGAAAAACCTGCCCTACGGCCAGCAGCGCGTCGTCGAAATCGCGCGCGCCATCGTTTCGGGCCCAGAATTGTTATTGCTCGATGAACCGGCCGCCGGCATGAACCGCGAGGAAACCGCGGCACTATCCGAAATCCTTTACCGCATCCACGATCTCGGCCTGACCATCCTGCTGATCGAGCACGACATGTCCTTCGTCGCCAGCGTCGCCACCCGCGCCTATGTGATGGATTTCGGCCAGAAAATCAGCGAAGGAACCGTCGCCCAGGTGCTTTCCGATCAAAAAGTCATCAAGGCCTATCTGGGCGACGATGCCGAATATGCTTGAAGTCCGCAACATCAGCGCCCGATACGGAAACGTAACGGCATTGCACGATGTCAGCCTCACGGTCGGGCAGGGTGAAATCATCGTGCTGCTCGGCGTCAACGGTGCCGGAAAATCAACCACCCTCAAAACCATCTCCGGCCTGCTGCACCCGGTGCGCGGCGGCATCACGTTCGAGGGCGAGGCGATCGACCGGATGAGCCCGGAATCGATCGTCCGGCGCGGCATCGCCCATGTGCCGGAAGGCCGCCACGTCTTTCCCGGCCTGACAGTGCGCGAAAACCTGGTGATGGGCACGTCGAACCGCAAAGTGACCCGCGCCGAAACCGAATCCGACATCGAGCGCATCCTCGAGATTTTCCCCGATCTGAAACGGCTCTACACCCAGATGGGCTGGTCGCTCAGCGGCGGCCAACAGCAGATGCTCGCGATCGGGCGCGGCCTGATGGCGCGGCCGAAACTGCTGATGCTCGATGAACCCTCGCTCGGTCTGGCACCGGTCATCATCAAGCAGGTATTCCGCACCATCAAATCGATCAATGAAGCCGGCATGACCATTCTGCTGGTCGAGCAGAACGTCGGCCTCAGCCTGAAAATCGCCCACCGCGCCTATCTGCTGGAAACCGGCCGCATGATCCGGACCGATACCGCCGATGCCCTGCGCGAGGATGATGGGTTTCGCAATGCGCTGCTCGGTGTGACGGCCGACGAGTAAGACGGTCACAGAGTTCCGTGAGCGTCAGGCAGTCTCGCGCGGCACCTCCGCACGGATGTGGGCTCTTTACAAGATCGTCATGTTCCTGTTATCTCCCAGACACAAAGTTGTGTACCGCACCGCACGAGGGGATAGATAATTTCATGCGTCGGCTAATCGCTGCGATCGGTCTGACAGCGCTGTCAGGCTTTGCACTTTCCTGCGTTGCCCACGCGGCCTGCGCCCCTGGGGATTTCACAAATTCTCAAGCCGCCCAAGGCAAAGTCTTGTACGATGCCAATTGCGCGTCCTGCCACATGACCGATCTGTCCGGCGGGTCCGGTCCGGCGCTGGGTGGTGCCAAGTTCAAATCCTACCTCGATTTCACCAAGATCACCGGTGCACAATTACTGTCGTTCATCACCGCGCAAATGCCGTATCAGGCACCCGGCAGCCTGAAACCGGCGGAATATCAGTCGATTTTTGCCTATATATTGCAGAAAAACCAGTACAAAGCTGGCGATGCGCCGCTGACCGACCAAACCGCCGCCTGCATCGCCATGCTGCCCTATCCGGGTAAGTCCTGAACACCACCCGATTACCCGTCGTGCGTTAGTCGTCTTCACACGTCAAACGAGGAACTTCCAATGACAAATTCCATCCCGTCGAGCCGGCTGGCGCGCCGGTTGCGCGCTGGCGTGCTACCGGCCACAGTGCTGCTGTGCCTCGGCATGGCGCACACCGCCTTCGCCGGCGCCACCGAGGCAGCAGGCTCGGAAACCGGCGGCAAAACCGAAGTCGCCGGCAAGACGATCACCGCCAACGTCGCCGTCACCTCGGGCATGATCGAGGCCGCACCGAAAAGCGGCGCGAACTGGCTGGTCACCGGCCGCGATTACGACAATTCACGCTTCTCGCCGCTCAAGCAGATCAACGCCGGCAACGTCGCGCATCTCACCCCGGTGGCGATCGCGCAGACCGGCTTCACTGCCAGCTTCGAAACCACGCCGATCGTGGTCAACGGCATCATGTACCTGACCACGCCGATGGTGAACGACAAGCAGGCCCTGGTCGCCATGAACGCGGCAACCGGCGCCACGCTGTGGACCTACACCTACACCGACGGCACCAACCAGATCTGCTGCGGCCCGGTCAACCGCGGCGCGGCGGCGGCCGATGGCAACGTGTTCATGCTGACGCTCGATGACAAATTAATCGCGGTCGATGCCGCAACCGGCAGACAGGCGTGGATGAGCACGGTCGCCGATCCGCGCTACGGCTATTCGGAAACCATGGCGCCCACCGTCTACAAAAACATGGTGCTGATCGGCAGCGCCGGCGGCGAATGGCCGATCCGTGGCTTCGTCGCCGCCTACGACGTCAAGACCGGCAAAAAGATCTGGCAGTTCAACACCACCAACAAGGAAAAAAGCTGGTCCGGCGATTCCTGGAAGACCGGCGGCGGCACGGTGTGGACCACGCCCACGGTCGATGCCAAGCGTGGCCTGCTGATTTTCGCAACCGGCAACCCGAACCCGGATCTGAACGGTGCCTCGCGTCTCGGCGACAATCTCTACACCGACTCGATCGTCGCCCTGCATGTCGATACCGGCAAACTCGCCTGGTATTATCAGGAAGTGAAGCACGACGTGTGGGATTACGATGCGGTCAGCAACGTCCTGCTGTTCGACACCAAGGTGAACGGCAAAACCGTCCCCGCGGCGGGTGAGGCCGGCAAGACAGCGTGGTTCTACATCGTGAACCGCGAAACCGGCAAATTGATCCGCAAATCCGAACCGTTCGACAAACAAAAGAACATGTTCGCCCAACCCACGCTCGCGGGCGTGCAGATGCTGCCGGGTGCCAACGGCGGCGCCGAATGGTCGCCCCCGGCATTCTCGCCGCTCACGCACGAGGTTTACGTGCTGGGCATGAATCAGTTGATGACGTTCAGCAACGAAAAAGACAGCCCGGCCATCCCCGGCCAGATCCGGCTCGGCAGCACCTTCAAGAACGTGCCGCACGGCGTGCAGGATGGCACACTAACAGCCATCAACGTCGATTCCGGCAAGATCGCCTGGAACGACCACATGCCCCAACCCATGATGGGCGGCGCGTTGGCGACGGCCGGCAATCTGGTGTTCACCGGCGAAGGCAACGGCTGGTTCGATGCAATGGACGCCAAAACCGGCAAACGCCTGTGGCGCTTCAACCTCGGCGCGGGCGTCAACGCCCCGCCGATCGCCTACAGCGTCGCCGGCCGCGAATACATCGCCGTCGCCGCTGGCGGCAATTTCCAACTCAGCTACCCGTACGGCGACACGGTGGCGATTTTTGCCCTGTCGAAATGAGTTGACAGTCGAACCTGCCGCCCATGATCCGGGCGTCAGGTTCGTTGGCGTTCCGTCCGATCTTGTTCGGAAGGTTTGAGCGATGCGCGCGCCGTTTTCGAGCGATATGCGTATAAGTTGACGCGCTAGCGGCGCCATAATCCCGTGAAATCGATCGATAAAACATAAACCTAAAGCGTTAAGCTGAAAGTATAACGCTCTAGGTACCGGTTCGCCTTAATTTCACGCCACCCGCCACCCGCCACCCAACGCCCTCACAACCCCTCGATTTCCATTGACAGTACCCGGCCTCACTGATTATTCCATCGAACCATAAATAAATAATCACCCAGAAGGTCACGGTGGCAAACGATCGAGGAAACCGGAGTGGCGGCGATGATGCCGAGTTGGCGACGCGCGCGGCCTGGCTCTATTATGAGGCGTCGCTGACCCAGGCCGAGATCAGTGCGGAGTTACGGGTCCCGCCGGCCAAGGTCCAGCGCCTGATCGCGCGCGCGATGCGTGACGGCCTGGTCCGAATTCTGATCGAAGGCGACATGGCCGGTTGCCTCACGCTCGAGCGCGCCTTGTCCACCGCGCATGGGCTCAATTTCTGTCGTGTCGTGCCGGCAATCCCCGGCGTCGCTCCGTTTTCCGGCCTCGGCCGGGCCGCGGCGGCCTATTTATATGGCGCGATCGAAAGTGGCGCGCATCGCATCATCGGCGTCGGTCATGGTCGCAGCCTGGCCGCGATGGTCGATCACATGCCCCATATCGAGCGGCCCGATCTGACGCTGGTGTCCGTGATCGGCGGCGTGCCGCGCCGGGTCGGCGCCAATCCGTTCGATGTGGTGCATGCCCTGGCCGAAAAGACCCATGCGGCGGCTTGGGTCATGCCGGTGCCGTTCTACGCGAACGACGCGGACGACCGGGAGGTGCTGTTGCGCCAGCGCGGCGTGACCGAGACGCTCGATCTGGCGGCGCGGTCGAGCTTGTTTGTCATGGGCATCGGCGAGGTCACGGAGTCGGCGTTTCTCTGCCAGAGCGGCATGATGCTGGCGAGCGAGATTGCCGAGGCGCGGGCGCTCGGCGCGGTGGGCGAGGCGTTCGGCACCTTCTACGATCAGGCCGGCCAGCGCATCAGCACGACGCTGCACGACCGGGTGATTGCGGTGGACATGGACGCGATGCGCCATCGCGAGGTGCTGATGGTCGCGGGTGGCATCGAAAAACTGGCGGCGTTGCGGGCCATGCTGAACACCGGCCTGCCGACCGGGTTCATCACCGATGAGCCAACCGCCCGCGCGCTGCTTGGCGCCACGAAGTGACAAAGTACCGCGCCATGGCCGCAATCTGGCACGGTTTCGCCGCTTTTCAGGAGATGAGCCCTTGAGCGAACCGACCTGGCGCTGCGCCGTCATCGCCGATGATTTCATGCTGCCCGCCATGTTCGAATCCGCCATCCACGCCGCCTGCGGCGATGCGGTCGCGGTGCGGTCGATGCAGCTGCCCTGGCCCGATCAGCCGATGGTGCAAGCGAGCGACGCACCCGCGCTTGCCGGCATCAGGGAGTTCCTCGGCGATCCGGATGACATCGCAGCCTTCATCGGCGAGTCCGAAATGGTGGTGACGCATCTCGCCCCGCTCTCGGCCAGCGTCATCGCGCGTCTGCCCCGCTTGCGGCTGATCGGCAGCGTGCGCGGCGGCCCGGTGAACATCGACCGCGCGGCGGCCAAGGCGCGCGGCATCGAAGTGGTCAACACGCCCGGCCGCAACGCCAGCGCGGTGGCGGAATTCACCATCGGCTGCATCCTCGCCCAGACGCGCCAGATCACCGTCGCGCACGAGGGGATGCGCCGGCGCATCTGGCGCGGTGATCTCTACCGCGCGGACCGCACCGGGCGTGAATTGCGGGAACTCACGGTCGGCATCGTCGGCTACGGGCAGATCGGCCGGCGCGTGGCCAAGCTGCTCGCACCGTTCGGCTGTCGGATCATCGTGGCCGATCCCTACGCAACCCTCGCCCCGGAGGATGCCGCCGCCGGCGTCACGCTCTGCCCGCTCGCCACGCTGCTGGCCACCGCCGATGTCATTACGCTGCACCCGCGCGTCACGCCGGAGACGACCAACATGATCGATGCCGCGGCCATCGCCACAATGAAGCGTGGTGCGATCATCATCAACACCACGCGCGGCGCGATCATCGACTATGCGGCACTGACCGACGCTCTCGCGTCCGGCCAGCTCGGCGGCGCAGCGCTCGATTGCTACAGCATCGAACCGCCGCCCGATGACTGGGCGCTGCTCGACCTGCCGAACGTCACGCTGACCCCGCATATCGCCGGCGCCTCGCTCGAGAACGTGCGCGTCGCCACCAGCATGATCGCGACCGAAATCCACCGGTTCATCACCGGCCTGCCGCCGCTGAACCCATGCTAGCCCTCGGCATCGATATCGGCACCTCCGGCGTGCGCACGGTCGCGATCGATCCGGCCGGCGCAATGCAGGGCCAGGGCAGTGCCCGCATCGCGGCCGAGGCCAGGCGCGACCCCGCTGCAATCTGGCGCGCGGTTGGCGAAGCCCTGGATGCGCTGCGCCCGTCGATCGACATGGCCGCCATTGCCGCCCTCGCGGTCGATGGTACGTCCGGCACCATGATCATGACCGATGCCGCCGGCGCGCCGACCGGCCCGGCCACACTCTACAACGATCAGGCGACGCCGGCCGCCGTCGCGCGCATCGCCGCAATCGCCCCGCGCGACAGCGCCGCCCACGGCACCACCTCACCGCTGGCCCGCCTGCTCGATGGCGCAGAACCCGCCAGCGGACATCTGGCCTTGCACGAAGCGGATTGGATCACGCATCGCCTGGGCGGACCACTCGGCGTTTCGGATGCCAATAATGCGCTGAAAACCGGCTACGATCCGGTCGCCGGCGCCTGGCCGGGCTGGATCGACCAGCTCTCCCTGCCCGTCGCGCTGCCCCGCGTGGTCGAACCCGGCACAATCCTCAGCACGATCGCGGCCGCCATCGCCGCGCGTTTCGGCTTCGACCCCGAATTGCGCCTGGTCGCCGGCACCACGGATGGCTGCGCCTCCTTCCTCGCAACCGGCGCCGACCAGCCGGGCGATGGCGTCACGGCACTGGGCTCGACGCTGACGCTCAAACTCCTGTCAAACCAGCCGGTGTTCGCGCCGGATTACGGCGTCTACAGCCATCGGCTGCTCGGCAATTTCCTGCCCGGCGGCGCATCGAGCGCCGGCGCGGCGGTGCTCGCGCGCTATTTCACCCCGGCGCAGATCGGCGACCTCAGCCGCAGCATCGATCCGCGCCGGGACTCCGGGCTCGACTACTACCCGCTGCCCGCCCCCGGCGAGCGATTCCCGATCAGCGACGCCACCCTCGAACCACGCCTGTCACCGCGCCCGGCGAACGATGCGCTGTTCCTGCACGGCCTGCTCGAAGGCCTCGCACGGATCGAGGCGCTGGGATACCGCAGGCTGGCCGCCCTCGGCGCGCCCCGCCTGCGCCGCGTCCTCACGGTCGGCGGCGGTGCGGTCAACCCGGTATGGACCGCGCTGCGCGCCCGCATTCTGGGCGTCAATGTCACCGCCGCCGCCCAGACCGAGGCCGCCTATGGCACCGCGCGCCTCGCGCTGCGGGGGCTGGCATGATGCGGGTAGGCGAAATCCCCGGCCTGTCCGCCCTGGCCGAGGATGCCGATGCGTTCCTGATCGACCAGTTCGGCACGATCCACGACGGCGAACGCCCCTATCCCGGCGCCATCGAATCCCTGCGCGCGATCCGTGCCGCGGGCAAGCGGATCATTCTGCTCTCCAACTCTGGCCGCCGCGCCCCCAACAACAACGCCCGGCTCGATGCCATGGGCTTCACGCCCGATTGCTACGATGCCTCGCTCTGCTCGGGTGAAATCGGCTGGGCCGCGCTGCACGAAGACCCTTTGCCCTGCCTGCAAAGCCGCTGCCGTGTGCTGCTGCTGGCGCGCGATCCAGCACTCGACATCCTCGATGGGTTCGACATCGAAGCGGTCGACAGCATCGAACAAGCCGATCTGATCATGCTGGCCGGCTCGCAGACCGATCGCTACGGTTACGACGCGCTCTGGGCGAACATCCGCCCCGGCATCGCGCGCGGCGTGCCGCTGGTCTGCACCAACCCCGATCGGCTGATGCTGGCCGGCGGCACCTTGCACCCTGGCGCCGGCACCCTCGCCGAAGCCTATCGCAACGAGGGCGGCTTCGTCCGCTGGTACGGCAAGCCCCACCCGAAACTCTATCAGGCGGCGTTCGCCCTGCTGCCCGGCGTGCCGCGCGCGCGTATTTTCGGCGTGGGCGACAGTATCGAACACGATATCGCCGGCGCCGCCGCGCGCGGCTGCGCGAGCGTGCTGGTCCGCACCGGCATCATCGCCGGGCTCGACGATGCAGCACTCGAAGGCGAAATGATCCGCTTCGCGAGCCGCCCAACCGCCGTCATGGCAAAATTCGAGTGGTAGTCTCGCGCTCTACGCCGCCGAACGGATCGCGGCCTTGCGGATGTCGGCATCGACCCCGTCCGCAAAGCTCGCGAAATTCGCCTCGAACCGGCCGATCAACTCCGCCGCCTGGCGGTCATAGGCCGCCTGATCGGCCCACGCCTGCCGCGGATTGAGCAGCGTGCCCGGCACGCCCGCGACCGCATCGGGGATCATCAGGCCGAACGCCGGATCGGGATGAAAACCGGCATCATCCAGCGCGCCTGAAAGCGCCGCGTTCAGCAGCGCGCGGGTATGCGCGATCGGCATCCGCTTGCCGGTGCCATAAGCGCCGCCTGACCAGCCGGTGTTCACCAGCCAGCACGACACGTTGTGCTCGGCGATCAATTTGGCCAGCAATTCGCCATACACACGCGGCTCGCGCGGCAGAAACGGCGCGCCGAAACAGGTCGAAAACGTCGCCTGCGGCTCGCGGCCGAGCCCTTTTTCCGTCCCCGCCACCTTGGCGGTATAGCCTGACAGGAAATGATACATCGCCTGCGCCGGCGTCAGTTTCGCGAGCGGCGGCAGCACGCCGAACGCATCGGCGGTCAGCATCACCACATGCTTCGGCTGCCCGCCACGCCCCGAGCGTTCCACGTTCGGGATAAACTCGATCGGATAGCACGAGCGGGTATTCTCGGTCAGCGTCCGGTCGGCCAGATCAACCACCCCGCGCGGGTCCGCCACCACGTTTTCCAGCACGGTGCCGAACCGGTGCGACGCCGCAAAAATCTCCGGCTCCGCTTCCGCCGACAGATCGATCACCTTGGCGTAGCAACCGCCCTCGAAGTTGAAAATCCCGCCTTGGCCCCAGCCATGCTCGTCATCCCCGATCAACCGCCGCGCCGGATCGGACGAGAGCGTGGTCTTGCCGGTGCCGGACAGGCCAAAAAACAGCGCGACGTCCTCATCCTTGCCGACATTGGCGCTGCAATGCATCGGCAGCACGCCGCGCTCGGGCAGCATCCAGTTCATCACCGTGAAGATCGATTTCTTGATCTCGCCGGCATATTGCGTCCCCGCGATCACGATTTTCCGCTCCGCGAACGACAGCGCGATCGCCGTGCTGCTGCGCACGCCATCGATCGCCGGGTCCGCCTCGAATTCCGGCGCGTGCAGAATGACGTAATCAGGCGTGAACCCGGCCAATTCGCTGGTCTTCGGGCGGATGAACATGTTGCGCGCAAACAGCGCCTGCCAGGCGTTGGTGGTGATCAGCCTTACGCAGATGCGGTTGTCAGGATCGGCGCCGGCGAACAAATCCTGGCTGAAAATCTCGCGATCCTGCAAATACGCCTGCACGCGGCCCTTCAGCGTCGCGAAATGCGCGCTCGACAGTTTCTGATTGACCTTGCCCCACCAGATATCCTTGGTGGTGGCAGGCTCATCGACCACGAATTTATCGGCAACCGAACGCCCGGTATGCACGCCGGTCTGCACCATCAGCGCGCCATCCGCCGAAAGCCGCCCCTCGCCGCGCCGGATCGCATGGGCGACCAGCGCGGGCGCGGTCAAATTGGCGTGCAGCACCGCAACCCGCCCCACGCCGGAGCAGGCGAGATAGGCGGCGTTGTGCACGGTACTGTCGATGGCAGCATGATCGGATGCGTTCACGTCGATGGACTTCCCTTGGATTCGTTGATCAGCAATGTCGTTAGACGCATATATGAAACGCCTTTCGGCTTTTGCCAAACCCGAAACACGCAATTCATACCTGCGTCGGCGGCGCGATATTGTTCATTTCGATCATTAATTCGCCGTAAACGCGCAAGCTTCGGCGTAACGCCACCCGCAACACCCGATCCTCACGCGCCAGATCGAACCCGTCGGCGTCCAGCGTCACCATCCGCCAGCCATCCCCGGCACCGCCATGGCGATGCGCCATCGCATCGATCTCGCCGGCCCGCTCCCGGTTCGCCGCCGCCATCGCCGCCTCGGCCGCCGCCTCGTCGCACAGCGCCTCGGTCATCGGGCCAAGCCGCGCCACATCGAGCGTCGCGGCCCGGGCAAACCCGCCGACATACCGCGCCGCCACCGTGCTCAGCCGATACACGCCGAAATCGCCAAAACCCGCATAAAACTTGGCATAGGGATGCACCGCCAAATACCGCGCCCGGTCCGCCGGATCGTCCGACCGCTCGGCATCACACACCAGCGACAGCCGCGGGCTGGTCTGCGGATTGACCTCGGTCGCCGCCCCGCTCACCATCAACGCACATCGCCCATCCCGATCGAGCGCCCGGGTATGCGCCGATAATTGCGACAGCAGCACGATCACCGCGCCATCCAGCGTCACCGCCGGCGTCACCAGCGCAAGCGCGGGATACTCATCCTCGATCACCGCCAGGCTCGCCGCCCGCGCAGCCCGCAGCAACAGCCGCGCTTCACGATGGATGTCGTTCTGTGGTTCCCTCAGGTCTTGCATTGTTGCCTTATTCCCGTCACGTCACTGCACCATTGTTACGTCCAAATCCCCGCTGAAGCAGAGACGATGAAACATACAATTGCCCTGGTTGACGATGACCGCAATATCCTTGAATCGGTCCAGATGACGCTGGAACAGGAAGGCTTCCTGGTCCGCACCTATACCGATGGCGAATCCGCCCTCCAGGGCCTGATGGCCCGCCCGGTCGACCTCGCCGTGCTCGATATCAAAATGCCGCGGATGGACGGCATGGAACTGCTCCAACGCCTGCGCGCCCGCTCCGCCATGCCGGTCATCTTCCTCACCAGCAAGGACGACGAACTCGACGAATTGATGGGCCTGCGCCTCGGCGCCGATGACTACATCACCAAACCCTTCAGCCAGCGCCTGCTGCTGGAACGCATCCGCACCCTGCTGCGCCGCAACGAGGCCAGCCGCGCCGAAGGCTCCGGCGCCGCCCCCACCGGGCTGATCGCGCGCGGCAACCTCACGCTCGATGAAACCAAACACCAATGTCTCTGGAAAGGGCTGGATATCCAGCTCACCGTCACCGAATTCCTGCTGGTCAAAGCCCTCGCTGCCCGCCCCGGCATGGTCAAATCCCGCGACCAGCTGATCGACGCCGCCTACGGTGAAAGCGTCTACGTCGACGACCGCACGATCGACAGCCATATCAAACGCCTCCGCCGCAAATTCCGCGCCCTCGATGAAGAGTTCGACCAGATCGAGACGCTCTATGGCATCGGCTATCGCTACAAAGAGGCATGATGGCGCTGGGTTCCCGGGCACAGGCGGAAAGGCGCAGCAAGGACTTCTTTTTCGTAAAAAGGAAGCAAAAAACTTTTGTTAATCTAGCGCGCAGTTGGTTTCACTGCGCGACCCTATCCGCATGACCACGCCAGCCCCCGCCCTATCGCCCTGGCGCATCTCGCCCCTGCTGCGCCGCATCCTGCTGGTCAACGCCCTGCCGCTCGCCCTCATCGTCGCGGCCCTGCTCTACCTCGATCAATACCAGCACGGCCTGCTCACCGCCGAAGTCACCGCACTCCGCGAACAAGCCCGCATCTACGCCGGCGCCCTCGCCGAATCCGCTGTCCAGACCAACGCCGCCAACCAGCCCACCATCAACCCCGACCTCGCCCGCCCGCTGCTCTACCGCCTGATCGAACCGACCCCCAACGCCCAGGCCCTGATCTACGGCAACGACGGCCAGGTCATCGCCAACTCGCGCATCCGCCAAGGCCCCGGCGGCGCCATCATCACCGAACCACTCCCCTCCGTCCACCCGCGCGGCGATTTCGCCCGCGCCGTCAGCTTCCTCTACGACCAGTTCCTCGCCTTCCTGCCCAACCCGGCTACCGAAACCACAGGCGCCAACGGCGCAGCCGCCGGCCTCGGCTGGCAACCCAGCGTGCGCGAAGCCCTGCGCCTCACCAGCGCCAAACCCGACCACCAGGCCGCCCCCTTCATCCGCCGCGCACCCGACGGCCGCCTGCTCGTCACCGTCGCGGAACCCATCATCCGCTCCAAACAATCCGTCGGCGTCGTCCTGCTCACCCGCGAAGCCACCGAAGTCGATCGCGCCGTCTTCGCCATCCGCGTCTCCATCCTCGGCCTGTTCGTCCTCGCTCTCGTCCTCACCGTGCTGCTCTCCGCCTACCTCGCCCGCACCATCGCCACCCCGCTCCTCCGCCTCGCCGTCTCCGCCAGCCGCCTGCGCGAAGGCCGCGCCGCCTTGGCCGAACCCGTGCCCCCCGCCATCGCCGCCCGCCAGGATGAAATCGGCACCCTCGCCCGCGCCCTCGCCGACTCCGCCCACGCCCTCTGGGCCCGCATGGACGCCATCGAACGCTTCGCCGCCGACGTCGCCCACGAAATCAAAAACCCGCTCTCCTCCATCCGCTCCGCCATCGAAACCATCCGCCGCATGGACGACCCGGTCCGCGCCGCCCGCCTGTTCGACATCATCGCCCAGGACGTCCAACGCCTCGATCGCCTGATCTCCGATATCAGCGACTCCTCGCGCCTCGATTCCGAAATGTCGCGCACCGCCATGGAACCGGTCGACCTCGCCCCCATCCTCTCCGCCCTGGCCGAAATCCACGACGCCACCCGCAAGGACAACGACCCCGTCCTGGTGCTGGACGCGCCAGCCTCAGGCCTCACAATCCGCGGCGCCGAAAGCCGCCTCGTCCAGGTCCTGCGCAACCTCATCGGCAACGCCGTCTCGTTCAGCCCACAAAACGGCAAAATCTGGCTCCGCGGCCGCGAAACCGGCAATACCATCGAAATCGCCGTCGAAGACGAAGGCCCCGGTATCCCCGACGCCAAATTGAACGACGTGTTCGACCGATTCTACTCCGAACGCCCCCAGACCGAGAGTTTCGGCAGCCACTCAGGCCTCGGCCTCTCTATTTCGCGCCAAATCATCGAAGCCCATCGCGGTCGCATTACCGCCGAAAACCGCCGCAACAGCACAAACACCATCACCGGCGCCCGCTTCGTCATCCGCATCCCGCGCGGCTGACGCGCCCGCCGGGCGCATATGCCTGTGGGTAGGGCTCGTAAGCAAGCAAGGCAGGGGGGCAGGGGCAGAGACTCTGGCCTTGCTTGCTTCACTCGCCCGACAACTCACGGCGGCGTTGGTCGAGTTCTTCGCTATAGCGTCGCAGGGCGTATTGTTCGGTCAGCACGCCCAGCACGCGCCGGGTTTCCGGTCCGTCGAGCACGGCGAGCACGTCGCATTCCGATCGTTCGAAGGCTTTGATGGCTTCTTTGACGGTTGCCTGCGGGAGCAGGAAATCGTCCTGGTGGCGCAATATGTCGTGGATTGTATGGGGATCGTCTTCGCCGGGCGTTTGCGCTTCGGAGGGGTAGGCGAGGCCGACATATTTGTCGTCGACGTCGAGCACGACGACGTATTGCGTCCGCCCGAGCGGATATTCGGTTTTGAATGCCGGAATATCCATTTCCTCGTGTACGGTATATTGGGTGCGCCGCATCATGCGACCGACCGTGAGGTTGTGGATCCAGCCGATATCGACGGCGCTGCGAATGCTTTCGCCGCGCAGGTGAAACCGCCAGGTGGTGAAAGAATAGCCGAACACGCGTCGTACGGTGAGCGAGGCGGCGATGGCGGCGCCGAGGACGGCGACGGTGATGCTGAAATTATTGGTGCTTTCGAGGGCAAGGAAGGTCATCGTCATCGGGCCGCCGACGATGGCCACCGCCAGTGCGGCCATGCCGACCACGGCGTAGAAGCCGATCGGCACGCCATGCGCGAAGGGCAGCAGCACGGCAATATCGCCATAGGCGCGGCCGAGCAGCGAGCCCATGAACAGGGCGGCGAAGAACAGACCGCCACGGAAACCCGAGCCGATCGAGAAGGCCGAGGCGGTCGATTTCATCACCAGCAGCGTGACCGCGAGCAGCAGTGGATAGACCACGGCGAGTTGGGTGTGGAGCGATGAGTTGCCCGAGGCCATGACTTTCGGCGTGATGCTGCCGAGCAGCCCGACCACGACGCCGCCCAGGATCGGCCGCAGCCAGATCGGCACGCCGGCCCGGCGGAACCCCGCCTCGATCGAGGTGACGCCGCGCATGATCGCGATGCCGACGAACCCGGCGGTAACCCCCAGAATGATCGCGAGCGGATAGGCGTAGCCCGGCACCACGCTCGGCAGCACGACGTCGAGCGATTTGACCCCGCCATCCATCAGCATGTCGGCGACCAGCGTGCCGGTCAGTGAAGCGATGATGATCAGCGGCAGGCTGGTCATCGAATAGGTGCCGATCACCAGTTCGATGCCGTAGAACGCGCCGCACAAAGGGGCGTTGAACGCGCCGCCGATCGCGGCGGCGGCGCCGCAGCCCACCAGAATGCGCAGATCGTTGCGTCTCAGGCGGAATTGCTGACCCACCCAGGAGGCGAGGCCGCTGCCGAACTGCGCGTAGCCGGCTTCCATCCCGACCGATCCGCCGACGCCGTTGGACAGCACGGTCTGCGCCGCGACGATCACGGAATCGCGCAGCGACAATTTGCCGCCGTAAAGCGCATTGGCCTCGACCGGATCGATGAAGTTGCCCGGCCGGTATTTCGCGAGCAGCCAGGTGATCGAGCCGAGCAGCGCGCCGCCGAGGATCGGCACGAACATGGCGCGGATCGGGTCGATATGGGTTTGTTGCGATAATCCCTCACCCAGGTGTGGCAGGGCAAAAAACCAGAAGTGAAAATGATGGCTGAAGAAATCCATCACAAAGACAGCGATGCCACCCAACACGCCGACCAGGATTGCCAGCGCGGCCAGCCACAATTCATCGGTGCGCACCAGAGCGCGCAGATGCATCGGCGCATCGATGGTGACGGCGTTCAACCGGCGCTTCAAACCGATGATGAAGCGTTGTGAGCTATCGCGGCGAACGGTGGAACTTGCCATAACGCGTCCCGGATTGGGGAAATCGAATTCACGGACGGACCACCCGCCCAGCGGTCACATGCCGTCAGTCTGTGTCAGCATCATGGCTCCTCATTGTTGCCGTACTCAAAAACCGTGGTCAACCGCCGAATCCATTGTTTGCGACGATCGAACCGATCTCCCTGAAAGATACGATTAAATCGTTAATAACTCGATAAGAAATGGGCCTGTTCGTTCGAAACTGGCCGCGAGCAGCGCGTTCAGCGCTTTCATATCCGCCGCCTGGGCGCCGGCAACGCCCATGCCTTCGGCCAGTTTCACAAAATCGAGATCAGGATTGCCCAGGTCGAGCATATCCATCGCTGTGCGTCCCGGATTGGCACCCACGCCGGCGTATTCATGCAGCAGGATCGCGTATTTGCGATTGGCCAGGATCACGAAGGTGATATCAAGTTGCCGGCGCGCCGCGGTCCATAATGCGGCGATGCTGTACATCGCCGAGCCATCGGCCTGGATGGCAACAACTCGCCGCCCGGTCCCCGCGAGGGCGACGCCCGCGCCGATCGCCATCGGCAGCCCGCCACCGATCGCGCCGCCGGGCACCTGCATCCATGTATGCGGCGCGGCGCCGTGGGTGAAGCGCGAAAACCCACGGCCGAACGAAATTCCTTCGTCGATGATGACGCTGTCCGCCGGCAGCAGGGCGGCCAGCGAGCTCGCCACCGCCTCCGGCGCGATCGCCCCGGTATCCGGTGCGGGTTTCGGCGTCACGGCGATTTCGACCGGTGCCACGCCGAGTTCCGCCTGCAACGCCGCGATCGCGGCCGAACCATCCTGATCGATCGGCGCCAGCACATGGATGGCGCAATCGGCCGGCGCGAGCGGCCCCGGCTTGCCCGGATAGGCGAAAAACCCGACTGGCGTTTTCGCCTCCACCAGGATCAGGTGCTTGATTCCCGCGAGCGAGGCGATGGCCGCGTCGATCGGGTAGGGGATGCGCTCGATCGGCGGGCGTCCCTGGCCGCGCTCCATGCGCGCATTGAACACTTCCGCGAGCATTTTGGCACCTGTGCCGGCCACGATCGCGCTTGCCGCACGCAGCGTGGCATCGTTCAGCGTGCGTCCGCCCATCAGCAGCATGGCGGGCTCGCCGGAGCGCAGAACGTCCGCCACCGCGGCAATCGTCGCCGCGGCCGGCACCGGCCGCGCCCCCACCGGTTGCGGGGCACCGATCACGCCGCCCTCGGTCCAAGCGGTGTCGGCGGGCAGGATCAGCGTCGCTATGGTGCCGGTACACGCCGCCGCGACGGCATCCGCCGCGTCGCGCCCGACCGTTGCGGCGCTGGTCGCGGTGCGCAGAAACCCAGAAATCGACCGTGCCCAACCCTCGGTATCGGCGGTCAGCGGCGCGTCCAGCGGCCGATGATAGGTCGCCTGATCACCCACGATATTCACGATGCCAGAGCGGCCGCGCCGCGCGTTATGCAAATTAGCCAGCGCATTGCCAAGGCCCGGGCCGCAATGCAGCAGCGTCGCCGCCGGTCGCCGGTTCACCCGCCAGAACGCGTCCGCCGCCCCCGAGGCGACGGTTTCATCAAGGCACAGCACGCAGGTGATCCCCGGAATCCGGTCCAGCGCCGCGACGAAATGCATCTCGCTGGTGCCCGGGTTGGCGAACACCGTGTCGATTCCGCAGGCGATCAGCGTGTGAACCAGAGATTCCGCACCGTTCATCGTTCAACATCCCCCAATGTGTCGCACCGGTTCAGTGCGTATGACAGGGAAACTGCCCGGTCCGGCAAGGTCCGGCAAGGGCTGGTGCGCGGGCGAGGGGAGGGAAGGGTCTTCTTTTTTGTGAACAAAAAAGAAGCAAAAAAAACTTTGTTAACTTGGGCGCGTGCCTGTGAAAACGCCCGTGCCCCAGAGTCAAAAAGTTTTTTGCTTCTTTTTTATAAAAAAGAAGTACTTGCTTTAGCCTTTCCCTGCTCCCGCACAGATCTCAACCACCCGGCAACGGCGCGGTCGCCAACGGTTTCAGCCAGATGTCCGGCATCATCGCAATGAACTCCGCGCGCAACATTGCAACGCGAGCATCGGACATTCCAACGACTTCGGCGCGGAAGAATTCCTTGTCGCGGGTGAACACCAGATAGGCCAGCGTTTCGTTCACGATCAGGCCGTGCTCGTCGCCATCGTAGCCCTGCCGGACCAGAAAATTTTTAAAGGCTGCCTGTTCGGATGCGGTGAGCGCGGTGGTGTAGAAGTGGTGCACGAAGGCGCGATAAGCGGGGATCGTGAAATAGGCGCCGTGGGACAATTCATGGCGCAGGATGACCGCCCGCGCGCGCAGCCCGACGCGGTGGCCGGCGCCCGCCTGCGGAATCGAAATCACCGCGCCAGCCGCCCCCGGCTTCAGGAAACCGGCAGCCGCCGCGATTTCGTGCAGCCGCTGCTCTTGCGGGTTGAGATGCCGGTGTTCGGCCTGCGCGAGGCGGAAGAATTTGCGCAGCGCGCGGGCGGGATAATCGTCGCCATAATAATACGTGCCGATGGTCAGGTCGGCCGCGACGAGTGCCGCACGAAACGCGGCAGTACTGATCACATGGTCTTTTGGCGCGTCGGATTTTTCGATCAGCGCGGCGATGCGGTCGAACATCAGACCCTGGGCATGCAGGTCGGGGCAGTCGATAACAAGGACCTGCCGGTCATCGGCGAACCGGAATACGGCGAAATGCCGGCCGACATGATGAAAGATCGTCGATTCACCAACGACCGGGAGCGGTGCGGGCCGCGGCCAAAGCAAGATCGCCCCGACGATGAGACAAAGAACGACGAGGCCGGCGGCGGCAAACCAGAGGCGACCACTTGGCCGAGGGCGCGTCTGCGGTATGATCCGCACCGTATCATCTGCCTGGGGCTGGACCCGGCTCGGTTTCAGCGGCGCCATCGCCCTATCGTCGGCGCCGCAGATCGCTCATTTGCCCAGATTGATGACCTGAACGCGGCGGTTGGCCCGCTCCGGCGTGTTGGGCCCGGTCGGCACCAGCAGATCCTGTTCACCCACGCCCGTTGCGGCGAGCCGCGTCGGCGCAATGTTGAACTTCGACTGCAGATACTGGTCCACCGCCTTCGCCCGTGCGTCCGACAGCGCCATATTGGTCGCAGGCCCGCCGGTCGTGTCGGTGTGGCCGACCAGTTTGAATTTGTAGGATGCCAGGGTGGAGTCGGTCAGCGCGTGGCCCAAACGGTCGAGCTCGGTGATCGCCTGCGGTGTCAGCTGTGCCGAACCCAGTGCGAAATCGATGTTCAGATTGATCGAAGGCGCGGCGGACCGTGCGCCACTCACGCGCATCGCTGCCGGAGAGCTCGCAGTGCCGTGCAACTTGGCTGAAGGTGTCGTGCTGCCGGGCTGCAACGGCACGATGCCGCGCGTCGTTGCCGACAGATGACTGGTCGGCTTCAGAGCCTGAATGATCTGCGACGCCGATGGCCCGGCCGATTGGGCCCAGGCTGCGGGGGCGACAAACGCGCCGGCAAATGCAACACTTAAAATTCCGATGTTACGCATAATCAAATCCTCCACGGAAATTCGTCTGGAATACGTCCGACACACTTATAGGCCGCGCGCGACGGCAATTCCAGCGCGTCTAACGTGATTCGCAATCCTTTGGCCATCAATACCGGTATTTTTCGATGGCGGATCACGAATGAAGCGCGGCGAACGGCGAGACAGGCGGTGCTCATCATTGATGAACCAACGAGCGGCGAAACCAGCAGCACCAATTCATCCCCCGCCGACGAAACCACCCATGCCCCACATTAACAAAAGTTTTTTGCTTATTTTTTACAAGAAAGAAGCACTTCCGGTACCTCACGACCTCAAGCCCGACGCCGCGGCCCCACCATGAGCATATCCCTCCGCGCCCGCCTGTTCGGCCTGTGGCTGATGTCGTTGTTCGGCTCGCTGGTCGTCGCGGTGTTGATCATCGGCCTGTTTCGGCAAACCGCCGCGGCGCATCGCGAGCGTGACCGTGCGGTTGCCGCTCGTGCCTGCCAGGCGATTACCGCGCATTACGATTTCTATACCGCAAACATGGATGCCGCACCCGATGCCGCCGCCTTCCGCGCCGGTCTGCGCGTGGTCCTGCTGGTCGCGCTGCGCCGCGAGCGGGGTATTGTCGCGGCGATCGAACCGTCCGACCCTTCGGCGAATCCAGGCGTCGCCGCCATGTATGGCACGATTCCCGCCGCACTCTCGTCGGTGGTGACCGACCAGATCAACGATGCCATCGCGGCGGATCGCTTGATCGTGACCACCAAGGGCGGGTTTCTCAACCGCACGACGATTGCGACCTGCCCGCTCGGCGGCCCGCTCGGTACGCCGGTTGCCAATATCGCCGCGGTCACGGTGCTACAGGCCGATCTGTTGCGATCCGCCTTTACCCGCATCGCGTTCGGGGGGCTTGCCGTCCTGCTCGTGACAATGCTGGCTTCGGCCGGTTTTCTGGCCCGGCTGGTGCTCGGCTTTTCGCGCCGCCTTGCCGGGGTCGAGACCGCCCTCGCGTCCGACCAGCCAGGCCTGCTCGACCTCACTGGCGAAGCCGAGCTCGACCGGTTGATCAACGCACTCAACGCCGCGACCACACGGCTCGATGCCGCTCGCGCCAGGATCGCGCAATCCGAACGCCTCGCCGCGCTTGGACGAATGGCGGCGGGCCTCGCCCATGAAATCTGCAATCCGCTCGGTGCCATCCGCCTGCGCGCCGAAACCGGTCTTGCCGCCGCCGACCCTGCCCGCCGGGCCGCGGCGCTCGATCGTATTCTGGTCGAAGCCGCGCGGCTTGAAGCCCTCACCACCAGCCTGCTCGGCTTCGCTGCCACGCCATCACCGCAGCCTCGTGCCACCGATCTCGATGCGCTGATCACTGCCGCGATCGGCGGACCCGTCGCCGTCAGCATGACCGCCGACCCAACCGGCATCATCTGGCCGCTCGACCCAATCCTGACGCGCAGCGCGCTCGAAAACCTGCTGCGCAACGCCATCGCGGCTTGTGCACCGACGGACAGTATAACCATCACCGCCCAGGCCACCCAAAACCTTACCATCACCATCGCCGATACCGGCCCTGGCATCGACCCCGCGCTCGGCGATCCATTCGAGCCTTTCACAACCGGTCGTGCCGACGGCATCGGCCTCGGTCTCGCCATCGCGCGTGACATGATCCGCGCGCAAGGTGGTACGCTGGTGCAGGCGCCGGCCACGGTGGGGGCTGCGTTTGTCATTACACTGCCGGAGGCTAAGGGTGAAACGTAAAGAAGCAGTTCTTTTTTGTAAAAAAGAACCAAAAAACTTTTGGCCTTCGGGACCTCGCCTGAGCGACGATCTTGGCTCGCGTTGATGGCCGCCATCAGCATCATTGATGACGATGCGGGGTTTCGCGACAGTCTTGCCGAAACGCTGACCGATTTCGGCCATGCCGTCACCGCGTATGACCGCGCCGGCCCCGCCATCACCGCCATCGCCGCAACCTTGCCCGACCTGGTGTTTCTTGATCTGCGGATGCCGGAAATCGACGGTATCACCGCCCTCCGCGCCATCCGCGCCGCCCAGCCAACCGCCCGCGTGGTGGTGCTCACCGCCTTTGCCACCGGCGATAACACCATCGATGCCATGCGCCTCGGCGCGTTCGATCATCTGACCAAGCCGGTCGGCCGCGCCACGCTGCAAACCCTGCTGGAATCCGCCCTCCGCCACGCCGAACCGCAGGCACGCGCCGAACCCGCAGCACCCGGCACCATCATCGGCAGCAGCCCCGCCATCCGCGACGTCCAGAAACGCATTGGCCTGGCCGCCGCCGGCGATGCCAGCGTACTGATCCTTGGTGAAACCGGCGTCGGAAAGGAACTGGTCGCCCAGGCCATCCATCGCTTCAGCGCGCGCGCGGCAAAACCCTTCATCGCGGTCAATTGCGCCGCCATCCCGGCCGATCTGCTGGAATCCGAGTTGTTCGGCCACGAGCGCGGTGCCTTCACCGGTGCCACCACAGCCCAGCGCGGCCGGTTCCGCGAGGCCGATGGCGGCACGCTGCTGCTCGATGAGATCGGCGACATGCCGCTGGCCACCCAGGCGAAAATCCTGCGCGCGTTGCAGGAGCGCGAGGTCACGCCGCTCGGCGGCGCGCCGGTGAAAATCGACGCGCGCATCATCGCCGCCACCCATCAGAACCTGCAAGCCCGCGTCACATCCGGCCAATTCCGCGCCGATCTGTACTACCGCCTCGCGGTGATCCCGATCGAGGTGCCGAAGCTGCGCGACCGTGGTGCCGATATCCTGCTGCTCGCCCGCCATATCCTGAATGAATTGCGCCCGGCGCACCCCCCCACCCTGACCGAGGCCGCCGAGCGCGCCTTGCTCGCCTATCCCTGGCCCGGCAACGTCCGCGAACTCCGCAATGCGCTGGAACGCGCCGCCAGCCTCACCCCGTCCGGCGTGATCGACGCGGCCGATCTCGCACTGAACCCCCCTGTTGCGCCCGGTGCGGCATCGGCCGTCGCCACAAACTTGCCGCAAGCCGTGGCCGCCACCGAAATCGCACTGATTCGCGCCGCGTTGATCAGCGCCCAGGGCAACCGCACCGAAGCCGCCCGCGCACTCGGCATCAGCCGCCAGGCGCTGTATGACCGGATCAACCGGTACGGCACGGCAATCATGTCGGATCTGCCGACACCCGCTGTCGGCAATCCCGACGACGAGGCGTGATCGCGACATAAAAAATCAAGCGATTTCAACAGGATAAAACTTGGCACGGCGCATGCAATGCTCGGTTCAGGCCGGACTCTCCCGGCCGTAAGGAGACCAGACATGACACGGATAAAATCCCTACTCCTCGCCGGCGCCGCCGCGGGCCTGCTCGGCGCCGGCTTCGCCAGCGCCGCCACCACGCCGACCGGCGCGGATGCCCTGCCCAGCTACACCGGCACGGTCAAGCACTTCACCATCACCCCGCGCGGCGCGATCGATGGCGTCATCCTGTCGAACGGCACGGACGTGATGTTCCCCCCCTATCTGTCCACCCAGATCGCCTATGCGGTGAAACAGGGCGACAGCGTCACCATCCATGGCCTGAAAGCCGCGAAGGAACCGGTGGTGCAGGGCGTCTCGATCACCGATGGCAGCCACACCGTCACCGATAACGGCCCCCCGGCCGGCTTCGGCCCGCATCACCACGGCGCGCCGACCCGCATGATGGTTCAGGGCAAGGTCGCACAATATCTCTATGGCCCGCGCGGCGAGAAGAACGGCGTCCTGCTCGATGACGGCACCGCGCTGCACATGCCGCCCCCGGCCATCGCAAAGGCCTCGGTCGCCAACCTGCTCAAGCCGGGTGACAAGATCGCCGCGGTCGGCTTCGGCACCACCAACGCGCTCGGATCGGTGGTGATGGTCCAGCAGATCGGTGCCGATTTCAAGGATCTGACGCGCATCGCGATGCCCCGCCCGCCGCACGGCCCCGGCATGGGCCCGGGACCGGGCTGGCATCACGGCCCGCACGGCGGCCCGGGCATGCGCCACGCCATGATGCGCCCGATGGGTGGACCAGACGGCGGTCCGGGCGCGCCGCCGCCCCCGCCGCCGGCGGATGCGGGTGCAACCTCGAAGTAACCGGCTGATCAGGATCGTGGCCGCCGCGGCAATGCCGGGGCGTGCCACGGTTCCTCCGGCCATTCATGCTTCGGATAGCGCCCACGCATATCCTTGCGCGCATCCAGCCAGCCGCCGCGCCAGAACCCGGCCAGATCAGCCGTGACGGCAATCGGCCGCTGCGCGGGTGACAGCAGCGCGATCTGCAAGCCGATCCGCCCATCCGCCAGTTTCGGGGTGGCATCCAGACCATAGAACACCTGCGCCCGCGCGGAGGCGACCGGCACCGGCGCCTCATAATCGATCGTCGCCGGACCGCCGGGTGCGGCAACCTGCTCGGGCAGCGCCTGGGCCAGCGCGCGAACCCGCTCATGCCCCAGCACATCGCGCAAAATCGCCGCCAGATCGAGGCCAGCGACCTCCTTCAGGCGCGATAGTCCGGCCAGATAGGGAAACAACCATGTCTCGAAATCGGCGATCAGCGCCGCATCGGTGAAATCCGGCCAGTCCGAAGGCTCGATCGAGCGCATCCAGCCGACCCGCGCCTGCAATTGCCGCACTGCATCGGTCCAGCCGAGCAGGGAGGGTTTTGCCGCCACCGCCGCCCGGAGCGCCGATGCGATATCCTCGGCACTGGCCGGCAGGCTCCGATCGGACAGCACGATGGTGCCGAACCGCCGCCGCTCGCGCAACATCACGGCACCCGAAGTCCCCTCGAGCGCGACATCGCGGCTGGTCGTCACCAGCGCTGCCAGCCGCGTCTCCAGCACCGCTGGGTCGAGCGGTGTCGCCAGCCCGATCCTGGGAGCGCCGCGCCCGCCGAGCGATGCCACCGCCAGCATCGGTGCCCGCGCCAGCGGATCGGCCAGATCGAGCTTCGCGCCGCCGCCATCCGCCAGCCGGAAACTGCCCGGCTCGCCGCGCCTTGCGGCCACCCGGTCGGGAAACCCCGCCGCGATCAGCACGGCAGCATCGCCCGCGGCGGCTTCATCCCGTCGCAGCCCGAGCCGCGCCCGATAGGTCGCACCAGCCTGGCGGATGCGGGCTAGTGCTGCCCGATCGCCCACGCCGCGCCCGGCAATCGCCTCCAGCCGGAGCAGAATCTCCGCACTGCCCGCCTCACGCAGCGGATCGCGCTCCTCCAGCAGCGCCGCGATATCGGCGGCGAGCGCCTGTTCACCCGGTGTGGTCGCCGCCAGCATCAGGGCGGCCAGCCGGGGCGAAGCGCCCAGCGCCGCCATCTGCCGGCCGCGCGCGGTGATTTTTCCGCCCGTATCCAGCGCGCCGAGTTCGCCCAGCAGCGCCTGCGCCGCCGCCACCGCGCCGTCCGGCGGCGGATCGGGGAACGGCAAGTCGCCGATCCGCTCGCCCCAGGCGGCGCACGCCAGCGCGAGTGATGACAATTCCGCCTCCATGATCTCTGGCCGGTCGAACTCCGGCAGGCCGCGCTGCAATGCCTCGGTCCAGAGCCGGATCGCGACGCCCGGTGCCTCGCGCCCGGCGCGGCCGGCCCGCTGGGTGGTGGCGGCCTTGCTGATCCGCCGTGTCACCAGCCGGGTCAGCGCCCGCCCGGCATCGAACTGCGGTGCACGGCGATAGCCGCCGTCCACCACCACGCGCACCCCCGGCACGGTGAGCGAGGTTTCGGCGATACTGGTCGCCAGAATCACGCGCCTTGTGGCGGAAGGCGCCAGAACCCGCGCCTGTTCGCCCGGCGGCAGATCGCCGAACAGCGGCAGCACGGTCACACCCACCCCGGCCAAGGCGGCCTCCGCGCGGCGGATTTCTCCCACGCCCGGCAGAAACGCCAGAATATCACCCCGATGCGCCGCCAGCGCCGTGCGCACCGCGCGTGCCAGCGCGTCCGGCAGATCGCGCGGATCAGCGAGGTCGCGCGCCGCGTATTCGATGGTGACCGGATAAATCCGTCCCGCGCTTTCGATCACCGGTGCCTGCAGCAAACCGGCCAGTCGCGCGCCGTCGATCGTGGCGGACATCGCGAGCAGCCGCAGCTCCGGCCGTAAGCCGCGCTGCAGATCGAGCGTCAGCGCCAGCGCCAGATCGGCATCGAGGCTGCGCTCATGGATTTCATCGAAAATCACACAGGCGACCCCGTCGAGCCCGGGGTCGGTCAGCAATCGCCGGGTCAGCAACCCCTCGGTGATCACCTCGATCCGCGTGCGCGGCCCGACCACAGAGTCCAGGCGGGTCCGATAGCCGACCAGCCCGCCCGGCGCCTCGCCGATCAGTGAGGCGATCCGCTCCGCCGCCGCCCGTGCGGCGAGGCGGCGGGGTTCCAGCATCACGATCCGCC
Source organism: Acidiphilium rubrum (assembly GCF_900156265.1). Classification (GTDB taxonomy): domain Bacteria; phylum Pseudomonadota; class Alphaproteobacteria; order Acetobacterales; family Acetobacteraceae; genus Acidiphilium; species Acidiphilium rubrum. The sequence goes on from NZ_FTNE01000013.1 coordinate 103,960, forward strand.
CATCGCCCACCCAATCCGCCGCCAGCAGCGCCTGCGGCACCAGCGTGGTCTTGCCGGCGCCGGGTGGTGCGATCAGGACCGCGTTCGGCTGCGTCGCCAAAGCGGTTTGCAGCGCGGGCAGCATGGCGGTGACGGGCAGATCATCCATGGCCCGGCCGGTTAGCACCGAACCGCGTCCCGTGCGATAATCGACCGATGCGATGGATGCACCGGCTGATCCCCTTGTTCGCCCTCTGGCTGCTCGCGCCGACCCCGGCGCACGCCGCGGAAAGCAACCTGGTCGTCTCCTCGCGCGCGACCGTCTCGCTGGTCTCGGCGACCAATGAAGCGGCGGGAACCAGCGTGAAACTCGGCCTGCTATTCCGCCTCAAGCCGGACTGGCACATCTACTGGTCCGATCCCGGCGATGCCGGTGAACCGCCGAGCATCGCGATCACCACCCCCAAGGGTGCCACTTCCGGCCCCTTCGCCTATCCCGCGCCGCATTGGCTGGTGGCGAGCGGCGTGGGCGATTATACTGAAACCGGCACCGCCCTGCTGCCCTTCACATTGCATCTGCCGCAAGCCAGCGTCACCAACATTGCCGCGACCGCGAACTGGCTGGTCTGCAACCCGAAAATCTGCGTCCCCGAACATGGCACGTTCAACCTGACGCTGCCCGGCGGTGCCAGCGCTTCGCCACAGGCGCCGCTGTTCGCGCAGGCGGCGGCCGAAATGCCGCGCGTCTCGCCGTTCCATGCCATCATCGCGCCCGACGGCATCCTCGCGATCACCGGATCGGGTCTCGATCGCGCCGCCGTCAAGACAGCGCATGTCTACCCCGATGATCCGGCGGCAATCGTCAACGCCGCACCGCAGACGCTCGGCTTCGTCAAAGGCGGTTTCACCCTCGCGCTGCACCCGGCGGATGCCAAGAAACCGCTGAAATCACTGGCCGGCGTGCTGGAAATCACCGATCCCTCGGGCCAGACCCAGGCGTTGCGCATCGCGGCGCAACCGGGCGCGGCCCCGGCACCGCTGACCAGCACGCCCTGGTATGTCTGGATCGGCGGGGCCCTGCTCGGCGGGTTGATCCTGAATCTGATGCCCTGCGTGTTTCCGGTGCTAGCGATCAAGGCGCTGGCGGTGGCGCGCCTCGGTCATGACGACCGGGCCCGCGCGCGCGCCGAATCGCTCGCCTATACCGCCGGCGCCATCCTGGCGATGCTCGCCCTCGGCGGCGTGCTGCTCGCCCTGCGCGCGGCGGGCTCGGCGGTCGGCTGGGGGTTTCAGTTCCAGTCGCCGGCGTTCATCGCGATCATGGCCTGGCTGATTTTCACGGTCGGGTTGAATTTCGCGGGCGCGTTTGAAATTTCCGGCCTGGAAAATCTCGGCGCCGGCCTCGCCGCGCGCGGCGGCCTGCTCGGCAGTTTCGCCACGGGCCTGCTCGCGGTGGTGGTCGCGACGCCCTGCACCGCACCGTTCATGGGCGGCGCGCTGGCCGCCGCACTCGCCGCCCCGCTGATCCTCGGGCTGAGTATTTTCGCAGCCCTCGGCCTCGGCATCGCGCTGCCGTTCCTGCTCATCGCGCTCAGCCCCGGCATCGCCCGCCTGCTGCCGCGCCCCGGCGCGTGGATGGATGTGCTGCGCCAGTTCCTCGCGTTCCCGATGTTTGCGACCGCGATCTGGCTGCTCTGGGTCATGGCGCTGGAAGCGGGCGCCGGCGGCGTGCTGATCGTGGGGGCCGGCGCCGTGCTGATCGGCTTCGCGGTCTGGCTGCTGCGGTTTCGCCGCCTCGTGGCGCGCGGCCTTGCCATTGTCGCGCTGATCGCGGCGGCGCTGCTGCTGCCGCGGATCATCCCGGCCGGTGCCACCGGGAAGGGAGCCAATACAACCCTTCCCTCAGCCGTCGCGTTTTCGCCCAAAACCCTCGCGGTCCTGCGCGCTGCGGGCAAGCCGGTGTTCATCGACATGACGGCGGCATGGTGCATCACCTGCCAGGTGAACGAGCGCGTCGCGCTCGCCCCCGCGCGCGTGCAGGCCGCCTTCCGCGCGCATCACGTGACATTGATGACCGGCGACTGGACGCGGCGCGATCCGGCGATCACCCGCTATCTCGCCGCGCATGGGCGCGACGGCGTGCCGCTCTATGTGTTCTATCCGCCCGATCACGCGCCGCCCGAAATCCTGCCGCAGATCCTGACGCCATCGATCGTCACGTCGGCCCTCGCCGGGTCATGGACGAAATGATCCGACCGCCTAAATACATGAGCATGGCACATACCCTGTTCCGCGCTGTCGCCGCCTTAGGTCTCGCCGCCGGCCTGACCGGCACGGCGCTCGCCGCCACCCTGCCGCCGATCGGCCTATGGCAGGGGCGCTACAAATGCGCCCAGGGCCAGACCGCGCTGGCACTCCAGATCACCGCGATCAGCCCGACGCAGGTGCGCGCGGTGTTTTATTTCCACGCTTTGGCGAGCAACCCGCACGTGCCGCAGGGTTGTTTTTCGATGCAGGGGCATTTCGACCCCGCCACAAGGCGCCTGCACCTGAGCCCGACGCGCTGGCTGTCGCAACCGAAGTTCTATGTGTGGACCGGCCTGTCCGGCACGGTGGGTGCCGGCGGTGCCGTGCTGACCGGCACGATCCAGGGGCCGGCCTGCACCGATTTCGCGCTCAAACCGAGCGCCACCCTGCCAATTCCGCCCGCGCCGCCGGCCTGCCGGATGGATCAGAACGGGCCGACGGTGTAGGGACATGCGCAATCGTTACAGGGGACACATGGCATGAACGGTTTCAAAGCTGGGTTCGTCGCGCTGCTGGGCATCGCTGCCGGCATCGGCATCGCGCAGGCCGCACCGCCGCCGCAGGTGGCACAATGCGCGGGCTGCCATCAGGCGAACGGCATGGGCAATCCGGTGGCGGGATTCCCCGCCCTGGCCGGCCAGCCGACGGAATACCTTGAAGGCCAGTTGTATGCCTTCAAACACGGTACCCGCCGCAACGGCATCATGAAAAGCTTCGCAAACGGGCTGAGCGCGGCCGATCGCAAGGCGATCGCAGCCTATTACCATGGCCTGCCAGTGGTCGCCCCCGCATCACTGCCCGCCGCCCCCACCGATGCCATCGGCGCCACGCTGGCGATGCAGGGCGCCGATATCGGCACCAGCCATGCAATTCCGGCCTGCGATTCATGCCACGGCGCCGGCGGCCTCGGAATCGCCCCGGCGTTTCCCCGGCTTGCCGGCCAACCGGCGCAATATCTCGAAAATCAGCTGACGGATTGGCAGAAAGGCTCACGCAACGAGAGCAATCTGCATCTGATGCACAATGTCGCGGTGCTGCTCAGCCCGGCCCAGATCAAGGCGGTCGCGGCCTATTTCGCGGCTTTGCCGCCGGTCGCTAAACCCGGCTCATAGGCTGGTGATCGGGTGCGCGGCACCGGCGATGGTCGGGTCGATCGTGATCAGCCGCCCGCCGCGCCACTGCTGCAAGGTCGCGAAACTCGCCCGGTTCTGACCCTGTCCGTTGAACGCGCAGCCCCACCCGTTGGCGAGCGCGCCGCGCGGCCGGTCGGTCGCCAGTAGTGCCGCCCTAAACGGCTTGTCCTGCCCGAGTGCGCCCGACACCAGTTGCGCGCCGACATAGGCGGTCAAGCTCGCGCTGCTGCGCGGTGGCGCCGCATAGCGCGCCCGATAGGCCCGCGCGATCGCCGCCGCCGGCCCTGACACATCATAGAGCGGCGTATCGACCACCATGGTGTTCTCGATCGCCCGGCCGAGCGCAAACCCGAGCCCCGACATCGCATAGCCACCGCCCGCGCCGATGATCATGCGCGGCCGCCAACCCGCCGTCGCCATCGCCGCATACGCAAGCAGCACGTGCTCGGTGCGGCCGGCGTGGATCAGCAGGTCGATCTTCGCGCGCTGCATCCGGCCGATCTCGCTTGCCAGATCCATCGTATTGGTCGCGTAGCCGAGCGTGAGCACCACCGGCAGTTTGGTCTGGCGCGCCAGATCGAGCATGGCGGCCGCGAAGGCGCCATTGGTCGCGCCGTCATCGAACAACAGCGCGATCCGCAGTTCGCCCGCGGCCTTGCGCCAGGATGGCGCGATCTGCCCGGCGATCGCGGTGGTCGTGGTTGCGGCGAGGGCCGCACTGGTCAGGCCGGTGCGCACGAGCATCTTGAAGCCGCGCGTCGTGATGGCATCCGCCGGCGCATCGAGCTCGATGTAGGGAATATTCGCGAGTTCCGCTGCCGCCGTCGCGACGAACGACAGGGTTGATGAACTGGTGCCGATGAAGGCGGCCGGCGGATCAGCTTTGGCAAGCGTCGCGATCGTGCGCGCGGGATCGGTGGCATCGGCGCGGATCAGGCGGATCGGCTGCTTGCGGCCGCGGTTGGCATCGGCGATCGCGAGCGTCACGCCCCGCCAGGCTTCATCCCCGGCCAATGCCTCGGCACCCTGATCGGGAAACAATGCTGCAAGCGTCGGTGATGATGGTGCCGCGCTACGCACCGCCGCCGCGCCGGACCGGGATGCGGCCACCGCAAGGCCGCTGCCCAGCAAGGTGCGGCGGGAGAGGTTTGCGGCGCGCGAGACGAGCGGTTGAGTGGTCATGTGCACACTATATAGAGAGTGCGCGCGCCGGTGAACGCGGCCGTGCCACAAGCTCAAACCCAAAAAGGACCCGAGCCATGACAGTTCCGACCCAGATGCGTCACGTCACCTTCGATACCCCCGGCGGGCCCGAGGTGATGCACCTCACCACCGGCCCGGTGCCGCAGCCACAGCCGGGTGAAGTGCTGGTCAAGGTCGCGGCGGCGGGCATCAACCGGCCGGACATCCAGCAGCGCAAGGGCGCCTATCCGCCGCCGCCCGGTGCCAGCCCGATTCTCGGGCTGGAAGCCGCCGGCGAGATCGTGGCACTGGGCGAGGGTGTCACGGGTTGGCACATCGGCGATCGGGTCACCGGATTGTGCAACGGCGGCGCCTATGCCGAATATGTCGCGATCCCCGCCGGCCAGTGCCTGCCCTGGCCCGCCGGCTTCGATGCGATCCAGGCGGCCTCGCTGCCGGAGACCTGCTTTACCGTGTGGGCCAATCTGTTCGACCTCGGGCGGCTGGCACCCGGCGAATCGGTGCTGATCCATGGCGGCACGTCGGGCATCGGCGTCACCGCGATCCAGTTGGCCACCGCGTTCGGGGCCAAGGCCTACGCCACGGCCGGCTCGGCGGCGAAATGTGCGGCGTGCCTCGATCTCGGCGCGGCTGGCGCAATCAACTACCGCGAAGCGGATTTCCTGGCCGATATCAAGGCGATGACCGGCGGCGCCGGTGTCGATGTGGTGCTGGACATGGTCGGTGCCCCCTATACCAACCGCAATCTGCAGGCTTTGAAGCGCGGCGGCCGCCTGGTTCAGATCGCCTTCATGCAGGGCAGCGTGGCACCGGACATCGATCTGCTGCCGATCATGGTCAAGCGCCTGACCGTAACGGGATCGACCATGCGGCCCCGCACCGCGGTGGAGAAAGCCGCGATCGCCAAGTCTCTTCACGATTTCGTGTGGTCGTGGCTGGAGGCCGGAACAGTGCTGCCCGTCATTTCTGAGACATTGCCCTGGACGGATGTCGCAAGAGCGCATCAATTGATGGAAAATAGTGCGCATGTCGGAAAAATAATACTAAAAGTAAGTTAGAAAGATTTCCCGTTACATTATGGAGTTGCTTGCGTTTCGATGCAGAGTCGCCGATCCGGCACTAACGCTGACGCTCGTGTCAGGCATTTGCTGCGCTGCAGCAGGCGAGAAGGTCGGCCGGCGGCGATCAAACATTAACCGCTGGGGTCGCCCGAAAATGAGGCAAATGTTGCCGTTTTATGTCGCTTGTTAGAATTGCTGCAAAGAATTTTTAACGAATGTCCCTGAAGTTTTTCTTGCTTTGCAATATCGGGTCGGTTATTCGGAAACCATAAATTAAGTTTTTTGGAGGCTTCCCGATGAGTAGTTCCGTAACGGTTGTTGGCGGTGTCAAGGTGGTGTAACCTGACGTCTGGAAATTCATTTGGGGTTGGGAGTTGGTGCCCTTGCCGGGGCATGCCCCGGCAAGGGCTGTTCATTCTGGTATT
>NZ_FTNE01000019.1 GCF_900156265.1 Acidiphilium rubrum
GCGTCGCTCACGCTGGCGTGGTATCCAGTTCGATACCTTGCGGCTACGCCTGATCAAACTCGCCGTCCAGGTCGAGACATTGAAGAAATCAATTCGCCTGCATCTGCCGCGATCGATGCCGGATCAGGTCATTCTCCGCTACGCTCTGGCCAGACTGCCCAGGTTACTGGTCTGAGCCCAGGGGCGGTTGCCCCGACCGGTCCCGATCTCATCCAACTCCAGCGCCGACACATCGCCAAGCTCATCAAAACCAGCCCAGAGCGGCCGGTGAGTCGTCACGCGCCCACGACGTCAGGTTGCATAGCTAATTGTAGAAGAATTGAATGAAACGCCCTCATGAATAAATGCGGCTAGTAGATTTGCTTAAAAACGTCGAGATATAGTCAGTCGCAGATTCTCGTGAATCACCACTGGACCTGCTCAGCGCCAGCTGTCTCATCGATACGTTGCGTTTCGCTGAAACAGCGCCTCGCACCGCGGCGGGGGCCAATGTTCGGTATGTCGCGATAGCAGAGAGACATGGCTTCACTTCAGCGACGACACGTATCTGTTCGTTAGCTCGCATTGCGGTTTACAAATTAAAAATGTATTATGAGATGAAATATCGAAATTAAAACCTAATTGGCCTGACTATTTTTATTTAATCGCCAAATTTTTACAATGAAAGCCAAGATAAAAATTATGCTTATAACAGAAAATGCAGTTGATAGATAGTATAGAATATCTGATACGAAGCCAAATAATTTTGGATCGCTTGAAAATAAATTTTTAAGGCCAAAATTTAGCCCGAGCGAAAGTAATTGCGTCAAAATCAGTGGACCAAGACTTACTCTTGTTACATAAAATAACATCTTAACCCACCAGAAGAAAAATGTAGCGGAAATTAGAAATACTGGGGATGCCCTGAAATTTTCGAAGTACGGCAGGTTGGTTGTATAATTCAGTGCTACGAAAAATAACGAAACTCCTACGAAGGCAATTGAATAGGTCAGAGGCCGCACGACACTTCCTCCGACTCATTGGCTATGTGCTGTACGCCCGCCTTAGTCACATCAGTCGCCCCTTTAACTCACAACTCGCAGAATTGAGGCGAAGGCACACTCCACCACATTTGGTGTGTTGCCCGACGCTTATCCGATACTTTGGCAATCGGAGCGCGCAAGCACCATCGGACCCATGCTCTGCAACGCTACCTCCTTTGCCAATATGAAAGGAGGGAAGCAAGGTGCAGATCGAGTAAATGGCAATCTTCGAACGCCCCGCTTTTTCTCTACGTCACGTTCGTTGCCGTCTCAGGTTTGTCCAAAAAACCACGCCTCGCCCAAATATCGTGAACGGCGCGTTCGTTTCGGTTAAGCGGCCTTCATGTTTTGGCCACCTTGTGTTATCAATCTGTTAATGGGTACGGAGTGGCGAGACGGATGAGACGGCGGTCGGGGTGGTTGTTGGGCCAGGGGTTTGGCCTGCTCATGGTTGTGGGCGGGACCGTGGCTTATGGCCAGACGGCAGCCCCGCCGGCACTGCTGAATCAGGTGCCGCAGGCATCCCCCATCCCACATATTCTGCCCAAGGCGCCGCCTAATCTCGGCCGGTCGCTGCCGAATTTCCAGCCGCTCGGGCAGGAAGGTGCGGTGCCGCATGCCGCCGTGCCGGTGCGCTCGGCCGCGGTAATCGGGGCGACGGCGTTTCCAGCGTCGGTGCTCGCCCATACCATCGGCCCGCTGGTCGGCCCGGCCGTGCCGCTCGCCAGCGTTGAGGCGGCGCGGCTGCGACTGGTGTCGCTGTATCGCGATCATGGCTTCGTGCTGACGGCGGTGTCGGCCGAGATCAACGCCGGCGGCGATCTGCGTTTCATCGTTACCGAAGGCCGCATCGTCACCGTCAAACTGTCGCGCGACATCGGGCCGGTCGGCTCGCTGGTGCTGAAATTCCTCGATCATCTGACCCGCGAACGCCCGGTCCGCGAAGCCTCGCTCGAACATTGGCTGTTGCTGGCGGAGGAAATCCCCGGCGTTTCGGTCACCGCCGTGCTGCAGCGCAACGATGCCGCCCCCGGCGCGCTGACCCTGGTGGCGGAGGTGCGACACCAACAAGTCTCCGGCCTGCTGACCGCGGATAATCGTGGCTTTCGGGAAACCGGCCCGGCCGAGGGTCTTGCGGTTGCCGATGTCAACAGCATGACCGCGCTGGGCGATCAGACGCAGATCTCGCTGTTTCATACCTCCGGCAGCACCAATAATTTCGGCCAGGCGGCCGAGAGTTTTTTTGTCGGTGCCAGCGGGTTGCGCATCGGGGTCTATGCCGGTGCCGGGCGATCGCAGCCGAGCGGGGTGCTGCGCGAAATCGGCTATAAATCCTACCTCGAAGTGTTTGGGATCAATGCGAGCTATCCGCTGCTGCTGCGGCGCGGCGATACGCTGGCGGCCAAACTCAGCCTCGATGGCACGCAGAACCTGATCGACACGGCATCGGGCATCGGCGGCGGCGAGGCGGCGACATCGAGCGATTCGGTGCGCGCCATCCGCTTCGAACTGAACGAAGCCTTCACCGATGATGCGCTGGGCGGTGATCGCGTGGCGCTGACCACCGCATCGCTGCTGCTCTCGAAGGGCGTGTCGATCCTGGGCGCCTCGGCCAACGGGCGGACCAATGCGGGGCGGGTGGGAGAGACGTTCACCTTCTTCAAGCTCGATGGCGCGATCGAGCGCACCCAGACCCTGTTCAGCCCGTTCGCCGGCGCTACCGTGGCGGTGCAGGGCGCGCTCGGCGGCCAGTATACGCCGGATGTGCTACCCTCGTCCGAAGAGTTCTACCTCGGCGGCAACCGCATCGCTCAAGGCTATTATTCAGGTGAGGTGACCGGCGACAAGGCGCTTTATGCCAGCGCCGAGGTGCAGTTGAACACGCCGGTCGATTTCACGGCGTTCGGTCGGCAAATCAACCTCGGCAGCCAATTTTACGGGTTTTATGACTATGGCGAGAACTGGCAGAACGATAAATTGCTGGCGGGCGAGACGCATAACAACTACCGCCTCGCCTCGGCCGGCATCGGCGCGCGGTTTCGCCTGACCGCAACGCTTGAGTTCGATATCGAGGGGGTTCACCGCTTCGTGACACGGTTGCAGCCGGTCAACAGCGGCGTGGCACCGTTATCCGGCACCGCGGTTTATTGGGGCGTGGTAGCACGCTATTGATGGGCATATGATCGATCGGGCAGCACCTCATGATTGACCATACGGGCGACCTGCACAGCGCGCGGCGGCGTCGATTGTTGCTTGCGTCTACCGCGCTGAGCGCCGCCTTGGTGGCGAGCGGGCCGGTGCGGGCCAATCCACCGGCGCTGCCCGCCAACACCACCCCGCAGGGCGGCCAGGTGGTCGGCGGTCAGGCGAGCATCGCGCAGGCGCCGGGCAGCGTGACCATCACGCAGTCGAGCGCCCGGACCGCGATCAACTGGCAGAGCTTCAACGTGGGCTCGGCCGCGAAAGTGACGTTCAAGCAGCCGAACGCGCAGGCGATCGCGCTGAACCGGGTGATTTCGAACAACCCCTCGATCATCGCGGGGCGAATCGATGCGAACGGCCAGATCGTGCTGATGAACCAGTCCGGCGTGGTGTTCACGCCCGGTTCGCAGGTGAACGCGGAGAGCCTGGTGGTCAGCACCGCCGGCATTTCCGCCAAGAGTTTCATGGCCGGGCACATGGTGTTCGATGCACCGCCGAAGCCGGGCGCGCGCATCGTGAACGACGGCACCATCACGATGAAACAGGCCGGCCTCGCCGCCTTCGTTGCCCCGCAGGTGATCAACCGCGGCACCATCACCGCGACGCTTGGCCATGTCATTCTGGCCGGTGCCTCGACCTTCACGCTCGATATTTCCGGCGATGGGCTGGTCTCGATCGATGTGACGCAGGCGGTGCGCAAGGTCGATCTGGGCGGCCGCGTGGTCGATGCGCTGGTGACCAACCAGGGGCTGATCGTCGCAAACGGCGGCACGGTCACGCTGACGGCGCAGGCGGTCGATGGCGTGATCCAGCACTTGCTCGATGTGCGCGGCGTGGTGCAGGCCGACAGCGTCGGCCAGAGCAAGGGTGCCATTACCATCGCCGGCATCGGCGGTGATCTGCAGGTCGCCGGCAGCCTGCTCGCGCGCGGTACCCAACCTGGCAGCGGCGGCGGCACCATCGCCGTCGATGCCACCGGTGCGGTAAAACTGGCGTCCACCGCCATGATCGATGCGTCGGGTCAGTCCGGCGGCGGTATCGTTGCACTTGGCACCGATGCGGCAAGGGCGGTGGCGGGCACCGCCGACCGCACCGCACCGAAAGCCCAACGGGTCAGCATCGCGCCGGGTGCGGTCGTCCGCGCCGATGCGACGCAGGCGGGCACCGGCGGCACCATCACGGTGCTGTCGGCGCAACGCTCCGATCAGAACGGCGCCTTGTCGGCTCAGGGCGTCGACGCCGGCGGCCGGATCGAAACCTCGAGCGACGGGGTAATCTCGCTCTCCGGCACCGAGACGGTGTTTTCCGCCCACGGGCATGACGGCACCATCCTGCTCGATCCGGCGACGCTGGTGATCGGCAACGGACCCACCGCCGCCGGCACCACCGTGCTCGGCGGCGTCACCACGATCGGCACCGATTCCAACACGATTTCCTATGTCGATCCTGCCAGTCTCGCCGCGCTGACCGGCACGGTGGTACTGACCGCGACCTCCGCACTCTCGGTGCAATCGGCGATCGCGATGGCCGATACCAGCCCGGTCACCCTGGCCTCGGGCGGGTCGCTGGTGATTTCGAGCCCGGTGCAGGTCGGGGGATCGCTGGAAATCGATGCCGCGGGCACGCTGTCGATCGGTGCTGCGGTCAGTGCCACCAACATCACCATGCTCGACCCCGGCAGCCACGGCACGATCGAGATCGACAATATCGTCACCGCCGGCACCCTGCTCGCCATGCTGTCCGGCGGCGGCATCACCGAGGCCAGCGGCGGCTATGTCGTGGCCCCGACGCTCACCTCCGCCGGCGGCACCGTGGGCGGTGACGTCCTGCTGAACGACGCACCCGCAGTGCTCGCCAAAAACGCCATCGGCACGCTCGGCGCCTTCGCCGCCACGGGTACGATTTCGATCAGCGACCGGGCCGTACTGGATATTCTGGATACGCCCCTGACGATCGCGGGACCGGTCAACGCCCGCGATGCGAGTTTCGCTGCCGGCGGCATCACCATCGACGGCGCGGTTTCCACCACCGGTACGCTGGCGCTCGACAGCTATGGGGTGTTGGGCACCAACGGATCGATCACGCAATCGGCCCTCGGGGTGATCACCGCCGGCACGCTGAGCGGCGCGGCCGGCGACGTCACACTGAACAATGCTGCGAATTCGATCACCGTGCTGGAAAATTTCGCCGCAGGCCGGGGGTTGGCGCTCGACGACAGCGCGAGCGCCTTGCTGATCGGTGCCGGCGTGGGTGCCGGCAGTGCCACGATCAACGCCGCCGGCATCACGATCGGCGCCCCGCTGACGATATCGCCCGGCCTCGGCTTCGGCGCGCTGACTTTGGGCAGCACCGGCGGGATCAGCGAGACCGGAAACGGCGGGATTAACGCGGGCGTGCTGAGCAGTGCGGGCACCATCACCGGCGGCGCGGTGAACCTCGGCGGGGGCAACAATATCGGCGAACTCGGCGGATTTACCGCAGCCAGCGCATTCACCCTCGCCGATACCGCGCCGATCACGATAGCGGGCGCGTTGCAGGCGACTGCGGCGACGCTGGTCAGTGACCGCATTTTCATCGATCAGCCGATCTCGGTGAGCGGCGTGCTGGCGCTGGCGGGGAGCGCCGGGGTCGATCAAACCAGCAACGGCACCATCACCGCGGGCACGCTGACCAGTGGCGGCATCACGATCGGTGGCATCGACTTGCTGCTGGGTGGGACGGCGAACACCATCGCGACGCTCGGCGCCTTCGCAACGACCGATGATGTCATCCTCAACGACAGCGGCTCGCCGCTGAGCATCGCGGGGAGTTTCACCGCGCCGAACGCCAGCATCACGGCACAAGCCATGCTGTTCACCGGGGCCGCCACCATCGCCGGACAGCTTGTCCTTGCGAGCACCGGCACGATCGCCGAAGCGAACACGGCGACGCTTACGGCCGGAACGCTGACCAGCCTCGACAACACGATCGGTGGCGATGTCGTCCTGGGGAGCAGCTTCAACCAGATCGGCACGATCGCGGCACTCGGCGTCGGCGGCAGCCTGGTCGTGAACGACGCGGCACCGCTGAGCATCACCGGCCCGGTGCGGGCGGGCGGCATCACCCTGATCGATGCCGGTGGTCTCACCCTCGCCGGATCGCTCACGGTCGGCACCGGCCATGCGATCAATCTGGTCGCCGGCACGATCACCGATGCCAATGCCACGCTGAGCGCCCCCAGCGGCACCATCGCGCTCGCGCCGTTCACCCCGGGCACGCCGCTCGATTTCGGCGGCACCACCGATGGCGGTCTCGCGATCGCGCCAAGCTTCGCCACCGCCGTGGCCGGATCGGGCGCGCAGGATATTGTGCTGGGTCGGGTGCTGCTGCCCGGCGTGACCTATGGGGCCGATACAATCCTCACCGAAGGCGCGCTGCCCAGCTTCGCCGCGACCATCACCATCGATGCCGGCAACACCATAACCAACACCGCCGATCTGCGGGCTCAGGCGATGACTCTGGCTGGCGGCAGCATCGTCAATGACGGCACGCTGGACGCCACCGCCCTCGCGCTGAGCGGCACCGGCTTCAACGGCACCGGCGTGGTGATCGCGCCGACGCTTGCCGGCAGTTTCAGCCAGGCTGCGGTGTTCGACGATGCCAGCAACGCGATCGGCCTGATCAGCGGCCTCACCGCCGGCAGTGGCAGCCTGCTGCTACTCGATGGCGCAACACCCACGATCGGCGGCACGATTGCGGTCGCCTCCGGCGCCGATCTCACGGTCGCGGCGAACCAGATCGCGCTCGGCAGCGGCGGCGCGTTCAGCGTGCCGCAGGGCACAATCACCTTCGAGCCGCTGGTCGCCGGCACGCCGATCGCGCTCGGCGGTACCGGCGCCGGTACGCTCGATATCGGCGCATCCCTGCTCGCCGCCATCACGCCTGGCGCCGCCGTGCTCGAAATCGGCAACAGCCTGTCCGGGCCGCTCGATGTCGCCGCCGCGTTGAGCCTGACGATCCCCGACATCGTGCTGCACGGCAACGGCGTCGCGGTAAACGCATCGCTGGCGGCTGCCGACACGCTCGACCTCGAAAGCACCGGCTCGATCAGCCAGACGGCTCCGATCAGCGCCACTCGGCTGATCGGGGCGGCCAACGGCACGGTGCTGCTGACGGCATCGAACAGCATCGGCATGCTGGGTGGCTTTACCGATCCGAACGGCAATTTCGACCTGACCGACAGCGGCACATTGGTGGTCGCCGGCCCGCTCAGCGCCGCCAATGCCGCCCTGATCGCCGGCGATCTGGCGATTCCCGGTGCGATCACCACGGGGTCGCTCGCCCTGACCGCAACCAGTACCATCGCAGGCACCGGCACGCTGACCGCGCAGACGCTGACCGGCACCGCCGCTGACCTGAGCCTGACCGGTCCGAACCAGATCGTCACGCTCGGCGCGCTCGCGATCACCGGCGATGCGCTGTTCAACGACGCCACCGCGCTCACCATCGCCGGTCCGGTCAGCGCCACCATGCTTGCCCTGGGTGATAGTGGAGCGATCACCGAAACGGGTAGCATTACGGCGAAGACGCTCGCGAGTTATAACACGATCGGCGGCAATGCAGCGCTTACCGGTACCAACAGCATCGCAACACTCGGCAGCTTCGCCGATGCCGCCGCTATCACGCTCGATGATAACGGCCCCCTCAGCATCGCCGGCCCGCTATCGGCAGCCAGCGCCACGCTCAACACCGGCGCGCTCACCGAACCGGGCAGCATCACCGCCGGATCGCTCTCGGCCGATATCAGCGGATCGCTCGCGCTGACCGGCACCAACAGCATCGCCACACTCGGCAGCATTATCGCAGCCGGCAATGCCACCATCACCGACGATAGCGCGGTCATGCTCGATGGCACGTTCACCGCACCGAACGCGACGATCACCGCCCCGGGAATCGGCATCAACGGCGGTATCCAGACCGGTCTGCTCTCACTCGCCAGCACCGGCAGCATCACCGGTGCCGGCCCGATCAGCGCCGCCACGCTGACCGGCAGCGCCGGCCCGCTGGTCTCGCTCACCGGCGCCAACGCCATCGCCAACCTCGGTCCGTTCACCGGTACCGGCAGCATGGCGTTCAACGACACGGTCGCTCTGCTGATCACAGGCTCGCTCACCGCTCCCGCCGGTCTCGCGCTCGGCGATGCCGCATCGATTACCGCAACCGGCGGCATCACCACGGGCACATTGACCAGCATCGGCACGATCGGCGGTGCAGCCCGCCTGGCCGGGCTGAACACCATCGCAACGCTTGGCGATTTCGCCGCCGCCGGCACGCTGAGCCTCGCGGATCAGACCAACGTGATCATCGCGGGCGCGGTCGCCGCCGCCGACGCCACGCTCACCACACCGGGCAGCATCACTGAAACCGGCAGCCTGGCCACCGGCAGCCTCACTGGCAGCGCCGGCGCGCTGGAACTCACCGGCACCAACACCATCGCCACGCTCGGCGCCCTCAGCATCGCCAACGCTCTGCTTCTGCAGGACGCAACCCCGCTCACCATCGCCGGCCCGGTTGCCGCCGGCACTCTGGCGCTGGGCGATACCGGTGCGATCACCGAACCCGGCAGCATCAACGCGGCAACCCTGGCGAGCCTCGGCACCATCGGCGGCTCCGTCGCGCTCACCGGCACCAACACCATTGCCACACTCGGCAGCTTCAGCGCCGGCAACACCGTCGCGCTCGATGACACCGCGCCGCTGACCATCGCCGGCCCGTTCACCGCACCCGATGCCACGATCGCCGCCGCCGGCCTCACCGTGCCGGGCACCATCACCACCGACACGCTCGCCCTGCTGAGCGCCGGCGCCATCACCGCGACCGGCCCGATCGATAGCGCAACCCTGCGCGGGCGCGCCGGCGGCACTCTGGCACTCACCGGCGCCAACCAGATCGGCACCATCGCCAGCTTCACCGCAACCGGCGACGCCACCATCAACGATGCCGCCCCCCTCACCCTCGCGGGATCGTTCACCGCCCCCAACGCAACCATCACCGCCGCCGCCATCGCCATCCAGGGCAGCATCGCCCTTCAGACCACGCTCGCCCTCGGCAGCCCCGGCAGCGTGACGGAAACCGGCGCGATCACCACTCAAACCCTGACATCCGAGGGGATAATCGGCGGCAGCGTCGTGCTGACCGGCACCAACACCTTCGTCGCCCTCGGCGATTTCGCCGCCCGCAACGACATCATTCTGCTCGATACCGCGCCCCTCACCATCGCCGGCACGCTCAGCGCCGCCAGCGCGACCCTCGGCAGCGCCGGCCTTTCGATCCCCGGCGATATCGCCGTGCCGGGCACCGTTTCGCTCGCCAGCACCGGCGGCATCACCGAAACCGGCACGATCGACCCTGCCCTGCTCACCGGCAGCAGCGCCGGGCCGGCCAGCCTCACCGGCACCAACGTCATCGCCACACTCGGTGCCTTCACCGTCGCCGATGGCGCCTTCATGCTGAACGATACCACGCCGCTCATCGTCACCGGCCCGCTCACCGCGGCCGATATCGCCCTGACCTCACCGGGCCTCGCGGTTCCAGGCACCATCACCACGCCGGGCACCATCACCATCGCCGGCGGCGGCGTCAGTGAAACCGGCGCCATCGCCGCCAACCTGATCCAGACCACCGGCAGCCTCACCGGCGACGCCAGCCTGATCGGCACCAATCAGATCGGCACGCTCGGCAGCTTCAACGATACGGGCCATTATCTCTCCCTGAACGATGCCAGGGCGCTCACCCTGATCGGCCCGGTCACCGCCCGCGCCATCACCATCGCCGCCGCCGGCCAACTCGTGCTCGATGGTACCGCGGGCGGCGGCCTGTTCATCCAGGGCCAGGGCCTCGCCACGCCGATCGCGCCCGACGTGCAGCCCCGCGCCGGCATCGATTCAGTGCTCAGCGTCACCAACGGCGGAGCCCAGCAATTGCTGCAAACCGGGGCCTTCACCATCGATACCGGCCCGGTCGCGCAGGCCGCCGGCCTCGCCAACCAGCCCAACGGGGTGTTCATGCTGCTGCCCTCGACCGGCAGCGCCACCTTCGCCGACCTGCTCGCGCCCAACACCACCCTGGTCATCAACCTCGGCGGCGGCATGGCCAGCGGCCAGATGGCGCTCCACTTCCTTGTCGTCGCCGGCAGCGCGGCCGGACAGACCAATTTCGACGGCTCGCTCGGCAATCTGTCCGGGCAGGCCGCCGCACACAACGGCGTCGTGGTCCCGGTGCCCGGCACCAACTACCGCTTCAACGCTTGCATCATCGGCTCGATCAATTGCACCGTTCTGCCGATCCTGAACCTGCCCGAAGCCAGCCCGATCCAGGACTACGACCTGGCCCCGACACGACGCCGCCGCCTTGACCGCGACGTCCGCCTGCCCGGCGTCGCCGCAAAGGACTACTGACCATGCCACGCGCCACCGGCATCACCCCGACCAGACCCGGTGATGAGACTTCGTCAAGCAAGGCAAGGGGCTCCGCCCCTAGACCCCGCCAAAGGCGGAGCCTTTGGAATCCACTAGTTTTAGGATTGGGGAGGGCGGGCACGGGATTGGTCGCGGCGATCGTCGCGACGCCCTTCCCAATCCTAAAACTAACGGGTTCTAAGGGCTCCGCCCTTAGTGGGGGTCCAGGGGGCAAAGCCCCCTGGCCTTGCTTGACCCGAATCCCATCACCACGCGCGATCGGCGTCATCGCCGTGCTGGGTCTGGCGCTGGGCCTTGCCGGTTGTGCGCGGCCGCCGTCGAGTGCTTATCAGGCGGCGGGCAATGTTGGGGCGGGGCTGACCGGCCCGCAGTATGCCCTGGGCCACAACAGCAGTGGTGAGGCGTGTACGGCCAGCCGCGCGAAGGGTGGCGCGCTGGTCTATTGCGGCGGTTGGCAGCATCCGAGTGCGCGGGTGGTATCGGGTCCGGCGACGAATGCCGCGGGGCTGGTTGCGCTGGCGACGTCCGGTTCGTGGCGTGGCGGGCTGGAGGAGCGGTACGTGTGCGCGGCACCGCGCCCGACGACCGTGTTGGGGCGTTATCCGGGCGAGGTTTTGTTGTGCACGCAGCGCATCGGCGGTTGGCCGCATGTCGCGCTCGCGGCATTGATCGATGGCCATGCCTGGCTGGCCGATGGTGTGCAGCCGGCGTTTCCGGTGATGCAGCGCGCAATCGGGCTGGTGAGCGGCGTGGCCACGCCCTCGACGGTGCGGGACGTTTCGGTCGCGACGTCGGACCGGCTGCTGGCGAACCGTCTCGCGGCGGCGGCGTTCAGTTCGGGCGATATCGGCCAGTACGACGCGTTGATGCAGGTCGGCAACAATGCCAACCAGGCCGAGGATTATGCGGCGGCGGTCACCGCATACCGCGCCGCGCTTGCGTTGCAGCAGAAGAGTCTCGGCCCGGACAACCCGAACACCGTGTCGCCGATGGTCGATCTGGCGCTGAATTTGTCGGATGAGGGGCGGTATCGCCAGGCGGATGCGCAATTTGCCCAGGCGCGGGTTCTGGCACCGCACGCGGCGGATGCCACGGCGCTGCCGCGGCTGCTGCATTATCGCGGGCTCGATGCGTTGAACCGCGGCGAGTACCGCCGGGCGATGGTGCTGCTGGCCCGGGCGGAACAGGGTTATGCCGCGCTGTTGCCGGCGGCGGTGTTGCAGCCGCACGCGCTGGTGACCGCCGATGAGTCGAGTTTCGGCGTCGCGGCAAATGGCGGCACGGCGCAGATCCTGACCGCGCAGACCACGCTGCTCAGCCCGGTCAGCCAGCAGGCGCTGCTCGGCGTGATCGAGACGCTGCGCTATTATGGCGTGGTGTTGGCCGATCTCGGTCATCCGCACGCGGCGGCGGCGAAGCTGCGCCTGTCTTCGATGATCGCGGCAGCGAATGGCATAGGCGCGCCGATCCTGCAGGCGCGGCTCGACCGGACGGCCGCCACGATCGACAGCGACACGGGCAATACCAGTGCCGCGGTGGGTCAATTGGCCAACGCCGCGCGCCAGTTCGCCCAGGCGCTGCCGGGCTCGCGCCCGGTCGCTGATACCGCGCTGCTTCAGGGCGCGGTGCTGATGCGCGCGGGCAATGCCGATGAAGCGGTCACCGCGTGCCGCGCCGGCGTCACGTTGCTGAACCGGTTGCGGCTCGGCACCTCGGCGCGGCTGATCGCGCCGTGCCTGTCAGCGCTCGATCGTGTGGCTCTGACCCGGCCGGGCGCGGCGCAGGCGCTGTATGGCGAAATGTTCGCCATGGCCGAACTCGCCCAGGGCAGCACGACCAGCCAAGAGATTGCGGAATCTTCGGCGCGCCTGGCGGCGGATGCCCACAACCCGAAGGTCGCCGCCGCGATCAGAGCGCATCAGGACGCGGTGGTGGCACTCGCCCGGCTATACCGCACGCGCGATGATCTGGTGCACGGCCGTGGCGGCGCGGCGCCGGCGGCCAAGCCCGGCAGCCCATTGGCGATCACCGCGCTCGACGCCAAAATCGCCGCCGCCACCAGGCAACTGGCCGATGCGGACGAAGCGGTGCAGGCGGCAGCGCCGAATTTCGGCCAGCTGGTGCAGGAATCGGTGCCCGCCACCGCGGTGATGCAGCAGTTGCGCCCGAACGAGGCGTTCCTCGACATCATGCTCGCGCCGCATCATGCGTGGCTGTTCATGCTGCAGAACGGCCGGATCGCGGTGGCCCGGACCGGCGTGGGTGAGGCACCGATGACCAAACTGGTCGAGGCGGTGCGCCACAGCATCGAGCCGACCCAATCCGGTCTACCGCCGTTCGCGATGGACGATGCCGCGGCGATCTATCAGGCGACCATCGCCCCGTTCAAGACTGACCTCACGCATACCGTCGCGATGGTGGTGGCGCCGTCCGGCCCGCTGTTGTCGCTGCCCTTCGCCCTGCTGCCGACCGGCCCCGCCATGACCGCTGGCCCGGCCACCACCTCGGGCGGCAACCTGGGCATGACACCGTGGCTGATCCGCAAAATGACCCTGGTCTATGTGCCGGCGGCGGCGAATTTCGTTTCGCTGCGCGCGGTGCAGGGCAATTCCCGCGCCACGCGCCCCTGGTTCGGCTTCGGCGATTTCAAACCAGTCACGCCAACCCAGGCCGAGGCCAGTTTCTCCGGCGGGGCGTGCGGCCAAAGCGCGCAGTTGTTCGCCGGTCTGCCGCCGCTGCCCTATGCCAAACTCGAACTCGCCGCCGCCCAGGCGATTTTCCACGCCCCGGCCAGCGATGAATTGCTCGGCGCGCAGTTCACGGTGCCCGCCGTCGAACACGCAGATCTGGCCGACTACCGGATCCTGCATTTCGCCACCCATGCGCTGCTGCCCTCGGAACTACCCTGCACGCAGGAACCCGCGATCGTGACCTCTGCACCACCTGATGCGAAATCCGCCGCGCGGGCGATGCTGACGACCTCGGACATCACCAACCTGCATCTCAACGCCAATCTGGTCATCCTGTCGGCCTGCAACACCGGCGGCAGCAACGGCCGGGCCGGTGGCGAGGCGCTGTCCGGCCTCGCGCGCTCGTTCTTTTTCGCCGGCGCCCGCGCGCTGATGGTGACGCAATGGGCGGTGAACGATCAGGTCAGCTCCTATCTGGTGGCGACCACGCTCGAACACGTCGCCGCCGCTGACGATGGCGGTGCCGCATCCAGCCTGCGCAGCGCGCAGCTTGCCCTGATCGACAGCGCCGGGTCGGGCGGCGTGCCGGCCAGCGTCGCCGATCCGTTCTACTGGGCGCCGTTCGTGGTGATCGGCGATGGCGGACGGCCGGCGCCGAACCTGGCCAATTACCGGGCGGTCGGTCAAGCGAAACGGTCCTTCTGAGATGGCCGGTGACGATCCGGCCACGCTCGGTAAATACGATGTGGTCCGCCCTTTGGGCCGTGGCGCGATGGGCGTGGTGTTCGAGGGGTTCGACCCGATCATCACCCGGCGCGTCGCGATCAAGACGGTCCGGCTCGACCGCATCGATGAGACCGAGGGAGCAGAGGATCTGCTGCGCTTCAAGCGCGAGGCCCAGGCCGCCGGTCGGCTGACTCACCCCAACATCGTCGGCGTCTACGATTACGGCGAAACCGATGCACTCGCCTACATCGTGATGGAATTCGTCGAAGGCGACACGCTGAAGTTCCTGCTCGATCGCGGCGATCGCTTCACCCCGGCCGATGCCGTGGCGATGATGGAATCACTGCTTGCCGGCATCGCCTACAGCCATGACAATGGCGTGATCCATCGCGATATCAAACCCGCCAATGTCATGATCACGCGCGATGGGCGGGTGAAACTGGCCGATTTCGGGGTTGCACGGATCGAAAGCTCTAGCCTGACCCAGGCGGGCACCATGATCGGCACGCCGTCGTATATGTCGCCCGAACAATTCATGGGTCAGACCATCGATTCGCGGACCGACATCTATTCCGCCGGCGTGCTGCTGTATCAACTGTTGACCGGCGAAAAACCGTTCGAAGGCTCGGTCACCGCGATCATGCACAAGGTGCTGAACACCGAGCCGCCGCCGCCCTCCGCGCTGTCGGTTTCGGTGGCCCCCGCGCTCGATGCGGTGGTGCGCCGCGCGATGGCGAAACGGCCGGAGGACCGCTTTGCCGGCGCCCGCGATTTCGCCCAGGCCCTGCGCGATGCCACCGCCACGGCCGATGATGCCGATGCCACCATGATCGCGACACCCGCCCGCCCGACGATGCGCGTTGCGGACGAACCGGCAGTTCGCCCGCGCCGCACCGGGCTGATCGCGGGCATTGCCGGTGCTGCGTTGATTGCGGCAGGCATCGCCGCCTTCATGGTAACGCGCCATCCCGCGCCGCACGCGGCAGCGCCGCCGAAAACAGCCGCAGTCGCCCGCCCGGTCGCGCCGGCACCGCAGCCGAGCCTCGCGACGCTGCGCCACAAACTCGCCGCCGCAGTGGCCCCGATTTCCTGTACTCTGCTGCACGGCACCATCAGCCCCGGTGGCGCGGCGCTAACCGGCATCGTCGGCACCGGCGAACAGCAGGCGCTCAACACCGCCGCAACCAGCGCCATCCCCCCCCTGCCCGTCACCCTCGCGCTGGAACCCTTCACCGGCCCCTATTGCGGCGTGCTCGATGCGGTACGCGCGGACGCCCCGCCGTTCGCGGCCGACCCCGATCGCCTGCGCCTGCGCCTTGCGCACCACGCCACCCGCCTGGTCGCCGGCCAGCATATCGTGGTCGATCTCACCCTGCCTGACTTCGCTGGCTACGCCGAGGTCGATTACATCTCGAGCAGCGGTGCGATCTATCGCCTCTACCCCAGCCCCGCGCTGCCCGCGGCTCTGCTCCCGGCCTCCGATCATCTGGTGCTCGGCAAATCCGCCGCCGCAAGCTGGGCGGTTGCTAAGCCCTTCGGCCGCGACATGATCCTCGCCATCGCAAGCTCCGCGCCGATCAACACCATGCCGAAATCGTTATCGGGTGATATGAAGGCCTTCCTACCCGCGCTCAAGGCCACGCTGGCAAAGTTGCAGGCGCAGGGTGCCACCATCCGCACCGCCGCGATCGTGCTAGATACCGTCCCCCAGTAGCCGGCGCGCCGCCAGCGCCACGCAACGCTCGAACGCCACCAGCGAATCGAACGCCAGTTCCTCGCCCAGGTGCGGCAGCACCACCGGGCAGGACCCGCCAAACTCCACGGCGCCCACCACCATCAGATTATCCGCGAGCCCGAAGCTCTCGTGCATCAGCCCCGCGACATCATCGGCGATCCTCCCCGCCTGCGCCCGGCTGCGCGCGGCGAACGGCACCGCGCTGTTGGAATACCCGAACACTGGCTTGCCGTGCCCGAAAAACCAGCCCACTTCAACCAGCGTGCCGGCGTCAGCCGAGGCGCCGCGAAACGGCGTGAGGTTCGCGATGATGATGTCGCTCGCCTCCATCATCGCCACATCCTTGCGAAAAATCGCGCGCCACGCCTGATCTTCGCTCATCGCCGCCGTGCTCGCATCATCGAGCGGTGCGAGCCCGACAATGCCATAGCGCGCCGCGATCGCGATTTTCCGCGCCGCCTGCGCGGCCGCATCCGGCAGGAACACATCGGGTCCCGCCAGATACGCCGTGATCGCCCGATCAGAAGGCAGCGTCTTCAAACTCCATCATGGTCGCCGAGCCGGATTGGATGGCGGCGAGCAACGCGCCGGTCTGCGGCAACAAGCGCTCCATGAAGAATTTCGCTGTCTGCACCTTGGCGCGATAAAACTGTGCATCCTCGCTCTCCGCCTTCGGTGCCGCGATCGCGACCATCCGCGCCCAGACGAACGCGAGTGCCGCCAGCCCGAACAGCCGCAGATAATCGACCGATGCCGCGCCGATTTCATCATGGTTCGACATAGCGTTTTCCATGATGAACCCAGTCGCGATCTGCACATGCTCGATCGCCTGCTGCAACGGCGGCAGGAACGGCGCCAGCGCCAAGTTGCCCTCATGCGCCTCGATAAATTCCAGCACCGGATCGAGGAAACGGGTGAGCAGCCGCCCGCCATCCTGCGGCAACTTGCGCCCTACCAGATCGAGCGCCTGGATGCCGTTGGTGCCTTCATACAGCATCGAAATCCGCGCATCGCGCACGTATTGCTCGATGCCATGGTCACGAATATAGCCGTGCCCGCCGTAGGTCTGCACCGCCAACGAGGCAATCTCGAAGCCCAGATCGGTGAACATCGCTTTGACGATCGGCGTCATCAACGAGGCGAAATCATCCGCCGCCTGCTTTGCATCGCTATCGTCCGATTTCGCGAGTATCTCCAACTCGCGCGCCACCCAGCCCGCGAGCGCACGGCAGCCCTCGATGTAGGCGCGCATGGTGAGCAACATGCGCCGCACATCCGGGTGCACCATGATTGGATCGGCCTGCTTGTCCTCGGCCTTGATGCCGGTCAGCGAGCGCCCCTGAATCCGATCCCGCGCATAGGCGACCGCATTCTGATAGGCGGTTTCAGCAACACCAAGCCCCTGGATTCCCACCGAAAGTCGTTCCGTATTCATCATGGTGAACATCGCGCGCAAACCCTTGTGCGCCTCGCCCACCAGCCAGCCCGTCGCACCATCGAAACTCATGGCACACGTCGCCGACGCCTTGATGCCCATTTTGTGCTCGATCGCGGTGCATTGCAGCCCGTTGCGCGGCCCGACCGAACCATCCTCGCGCAGTAGAAATTTCGGCACCACGAACATCGAAATCCCCTTCACGCCGGCCGGTGCGTCCGGCAGGCGGGCGAGGACGAGGTGGATGATGTTCTCGGTCAGATCGTGCTCGCCGGCGCTGATGAAGATCTTGTTGCCGGTGATGCTGTAGCTGCCGTCATCGTTCGGGACCGCACGGGTGCGCAGCATGCCGAGATCGGTGCCGCAATGCGGTTCGGTGAGGCACATGGTGCCGGACCATTTGCCGGATACCAGATTGGGCAAATAGGTTTGTTTCTGCTCCTCGCTGCCGGCGTGTTTGAGCGCGACATAGGCGCCATGCGTGAGGCCGGGATAGAGACCGAACGCGACATTGGCGGAGCAGAGCATCTCTTCGATCATCATCGCGGCCGGGATCGGCATGCCCTGGCCGCCAAAAGCGGGGTCGGCCCCCATGGCGGTCCAGCCGCCATCGCAGAACGCCTTGTAGGCGTCCTTGAAGCCGGTGGGCGTGCGAACGACGCCGTTTTCGTAGGTACAGCCTTCAAGATCACCCGACTGGTTGAGTGGAAACAGCACGCCCTCGGAGAATTTCGCGGCTTCGTCGAGCACGCTGTCGATCAGTTCGGGGGTGAAGTCCTCGTTGCCGGGCAGGGCCGCGATGTCGTTGCTGTCGAACAGCTGGTGCAGGACGAAGCGCATATCTTCAAGCGGGGCTTTGTAGAGGGGCATCGGTCTCTCCGTTCGGTTGGATCAATTACGCAAAGGTCGGCCGGTTTCCAGCGTGTGTTTGATACGCGCCTGGGTTTCCTTGGTACGGAACAGCGCCATGAAGGCCTCGCGTTCCAGCGCCATCACATCCGACTCAGTGACCGGGTCAATGATATCCGCATCACCGCCGGTCAGCACCCGCGCGAGATTGGCCGAAACCGTCACATCATGCGCGGTCGCCATGCCCTTCTTGCGGAACTCCGCCACCGCCATCCCAAGCCCGACCCGGCCGGACTCACCGGGCAGTTGCAGCACGACAGGCTCGGGAGGCCGATATCCCGCCACCTTTGCCAGTGCCAACGCCTTGGCATCGGCCAGCACGCGCATCCGATTCATCGTAATTCCGTCATCGGGTCTCAGGAATTTCAAATCCTTCGCATCCGCCGCCGAAGTCGAGACTTTCGCGGTCGAAACCATCTCGAACACTTTGGCCACAGCCGGCATCGGCCCCTTCGGCGCGTCCTTCGGAGTCTGCCAACGTGCCAGCATCGTGGCACAACCGCCCCACCCCGGCACCAGCCCGACACCGCATTCCACCAACCCTATGTAGCTCTCGGCGTGGGCCTGCACCGCAGCGCAATGCAGTAGAATCTCGCACCCGCCGCCGAGTGCGCGCCCCGCCGGCGCACCGATCACCGGGAACGGCGCATAGCGCAACGCCTGATAGGTTTTCTGACCGTCCTTGATGCTGCCTTCAATCTTGCCCCACATCCGCAAATTCGCGGCGAACACCGCAAGTCCAAGATTGGCCCCGACCGAGAAATTCTCCCGGCCCGGCC
This sequence comes from Acidiphilium rubrum, assembly GCF_900156265.1. GTDB lineage: Bacteria > Pseudomonadota > Alphaproteobacteria > Acetobacterales > Acetobacteraceae > Acidiphilium > Acidiphilium rubrum. The sequence continues at coordinate 18,956 of NZ_FTNE01000019.1, forward strand.
CCGCGCGGAGATTTTCGTTATAGATTACCAGCGCCTGGTAACTCTTGGCGACCAGTGCAACGGTTTTATCAAGCAACGATAAAATATCGCCGTCCAGCGAATTCATAATCGAGTGGAACTCAAAACACAGAACACCATCACCGATATCCCACACCGACGCCGATTTATTGGTCAACACTGGCTTCTGGCCGCGCTTGATATCTTCGAGTAACACAACGCCCGCGGGACGTCGCACCGGGCGATAAGTGCCCGCGCTGTCGAATTGCATCAAGGCACCGTCGACAGTTTTATAAAATGTCCCGTCTACAAGCTTCGCCAGGATCGGTGGCACCGCAATGCCGAGCGGACCCAACCGCTCGGCGACCCACGCCGCGCCAAGCTTGTCGATCAACTCGAACGGGCCGTATTTCCAAGTATAGCCCAGGCGCATCGCCTCATCGATGTTGCTGATGTCATCGGCAATCTCGGGTACCAGTGCCGCCGCATAGGCGAGCACCCGCCCGAGCACGCCCCAGGCGTATTGACCGGCAACGCTCTTGGCGCCCACCAGCTTCTTCAGATCCTTTTTGGCGTCCTTCACCTCGGCGATGTCGGATTTCGTGGTCTTGCGCCATTCCAGCACGCCACCGGCGGCCGCCTTGAGCGACAAGGTCTCGCGCAACGCCTCTGCCCCCCGGCCGCTGCGCCGATAAAACCCACCCTTGCCTTTTCGGCCGGTATAGCCTTGATCGATCATCATGCCGATCATCGGCATGTCCCGATTCATCGCATGAAACGCATCCCCTGGCGGCAACAACCGCGCGAGCGATGCATTGACATGCGGCCCCAGATCGATCCCGACCAGATCCATCAACCCGAACACGCCGGTCGATGGCAACCCCATCGGCTTGCCCATGATCGCATCGGCATCCTCGATTTCGATGCCCATCTCCATCGCCAGCACCAGCGCCGTCTGGATCCAGTAGGTCCCAATCCGGTTAGCGATGAAGCCCGGCGTATCACGGCACGCGATTACTGATTTGCCGAGCATCACGTCACAAAACCGCGTGATAGAATCGACGGCGTTTGCATTCGTCTCCGGTCCGGTGACCAGTTCGAGCAGCCGCATGTAGCGTGGCGGATTGAAGAAATGCGTGATCACGAAATCCGGCCGCAGGCTTGCCGGCATCGCCGCCATCAATTCGGCAAGCGGAATCGTCGATGTGTTGGATGACACGACCGAACCCGGCTTCCGCACCGCGGCCAGCCGCGCATACAGCGCCTGCTTGACATCGAGCCGCTCGATCACCGCCTCGACGATCCAGTCGCACGCGGCCAGACGCGCGAAATCATCCTCGGTGTTGCCCGGCGTGATAAGGCGCGCCGCCTTCGCTGACATCAAAGGCGCCGGCTCGATTTTTTTGAACCGCTCGATCGCCCCTTTGGCAATCGCGTTGCGATCCGCGCTGCCCGGCTTGACGATATCGAGCAGCATCACCTTCACACCGGCATTGGCAACATGTGCGGCAATCGCCGCCCCCATCACGCCCGCGCCGATCACTGCAACCGATTTGATTTCGGACATCAAACCGCCTCCAGCACCGTAGCGATCCCCTGCCCACCGCCGATGCACTGCGTCGCCAGCGCATACCGCCCGCCCTGGCGCTGCAACAACTGCGCCGCCTTGCCGGTAATCCGCGCCCCGGTCGCGCCGAGCGGGTGGCCAAGAGCGATGGCCCCACCATCAAGATTGACGCGCGCGGCCTCAAGCTCCAACTCGCGCATGCAGGCCAGCGCCTGGGATGCGAAGGCCTCGTTCAACTCGACCACATCGATGTCGCGCGCCGTAATGCCTGCCCGCGCCAGCGCCTTGCGCGACGCCGCGACCGGCCCGATGCCCATGATATCCGGCGCGCAACCGGCCACTGCCACCGCGGCGATCCGCGCCATCACGGTCAGACCATGCGTGCGCGCATAATCCTCCGAACACACCAGCACGGCAGAAGCGCCATCGGTCAGCGGCGAGGATGTACCGGCGGTCACAGTGCCGTTGGCATCGAACGCCGGTTTCAAGCTGGCAAACCCCTCGCGCGAGGCGTCGTGGCGAATGCACTCGTCCTGCGTCGCGTTCGCCTTGCTCAGCGTGATCGGCACGATCTCATCGGCCAGACGCCCAGCCGTCTGCGCGGCCGATGCCTTCATATGGCTTGCCAGCGCGAACTCCTCCTGCGCTTCGCGGGTAATCTGCCAGCGCTGGGCGACGTTTTCGGCGGTGTCGCCCATTCCCATGTAGGCCGCGGGGTTTTTTGCATGCAGCGCGGGCGAGGGCATCGGATTGTATCCACCCATCGGCACCCGCGTCATGCTCTCCACGCCCACCGCAATGAACGCCTCGCCCGCCCCCATCGCAATCGCGCCCGCCGCCATATGGATCGAATACATCGATGATCCGCAGAACCGGTTGACCGTGGCACCCGCGACCGTAATCGGCAGATCTGCCAGCAGCGCAATCAGCCGCGCCACGTTCAGCCCCTGCTCGGCCTCGGGAAACGCGCAACCGACAATAATATCCTCGATGTCTTCCGGGTTCACCTTGCTGCGCGCCACCAGAGCGCGTACCACCTCCGCCGCCATTTCATCGGGGCGCACCCGGGTCAGCCCCCCCTTTCGGGCCGGTGCGAGCGGGGAACGGGCATAACCGGCAATGACAGCATTGGTCATGATAGTGACTGGCTCCTGAAAATTTTATTTTTGCAGTTTCTGGATCGCGATTTCCGACTGGCGCTCGATATCACCAAGCTCGGCAAGACTCTGTTCAAGCGCGGCACGCTGCTCCTGCAGCTTCGCAATCCGCTTGCGCACGGCAGCCAACAACTGGCGCACCTGGGTATGCTGCGTCGGGTCGATATCGTACAGGTCGAGATAATCCTTAATCTCCCGCAACGAAAAACCCAGCCGCTTGCCGCGCAAAATCAACATCAGCCGCGCCCGATCGCGCGGTGTGTAGACGCGCGTGGTGCCGGCCCGGCTCGGGTTAACCAGCCCCTTGTCCTCATAGAAGCGAATGGTCCGGGCGGTCACGCCAAGCTGGCGCGCCAATTGGCTTACCGAATACAGCGCGCGTGGTGTCCCGCCGGCATCCGCAACCTCCCGCTCATGGCGCGCATGCAGCGCAGCCATCGCCGGGCTCTCAGTCGTCAATACAGTCATGCCCAATCCTGGATATTTTGAAACAAAGTTTCCGGTTTCCGTGTCGATGAACATGGACGATTCCGCGCGTTTACGCAAAGAGGATGGCTATTACGTATAGGATATACCCCACCGATTGTCCAGTGTCGGAAGCCGATGTTAGGCGACGGTAGCAAGGCCTTCTTTTTTGAAAAAAAGAAGCAAAAAACTTTTATTCGTCGGAGCCCATGCCGGTAAAACCGGCCGTACCTAAATCCAAAAAAGTTTTTTGCCAGTTTTTTATGAAAACTTAGTCTTCCCTATGCCTGAACCTTGGCCATTTCCTCAGCCACCAACTCCTTCTTCGACAATTTACCCACCATCGTCTTCGGCAGGCTCTCACGAATCTCGACCGTCTTCGGAATCTCGATCCGGTTCAAATGCGCCTGGAGAAATTCGAGTATCTCGGCCTCGGTCGCCGCCGTTCCGGGCCGCAGCGTCACGAACAGCTTGGGCGCCTGGCCGCGATACGCATCGGGAATGCCGATCGCCACGGCATCCTGCACCGCAGCGTGCTGATACGCCGCCTCCTCGATCACGCGGGGATACACGTTGAACCCGCCACACAGGATCAAATCCTTGATCCGGTCGACGATGAACAAATACCCATCCTCATCCAGATACCCGATATCGCCGGTCCGCAACGCACCATCGACAAAGCTCGCCGCGGTCTCCGCCGGCCGGTGATAATAGCCGCGCATCACCTGCGGCCCGCGCACGCAAATCTCGCCGCGCGCGCCCTGCGCCAGCACGACCTCAGGATGGTCGGGGTCACGAATTTCCACAATCGTACCCGGCAGCGCTCGGCCGACCGAGCCGATCTTCACACGGTCCGGTGGCGTGGTCGTCACGATCGGCGAGGTTTCGGACAGCCCATAGCCTTCCAGAATGGGGCAGCGCGACAGGCGCTGAAACCGCTCCATCCCCTCGAGCGACATCGGCGCGCCGCCGGACATGCAGAAATCGATGAACGATAAATCCATCCCCGCACCGGCAGCGTTGCAGATCGCGGTATACAGCGTCGGCACGCCCGGCAGCATGGTCGGCCGCTTGCGCGCAATCGTCGCCATCAGCAGTTTCATGTCGAGCCTGGGCAGCAGGATCAACTCGGCGCCGATCGCCACACCCAGATTCATCACGCCGGTCATAGCGAAGACATGAAACAGCGGCAGAACGCCCACGATCCGCTCCGTGCCGCGTCCAATCGTCGGGTTCGCCGCCAGAACCTGCTGGATATTGGCGGTGATATTGGCATGCGTCAGCATCGCGGCCTTCGGCGTGCCGGTGGTGCCGCCGGTATATTGCAGCACCGCGATATCCTGCACCGGATCGATCACGACAGGCTTGGGTTTCGCTGCCCCGGCAATCAGCCTATCGAACCGCAGATACACTTCGCCATCCGGCACGGCGGCAAGATCCCTCGCCTTGAACGCGCGGAACAGCAACGCTTTCAGCAGCGGAAGGGCCGCCACCATCGAACAGACGATCACCCGGTCCAGCAACCCCTGATCCACCAGCCGGCCGATCTTTGCCTGGATCATCGCGATATCCAGCGTCACCATGATCCGCGTGCCAGAGTCCTTGATCTGCCCGGCCAGTTCCCGCTCCGTATACAGCGGATTGAAATTCACGACCGTGCCGCCGGCCTTCAGGATTGCGAAATACAGGATCACCGAATACGGCGTGTTTGGCAGACACAGACCGACGCACACGCCCTTGCCTACCCCCAGCGCTTGCAACCCCGCGGCCGCACGATCGGCCAAATCCGCCACCGTTCCCCAGGTCTGGCCACGCCCCAAAAAATCGATCGCCGGGCGCCCGGCAAACCGGCGCGCCGCGTCATCGAGCAAATCAATCAGCGGCGTGGGAACGGCAACAAAATCGACATCGGCATGATTGGCGGTAGCGTCCACTTCGGTGTCCTCCAGAGCCGGCCGGGTTTTGTCCAATGCCGTATCGAACTACCGCTTTGGATGATCCCTTGCCGTTAACGTCAATACTACCAAGCCGGCCCCGCCTTGGCAAGAATGCCGCCCGCGCAAAAAAAACGGGGCCCAGAGGACCCCGTGATCGACAACCCCGAAGTCAGAAACTTCAGACGGCTTTCAGGTTGATGGCGGCAGCCTTGCCCCGTTCCATCGCGATTTCGTATGAGACTTTCTGGCCTTCATTCAGGCCGCGCATGCCCGCTGCCTGAACTGCCGTGATATGAACGAATACATCCTTGCCGCCATCCTGCGGTACGATGAACCCGAAACCTTTTGTGGTGTTAAACCACTTGACAGTGCCGATCGCCATTGTTGCGTCGTCGCTCCTAAGACACACCCACCGTGCGACCGCCGCACGGCTCAAGAGGGACAACCGGGTTTTGGACGTCTTGGCCGCGTACGGAGACCCGTCTCGTGCAACAAGGCAAGCCAAAGTCGATTGCACAGTTAATGACGCAGAAAGATGCGTGCCTGTCAACGCGAATACGCATGGCTTCCGCTATCGATTCACCCTTTCCCGCACGACGTGACAATATTCTCGGCCGATCGCCCTATTTGCACCCGACCCGACGAACGGCGATAAGCACAAGCGTCTGTTCCAGGGAGGATAATCCGTGATCGTATCAAAAAAATTTGAGACAATTTCGGCTCAGAAAAGCTTCGGCGGCACGCAGAGCGTGTATCGCCATGCGTCCACGGAAACCGGCTGCCCGATGCGCTTCGGCGTGTTCATCCCACCCCAGGCCGCTCATCGCCCCGTCCCCGCGCTCTACTACCTCGCCGGTCTCACCTGCACCGAAGAGAATTTCGTGGTCAAGGCCGGTGCGCAGCGCATCGGCGCCGAACTCGGCATCGCGCTGATCGCGCCTGATACCTCGCCCCGCGGCCTGCACTACCCCAGCGAAGACGATGCCTACGATTTCGGCTCCGGCGCCGGCTTCTATGTCGATGCGACCGAAGCACCCTGGCAGACCGGCTATCGCATGTATTCCTACATCAGCCGCGAACTGCCCGACCTGTTGAACGCCGAACTCCCGATCGATCCCGCCCGCATCGGCATCTTCGGCCATTCGATGGGCGGCCACGGCGCGTTGACCATCGCGCTCAAACACCCCGAAACCTTTAAATCGGTCTCCGCCTTCGCGCCCATCGTGTCACCGATGCGCTGCCCCTGGGGCGAAAAGGCGCTCACCGGCTACCTCGGCACCGACCGCAATGCCTGGCGTGCGTACGACGCGACTGCCCTGATCGAAGAGCGCGGCTGGGCCGGCCCGCCGATCCTGATCGATCAAGGCACCGCCGATCCGTTCCTCGAGCGCGAACTCAAGCCCGAACTGATCCGCGCAGCGTGCGCCGCAAAAACCATCCCACTCGATCTGCGGATGCAGGACGGTTACGATCATTCGTATTTTTTCATCGCAACCTTCATGGACGATCATTTGCGCCACCACGCCAGATATTTGTGACGTGGTGGCGCGTCGCCTCAGTCCGGTTTGGCGCCATCGACGCTGTTTTCCAGAACCGCACCGCTCTTCGCATCGACACCGACCTCATGCGTGGCACCTGCCACCTTGATGTCGAACGAATACCGCAGACCCGAACCGCCGCTTTCACGCTCCAATTCCATGTCGGCGACGGTGCCGGCTTGCGCCTTCAACGCAATCGTCTGCGCCTGGGTTGGCGTGATCGACGCATCCTTCTGCAAACTCTGCCCCGTATAGGCGAGGGCCGCACCGCATGACGCAATCGACAAAAAAGCGCCGAGCCCGATCGTCCTGATCGATAGAGTGTGTTTGGTCATTGATCTCTCCTGATGCAGCGGCCGATGCCTGGCCGCATCGCCACAGAACACCATGGCGCCCGACCAGATCATGTCGCCACCTGTGTCGATCGGTAACACGCCGCGTCAGGCGTCCGACTTGCCGGCGAGCGCAACGACACGCTTCTGCACCCCCCAGACGCGTTTGCCGGTCAGAAAATATACCCAGCCCCAGCTTGCACCCAGGTGTCGGAACAGCTGGAAGCTGAAGGGTTCGATCACGGCGGCCAGAATTGCCAGGCCCGGCTTTGCCTGGGTCCGCCCGCCGACCCAGTTGCGATACAGATGCACCGACCAGCCATGAAACCCGAGATCGATCACGATCTTGCCCAGAATGAACCCACCCACCGGAATCAGCATCGCGACCCGGCCGGTGCCGACGTACCACAGCAGCAGTGCGAACGCGCACAGCCCATAGATGGGCTGCATGGTATCGATCGCTTTGACCGGCAGCATCCACGTCCCCAACCGCCGGTAGCGCGCCGCGCCCACCATGTCGCGATACCAGAACTGGGTCTGCAGAAATCCGCCGAACCAGCGCCGGCGCTGGCGCAGAAACGCGGGCAGGTTGGCAGGCGCCGAGGTGCGCCCGCGCGCCGCGCCGATTACCGCGCTATGCCAGCCCAACCCGTGCAGAAACCCGTAGCGGCGCAGGCGGTGGATCAATTCATAATCCTCGACCAGGCAATCCGGATCGAACCCGCCCACCAGCGCCAGGGCATCGCGCCGGAACCCGGCGAACGCGCCCGAAATCAGCAGCAGGCTGTCTTGGCGCATCCAGGCGTAGCGCGAGAGAAAATTGCGGATATATTCATAGGTCTGAAACCACTCGAACACCCGCCCGCTCAGGCTGGCATCGCACACCGGCGTCAACACTCCGGTCGCCGCCACCAGACCCGGTGTGGTCGCGAACGCGGTGCGCATCGCCCCGATCGCGTCGCCGTCCAGGATGGTATCGGCATCGACCGTCAGAACCAGATCGGTCGCGAGATGAACCAGGCTCGCGTTGAGCGCCACCGCCTTGCCGCCGTGCGGCAGGCGCAGCCAGCGCAGCTGCGGCACGATGGGGCTAGGCGCGCTGATGGTACCCGCCACCGGCGGCTCAAGTCGATAGACCGATCGCATTACGGCGGCCGTGCCATCGGTCGAGCCATCATCGGCGATCACGATCACCTCGGGCGGATCGCTCTGCCCGATCAGCCCGGCCACCGTCGCCTCGAGCACCGATGCTTCGTTATACGCGGCAACGATCACTCCCAGCGTCGGCCGCACCCCCACCGGTGCCGGCATCACCATCGCCTTGCGCAATGGCCACGTCTGCCAGACAGTGAACGCCAGCAACACCGTGTCATACGCGATATAGACAATCCCGACCGACCAGGCCGAAATACCGCGCGCGAAAAACGCATTCGCGAACAACGCCACCCACACGGCCATGACCGCGCCGTGGATCGCCACGCTGCGCCACGGCGTCGGCGGTGGCGTCCAGCGCGGCGAATTCATCCGGAGCGTCGGATTCAAAATATCTGGCACGCGTGCTATCCTCATCACAATCGATGGCATGACACATGAGGCGGCTTGACGACCTGCCAAGCAGCCCCATCGAATGGTTGTCCCAGCCGGAGCACGCCGATGACCGATGCCGAAAAATACACCCGCACAGCCGTCCTGCTGCATTGGGGCATCGCCCTTTTCATCCTGGTGAACGTCATCCTCGGGCTTGGCGCCAATTACGCCCCCACCAGCTGGCAACGACCGATGATCGATCTGCATAAATCGATCGGCATCACCGTGCTGTTCCTCGTGTTCGCCCGCATTGCCTGGCGTCTGACCCACAAACCACCCACCATGCCGGCCAGCTACGCGCCGTGGGAACGCACCCTCGCCCACACCGTCCACTACGCGCTGTATCTGCTGATCCTCGCCCTGCCGATCACCGGCTGGATCCACGATTCCGCCTGGAGCGCCGCCGCCGGCCACCCGCTCAAACTATTCTGGATCATCCCCTGGTTCCGCCTCGGCTTCATCACCAGCCTGCCCGCCCCCACCAAACACGCATTCCACATCTGGTTCGGCGCCATCCACACTTACCTCGGCTACGTCCTCTACACCCTCGTCGCCGCCCACATCGCCGGCGCCCTGAAACACCAATTGCTCGACCGCCGCCCGGAATTGCAGCGCATGTGGCGATAACCCATAATGGGGAGCCATTCCGAGGCACCCACCATAAGGGACACGCGACATGGGCGAGCGATTGACGATCGGGGAGGCAGCGGCGGCGAGCGGCGTTTCCGCCAAGATGATCCGGCATTACGAGTCGATCGGGTTGATCGCGCCGCCCGCACGCGGCGGGAATTCGTACCGGTTCTACGACCCGCGGCTGATCCATGAACTGGGCTTCATCCATCGCGCTCGAGATCTGGGATTTTCGATCGCGGATATCCGGGTGCTGTTGTCGTTATGGCGCGACCGCAACCGGCCATCGGCCGAAGTGAAGGCGGTGGCGCTCGCACATCTCGCCGCGCTGAATGCAAAGGTGGCCGGGTTACAGGCGATGAGCGCGCAATTGCGCCATCTCGCGGCGTGCTGCCATGGCGATGATCGGCCGGATTGTCCGATCCTCGATGATCTGGCGGCGCAGGGACGCCGTGCCGCGGCCGGATGACGGTGGTGAGGTAACGAACAGGCGACCTGCAATGTCCTTCACCGCCGCACGCAATCGAGCAGATAATTACCGTCGTTATCCTTGCGAACGCCATGAATATCGGCCTCGAACCCGGGAAACTGCCGATCCCAGGCCGCGGCGAAGCGCAGATATTCGATAATGAGCGGCGAGGACACGCGCTCCCCCGGCACGATCAGCGCAATGCCCGGCGGATACGGCACCACCATCCGCGCCAGTACCCGGCCGTGCAGCGCGTCGAGCCCCACCTGCTCGACCCGGCCGCCGGCGAGTTCGGCATGCGCCTGCTGCGGCGTCAGCACCTGTTCGGGCAGGGTTTCGAACATCGCATTCTGGATCGCGAGAACCCGGCCATCCTGATAGACCGCGTGCTGCGCCGTGCACAGATCGCGCAGACCCATGCGCTCATAGGCGCGCGATTCGCGGACCAGATCGGGCATCACATCGGCCAGCGGCGTGTTGGCCGCATAATGCGCGCGAAACGCCAGCAATTCGGTGACCAGATTGCTCCATTTGCCGCGCGAGACGCCGAGGGTGAACAGGATCAGAAAATGATACGTGCCGATCTTTTCGACCACGATGCCGCGCGACCACAGGAATTTCGCAACGATCGGCGCCGGAATGCCATCCTCATCACCCAGACCCGGGCACAGAATGGTCACCTTCATCGGGTCCAGCAGCGAAAACCCCTCGGTGATATCGGCAAACCCGTGCCAGGCGTCGCCGGGTTTCAGCGTCCAATCCACCTGGTCGAACCCGGCACCCGCCGGTTCCCATAGCTTGAACCACCAGTCGCCACGCGCCGCGAAGGTATCGCCCAACGCCGCGATGCTGCGCCGGAACGCCGCCGCCTCGTGCAAGGTTTCATCGACCAGCGTGCGCCCCGCCGCACCGCGCATCATCCGCGCCGCCACATCGCACGACGCAATGATGCCATACCAGGGCGAGGTACTGGAATGCATCATGAACGCCTCGTTGAACCGGTCAGGATCGAGTTTCTGCGCCGAGCCCTCCTTCAGATGCACCATCGACGCCTGCGAAATCGCGGCCAGAACCTTGTGGGTCGATTGCGTCGAAAACACCAAAGGTTCGACCGGCCCCGCCCCGTCGCTCATCGCGTAAAAACCACGATAAAACTCATGAAAATGCGCCTGGGCGAGCCATGCCTCATCGAAATGGACCGCATCCGCCACCGGCGCCAAAGCCAGCTTCACCGCATCCGCGTTGATGCACAGACCATCGTAGGTGGAGTTCGTCACCGTAGCGATCCGGATGCGCCCGCCCGCCTGCGCCGCAATCGCCGCCGCTTCGAATTGCGCGCGCGGGATCGGGCCGATAATGCCATACGCATTGCGACTCGGTCGCAGATAAATCGGGCTGGCCCCGGTCATGATCAGCGCATGCACGATCGATTTATGGCAATTCCGGTCCACCAGAACCTTGTCGCCCGGCCCGACCAGACCGCTCCAGACGATCTTGTTGGCCGATGACGTACCGTTGGTAACGAAAAACGTCGAATCCGCACCAAAACTCTGCGCGGCCTCACGCTCCGCCTCGCGCACCGGACCCGCATGATCGAGCAACGAACCCAACTCCGGCACCGAGACCGACAAATCCGCCCGCAAGGTCGTCTCGCCGAAAAACCGGTGAAACGCCTGGCCCACCGGCGAGCGCATGAACGCCACCCCGCCACCATGACCGGGCGTGTGCCAGGAATACTTCGCCGCATCGGTATAGCGCACCAACGCCTTGAAAAACGGCGGCAACATCGCATCCAGATACCGATGAATCGCACTCGACACATAGCCCGCCATGAACGCCGGACTGTCTTCATGCAGGTATAAATACCCGTCGATCCGCTCCATCAGCGCCACCGGCGGATCATCCGGCATCCGCCGCTCGCCATATAAAAACAACGGCAGATCCGGCGCCCGCGCCAACGCCAGGGCCACGATCCGGTCCAACGCCTCGATCAACGCATCACGGTCGGCAAATCCGTCGATCGAGACCAGCACGGCCGATAAGCCGGTGTACAGCACGCGCCCGGCCCGCGCATCGTCAACCGTCAGCCCGGCCAGCACCGCATGGCCCCGCGCCTCGAACGCACCAACCAACGCCCGGACCACACGGCCCGCCGCCGATTCTGCGGCATAATCGTCGTCGACCACCGCAATCGGATAATCCTGCAAACTGCTCATCGCCGCTCCTTATGCTCGCCGGTATGATCGTGGCGCCCGATTATATCAGTTCGGTCGGCAGGTTAATTCGGAACAGAGTCCCATGGTCGGAGGTTGCCACCAGGTCGAGTTCGCCGCCATGAGCGCGCACGAGGTCGCGCGCGATCGCGAGGCCCAGACCGGTGCCGCCGCGGCGGGCGGAACCGGTAAAAGGACGGAACAAATTGGCGCGGGCTTGCTCAGGCAGGCCGGGACCATCGTCCTCGATATCGATCGTGACAACGCCGGCTTCGCTGGCCGCCCGCACCGTCACATGCCGGGCCCCCGCCTCGGCAGCGTTGCGGATCAGGTTGAACAGAGCACGAAACATCTGCGTCCGGTCCAGCGGCGGGGCCAGACCGGATGCGATTTCCGCAGCGACCGCGACCGTTTCGACCTGCGCCATCACCTGCTCGGCCACTTCACCGACCAGATCGCCCAAAGGAAACCCGGCCCGCAACACCGCCGGCGGCCCCTCACGCGCGAAGGTCAGCGTCTTGGTGACCAGATCCGTTGCGCGCTCCACCGCGGTCACCAACGTCGTCGCCGCACGCCGTGTGCCAGGGTCGTCGCTGCCCGACAGCCGGTCCGCCACCAGCAGCGCCGAGGACAGAATGTTGCGCAGATCATGGCTGATCTTCGCAACCGCCGTGCCCAACGCCGCCAGCCGCGCATTGCGCCACAAAGCGGCTCGCAACTCCGTCTGCATCGCGGTGAGTTCACTGGCGGCCAAGGCAATCTCGTCATCACGAACCCGCCGGCGGCGCGGCATCGCCAGCGGCGCCGCATGCTCAGGATCGGTCCGAAACCGCGCAATACTCTCGGTCAGCCGGCGCATCGGCAACACCAATATGCGGTCGAGCGCCAGATACACCATCAGCCCGGTCACCAACGCAATCGCCACCGATAACGCCGCGATATGCGCCATATACCGCCGCAAATGATCAGCCAAAGTCGGATTGTGCACGACAATCTGGACAATCACACCCTTCTGCAACGGACTCGGCGACGTCACCAGAATGTCCCGCGGCTCCAGATTGAGCACCACCGCAACCGCCCGCACCATCGAACCAATCAACGTCTCATGCGCAATATTGATCTGGCCCTCCGCATGAACCGTGCCACGCGGCGGCAACACCAAAATACTCCGCCCGCCCTCGACCAGCCGGATCGCCTCCGTGCCCGATAACCGCAACAACTCGTTGCGCGTTGATAAATCGACCACACCATGCGGCGCCGTCGAGACCGTCAAACCCGCCAGATGCGCCTCCGTCACACGGTTGGTCAGCCACGCCATCCGCTCCCGCCCCAAACTCGGCAACAGAATCATCACCTCGACCAGCAACGTCACACCCACGGTCAACCACAACAACCGCGCCGATAAACTATGCCGCACCCGCCGCGCCATCGGCCTCAACATCCGCCGCTCCGGCGCATGACCGCCACGAGGGCCGGTGGCGGTCATGCGCCCGCGCGACCGGCGGTGAAGAGGCGGTCGAGGAAGGTGCGGTCGGCGTTGGCGCGAGATTCGGGGGTGAGGCCGGCGAGGGCCTGGTCGGCGGTGTATTCGGTGAAGGCGAGGCTGGGGGGGAGCATGGCGCATTCGGCGTCGATGGCGGTTTGGAAGGCGATTTCCTGGACGCGGTTGAGGATATCGTTGGTTTGGGTGGGCACGCCGGCACGGAGGCGGCTTTGGGCGCGGATGAGGACGAGACGGGTTGGATTGAGGGCGAGGAGTGGTGCGAGGGGTGGGTTACCGGAGTAGGCACCGTCCCAGTAGGCGATGCCGTCGATGGTGACGGGGGGAAACAGCATGGGCAGGCAGGAGGAAGCGAGCAGGGCGTCGGTTGTGATGTCCTGGTTGGTAAAGATGCGGGGGCGGCCGGATTCGACGGCGGTGGCGGCGATGAACAGGCGTTTGGCGCTGGGGTGGATCAGGGCGTCGGGGTCGAGCAGGTCGGCGAGGATGGGGCGCAGCGGGTTCTGACCGAGCGGGTTGATGGTGGCGGCGCCGAACATGTTGACCAGGGCGGACATGCCTTGCATGGCGATGCTGTTGCCGAATTCGCGGCCGATTTCAAAGCCGGGGACCCAGCGGTCGAGGTGGCCGGTGAGCGGGGCGAACATATTGGTGGCGACAACGCGGTCCCAGAATGCGGCCATGGCGGTGCGGGCGCCGGTGGCGCCGTTTCGCACGAGGCCCTGCACGGCCATGGTGGCGAGAATGGCGCCGGAGGAGACGCCGCACACGGCATCGAAGGTGAAGCCGGTTTCGAGCAGGGCATCGAGCACGCCCCAAGCGTAGGCGCCGTGGGAGCCGCCGCCTTGGAGGGCCAGGGCAGTAGGGCCGGCGGTTCGGGCGCTTTTCTTGGTCATGACCCATACTGTGGGCCGAACGCCGTTTCGGCAAGCGCACAGGGTTCCGGGGTGGTAAAGCGAAGGAAGAAGGAAGGTCTTCTTTTTTGTGAACAAAAAAGAAGCAAAAAAACTTTGTTCGTTTGGGACGGCGCCGCTTCAAACGCCCGTGCTCCAGGGTCAGAAAGTTTGTTGTTTCTTTTTTCCAAAAAAGAAGCGCTTCCTTCCTCCTTGCCTTAAACCCACACCCAACCGCGCTGATTTGTTGACGGCAGCGAGCCGTGATGCTTAAGACGGCGAGACGATGAGCCGCTCCACCCGGAACGCGGCCTCGTGTCCGTTTTTGTCATCATAATGATCTGCCCGTCAGACCGGGATTTGTTGGAGTACAGACCGTGAAGCGCACTTATCAGCCATCCAAACTCGTTCGTAAGCGCCGCCATGGTTTCCGCTCGCGCATGGAGACCGTTGGCGGCCGCAAGGTTCTGGCCAATCGTCGTGCCAAGGGCCGCAAGCGCCTTTCGGCCTGATTTCTGGTGCTGATGTTCGGCACCGATCTCTTTGATTGCGGACCGGCTTGATGCCACGGGCACTTCCTGAGTCTCTGCCGAAACGTGCCGATTTTTTGCGTGCCGCTGCACGTGGCCGCAAGATGGCGCGGCCTGGTGTTGTGGTACAGGTATTCAAGACCAGCCCTGATGATCAGCTCCGGCTGGGGCTGACGGCGAGTCGCAAAACTGGCAATGCCGTGGCGCGCAACCGTGCGCGGCGACGGTTGCGGGCGGCGTTCCGGCTGGAACTGGCGGCGCGCCGGGCGTGCGGCGAAGTGGCGGGCGCGGATATCGTGCTGATTGCCCGCAAGGACAGTGCCACGGTGGATTTCACGCATTTGCGGGCGGACATCGGCGCGATTCTGGATTTGTCATTTGGACATCAATCGTCCGGGCCGGCTGGTGCCGTGAACGGCCCGTCTTCATGACGCCGCAGGCCCGCGCTTTGCGCGGTGCGGTGCGCGCGTATCAGCTCATCGGCGCTGCGGTGCTGGGTGGCCAGTGCCGATTTTACCCTTCGTGCAGCGCATATGCGATGGAGGCGTTGGATCTGCATGGCGCGGCGCGCGGAAGTTTGATGGCGGTGCGGCGGATTCTGCTGTGTCATCCGTGGCATGAGGGCGGCATTGATCCCGTGCCGCCGGCACCGCGACCGGCCCTGATGGTTTGCGACGCTCCCGAGGCTTCCTCGTTACCGAACGAAAAGACAATTCATGGATAATCGCCGACTTTTATACGCTATTTCGATCTCGCTCGTGATCCTGGTGATCTTCCAGGTGTTGGGCGGCTATTTCCTGCCCAAGCCGCCGCCGAAGCCGATCGTGGCGCACAGCACGGTATCGCGCACGATGGCGCCTGCGAGCGGTGCCGCATCGTCCGGTGCGGCGCCGGGCGTACCGGGCGAGGCGACAACGGCCGCGGCCGCCGCGCCGCGACTGATGATCGATGCGCCGGCGATCAAAGGCTCGATGAGCCTGCTGGGCGCGCGGCTCGATGATCTGGTTTTGACCAATTACCATCAGACCGTCTCGAAAAAATCACCGCTGGTGCAATTGCTGTCGCGGCCGGGCGGCAAGAAATCGTATTACGTGCAATTCGGCTGGGATGCGGCACCGGGTTCGGCGCTGGCGGTGCCGGGGCCGCAGACATTGTGGACCAGTTCGGCGGGGACGCTGTCGCCCAATCATCCGGTCACACTGTCGTGGAACAACGGCGCGGGCGTGACGTTCGAGCTGCTGATGACGGTCGATACCGAATATATGGTGACGGTGCAGCAGCGGGTGGTGAATGCCGGCAAGACTGCGGTTGCGGTGTTTCCGTGGTCGCGCATCCGGCGGGACTATCTGCCGACGGTCGAGGGGTCGTTCACGCTGCACAAGGGGCCGATCGGCGCGTTCAAGGGCACGCTCCACGAAATGAGCTATGATGGCGTGAAATCGGGTGGCAAGCATCCGCAGGTCGGCCAGGCACCGGGCACGGCATTTCAGGACACGAATCTGGGCGGCTGGGCCGGGATTACCGGAAAATATTGGCTGACCGCGCTGATTCCGAGCCAGGGCACCGAGATGACCGGTGCCTATCGGTATCTGGAGCGGCCGGGCGATCCGAAGCAGGGAGCCTGGCAGGTCGATTACATGACGGCCAAGGCAATCGATGCGGCACCGGGTGCGACGGCGGGGACCACGCTGCACGTGTTCGCCGGGGCCAAGGTTCTCAGCATTCTGAACGGGTATGAGGCGAAATATCATATTCCGCTGTTCGAGCGGGCGATCGATTTCGGGTGGTTCTTCTTTCTGACCAAGCCGATTTTCGAGGCGCTGGATTATCTGGCCTCGGTGTTCGGCAATTATGGTGTCGCGATCATCGTATTCACCGTGATGTTGAAGCTCGTCCTGTTTCCGCTGGTGCGGACGTCCTACCGGTCGATGGGGCGGATGCGCGCGGTGGCCCCCAAGGTTGCTGCCATCCGCGAGCGGCTGAAGGACGATACGGTCCAGCAGCAGAAAGAGATCATGGCGCTCTATAAATCGGAGGGCGTGAACCCGGCGGCGGGCTGTTTACCGATGCTGCCGCAGATTCCGATTTTCTTTTCGCTGTACAAGGTGATTTTCATCTCGATCGGGATGCGGCATGCGCCGTTCATGCTGTGGGTGCATGATCTGGCGGCCGAGGACCCGACTAATGTGTTCAATCTATTCGGGCTGATTCCGTATCATCCGAGCACGTTGTCGCCGTTCCTGCATCTGGGCGTGCTGCCGATCATCATGGGGCTGACGATGTGGGGCCAGCAGAAGCTCAACCCGCCGCCACCGGACCCGACGCAGGCAAAGATGATGCAGTTCATGCCGGTAATCTTCACGTTCATGCTCGGCCGCTTTGCCGCCGGGCTGGTGCTGTATTATTGCATCAACAACTCGCTGACGATCCTGCAACAATGGTTCATCATGCGCGGCGTGACGCGGCCGCCGCGGCGCCAAGTTGATGTGAAGGCCTGACGATGCCCGAGGTTATCCCCCCCGATCCTGAAATCGGCGAGGCTGCGGCGCTCGAAGCCGGGCGGTTGCTGTTCGCCCAGAATACCCAGTTCGTGCACGCGGCGCAGACGGTGGAAGGCTTGCTCGAGGCGCGCGGCATTGAGGTGGCGCTGGCCGGGCGCTCGAACGTCGGCAAGTCTACGCTGATCAATGCAATCACCGGACATGTCGCGCTGGCGCGCGTGGCGCAGGCGCCGGGGCGGACGCGGCAGCTGAATTTTTTCCAGGTCGGTGAGGGTCGGCTTTCGATCGTGGATATGCCTGGCTACGGCTATGCCGAAGCGCCGAAGGCGGTAAAGCGGGACTGGCAGGGGCTGATGTTTCGCTATCTGCGCGGCCGGCCGAACCTGCGGCGGGTACTGCTGCTGATGGATGCACGGATCGAGGACAAGCCGGCGGATCACACGATCATGGACATTCTCGACAAGGCGGCAGTGGCGTTTCAGATCGTGCTGACTAAGGCCGACAAAATGAAACCCGAGGTGCTGGCCCGCAAGCATGAAGCGATTCTGGCGATTGCGCGCAAACATCCGGCGGCGCTGAATGATGTTATCGTGACATCGAGCGAGACCGGGCTGGGGATTGCCGAATTGCGGGCTTCGATCGCGGCGTTGGTCGTTTGAGGTGAGGGAAGACGAGCACTTCTTTTTTACAAAAAAGAAGCCGTCCCTTCCCTGTTTCCGCCGACTTGACCCCGCGCCCCCCTCACCATAGACGGCCCCAAGCCAAAGGAACCTCGTGCCGCCATGACCAGTACCGACCGCCACGCCGACGCAGCCGAGCAGGCGCGCATCGTTGCCCTCGCCCTGCCCTACCTGCGGCGCTACGCCGGTGCGACGATCGTCGTGAAATACGGCGGTCACGCGATGGGCGAGGACGCGCTGGCCGATGAATTCGGCCGCGATATCGCGCTGCTGAAGCAGGTCGGTATCAATCCGGTCGTGGTGCATGGCGGCGGGCCGCAGATCAATGCGATGCTGTCACGCCTGAAAATCCAGTCGACCTTCGTCGATGGCCTGCGGGTGACCGATGCCGCCATGGTCGAGGTGGTGGAGATGGTACTGGCCGGCACGGTCAATAAAATGGTCGCGGGGCTGATCAACCGCGCCGGGGCGCTGGCGGTGGGGATTTGCGGCAAGGATGGCGGGTTGATCCGCGCGCGCAAGCTGACGCGGACGCGGCGGGACCCTGGCAGTGCGATCGAGACCGCGCTCGATCTTGGGTTTGTCGGCGAGCCTGAGCATGTCGATGTGCGGGTGATCCATGCGCTGACCGGGGCGGGGTTGATTCCGGTGATTGCGCCGGTCGGCGTCGGCGCGGATGGTGCGACGTATAATATCAATGCCGATACGGTGGCCGGGGCGATTGCCGGGGCGCTGGGCGCAAACCGGCTACTGATGCTGACCGACGTGCCGGGGGTGCTCGATCGCGAGGGGCAGTTGATGGCGGATCTGACGGTCGATCAGATCGATGCGATGCGCGCCGATGGCACGATATCGGGCGGCATGATCCCGAAGGTGGAGACCTGTATTGCCGCGGTGCGTGATGGGGTGAAGGGGGCGACGATTCTGGATGGCCGGGTGCATCACGCCTGCCTGCTGGAATTGTTCACCGAGGGCGGCATCGGCACGTTGATCCACGCTTAAGGCCGGATTTTGGTTTGTGACTAAATGTTGCGACGGCAGGGCTGCGTTCGGCGGCAGGCAAGCCCTGCTTTTTTGTAAAAAACCAGCAAAAAACTTTCGTTGATGCGGGAAACTGGCGTTTTCGGTGGCACTGTCCGAACACGGACACCGGTGATCATGCCCGTATTTCGCTCGCGACAAAGCCGGCTCTCCCCTCCCCTCACCTCGCCGATCAAACGGACCCCGACGGGCACGTGATTGACGCGGCAGCGCCGCGGCCTTACGTTCCGGCATGGCAGCATCATTGTCATTTTTTAATGATGAGGTCCGCTTGGCCCGCCGCTGGCTGCGGGCCGGCTTGCCGAAGTCGGGTTTTAACCGATCTTCCCTGTTCTGGTTCGGTCTTGAAAGAGGTTTCGATGCGTCGAGTGACGAGTGGACGTGCCGCCGCGGTTGCCGTTGTGGCTGGTATCAGCATTGCCCACGCCGCCGCCCCGCCCCCGCCCGCCGTGAGCGTGGTGGTGGTGCACAAGCAGAAGGTCTACCAGGAGACGTCCTATATCGGGCGCATCCAGGCGACGCAGATTGTCAATCTGGTGCCGCGGGTTACCGGTTATCTGGAGCAGCGGCTGTTCCACCAGGGTGGTGACGTCAAGAAAGGCCAGTTGCTCTACGTGATCGAGCCTGGTCCGTATCAGGCGGCGTTCGACCAGGCCAATGCGGCGGTTTCATCGGCGGAGGCGACTCTGGCAAATGCCAGGATCACACTCGGCCGGTCGCAAGCGCTGCTACATACGCCGGCGGGTCAACGTTCGACGCTCGATAACGACCGTGCGACCGAGCAGAGCGATGCCGCCAACGTGGCTTCCGCCAAGGCGCAGCGCGAGACCGCCGCGATCAATCTGAGCTACACGCAGATCCGCGCGCCGATCAACGGGCGGATCGGGCCGACCAATATCAACATCGGCAACGTCGTGAGCCCGACCACCGGCACGCTGGCGACCGTGGTGAGCCAGAACCCGATCAACGTGACGTTCTCGATGCCGGCGCGGGATGCGCTGAAACTACGTCAGGAATACGCCAAGCAGGGCGGGCTCGATGCGGTGGAACTGCAATTGCGGCTGCCGGACGGGCGAATGGACAAGCAGACCGGTACGCTCGATTTCACCAGCAACCAGATCAGCCAGACGACCGACAGTCTGGCGATGCAAGGCACCATCGCCAATCCGGTAATCCCCGGGCTGGGCAAGGCGAAGGTGAACAATCGCGAACTGACCAGCGGCGAATTCGTAACGGTTGTGGTGCGGGCGAAACATCCGGTCGAGCAGATCGTGCTGCCGCGCGATGCCGTGCTGTCCGACCAGCTGGGCGATTACGTGCTGACGCTCGACGCACAGAACAAGGTGGTTCGGACCAGCATCAAGCTCGGTCAGACCACCCCGGCGACGGCGACGGTTGCGAGCGGGCTAGCGCTGGGTGCCAAGGTGATCGTCGATGGGATCGAGAAGGTGCACCCCGGCATCGTCGTTAAACCTGATGTGGTGAAATCGCCCGTGGCGCAGGGATAAGCCGATGATTCCTTCATTTTTCATCGATCGGCCGCGTTTTGCGATCGTGATTGCGATCGTGATCACGATCGCTGGTGCGATTGCGATGACTCGGATACCCGTGGCGCAGTTTCCCTCGATCGTGCCGCCATCGGTGCAGGTAAGCGCCACCTATCCCGGCGCCTC
Organism: Acidiphilium rubrum; assembly: GCF_900156265.1. Lineage (GTDB taxonomy): Bacteria > Pseudomonadota > Alphaproteobacteria > Acetobacterales > Acetobacteraceae > Acidiphilium > Acidiphilium rubrum. Next base: position 39,667 of record NZ_FTNE01000019.1, read on the forward strand.
GGCCAAGGTGGTGAACGACACGGTCGCGGAGCCGCTGGAGCAACAGATCAACGGGCTGAACGATGAGATTTATTATTCATCGACCAGCGCCAACGATGGCACCTACGGCCTCACGGTGACCTTCAAGCTCGGCAGCGATCCTGACATCGATGAAGTGAACGTTACCAACGCGGTGCAGCAGGCGCTGACGCAATTGCCCTCCGAAGTGCAGAAGGAAGGCGTGACGGTGACTAAAAAATCGTCCTCGGTGCTGCAATTCGTGTTTTTCTATAGCCCGGACAACAAGCTGACGCCGCTCGAGATTTCCAACTACGTCAAGATCAACGTGCTCAATCCGTTATCACGGGTGGCAGGCGTCGGTCAGGCGCATATGTTCGGTGAGCAGGATTACTCGATGCGGGTGGTCTACAACACCAACCGCCTCGCCGAGCTGGGGCTGACGCCGGGCGATCTGATCAGCGCGATCCAGGACCAGAACACGCAGGCGCCGGTCGGTACGATCGGGTTGATGCCGATCGGCCACGATCAACAGTATCAGCTTTCAGTGCAGACCCAGGGCCGGCTGAGCACGGTAAAGCAGTTCGGCAACATCGTGATCCGCGGCAACAAGGATGGGTCGCTGCTGCGGCTCAAGGATGTCGCGAAAATCGCGCTCGGGCCGCAGAGCGAAAATCAGATCGACCGGATCAACGGCCATCCCGGTGTCGCGATCGGCGTGTTCTTGTCGCCGGGTGCGAATGCGGTGGCCACCTCCGCGCGGGTCGAGAAGGAAATCGCAACGCTGGCGAAGCGGTTTCCCAAGAGCCTGTCCAACAAGACGGTGTATAATTCCAGCTCCTTCGTGTCCGACACGATCGATGAGGTGATCAAGACGCTGATCGAAGCGTTCGTGCTGGTCGTGATCGTGGTGTTCTTGTTCCTCGGCTCGTGGCGCGCGGCACTGGTGCCCTCAATCGTCGTGCCGATCGCGCTGCTAGGCAGTTTCGCCTTCATGCTGGCACTGGGTTATTCAGCCAATACCGTCACCTTGCTCGCGCTGGTGGTCGCGACCGGGCTGGTGGTGGATGACGCGATCGTCGTGGTCGAAAACATCGAGCGGGTGATGGAAGAAAACCCGGAGATGTCGTCCAAGGAAGCGGCCAAAGTGGCGATGGCGCAGATCCAAGCGCCGATCATCGCGATCATGCTGGTGCTGCTGTCGGTGTTCGTACCGACCGCGTTCATTCCGGGTCTGTCCGGCCTGCTATTCACCCAGTTTGCCGTCGCGATCAGCACCGCGATGCTGATTTCGGCGCTGAACGCGCTGACGCTGTCGCCCGCGCTCTGCGCGCTGCTGCTGCGCCGGCAGACCCATAAACGCGGCGTCATGGCGAAGATCCTTGGGTTCATCGATCGCACGCGCGACGGATATGCCAATTTCGTCGGCAAGGTGATCAAACGCTCGGTGCTTGCGCTCGTGGTGATCCTGCTGTTCGGCATCGGTGCCGCCGTGCTCGGCAGCATCACGCCGGGCGGCTTCCTGCCCGATGAGGATCAGGGTGCGTTCTTCATCCAGGCGACGCTGCCACCCGGCGCCTCGCTGCAACGCACCGACGCCATGGGACAGAAACTCGCCAAAATGATCCATACCCTGCCGCAGGTGCAGGACGTGATTGCGATCAATGGCTACTCGATTCTGGATTCGGCGACCGAGCCGAACGCGCTGTTCATGGTCGCGCATCTGAAGCCGTTCGGGAAACGGCCGGGGGCGGCGAATTCGGTGCAGGCGGTGATCGGCAAGGTGTTCGCGATGGGCGCGCAGATCAAAGGCGCCAGCGTGATCGCGTTCAACCTGCCGCCGATTATCGGCCTGTCAACCAACGGCGGGTTCACCTACGAGCTTGAGAACGTGCAATCGGCCAGCGAGCAGAAGTTCAACTCGGTGCTCAAGGCGCTGATCGTCGCGGCCAACGGCGATCCGAAACTCAGCCACGTCTTCAGCACGTATTCGGCGAACACACCCTCGATCTATCTCGATATCGACCGCACCAAGGCACAGGCGCTCGGCGTGCCGGTATCCTCGATCTTCGAGGCGCTCCAGGCTTCGCTGGGCGGCTACTACGTCAATCAGTTCAACCTGTTCGGCCAGGTGTGGCAGGTGAACATCCAGGCCAAGGCGCGCGATCGCGATACCGAGGCCGGGATCTGGCGGATCTACGTGCGCAGCAACTCCGGTGCGATGATCTCGATGCGCTCGCTCGCCACCGCGCATACCGTGCTCGGACCGCAGATCATCAGCCGCTACAACGATTCCGAAGCGGCACCGATCATCGGCAACCCGGCACCGGGCGTGTCCTCGAATGCCGCTCTTGCCGCGATGGCGAAACTCTCGGCCCGCGTGCTGCCGGCCGGCTTCTCGTACGACTGGACGAGTACCGCCTATTTGCAGGAACAGGCGAAAGGCCAGGCGATCTACGTGTTTGGCCTGTCGCTCACCTTCGCGTTCCTGTTCCTGGTGGCCCTGTACGAAAGCTGGATCATCCCGATCCCGGTATTGCTGTCCGTCGTGGTTGGCGTGTTCGGCGCCATGCTCGGCATCGTCATCGCCGGGCTGACCTTCGATCTCTACGCAGAAATCGGACTCATCGTGTTGATCGCGCTCGCCGCCAAAAACGGTATCCTGATCGTCGAATTCGCCAAGGAACGCCGCGAGGAAGGCATGAGCATCCACGAAGCGGCCATCATGGGTGCCAAAATGCGGTTCCGCGCCGTGATGATGACCTCGATCGCCTTCGTGTTCGGCTTGCTGCCGCTCGTAATCGCCACCGGCGCCGCCCAGATCACCCGGCGCTCGCTCGGCACCCCGGTGTTCGCCGGCATGATCCTGGCCAGCGGCATCGGCATCTTCGTCATCCCGCTGCTCTACGTCGTGTTCGAAAGCCTGCGCGAACGCACCGGCCGCAAACGCCACACCCAACCCCAACCCCGCATTGCCGAACACGTTGGCGACGACTGAGCGCGGGCGTCAGTAAGGCCAGGGGCTTTGCTCCCGGCCTTTCTGACGTGCCGTCGATCCCAGGCGTTTCAGGTCGTCTCGGCGGTGTGTTGCTGGCCGATCACTAGGTAGACGGCGGGGAGGACAAAGAGGGTGAACAGCGTGCCGATGGCGAGACCGGTCGCAATCACCATGCCCATATTGTAGCGGGCGGCCGCGCCGGCGCCAGTGGCGATGATCAAGGGCACGACGCCGAGCACCATGGCGGCGGTGGTCATCAGGATCGGGCGAAGCCGGATACCGACGGCGTGTTCGATCGCTTCGCGCTTGGTCATGCCGTTGACCTGTCCCTCGTTGGCCACTTCGACGATCAGGATGCCGTGTTTGCTGATCAGGCCCATCAACGTGACCAGACCGACTTCGGTGTAGATATTCAGGCTGAGGCCGAAGCCGAGGTAGATGAAAATGAGAGCGCCGGCGATCGACATCGGGACCGAAACAAGGATAATCAGCGGATCGCGGAACGAATTGAACAGGGCAGCAAGGGCGAGGAAGATAACAATGACCGCGACGCCGAAGGTGCCTAGGAAGCCGCCCTGCTGAAGTACGAACTGGCGCATCGCGCCGCCGTAGTCGATGTCGTAGTCGGCGGGGAGGATTTTTTTGCTGGCCTGTTGCAGCACACTGACGGCTTCACCGGTGGAGACGCCGGGTGCTGCGACGCCCTGGATAGTGGCGGCGTTGAGTTGCTGAAAATGGTTGACCGATTCCGGAATGACGGTTGGAACGATCGTGGCGATCGCGCCGAGCGGGATGGGCACGCCACCAATCGAGGTGATCGGGTAGGTCAGGAGTTGCGAGACGTTGAGGCGATATTTCTGTGAGACCTGCGGGATCACCTGGTAGGAACGATCATCGAGACTGAAGTAGTTGACGTAATTGCCGCCGAGCGCCTGAGACAGCGACGCGCCAACTTGGCTCATGGTTAGGCCAAGGTTGGCGGCCTCGGCGCGGTCGATTTTAACGGTGGCTTGTGGCTGGTCGATTTTCAGATCGCTTTGCAGAAAGATGAATTTGCCGGTCTTGAGTGCAGCAGCGAGGACTTTTTGCGCGACGGTGTTGAGTTGGGCGAAGGATTCCGTGGTTTTCAGCACGAATTGCACCGGCAGGCCTTGCGAGCCGGGTAATGGCGGCGGCTGGAATGCGACGATCTGCTGGCCGGCAACGCCGCCGGCGGCCTCGTTCTGGATTTCGGTCTGGAGTTCCTGCGCCGATTTTTTCCGCTGATCCCAGGGTTTCAGCACCATACCGGCGATCGAGAAGGTGGTGGTCTCGAATTGGAAGGTATGGGCGACCGATTTATGGGCGATCATGAGTTTATTGAGTTCCTGATCCCAGAGGAGTTTCTGGTCCAGGGTGGCGTTGGGAGCGGAGGTAGACGACAGGATGACGACGCCTTGGTCGTCCTGCGGGGCGAGTTCACTTTTCGAGCCAACCGCCAGAAAATAGATGCTGACCAGAATGATGGCCCCGAACGTCAGGGTGACCGGCAGGGTTTTAAGGCTGCCGCGCAGCAGGCGCATGTAAAGCCGGTGAACCTGCTCGAACCGGCGGTCGATGAAGCGTGACAGCCTGGCTTCAAGACTGTGATCGTCAGGGCCGATGTGGCGCAGCAGGCGTGAGGACAGCATGGGCGACAAGGTGAGCGCGACGATGGCCGAGATGGTGACGGCGGAGACCAGCGTGAAGGCAAACTCCGTGAACAGCGCCCCGGTGAGGCCGGACTGAAAGCCGATCGGCACATAGACCGCGGCGAGCACCACCGTCATCGCGACGATCGGGGCGGCGAGTTCGCCGGCCGCGTTGATCGCGGCGGTGATTTTCGGCTCGCCCATGTCGAGATGGCGGTTGACGTTTTCGACGATGATGATGGCGTCGTCGACCACCAGGCCGATCGCGAGCACGAGGGCGAGCAAAGTGAGCAGGTTGATGGTGAAGCCGAGCATCAGCATGGCCGCGAACGTGCCGATCAGCGAGAGCGGGATCGCGATGATCGGGATAATGACCGAGCGCGGCGTGCCGAGGAAGGCAAACACCACGACGACCACGATCAGCAGCGCCTCGATCAGGGCGGCAATCACGTCATGGATCGAGGCGTTGACGAATTCGGCCGAGTTATAGACCACCGCGCCAACGAGGCCGGAGGGCAGCGCCGACTGGATTTGTGGAAATTTTTTGGTGACGGCGTTGACCACGGTGAGCAGGTTGGCACCCGGTGCCACCTGGATGCCGATGTAGACGCCGGGTTTGCCATCGAATGCGACCTGGCCATCGTAAGTGGCGGACCCGAGCTCGACCTTCGCGACGTCGCCCAGCCGGACGATCGCACCGCCCGATTGCAGCAGCACGAGGTTGCGAAACTCGGCGGCGCTGTGCAGGCTGGTAGAGGCGGTAAGTGAGGTTTGGGTGCTGGTGCCTTTGGAATTGCCGAGTGCGCTGATGAAATCATTGCCGGAGAGTGCGGTATAGACCTGGCTTGCGGTGAGCCCGTAGGCGGCGAGCTTGTTGGGTTCGAGCCAGATGCGCATCGCGAAATTCTGCGCGCCAAGGATCTCGGCCACCTGCACGCCCTGGACCGACTGCAATTCGGGCTGGACCACGCGGGTGAGATAGTCGGTGACCTGGTTGGGGCTCAGGACGTCGCTCTTGAAGCCGATATACATGGCATCGAGCTGCTGGCCGATCTGCAGCTTGAGCTGGGGCTGCTGGGTGCCGCTGGGCAATTGGTTGAGGACGGACTGGATCTGCGCCTGGATTTCGGTCAGCGCCTTGTCGGCATTGTAGTTCAGCACGAGGTTGACGGTGATGGTGCTGACGCTGGTCTGGCTGGTCGAGGTCATGTAATCGATGCCGTTGACCTGGGCGACGGCGTGCTCGATCGGGGTGGTGACGAAGCCTGCCATGGTGTTGGGGTCGGCACCCGGGTAGGTCGTGCTGATCGTGATGGTGGCGTTTTCGGTCTTTGGATATTCGAGGACGGCGAGGCCGCCCATCGCTTTCAGGCCGATCACGAGAATGGCGGCGCTGACCACGAAGGCAAGCACGGGCCGCTTGATGAACAGGGCGGTGAAATTTTTCATGGCTCAGTGGTTCGGCACGATGGGATCAGGCGAATTTTGTGGCAGAATTTTATTGTTGATCAGCAGTGGGGTGCCGTTGCGCAACTTCATCTGGCCGGCCACGACCACCTGTTGCCCGGCGGTGATGCCTTTGACCACTGAAACCTGATCGCCACGCGCGCTGCCGAGTGTGACGAACACCTGGCGGGCCTGTAGGGATGGTTGGGCCGCTTTGTCTTTGCTGGCCGCCCCCCCAGCGGCCCCAGCGGGGGCCTTGGATGTATCGTCGTCCTTCACCGCCAGAAACACAGTATCACCGTAGGGATTATAGGCGATTGCGGTCTGCGGCAGGGTAACCAGATTGTCCGGCGCGCCGACATCAATCGCGACGCGGGCAAACATGCCCGGGCGCAGTTCGTTGTGCGGGTTGGTCAGGCTGGCGCGGACCTGGATCATACGGGTGGTGGTGCTGACCGAAGAATCCAGCGCATCGATCGTACCGGTAAACGGCGTCGCTTCGAACGCATTCACCATGATCTGGATTTTCATGCCTGGATGGATGGTGCGCAGCGCCGCCTGGGGCAGGTAGAAATCAATATCGATCGGGTTAAGGGTCTGCAGCGAGGCAATGGTGGTGCCGGCGGCGAGATACTGACCGAGATCGATCTGACGGATGCCAATGCGGCCTGAGAACGGGGCGTAGATTTTCTTTTCGGCCATCAGCGCCTGCTGGCTTTTGACCTGGGCTTCAGCGCTGGCGAGATTGGCGCGATCGGTATCGACCGTCTGCATGCTCACGGCCTGGGCGTGGTATTGGGCGATGTCGCGCTGGTAGGTGACTCGGTCGAGCGCGGCGGTGGCCTGCAATTGGGCGAGCAAGGCATCGTCGTTGTTGGGGCGCAGGGTGACCAGGAGCTGGCCCTTCCTGACATCATCGCCGGAATGAAAATCGATGCTCTGCACGATGCCGGCGATCTGTGCCGAGAGTGCGGCACCCTGGCGGGCGATGAGAGTGCCGGTTGCGGTTTCGCGCGGCTGGAACGGCGTTTTTTCCGCGATGACGGTCGCGACCGTCTGGGGCGGATTTTTCAGTTGGGCGAGGAACTTGCCGATCATGATGTTGCGGAAGGTGCCGTAACCGAAGATCAGGAACAGGACGACCCCGACCAGGATAAGCATGATGACCATGCGCAGGATCGGGCGCGGCGGTTTCTCGGCGCGTCGGGGGGGAACACCGACCGGGCCGGCGGGTGTCGGTTCGAGTGCTTGCGCCGTCATGGCAGGACTCCACAGCAATTTTGTACGTCTTTCGCGATATCTTGGCGGTTCCACCAGCCACCACCGAGCGCCTGGAACAGGGCGGCAGTGTCGGCATAGCGTTGCGCGCTTGCCTTGATGCGGGCAATGACGGCTGTTTCATAAGTTTGTTCGGCCGTCAGCACCGCGGTGTAGGGCGCACCGCCGAGCCTGTATTGATTTTCCGTGACGGCGAGGCTGCGCTGAGCGGACTGCTCGTAAATAGTGTCGGCGGCGAGGGTCGAGGCATCGTAATGCAGGGCGAGCAAGGTGTCCGACACGTTCTGAAAGGCGAGCACGATGGTGTTCTGATAGGTGGCAGCGGCTTCGCGCATGGTCGCGATCGCGGCGCGGCGTTTGAACAGCAGCGTGCCGCCCTGAAACAGCGGCTGCGTGATGCCGGATGCAAGGCTCCACAGCAGGGTTTGCGGCGTGAACAGCGAGGCAGCCGAGAGGGCTTCGTGGCCGACGCTGCCGGTCAGAGTGATCTGCGGCAGCATGTTCGCGGTGGCGACGCCGACCAGGGCGGTATCCTCGTGCAGCACGGCGCCGGCCTCGCGAATGTCCGGCCGCTGGCGCACCAGCGCAGACGGCAGACTCACCGGCAGGTCATGCGGCAGGGTGAGATCGGCGAGGCTGAAATTATTCAGCTGGAACTGATTGGGCAGCACGCCTTCATAGGCGGCGAGCTGGTTGCGCTCCTGGGCGAGCTGGCTCTGCAACGGCGGCAAGGTGGCGCGGGTCTGGGCGAGCTGGCTTTCCTGGGTCAATTCATTGGCGGCTGGGATGCCGCCAAGCGCGACCTGACTGTGCAGAATGCGGAGTTCATGCTCCTCCGCCGCGATGATCTGGTTGGTCGCCTTGATCTGTTCGACCAGCGAGGCATCGGTAACCGCGGCGGTGACGATATTGGCGGTGAGCGAGAGGTAGGTGGCTTCGAGGGCGAACCGCTGATCCTCGGCCTGGGCACGGAGATCTTCGACCTGACGGCGGACGCCGCCGAAAATATCCGGCGCGTAGGAGACCGAGACCGAGGCGTTGAGCAACGAGAACGGCGCGTTGCCGGTCCCGCTGGCCGCGGTGCCGGTGGTGCCGGCGGCCGTCGAGCCGGTGCCGCCGCTGGTGAAGCCGAATGGGCTGCGCTCCCTCGTGGCCTGGAAACTACCGCTCAGCGAAGGGAAGAACGAGCCCTCCTGCGCACGGGTTGTATCGCGCGCTGCAAGCAGGGCGTTCTGCGCGGCGAGCAGGCTGGGGTTGTTGGCGAGTGAGGTAGCGATCAAACCATCAAGTGGACGGGAGTGAAACAGATTCCACCATTCGCCTTCAATCGCTTGACCCATCACCAAGCGTTGTGCCGTGCCGCCTTCGGCCTGCGCGGTCGCCGTAGTGGTAGGAAGCCTGTGCTCGGTGTAGCTGCCAACGCGCGGTGCTGCGGGCTGGTGGTAATTCGGCCCCACGGCGCAGCCGCCCAAAACCGAAGTGCAGAGCAGCGCCGGGCCGAACAGGCCCGAACGGCAGAGGGAACGTGATCGCACCGCAAGGCGCAATTGTGAAGTTTGATCTGTCATGCCGGGTGATGATCGTGACGCGACAGATCGTTGGTGGCCCGAATTCGTGGTGCCAGCATCTGCGCGGCGAAGCCTCCTGAAGTACGGGTTGGAAACTACCGAGTTTTCACCACTCTCGTCAAGCTGATCGAAACATGCAGCGCAGGCGCTTGAAATCAGGGTGGGTCTCTGCGATGTCTTGCATAGTCCGGGAAAGAATTGATGGATACCAATGCAGCCGTTTCACGCACGCCACGCCCTGGTTCGGGCGGTGGGTCGCAGGCATCATCGGCGCGCGGCATCGCCGATACGTTGGAACAGCGCCGCACGGCGCTGATCGCGGCGGCGGAGCGGGTGTTCGCCAAGCGCGGCTATCATGAAGCGACCATGGATGATGTGGCCGCAGCGGCCGGGATTTCGAAACGGACACTGTATCAACTGGTACAGTCGAAAGAGGAATTATTCACCGCCCTGCTCGCCCAGCACCGCAAGCCGTTCGATTTTTCGGTCGAGACTGCGGGACGCTCGGTCGAGGATGTACTGCACGAGATGCTTTCGGTCTGGGCGCATCATGTGCTCAGCCCGTCGGTGGTCGCGCTGCTGCGCCTGATCATGGCGGAATATATTCAGGGCACGACGCTGTCGCGTCTGCTCGACCGCGAAAGTGCGAAACCCTGCCGCGATGCGTTGCAATCCTATTTCAAATCCTGCTGCGCCGCCGGCACGCTCATCATCGCGGACCCCGATGAAGCGGCACAAATGCTCTACGGCATGGTGATCGGCAATATCCACATCGAGATGCTGCTCGGCATCGGCAAGGCACCCAGCCGGGCAGCCCTGGATGCACGAATTGCACGGGCGGTCGCGCTGTTTCTGGCAGGAGCACGGCCGCGCGGTTCAGCGCAGGTCGGCGAAGCGATGGCCAAGGGATGAATCGGCCGGCGGTAGATTGCCGCACTGTATGAGCGCGTTGGCATCGAGCCATTGTTCGGACGCCAGGCGCAAGCCAGCGTAGATCGCGGCACACAGGCGCCGGGCGTCGGCGCCGATCCAGGGCGAGGGCAAAAACGCGACCGGCAGGCGGGGATCGCGCAGCATGATCCTGCGATAATCATGGATGAGCAGGGTGCGCGCCAGCATCGCATCACGCGGGGTGAATCCGCCGGCGATGTCGGCGATCGGGCGGAAGGTTTCGATGAAATCCGCATAGAGTGCCGCAAGCCCTTCGAGCCGCCATGCCTTGGTGGCAAGGCGCATGATGGTGTCATCGGTCGCCGTCGCGGTAACCGCGAGGACGTTCGCCGCGACCGAGGGCGGCAGCGGGCGTTCCGGTGCGATCATGACGCCTTGCCATGCAACGAATCCGAGCCGGGTCAGCCGATTGCGCAGCGCCTCGCGCGCTTCGCCGGCCTCGAGCAGGATCAGGCTGAGCTGTTCAACGTGCGGACGGCGGCTGGGGCCGAAAATATGGCGCGCAGCGCGGACGAATTCGCCGCGCCGCGCCGGGCCGATTTCATAGAAGCTCGCGCGGCTCTGCCGGCTGGCGAGCAGCCAGCCATCGGCCGCGAGGCGAGAGACGGCGGTACGCACCACGCCCGAACCGATATCGAGGCCGGCGCACAGGTCCAGAATGGTCGACAGGGCAACGGCGCCGCCGCGCGGCATGATCGCATCGCCCATCAGCGTCATGATCAGCGACCCGGTATGTGAGGGTTGCTCTTGCAATCGGATCACCAGGGCGGCGACATGGGCATTCATGTTTCGATAACACCTCAATCCGCTATCTTTGGCCAGTACGGCCGGCGTCGGATTCAGGCCTGACACGGAGAGATCATGGTCGGAGCGATCACGCTACTGCTGGTGTGCCAATTACTTGGCACCATCATTGCCCACGCCGCCGGCTGGCCGATCCCCGGGCCGGTGCTGGGGCTGGTGTTTCTGCTGGCGCTGCTGGTCTGGCGCGGCGGGCCATCGCCCGCGCTGCATGAAACATCGGGCGGTCTGTTGCGCCAGCTTGGGTTGCTGTTCGTGCCGGCGGGGGTCGGGATCGTGAACGAATTGCACGTGATCAGGGTCGATGCGCTGGCGATTGCGGTGGCGGTGCCGGTTTCGACGCTCCTGGCACTCGGCGTGACCGGGACGCTGATGCAGATTTTCGCCCGCGGAGATCGCTGATGCACGGTCTGGCGCGCGGCGATCTATATCACGTGTGGGTCTATCTGCAGAGTGGGCCGCAGCTTGGTCTGGTCGCGACCTTGCTGGTCTGGCAGGCAGCAACCTGGCTCGATCGGCGGACCAGCCATGCCGCCTGGTCCAACCCGATCATGGTTTCGATCGCGGTGTTGGCGGTTCTGCTGCTGGCGACCGGCACGTCGTACCAGGCCTATTTCCGGGGCGGGCAGTATGTGCAGTTTCTGCTCGGGCCGGCGACAGTGGCGCTGGCGGTACCGATGTACGCGAATTTCGCGACGATGCGGCGAAATCTGGTGCCAATTCTGGTGGCGGTGACGGCCGGCTCGGTCACGGCTTCGGTCTCGGCCATGCTGCTGGCGCATGCGCTGGGGGCGCCGCGCGATGTAGTGATTTCGATGGCGCCGAAATCGGTCACCACGCCGATCGCGATGGGGATTTCGCAGGATCTGGGCGGGATTCCCTCGCTGACCGCGATTTTCGTGTTGCTGACCGGCGTGTTCGGCGGGCTGGTGTGCGTTCCGCTGTTTCGCCTGCTCCGGATCGTGGACCGGCGGGCGCAGGGATTGGCCGGCGGCACCGGCGCGCACGGGTTGGCGACGGCGCGCCTGTTGCTGGTAAGCGAAACCGCCGGCGCGTTCGGCGGCCTCGCGATCGGGTTGAACGGGCTGATCACCGCGATCTTGGTGCCGTTTCTGGTGCGGTGGCTGGGGTTCTGAGCGGCGCGTCCGCGCTGCGCCGATCAGCACAATGCGTGGCAGAACCGTACGATGCGGCCGCAGGCTTCAGCCAGCGCGGCATCGCCGGTCGCGGTCGAAAGGCGGATATGCCCGGCCATGGCGAACGCCGAGCCCGGCACCGTCGCGACCAGCGCCTCATCGAGCAGGGCGTTGGCCACGTCATCGTCGTTCATCAGCCGCTGCCTTGCCGGCGTACTACGGCCAAGCAGGCCGGTGACGGCGGGAAAAGCGTAGAACGCGCCTTCGGGCTTCGCGCAGATCAGCCCGGGGGCATCCGCCAGCGCGGCCGTGACCAGATCGCGGCGACGGCGGTAGATGGCACGGCGCTCGGCCAACAGGTCCTGCGGTCCATCGAGCGCGGCGACCGCGGCGGCCTGGCTGATGGTGGAAACGCCGGCGGTGGCGGTGCCCTGCACCAGACTCATCGCGGCGAGCCAGTCGGCCGGGCCGGTGCAGAAACCGAGTCGCCACCCCGTCATCGCATAGGATTTCGAGACACCGCTCATGGTGACAATGCGATCGGCCAAGTCCGGTGCGACGGCGGCGAGCGTATGGTAAGCGCCCTCAAAAATCAGATGTTCATAAATATCGTCCGAGATCACCAAGACCTGCGGATGCCGGCGCAGCACCGCGGCAATCGATTCGAGCAGGGCGGCATCGGCGACGGCGCCGGACGGATTGTTGGGATAATTCAACAGCAGCAGACGGGTTCGATCGGTCATGGCCGCGTCGAGCGCTGCCGGGTCGAGGTGAAAGCCACCGGCAGCCGGACCACCGAGAAACACCGGCACACCGCCGGCGAATTCAACGACCTGGATGTAACCGGCCCAGCACGGGGCGGGGATGATCACCGCATCGCCGGGTTCGATCACCGCCATGACGGCATTGAAGATCGCCTGCTTGCCACCGTTGGTAATCAGCACATCCTTCGCGGTGACCGGCAAATGCTGCTCGCGGACAAATTTGCGCGCAACCGCGGCACGGCAGGCCTCGGTTCCGGCGATGGGCGGATATTTTGTCTCGCCCGCCTTCGCAGCGCGATGGGCCGCTTCGATGATATGCGCGGGCGTGGGCAGATCAGGCTCGCCGATCGACAGGGATATGACGTCCTTGCCAGCGGCGCGCAGGGCGCGGGCGCGGGCTGCCATGGCGAAGGTGGCGGCTGGTCTGGTGCGTCGGATGCGGGCGGTGAAACGTGTCATGCAATCCGCAGGACCACAGACACGCCCTCAGATCAAGCGGCGGCCGAGAGCGCGACCGCGCAATACTCATGCCAAGAGAACCGCAACGCGTCATCGAGGTTTTTGCCGAAGCGCGGTGCATCGCATAGCGGGCTTTGCAGCACCTGCGCCCGTAACCGCGCCCGCAGCGCAGCGAGACCCGGCAGATCGCGGGCCATCGCCAGGGCACGTTCGATATACTCATCGGGCGTGGTCGCCACGCAGCCCTCGACCCCGACGTTCGACAAATGACTAACCGAATGGCGGGCGGCAAAAAAATCACCCGCCAGCGTGATCACCGGCACACCCATGTACAGCGCCTCGCACGTGGTCAGGCCGCCGGAATAAGGATAGGGATCGAGGGCGATATCGATGTCCCGATAGGACGCTATGAAAAGCTGATGTGACGCCTTACCCTGAAGGGTCAGCCGCGATGACGGTAGTCCGAGGGCTTCGGCCCGCCCGATGAACCGCTCCAACACTCTGGGTTCGGAGAACTGCGGACAGCGCAAAATCAATCGCGCGTCCGGCAGGCGCGCCAGCAGCCGGGCCCACAGTTCTAACGAAGCGTCGGTCAGTTTCGCCAGATTATTGAGGCAGCCGAATGTCAGATGGCCGTTGGTGAAGGCCGGCAACGCGCTCACGTCTGCGGCTTGTGGCGGCGGCGTATAGCAAACATAACCATCCGGCATCCGAAGCAGTTTTTCGGTGTAGAAGCGGTCGTATCCTTCAGGCGTTTCCCAACGATCGCTGATCAGCCAGTCCATCGTCGGTACGCCGGAGGTCGAGGCCTGCGTCCCGACCCATTTGATCTGCACCGGCGCGGGCCGGTACGCCATGATCGGCGTGCGCCCGCCATCGCCGATGCCGCTCAGGTCGATCAGAATATCGATATCCTGGGTGGCGATGAAGGCGGCCGCTTCGCGATCGGTCATCGCGTCGATGTCATGCCATGCTGCAACATGCTGCGCGAAATCCGGCGCGAAAACATCGCTCGACTCATAGTGACCAAAACAATGCAGCGAGAACCTCGTCTGGTCGAGGGCCTTGAGGCCGGCGAACGTCAACCACGCGACCGGATGGAGACGCAACGTGTTGGACAACAGGCCGATCCGCAAGGGTCGATCGCGATCGGCCGCGGATAGCGGACGCAGCCGCATCAACGGTGAGTCGTCGCGCGGCAGGACGTTGCCAAGGGCTGCCATGGCGTCGCGCAGGGACGCGGCGTTGGCATCGCTGCGATACGGCAGCAACGCACACTCCGATTGCAGCGCCAGGCGCAAATCGCTGGTCGCGGCTTTCGCCGCATCGATGTCTCGGCGCGATCCTTCGAAATCGCCGAGCGCGGCCCGTAACGTACCCCTGTTGAACAGCATCTGTGGTGGCAAAGCGTCATCGCCTCCGATCTGATTCATCAGGGCTTCGGCCTCGCCAAATCGATACAGGCGTGCCATCGCCACTGCCAGATCGTTCATCGTGACCGCGTCGCCAGGCAGCAACCGAGTCGCTTCGCGCAGCAAAGGTTCCGCCATTTCAGGGCGCATCGTGCCGAGATAAACGGCAGCCAGATCTTTCAGGACGAGGACGTCGTCAGGAAGCAGTATGGCCGCAGCCTCCAGCAAGTCAGCGGCCTCGTCGAATGCGCCGCGCGAACTTGCCGCCCGCCCGTCCATCGCGAGCCGTACCCCATCCGACCACTCGGGTGGTGAGGTCACCTCGTCCAAGCCGTATCGTCGCATCACATCCATCAAATCGACCGCATAGAGCAGGCAGTTCGGTGCCAGCCGCCCCGCGGTCGCAAGCGCGTCCGCCGCCGCGACGCCTTGATCGAGCACGGTCAGAGCGTATCCCAGCGCGTGCCAGACCTGATGTTGATCAGGCGCCACATCGGCGGCGCGCTGCAACAATACGACGGCATTCTGAGGGTTCTGGGCGAGCGTGAGAACCCCGCGCGCCAATAGGCTCTCGAACCGGTTCGGATTGCGCAGAAGCGCCGCATCGTATGCCGCGATCGCCTCAGCGCGCCGCCCTTCGCCGCGCCAACTCTGACCGATCCGCAACCAAGGCTCGTCCCAATCCGGCGCCATATCCGCCACCTGAGACATCAGGGTGCGCGCCTCATCACGTTCGCCCTGATCCTCAAGCAGGATGGCCCGGCTCAGCAGCGTGATCGGCGTTTCGATCGCGGGGTCGGAGCGGCCAGCGTCAAGCATGACGTGGCAGATGTGCGGTCGATTTACCGAAGAGCTCCGTAGCTTCGGTCCATCGGCCGGATTTGACCGCCGATTGGATTGCCAAAATCCCAGTTTGAGCGTCAGCCAATCCGCCGACCGTCATGGCCCTGATCTCGATGTCGGCGGCATCGGTGTCGCTGGCTTCGAGCAATGCGCCAATCAATGCGTTTCGCATACCAGCGTTATCACTCCCGGCCGCGATAGCCGCTCGGATCATCGCAACCGCATCTGCGGGTGCCGCACGGGTCAGCGCAGTCAGGCTCGACATATCCGTCGGCATATCCGCCAAGGCGTCGCGCAGGCAGATTGCGGCCTGTTCGGTCTGGCCGAGTTCCAGCAGCGCCTGGCCGAGGACTGACTTTGCCGATGGATTGGTCGGATCCGCGATGACTGCGTCGGCGGCAGCCAACGCGGCACCGACCATGTCCCTGTTCTGGAAATTCAGCCGAGCGCGCAAGACCAGCAAAGGAGCACTATTCGGCGATTCGGTCAGACCTTGGTCGATCGCTGATTTCGCATCGGCAAGATTGCCGCGCGCAAGGGCAATTTCGAGTTTGATGAGCGCAATATCGGCATGGTCAGGACATAGTTTTTGCAATGTCGGCAACAGCAAACTCGCAGCATTGATTTGTCCGCGACCAATCAGGCTGCGAACGCGCTGGACCAGACTTGCCGAGAAATCCGGTGGTGACGTTTGGCTGACCACCGGTTGATCGAGCGTATTGGAAAGTGCGGGCATCTTTTATGTCCTAACGATGAGTGTTGATGTTATGCGACCAGGCCTTGGGCCTTGACCGCCAATGCGGCGAGATTGTTGGACGAACTCGCCGAGGATTGCGCCGTGGATTGCACGACGGCAAGATAACGATCCGCAAATGTCTGGACGAACTGAGGTTTCTGCAAATCCGAGACGTTCAACCCGTTGGTGATCGCCTGCTCTTGCGCGCTCAACGGCTGATAGGCGATTTGCTTGGGAATACCCAACGCGGTGGTGACCACCGATCGCATCACGGAATCACCCAGGATCTGCACGGCCGAGGTAAAGTTCTTCGCGTTCTGAATGAGGTAGAGCGCGTTGGACAATCCCGGTGTCTGCGCATCCAGCGATTGCCGCCACAGGACCTCCGCATAGCCGTTGGTGATCGTGCTGATCGCGCTTGGCTGTTGGATAATCGCCAGACCCTTGGTCGCGAATTGGTAAGTCTTCGCTGTCGATAACCATTGTGAGTTCGTACCGGACAATTGATTGGCCAGTGAATTCGGGTCTGATGGGTTGGACATCAGCGCCTTCTGTGCCAATGCCGTGAAACCCGCTTCGGAACCAAGCCCGTTAGCGGTGAGCAGGACGTTCAGAACCGTCGGATTGGCCAGAAGTTGTTTGACCGATGTGGCGCTGTTGACCGCCTTGGTGAAGGCGGCAATTTGGCGTTGAACCGCCGGTTGCAGCGACTCGGCCTTGATATCCTGGGTCTGATTACGCTGCGCGACCTGCAAGGCCACGATCGGATTTTCCGAACTCGCGCCGGACGTTGCGGCGGTGACATTGCCTTGCGCGATACTGATCAGCGACGAGGCACTGGTCGCGTTGCCGCCTGACCCGCCGAGCGCTGAGAACAGCGTCGAAAGATTGGTCGATAATCCAGCGAGACTAACCGACATGGCAGCAACCTCCTTATATCAGGTACGGCCGCTCAGGCCGTCGGCAAAATTGTCACCGATTGTCGCGATCGTTGTAAGATTTGGCTGATCCTGCTCAGCCATACGGATGACCGCATTAGCGACCGATACGATCTGAGCACGTAACGGCGCCGGCAGGGGATTCAACGGGTCGAGATTCGCAGCCATGACCGTGCGCCACAATGTTACCGTACCAGCAAGCGCACGGGTACGGCTGAGATCGTCCGACGCGCTGCGCAGCAGGGCACTAAAATGGCGGAAAACATCCGCATCTTGATCACGCGGGCTGCGGAGCGCAGAGGCAGTATCATAGGCTTTCACCATACGGGTTGATGAAGACATGTTCGATCCTTTTTGATCATTGATGGGTCTGCAGTACAGCGGTCTCATGACGCATGATGCGACGTGCGAGTTTGAGCGCCTCATAGCAATCATCGGCACGGGCGAACGCCAGCGCCTTGTCGAGAATTTCACGCGCCAATGCCGAAGTCGTCACGGCCTTGAATTCCTCGATCAATTCCTGCGCACGCACCAGCGCGGCGCTGCGTTCATCCTCGGTGCCGATATAGGCGGTCTGCAGTGAGAAATAGATCCGCTTCGCCGGCGAATCGACTTCATCGGGCCGCAGGATTTGTTTACCGAACATAAACCGGGCCTTGGCGGTCAGTTCGATGCGCGACTTCGTGCGGAATCTAATCGGGGCGCCGTTCAGCACCATGATATCGCCCTGACGAAGCTCGAGTACCAGCACGGACATTCTGTCTACCTCAGCTGAGCGGGGGAACGATCTCCGGCCCGCCGAGGCGGCCCGGAGATCACGCGGTGGGTTAGATCAGCTTCGTCAGCAATGAAGGAGACTGATTGGCGATCGACAGCGCGGTAGTGGCAAGCTGCTGCTGAATCTGCAGCGACTGCAACTTCGCGGACTCCGCGGCCATGTTGGCATCGACCAAGGCGCCGAGCCCGTTGCTGAGCGCGTCCATCTTGTTCTGGTTGTAGGTTACCTGGTTGTTGATCTGGTTGGTCAGGTTACCATAGGTATTCATGTAGCCACCCATGGAGGTAACGGATGAGGTCATCTGGCCCGTTGCTGTGAGAAAAGCCTTGACCGTCGCGGCGTTGGTAAGGTTGGTGGTCAGGGAAGCGCCGATCGTGCTCAAAGACTTGTAGACGCTGTAGACACTCTGGGATGTGATCGTGAGGGTACTGCCGTTCGCATCCGTCGCCACAGAGAGACTCGTCCCGCTGAACTTCGCAATCGTGTTGCTCAGCGTCCCCGAAGCGCTACCGATCAGGCTTATACCATTGTAGTTGGCGCCGGTAACGAACAAGGCGATGTTCTTCAGCTGCGACGTGAATTCCGATGCGTATTGCGATCTCTGGCTGGACGACAGTGTCCCGGTCGACAGGTTGACGAGCGTCTGATCCATGCTCGCCATCAGGTTGGAAATGTTAGTTAGCGCCGTGCTGGTGGTCTGCACTAGACCCGACACGTCGCCGAGCTGCTGGTTGGCCGCGGTCAGGCCGGACATGGTGGTCCGGACCGACTGGGCGACGGCATAAGCGGCACCGTTGTCGGACGCGCTGTTGACCGAATAGCCGGTCGAGACGGCGGTTTGCACCGTCTGCAGCGAAGAGTTGATCGAGTTGAGGGTTTCGACGCCGACCATGGCGGCCGAATTGGTGATGATGGACGAAGAGACAATGCCGGACATAGTATTTTCCTTAGGTACGATTTATCAGATGATCTGCATTTTGCAGAGCTGACGCATATTGCGCCAAGGTTGTTAACGTCCGATGAATCAATATCACTTAGATATATTGAGTGAGCGACATTGTTTTCATCGCGGCGATCAGTTGATACGAGGCCTGCAACTGGGTCTGCGTGGACGACAGATTGGCCAGTGTACTCGTCATGTTGACTTGGTCGTAACCGGCGAGCTGGGTCGTCAGCGCCGTCGCTGTCTGTTGCAGGGTGGTCGCCTGGGTCGAGATCAGGGCCTGATTGTTGCCGAGCGCACCGGCATCGGACGCCATCGTGTTGATAGCACCAGACAGGGTTTTGACCATGCTCGCCGCGAAGCCAGCGAAATTCGCACTCCCGGTTTGCGCAGTCGTAACACTGCCGATCGCGGCCAGACTCGTCATGATGTCGTTCATGTAGGAGCCGGTGGTGGTCGAGCCGATCGATGCCGGGATCAGCGTGTTGGCATTGGCGACCAGCCCCGTAGTGATCAGCGAAGCGCCCGCACCGAGCACCTGGGGCGGTTGCAGCGTGCCGAGCGCGCTGTTGAACGGTGTGTTTAGCTTGCCCGCGCTGATGGCTGCGGCGGCCGCATTCGGGTTGGACGTCAGATTTTGTACAGCAGTCTGAATACTGGTATAAAATAACGTAGACGTCATCGAATTCGGGTTCGATATTGGTGGCACGCCGCTGTTCTGCCCGCTGAAGACGTAAGCCGCGCCATCCTGGGTGTTGAGCAGGTTGCCGATCTGGCTCAAGGCCTGACGCGCCATCGAGGCCGATGTCAGCGCCCCCTGCGGCGTTGCCGCATTGACGGTTTGGAACTGCGACAGCACGCTCGATGCGATCTGGCTGATCGCGGTAATGGTGCTCTGCTGGACCTGCATCTGCCCCGCGACGGCGTTGAGATTGGTCACGGTAGAATTGATGCCGGCGATCTGCGGCGCGATCGACAAGGCGCCCGCCGCCGACCCCGGTGTCGCGTTATCGAGCCCGGCGTAGGTGCCGGCGACGTAGCCGGTGGTCGATTGCGTGGTCAACTGGTCGAGCTTGGCCGATGTTCCCGATGCCTCGGCGATCAATTGTTGCATCAGACCATAAGTGCCGCCGGTGATGCCGGAAATGGAACCGCTCATGAAATCATGGCCTCCTGGGCTGCCCACATCTGCTGGGCGATGGTGACGACTTTGGCATTCGCCGCATAGGCGTTCTGCAGCGTGACCAGCAGGCCCATCTGTTGATCGATGCTGACACCGCTGGTGGAAGACGCCTGGTTGGTCAAAGCGGTGGATAGCGATGCGGCCGCGGTGCTGGCGGTCTGGGCGTTGCTGCTGAGTGCTGCCTGATTGGCGGTCACATTGGTTGCCGCTGTCGCGAGGGTTCCGCCCGGCGCCGTGGCCGCGCTGCTCAAGATCGCGCTGATCACGCCGGTGAAGCCGGCATCACCGGTGGGGTTCAGCGCGCTGGCCGGTGTGCCATCGCGTACGAGCGATGGCGTCGCGACGACTTGGGGATTGACGGCAATGACACTGGCGAAGCCGGAGGCCGTTGAAGGAACATTGCCGGACGGATCGGAAAACAGGGTGAGACCGGTGGCGGCAAAGCCGCTTGCCAGGGATTGGGCGAAACTATCGAGATTGGATTGCAGGCCCGGCAGGGTGGTGGTCGCCAGTTGCAGGCCGGCGCCGATCGATCCGGCGGTGAACGTACCGGTTACAGTCTGGCTGCCGAGCGTAATGATCGGCGGGTTGCCGCTCGCTTGGAACGCGCTGGCACCGGCCGTTGGCAATTGCTGGCCGGAGGGCGTGTAGAGCGAGATGGCACCACTGGGCTGAGCGATGGATTTGGCACCGGTGAGCGAGGCGATGGTCTGCACCAGGGCATCGCGCTGGTTCTTGAGATCGGCGGTGCTTTTGCCCTGCTGGCTCAGGCTGATGATCTGGTTATTGAGCGTACCGACCTGGGTCAGTGAGGTGTTCAACGATGTAATGCCGGCGGCCACACCGGTCGATGCGGTCTGCGTCGCATTGCCGATCGCGCTGGAAATGGAATTGATCTGGCGCGCGAGCGTTTGCGCGCTGGCGACAACGGCGGATTGCTGCACCGTGTTGGCCGGATTGGTCAGCAGCGTGGCAAAGCCCGATTGAAGATTGCCGAGCAGACTCGACAGATCGTTGCCCTGGCCCGGCGTGCCCATCACCTGATCGATGCCGGACAAGGATTGAGCCGTGGTTTGCTGAAACGACTGATTGCCGACCGCGGCGTTGACCTGCGCCTGCATGCTGGCGTTGACCAATTGGGTCGCCGGTCCGCTGATCACGCCGCTTCCCAGGCCCTGTGCAGATGTCGCGGTCAGCGTTGCCGCTTCGGCCGAATAGCCGGCGGTGTTCGCATTGGCGATGTTTTGCGACACCACAGCCAGCTGCGCTTGGATCGCGGCGAGGCCGCTATTGGCGATTGAAAGTCCGGTTCCGATGCTCATGACGATGATTATCCGCCTAAATAGTTACTGAACCATGTTCACGACGGTGGTTAATAACTGCTGCGCCGTGGTGATCACCTTGGAATTGGCGGTATAGGCCTGCTGCGCGGTGATCAGGTTGGTGAACTGGGTCGCGATGTCGACATTGGAGCTTTCGGTCGAGCCGGTGACCAGCGCATTGCCGTTGCTGCCGACCGGGTTGATCGTTGCGGACCCGGAACCCTGGCTTGCAGTATAGATCTGACCGCTCTGGTTTTGCAGTGCATCCGGCGCATCGAACGTCGCGATCGGGATCTGGGCGACAGCCTGGGAGAAGCCGTTATTGTAGTTGACGGTGATGTTGCCTTGCGTATCGATCGAGAGATTGGAAAAATTGCCGGGCGGCGTGCCGTTCTGCGAAGCGCCCTGGAGGTTAAGGCTGGTGCCGGCGTATTGCGTCAGCCCCGCGGTGCCACCGAACCTGCCGAAATCGAGCGCGATATTCTGGGTGCCGTTGCCGAAATTGGCAGGAATCGTCAAAGTTGCTGGTTGCCCGGCCGTGTTGGCCGATGCCGCAGCATTGGTGGTGGTGGTACTCAAAGCGCTCAACGTACCATCGCTCCCGAATGTCATGCTCGCATTCGCGATCGGGGCCTTAGCAGTACTCCCGCCAGGATCACCAGGCGCATAGACGGCCAAATTCCATTGGTTGGTACCCGTCTGCGTCCAGCTCAGATTGAGCTGCTGCAGATTGCCGAGCGAATCATAAATATCGACCTGCGTATTGACCGGCGATGTCGCAGGCGTCGTCGGCAGGGAGGCGGATAAACTGACGCTGCTCGTCGCCACCGGCGGCGTGGTGGCTTGAGAAATCTGGATCGGTGCCAGGGACGAGGTGTTGACGACACCGGTTGCGGTGTCGATCGGCCAGGCGTTCAGATAGGCACCCGCGCTGTTAACAAGGTAACCCTGCTTGTTCAACGTGAAGTCGCCCGCCCGGGTATAGTATTGCTGGCTCTGAAAACTCTGCGTCGTACCACCAGCCGTGGCGCTGGCCGCAGGCTCGCTGACATTGAAAAAACCTTGTCCACTAATCGCCAATGCCAGCGGGTTGGTGCTTTGCGTGACCGTTCCTTGTACTGTGTTGGTGTAGCTTGGCCGGGCGATTACCGAGTCGGCACCGTTGCTGCTGGGTGAACTCTGGACGAGATAGTTTATGAAATTGGTATCGACCCCTTTGTAGCCGGTGGTCTGGCTGTTGGCGATGTTATCGCTGATGTTGGTGAAGGCGCTCGACTGCGCCTGCATGCCACTGACCGACGTATCCAATGCGCCAAAAATCGACATTCTGTCCTCGTTGCTGGAAAGGTAGCGGTTTTACTGTTAGCTTGTTGCGACCTGACAAGACCGCGTCAGGAAAGGCGAAACGTGCAACGGTGCTTGCACGATCCATGCCAGCGCCCGGATATGCGGATTTGGCCGCTACCACGGCCGCAAAACTCCCCCCTACCCGGCAGTTTTCGCCGGGTTGTCCATATCCGCCCGGCAAAATATGCCGGGCGACCCGACTGAGCACCCCGATTTATTGGCAAATGCTAATGATCGCCCCGGTCGGCCGTGCGGCGCTGGTTGGCAGGGTTCTTGCAAAGTACGCGGCATGACTGGTCTTCCCGCCGCAACCAACGCTCTCATCCCCACCGCCGCCGTGAAACCGGCGCCGGCGGCGACCCCGCCCGCACCCGGGCCATCGGCAGCATCCCCCGCCGCGGCGGCGCCCGTCGCGCCGGGCGCCGCTGTCCCGCTAAAGACGACTGGAGCGTTCAGCCAGACGCTGTCGGCTGTGTTACCAGTCAAGGCAGGCACCGCCGATCAAGCAAAGGTCGCCGAACCCGCGATCGCGTCAAGAACGTCGGCGCCGCCATCCAGCGCCGATGCGCCGAAGGGGCTGAATACCGCCCAATTGGCGGTCGCTGCCGGCACCACGGCTGGCCTCGGCGATACAGTTACCACTGCAGCAACCGCACAGGCGGCGGACGCGGGCGTTGCGAGCGGTCGCAAACCAGTCGGAAGCCCCGGGTCAGCAGCCGACAAAACGAAAGCCAAGCTCGTCACGGCGCACGCGCCAGACAGCAGCTTGGCGCTACCAGTGACGCCCGCGCCCCAGCCCGTAACGCCGCCGGTCGTCGCAATACCGCCGACCGCGACGCAACCAACAGCACCGCAGACAATGCCCCCAACGCCGATTGTCGCAGGTCAACCGCCAGCACGTCCAATGATCGGGCCGGCCGGGATCGCCAGCCAACCAGCATCCAAAACCGGAGCGAGCGGCTCAAACCCTATCGTATCGGCCCTGCCTACGCCAGCCGCATCCGCGAAGCCAGCGGCGACAGCCGTGGTGCCAGACGCGGTCCCTGGACAAGCGGCCGTTGTCCCCGCAGGCGCACCGAGCGCCCAAAACACGTCGCAGGGGGCACCGGCGCCCACTACGCCGCAGCCATTGGTCGGAGATCATGGCAATTCGACCCTGGGAACCCTTACGCCGGCCAATCGACTCGCTAACCCAGCTGCAACACCTGCGCTCAATGCCACCGAGCCGCTCCCGCCAAGCGTCCTTGCAAGCGGATCAAGTTTCGGCGGCGCACTAGCCGTCGCGGCAAGTGCGGTCCCGCCATTGAACGGCGCCGCACCACCACCGCTTGCGGCACCAGCGACCGCCGCGGCTTTCCATGCCGCCACGCAGCAGGTGGCGGCGGCGATGGTCGGCGTTGGTCCCCTCGCGGCGGATGCCGGCGGCACGCGCCTCATGATCGCGATGGCGCCGCCCGCGATCGGGATGGTCAGTATCCAGATCGACCGCGCGGCCGACGGCACATCGGCGATCGCGGTGGCCGCAACCCATCCGGTCACCCTAGCGGCGCTCCAGAACGACCATGCGGCGCTCGACCAGATGCTGACCCTGGCCGGGATACCGGCTGATCACCGCAGCGTCACGTTTCATCTCGACGCGCCGCGCCCCGATGGCGGCGCGGGTGCCTCACTGTCGCAAGGCGGCACCAGCCAAGGCGGCGGATCGCTGGGGCAAGGGGCTGGGCGTCAGTCAGGCGGTCAACCCGCGCAGGGCAGCGCGCAAACCTACGATCGTCTGGGCCATGCTGCGGCGCATCTGGCCGACAGCACCGTTATCGGTGGCACCGCACCGCAGTCCAACCTTCAGATGCGCCGTTTCGGCGTGAACATGATGGCCTGACCAGGCCGTGACCCGACCAAAGGAACCGTAAAAATGTCCGGCACAATCGCTTCAGTCGCCTACCAGCAAAGCCAACTGACCGCAGCGGCCAACGCGGCAGCAGCGGGGTTGACCAATACCGGATCGAGCGCGGCCAGCTCTGCCGGCGGCACGAGCCCGACCACCGCTTCGGCAACCGGCACCGGCGCGTCGAGTTCCTCGGCCAGCGGGGGCGCTCTCGGGGCGCTCTCCAGCAACTACAATAACTTCCTGACAATGCTGACGACACAGCTGAAAAACCAGGACCCGTCGAGCCCGATGGATTCCAGCCAATTCACCTCGGAGCTGGTGCAGTTTTCCAGCGTGGAGCAGCAGATCAACACCAATTCGAGCCTGGGACAGCTGATCCAACTGACCCAGGCTGGCGACCTGACACAGGCGAGCGCAATGCTCGGCAGTCAGGTCACCGCAACATCCAGCCAGCTGCCGTTGCAGAACGGCAAGGCAAGCCTGAGTTTCACCGCCCCGGCCGCCGAACCGGTGGCGATCGCGGTCTACAACAGCGCCGGCACACAAATTTTGGATACCGCACTCACCGCGACCCAGGGCAGCAATACGTGGAACTGGAACGGCAAGGATTCCAGCGGCGCAACCGTGCCGGATGGCGCGTATACCGTGGCGGTGATGGGTCAGGGCAGCAGCGGTACCGCAACGGCACTGCCCTTCACGGTAACCGGCACGGCAACCGGGGTGAGCAGCGGCAGCAACGCAGTATCGCTCAACCTCGGCGCCCTGTCCGTGCCGTTCACCGCAGTCACCAGCGTCAGCAAGGCCGGCACGACGACCGGCGGCTGACGGCGATCAGTCCTTGTCGTGAAAACAATGAGTGCCGTGGGTGACCGCGGCGCCAGCCCGCAACGCGGCCGTCACCATGATGGTCTCAGCCAATTCGGCATCGGTCGCGCCGGCCGCGCGAGCCTTGCCAACATGGATTTCGATGCAATAGGGGCATTGCGTGGTATGCGCGACGCCAAGCGCGATCAGCTCCTTGTATTTCACCGGCACGGCACCGTCGGCCATCGCGGCGGCATCGAACGCGGCGAATGCCTGCATCGCCTTCGGGGCGTGGGTACCGATAGTGGCGAGATGCTTGATGTTCTTCATATCGTACATGGGTGGTTTCCTGTTGTTGTTCGTTAGCGTGCCGGCGACGTTGAATCGCATAAGTTCCATCCAAGGCCGGACGGGTTTTATGCGGCATGTCGCTTATGTCAACCGGACAAGCACGCCGGAGCAGGACCGCCCGGAGTCAATACCTACTCTACTGCCACGAACCTGAAGACGGATCGCCAAGCAGCTTGTATCAGGACCCCTACCGCACGCGCGGCCAGGCTGAAAATCACATCAAGGCGTGAAAGACCCATCGCGCAGCCGACCGCACCTCGTGCTCGCGGGCCAACGCCAACCAGATGCGCCTATTCCTGCACAGTGGTGTGTATCGGCTGATGTGGACGTCTCGCTCCCTGATGCAGCGTCGCCCACGCTGGCGCGGCATCCAGTTCGATATCTCGCGCCTCCGCCTGATCAAACGCGCCGTCCAGGTCGAGAGTAACCATCCGGTCTGAGCCGCCTGCCGCTACGGGAAGAAGCCGCTCATAAGAGCGCTGCTATGAGCTGATTCATATGCAGGGAGCTGTGGCGGATGGAGATCATCACGGGGACTGAGCGCCGGCGTCGCTGGCGGGATGAGGACAAGCTTCGGATTGTCGCGGAAGCTGAGGCACCGGATGCTGTATTTGCCTTGGTGGCACGGCGGCACGAGATTTCGCGAGGGCAGTTGTGGAAATGGCGCGGGCAGGTTCGGCGCGGTGAGTTGGCGCCGGTGCGGGTGGAGCCGGAGTTCATTCCGGTCCGCGTGATGGCGAGTGCGGCGCTGTC
>NZ_FTNE01000008.1 GCF_900156265.1 Acidiphilium rubrum
TCCAGTTCGATACCTTGCGGCTACGCCTGATCAAACTCGCCGTCCAGGTCGAGACATTGAAGAAATCAATTCGCCTGCATCTGCCGCGATCGATGCCGGATCAGGTCATTCTCCGCTACGCTCTGGCCAGACTGCCCAGGTTACTGGTCTGAGCCCAGGGGCGGTTGCCCCGACCGGTCCCGATCTCATCCAACTCCAGCGCCGACACATCGCCAAGCTCATCAAAACCAGCCCAGAGCGGCCGGTGAGTCGTCACGCGCCCACGACGTCAGGTTGCATAGCTAATTGTAGAAGAATTGAATGAAACGCCCTCATGAATAAATGCGGTTAGGTCATGTGCGGCTGGCAACCTTATATCCAGCCGTAAGCCTTGAACACGATCGGGAGATCGTCTGATTCGATCCATGGCTAAACCCAGCGCGATTGCATCCTTTGGCTGCAATGGCCTCACCGCCTCGAATATGGGCAAACGGCGCACCATATCGCGGCGGTGGACTGAAAGGGATGGACGATGGATTCTGAGCAAACTCTGCCGATCGAGCATGTCGTCGTGCTGATGATGGAGAATAATTGCTTCGACCGGATGCTCGGGTCGATGGCGACGGTGCATGCCGGTCTCGACGGTGTCGATGTGGCACGGCCGCACAGCAACCCAGCCGCGGCGCCGGGTGCACCGGACCTGGTGCAACGGGAGACGATATCGCGCAATATCGATCGTGATCCGAAACATTATCTGGCCAATTCACTGGCGCAGTTTGCCGATGGCACCAATGGCGGGTTCGTCGCTGATTTCGTCCGCACTCATCCGAACAGCACGCCCGAGGAACGCCAGGAAATCATGGGCTATTTTCCGCGCGGGTTTCTGCCGGGGTTGCACACGCTGGCGGAGAATTTCGTAGTCTGCGACCGGTGGTTTTCATCACTGCCCGGACCGACCTGGATCAACCGCCTGTTTGCCCACAGCGGCACCTCGCGCGGGCATGTCAATGAACCGGGTGGTCTGTTCAGTTCGAAGCTGCACATGTACGGCCAGCGCACGCTGTATGACGAACTGAGCGATGCGGGCGTGCCGTGGCGGATTTATTATGGCGATGTGCCGCAGACTTTGGTGCTCAGCCATCAATGGCATCATCTCGGCAATTACCGTCACTACGCGCATTGGCAAGACGATGTCGCGAAGGGCGATCTTGCAGGTTATACCTTCATCGAACCGAGCTACTTCGGGCCGCATCAGAACGATCAGCATCCGCCGCACGATATCATGCGGGGCGATGCGCTGATCGCCGAGGTCTATAACACGCTGCGGGCGAACCCGGGGCTGTTCGAAAAGACCTTGTTGGTCGTGCTGTATGACGAGCATGGTGGATTTTACGATCATGTGGTGCCGCCGGCGACGGTGCCGCCCGATGAGCATACCGAGCATTTCGCGTTTGATTTGTTGGGTTTTCGGGTGCCGGCGATTTTTGTCTCGCCGATGCTTGATCCTGGTGTGATTTCGACCGAATTCGATCATACCAGCCTGTTGAAGATGGCAAGCCGGATCTGGCCAGGTGTGAAGCCGCTGGGGCGGCGCGCCGAACAGGCCAATGACCCGATCGCGTCCATGACCTGGCGCACCACGCCGCGGCGCGATCTGCCCGAGGCCGGGGTGGCGCCTGATATTCAGGAGGCGCGGCCTGTGGCGATGCTGGAGGGGTTCAAAGCCTCGCTGTTCGGCTTCAGCCACCATATCGAAAGCGAAATCCAGCACGCCGGGCACAAGGGCGGGCTGATGCAGCGCGCCCATGAGGCGCTGGGCGATGGGCTGAGCCAGGCGAAGCTCGCGACCGACCGGTTGGCCGTATTCATCGATGAACGGCAAAAGACCAGCGGTGTGCTGGGAACGATCGAACGCGGGTTTGATGCTGTGGCCAAAACGCTGGGTCTTGGCGGCAAGGACTGAGGCGGATGCCGCCGCTTCAGGTGCGGTGCCCGCGGAGGAATGCATCGGCGGTGCGCAGGCTGAGCGCCATGATGGTCAGGGCGGGGTTGGCGGCCATGGCGCTGGGGAAGACCGAATTGTCGCAGATCCACAGATTCGGGATATCGAAGCTGTTGCCTGCATGATCAACAACGCCTGTATCGGCGCTGCTGCCCATGCGGCAGGTGCCGATGGTGTGGGCGGAGCGGCGCATGGTCCAGATATCGGTCGCGCCCGCGTGCTGCCAGATGTTGGTGAGAACGCGCTGGGCATGGCGCTCGAGCCTGTGTTCGTTCTCGCCGTAGCTGAAATGGATGCGCGGCCGGCGCATGCCGATATCGTCGGTCTCGTCGGACAGATCGAGAAAATTACCGGCGGAGGGCAGGCATTCACCGTTGATGCCGACGCCGGCAACATGGTTGTAATGATCGAGATAGTCGATGAGCGGCTGCCCCCACAAACCCCGGCCGCGTGCCACCTGTTCGGCCCAGGTGACCGGCACGATGCCGAGGCTCTGGATCAGGTAGCCGCCCGCGAAATCGGCGTCGGCCGGACGCAGCATGTCCTCGGTGATCAGCGACGAGGGGTAGCCTTTGTGGGGGCGGGTTTGCGCGGTGAAACTGCCCCAGGCCTGGGTGGCGACATGGGCCATGTAGTTGCGGCCGACCTGGCCGCTGGAATTGGCGAGGCCGAGATGCAGCAGCAGACGCGGTGTTTCCACCGCACCGGCGCACAGGAAAACCGCAGCACAGCGCTGGCGATGGTCGTGCCCCTGGTGGCGATAGACGACGGCGGTGATTTTGCCCGTGGCATCGCGCTCGATGGTGTGGACCCTGCAGTCCGGGCGGATTTCCGCACCGGCATGCACCGCGGCCGGCAGATAGGTGACATCCATGCTGGCCTTGGCACCGATGCGGCAGCCCTGGTGGCAATAGCCGCAGTTGATGCAGGCGGGGCGGGGCAGCGCGTTGTGCTGCTCGAACCGGTGCGAGACGACGGCGGCGGGTGCGTCGGTCGTCGTGATGCCGAGAGAGTCGCAGGCGTGCTGCATCAGCATGGCGGGTGCGTTGCGCGCGACCGGCGGCAGTCTGTAGCTGCGGGATGGGTCCCACGGGTAGGCGCGCGGGCCGGAGACGCCGATGTAGGCTTCAGCCTGTTCGTAATACGGCGTGAAGGAAGCGGGGTCCAGCGGCCAATCCTGGCCCTGGCCGGTTTCGGTGCGCAGGCGCCAGTCACGCGGGTCGGCGCGCGGGCAGAACGCACCCCAATGGAGCGTCGAGCCGCCGACGCCGGTGCCGCTGTTGTTGGCACCGAACGGCTGGGGGGTATCGCCCGCGCTGAGGCGTTCATCCCGCCAGTAGATGCCGGCGGCGGCGATTTCATCGGCCGGGAAGGTTTCGGGCTCCCAGTTGCGGCCGGCTTCAAGGGCGACGACCTTGAGGCCGGCGGTCGCGAGGGCGGCTAGCAAGGGCGCACCGCCGGCACCGGTGCCGATGATGACGGCATCGACCGTATCACCGGTGGCGTGGCGGCGCATGGTATCGAGATTCATGCGCCCTGCCCTGCCGGCGCATGTGGTGCGCGGGGTTTGGGTTCCCAGGGTTCGACGACGTCAAGGCCGATCGGGTGAAAGCCGGGTTTATGGTCGCCATCGCCGCCGTAGGCGATGCCGCTGTAGCCGATGCGCGCGAGGGTGGCGGGATGCGCCATGTAGGCGCGAACCGCGGCGGCGCGGAAATCTTCGAACCAGAGGCGCATCTGGCTGGCATCGAGGCTGGCGGGTGCAGCATTGGTATCGCCGGCGGCGAGTTCGGTGAGCATGGTGTCCTGCTGTGCGGGTGACAGCGCGATGAACATGGTGTTCCAGCGGTGGTTGGCGCGATGGTTCAGCGTGTCGAGCGCCATGCTCCACGCTTCGGTATCGGGTGGGAGTGCGGCGAAACGCCAGCCGCGCGGGGCTGCGAAACTGGCGGCGATGGTGGTGGCAAGATTGGGCGGTGCGACGGCCGGGGGGATGACGCGCGCAATCACCGCGTGCAGGGTTCGGGTCTGCTGATCGTTGAACGGGGATGCCTCGGCGGCGGGTAGGGTTCGCGCGAGGAGGGCAGCGCGGGTGTGGGTGCTGACGCGGTCAGATGCGATCAAGGCGCGGTAGGAGGCGTCGATCGTGTTGTTATTGTGGGGCAGGTCCGCGTGATCTTCGATCAGGCGGGCGAGTGCTGCGGGTTGTTCGAGCGGGATCAGATGGCCGGTTGCGGCGAGGGTGATCAGGCGGTGATGGGTGAAATGCGGCGCCATCAGCGTGCGTTGGGCTTCGGCCCCGAGATCGGCGTCGGCCGCACCGGCGATGATCAAGGCGGGTGTACGCAGCGTGCCGATGCGCGCGGCCCAATTCTCGCGGCTGCCGCTATCGAGCCACGCGACCCAGGCCGCGCGGTTGGTACGCAGAATATCGGCGACGGCCGCCTGATGCGCGGATGGATCGAGGCTGTCCGCGATATTGTTGGCGATGTAGCGACGCGCTTGAGCCATCGACTCATCGGCAGACCCTTGGAACCAGCCCCGCATTTCGGCGCGGGATTCCTCGCTCATCGGCTCTGGAGCGGGGGGCGAGCCGGCCAGCAGGATGATGTGGCTGAGGCCGGATAGGGCTTCCGCGCCATGTTCGGCGGCACGGGCAATGACGGTTGCGATCTTGGCACCCATGCTGTGGCCGACCAGCACCCAGCGCCCGCGCACGGTGCGGCCGATGGTGGCGATCACCTCATCGGCCATGGCGCTGACGCTGCCGCCCGGCAGGGCCGAGGCGGCACCGAAGCCGGGCAGATCGATGACGAGGCAGCGGGTGGACGGCGGCAGATGATCGATCGTGTAGCGCCAGGTATTGCTGCTGCCGCCGAGGAAATGCAGGAATACCAGGGTGGGTGGGTCGGCGTCATTCATGGGTTGGCTGGTGGGCGGCGACGAAGTCAAGCGCTGCCTTGTCGTGCTTGAGGGTCGCGATGGCGAGGGGCTTACCGGCTTTGCGATAGGTGACGGTGCAGTTGCCCATGGTTCCGTCGACCAGTTCGTCGTCCCAATCGGTCGCGTGGCCGACGTAGCGGAGGCTGACATCGTACTGACCGGTCCAGAAGAACGGCAA
The DNA here is from genome assembly GCF_900156265.1 of Acidiphilium rubrum. GTDB lineage: Bacteria > Pseudomonadota > Alphaproteobacteria > Acetobacterales > Acetobacteraceae > Acidiphilium > Acidiphilium rubrum. The sequence goes on from NZ_FTNE01000008.1 coordinate 5,103, forward strand.
CTGGTCGAACCGCTGCTGGCGGCCGAGCATGTTGCGGGCGGCGACCTGGCCTTGGCGCTGAGCGACGGCCCAGTGCTCCACCCTGATCGGTTTGCCGGTGTGCGGGTCTGGCCAGCGGGCGATATCGCCGGCCGCGTAGATGCCGGGGGTGCTGGTTTGCAGATAGGCATCGACCATGACGCCATGATCGACGGTGATACCGGCATCGGCCGCGAGTTCCGTGAGCGGCGCGACGCCGATGCCCGCGACCACGAAATCGGCCGGGATCTGTTCACCGCTGGCGAGGACGACCGCGGTTTCGGTGACCGATGCGACGTCCGCTTCGAGGCGGAAGGCGACGCCGTGATCTTCGTGTAGTGTCTGGAAAAATGCGCCGAGGTTCGCGCCCAGCACCGTTGCCATTGGCTTGGATTCCTGGCTGACGATAAGGACCTCGACCTCGCGTTGGCGCAGCGCGGCGGCGACTTCCATGCCGATGAAACTCGATCCGATCACGACGGCGCGCGCGCCTTTGACCGCCAGCGCATCGAGATTGCGGCCGTCGGCCACGGTGCGGAGGTAGTGGACGAGATCGCCGCCGGGGAGATCGAGGCGCGCGGGCATGGCGCCGGTCGCGATCAGCAGGGCATCGTAGGGGTGGCTGATGCCGTCGGTCAGCATGACCTGTTTATCCGCCGTGTTGATCAGGTTGACGCGGGCATTTAGCACCAGATCGATCGCGTGGTCGGTGAAGAAGGCCGCATCGCGCAGAGGAATGGTCTCTGCCGCCGATGAACCGTTCAGGAAGCTTTTGGACAGGGCGGTTCGGTCCGGCGGAAGATCGGGGTCGGCGCTGAGGATGGTGATGCGGCCTTGGTAGCCTTCGTGACGCAGAGTTTCAGCCGCCGCTTCGCCGGCCGCACCGCCGCCGATGATGACGATGCTGCTGGGTGGATTTTTTAGAGCCGCGGGCTTGGCTGGATGTTTTCGGCCGTTGGTGAATAGCTTGCCGTCACGCTGTTCAACGTTCCAGGTGGCAAGCGCGTCGAGCGCGGGTGCGTCGATAACGGCGCCGGTGCGCAGGCTGAAGCAGGCGTGATGCCAGGGGCATCGGATGGTTCCATTGCTGATCAGCCCTTTTTCCAACGGCGCGCCGTAATGGGTGCAATCGGCACCGATGGCGAAGAAGGTGTCGCCGGAGCGGACCATGAGTACGGGCTCACCATCGGCATGACCGCGCACGGCTGGATGATTGGCAAGCGCGTGGATTGCGACACCTTGGTTGAAGTCGATACCGCTTGGTTGTTGCGCCATTATCGTGATCCTTTTTGGTTCGGATATTGCCCGCGCGGTGCTGCGGCGGTGACCACGCCGCAGCCGTTCCCGTTTACTAACGGTCGGTATAGCCGCCGATGACGGGGAGGATTTCGCCGGTGATGTAGCTCGACATTTGTTTCGATGCGAGAAAGACATAGGCCGGTGCGATTTCCTCGGGCTGGGCCGGGCGCTTCATGCGCGTGTTGGTGCCGAATTCGGCCATGCCTGCGGGGTTGTCACTGGGGTTCAGCGGTGTCCACACCGGGCCGGGGGCAACGGCGTTGACGCGGATGCCGCGCGGCACCAGGCTGCCGGAGAGGGCGCGGGTGAAGGCGTGGATGCCGCCTTTGGTCATGGTGTAATCGATGACTGTGGAATTGCCCATCAAGGCGGTGACCGAGCCCGAGTTCACGATTGCGGAGCCCGCGCGCATGTGCGGCAAGCAGGCCTGGGCCATGTGGAAATAGCCGTAGAGATTGGTTTTTATTGTCAAATCGAAATGCTCTTCGGATAGATCCTCGAACCGGCTGACGTGGAGTTGGAATGCCGCGTTGTTGACCAGGACATCGACCCTGCCGAATGCATCGACGATTTTTCGAACGGCCGCGAAGCACGATGCGCGATCGGTCACGTCGGCGACGACCGCCATCGCCTTGCGGCCTTCGTGCTCGATCGCTTTGACAACCACATCGGCGTCTTCCTGTTCGGATGCCAGATGCAGGATGGCGACATCGGCGCCTTCGCGCGCGAACAATACCGCGACGGCGCGGCCAATGCCGGAATCACCGCCGGTAATGATGGCGACGCTGCCTTCGAGTTTGCCAGACCCTTTCCAGAACGGGGCGTCGTACAACGGCTTGATGCTCTGTCCGGCTTCGATACCGCGCTGGCCCGCTGCATCGGTGGTAAACGGCGGTTCGGGGTAGTGGCGCGCGCCGGCCTGCATGGCGCCCTTCATTTCGAGCTTTGGCCGGGCTTGGTCGGCAGCGCGCACTTCATCGTGGATTTTCTGTTGGCGTTGATTGATGTCCATGTGTCGAAAACTTTCAGTATATTCATGTTTGATTTGATCGATGCGCGCGACGCAGGACGGTCGACGTCGCGGCAGAGATTTCGTTGATTAGTCGTAACGTCACGCATTGTCGTCACGCTGGCTGCGGACATCTGGGGCTTCTACCACGTGATCCAAATAACAATTCGGCAACGGTACGGTCAGGTTGACGGAATTCGTTGCATGATCAGTGAATTTGTTTCTATCACGCGCGGCATTTATCCTCGGGCAGCAGGTTATCATTAGATCGAGCTGATCAGCTAGCAGCACAAGGATTTGCCTGACAATAGTTTCATCTGCGCCGCGTCGTAATCGGTGGTGGCGATGCTCACATCGGATGGACGACGGCCGCCGAACGGCGGCTACAAACCATCAAACCAGGGGAACCCGGACATGAGCAGTCACGACGAAACCATGCGTACCGCGAACTCGGCGCGCGCCGAACAGTTGGATAGCCTCAGCGAAACCAGAACGCTGATCGCCGCCAGCAAAGTCAACGGCACGCATGTCTATAACCGGCAGGGCGATTCGATCGGGTCGATTTATGATGTCATGATCGACAAGAATTCCGGCCGGATTTCCTATGCCATCATGTCGTTCGGCGGATTTCTGGGGCTCGGCGAGCATTACCATCCGCTGCCGTGGAGCATGCTGCATTATGACCGCCAACAAGGTGGTTATGTGGTCGATATCGATCGTGATCGCCTCGAGGGTGGCCCGTCCTTCGCCACCAGCGCCATGCCGGACTGGTCGAATGGCATTTATGGCGAGCGGGTCGACGAATATTACGGCGTTCATCCCGGTATGATGACGCGCTAGGCTGGGCTAATCGGTCTGGCGCACCCGAACCAGTGAGGTCGGCCGGGGGTTAAAGCCCAGCCTCCTCGCTGACGAATTGCTTGATGCGCAGGATCGACGACGGGCTCATGCTGAGCGATCGGATCCCGAACGAGAGCAGTTTCGCAATGATCGGGGGGCTCGATGCCGCTTCGCCGCAGACCGATATCGGGATGCCTCGCGCCATTGCCGCCGCGCAGGTCATGGCGATGGCTTTGAACACTGCCGGATTTTCGGGTCGGCTCAGCGCGGCCACACATGGATTGAGGCGGTCCGCCGCCATGATGTATTGCGTCAGGTCGTTGGTGCCGATCGAGAAAAAATCGACCTCTTTTGCCAGTTCCTCGGCCAGCAGGACCGAGGCCGGCGTTTCGATCATGATGCCGGTGGCCGGCCGGTCGTGCGCGATGGCTTCGGCGGCGAGTTCGCGGCGGCATTCATCGATCAGGGCACGGGTACGATGGATTTCGGAGGCCTCGCTGATCATCGGCAGCATGATTTTCAGATTGCGATTGACCGCGGCGCGCAACAGCGCACGCAGTTGCGGTTTGAACAAATCCGGCCGGTCGAGGCAGAGGCGGATGCCGCGCCACCCTAGAAACGGGTTGCCTTCGGGTGGAATGTCGATCCCCGGCACTGATTTGTCGCCACCAATATCGAGGGTGCGGATGATCACCGGGTGGTCGTCAAAGGCGCGCGCGACCGCATCATATGTTTCGAACTGCTCCTGTTCGGTCAGGGGCCTGCGGTGCTCGCTAAACAAAAGCTCCGAGCGGAACAGGCCTACGCCCATCGCACCGGCACGGCGGGCCGCGTCGATCTCCTTGACCGAACCCAGATTGGCGGCGATTTGCACCGCATGGCCGGATCGGGTGACGGGACGTACGCTCGCCCATCTCTGAAGGTTATCCTGCTTTGCGGTGCAGGCGGTCCGGGCGGACATCAGGCGCGCGCGTTCGGCATCGCCGGGCGCGACAAAGACCATGCCGCCGGCACCATCGATGCCGATTTCGACTCCCGCCGCGACCTCGGGCATCATCCCGCAGCCGAATACCGCTGGGATGCCGTAAGCGCGCGCCATAATGGCGATATGGGCGGCGGGCGTGCCGGTTCGGCAGACGATGCCGCCGATCTGCGACAAATCGGCATCGGCAACATCCCAGGCGTTCAGATCTTCGGCGATGATAATGGCACCGTCCGGCGCCTCACCAAGCGCGGGATCGTGCACGCCGGTCAGGTTGAGAGCGATCGCACGCGCGGCGCCGCGCACATCATCGGCACGGGCCCTGACGTAAGGATCGGGGACCGCCTCGAACTGCATTGCCAGGGTCTCGCCGGCATCGAGCGTCGCCGCGACCGCCGGCAATCCGGCAGCGATCGCCGCCTCGATGCCGCCGGTCCATTCCACGTCACGCACGATTTCGCTCAGCGCGTTCTGGATCTGGCTCGCGGTTGCATCGGCGCTATCGGTCTGGGCGCAAACGAGATCGAGCGACGAGCGGAAGGCCGCGACCTGCTCAGCCCGCTGCGCCGCCGGCACCGTGGTGCGATCGATGACGAGGCGCTGGCGGAAATACGGAAAGGCTGGCCCCAGGGCGACGCCTTCGCTGCCGCCGATGCCACGGAACTGTCCGTCATCGGGTTCGGTTGCGGGCTCAGGTGCGCGCTCGGCGAAGGGGGATGAAATGCCGCCGGGGATGGCCGCCTCGGTCGTGTCTTCGAGCAAGCGGCAGACGGCATCGACCGCCTTATGCGCATCGGCACCGCTGCCGCGGACGATGACGCGATCATGCTCCTTGATCGAGAGCAGCAGAAGCTTGACCGCGCTGCGCGGGTTGGCACTTTTGGTACCATGGACGATTTCGAGCGTTGTGGGGAAAGCCTTGGCCAATGCGACCAATTGCGCGACCGGGCGCGCGTGCAGCCCTTCCGGCACCCTGACCAGGACGCTGCGTTCCGCCTCGATATCCATGTCGGTTCGGTTCCTTCTACGAGGGTGCGCCTGATGACGCGTTGGCTTGGACATTCACGATACTGGCCGATCTGATCACCTCGGCGAGGATCCGCGCAAGCAGCGCGGGTGCCTCGATCTGGGGCATGTGACCGATGTTTGGCAAGAGATTGACGGCAACGCTGCCGCCGATACGCGCGGCCGGATGGAACGGGATGATGCGATCCTCTCGGCCAAAGACGATGCGCACGGGCATCAGCAATGGCGTGACGTCGATCATCCAGTCGGCCGACTGCGTGCCGTCCGGAAACGCGTTCGCGGCGAGCGCGGCGAGGAAAGCGGCACGAGCGGGGTCCGCCATCAGCGCCAGCACCGCGCGGACCATGCCGCGGCTGATCCGCGCCGGATCGGCGACGAGGCGGTGCAGCCAGGGCAGCACGCTGGCTTCGGCACGCGCGCGCAGCAGGCCGATGATGAAATCATGATCGATCACCGGCCCGAGGCCGACCGGAGCGATCAGCAGCAGGGAGCGTACGTCGAGCAAGTTCGACAGCGCCACCCGCGCGGCGATCGCGCCACCGAGCGAATGGCCGACCAGATGAACCGGACCGCTGGTCTGTTCGCGCACCGCGGCGACCACGTGCGCCGCCATTGCCGCGAGCGTCGGCTGCGCGAGCGTTGCCGCGTCGCCGTGACCGGGTAGATCGATCGCGATGCGCGGCAGATCGGCGTCGAGCTGGGCCGACAGCGGGTCCCACGCGGTGCTGTTGGAGGCGAAACCATGCAGATATACAATGGTTTCGCGCACTTCAATGCGGGCGGGCCGGGGCAGCGCGGCGGGCGGTTCTGCCAAGGTGACGGTTTCGACATCCCGGCTGGTCACACGCCCACGCGGCCCGCTGCCGGTGATCGCGGTCAGGTCGAGGCCGCGGATCGCCGCCTGGCGGCGGGCCAGCGGTGTCGCGCGCAGCAATTTTACCGGCGGGGCAAATGATGGCATGGGCGGCGGCGCTGATGCCTCGATCTCGGCGAGCGGCGCCGCATGCCCTGCGGCGATGCCGGCGTGCAGTTCGGGCACGCGTTGCGGCACAGGTGCGTCGGTCGGAGTTTCACCGGGCGCGCGGATTTCCGCGACGATGCTGGCAACCTTGATATCGGTGCCGGACGCCGGGGTGAAAATATGCACGATGCCGCTCGCCGGCGCCTCGATCTCCATCGTCGCCTTGTCGGTCTCGATCTCGAACAGCGCGTCGCCCTGGCGGACACTGGCGCCGGATTCGATCAGCCATCGCGCAATTCGCCCGGTTTCCATGTCCATATCGACCCGGGGCAGGATGACCGGCGTTGGCATTACGCGCCCCTTTCGATCAGATCGGTCGCGGCACGGATGATGTCATCGACCTGCGGCACCGCCGCGCGTTCCAATACCGGATTGTAGGGGATCGGGCATTCGGCACCGCCGAGGCGGCGGATCGGCGCATCGAGCCGGTCGAACGCCTCACTTTCGGCGATCATGGCGCTGATTTCGGCACCGATGCCGAGTGTTTTGACCGCTTCATGCACGATCAGCAGCCGCGTGGTTTTCGAAACGCTGGCGACCAGGGTTTCGCGGTCGATCGGGCGGATCGACCGCAGGTCGATCACCTCGACATCGTGACCGGCGGCGTCCAGGCTTGCCGCCGCTTCGAGCGCGCGGCCGACCATGACGCCGGTGGCAACGATGGTCAGATCCCGGCCGGCCCGGCGGATCGCGGCCTTGCCGATCGCGACGCGGTAGGGCGCCTCCGGCACATGGCCCTTGGTTTTGTAGAGCAGCTTGTGCTCGAAGATCAGCACCGGGTTGGGATCGTCGATCGCGGCGCGCAGCAATCCCTTGGCATCATGCGGCGTCGATGGCTGGACCACTTTCAGACCGGGAATATGGCCGAACCAGGCTTCGAGGCTCTGGCTATGCTGGGCGGCAGCGCCGGTGCCCGAGCCGGCGGGCAGCCGCATGACCAGCGGCACGGCGGCACGACCCCCGAGCATGTAGCTGATCTTGGCGGCCTGGTTGACGATCTGTTCCATCGCCAGGGTTGCAAAATCGGAGAACTGGAATTCCAGAATCGGCCGCCCGCCCGCCAGCGCGGCACCGACCGCGACGCCGGCCGCGCCAAGCTCGGCGATCGGCGTGTCGATCACCCGCTCCCCGCCGAACAGATGAAACAGGTCGCGCGTCACCTGGAAGGCACCGCCGTAAACGCCAATATCCTCGCCGAGCAGAAACACCCGCTCGTCTTCCGTCATGGCCTGGAACAGCGCCTCGTAGATCGCATCGGCATAGCTGAGTTCGCGGAGCGCGGCGGTGGGCTCGATCATGGTATCCACGGCGGTCGACTCCTCAGGCAGCAATATAGACATGTTCGGTCAGATCGGCTGCATCGGGCGGGGCGGCGGCGGCGGCGAAGTCGATCGCGGCGGCGATTTCGGCGGCGACTTCGGCGCGCAAGGCCTCGATATCGGCAGCGCTCATCAGCCCGGCATCGCGCAGCACGGATTCGAACGCGGCAATCGGGTCGCGCGCCTTCCAGGCATCGATTTCATCTTTGGTGCGATACCGGTTGCGATCGCTGCGGGAATGACCGCGGATGCGGTAGGTTTCACATTCGATCAAGGTCGGCCCGCCGCCGCCGCGCGCCCGATCGATCGCGGCGCGACCGGCCTGCAGCACAGCCAAAAGATCGTTGCCGTCGATCCTCACGCCCGGCATGGCATAGGCGGGCGCGCGGTCGGCGACGTGCGGTACGGACATCGAGCGTTCGGTCGAGACCGACATGCCGTATTTGTTGTTTTCGCAGACGAAAATCACCGGCAGATGCCAGAGTGCGGCCATGTTCAGCGCTTCGTGGAACGCACCCTCGTTCGAGGCGCCGTCACCAAAGAAGCAGACCACCACGTCATCGCGCCGCTGCTGCTTGATCGCGAGCGCCGCACCGGCCGCGATGGGAATGCCGCCGCCGACGATGCCGTTGGCACCGAGATTGCCACTTTCGACGTCGGCGATATGCATCGAGCCACCGCGACCGCGGCAATAGCCGGCGTCCTTGCCAAAGAACTCGGCGAACATCAGGCGCGGATCGGCTCCCTTGGCGATGCAATGGCCGTGGCCGCGATGGGTCGAGGTGATCAGATCGGAGCGACGCAATTCAAGGCAGAGACCGACCGCCGAGGCTTCCTGGCCGATCGAGAGATGCATGGTGCCGTGGATCGACCCACGCATGTAGCATTCCTCGGCGGCTTCCTCGAAGCGGCGGATCAGCATCATCTGGCGGAGTGCCGCACGTGCATCGGATTCGGCCAAAGGAAACACGGCAGCCAGCAACGGCTGGGTTTTGAACTCGGGGTGCAGTGGTTTGGTGAGTGGCGTGTCCACGGACTCTCCTTCACATCGGGCAAGTATCTGCCCGGAGAATGGCCATGACAAATGTATTTGTCAATAATCAAATATATTTGTTAGGCCTCAGTCTCGGTCAGTCGAAGCAATCCCTCAGCCGCGATTTCGTCGGTGATAAGCACCCGGGGCGCGAGCAGCCGGATCGCGGCCAGCAAGGAAGGGACCTTCGCCCAACCACCCGATACCAGCACCAACCCCGGCGTGCCGCGCAACGAGGCGGGATCGGCAGCCAGTACCCGCCGATTGATCGGATGGTCCAAGACCTGACCTTGCGCATCGACAAATTGGCAAAGCACGTCGGCGACGGCACCGGCACGCGTAACCTCGGCCAACTCATCCCGGGTGATCAGGCCGTAGCGCATCATTGTCGACGACGGCGAGATGTCGCCGACGCTGAGCAGCGCCATGTCCAGCCGTGCCGCTCTCGCCAATACCTCGACAATGCCGGGGTGGCGGCGCAGCGTGTCGCGGGTAGCTTCGTCAGGCAGAAACACCGGCGCTGTGAGCAGGAAACTCTCGGCCCCGACCAGATCGGCGAAACGCCAAGCGAATTCGGCCGGATTGACGCCGCTTGCCCGCGTCAGGCCGCCGAGCAAGGACACTGCCGTGACATCGCGCATCGGGCGCGCGATCATGCTGGTCAGGCTCGATTGTAGCGTGGCCCCCCAACCAAGGCCAATCGTCATACCATCCTGCAGCGCTTCGGAGACATAAGCGCCGACGACAGCGCCCAGCAATGCCGTGAGTTGTTGGGGCTCCCCGGGCGATGGAATCACGATAGCCCGCTCGATGCCGAAACCGGCTTCGAGCCTGCGCTCCAGCGCGACGCAGTTGGTCAGCCTGGTTGTAACGCGAATTTGTACCGTCCCATCCTGCCGGGCAGCAGCAAGGATTTTCAGAACCCTCTGACGCGTGAGCCCGAGGCGCAAAGCGACAGCGTCCTGAGTCAGCCCTTCCATGAAGTAGAGCCAGGCAACGCGGGTCTTCAGATCGGTGGCGTCGGCATCACCACTGCGCTCGATAGACGCGCCAACAGGACGTGACCAGGACAAAGACGCCTCCTCATACCCATATGTTCGGCGAGCCTTTGTGAGGCGTCACTCTCACTGGGTCAAGGAAACCGACGCGCAGCGCGCAGCCGCTCCCAGCCGCGGCCGGTCTTAATCGCGCAAAGCGGCCTCAATCTGGTCGAGCGTCGCCGCCTTGCCGATGCCAGTCAGAAACGGCAGGCCCTTGATCACCGGCTTGCCAAGACCGTCTGGCACAGGGGTGGTTGAGACGATGACATCAGCGTCCGCCGCCAGGCTGGGCAGTTCGGTTGCTTTGCACTGGCGCAGGATGATCGAGATACCGCGCTCCTGCATTGCCTCTTCGATGGCGCTGGCCACCACCGTCGATGTCGCCACGGCAGTGCCGCAGGCGACGAGTATGGTTTTCCGTTTCATGACTACGATCTCCGATTGGATTGAACGGAACGATTTATGCCGCGAGCTCGTGCCATAATGTGTCGACATCGGGCGCATCGACAATACGGGTAAGGCGGGGGCCATCCTGGATAAGTGCTGCGATCTGCTGAAGCATGGCCAGTTGGCGGTGTTTGTCGTTCAACGCTAGCAGGAACACGACCCGGACTGGTAGCCACTCGTCGGGATCTTCCATACTGGCGAAGGTTACGGGTGTGTTGAGAGTCGCGACTGCAACGGCTGGCGAGATGACGTGAATTGGGTCGGTATGCGGAATGGCGACATGGATGGCATCCAGCGGCAGGCCAGTCGGCATCGTGCCTTCCCGGCTGAGCACGGCTCCGACATAGGACCCGTGCACCTTGCCGATCATTTCGAGTTTGCGGCCTAGCGCAGTGATCACGTCGCTCTGGGACACCGCCGCCAATCCGGGCAGCAGAGCCCGCCGATCGAGCAGATCGGCAAGACCTGTAATGGTTTCGGTCATTCTGCGGCCCTCACTTTGCTAGTCGCGACAGCCAGTTCCGCTTCGGCAGCGACGCTTGCACCGGCTGCGCGCTCCCAGACGGCCCGATTGCGGATGAACAGCGCATAACTGCCGGCGATCATCATCAGAACGATCGCCAATCCGCCCATGCCAAGAGTTCGCACCAACATCACCACCACAAAGGGCACCCACATGAAACCATCGACGATGGAGGTAATCAGCGAGGCATTTTTCGGAATGGCAAAATGCGCGGCACGCGCAGCATCGGTGAACAACGGGGCGAGCGCGCCGGCGATATAAAAGCCAAACGCCAATGTGACGATGCCGACGATGATCATGCGGAACACATTCCCCCGGCACACTGGCGCTGCGAGCGCCACCACGAACGGAATTACCGCAAGATCGGCGAACAGAATGACCCGGTTGCCGGGGAGAACGATCGACATCAGGATGGCAATCGGCACCAGGATGAGAGAACTTGCGATCGCAGCGGGGTGGCCGATCAAGATCGCCGAATCCAAGCCGACGAAAATCTCACGATCGCCTGAGCGTTTGCGGACGAATTGCTGGGCTGCATCGGAGACCGGGATCAGCCCCTCCATCAGTATTTTCACCATGCGCGGCAGTAGGACCATGACCGCGGCCAGATCAATCCCGGTACTGAGGACCTTCTGGGTCACGACGGAAGCATTGCCGGCGTTGTAAAAACCAATCAGGCCAAGGATGATCCCAATGATGAGCCCCAGAATCATCGGCTCGCCGAATACGCCGAAGCGCTTTTGGATCGAGCTGGTATCCATTTGGATTGCGCGCAAACCGGGGGTCTTTTCGATCAGCCAGTTCACCGCAATCGCAACCGGCAGGATTTGGGCGGAAGCCAGGTGTGGCACCGAAACGCCGGGTACCTCGTAGAATTCCTGCACCGCTTTCGCGCTCCAATCGGCGAATAGGAGAGCAAGCCCCGCCATCAGCCCGGCTGCGATCAGGCCATCGGCCAAGCTGCCGGTAGCGGCGACCAACAGCGATCCGACGAAGGCAAAATGCCAGAAATTCCAGACATCGACATTAAGTGTGCGCGTAACGCCGCCGAGCAGCAGAACGACGTTGACCACGATCCCGATCGGAATGACCCACAAACCGACCGAAGAGCCGAAAGCGATCGCGGCAGCCGAGGGCCAACCCACGTCGATGATGTCGCGGTGCAATCCGGTGTTCTTCACGATCGCCTGGGCAACGCCGCTCAGGCTGGTGAACATCAAGCCAATGACGAGATTGATCCCGATGAAAGCGATGCCGATCGTCACGCCGGCGCGGAAGGCGCGGGCCGGCTTGGCCCCTAGGATCAGCGCGATGAAGAAAATCACGATGGGAAGCAGCACGGTCGGACCGAGCGCATCGATGACCGTTTTCAGGGTTGCAAGTAGGCTATCCATTGAACTCCTCCGTTTATTTTTGACGCGACACGGCGAGCGGCCGCCCCCACACCAGATTTGGGGCTGATGGGCCTCGCCGGACCCCACACTGCCTGTTACTAAAAATCATTTGTATTTCCGTCAATCAAAATGTTTACCCTGATTGGCGAAGTTTGGACTACCGCGACGGCGAACAAGCCCGCCAGGTTACAGCGCGATCAGCCCCGCCGCCGTCGCTTCATCGGTGATCACCACGCGCGGTGCCAGCAGGCGGATGGCGGCGTACATGATGCGCAGTTTGCGCCAGCCGCCGGAGGCAAGCACCAGATGCGGCACGCGCCGTAGCGTTTCGGGGGCGACGGCGATGACGCGGTGGTTGATGTCGTGTTCGACGATTTGTCCTTGCTCGTCGAGGAAATTGCACAGCAGATCGCCGATCGCGCCGGCCTCGATCAGCGATTGCAGATCGGCCTCGGGCAGCAGGGCGTAGCGGAACACGGTGGAATCCGGCGTCAGGTCGCCGACGCTGACGATCGCGAGGTCGAGGCGCATGGCACGGGTCATGACCTCCTCGATCCCGGCATGGCGGTACAGCAGATCGCGGGTCATGGGGTCGGGCGCGATCACCGGGGCGGCGAGAAAGAAGCAGTCCGCGCCGAACAGATCGGCAAAGCGCCAGGCGAATTCCGACGGGCTGTAGGCGCTCGCGCGGGTCAGTGCGCCGAGCAGGGAGACCACCGTCATGTTCTCGAGCTTGCGGCTGGCGATGTGTTTGAGGCTGGCGCGCAATGTCTGGCCCCAGCCGAGCCCGACCGTCATGCCATCGAGCAGGGTGGTGTTGAGGTAATCGCCGATCGCCGCACCGATCGCATCGGTGATGTTCGTGGCCTCGGCCGGTTGCGGCACCACGATGGCATGGGCGACGCCGTATTTTTCCTCCAGCGCCCGGGCGAGCGCGACGCAGTTGGTATCGCGCGCATTGATGCGCACCTGGACGGTGCCATCCTCGCGGCAGTCCGCCAGCATCCGCAGCACCCGCACCCGGCTGATACCGATGCGCGCAGCGATGTCTTCCTGGGTCAGCCCTTCAATATAATACATCCAGGCGGCGCGGACCCGTAGGTCGGCATCGCCCGGGCTGACGTCGCGGCGGCGCGGCCGTTGGCTCAACCGGCTTGCTGCAGCGGTTGCGCGTGATACCCCAGCGCCGCGTCCTGCAATCCGCGCAGGCGCACGATGTCCATGCTCTGGTCCGGCCGGCAATTGGCATAGGTGAGCATCGCACCGCGCGCGATCGGGCTGGTGACCACGGCACGTTCGGCCAGGCCGATCGGCAGAGCATCGGCGGCACGGGCGGCTTCGGCTGTCATTGCCCAGCCGCGATAATCGGCTTCGCCGATTTTGCCAAGCACGGTACCGGGTGTGAGATCACGCTTGGCCAGGGTGGCGACCTCCGCGACGGGGCGATGCAGTGGCGTCATGTGCGGTCGCCGGTAGAGCACGGCGGCGGCGGCGGTGAGCGGTACTTCCAGGCTGGTCAGGTGATAGGGCCGGTAGAAGGTGAAATAAGGCCCCTCCCCCATTTTCAGGTCGCGCAGCCGTTCATGGACGCGCGGATGCGGCGCCTTGATGATGACGAACACGCCGGGTGCTACGCCGGCGCCGATCGAATAATCGACCACGCCGCTGCGGCTGAGCAGGCCGCCTTCGCTGCGCGGGCGAAAGACGTTCGGCAGATCGGCGAGGCTGGCGGCCGGCCCGTGCATACCCGCGACATCCGGCAACAGGCCGGTGGCGTTGGCGACCGCGACCATTTCGATCATGGTTTTCGAGCCGTCGACGAATTCAACCAGCATGCGCGGGTTCATGTGCCGGCGCGCCGCTTCCTCGGCGTAGTCGGCGGGAATCGCATCGAAATTCAGCGGGTTGTTCTTGCCTTTGCCGGCCGCGACGATCGGGTAGCCGAGCGAGCGGGCAAACCCCATCAGTTCCATGATCGCGGAGGGTTCATCACCGGCGCCGAGCGAATAGACCACGCCGCGTTTGGCCGCATGGGCGGCAAGGCTGGCGCCGACGGTGATGTCCGCCTCGACGTTCATCATCACGACGTGCTTGCCGTGGTCCATCGCACGAATCGACAGTTCCGCGCCGTAGCCGGGGTTGCCCGTGGCATCGATGATGACATCGACCTGCCCGGCGGTGCAGGCGATATCGGCGGATTGGGTCAGCGCGAGTTTGCCGGCGGAAATGGCCGCCTCTGCCGCCGCCACGGTTTCAACCAGTTGGACGTGATCCGCGCCGATACCCGCCAGGGTGAGGGCTGCGCGCGCAACATCGATCCGCATTTCGGCGAGGACGGCGATTTCGAGACCCGGCATCAAGGCAACCTGGGTGACGATGTCGGTCCCCATTTCACCGCAGCCGATCAGGCCGATACGGATCGGCGCGGACTCGACCGCGCGGGCTGCGAGATCATCGACGAGTGACATGTGTTCCTCCGTTGGATGGCGTGCAGCCTGGATCGCCACGCTGAACATTTATACCATTTTGAACACAAAAATCAATCAACATCAAGTCGGTCGCCGCAAGACATCGGCCTGCCACGGGTCTTTTTCCGGCCCATCGTAAAATCTTGCCACGCCTCAAAAAAAAACTTATTGACACATGATCGAACATTTGTTCATGATCCAGCAAGTCGAATAAGAGAATTCAACGCAAGGGGAGACGCAATGTCCGCAATCAGTCTGATTGCCGTGTTCGCAGTGCTATGGATCATGCAGATCGGGGGCACCGTGTGGCAGATGCGCCATTATCGGCGCGTACTCGGCAGAATTTCCACGCAATGGCAGGATGGTTTCGCCGGCGTCGGCAATGCGCGCGGGCGGATCGGCAAGGGCATCATCCTGATCGTGGTGGTCGGCACCGATGGCATCGTCCGCGAAGCCCTGGCGATGCGCGGGCGCACCATTTTCGCGAAATTCCGCCCGCTGGCCGAATTGACCGGCACGCCGCTCGCGACGCTGCGGAACGCACCGCCCGCAGCGCGCGATGGCGGTTTTTCCAAGGCGCTGACCCAGGCAATTGCGCAGATCGATCGGCTACGCACGGCTGGCGAACCAGCACCGGATGCCCAGGACACAATCGCCGCCCTCGCCATCGCCGCCTGACACTTCCGCCCAACTCCACGAGAGAAGGACCACCACCATGCACGGGTTGATGCCCATTACCGATGCCGCCGAATGGTTCATCGGCTTGTTCCAGGCCGGCGGCAAGGTTTTCGTCGCTTATGTCGTCGGGATCATCCCGACGCTCGTCGTCCTGCTCACCGCCTTCTATGCCCTGACCGCCCTGGTCGGTGAGGACCGCATCCATAATTTCGCGCGGTTCGCCGGCAGATATGCCATCACGCGCTACACGCTGCTGCCGCTGCTCTCGTTGCTCTTCCTGACCAATCCGATGGCCTATACGTTCGGCGTGTTCCTCGAGGAAAAGCACAAGCCGGCGTTCTATGATTCGGCGGTATCATACTGCCATCCGATCACCGCGCTGTTTCCGAATGCCAATGCCGGTGAGTTGTTCGTCTATTACGGCGTGCTGGCCGGCATCCAGAAACTGCATCTGCCGATCGCCAATCTGGCGATCAGGTATTTTCTGGTCGGACTGATCGTCATCTTGATCCGCGGCATCGTGACCGAGCGGATCACGCTGTTCCTGGCGCGTCGCCAGGGTGTCGAACTGGGCTGAACCGAACGAGGGAGACGACCATGACACAAGACAACAAATATCGTGCGGTTCGCGTCTCGGCAGGCCCTGGCGGCTGGGGCGGCCCGCTGATCATCGCGCCGACCGCCGAGCGCGACAAGATCGTGGCGGTTACTGGCGGCGGCATTCCTGAGGTGGCGCGCGAGTTGGCCCGCCTGACCGGCGGCGAGGCGGTTGATGGATTTCGCCTGGCACCACCGGAAAGCGAGATCGCGGCCGTGGTGATCGATTGCGGCGGCACCGCCCGGTGCGGCGTGTATCCGCGCAAGAAAATGCTGACCATCAATCTGACGCCGGTCGGCCAATCCGGCCCGCTGGCGCAGTTCATCACCGAAGACCTCTATGTCTCGGGTGTCACGACGAAATCGCTGACCCCGATCGAGGGCGGCACCATCGCCCTGGAGCGCCCGGCATCCCCCGCGATGGCCAGCCCGTTCGAGACGACGGCGGCAGCGGCGATCCCGATGGGCGGGGGCGGGTTTACCGGATTTATCGCGCAGATCGGCCGGTTCATGGGCCGCGTGGTTGGCATTTTGTTCGCCAGTGGCCGCAAATCGATCGACCAAGTGATCCGCAACATCCTGCCGTTCATCGCCTTCGTCACCATGCTTGTCGGCATCATCGATGCGACCGGCTTGGGCAAGGTGATCGCGCATCTGCTGACACCTCTGGCCGGCGGGCTGCCGGGGTTGCTCGTGCTGTCGGTGATCTGCGGCCTGCCCTTCCTGTCGCCGGTGCTGGGCCCGGGAGCGGTGATTGCGCAGGTGGTCGGCGTGCTGGTGGGCACCCAGATCGCGGAGGGGCATATCCCGCCGCAATTCGCTTTGCCGGCCCTGTTCGCCTATGACACGCAGGTTGGCTGCGACTTTATCCCGGTCGGCCTGTCGCTCGGTGAAGCGAAGCCGCGAACGGTCGAAATCGGTGTGCCTGCGGTGCTGCTGAGCCGCCAGATTACCGGGCCGATCGCCGTGTTACTCGGCTGGGCGTTCAGCTTCGGCATGTATTGAGGAGCGTATCATGGAGGTTCTGTACCGCAGCACGATTGCCGACATCGGGCCCGAGGTGGCGGAGCTGCTGGAAGGCGGGCTGCTCATCCTGTTCCAGGTCGGCGCACCGCCGGAACTTGCGGAAATCTCGGTCATCCACGCGCCGGGGGTGACAGAAAGCACCGCCGAGCCGCAGGTGTCCGACATCGTACGGTTCGGCGGAAGCGAAGCGAGGATTACCGCGATGGGCCCGCGCAGCTGGGCGAAGGCCCGCGACCTCGGGCATATCACGTTCAGCTTCGGCGGCGCACCCAGCGCCGATCGTCCCGGCGAGATCTGCGTCACCGCGATCCCGCATGACGAGCTCTGGACCGCGCTGGTGCCGGGGACGCAACTCGAGATCCTGCGCGCCTGACGTTTGGTCGATGCAAGGCCGTTGCATGGAAGCGACACGCCTCGCCTTGACGTGATCTGGTTCCGGGCTTAGCGAACATTTGTTCAGAACGGCCGATTTCGCTTCGGCCGCGAACATCGCACGACTGGAAAAGTTAAGTTAACATGACGTTTGCTCTCATCGTCGCTGCAGGACGCGGACAGCGCCTGAGCGGGCCGATTCCCAAGCAGTACCGGCTGCTGGACGGCAGCCCGATCATTCGTCACACTGTGGCGGCGTTCCGGCGCAATCAGGCGATCAGCGGCGTTCAGGTAGTGATCCACCCCAACGACATCGATCTCTATCAGCGTGCAACGGAAGGGCTGAACCTGCCCCCGCCCCTGATCGGCGGCAATTCCCGCCAGGAATCGGTCCGGCTCGGGCTCGAAGGACTGGCGCGCGAGGCGCCGGAGACGATTATCATTCACGATGGCGTGCGCCCCTTCGTCGAGCAGGAAACCATCGGCGCCGTGATCGACGCGCTGGACCGCACGCCCTGCGCGATCGCCGGCGTGCCGCTGGCCGATACGCTCAAATTCTGCGGTGAGGACAAGGTTCTGAAAACCGTCGAGCGCACCAATCTGTGGCGCGCGCAGACGCCGCAGGCGTTCCGGTTCCGCGATATTCTCGCCGCCCACCGGCGCGTCTACCTCGCTAACCCGCTCGCCCAGGATTTCACCGACGATGCGGCGATCGCCGAGGCGGTCGGGCTCGAAATCGAGATGGTGCGCGGCACCGAGGATAATTTCAAGATCACAACGGAGCACGACCTCGACCGCGCCGAAGTGATCATGCAGCGCGGCCATCGGGAAATTCATTCCGGCTGGGGATTCTCGACCGAGAATCTGGTTGCCGCCAGCCCGGCCGAAAACCCGACCATCATGATCTGCGGCATTCCGGTGGTGCTCGATGCCGGCGTGCGCACATCCGGCGGTTCGGATGTCGGGCTGGATGCGATCACCTCGGCGATTCTGGGCACGGTCGGCGGCATCGGCGTCGATCTGGCCGATGGCCGCGCCTTGCCGAGCCGGCGCTTCGCGAATTCGGAGAATTTGATCCGCGAGGCGGTTTCGGTCGTCGCGATGGCCGGCGGGCGGATCGAGCATGTCGATCTGACGGTGATTTCCGACTTCAAGAGCGTGCTCGACCGTCAGGCGATGATGGTGCAGCGGACGGCTGATCTCCTATCGACCGGTTGCCGTTCGATCTCAATCAAGCACGCCTTCATCGACGATCTCGGGTTCACCTTTCGGCGCGAGGTGATTTCGACCCAATGCATCGCAACGGTCAATTATCCGCGCGATCGGGATTTCTAGCCGTCTATAGCCGCGACTCAATCCCGAATGGGGCTGAGCGGCGCGCCCATCCGCGCCGCGATCTGCTCGATACTGATGCCGGGGGCGGCCTCGCGCAGCACGAAGCCGTCCGGCGTGACATCGATCACCGCGATATCGGTATAGACGCGGCTGACCGTGCCGAGCGCGGTCAGCGGATAGGTGCAACGTTCGACCAACCGTGGCGTGCCATCCCGCGCGGCGTGTTCCATCAGGACCCAGACGCGCTTGGCGCCGGCACCGAGGTCCATCGCGCCGCCGACCGCGGGGGCTTCGCCGGCGCGGCCGGTCGACCAGTTGGCGAGATCGCCATTGGCACCGACCTGATAGCCGCCGAGCACACACAGATCGAGATGACCGCCGCGAATGATGGCGAAACTATCGGCCTGGCCGACGATCGCGGCACCCGGGCGCAGCGTGATCGGCTGCTTGCCGGCGTTGATCAGCCAGGGATTCTCCTGCCCCGCGGGCGGTAGCGGGCCGACGCCGAGAATGCCGTTTTCCGAGTGGAACATCACCTCGCGCTCGATCGGTACGAAATTCGCGATCAGCGTGGGCAGGCCGATGCCGAGATTGACCGCCCAACCCTCCGGAATATCGGCCGCGACGCGGTCTGCCATGTCGCGGCGCGACCAGCCGGCAAGCGCTGTCATGCCGATCCTCCTGCAATGAACACCCGCTGCACGAACAGACCGGGCGTGACGATGGTTTCCGGGGCGAGCGTGCCGAGGTCGCGTCGGTGATGGGCGAGCGCGATGGTGACGCCCGCGGCAGTCGCCATGATCGGGTTGAAATTACGCCCTGCCGCGTTGTAGGTCAGGTTACCCCAGCGGTCGGCCTCCCACGCCTCGATCAGCGCGAAATCGGCGGACAACGCATATTCCAGCACACAGGCCCGGCCATCGATGGTACGGACTTCCTTGCCGGCGGCAAGTTCGGTGCCGGCCGCGGTGGGGGTGAAAAACGCCGGCACACCGGCCCCGGCGGCGCGGATGCGCTCGGCCAGCGTGCCTTGCGGCACCAGTTCGAGATCGATCCTGCCCTCGGCATAGAGCGTGTCGAACGCGGTTTTGCTCGTGGCGCGCGGGTAGGAACAAATCACCTTGGTAATGGCACCCTGGGCGATCAGTTTCGGCAGGCCGCCGAAATCACCGCCGGCATTGTTGGCGATGATGGTGAGGTGGCGCAACCCGCGCTCGCCCAGCGCATCGACCAGCAGATGCGGCTGGCCGACGGCACCGAAACCGCCGACCATGATGGTGGCACCATCGCCGATGCCGTCGAGCGCTGCCTCGATCGAGGGGACGAATTTATCGATCATGGCGTCAGACGCGCTCGATCAGCACGGCGATGCCCTGGCCGACGCCGATGCACATGGTCGCGATCGCGCGCCTGCCGCCCTGCGCCTCCAGCGCCCGCAGCGCGGTGCCGGCGATCCGCGCGCCGGATGCGCCGAGCGGATGGCCGAGCGCGATGGCGCCGCCATGCGGGTTGACCCGTGCATCGTCATCGGCGAGGCCGAGTTGGCGCGTCACCGCGAGCGCCTGGCTGGCGAAGGCCTCGTTCAATTCGATGATATCGATATCGCTGATAGCGAGCCCGGTGCGCGCCAGCAGTTTTTCGGTGGCCGGGGCCGGGCCGATACCCATGATGCGGGGCGCGACGCCGGCGGTGGTCATCGCGATGATGCGACCGCGCGGCGTCAGGCCGTGGGTGTGCGCCGCCGCCTCGCTGGCAATGATCAGCGCCGCCGCGCCATCGTTCACGCCCGACGCATTGCCAGCGGTAACGGTGCCCGGCGTGCGGAACGGGGTTTTCAGAGCGGCGAGACCTTCGAGCGTGGTGTCCGGCCGTGGGTGTTCATCCGTGCCGAACAGTGTTTCGCCCTTGCGTGATTTCAGCGTGACGGGGGTGATTTCGCCCGCCAGAAATTCCGCCGCCGCCGCGCATTTCCGCTGGCTGCGATAGGCGAACAAATCCTGATCCGCCCGGCTGACCGCGAAATCCGCCGCGACGTTCTCGCCGGTTTCCGGCATCGGCTCGACGCCGTATTGCGCGCGCAAGCCAGGGTTGGGGAAGCGCCAGCCGATCGTGGTGTCGAATATCTCGGCGGTGCGGCCGAACGCTTCGCTGCTCTTGGCCATCACGAAGGGCGCGCGGGTCATGTTTTCAACACCACCGGCGATGATCAGATCGGCCTCGCCGGCGCGGATCGCGCGGGCGGCGGTACCGACCGCATCGAGCCCAGAGCCGCACAGCCGGTTGATCGTGGCACCGGGCACCGCGATCGGCAGGCCGGCCAGCAGCAGCGCCATGCGCGCGACGTTTCGGTTATCCTCGCCCGCCTGATTGGCGCAGCCGAGCAAGACCTCGTCGATCCGCCGCGGGTCGATCCGCGGGTTGCGGGCCAGCAGCCCGCGCAGCGGCACGGCCGCCAGATCATCGGCCCGCACACCGGACAACGCGCCGCCATAGCGGCCGAACGGGGTGCGGATATAATCGCAGATGAAGGCTTCAGGCATCGCTGGCCACTCCCGGAAAACCGCTTTTTGCGGGGCTGGCGCGCCGATGTCCAGACGCCCGCACCAGCCATGCGGTTCACGCCCGCGCCGATTTGCTATAAGCGCGCGGCCATCACCCTGACCACCGAGGACGCATGATACGCCTGGATAGCATCAGCAAGCAGAACGGCCAGCGCCTGGTCTTCATCGAGGCGTCGGCCGCACTCCAACGCGGCGAGAAGATCGGGCTGGTCGGGCCGAACGGCGCGGGCAAGACCACGCTGTTCCGCATGATCACCGGACAGGAGGAGCCCGATGAAGGGCAGATCCTGGTCGATCGGGGCGTCAGCATCGGCCTGTTCAGCCAGGATGTCGGCGAGATGGCTGGGCGCAGCGCGGTGGCCGAGGTGATGGACGGCGCGGGTGCGGTCAGCGAAGTGGCTGCCGAATTGGCGACGCTGGAAACCGCGATGGCGGACCCGGATCAGGCGGACCGGCTGGACGCCATCATCGAGCGGTTCGGCGATGTGCAGGCCCGCTTCGAGGAATTGGGAGGCTATGCGCTCGATGGCCGCGCGCGTGAAGTGCTGGACGGGCTGGGGTTCAGCCAGGAAATGATGGAGGGCGATGTCGGCAAGCTCTCGGGCGGCTGGAAGATGCGCGTCGCCCTCGCGCGGATCTTGCTGATGCGCCCGGATGTGATGCTGCTTGATGAGCCGAGCAACCATCTGGACCTCGAAAGCCTGATCTGGCTGGAGCAGTTTCTCGCAGGCTACGACGGCGCGCTGCTCATGACATCGCATGATCGCGAATTCATGAACCGCGTGATCAACAAGGTGATCGAGATCGATGGCGGCAGCCTGACCGAGTTTTCCGGCGATTACGGATTCTACGAGCAGCAGCGCGCCTTGAACGAAAAACAGCAGCAGGCGCAGTTCGACCGCCAGAAGGCGATGTTGGCGAAGGAAATCAGTTTCATCGAGCGGTTCAAGGCGCGTGCCTCGCATGCCGCCCAGGTGCAGAGCCGGGTGAAAAAACTCGAAAAGATCGACCGCGTCGAGCCGCCGAAGCGCCGGCAGACGGTGGTGTTCGAGTTCCCGCAGGCGCCGCGCTCGGGCGATACCGTGGCCGCGCTACGCGGCGTGCACAAGCGCTACGGCAGCCGGGTCATCTACGACGGGCTGGATTTGCTGGTGCGCCGGCGCGAGCGGTGCTGCGTGCTCGGCGTGAACGGCGCGGGCAAATCGACTTTGCTGAAACTGGTGACCGGCACCACCGAACCCGATGAAGGATCGGTCACGCTCGGCGGTTCGGTCAAGCTCGGCTATTTCGCCCAGCACGCGATGGACATGCTCGATGGCGACCGCAGCGTGTTCGAAACGCTCGATCGCGCGTTTCCCCAGGCCAACCAGGGCGCGCTGCGCACGCTGGCCGGCGCGTTCGGGTTTTCGGGCGACGAGATCGACAAACCCTGCCGCGTGCTGTCCGGCGGCGAAAAGGCACGGCTGGTGATGGCGCTGATGCTGTATGATCCGCCGAATTTCCTGGTGCTCGACGAGCCGACCAATCATCTGGACATTGCGACCAAGGAAATGTTGATCGCGGCGCTCGCGCAATACGAGGGCACGATGCTGTTCGTCTCGCACGATCGGCATTTTCTGGCCGCGCTGTCGAACCGGGTGCTCGAACTGACGCCGGATGGGATTCACCAATACGGCGGCGGCTACACCGAATATGTCGCACGGACCGGGCACGAGGCCCCGGGATTGCACGCAGGATGAGCGCGCCAGCGCGACACCCGACCAGCGCGCCCGCGCGACGCAGGATCGTGCTGCTCGGCGCGACCGGCACGATCGGCCGCGCGACGCTGCGCGCCCTCGTCTCGCGCGGTGATGAAGTCGTGTGTTTTGTCCGCGCAGGGGCGGATGTCACGCCGCTGCACAGTGCGACGATTCGCACCGTCGATGTCTCCGATGCAAGCGCCCTCGCGCGCGGCGGGTTTTGCGGCGAGCGGTTCGATGCCGTGATATCGTGCATGGCATCGCGCACCGGCGCGCCGCGCGATGCCTGGGCGATCGATCATCGCGCCCATCTCGCCGTGCTCGCGGCGGCCAAGGCGGCGGGCGTCGGTCAGTTCGTGCTGCTGTCGGCAATCTGCGTGCAAAAGCCGCTGCTCGCGTTCCAGCACGCCAAGCTCGCCTTCGAGCAGGCGCTGGTGGAGTCGGGCCTGACCTATTCGATCGTGCGGCCGACCGCTTTTTTCAAATCATTGTCCGGGCAGATCGCGCGGGTGCGCCGGGGCAAGGCGTTCCTGCTGTTCGGCGATGGCAGGCTCACCGCGTGCAAGCCGATCAGCGATGGCGATCTCGCGACCTATCTGGTCGATTGCCTGTACGACGAGGCGCGCTGGAACCGCGTTCTGCCGATCGGCGGCCCCGGTGCCGCGATCACGCCGCGCGAGCAGGGCGAATTCCTGTTCGCGCGGCTGCGCCAGGCGCCACGCTTCCGTCAGGTGCCGGTGGGCTTGCTCGATGGCATCATCGGCGTCCTCGGCACCGCCGGATTGGTCGTGCCCGCGCTAGCGGCCAAGGCCGAACTCGCGCGGATCGGCCGCTATTACGCCACGGAATCGATGCTGGTGCTCGACCCCGCGACCGGACGTTACGATGCGCAGGCAACCCCCTCGACCGGGAGCGAAAGATTGTTCGATTACTACGATCAGGTCCTCGGCGGCGCGCCCGTGGCGGCGCTGGGGGATCATGCCGTGTTCTGAAGTGGCTGCAAGAAGAGGCCTGCTTTTTTGTAAAAAAGCAGCAAAAAACTTTTGGGAATTTGGTGCGGTGGCGGTTTGACCGGTACGGATCACCGCAGGAATTATGCTTGACGGCGACTGCGGTCTGCCCCTAGTCTGACCGCTCAGGCAATAGAGCCTGTTTGAAATTTGGCAGACCAGCCCTCGTTCTAGCGCATCACGCGCCGGACCGGGGGTTTTTTGTTTGCCGCATCGGGATCGGATCACGCGCTTGGCCACACTGAAACTGCCCTCGATCAACCAGTTGCACGAAGTCGCCGCCGAACTGGGCATGACCATGACCGATGGCGACATGGCACAGCATCGCGCCGCGCTCGAAAGCGGGTTCGCCGCCTATAACCTGATCGATCAACTGCCGGATGAACTGCCATCAGTCCGCTACGCCCGCACACCGGGATACCGGCCCACCGCCGCCGATAACAAATATGGCGCATGGTACGTCAAGACCACGATCGAAGGTGCGCCGAGCGGCAAGCTCAAGGGCAAGGCGGTCGCGATCAAGGACAACATTATGGTCGCCGGCGTGCCGATGATGAACGGATCATCCACACTCGAAGGCTATGTGCCCGATGTCGATGCGACGGTGGTGACCCGCATTCTCGATGCCGGCGGCACCATCGTCGGCAAAACGGTCTGTGAGCAATTCTGTTTTTCGGGTGGCTCGCACACCGCGAGTTCCGGCCTGGTGCATAATCCACACAAAATGGGCTACGCGGCCGGCGGGTCGAGTTCGGGCAGCGCCGTTGTCGTTACGACCGGCGAAGTCGCGATGGCGCTGGGTGGCGATCAGGGCGGCTCGATCCGCATGCCGGCAGGCTGGTGCGGCATCTACGGCATGAAGCCCACCCACGGCCTGGTGCCCTATACCGGCATCATGCCGATCGAGACGACGCTCGATCACACCGGGCCGATGACCAACACGGTCGAGGACAACGCCCTGCTGCTCGAAGTGCTGGCCGGGCCGGATGGGCTCGATCCGCGCCAGTATGGCGGCATGAGCAAACCCTATCGCGACGCGATCGGCAAAGGCGCCGCGGGATTGCGGATCGCCGTGGTCGACGAAGGGTTCTGTCACCCGAATTCATCGGCGGCGAGCGATGCGATCGTGCACGAAGCGGCCGAGCGGTTTCGCGGTCTCGGCGCGGTGGTGGAGCGCGTCTCGATCCCGACGCACAGCCTCGGCATGGCGATCTGGCTGCCGATCGGCGCGGAAGGTGCGACGATGCAGATGATGCTCGGCAACGGGTTCGGGTTCAATTGGCAGGGGCTCTATGTCAATTCGCTGCTCGATGCCCATAGCAACTGGCGTGGCCGCGCCGACGAACTCTCCGAGACACTGAAAAACACCATGCTGCTGGGTCATTACATGGTCACCCGGCATCGCGGTCATTATTACGCAAAAGCACAGAATCTGGTGCGTCGCCTGCGCGCCGGCTACGATGCGGTGCTCGCCGACTACGACCTGCTGCTGATGCCCACCCTGCCGATGCCGGCCACCAAACTGCCCGCCGCGGATGCGCCGATCAGCGAGATTCTACAGCGCGGCTTTGAAATGCTCACCAACACCGCGCCGTTCGACTGCACCCACCATCCGGCGATGACGATACCCTGTGGCATGGTCGATGGCCTGCCGATCGGCGCCATGCTGGTGGGCCGAATGTATGACGAAGAAACCATCTACCAGGCCGCCGGGGCGTTTGAGGCCGGGGTCGACTGGAAAGGTCTGACGTGATCTCGATACGATATCATAATTACTGAAAATCACCGCTCGGACGGCTCGATAGGCAATTCAACGTATCGCGCGCCACGCCATCCCGCCTCTATCTGCGCGGAGCGACACGATACTGACCGCATTCGATCGTTCATCACGGCTCGCGACTTCATTCGGATATTCAGGAGACAAAAATGGTTCTGACTCGCCGCGCAATTCTCAAATCCAGCGCAGCCGTGCCGCTCGCGGCACCGTTCATCGGCAGTGCAATGGCGGCCGCACCGATCAAGGTCGGCTCGCTGGTCGATCTGTCCGGCCCTCTCGGCACCACCGGACAGCCGATGCTGGACGCACTGAAAATCGCGGTCGAGGCGCACAACAAGGCGGGCGGCCTCCTCGGCCGGCAGATCGATCTGATCAACTACGACACGCAATCCTCGATCCAGCTCTATTCGCAATATGCCCAGGCGCTCGCTTTGAAAGATCGCGTCGATGTCGTGCTCGGCGGCATCACGTCGGCCTCACGCGAGGCGATTCGCCCGGTGTTCGATCGATACAAGGTGCTCTATTTCTACAACACGTTCTACGAAGGCGGCGTGTGCGACCGCGACATTTTCTGCACCGGTACCACACCGGCGCAGACCGTGCAGAAACTGGTGTCCTACGCCACGAAAACCTGGGGCAAGAAAGTCTATATCATCGCGGCCGATTATAATTACGGTCATATCACCGCGAAATGGATGACCAAATACACCCAAGATGACGGCGGCACGGTCATGGCGACCGAGTTCTTCCCGCTCGATGTCACCAATTTCAATGCAACGATCAGCAAGATCCAGAGCGAAAAGCCCGACCTCATCCTGTCGGCGCTGGTGGGTTCGAACCATACCGCCTTCTATCGCCAGTGGGGCGCGGCCGGCATGAGCGGCAAGATCCCGATTGCGTCCACCACGTTTGGGATCGTCAACGAAATGGCGACGCTTCAGGCCAAGGAGAGCAACGGCATCATCACAGCGTTCGGCTATTACCAGGAGTTGCAGACACCGGCGAGCGTTGCGTTCGTCGATGCAATCCACAAACAATTCGGCGCCGGCGTTCCCTACATCGGCGAACCCGCAGCCTGCACCTATGAGGCATTCAACCTCTGGGCCGAAGCGGTCAAGAAATCCGGCACGGTCACCCGGATGCCGGTGATCAAGGCGCTCGATTCCGGCCTGAGTTTCGATGGTCCGACCGGCAAGGTCACGATCGATCCGGCGACCCAGCATTGCATCCGCAATGTCTATCTCGCCAAGGCGGTCGACAAGAAATGGGATGTGTTCAAGACTTTCCCGAATCAGACGCCGAGCGACACAGCCTCGGTCTGCAATCTGATCAAACATCCCAATATCGACAAGCAATTCGTGATTGATGTCAAGACCAAAGCCTAGGGACAAGCACATGGCGTTGCTCGGTCTTATCCTGTTCAACATCATCAACGGCATCGCTGTTCTCGTGCTGATCAGTATCGGGCTCGCCGTGATTTACGGCATGATGCGGATCATCAATCTCGCACACGGCGAATTCCTGATGCTCGGCGCCTACGCGACGGTGCTGAGCACCAATGCCGGCGTCAATCTATGGGTGTCGATTCTCATCGTCTCGCCCATCGTGGTCGGGCTGTTCGGCCTGCTGGTCGAACGCTGCATCATCCGGTTCCTGTACGGCAGGCTGATCGACACGATGCTGGCAACCTGGGGCCTCAGCCTGTTCATGATCGGCGGCATCACCACGCTGTTCGGCACCACGGTCGAGGGGGTTTCGGCACCGCTCGGTGCCTTCAACATCGGGCCGTATCACGCAAGCCTCTACAGCGTGTTCAGCATCGCGGTCGCCGCCGCCATGCTGGGCGGCGTTTGGAGCGTGCTGCGCTTTACCAAATTCGGCCTGATCGTGCGGGCAACCATGCAGAACCCGCCAATGGCCGCCGCGCTGGGCGTCGCACCTAACCGCATCTACATGCTCACCTTCGCGCTCGGCGCGGCGCTCACCGGGCTCGCCGGCGGCGTGCTGGCACCGGTCGCGGGCGTCGCACCCGGCATGGGGGCGGCCTATATCGCCAAGGCGTTCATCACCGTGATCGGCGGTGGTGCCGCAATCGTCACAGGCAGCGGCCTGGCCTCGGCCCTGTTCGGCACGATCGACCAGATCGTTACATTCCAGACCACGCCGGTGATCGGTCAGGTCGCGTTGCTGATCGCGGCGATCATCATGATCCGCATTCTGCCGCAAGGTATCACCGGGCGGTTCTTTCGGAGGAGCCTATGAGCCCGCTGTTCACCGGCCGCGCCGGGTTTGCATTGGTGATCGCGGCGGGCGTGATCGTCACGATCGCCCTGCCGCTGATCGATGGCATGTTCGGCCTGGTGCAGGCCACGGTGTTCATCGCCATGGCCGTGCTGGCGCTCAGCCTCGGCTTCATCTGGGGCTTCGGCGGCATCATGTGTTTTGGCCAATCCGCCTTTTTCGGGCTCGGCGGCTATGCCTATGCCATTGCCGCGATCGATTTCGGCGGATCGAGCTGGGCGGTCCTGCTGGCGATTGCGGTACCGGCGGCGTTTGCCGCAATGCTCGGATATTTCATGTTCTATGGCCGGATCAGCGATGCCTATATGGGCGTGATCACGCTGACCGTCGCGGTTATCCTGTATAACGTGATGAACTCGACCTCGGGTTCGCAATACCACATCGGCGCCGCCGAACTCGGCGGCTTCAACGGTATGCCTTCGGTGCCGCCGATCAACCTGCCGGGCGATCCTTCGGCAGCGCTGAGCCCACTCCAGTTTTTTATCCTCAGCATGATCCTGCTGATGGCCGTGTATACCGGCTTGCGGCTGCTGCTCGCCAGCCGGTTCGGCCGGGTGCTCGTCGCCATCCGCGAAAACGAGACCAGGGCGATGCTGCTCGGCTATGATCCACGCTTCTACAAACTCGTCGCCTTCGCCATCGGCGGCGGCATTGCCGGTCTCTCCGGTTGCCTCTTCACCAACTGGGGCGGCTTCATCAGCCCGACCGCCTTCAGCCTCGCGCAATCGGCCCAGATCATCATATTCGTCCTGCTCGGCGGCATCGGCACATTGCTGGGGCCGATCATGGGCGCCGTGGCGATCGAATATCTGATCACCCTCACCGGCACGCAACATCGTTTTGATGCCAATCTGATTTTGGGTGTCATTCTGCTCGGCTTCGTCTTGCTGGTGCCACAGGGGGTGGTGCCGGCCATCGCCGCGCAACTCGCGCGCGTCATTCCGGCGCGCAGGCGGGCAGGCGCATCGTCACAGACGGTGACGGCACCATGAGCGGCACGGCTTTGCTGCAGGCGAGCGGCGTGAGCAAGCGGTTCGGCGGCGTCACCGCGGTCGATACCGTCGATTTCAGCCTCGCCGAGGGCGAATTGCGCTGCCTGATCGGGCCGAACGGCGCCGGCAAGAGCACGTTCTTCAAGCTACTGACCGGCCAGTTGGCCCCCAGCACGGGGACGATCAAATTCCGTGGTCACGACGTGACCCACGCAAAAACGCACGAGATCGCGCGGCTCGGCGTCGGCATCAAGACGCAGATCCCCAACGTGTTCAACGGCCTGATCGTCCGCGAAAACCTCTATGTCTCGGCCATCCGGATCAACAAGCCGGCCCGTGCGCGCGCCATCGTCGATGAGGTGCTGGCAAGATTGGCCCTGACCGACATCGCGGATCGCCTGGTCGGCGTGCTCGCCCACGGCCAGCGCCAATGGGTCGAAATCGGCGCGGTGCTCGCCCAGGAACCCGACCTCATCCTGCTCGACGAACCGGCCGCGGGCATGACGCATGAGGAAGTCGCCAGGACTGCGCAATTGATCCGCGAAATCAACCGTACCAAGGCGCTCATCGTCGTCGAGCACGACATGCAGTTCATCCGCATGATCGCCAAGCAAGTCACGGTGTTCAACCAGGGCAGAATTCTAGTGGAAGACAACGTCGAACACGTGCTGGCCAACCAGGCGGTGCGCGATGTCTATCTCGGAAAAAGGGCAGCATGATGCTGGATGTTTCAGGTCTCTGCGCGGGCTACGGCCAGATCCCGATCCTCACCGGCATCGATCTTGCCGTGAGTCCCGGTGGTTTCGTCGGCGTGCTCGGCCATAACGGCATGGGCAAGACCACGCTGCTGAAGGCATTGATGGGATACCTGCCCGCCACCGCCGGGCGCGTGCGGTTCGACGGGACGGACATCACCCATTTGCCACCCGCAAGCCGGGCAAAACTCGGTCTCGGCTATGTGCCGCAGGGCCGCGACATTTTCTCATCGCTCAGCGTCCATGAAAATCTGCGAATGGGCTGCCTGCTCGCCAAAACCGATGAATCTACCACGATCGAACGGGTCCTGAGCGATTTCCCCCGCCTGACCCGCCTGCTGGATCGGCCCGGCGGCGCGCTGTCGGGCGGCGAGCAGCAATTGCTCGCGCTGGCGCGCTGCCTGTGCGGCAGCCCCAAACTTATCCTGCTCGATGAGCCGACCGAGGGAATTCAACCATCGATCGTCGATGAAATCATCGAAACGCTGCACAAGCTGCGCCAGACCCAGGCGCTGACCATGATCCTGGTCGAGCAGGATCTGCATTTCATCGCCGACCTCGCCGATACCGTGCTGATCATCCAGAAAGGCACGATCACGCGCGAAGTCACACCCCAGCAAATCTCCGACCCCGCGCTGATCGCGGAATTCGTCGGCATGGGGCCATAGCACCCAGCCACCGCCCCAGTTCCACAGCGCTACCCCGCCCCGTCGGACCCGCCCCCGGCCGAGCGTGCGGGCGCGCTGCATCGGCCGGTCGCCACGCGCTTGCCGGTCCGCCCATCCACCATCATCGGCACCACCTCCGCCACGGTCTGCCGATCGACCAGCACGACGCTCGGCCCTTCCGGTGCGAAATGCTTGTTGCCCCAGGCCAGCAACGCCGACAGCACCGGCCGGAAATCCCGGCCGCGTTCGGTCAGCACATAGTCGTAGCGCGGCGGATGCTCGCTGTAGCGTTGCTTCTCCAGCAAGCCGGACTCCACCAGCGCATGCAACCGCCGTGTCAGCATGTTCGGCGCGATATCCAGATTTTTCTGAAACTCATCGAACCGCTTCAGGCCATGAAAGGCATCACGCAAAATCAGAATGCTCCACCACTCACCCACCCGCTCCAGGCTGCGGGCGATCGGGCATTGCAAACTGCCGAAACTCTTGCGCCGCATCGAATTTCGATCCTTTCACTTTCGCGCGGATGCTTGTAGCCTTGTCACTATTATGATGCAAGTGATAAGGTAAGACCAGCATGATTGAGGAACAGGCGATGAGCGACGAAACCCAAACCCCAACTGGGCTCGAACAACTACGCGCGCTGATCGCCGCCGGCAAAATGCCGGGGATCGGCCGCACGATGGGGTTCGACCTAGTCGAGGTAGCGGAAGGTCACGTGGTGTTCGAGGGTCATCCAGGCCGCGAGGTCTATAACCCGATCGGCACGGTGCACGGCGGCTACGCGGCGACGCTGCTCGATTCCGCTTGCGGTTGCGCGGTGCATTCCCGGCTGAGCCCGTCGCAGGCGTATTCGACGCTGGAACTCAAAGTGGCTTATCACCGGGCGCTGACCGCCGAAACCGGGGTGGTTCGGGCTACCGGCACCGTGGTATCCATCGGCCGCCGCGCTGCCTTTGCTGAAGCGCGGCTGACCGATGCGGCGGGCAAGCTCTATGCCTCGGCGACATCCACCCTGATCGTGATGGAGCGGTAAACCATGGCCATGAAAATCCTGGTGGTCGGCGCCGGCAGTATCGGCGGCTATTTCGGCGGCCGGTTGACCGAGGCCGGGGCCGACGTGACCTTTCTGGTGCGCCCCGCACGCGCCACAGCGCTCAGG
Source organism: Acidiphilium rubrum (assembly GCF_900156265.1). GTDB lineage: Bacteria > Pseudomonadota > Alphaproteobacteria > Acetobacterales > Acetobacteraceae > Acidiphilium > Acidiphilium rubrum. The sequence goes on from NZ_FTNE01000008.1 coordinate 36,495, forward strand.
CGCACCGGTCTGGTGATCAAAAGTGCGCGCGGCGACTATCACCACAAGTCACCAAAGCTGGTGGACGCAGCATCCCTCACCGCCGATTTCGATCTGATCCTGCTCAGCTGCAAAGCCTACGATCTGACCGGCGCCATCGCCGATTTCGCTCCAGCCGTCGGGCCGGATACGCTGATCCTGCCGCTGCTGAACGGCATCAGCCATCTCGACGATCTGGACCGCGCGTTCGGTGCCGCGCGCGTCCTCGGCGGCCAATGCGTCATTTCGACCGTGCTCGACCCTGAAGGGCGGATCGTGCATTTGAACGAGATCGAGTCGCTGACCTTCGGTGCCCGCGATCCCAGCCAGATAGAGCGGGTCAGCGCCATCACCACGGTGTTTGCCACCGCGCGGTTCGCGACGCAGCGCAGCGACACGATCATGCAGGACATGTGGGAGAAGTTCGTCTTCATCACGTCACTGGCCGGCATCACCTGCCTGATGCGTGCAACGATCGGCGACATCGTGGCCGCCGGTGGCGATACCATCGCCCTCGCGCTGGCCGGCGAGTGCGCCGCGATCGCGGCCAGCCAGGGCTACACCCTGCGCGAACCGGCCCGGCAACGGACCAGCACAGCCCTGACCGCTCCGGGATCGCCGCTGGCCGCCTCGATGCTGCGTGATATCGAACGCTCAGGCCGGATCGAAGCCGATCATATCCTCGGCACCATGCTGGCGCGTTGCCCGCCCGGCGCGGCCGCCCCGGTTCTCAGGATCGCCTATGTCCATGTGAAGAGCTACGAAGCCGGCCGGGCGCACATGATCGAACGAGCGCCCGGATGATCGAACCCTGATCGGTTGCCAACGCATTTCATGGCAGCCGCCCGCCGGCCGTCAGCGGAAAATGGCAGGCGACGGTGCGCCCAGCGGCATCGGCGCTCAGGTTCGGGCGTTCGCCAGCACAGCGCGGCTGAGCGATCGGGCAGCGGGTATGAAACCGGCAGCCCGATGGCGGATTCGCCGGGGATGGCGGCTCGCCCTGCAAGATAGTGCGCGCGGTCTGCGCCAGGGGATCGGGCTCCGGCACCGCTGAAATCAGGGCGGCGGTGTAAGGGTGCGCGGGCTCGTGCAGCACATCATCGGTCGCCCCGATCTCGACGATGGTGCCCAGATACATCACCGCCACGCGATCGGCGATGTGGCGGACCACGCTGAGATCGTGCGCGATGAACACATAGGTCAGCGCCAGCCGCTCCTGCAGATCCGCGAGCAGATTGACGACCTGCGCCTGGATCGAGACATCGAGCGCCGAAACCGGTTCATCCGCCACGATCAGTTTCGGGTTGAGCGCAAGCGCGCGCGCAATGCCGATGCGCTGGCGCTGGCCACCGGAAAATTCATGGGGAAACCGATCGAGATGATCGGGCGCCAGCCCGACCAGCCCCATCAGCTCGGCCAACCGCGCGCGGTTCGCCGCGGCATCGGTCTGACCATGCGCGATCAACGCCTCGGCCAGCAGATCGCCGATCCGCCGGCGCGGATTGAGCGAGGCATAGGGGTCCTGAAACACCATCTGCATGTCCGCGCGCAGCGGGCGCAGCGCGCGCTCGGTCATCGCGGTGATATCGTGCCCGTTGAACAGAATGCGCCCGCCATCCGCATCGTATAACCGCAGCAAGCAGCGGCCGAGGGTCGATTTGCCGCATCCCGATTCACCGACCAGGCCAAGCGTCTCACCCGCAAACACATCGAACGACACATCGTCGAGCGCCTGCACGACCTGCCGCCCGCCGCTCGCGAACCGACTGCCGACGTTGAAATGTTTGGTCAGGTTCCGCACCTGCAGCAGCGGCGGTGCGTCGCTCATGCGGCGCGCGCGTGAAAACAGGCGACGGCGTGGCCGTCGTGGGTGATCAGTGGCGGATGCGCCGCACAAATACCGGTCGCGGCGGCGCAGCGTGGCGCGAAACCGCAGCCGCTCGGCCGATCATGCGGTGCCGGCGGTGCGCCGGGAATCGCCGGCAGGCGCACAAGCCGCGGCCCGCGCAACCGCGGAATCGCCCCCAACAGACCGATCGTATACGGGTGCGCTGGCCGAGCGAACAACGCGCGGGTCGCCCCGGCTTCGGCAATCGCGCCCGCATACATCACCACCACCCGGTCGGCCACCTTCGCGACCACCCCCATGTCATGGGTGATCAGCAGCACCGACGATCCAAACTCGCCGCGCAGCCGCAGGATCAATTCCAGAATCTGCGCCTGCACCGTCACATCCAGCGCCGTGGTCGGCTCATCGGCGATCAACAGCGCCGGATCGCAGGACAGCGCCATGGCGATCATCACGCGCTGGCGCATCCCGCCCGACAATTGATGCGGATAGCGCCCGGCGATGTCGCGCGGCGAGGCGATGCCCATCGCCCCCAGCAGGTCGATCGCGCGGGTGCGCGCCGCCATCCGCCCGGCATTCCGATGCGCCATGATCTGCTCGACGATCTGCGCCCCCACCGTATAGGCGGGCGTCAGCGCCGTCATCGGGTCCTGGAAAATCATGGCAATCGCGCCGCCCCGCAGCGACCGCATGGCCGGCTCCGGCAAGCCCAGCAGATCCTGCCCCCTGAAGCGAACGCTGCCGGTGATCACCGCGTTGGGGTCGGTGATCAACCGCATGATGGCAAGCGCGGTCAGGCTCTTGCCCGAGCCGGATTCACCGACCACCGAGAGAATTTCGCCCGCCTTGACCACGAACGAAACACCCTCAACGATCGGCAATACGCCCTGACCTGTGCGAAACGAAACGCGCAGGTCATCGACCTCGAGCAGCGTCTCACCGTTCATGAGCCATATCCATCACATCTCATCGTTGCATCGCACCAGCATGGCATCCTATCGCGCCCGTGGGTCGATCACGGCATACAGCATATCGACCACGGTATTCGCGACCACGATGAACACCGCCCCATACAGCACCGCCGCCATGATGAACGGCAGGTCCAGATTCTGCAGCGCCTGATAGGTCAATTCGCCGACCCCCGGCAGGCCCGAGACCACCTCGATCAGCAGCGCCCCGCCGCCGGCCAGCAGCCCGAAATCCAACCCGAACATCGACACCAGCGTGATCAGCGACATGCGCAGCGCGTGGCGCAAAATGATCTGGCGTTCCGACAATCCCTTCGCGCGCGCGGTGCGGATATAATCCTCGTTCATCGCCTCGACCAGGTTCGAGCGCAGCACCCGGCCATAGAGCCCGATATAGGTCACCGCCAGCACGGTCCACGGAATCACCAGGCTCTTGAACCAGCCGACCACGCTCACGCTGAGCGGCACATAGCCGAGTGCCGGCACCCAGGAGAACAGCCAGGTGTCGTGATAGCGCGCCTGGGTGATCAGATTGGCGACTTCGGCGAGCCAGAACACCGGCATCGAAACGCCGATCAGGCTGAACAGCATCAGCAGCCGGTCGAGCACGGTATCGCGCGCCCAGGCGGCCAGCACGCCAACCACCAGTGCCGCGATCACCCAGATAATCGCGGCACCGAACACCAGCGACAACGTCACCGGCACGGCCTGCAACACCGCCGGCACCACCTTCTCACCCGGGTTGACGAACGAGGTGAGGTCCTGCGTGACGAACAGATGCTTCATCATCAACACATATTGAACCGGCAACGGTTTATCGAGGCCGAAACTATGGCGCACCGCGGCAAGCGTCGCCGGCGTCGCACCCCGCCCCGCCAGCCGGGCCGCCGGATCGGCGCCGGGGGTCGCGAAAAAAATCAGGAACACCAGCACGCTGATCGAGACCAGCACGAACACCATCTCGCCGAGCCGGCGGACCATCACCAGAATCATCGGTCGGACTTGACGCGCAGCTTCGCGCGCGGATCGAACGCCTCGCGCACGCCATCACCCAGAAAATTCAGCATCACGACGGTGATCATGATGGCGATGCCCGGCGCCAGCGCCACCATCGGCCGCGTGTAGAGCAGCCCCTCGCCATCGAGAATAATGGTGCCCCAGCTCGCCGCCGGCGGCTGCACGCCGATCGACAGAAACGACAGTGCCGCCTCGGTCAGCATGTTCAGCGCCATCATCAGCGGCGCAAACACGATGAGCGTGGTGGTCACGTTGGGCACGATGTCGCGCAACAAAATCCGCCGCCGCGCCACACCGAGGCAGCGGGACGCCAACACGAAATCGCTGCGCGCGAGGCTGATCACCTGCCCGCGGATCGGCCGCGCGACATAAGGCACATAGACCACGCCGATGATGATCACCGGGATCAGCAGACTATCGGCCTGCAGGGTGAAAGGCCCGAGCTTCAAACCATGGCTGATCAGCACGACCGACAGCGAAATCGCCAACATATAGACCGGAAACGCCCACAGCACATCGAGCGCGCGGGCCAGCACGGTATCGACGATGCCACCGCTGAACCCGGCCACCACGCCGACCAGCCCGGCGAGAGCGAGACAGATCAAGGTCGAACCGGTCGCGATCAGCAACGAATTCCGCCCGCCGTACAGCATGCGCGCCGCTACATCGCGCCCCTGATTATCCGCGCCCAGAAAATACTGCGCCCGCCAGGTCGGCCCGATCGGCGTCATCCCAAGCCCGGTCGGCGAGGGCTGCATCACCGGCACCGATTTACCGCCGATCGTGATCTGACCATCGAGGTTAGAGCCGAACGGGTCGGTGTGCGCGACATATTTCGCATAAAGCGGTGCCGCGATGCAGGCCAGCACGACGAGGACCAACACCAGCGCCGCCGCCATCGCGGTGCGGTTCTGCACCAGTTTGCGCAGCGCCGCGCGCCACGGGCCGGATGCCGGCTCGGCCGCGACGCGGGCACCGTCCTCGCTGGTCAAACTCATCGCGGCGCGCCGGTCACTTCACCCAGATTTTCGAGAACAACATGTGGAACTGATCGCTGAACACGAAATCGCCAACCCGCTTGGAGACGAAATCGAGCTGCTTGGGCGTGAACATGGTCGCCCACGGCGCCGCATCGGTCGCCTCACGATCGACCGCCGCCCACTCCTGGTTGGCCTTGGCCGGATCACTGATCTCGGTCTTCAACACCGCATCGACGTGTTGATCGAATGTCTTGCTGCAATAGCCGGAAATATTGATCGAACTGTCTGACCCAGGATGAATTGCACCGCAGGTGAGCAGCACATTGAGGAAATCCGAAGCCGCCGGATAATCCTGATACCATTGGCTGACGCTGATCTGCACCTTGTTCTTGGTATTCTGAATATAGTTGAACTGAATATTCGCCGACAGAACATGGGTGGTGGCAACGAAGCCGAGCTTGTTGAGCAGGCTCGCCATATAGGTGCCGAGTGCGGGATCGACGCCCTGGTCATCGGTGATCACGGTCACTTTCTGGCCGATCTCGCCGGATTTTTTCATCAACGCCTGCGCCTTCGCCATATTCGGCGCCGACCAGGTGGTGCCCGGGTGCAGCGTGTACGGGCAATAGGGTTTGTAGCCGGGAAAGTCGGGCGGCAAGATCTGGCAAGCCGGGGTTGCAAGGTTGCGGCCGCCGAAAATATTCACCAGCGCCTGGCGATCGAGCGCGTAATTCACCGCGAGCCGCGCGTCCTTGTTGTTGAACGGCGGAATATTTACGTTCATCGGCGCGTAGTAATCGGCCAGCAGCGGGTCGATATGCACCTGATTGGGAAACCGCGTGCTGACCTCGCCCAGCCGGTCGGCGGGCAGCGGGTCGAACTCCCAATCATACTGCCCGTTCTCGATCGCGGTGACCGCGTTCTCATCGGTAACGCCGAAATCGAAATCGATTTCATCGACATAGCCGTTCGGCTGCGCCTCGGCGCTCCATTGCTTGAAATACGGATTGCGCTTGAGAATCAGCGCTTTCTGCGGATTATAGCTGGTGATCATATAAGGCCCGGTGCCTGGAACCGGCACGGTGCCCATGTCCTTGGCCGGCGTGTCGGCCGGCAGAATAACCGCGAACGGCACCGCCAGCTGATCGAGAAACTCAGGATCGGGCGAGACCAGATGAAACGTGATGGTGTTGCTCGCCGCATCGGCGATCACGCCCTTCGGCAGCGTGCAGGCGGCGGGCTTGGCCATGCAGGCATCACCGCCGACGATGAATTTATACCACGACCCCGCGTTGGGGTTGTTCACCTTGAAAATGCGTTCGAAACTCGCCACCACATCAGCCACCGTCACCGGCTTGCCGTTCGAGAATTTGATGCCTTTCCGCAATGTGAACACATAGGTCAGGCCATTGTCGGTCGGCGCCGGCACCGCAGTCGCCAGATCAGGCACGATCTCGTTGCTGGCCTTGCCGGAGGTTTTCCGAAACGTCACCAGACCGTCGTAGACGTTGATGAACGTCTGCCAATACTGGTTGGTGTAATTCACCTGCGGATCGATCGTACCGGCGGCCGAAGCCGCGACCAGTTTGAGCGTACCGCCCTTGTGCTGCGCGAAGGATGCATCCGGCGTCGCGGCACGCGCGAAACCGGGGAGCAGCCCTGCGGCCAGAATACCGGGCAGCAGCCAGGTCTTGATGCGATCGGTCATGGCGTCTCCTGTCAAGATGATGCGAACGGATAACGATCCAGAAATGCCGCGACGAGGGCAAGGCACTCTGCCTTCTCCTCGACATGCGGCATATGGCTGGATCTGCCGAATATATGCCAGCGCACATCGGCAATGCCGGCCAGAAACGGCTGCACGCAGGCGATGGTCGCCTCGTCATATTTGCCCGATATCAGCAGCGTGGGTGCCGTGATCGCGTGCACCCGGTCCACCACGGTCCAATGCTTCAACGTGCCGATCACATGGAACTCGCTGGGGCCGTTCATGGTGTGATACACGGTGGGGTCTTGTGCCAGCATGGTGAAGGTGCGGGTCACCTCATCGGGCATCGGCTCGATCCGGCACAGATGCTTCGCATAGAACACCGCAACCGCCGCCTCATACGCGGGGCTCGCGGTCGTGCCATCGGCCTCGTGCCGGGTCAGCGTCGCCTGCACATCGTCTGGCAGAGCGGCACGCAACCGGTTCGCCTCGGCGACCCAGGTCTTCATCGAGGCCGGGCTGTCGGCGATCACCAGCGCACGCAGGCCCGGCGGCTGCGTGATCGCGAATTCCGCGCCCAGCATCCCACCCCAGGACTGGCCGAACAGATGATACCCGCTCTGCCTGATGCCCAGATGATCGAGTAGATTGTTCAACTCATCGATGAACAGCTGAACTGTCCAGAACTGTGGACCCATCTCCGGCAAATGGGTCGAACGGCCGCCGCCGAGCTGGTCGTAATGCACCACCGCGCGGCCGGTGGCCGCCAGCTCTTTCAGACTATCGACATAGTCATGCGTGCAGCCCGGGCCGCCATGCAACACGATCAGCGGCGGCTTGCCGCCATCCAGCGCGCCGGTCAGCCGATACCAGGTCCGCCATGCACCGAACGGGGCGAACCCTTCGCGCGATTGTGTGATCGTTTCATCCATCGGGCGATCATGCACAACGCGAGGCCACCGCGCCATCCACAAAACGCGGAAAAACGACCGAATTCTGACTCGGACTGCCTATGTGTGAAGCAGTCCGCCGCAAGCATGAGGCAGAACGCCTAGAAACCCGACAAATTCAGGCGTTGGGTGTGATATGCCGAAACATCATTTTCCGCGCCGTCTCGTCCATCTCGGTCTTGAACGCATGCCGATCCTTGATCGCGACCGCGCGCACAGCGGCCGGGCGCGCGCTGATCTCGTCGAGCAGGCGCTTGACGTTGGCGAACCGCGCCCAGATCGCATCATCCCCGGTCACGAACGGCACCATCCGCGCCCAGCCCCAAAGCGCCATATCCACAATCGTATACGTCTCGCCCAGCATATAAGGCCGGTCCGCCAGATGCGTATCGACAATGCCCCAATGGCGGTCCGCCTCGAACGCGTAACGGCCAACTGCGTATTCTTTTGGCTCCGGCGCAAAATGCCGGAAGTGCACCGCCTGCCCCGAATACGGGCCAATCCCGGTGGCGACAAACATCAACCACGACAACAATGCACCCCGGGCCTGCGGTGTCGCTTCCGGCAGAAACCGGCCGGTCTTCTCGGCGAGGTAGAGCAGGATCGCGTTGCTATCGAACACGACGGCATCGCCATCGACAATGCAGGGCACTTTATTGTTCGGGTTGAGCGCAGCGAAGGCGGTGTCGAACTGCTCGCCCTTGCGGGTATCGACCGGTATCGCCTCATAGGGCAGCCCGGCTTCCTCGAGGAACAAGGCGACCTTCATGGGATTGGGCGCAAGGCTGTAGTAGAATTTTATCATTGGACGCTCTTTCGTGGTTGGATGACCGTGGCGGATGCCAGGGTTTGCATCGATCAGGGCAACGCGGTCGCGGGCGCAGGGGAAAATCGTGTTAAGCCAATATGATACGTGCCATCGGGAGTGCCCGCCACACCGCCCAAGCCGTAACAATGTGCCGACAGCATAGTCCTGATCGCAAGGCGTTATGATAAATAGCTGATAACGCGTTGGTATCCCGTACCGGATTCGAACCGGTGTTACCGCCGTGAGAGGGCAGCGTCCTAGGCCTCTAGACGAACGGGACCGCGTGGCTCTCGGTAGCGGAGTGGGATTATCGGGTCAAGCCGGGCTGGCATCCTGCAGGATCAGGCTGGTGGTGGTTTTGCCGTTCCAGCGTTCGGCGCGGATATGGCCCGCCAGATGCAGCGGTGTGCCGGAGCGGTCGAGCAGCGCCGTGGTCAGGGCATCGTCCTTGGCGCGGAACAGCATGGTCTTCAGCCGCCCGCCCGCCTCACCGTCGACATAGGCGCGAATGGTCGTTTCGGTGCGACCGATCCGGTCGGCGCGGACCACGCGCGCGCGCGCGATCACAAAAATCGGCTCGGCATTACCGGCGCCGAACGGGCCGAGCCGCGCGATCTCGGCGGCGATCGCCTCGGTCGCACCGGCCGCGGCAATCGCGCCGTCGAGGCAGAGTTCCGCCGCCTCGGGCAGCATCGCCGCGGCGGCGAGCCGCTCGTTCAGGAACGCGTGCAGGGCATCAAGTTTATCAGCTTCGAGCGTGAAGCCAGCCGCCATCGCATGGCCGCCGCCGCGCGTCAGCAGGCCGGATTCCCGAGCGGCGATAATGGCGCTGCCCAGATCGATGCCCGTGATCGAACGGCCCGAACCGGTCGCCCGCCCCTGGCTGATCCCCGCGACCAGCGCCGGCCGGTTGAACGCCTCCTTGATCCGCCCGGCCACGATGCCGACCACGCCGGGGTGCCAGTCATCCCCGCTGATCAGCGCCACCGCGGCTCCGGCGGCGAACTGCGCCTCGGCCAGGCGCAGCGCGGTATCGAGCAGATCCGCCTCGACCGCCTGACGCTGGCGGTTGATGTCATCGAGCCGCCGGGCAATCTCCGTCGCCTGCGCCGGATCGGCGGCGAGCAGCGCGCGCAGGCCCAGATCGGCCTGATCTATCCGTCCGGCCGCGTTGATGCGCGGGCCGAGCGCAAAGCCACACGTCATCGCACCGGGCGCCTCGGTCACGCCGGCAACATCGAGCAGGGCGGCAATGCCGGGCCGGGCGCGCCGCGCCATGATTTTCAGCCCCTGGCTGACCAGCGCGCGGTTCACACCGGTTAGCGGCATCACGTCGCACACGGTTGCCAGCGCGACCAGATCGAGCATCGCGATCAGATCGATCTCGCGGCGCGCGGTGAAAAAACCGCGCTTGCGCAGCGTGCGCTGCATCGCGATCAAGGTGAGAAACACGATGGTCGCCGCGCAGACATTGTTCAGACCGGACCGATCATCGAGCCGATTCGGATTGACCGTCGCGACAACGGCGGGCGGCGGACCTTCGAGCTTGTGGTGATCCAGCACGATCGCATCGGCCACGCCGTGCAGCGCCGCGAGCGCCTGATGCGCGGCGGCACCGCAGTCGACGCACACGATCAGCCGCGCCCCCTGCCCCGCCAGCGCCAGCAGCGCGGGCGCGTTCGGGCCGTAGCCCTCGCGGATCCGGTCCGGCACGTAATTGATCGTGGCGAGCCCGAGTGCCCCCAACCCGAGCGCCATCAGGGCACCGCTGCACGCGCCATCGACGTCGTAATCGCCGAAAATCGCTACCGTCTCGCCGTCCTGCACCGCATCGGCCAGGCGCGCCGCCGCCGTGTCCATATCGGTCAGCACCGAGGGATCGGGCAGATAGGCGCGCAAGGTCGGGTCCAGAAAATCGGCCGCCTGCTCCGCCGCAACACCCCGCGCCGCCAGCAACCGACCCAGCAGTTCGGGGGCAGACAGGCGTTGCGCGATCGCCTGGGCGATCCGCTCCTCCGCCGGCCGCCAGACCCAGCGCCGCCCCGTCAGGCTGTGTGTGACGCCAAGCGCCGGTTCGGGCTCGATCAGGAGGCGCGTCCCGCCTTGGGTTCGATCGCCGGTTTGCTTTCGACCCACGTCTTGGTCTCGAAATTATGCCGCGCCTCGATCGTACGCACGGTGCCGGATTTCGAGCGCATCACGGTGGAGTGGGTAATGGCACCCGTGCCGAACCGGCGCACGCCGCGCAGCATCGGGCCGGAGGTCACGCCGGTTGCCGCAAACATCACATTGCCGCGCGCCATCTCCTCCAGGCTGTAAATCCGGTGCGGATCGCTGATCCCCATGCCGCGGGCGCGCTCGATCTGCGCGTCGTCCTCATAGAGCAACCGCCCCTGCATCTGCCCGCCGATGCAGCGCAGCGCCGCCGCTGCCAGCACGCCTTCCGGCGCGCCGCCGGAGCCGATGAACAGGTCGATACCGGCCTCCGGCTGCGAGACCGCAATCAGGCCCGACACGTCACCATCCCCGATCAGGCTGATCCGCGCGCCGGCCTCCCGGCAATGCGCGATCATTTCGGCGTGCCGCTCACGATCGAGCGTGCAGACCATCAGATCGGAGATGTCGCATTGTTTCGCCATCGCGAGATTGCGCAAATTCTCGCGCACCGAGGCGTTGAGCGTCACCACGCCGGCCGGCAGCCCGGGCCCCACGGCAATCTTGTCCATGTAAATGTCCGGGGCATGCAGAAAATTGCCGCGCTCGGCGAGCGCGATCACGGCGATTGCGTTCGGCGCGCCCTTCGCGGTCACGTATGTGCCTTCGAGTGGATCGACCGCGATGTCCATTTCCGGTCCGCCGGCGCCGACCCGCTCACCGATATAGAGCATCGGCGCCTCATCCATCTCGCCTTCGCCGATCACCACGAGCCCGTTGATCGCCACCGCGTTGAACGCCTGACGCATCGCGCCCACCGCCGCGCCATCCGCGCTGTTCTTGTCACCCCGCCCGATCCAGATCGAGGCGGCGAGTGCTGCAGCTTCGGTCACGCGGACCAGTTCGAGGGCGAGGTTCCGGTCAGACTGGCTGGGCGATTTGTCGGTTGTCATTGCGCTTCTTTCCTGGTGCTGTCTTGGAATTCAGGCGGTTTCGATGCGGATCAGCGCGGGCGGTACCTGCACCGATTCAAGGGCAGCCAGCCGCGTGATCGCCGCCGCCATCGCGGCTTCCTGGGTCACGTGCGTTACCAATACCACCGCCACAGCATCGCCGGGGCTGCGGCCATGCTGCAACATCGATTCCAGCGAAATCCCATGATCGCGCAGCACCGCCGTCACATCGGCGATCACGCCCGGTTGATCGACCACCATCAGGCGCAGAAAATACGCCCCACGATGCGCCGCCATCGGCACCGCCGCGCGCCGTGCCAACGCCTGCGGTGCAACGCCCAGCATCGGGGCGGCACGACCGCGCGCCAGATCGATCAGATCGGCCACCACGGCCGAAGCGGTCGGTCCCGCGCCCGCGCCACGCCCCTGCAGCACGATCTGCCCGACCGGATCGCCCTCGATCACCACGGCATTGTTCACACCATCGACCCGGGCAAGCGGTGCGGCCAGCGGCACCATGGCCGGATGCACGCGGGTCTCGATACCGGCATCGGTCGCGCGCGCGATGCCGAGCAGTTTGATGCGGTAGCCAAGCTCCTCGGCGAAGGCGATATCCAGCGCGCTGACGCCCCTGATCCCCTCGACATGCACGGCACCGAAATCGACCTCCCGGCCGAACGCGATCGCCGCCAGAATCGCGAGTTTATGCGCGGTATCGATGCCATCGATATCGAACGACGGATCGGCCTCGGCATAGCCCTGGGCCTGCGCATCGGCCAGCACGGTCGCGAAATCGAGTTTTTCAGCGCGCATGCGGCTCAGGATGTAGTTGCAGGTGCCGTTGAAAATACCAGCAAAACCGGCAATCCGATCACCCGCCAGCCCTTCGCGCAGCGCCTTGATCACCGGAATGCCGCCGGCGACCGCAGCCTCGAACCGGATGCTGGCACCCTCGATCGCGCCGAGCGCGCTGCCGCGCATCGCGATCAGCGCCTTGTTCGCGGTCACGACCGGCTTGCCGGCCGCCAAGGCCGCCATCACCAGATCATGCGCCGGCCCGTCCGCCCCGCCGATCAGTTCGACCACCACATCGACCTTGGTATCCGCCGCGAGGGCGACCGGATCATCGTACCAGCGCAGCCCCTCGAGCGAAACACCGCGATTGCGCGCCCGATCGCGCGCGGAGACCGCCACTACAGTAACCTTCCGTCCCGCCCGCGCCTCGATCAGCGCTGCGTGATCGGCCAGCAACCGCACCACACCGGCGCCGACCGTGCCGAGCCCGGCGATGCCGACCGCCAGGGCGCCCGTCATACCGCCTCGGTCTCCGCCACCGCGGGCGCATTGCCCGGCGCCATGAAGCCACGGATATTCCGCACCGCCTGACGCAGCCTATGCGTGTTCTCGACCAGCGCGATCCGCACATGGGTATCGCCATACTCGCCGAACCCGATACCGGGCGCCACCGCAACCTTCGCCCGCTCGAGCAGCAGCTTGGCAAAATCCACCGAACCGAGATGCGCATACCGCGCGGGGATCGGCGCCCAGGCAAACATCGACCCCGCCGGGCTCGGCACGTCCCACCCGGCCTGAGCCAGGCCCTTGATCAGCACGTCGCGCCGCTCCTTATAAAGGGCGCGCATCTGATCAACGCAATCCTGCGGTCCGTTCAGCGCCGCCGTCGCCGCCACCTGAATCGGTGTGAAGGCGCCGTAATCGAGGTAGGATTTCATTCGCGCCAGCGCCGAAATCAACCGCGGATTCCCCGCCGCAAATCCCATTCGCCAGCCCGGCATCGAATAGGTTTTCGACATCGAGGTGAACTCGACGGTGAACTCCTTGGCGCCGTTGACCTGCAGCACCGAGGGCGGCGGCTCACCCTCGAAATAGATTTCCGCATAGGCCAGATCGGACAAAATAAAAATCTCATGCTTGCGGGCGAAGGCGACGATGTCCTTGTAAAAATCCAGCGTCGCCAAATAAGCGGTTGGATTTGAAGGAAAATTCACAATCAGCGCCGTCGGCCGCGGCACCGAATGCTTCACCGCGCGCTCCAGCGCATGCAGCATCGTCTCGTCCGGCGTCGCCGGCACCGAGCGCACCGAGGCACCCGCGATGATGAAGCCGAACTGATGGATCGGATAGGACGGGTTCGGTACCAGGATGGTATCACCCGGCGAGGTGATCGCATTGGCCAGATTGGCCAGCCCCTCTTTCGAGCCGAGCGTCGCGATGACTTCGGTATCCGGGTTGAGCTTCACGCCGAACCGGCGATCGTAATAGGCGGCGAGCGCGCGGCGCAGGCCGGGAATGCCCTTGCTGGTCGAATAGCGATGGCTGCGCGGGTCAGCGACGGTCTCGATCAGCTTGGCCACGATATGCGGCGGCGTGGCGCTGTCGGGGTTGCCCATGCCGAGGTCGATGATGTCTTCCCGCGCGTTGCGCGCCGCCGCCTTGGCCTGATTGACCTCGGCGAACACGTAGGGTGGCAGGCGGCGGATACGATGGAATTCCTCGGTCATGGTCGGTCCTGGCGAAGGTGAAGCAAGATTATTGTTGCGACAGTTTATTACGTCGCTCCGGCGTATAGCAGTTGCGCCGCACCACCGCGACCCGCCGTGAGCGCTTCGATGCGAATGACAGATACCGGCACTCCGGCTGCGCTGAGCGCATTGGCGATTGCGGTTGCCCGCAGCAACGCCAGCTTCAACCCGGCCGGCGTGCGGTCCGACGCAAATCCCATTGCAACCACCGCCACACCTCCAGCACCGGGCGTCGCCGCGCGCCGCGCGATCAGAGCTTGCAGTGCCACGCGATCGCGGTGCGACAAGATCGCCCGATCCGGCTGAAATCCGACCAGAACGGCCGGCGGCGTCAAAATGGCCTGTGGTGCCGCTTTTGCCGGAACAACCGGTGTCGCGCCCGGCACCGGCATGGCATTCTGATGATGATTGGCTGCCAGTAACTGTTGGCGAACCGCCCGCTGCACCATCGGCGACAATACCGGAGGCTTGGGCGGCACCGATGCCAGGTTGGGAAAGCTATCATGCAGCCCCGGCGCCGGCGGCGGATTATGCCCGATCACGCCGCCCTCGTAGCGATGATACGCGGTCAACGGATCATACGTCGCACAACCGGCCAGCGTCACCACCGCAAGCAGCGCCATCGCACCACCCAGGCCGCGCCGCCACGCGTGTTCCATGCGGCATTGCACCATTTCGGGCTTCCGTGAAACTTGGGTATAGACCATTCCGGCTCCTCGCTCAGCAGACCTTTCTCTAGCGCCTCGATCACGGAGCCGAAAGGAGTCCCCATGACCGACCCGCAAAATCCCGAACCCGGCAAGCTGCCAATGCCCGACCCCGCGGTCTATTCCCGCACCATGGCGGACATCGGTGCCCGATCCCAACGCATCGTCAGCGAATGGCTGCAGCGCCAGTCCGACCGCGGCATGACGGTCGACCCGTTGAACATCGGCGGTGCCTTCATGGAAATGACCGCGCGCATGATCGCCAATCCCACCAAGCTGATCGAAGCGCAGATGGGCTTCTGGCAGGACTACATGACGCTGTGGCAGCATTCGACGCGCCGCCTGATGGGCATGCAGACCGCACCGGTCATCGCGGTCGACCCCAAGGACAAACGCTTCGCGGATGCGGGCTGGAACGAGAGCGAGATATTCGACTTCATCCGCCAGAGTTACCTGCTCTCGGCGCGCTTCGTCCAGGACGTGGTCAAGCGGGTCGATGGACTCGATCCCAAGACCGCCCAGAAGGTCGATTTCTATTCCCGCCAGTTCATGGACGCGATGAGCCCGTCGAACTTCGCGCTGACCAACCCGCAGGTCTTGCGCAAAACCATCGAATCGGGCGGTGAAAACCTGATGCGCGGCCTGCAGAACCTGCTGCGCGACCTCGAAGCCGGCCACGGCAAGTTGCACATCCGCATGACCGATGCCGATCAGTTCAGCGTCGGTGGCAACATCGCGGTCAGTCCCGGCAAGGTTATTTTCCGCAACGATCTGATGGAGCTGATCCAGTACGCGCCGACCACCGAAACCGTCATCAAGACCCCGCTGGTGATCTTTCCGCCCTGGATCAACAAATTCTACATCCTGGACCTCAAGCCGAAAAACAGCTTCATCCGCTGGGCGGTGGAACAGGGCCACACCGTGTTCGTGGCAAGCTGGGTCAACCCCGATGAACACCTCGCCGCCAAGGATTTCGCCGATTATATGAACGAGGGCGTCTTCGCCGCGCTCGGCGCGATCGAGGCGGCAACCGGCGAACGCAATGTCAACGCGGTCGGCTATTGTCTCGGCGGCACGCTATTGGCCGCAACCCTCGCGGTCATGGCGGCGCGTAACGACAAACGGATCAAATCCGCCACGTTCCTCGTAACACTGACCGACTTCACCGATGTCGGCGAGCTTGGCGTGTTCATCGACGAGGAACAACTCGGCGCACTCGAAGACAAAATGAACAAGCGCGGCTATCTCGAAGGGGCCGAAATGGCGACCACCTTCAACATGCTGCGCTCGAACGATCTGATCTGGAGCTTCGTCGTCAACAACTACTTGCTGGGCAATGATTCGTTCCCGTTCGACCTGCTCTACTGGAATTCCGATTCCACCCGCATGCCGGCCGCGATGCACTCATTTTATCTGCGCAACATGTACCAGAACAATCGCCTGATCGAACCCGGCGGCCTGACGCTCGATAACACCAGCGTCGATCTACGGCGCATCACCATCCCGGTCTATTTCCTGTCCTGCCGTGAGGATCACATCGCACCCTGGGCCAGCACCTACCAGGCCACCCAGGTGATGGCCGGCCCCAAGCGCTTCGTGCTGGCCGCTTCGGGTCATATCGCGGGGGTCGTCAACCCGCCCGGCAGCGGCAAATACAATCATTTCGTCAACGACGCCCTGCCCGCAGCCGCGGCGGAGTGGATGGACGGTGCCACCGAGGTTGCCGGGTCCTGGTGGCCCGATTGGCAGCGCTGGCTCGCCCCGCGTGAAAAAACCCGGGTTGCCGCTCGCATCCCCGGCAGCGGCAAGCTGCACGCCCTCGCCGATGCGCCCGGCGAATACGTCAAGGTCCGCGCTGCTTGAAGCCCGGGCGGCCGCCCGCCGGCATCGCCATGGTGCTGCCGGCGAGCGAGGGTTTCGCGCCGGGCCGTGCCGGCGCCATCGCCCTGGTCGTCCAGCGCCTGGCCCATGCCGCCGGCGCGTGCGTCATCGGCCGAGCCGAACCCGCTGTCTTTCCCGGCATCGACTATCGACCAGCGCACGGTCGGCCGCCACTGATCTATGGCATGAACGTCCTACGCCACCTGCTCGCCCTCCAGCCCGCCAGCATCGAAATCCACCAGCAGCCCCGCCTCGCCGTAACGATCGCGCGCCTGATGCCCCGCTCGCGCGTGATGCTGTTCATCCATAACGACCCACTGACCATGCGCGGGCTGAAGCGCGCCGCACAGCGCGCCCACATCATGACGCGTCTGCACCGGGTCATCTGCGTCTCGACCTATCTTGCCGAGCGCTTCGGCACGTCGTTGCCGCCCGCCACGCGCGTCAGCCCCACGCACCGCCCGATCGCGCTGCCCAACCCGCTGACCCTTGCCGAACTACCGCCGCCGACAACCTCGCGCAGCCGCACCATCCTGTTCGCCGGCCGCATCGTCGAGCCCAAGGGCATCGCCGATTTCATCACCGCCTGCGCCAGTGCCCTGCCCCATCTGCCAGGCTGGCAAGCGACCATCATCGGCGGCGACCGGTTCGGCCCGAACAGCGCCGAAACCCCGTATGTCGCCGCCATGCGCGCGGCCGCCAAAGCCGCTGGCATCGGCTTCGCCGGCTATCGTCCCCACGCCGACGTGCTCGCCGCCATGGCCACGGCCGCCATCGTCGTCGTGCCGTCGCGCTGGCCGGAACCGTTCGGCCTGACCGCCCTCGAAGCGCTGGCCAGCGGTGCGGCGCTGATCGCAACGAACACCGGCGGCCTGCCGGAGGTTACCGGCGATGCCGCCATCCTGATCGACCCGGGCGACGCCGCTGCCCTCGCCGCGGCCATCACAGCCCTCGCCACCGATGATCATGCCCGCGAAATGCGCGCCGCCGCCGGCATCGCCCGCGCCCGCGCCTTCGACACGCCGGTCATCGCCGCCCGCCTGCAGACATTGCGTGGCGAAAAAACGGCGCTATGACCGCGGCATGACCGCCAAGCGCATCGCCCGCCTCGCCGCCCTGCTGCTGCCGTTCTGCCTGCTCTATGCGCGCGCCGGCGCCGAACTCACGATCGGGCTGATCGACCTCGCCTTCCTCACCCACAGCCTCCGCAGCCGCGATTTCGCCTGGGCACGCCGGCCCTGGTTCGTCATCGCCCTGCTCTGGTGGGCCGCCGAAATCCTCGCCTCCACCCCCATCGCCGCACTCGGCCTCGGGCCCGCCGGCTGGAAATCGCTGTCCCAGGCGATCGTGCTGATCCGCCTGCTGCTCCTGCCCGCCGGCCTCGCCTGGGCGCTCGATACCCCGGCGGCCCGCACCCGCTTCTGGCTCGCAATCGCCATCGCGGAGGGCTGGATCCTGCTGCAATGCTGGCAACAGGCGATCATCGGCGTCAACATCTTCGGCGACCATCGTTGGCCGGATGGTGCCCTGACCGGCCCGTTCTGGGCGCCGCGAGCCGGCCCGCCCTATACCCATCTGCTGTTCCTGGTCGCGCTGCCGATCATCGCGGCACTCATCGCCCGGCGCGGCATCGCCCCGAAATGCGCCGCCGCCGGGATCGGCATCATCGGCTTTGCCACCGCCCTCATCATCGGTCAGCGCATGCCCTTTCTGCTCGCCGGCCTCGGCCTCGCGGTCACAGCGCTCGCCTTCCGCCCGGTGCGCCTGCCGGCCATCGCACTCGGCATTCTCGTCCTGCTCGCCATCCCGGCGCTGAAACTCGTCTCCCCGCCCAGTTTCGACAAGCTGGTGCTCGAAACCACGCATCAGGTGCAGCATTTCGCCCTCAGCCCCTACGGCGAGCTCTACACCCGCGCCACCGTCATGATCGAACGATCCCCCTGGCACGGCTACGGGTTCAACGGCTTCCTGTATTTCTGCCCGCAATCCAGGTTCGATGCCGGTCTACCCGCGCTCGGCATCGGCCCGACCGACCTCGCCCGCGGTGCCTGCAACATCCACCCGCATAATTTCTACCTCCAGGCCGCCATCGAAGCCGGCATCGGCGGGCTGCTGCTGTTCGCCGCCCTCAACCTCGCCTGGCTGATCGAACTCGGCCGCGGCATCCTGCGCCAACCCATGAAACTCGGCGCCTTCATCGGCGTGCTCACCTACGCCTGGCCGCTGGCCTCCACCGATAATTTCGCAGTCCTGCCGATGGCTGGATGGCTGTTCGTCATGCTCGGTCTCGGCCTCGCGCTGCCGCAATCTGGCCCCGCCGAGCCGGAGCGCCTATATACCGGCCAATCACGTCAACCCGCCATGACAGGATCATACCATGACTGACCTCGTCCCGGTCACCGTCCTCACCGGCTTTCTCGGCGCCGGCAAGACCACCTTGCTCAACCGCATCCTCACCGAAAACCACGGCAAGCGCTACGCCGTCGTGATCAACGAGTTCGGTGAACGCGGCGTTGACAACGACCTCGTGGTCGATACCGACGAGGAAGTGTTCGAAATGAACAATGGCTGCATCTGCTGCACCGTGCGCGGCGACCTCATCCGCATCATCGGCGGGCTGATGAAGCGGCGCGGTCGGTTCGACGGCATCATCGTCGAGACCACCGGCCTCGCCAACCCCGCCCCAGTCGCCCAGACCTTCTTCGTCGATGAAGACGTCAAGGCCAAAACCCGGCTCGATGCCATCGTCACCGTGGTCGACGCCAAAAACCTGCCCGCCCGGCTCGCCGACAGCCCCGAAGCGACCGAACAGATCGCCTTCGCCGACGTCATCGTGCTCAACAAGCTCGACCTCGTGACACCGGACGAACTCGCCGCCGTCGAAGCCCGCATCCGCACCATCAACCGCTATGCCGAGATCCACCACGCCACCAAATCGGATGTTCCGGCCGACAAACTGCTCGGCATCAACGCCTTCAGCCTCGACCGCGTGCTGGAATCCGTCCCCGATTTCCTCGAGGACGATGCCCACACCCATGACGAACACATGACCAGCATCAGCCTCGCCACCAAAACCCCGCTCGATGCCGAAAAATTCAACGCCTGGATCGGCGGCGTCCTCGCCACCCAGGGCCAGGACATCCTGCGCACCAAGGGCATTCTCGATTTCGCCGGCGAAGACCGCCGCTTCGCCTTCCAGGCCGTGCACATGATGGCCGATGGCGATTACATCCGCCCCTGGAAACAAGGCGAGGACCGTGAAAGCCGCATCGTCTTCATCGGCCGCGACCTCAATCGGCCGCAGTTGCGGCGCGGATTTGAGAGCTGCGTCGCGGCATGAGCGAGGTCAGGAAAGGGAAGACTTCTTTTTTTGAAAAAAAAGAAGCAAAAAAACTTCCGTCCTTAGGACTGTGCCAGTGAAACCGCCCGTGACCAAAACGAATAAAAGTTTTTTGCTTCTTTTTTACAAAAAAGAAGTCCTTCCCCTCCCTTCGACTGGCCTATCAATATGAGCAACACCATCTCCAGCCCCAACGATCTCCTGGAAAAACGCGGCACCACCCGCGATGCGGATGCCTTCGTCACCGCCGCCTGCTTCAACCGCGCCAGCACCCATTTCGCCGCAAGCCTGGGGGATGGCCGCGTCGCCGTCCACGCCATCGCCGCCGCCAATTGGCACGAACACGAACTGCACGATGGTGCCGTGCTCACCATCGCGCCGGACATCGATGCCACCGGCTTCCTCACCGGCGGCGATGACGGGCATCTGCGCCGGATCGACGCCGCCAGCGTCACGCCGGTCGCCGCTTACGGCATGAAATGGGTCGAACACGTCGCGTCCATCCCCGACCGCAAAGCCCCGATTCGCGCGGCCGCGGTCGGGCGCAACATCATGCTGCTCGATGACAAAGGCGCCCTGCTGCGCAGCCTCGCCCATCCATCGACCGTCTCCGGCATCGCCATCGATGCCAAATTCCGCCGCATCGCCGCCTCGCACTACAACGGCGCCTCGCTCTGGTTCGTCCGCTCGGAAAACGCCAAGCCGCATGTGCTGGAATGGAAAGGCAGCCACATCGGCGTCGCCCTCCACCCGGACCTCAGCGCGATCACCACCGCGATGCAGGAAAACGCCCTACACGGCTGGAAATTGCCGGACGGTCAGCACATGCGCATGAGCGGCTACCCTAGCAAACCGGAATCCCTCGGCTTCACCAGATCGGGCAAATGGCTCGCCAGCGCCGGCGCCGAAGCCATCATCCTCTGGCCCTTCTTCGGCGGCGGCCCGATGGGCAAAGCCCCGCTCGAACTCGCCGCCTCGGACAGTATCGTCAAACGCATCGCCTGCCACCCGCAGACCGAGGTCGTCGCCGGCGGCTACGCGGATGGCACGGTCCTTGTCGTCGATATCGCGCGCGAACGCGTCCTCCCGGTGGCCGCCCCCGGCCACGGCCCGATCTCAGCCCTCGCCTGGAGCCCGGACGGCAGCCGCCTCGGCTTCGGCACCGAAACCGGCTTTGTCGCCGTCATCGATTTCTCAGCCACCCGATAACCGAACCATCGACCAGCCGATCACGTTTCACGCCGCCCGCTCGTCGGATCATCAAACCCGCCGCGCAGCTATCGCGCGACCGCGCCCATCAGCACCAGATCATCTCGGTGCACGATCTCGTCGCGCCCGCGCCAGCCCAGCAGCGCCTCGATATCGTCGGTCTGGTGCCGCGCGATCAACCGCGCATCCGCGGCCGAATACGCTGCCAACCCACGCGCCAGGGCGACATTGTCGGGTGCGAGAATCTCCACCGCATCGCCGCGCTCGAATTCACCCGCAACCGTCACTACCCCGGCCGGCAGCAACGATGATCCCCGCATAATCGCCCGCGCCGCCCCGTCATCGACATGCAGCCGGCCCATCGGCGCCAGCGATCCCGCGATCCAGCGTTTGCGCGCCGAACGCCCGCCCGGCTGCGCCAAAAACCAGGTACACCGTGCCCCCGCCTGCAACGCGGCCAACGGATGCGCCACATGCCCCAGCGCCACCGCCATCGCGCACCCAGCCTGTGTCGCGATCCGCGCCGCCACCAGCTTCGTGCGCATCCCGCCCGAGGAGAACCCCGGCGGCGGCGCGCCGCCCATCGCCTCGATCTCGGGCGTCAGCGCCTCGATCACCGGCAGATGCCGCGCCGCCGGATCACGCTTCGGATCGGCGGTATAGAGCCCGTCGATGTCGGACAACAGCACAAGCTGATCCGCCTCGACCATCTCGGCCACCCGCCCGGCCAGCCGGTCGTTATCGCCGAACCGGATCTCGCCGGTCGCCACCGAATCATTCTCGTTGATCACGGGCACCGCACCCAAATCCAGCAGCGTCCGCAGCGTCGCCCGCGCGTTCAAGTACCGCCGACGATCCTCGGTATCGTCCATCGTCAGCAACAACTGCGCCGCCACCAGCCCATGCGCCGAGAGCGCCTCGCTCCACGCCTGCGCGAGGCGGATCTGCCCGACCGCCGCGGCCGCCTGCTTCTCTTCGAGCCGCAACCGTGGCTGCAGCAACCCCAACTGCCGCCGCGCCAGCGCGATCGCGCCGGATGAAACCACGATCACGCGCACCCCACGCGCCCGCAACGCAGCAATATCCGCCGCCATGCCGTGCAACCAGCCCGTCCGGGGCAGAGCCGCCGCCGGATCGACGATCAACGCCGAGCCGATCTTGACCACCAGCAGCTTCGCCTCGGTCAGGCTCGGTGCCGCCCGGCTCATTTACGATTCTCGAGCACCATGTTGAACACCGCGCGCAACACCTCATCGACCCCCATCTGCGCCGCGGCCGACATCACCATGACCGGCGCGCCGGAGGCCTTGGCCAGCGCCGCCTTGCGCGATGAAATCTCGCGCGGGCTCATCGCGTCCATCTTGTTCAGCACGATCAATTCCGGCTTGGTGTTCAAACCGCCGCCATACGCATCCAACTCACCGCGAATGGTCCGCCAAGCATCCACCACATGGCCAGCCGCCCCATCGATCAGATGAATCAGCGCCGCACAGCGCTCGACATGCCCTAAAAACCGGTCCCCCAACCCCGCACCATCATGCGCACCCTCGATCAGGCCAGGAATATCCGCGAGCACGAATTCCTCGGTCATGGAAAGCCGCACGACCCCCAGTTGCGGATGCAGCGTAGTGAACGGATAATCCGCAATCTTCGGCCGCGCCGCCGAAGCCGCTGCCAGAAACGTCGATTTCCCGGCATTCGGCAGCCCGACCAGCCCGGCATCGGCGATCAGTTTCAGCCGCAGCCAGACCCAGCGCTCCTCGCCCGGCCAGCCCGGATCAGCCCGGCGCGGCGCCCGGTTGGTCGATGTCTTGAACATCGCATTGCCATGCCCGCCATCGCCACCGCGCAGAAACACGATGCGCATGCCCGGCTTGTCCAGATCAGCCAGCAACGTCTCGCGGTCATCGTCGAAAATCTGCGTGCCGATCGGCACCTTGATCAGCATGGTCGGCGCGGCAGCCCCGGTGCAGTCGCGCCCCGCGCCGTTGCCGCCCTTGCGCGCCCGGAAATGCTGCGTGTAGCGAAAATCGAGCAACGTGTTCAGATTCTCGACCGCCTCGAACACAATGTCGCCACCGCGCCCGCCGTTGCCGCCATCCGGTCCGCCGAACTCGATATATTTCTCCCGCCGGAACGCAACGACGCCGTTGCCGCCATCGCCGGAGCGCAGATAAATCTTGGCCTGATCCAGAAACTTCATAACAATCCACACACGAAAAAGGCCGGCGCGAGCCGACCTTCCCCGAACCCAAAAGGAGGTCGGCTTATTCGGCCGCGATCGCCAGCGGTTCCACCGAAACGGAAACCCGGCCTTCGGCGCGGCGCGCAAACTTCACGCGGCCATCGACCAGCGCGAAAATCGTATGGTCGCGCCCGAGCCCGACATTGGTGCCCGGCTTCACCTTGGTGCCGCGCTGACGGATGATGATATTGCCGGCAACCACCTGCTCATCGCCAAACTTCTTCACACCCAGACGACGCCCGGCCGAGTCGCGGCCATTGCGTGACGAACCACCGGCTTTTTTATGTGCCATCGAAAACTCCTCTGATCAGGCCGCGTTGATGCCGGAAACCCGCAGCACAGTCACCTGCTGGCGATGACCGTTCTTGCGACGGCTGTTCTGCCGACGGCGCTTCTTGAAAATAATCACCTTGTCCAACCGGTCCTGCGCGATCACGGTCGCGGTCACAGTCGCACCCTCGACGATCGGCTTGCCCAGCGTCACGCCCGCTTCGCCGCCCAGGGCAAGCACATTGGTGAAAGTCACCGTGCTGCCGGCCTCGGCTTCGAGCTTCTCAACCTTCAACACGGCGTCCGGCACGACGCGATATTGTTTTCCGCCGGTGCGGATCACTGCGAACATCAATAAGGTCCAATTCTAGCTACAAGCCACGAGGGCAGACACAAGGAAAACAGGATAGCGAACAGTCAAAAAAAGGGGAACGCGCGAAACCTTTCGGAATCGCGACATGGCGTAGGTTATAGTCACAAGCGCGGAACTGTCAATCAAACACCGCGAGAACCTTGGCAAAACCCCGGCAGACGCCGCAAAGCACGAGACCGTCCCTTCCTCAGGCCGCCAACACGCGCTCGGCTACCGGATTAACCACCATCCGCATCGCCGAGTCGACACAAACAGGCGCGTGATCCGCCGCGGTCAGCGCCTGACCCGCCACCGCTGCCTGTTGAAACGCACTCTCACTCCCGTGCATCTCAAGGATCAGTGCGGCAAGGCGCTCGTCATCCGCCCCGACCAGCCGCTCAAGCTCCGGCGTCAACCGCAGGCCCTCGGCCGCCATCGGGCTCATCACGCATGGCACCCCTGCGGCGAAACTGTCCAATACCTTGCCCTTGATGCCGGCCCCGAACCGCAGCGGCGCCACGGACAACCGCACCCGCCCGAAAAACCCAGCCAGATCCTCCACCTGCCCACATAGTTCCAATTGCGGCATCCGCTCGACCCAGCGTATCAGGCTCGCCGGCGCCGCACTCCCCGCCAGCAACAGCTTGATCTCCGGCGCCTCCGCCCAGACCAGCGGCATGATGCGATCGATCAGCCGGTCCACCGCATCCAGATTGGGCATATGGCCGAAATGACCGACGAACCCGACGCCGCTGCGCCCGGCGAAACTGCCCGGTGCGCCGCCAGGCGCGACATCCCAGGGCACGATCGTCACCGCGAGGTCAGGCATCGCAGCCAGCAGGATATCCCGCTCGATCGGGGAATGGGTGATCACCGCATCCACCACCCGCATAACCATCAGATCGCGCGACCTAAGGCTGCGCGCCTGATCGACCAGCGCCGGCCATTGCTCCACCTCCGCCTGCCGCGCCAAGCGCAACCAATGCAGATCGGCGACCGCATAAACCAGCCTGGCGTGCCGGCAATGGCGACGCGCGATCCCGGCATATGCTTCGGCATTCCCCAGCCGGTGGAAGTAGATCACGCAATAATCATCACCGCCTGCCCGCAGCACCTCCTCGACCGAGGTCACCGCGGGCAGGCAGTGCACCAGAATGCCCCGTGCCGTCAGAGCCGCCACCAGCACCGGATTGGCTATGGGCGTCGAAGGTACGAACTCAACCTGAAAGCCCAACCGCCGCAACGACGTCATATGCGAAATCACCGCATTCGACCCCGCATCGCGTCGCGCATCGGGGAGCGTATCGTCGATTATCAGCGCCCGGCGCGAAACCTGCCGCCGCGCTGGCTGGCGACCCTCCGTCCCGGATGACACCTTCATCCTGCTGGTTCGTACCGACTGCATCGCCCGCGCCAGGTCATCGAGCATCTCGTCGAATTCCGTCACCGTCGCCGCCGCCGCAATGCCGATTTCCGTCACCCGTGACAGCGCTGACCGTGCCTCGCCGAACGCAGCCAGCGCCGGCATCTCAAGCGGCGAGCCGGTCAACTCACGCTGGTCGCTAGCCCGCCGGATTCGCAATACGTGCGGCCGGTCCGGTGCCAGCGCCATCGGGAGCGCGATGTCGAACCCGGCACAGCCGCTGCCCAAGTTGGCATCCGCAATATCCTGTCGGAACATCTGCGCCACGAAGCGCATCACCAGCGCATCCCCGTCGGTCAACTCAAGCTCGACCGGCTCGTTCGGGTGCGCCTGATCAATCGCCCAGCCGGTGATGCGGCTGCGCAGCGCCTGATCGACAAACCCGATCAACGGGCCAGGCTCCAGTACCGCCGCAACTCCGGCGCGAATCGCAATCTCGCGCCGAATCCGCTCGACATTCAGCCCGCCCTCGCAGCGCGGCGCACAAAACGCCCACGGCGTGCGGGCATCGTTTGGGTAAAGCGTGCGAAACGTATCGGCATTCTGAAACAGCATCCGGCTGTCGCAATCGACGAAACTCTCTGCTGCTGCCCCTTCTGCAAAAATCACCTCATGGGTCTCGAGTTCGATATGAACATATTGCACCGGGTCGATGTCATCGGCGATCACCACGCTCACGCCGTTGACCAGCGCCGCAGCCGGGATCAGCACATCCGCGAGATACATCGCATGATCGGCCGAAACTAGCAGATCCCGGCGCGGAATCCCCTCGGCCAGCGCGCCGGCGCGAAACCGGATCGGCTGGGTCCGCGGGTTCGATTTGGCGGCAACCCGGCTGTAGCTGCGCCGGCCGATCCATTTGATCGGTTTGAAACTGCCGTTCAGCGTTCGCACCCGATCGCCGATCGCCAGGCACTCCACCTGCACGGCGCCGATATCGGTATCGATCAACGTGCCCGCCAGGTAACAAGGCGCGCTCGATAGCGCGATTTCAGTGGTATTGCCCGCTGACGACACGGTGAAATCGGCGGTGGTGAAACTGCCCAACAGGTTCAGCGTGTCGGTCGTCGTGCCGTTGCTCAGTTCGAGCCCGGTCCCGCTGACAAAACTCGCGCTGGTCGCGGAAAACCCGGTCAACAACAGAGCATCCGTGCCGGTAAATCCGCTGATCGTCTGGCCGCTCGCAAGCCCCGTTGCATCGCCGCTGATCGTCCGTGCCGCACCGGCGGCAAAACTGATCTCGTTAAAGCCGGTGAACGAAGTGCCGAGTCCAGTCAACGCGACCCCTGACGTACCGGAGAGTTCAAGCACGTCCGCCACTGTGGCATTCGCAGCCACCGTGCCGGCAAACACCGCCCCCGCCGCGGCAATCAAAGTGCTAGCAACGCCACCGAACACGATCGCCTCGCCGGCCGCGCCGTTCACGGCACCAAGACCACCCGCGCCGCCATCGATCGTCCCCGCGTTCAGCAGCGTGCCGCCATCGAGGTAAAGTCCCGTTCCGCCAGCACCGCCCACCCCGGTGCGGCTCAGCACGCCCGCAATATCGTTGTAACCCCCAGCGCCACCGGCACCGCCGATGATGCTCGTCGTGTTATCGACATAACCACCCCCTGACAGGCTGATCGCCGCACCACCGATGCCACCCGTCCCTGCCGCGCTCAGCGCCGAAATCACATTGGTGCCGCCGATGCCGCCACTACCGCCGATCACCACGCCGGTATTGGTGAGCGACGATGCTGTACCCCTCAGTATCAGGGCCGCACCACCCCCGCCGCCCGCTGCCGGGGCGTCATTGCCGAGCAGCGACGTAATATTCGCCCCCCCCAAGCCACCAGTACCACCCGCGAGGGTACCGCTATTGGTCAGGCTGGCGCCATTCGCTTCCCCATAAAGACCAATCCCGCCGTTACCACCCGATGTGGCACCGAGCAGGGTCAGCACGTTAAGCAGCTCAGTCGCACCGGCACCGCCTGCCCCGCCCGCTATACCACCTTGGTGACAACGACGGCGCCTATACCTCGGAGGTCGACACCGTCACCCCCCAGACCACCCGGCGTGCCCCCTAAGCCGAGTAAACCTGCGCTCCCCAGCGTGCCCGTTCCGGCGAGAATCGATCCTGCATTGGTAATCAGAGCCGCCGTTTGGCTGGACGGGTCATACAGCGCCGTCGTACCGAGACCCGCGACACTGATCGCGCCGGTACCGGTTATTGAAATCAACCCGATATATCCGCCGGAACCGAGCGTAATCGCGCTCGTGACTGTCGTACTGATCGTACCCGTCATGAAAATCTCCCGAAAATAGTTTGAAAAACGTTATCGTTGAGTCACGAGTACAAAAAACACGCCAAGGTTGTCAATTACAAAATGACTCAACTTGGACTCTATTGTAATCACAAAAATTCATGCGCGAAACTTTGGGGAAAATAATGGTCAAATCCCAGGTCATGCCAGCGTCACTGATACTGCCGACAACAGCAAATAGTTGATTATGAACATTATTTCTGGATACAACGACTGGCAGTAATAATGGTGATTAGGTATCTAGCGAACAAGATACCTATTCGACACCGTTGTTTTGAGTTGTTTATAAAAGACAGATCAATCGATCTACGAGGCCTGGATCAGGCGCGGCGCGCCGTGATCAAATGCACGGTCGCCCGCAGCCGCGCGTTGCGATCCGCGTAGTCGGGCAACGCCGCGCGAAACGCCACGAGCAGTTCGGCCCGCGTCGCCGCATCCGCCTGTTTCTCATCCAGCAGCGCGCCGGCCGGTCCCATCATGGTCGCGACCTGCGCCTCGTCATCGAGCGATTTGCCGATCAGCGTCACCGGTTCGGCCCGCACCGCGACCTCGGCGAATCCGGCCCCGCTCAGAATCTCCGTCACATAGGCCGGATCGTCGAACGCCAGCGGCCCCGGCGCGTGCGGTGCGCGCGGCTTCGGTGGCCCGAGCCGCTCGATCGCGAGGCGCAGCGGTACCGACCAGTGCAGATTATCGGCAATCGGCGCCCAGGCGACACAGACCAGCCGCGCCCCCGGCCGCAACGCCCGATACAAATTGCCGAACGCCGCCAGCGGGTCCTCGAAAAACATGATCCCGAACCGCGACGTCAGCAGATCGAACACGCCTTCGAACCGCGCGGTCGCCGCATCTGCTTCGATCAGCGTCACGTTGCGCTGCGCCGCCAGCGCCATCCGCGCGACATCCAGCATCGGGCGCGACACGTCCACCGCCGTCACATGGCCCGACGAACCGACCGCATCGGCCAGCCGCGCGGTGGTCGTGCCGGTACCGCAGCCGATCTCGAGCACACGCTCGCCCAGGCGCGGCTGCGCGCGCGCCAGCAGCATATCCTCGATGCCGGCCAACCGCGCCTCCATCGCCCCCTGGATGCGCACCCATTTCGGGCCCGCCACCTCGTTCCAGTAGGCGATCTGCCGTGCGTTGTCGGTCACGCCGCTTGCGCGGCTGGGTTTGCGGCCTTGCGTTGCGGTACGAACTTCAGCGCAAGGCGCACGAGTGCGGGAAACGTGGTCGGCCGCAGCAGCCGTGAATCATACCCAGAAAACCGCCGGTCGTTCTCTTCCAGGCAAATCCGCATAAGGTCGAACACCTTGATGTCCTCGCTGCTGACCGCCTTCGACCCGTTGACCGTGAAATTATTATCCTGCGGCTTGCCCGTCTTCTTGCCCTCAGGGCCGTCATCGATGCCGCGCGCAATGCCAATCCGCTCCCAGCCCAGGAACGCATACACCGCCGCCACCCGCAGCTCGAACCAGATCCGCTTATGGATCGGCAGATTGGCCCGATGCCACGCCACCCAATTGGCGAACAGCAGAATATGCCGGCACTCCTCCTGGATCACCGGTTCGAACGTCTCGACCAGCTCGGCTGGGAAAAACCCCGAACGCTTGGCGAGTTCGAACAACCCGAACGCGAAGAAACTATCGATGCACTCGGAATAACCGGTCACCATATACGCCCATTCCGGATCGCGCGGCTCGACATAGGGCGGCTCAGGCTCCAACGGAATCCCGTAAACCTCCACCAGCTTGGACAGCACCTCCTTGTGGCGGTTCTCCTCCCAGCCGTTCAGCTCGATCGTCTTGCCCATATCGGGGTCGATCGCCATCAAGTGCCGCGCATAGGCCGCCATCCGCAGCCGCGCCTTGCCCTCGGTCTGCACCGCGATATCCCAGATCGGCAGCGACGTAATCTTGTCCTGCGTCTCCTGATCCAGCTTCGGCCAGGCGAGCACCGAGGGCTTGTAGGGGTTGAACGTCTCGTGAAACATCATGCACATGGCGCGCTTATGAGCTTCCGACCCCGGTTTGATCGGCCCGCGCTCCTTGCTGGTCCAATACCGCGCGGTCTGGTCGGCAGCATCGACCGTGCGCGGATCGATCCGCGATAGATCGGGCATCGAAAGATCAGGAGTCGTGACACTCATCGGATAGTTGTCCTTGTTGGTCGATCGTTTGGTCTGAGCATGAGTCTAGGCTGATGTGCCGGATGTTCAAGTCGGGCATCGGGCGAACGGCAGGGGAGGAAAGTCTTCTTTTTTTGTGAACAAAAAAGAAGCAAAAAAACTTCACTCGTTTGGGCCCGCGCCGGTTCCAAAGCCCGTGCCCAGAGTCAAAAAGTTTTTTGCTTCTTTTTTTCAAAAAAGAAGTCTTTCCTTTATCTCGCTCCCTTCCCCCAATTCCAGCAACCCATGCTACACCCACTTCATGAGTACCTTCGCCGAACACGCCGACCACGGTCTGATCAAATCCCTCGATATTCCCGGCAACCCGGTTGGTCCGCTCGCCGGGATCGACGTGGTGGTCAAGGATCTGTTCGATATCGCGGGCGAAGTCACCGCGTTCGGCAATCCGGACTGGGGCCAGCGCCACGGCAAGGCGCTTGCCCATGCCTGGATCGTGCAGCGCCTGCTCGATGCCGGCGCCCATATCACCGGCAAGACGACAACCGTCGAACTCGCCTTCGGCATGGAAGGCCGCAACATCCATTACGGCACGCCGATCAACCCGGCCGCGCCCGATCGTCTCCCCGGCGGCTCCTCCTGCGGTTCGGTCGCGATGGTCGCGGGCCACCGCGCCACGGTCGGCATTGGCTCGGATACCGGCGGCTCGGTGCGCATCCCCGCCAGCTACTGCGGCCTGTACGGCCTGCGTCCCACCCATGGCATCATCAGCCTCGCCGGCGCCGCCGCCCTCGCGCCGAGTTTCGACACGCCCGGCTGGTTCGCGCGCGATGCCGCAACCATGCTCAAAATCGGCGAGGCGCTGCTACCGCCGGCAAGACCGCTCTCCACTGTGTTCCTAAAAGTCGGCCCCGCCTTCGCCAACGCGGATCCGGCGGTCAGCGCGGCGCTCGAAGCAATCATCGAACAACTCGGCCCGATGCCGGTGATCGATCCTGCACCCGAAGGGCTGGACACCATCCTCGCAGCCCAGCGCGCCGTGCGCGACCGGGAAACCTGGGCGACCCTGGGCGGCTTCATCGAAACCAATCCGACGCTCGACCCCGTTATCGCCGGCAGGTTCGCCGCAACCAAGGCCGCGACCGCCGCCGGCGCGGAAGCCGGGCTGCTGGTCCGCCGCAGCTTCACCGCCCGCATGCTCGCCTTGCTGGAGGGCGGTGCGATCCTGGTGCTGCCCACCTCGCCCTGCCCTGCGCCAATGCGCGATGCCGATCAGCCGAGCCTCGAGATCGTCCGCAACCGCACCATCAGGGTCGGCATCATCGCCGCCTTCCCCGGCTTGCCGGAACTGACCATTCCGGTCGCCCGCGTCGATGGCGCACCGGTCGGCCTGTCGTTCATTGCCGGTCCTGGCCGCGATCTCGCCCTACTCGAGCTGGCGGCCGACCTCAATCTCGCCTGAGGCCGATTTGTCGGCCTATCTTAATCGGATGAGAGGCTGAACCGGCGGGTCTCACCGAAATCGAGCGTGGTGAACCGCTCGTCCGCCAACCCCGCCGCCGCCCGCGCCGCCGCCAGATCGATCAACGGCGCGTCGATCGCCTCGTCGGTCAGTTGAAACGTGCCGAAATGCATCCCCACCGCCTGGCGGGCTTGCAGATCATGAAACGCCGTTACCGCATCGGCCGGATTCATGTGCACACTGCCCATGAACCAGCGCGGCTCATAGGCGCCGATCGGCAAAAGTGCCACATCCGGCGGCCCCAGCCGCGCGCGGATCGTCCGAAAATAACCGGTATAGCCGCTATCCCCGGCGACATAGAGCTTCGCCCCGCGGTGATCGAGAAAAAACCCGCCCCACAGCGTCATGTTCCGGTCGCGCAGGGTCCGCGCCGCGAAATGCCGCGCCGGCGTCAGCGTGATCACCGTGTCCCGCAGCGTCGCACTCTGCCACCAGTCCAGTTCGGTGACCGGGCCGAGCCCTTTGGCCTCCAGCCACGCCTTGTTGCCGAGCGGTGCGAAAATCGGCGTCGCGCCAAACCGCCGCCGCAACGCGCGAAGCGCCAGGATATCGCAATGATCGTAATGATTATGCGATAACAAAATACCATCCGGCTTCGGCAGCGCCGCCATCGCCTGCCCCGGTGCGCGCACCCGGCTCGGCCCGGCGAACGAAACCGGCGAACAGCGCCGCGAAAACACCGGATCGCTCAGCAGCGTCACCCCATCGAGCCGCAGCATGAAGCTGGAGTGGCCGATGAAGGTCAGGTCCAGCGCGCCCGGCCCGACCGCCCCGCCAGGCGGCGGATACGCCATATTTGGCACATGCTCGGGCCATTTCGCGCGCCCCTCGCGCCGCGTCACCCAGCGCAGCACCGGGAATCGCCCGCTCGGCCGACCGATCGTCCCCTCGGGCGGCCGCCGCACCACACCCTCAGGGTTGAAAAACAATCTACCATCGAAATGGTCGGACACCGGATACGCCAAGGCTCACCCGAACGCCGCGTTGGAGGCCCCGCCGTCGAGCAGCAGATTCTGCCCGACGATGAAGCCCGATTGCGCGGCACATAAAAACGCGCAGGCATCGCCAAACTCCTCCGGCGTGCCCACCCGCCCGGCCGGATTCGCCTTGGCCCGCAACGCGAGCTCCTCCTCGGCGCTGCGCCCGGCCGCCTTCGCCGCCGTCGCGGCATTGTCGCGCAGCCGATCGGTCAGAAACGGCCCCGGCAGGATATT
Source organism: Acidiphilium rubrum (assembly GCF_900156265.1). GTDB lineage: Bacteria > Pseudomonadota > Alphaproteobacteria > Acetobacterales > Acetobacteraceae > Acidiphilium > Acidiphilium rubrum. The sequence continues at coordinate 69,037 of NZ_FTNE01000008.1, forward strand.
GTTGATTGTTACGTTATGCCGCGCCACCTGCCGCGCCAGCCCGGCGACAAACCCGGTCAGCCCGGCCCTCGCGCCGTTGGATAACCCCAGCATCGGAATCGGCGTCTTGACGGCCGCCGAGGTAATATTCACCACCCGGCCGAATTTGCGCGCGATCATACCATCGATCGTCGCACGGATCAGCGCAATCGGCGTCAGCATGTTCGCCTGCAACGCCGCCTGCCAGTCGGCATCGCTGAAATTGCGAAAATCCCCGGCTGGCGGCCCGCCGGCGTTGGTGATCAGAATATCCGGCGCCGGGCACAACCCGAGCGCCACCGCCCGTCCTGCCTCGGTCGTGATATCGCCCACGGCCATCGCTACCTTCACCCCGGTGGTCGCGGCGATCATCGCCGCGGTTTCGGCCAACGCCGCCTCGCCGCGCGCCGTGATCACCAGATCGACCCCCTCGCGCGCCAGCGCCAGCGCGGTCGCCCTGCCCAGCCCCTTGCTCGCCGCACACACGATCGCCCGCTTGCCGCGCAATCCTAAATCCATCGTCCCTCGCCTCCTTGTCCACGCCTCGTCCTGCCAGTAGAGCGGATCGGAAGCCGCCCGTCCATGCGCGGCAAGGAAACCCGATGTCCACACGCGCGCTCGACGGCCTGAAAATCATCGATCTCACCCGCGTCCTCGGCGGCCCCTATTGCACCATGATCCTCGCCGATCACGGTGCCGACGTCATCAAGATCGAACCCCCCCAGGGCGACGAGGTGCGCGACTGGGGCCCACCCTTCCTGACGCGTGACAACGGGACGCGCGATGCCAGTTACTACCTCGGCGCCAACCGCAACAAACGCGCCATGAGCCTCGATCTCGCGCACCCCGCAGGCAGAGCGGTCCTGCTCCGCCTGCTCGAAACCGCCGACGCGCTGGTGGAAAACTTCAAACCCGGCAGTCTCGAAAAATGGGGCATCGGCTACGACACGCTGAGCGCCCGATTCCCCCGCCTGATCCATTGCCGCATCTCTGGCTTCGGCGCCGATGGCCCGCTCGGCGGCCTGCCCGGCTACGATGCCGTCGTCCAGGCCATGACCGGGCTGATGACCATCAACGGCGATCCCGCCCACGGCCCGGTCCGCATGGGCACGCCCATCGTCGATCTCGGCACCGGCCTCTACGCCGCGCTCGGCATCATGATGGCGATCCACGAACGCAGAACATCCGGCCGCGGCCAGTTCATCGACATGACCCTGCACGACACCGCACTCGCCCTGCTCCACCCGGCCGGCGCCAACTACCTGCTCGCCGGCAAACGCCCCGCCGCCACCGGCAACGCCCACCCCAACATCGCGCCCTACGAAACCTTCCCTACCGCCACCTGCGATATTTTCATCGCCGGCGGCAACGACGGCCAGTTTCGCAAACTCTGCGCCATCCTCGCCCGGCCGGACATCGCCGCCAACCCCGCGTTCGCCACCAATTCCGATCGCCTGGCCAACCGCCCCGCACTAAAAGCCGCCCTCACCGCAGCCCTCGCCGGCCACGACGGCGCGGCCCTCGCCATCACCCTGATCGAAGCCGGCGTCCCCGCCGGTGCGGTCCAACCGGTCGATGTCGCGCTGAACTCGGCCCACGCGCATCACCGCGCCATGATCGCCGAGCTCGACGGCATCAAAACGCTCGGCACCCCGATCAAATTCTCCCGCACCCCGGGCGGCCCGCGCACCGCGCCGCCGGCCTTCGCCCAACACCAATCCGAAATCCTCACCGAACACGGCTTCACCGCAGCCGATATCACCGCCCTCGAACAGGACCAGATCATCCGCCCGCGCCGCCGCTGACGCGGCAAGCAACGGACAATATCGAAGCCAGCCGGGCCAGGGGACGCCAACCCCCCGGCCCGCCTGCCTCACGCCGCCGTCAGCAGCGCCTTGACCCGATCCGACCGAAACGGAATCTCGCGCAACCGCACGCCGGTCGCATCGAACACCGCATTGCTGATCACCGCCGCGGTCGGGCAGGTCGAAGGCTCACCCCCGCCATACGCCGGATATTTGTCACCCGGATTGACCAGGACGATATCGATCCGGTCCGGAATCTCCTCGAACCGCAAAATCGGATACCCGACCCAGTCCAGGCTCGTCACACGCGCGGTACTGAACGTAACCTCCTCATGCAGGCTACGGCTGATCGACTGGATCACGTTCCCCTCGATCTGGTTGCGCAACCCATCCGGATTGATCACCAACCCGCAATCATGCGCCACCACCACCCGCGTCACACGAATGTCGCCGGTGGCCCGATCCACCGTCACATCCGCAATCGTCGCCACCCGCGTATCATCGCGATTGGCCCAGGCGATGCCCCGCCCATGCGCCAGCTTGCCCTGGTCGTTGCCCTTGCCCGCCCGCGTCGGCCGCTGCTCCCAGCCATAAGCCTGCGCCGCCGCCTTCAGCACACCGATCGCCCGCTCGTCCTTGAGGTATTTCAACCGCAATGCCAGCGAGTCCTGCCCGGCTGAGGCCGCCAACTCATCGATGAACGCCTCCATCGCATAGGTCGTCTCGAACTGCGCCGGCGAGCGCAACCACGACGTCCGCAACGCCACACGCCCCTCGCCATGGCTGGTCACATCCGCGTTGGGAAACTGATACGCATAGGTGATCGCCGGCAACCCCAGCCCGACCGACCCGCCGACATTCGGCTGGTTGATCAACTGCGCCGCCACCAGCGTGGTATCCAGAAACGTCGGGATCCACATATGATGCCGCCACGCGGTCACATTGCCGTGCTCATCGATCGCGCCGGCCAGATCCTGCGCAATCGGTGGTCCCTTCGGCTCCCAGCCATGCTCGTCCCAGCGCATCCACTGCACCCGCACCGGCTTGCCCACCGCCTGCGACATCAGCGCCGCATCGGCGACCACCTGGTCCAACCCATTGCGCCCGTAGGCGCCCGATGCCTCGAACCAATGCACATCCACCCGGTCCACCGGCACGCCCAGCAGCGTCGCCATCACCTGCCGGTCGGTATGCGGCATCTGCGTGCCGGACCAGAACGTCGCCCGGTCCTTTCCCACGTCCGCAATGGCGCAGGACGGCCCGATCGAACCATGCATCTGAAACGGCGTCCGATACGTCGCCTTGACCACCTTCGCCGCCCCATGCAGCGCCACATCGACCGACCCGGTCTCGTTCACCGTGGTATTGGTGCCGGACGTATCGCGCACCGTCTGCCAGATATGATCCTGCGCCGGCAACCCGTTCCAGTCGGACCATTTGGCGCCATACGCCGTCGGTCCCTTCGGCTTCAGCACCGAACCAAGCTTCGCCGCCGCCTGTATCGCACCCCATTCGGTCGTCGCGACCACGCCCAGAAAATTCTCCCGCCGCACCACCTGCACGAAACCGGGAATCTCCTGCAACCCCGTCTCATCCACGCTCAGCAGCTTCGCCTGCACCCCGAACGGCCGCACCACACGCCCGTGCAGCATCCCCGGCACTTTCACGTCCTGGATATAGGTGAACGCCCCCGTGATCTTGCCCGGAATATCCTTGCGGACCACCGAGGTGCCGACCACGGTATAATCCTTTGGATTCTTCAGCTTCGCCTGCGGCGCCACCTTCATCGCAAAACTGGTGCCCGTCGCACCAATCGTCATGTCGAGCCGCTTGCCCGCAACCAGCTTACCATAGGTTACCGTTCGCCCCGGCGCGTTGCTCACCGAAATCACGCCGTCCTTCACCCGCAATCGCTCGGCCGGCACCTTGAAATGTGTCGCCGCCAGATCGAGCAGCACCTGCCGCCCCGCCGCCGCCGCGTGGCGTATCTGCGGCCCGGCATAGCGTATCGTCCGGCTGCCATAGGTCGGCCCCTGATCGACCGTCTCCCACGTATTGCCCATCACCACGCTCAAGCGGTCGACCGGAAAATCCAGCTCCTCCGCCGCAATCTGCGCCAACGCGGTCTGCACGCCGGTCCCAACCTCGACCTTGCCGGTGAACAGCGTCGCCGTGTTGTCAGGATGCACCGCGAGCCAGGCCGAAAGCTTCGCCGCATCCGGCACACCGCCCAGTCTGGTCGCCGGCAACCCATCCGCGCGCGCCTCCGCCCCGCCAAACAGACTGAACGCCACCACCAGGCCGCCCGAAAGCCTGAACAACCCGCGCCGATCGATCCCGCGCCCCACCACCGGTGTCATCTCGTTCATGGTTTCGCTCCCGCACCCGCCGGCGCCATGCCTGCCGCACGCTCCACCGCCCGCACGATCCGCATATGCGTGCCACACCGGCACAAATTATTGTTCAACGCCTGCTTGATCTCGTCACGATTCGGCTTCGGATGGTGATCCAGAAACGCCTGCGCCGTCATGATCATCCCATTGATACAATAGCCGCACTGCGCCGCCTGCTCCTCGATGAACGCCGCCTGCAACGGATTCGGCTTGCCATCCACGCTCAGCCCCTCAAGCGTCACAATCTTCTGCCCATGCGCCGCCGCCAATGGCGTCACGCAGGAATGCACCGCAACCCCATCCAAAATCACCGTGCACGCGCCACATTCGGAAAGCCCACAGCCGAACTTCGGCCCGTGCAAACCCAGATTATCGCGCAACGCATACAACAACATGCTGTCCGGCTCCGCCCGAACTTCATGGTCAGCCCCGTTCACATTGATCTTCACAGCCTGCACCATCACAACCTCCCCTACATTCAATAAGACAGCCTACATGACCAACCACCACCCGACGCCCCCTCACCGCCGCATGACATATATGCGCACCGACGGTGCAATTTGAGGATGGGCTGTGGGTGGTGGCCGGCGTGGGCAAGCAAGGCCAGGGGCCCTCCCTCCGGAGCCATTCCAGCGATGAAGAGAATCGCTGGAACCTTCGGCTCCTCCGCCCCTGGACCCCGTTAAAGGCCCCGCGGGCAAGATGCCCGCTACCATATGATGAGGCGCGCGACGCGCGCCGGGCTTTAAAATCCATTAGTTTTAGGCAAGGGGAGGGCGCTGCCTCGGATTTTCCGTCGATCTGCCCTGGGTCGCCCTCCCCTTGCCTAAAACTAGCGGGTTCTAAGGGCTCCGCCCTTAGTGGGGGTCGAGGGGGCAAAGCCCCCCGCCTTGCTTGCTTCACGCCGATCACCCCGCATAATCCCACCCTCACAATGCCGCTTCGGCGCGCCGTACGGCGGCGAGCGGTGCCGCAGCGCGGCCGACGACGCGGCCGCCGATGACGGCGAGCCAATCGCCATCCGCGGGTGGCAGGGGGAGCAGCCGGATGAGTTTGGCGTCCCGATCGAGGGCGATGGCGCGGAACGTGCCGCGTTCGGTTTCCATTGGACCGTCCAAATGAATAACGCGGGCAATAGGGTTGCCCGCGTCATCAAGTCCAAGCCATTCGCGGGCGCGTTCACCCGCTTTTGTCATGATGCTATCGCGGCCACGCACCCAGCGAAGCCGCATTCCGTCAGACCTGACCCTGTGGGCGGATCATCATGCACTCTTCGCCATGATTTCGTCGGCGATGTTGCGCGGCACCGGGTCGTAGTGATGGAACTGCATGGTGAACGAGGCGCGGCCCTTTGTCTGGCTGCGCAGGTTCGAGATGTAGCCGAACATTTCCTTCAACGGCACCTGGGCGCGGACGATGATGGTGGAGCCCGAGCTTTCCTGGTTCTGGATCATGCCGCGGCGGCGGTTCAAGTCGCCGACGACGTCGCCGACGTGATCCTGCGGCGTGGTGACTTCCACGTCCATGATCGGTTCCAGAATGATCGGGCTGGCCTTTTTCATGCCTTCGCGGAAGCAGGCCTTGGCGGCGATTTCGAACGCGAGAGCACTCGAATCGACGTCATGGTACTTGCCATCGACCAGCGTGTATTTGAAGTCCACGGTCGGGAAGCCGGCGAGCACGCCGGTGTCGGCCTGGACCTTGATGCCTTTTTCAACAGCCGGAATATACTCGCGTGGCACCGAACCGCCGACCACCTTGTTTTCGAACACGATGCCGCCGTTGCGCTCCATCGGCTCGAAAATGATCTTGACTTCGGCGTACTGGCCCGACCCACCGGACTGTTTCTTGTGGGTATAAATCTCGGTATGCGGCCGCGAAATGGTTTCACGATACGCAACCTGCGGCGCGCCGATATTGGCATCGACGCCATATTCCCGGCGCAGACGGTCGATGATGATTTCAAGATGCAACTCGCCCATGCCGGACAGAATCGTCTGGCCGGTCTCCTGATCGGTCTTCAACCGCAGCGAGGGATCTTCACCGGCCAGTTTCTGCAGCGCGAGAGTCATTTTCTCGACCGCTTCCTTGGTCTTCGGCTCGACCGAAATGTCGATCACGGGTACCGGGAAGGCCATCCGCTCCAGGATCACCGGATCATCGGCCGAGGCAAGGGTATCGCCGGTGCCGGTGTCTTTCAGACCAACGAATGCCGCAATGTCGCCCGCGTGCACTTCCTTGATTTCCGCGCGCTTATCAGCGTGCATCTGGAACATGCGGCCGATGCGCTCCTTGTGATCCTTGGTGGTGTTCATCACCGAATCGCCGGATTTCAACGTGCCGGAATAGACGCGAACAAAGGTCAGGGTACCGTATTTGTCGTTGATGATCTTGAACGCCAGGCCGGAGAACGGCGCGTTCACATCCGCCTTGATCCGGCGCTGATGATCGCCTTCTTCCTCGCCTTCTTCAACCGCAACCTTGATGCCGGGCACATCGACCGGGCTCGGCAGATAATCAAGCACGGCATCAAGTAAAGGCTGCACACCCTTGTTTTTGAACGCTGTACCGCACAGCACGGGACGGAACGCGCCGGTGATGGTGCCGGTCTTGATCGCGCGCTTGAGGGTTTCGACCGAAACGTCGCCCTTCTCGAAATACTCTTCCATGCCCGCGTCGTCGACCGAGAGAGCGGTATCGAGCAGCACTTGGCGATGCTCCTTGGCCTGCTCCATCATCGCTTCGGGAATCGGCTCATCGTGGAATTTGGCACCCAGATCGCCGCCTTCCCAGATGATCGCCTTCATCTCGACCAGATCGACCACGCCGACGAAGCTGTCCTCGATACCGATCGGCAATTGCAGCGGCAGCGCAATGATATCGAGCTTTTCCTTCAGGGTCGCGAAGGCGCGATAGAAATCGGCACCGGTGCGATCCAGCTTGTTGATGAAAATAATGCGCGGCACATTGTAACGGTCGGCCAGGCGCCAGTTCGTCTCGGACTGCGGCTGCACGCCGGCGACGCCCTCGATGATGAAAATCGCGCCATCAAGCACGCGCAGGCTGCGGTTCACTTCGATGTTGAAATCGATATGGCCGGGGGTGTCGATGATATTGATGCGGTGGTCTTTCCACTCGCAGGTCACCGCGGCGGACGTAATGGTAATGCCGCGCTCACGCTCCTGATCCATATAATCGGTCGTGGTGTTGCCATCATGCACTTCGCCGATCTTATGCGACACACCGGTGTAGTGCAGAATGCGTTCGGTCGTGGTGGTCTTGCCGGCGTCGATATGCGCGGTAATGCCGATATTCCGGATCAGGTCGAGCGGGTTGCCGGCCATGAGAGTCTCCAAATTTTAGCTGATCAAGGTAAGTGACAGCGATTTCAACGAAAAGTCTTTTACAACAAGAAGCGGGCGCGATCACCGATGCGAAACGGCAATCCACCCGACCACGACCGGCTTTCGGCCAATCCTACCACGATAATGCCGCTTCCGCCCGCATTTTGCAACCCGAACCCCCGGGTGGGGCGCGAAAGCCAAGGGAAGAAGGGTCTTCTTTTTCGTGAACAAAAAAGAAGCAAAAAAAACTTTGTTAATTTGTGCCCGTGTGTGTGAAAACGCCCGTAGCCCAGCCGAGTAAAAGTTTTCTGCTTCTTTTTTTCAAAAAAGAAGCGCTTTCTACCCTATCCCGGCTGGACAATCACCCCACCCCGCATCGGCGCCGCAACACCCGTGGTCCCCGGCACCGACAACGGCAAACCATGGAGCACCCGCACGGCGAGAAACCCAAAACACTGCGCCTCCAGCGCATCGCCATCCCACCCCACCATCTCGACCGGTTGAACCGGCACCGCGAACCGCGCCCGCAACGCCGCCATGATCGCCCGGTTATGCCGCCCACCGCCGGTCACCAGAACCAATCGGGGCGGTTCGGGCATCGGTGCTGCGGCAACCGCCGCCGCGGTGAACGCGGCCAAGGTCGCCGCCCCATCGGCCACGCTCAGCCCTTCGGTCACCTCGGCAACCAGCGCCGAAAAATACAGCCGATCCAATGATTTCGGCGCCGGGCGCGCAAAATACCCATCCGCCAGCAACCGCGCCAACCGCGCCGCGTTCACCCGCCCGGATGCCGCCAGCGTCCCATCGCGGTCGAACGCCGCACCGGTATGGCGGTGCACCCAATCATCGAGCGGCCCGTTGCCCGGCCCGGTATCGCAGGCGAGAATCGCGCCATCACTCGCCAAAAACGTGATATTGGCGACGCCGCCGATATTGACGATCAACAACGGTTTTTCGAGCGTCGCCGCCATCGCCGCATGAAACAGCGGCACCAGCGGCGCGCCTTCGCCGCCCGCCGCGACGTCGGCCGAGCGGAAATCAGACGCGACCGGCAGACGAATTTTGTGCGCCAACCGTGCGGCATCACCGATCTGCCAGGTTCGCCGCGACGGCGGATCATGCAAAATGGTCTGACCATGAAACCCGGCAATCTCCGCCCGGCACGCCAGCATCGCCACCGCCTCGGCATGCCGATCCGCAATCACGCGCGACACGGCGACAATTTCAGGATCATCGAGCGCCAACCCCGGCGCCGCATCGAGCAACGCCCGCAACCGCAGCCGCAATGGTTCCTCGTACAACAAACAAGCCGTCTTGCCGGTCCGCACCACCGTTTCACCGTCGGTCTCGATCACGGCGGCATCGACACCATCGAGCGACGTCCCGCTCATTAACCCGATTGCAAGCATTTTGGTCTAACGCTGCCTGTGACGTGTTGCTGATTTCATCAGAGTGTCAATAACGCCACCAAAGCCGCTTGGCGAGGAGACGGTATGAACAAGGCGCTGCGCCTTGCCAGAAGGGATGTTCCGCTTGGGGTGGCGCTACCGTGGCTGACACTTCCTGTCGCGATACCGTTATGGCTGGTCTATATCCAGATTTTAAGCAAAAATATTTTTATTTCAGTAGACGGAACAATTCTACCAGACACGGCTATAAAATATTCACCGCTCAACAATGATATGATGCTGTTTTGGCCTGTCGCGCATCTCGTCACTAGCGGACATGCGGGCGATGTCTACAACACATCACTGTTCTCGACCTATCTTAGACTTCATTTTGGCGGTATAGTCCCGAGTTATTATCAGTGCCCTTACCTTCCACCCGGCCTATTAGCGCCTCTGATACTGGCTCCGTTCGGTATCTTGCCGGGTTTTCTGGTCTGGACGTTAGTCCTCACAGGCGGCAGCATCTGGCTCCTGCGCCTGATCAAAGCACCCTGGCCCGTCGTCGGTTTTGGACTGACTAGCGTGGCCTCGATCTATAATATGCTGGCTGGCCAACTCGGTCTGATCACTGGAACTCTCTTCCTGGTCGGACTCTTTTCGATCGCTTCAAACCCCAACCGCGCCGCCACCTGTTTTGGCTGCCTGATCATCAAGCCGCAGGCCGGTCTGCTTGCGCCGATCGCACTGCTTGCCCGCCGCCAATACCGCACAATCATAGTGAGTGGCCTCGTCGTGCTGGCACTTTGCGTTTTGACGACCTTGATTTGCGGCGCTGCGATCTGGCCCGCCTATCTCGATGAAGGAACCGCATCCGCTCGCAAAATCCTGATCGCACCGTTCCCGAACCAATACGAGGACAATGGCGCCTCGGTGTTCTGGATGATGCGCAGCTTTGGCGCCGGCGTCACCACGTCCGGCATCGTCCAGACCGCAACTGCTGTCGGTGCCACGGTCTGGTGCTGGGTCGCATGGCGGCGCGACACCAAGGATCACCTCGCCTTGATTACGCTGACCGCGGCCTTGACGATACTCGCCACGCCTTATGGCTACACCGTCGATTTATGCGGCTTCACACTGATGACCGGTTGGCTCGCCTGGGAGCGGAGGCAACTCGAACTCGCAGATGTTCTAATCTGGGTCTGGCCCGCCATCTGCCCCCTCGTCGCCACCGGGCTCCATATGGAGCTGACCCCGCTGATCCTCCTGCTCGGCGCGATCCGTGCCTGGAGGCGATTAGACGGAATTGGCACAACCGCCCCCGCGTGCTACCCGGTCCCGCTCTGAAACGAGCGGATTCTCATCATGACCGACGGCAGCGATTTCCTGCGCGAGGCCGAAGCGCGCGGATTTATTTTCCAGTGCACCGATACGGACGGCCTGCGCGACGCCATGCGCGCGGCCCCGGTCGCGGGGTATATCGGCTTCGATTGCACGGCGGATGGCCTGCACGTCGGAAGTCTGGTCCAGATCATGTTGCTCCGCCTGCTCCAACGCCATGGACACAAACCGATCGCGCTGATGGGCGGCGGCACGTCGCGGATCGGCGATCCGTCCGGCCGCGACAGCGAGCGCCAGATGCTGACCGACGATGATATCGCCCGCAACATGGCCGGCATTCGCGCCAATCTGGAAGCCTTTATCAATTTCGGCACCGGCGCGGGCGACGCGCTCCAGTTGAACAACGCCGATTGGCTTGAAAAACTTGGCTATATCGAAGTCCTGCGTGATGTCGGGCCGCATTTTTCGATCAATCGCATGATGACGATGGACAGCGTCAAAGCGCGGCTCGATCGCGAAGCACCGTTCAGCTTTCTCGAATTCAACTATGCCATCCTGCAAGGCTACGATTTCCGCGAACTCAACCGCCGCTACGGCGTCACCCTGCAAATGGGCGGCTCGGATCAATGGGGCAACATCGTCCAGGGCATGGAACTGGTGCGCCGGACCGATGGCAAAGCGACATTCGGCCTGACCACGCCGTTGATCGCCACCGCCTCCGGCGTCAAAATGGGCAAAACCGCCGCCGGTGCGGTCTGGCTGTCCGCTGAAAAACGCTCGCCGTTCGACTACTGGCAATTCTGGCGCAACACCGAGGATGCCGATGTCGGCCGCTTCCTGCGCCTGTTCACCGATCTGCCGCTCGATGAAATCGCGCGCCTGGAATCCCTAGGCGGTGCCGAAATCAACGAGGCGAAAAAAATCCTCGCAACCGCGGCCACCAGCCTCTGCCACGGTGCCGATGCCGCCGCCGCCGCCGCCGAAACCGCCCGCCGCACCTTCGAAGCGGGCGAAGCCGCCGATGATCTGCCCGGTATCGACATCCCGCGCGCCGAACTCGGCGCCGGCGTGCCCGCCATCGCCCTGCTCGTCCGCGCCGGCCTCGCCACCAGCAACGGCGAAGCCCGCCGCCTGATCCGCGGCGGCGGCGCCCGCCTGAACGACACCCCGATCACCGATGAAGCCCAGACCATCTCGCTCACCGACCTGATCGACGGCGTGGCCAAGCTCTCGGCCGGCAAAAAACAGCACCGCCTGGTGCGCGCCGGATGATCGACGCCCCGTTCGTCCTGCCCGATCAGCCCAGTGCGGCCGAAGCGATCGCGCAACTGCACGAGGAATTGTTCCTGTTCGATGATTGGATGGATCGGTATCAATTCATCATCGAACTCGGCCAGTCCCTGCCCGCCTACCCGGACGCGCTGAAAACCGATGACCGCCTGGTGCCCGGCTGCCAGAGCCGGGTCTGGCTGGAACCGATCCAGGATGACAACAAATTATACTTTGCCGGCGCGTCGGATGCCGCGATCGTCGGCGGCCTGGTCGCCCTGTTGCTGCATGTCTATTCCGGCCGCACGCCCGATGAAATCCGCGCAACGCCTGCGAATTTCCTGAAAGACTGGGGCCTGATCGGCGCATTGTCCGGCAACCGGGGCAACGGCGTCGCAGCCATGGCCGAACGAATTCAACGGTTTGCAAGCCGAACATAGGGCAAATAACGGTCCTTTATTTCACGTGAAATAAAGGACCGTCGTCCTGAATGACGTACAGTTATTGTAGAAACTTCAGTCGAATTGACTCAGGATTTCAGCCGGATCTGTCCGTCCATCCCCGGCCAATCTGAGTAGCCGGTGGCATCGCCCCCATACCAGTATGCTTTCGGCGCCTCGGCCAATGGCGAACCATTGCGCAGGCGCTCGACCAGATCGGGATTGGCAATAAACGGGCGGCCAAAACTGATCAGATCGGCTTTACCCTCGCTCACCGTCGCTTCGGCGAGTTCACGTGTGTAGTTGTTGTTGGCGATATAGGCACCCGTGAAAGCCTTGCGGAACGCCATGTAATCGATGCCATCCGCAGCACGGCTCAATTGGGTAACGCCCTCGATATCATGGATATACAGCAGGCCGAACTTGTTGAGTTCCTTGATATAGGCCCCGTAGGTCGCCATCGGATTGCTGTCGAGCGGCGTTTCGCCAGGCATCGTGGTACCGGGGGACATGCGCAGGCCAACTCGCCGGCCACCGCCCCACACCTTGGTGACGGCGGCAACCACTTCGAGCGGAAAGCGCAGCCGGTTTTCGACCGAACCACCATAGCGATCCGTACGCTGGTTGGAACTGTCGCGGATGAATTGCTCCAGCAGGTAATTGTTTGCCGAATGCACCTCGACCCCATCGAACCCGGCATCCTTGGCGCATTGCGCGGCGTGGGCGTAATCCGCCACGATCGCCGGAATTTCATCGGTTTCCAGGGCGCGCGGGGTCACGTGATCCTTCAGGCCTTCGTTGGTGAACGCCTGGCCCTTCGGGGCGATCGCTGAAGGTGCCACCGGCAGCTCGCCGCCATGCAGATCGGGATGCGAAATCCGCCCGGTGTGCCAGAGCTGCAGGAACATTTTGCCGTCATTGGCATGCACAGCCGTCGTCACACGCCGCCACGCGGCCACCTGCGCCTCGGTCCAGATGCCCGGAGTCAGCGCATAACCGCGCGCCTGGGCCGAGATGTTGGTGGCTTCGGAAATAATCAGCCCGGCACTCGCGCGCTGGGCGTAATAATCGGCCGCGAAATCAGGCGGCACGCCGGCGTCCGACGAGCGGCTGCGCGTCAGCGGCGCCATCACAATGCGGTTTTTCAGTGCGAGATCACCGATCGTGATCGGCTGGAACAAGGGGGAGTCGGTTTTTTGCAACATGATAACATCCATCTCAAACGTGGCGCCGGAACGGCGATCGATTTGGAGATAGGGGTTGTTGCACCGCAAAATAACCCCGCGCGCGCTACGCCTCGCCCGAATTGCGTGGCATTGCCGCCAGCAATGCCATGCCCACCAGCATGGTGGCCGCGGCCATGAACAGCGCACCGCGATAGCTGCCGGTCAGCGCCGCGATCATGCCGGACGCCGCAGGGGCGATGACCTGGGCGGCACCGAAACTGATAGTCAGCCGCGCCATCGCCTTGGCCGGATTGCTGGGGAACAGCCGGCCGATGATGCTCAGGATCATGCTGGTGATGCCGTTGAACGATGCGCCGTAAATCAGCGCGGCAAGCAACAGCAAGGCCAGCCCGGCGCTGAGCGCGGACAGCATGATGCTGGTAAACAGCAGGCCGAACGCGGCAAGCAGCGCCGTCTTGTCGCCGGTGCGTCGCGCGATGCGGTCCCACAACGGGCAGGACGGCATGGCACCGAGACCGACCACCACCCAGACCAGATTGCCATAGCCATGCAGCGCCGGATGATGCGCCGCGATCGCGACGATGAAGGTGGCACTGACCACGTAGCCGACGCCGGCACAGAAATAGGCCATCGTGAACAGAACAAGCCAGACCCGCGAGGGCGGACGATCGGCAGGCACTACATGATGCACGCTGACCGGCATGGGTGCTGGCATCCACACCCAGGCCGGGATCAGCAGGAGCAGCCCGGCGCCACCGGCGACCAGCCATTGATCGGCCCAGTTCAGCGACCCTGCCATCACCACGGCGAGCAGGCCGGACACCGCGATCCCCAGCCCGACGCCGCCGAAATGAATCCCAAGCTCCAGCCGGCGGCCATGCTGGCGTAGCCAGTTCAACACGAGCCCGGAACTCAGCAGCAGCCCCGCCACTGCGGAAACCCCGGCGGCGAACCGCAATGCGGCCCACACCACGATATCGGTGGTCAGCCCCATGCCGGCGGTGCCGACCAATGCCACCAGCAACAGGACGCGATAGAGCCGGAATTTCGCCGCGAGATCGCCCACCGAGGCCGCAAGCAGTGTGCCAGCCATATAGCCGGCGTAATTTATGGTCGCGAGCCAGCCGCCGCCGGTGACCGAAAGATGCGCCTGCGCCTGCATCAAAGGCAGCAGCGGCGTGTATAAAAACCGCGCGAGCCCGACCGTGAGCACCATGCTGGCGACGCCGGCGGTCATGACTTTCGCGGCCTCGATCGAGGTTGCCGTGCGTGCCATCGTGCTCATCGGTCAGGATCGGGCGCGGGCGAAACGCCAGTAGCGCGGCGTGCGGCCGGCGCGGATGGCCTTGGCTTCATAGCGCGTCGGGCACCAATCATCCGGCCGGGTGGTGGTGGTCTCGATCCGGTCGAACAGCGCCGACTCCCCGAACACCTGGTCGACCCAGGCCTGATAGGTCGGATCGTCGCTGGCGATCCGCCATTCACCGCCCGGTACAAGGACGCGGGCGACATCGGCCAGGGTCGCCGGGTGGACGAAGCGGCGCTTGGCGTGGCGCGCCTTCGGCCAGGGGTCGGGGAACATCAGATAGACCCGCCCGATCGATGCGGGGGCCATGCTGCGGATCAGCGGCCGCGCGTCATCGTCGTGTACCCGCAGATTGGCAGGGATCATCGCCGCTTCGCCCAGGGGGGCGAGGCGCGATAGCAGCGAGGCGATCGAATTGGCAAACACTTCGCAGGCGATCAGGCCGATATCCTGATGCAAGGCGGCAATCGCCTGGGCATGTTCGAACCCGCCGGCGCCGACCTCAAGCCAGGTTTCGCGCGGCGCGATGCCGAAGCCAGCATCCGGCCAGCGCAGGCGCGGCAGCAGCATGTCGATCAGCTCGGTCTGGCGCGCCCGCAGGGCATGACCGACCGCCCGACCGTAGAGACGGTCGGGCGGCGGCTTGACCCCCATGCGTGGGTTAGCGTCCAAACGCCGATTTCAAGGTCGGGACCAGATCGGTCTTTTCCCAGGTAAAGGTGCCGAGTTCGGCATCGGGTTCGCGGCCGAAATGGCCGTAGGCGGAGGTCGGCACATAGATCGGCCGGTTGAGATGCAGGTGCTCGCGAATGCCGCGCGGCGTCAGATTGACCGACTCGCGCAGCACGCGCTCGATTTTGGCCTGTTCGACATCGTTGCCGGTGCCATGCAGATCGACATAGACCGACAGCGGATGCGACACGCCGATGGCGTAGCTGACCTGAATGGTGCAGCGGCTGGCGAGCCCCGCGGCGACGACGTTTTTCGCGAGGTAACGGCACATATAGGCCGCCGAGCGATCGACCTTGGTCGGGTCCTTGCCGGAGAACGCACCGCCGCCGTGCGGTGCGGCGCCACCGTAGGTATCGACGATGATCTTCCGCCCGGTCAGCCCGCAATCGCCGTCCGGCCCGCCGATGACGAAATTGCCGGTCGGGTTGACGTAAAAATGATCATCCTCGCACATCCAGCCTTCCGGCAGCAGTTCGGTGATCAGCGGCCGCAGCATCGCCTTGATCGCCTTCTGACTTAACCCCTCATCATGCTGGGTCGACACCACGATCGACGTCGCACCGACCGGCTTGCCATCGACATATTTCAGCGTCACCTGGCTCTTCGCGTCCGGCTGCAGGCCGGCGGCGCGGGTGTCACCGATTTTGCGCAACTCCGCCATGCGGCGCAGAATCAGATGCGCGTAATGGATCGGTGCGGGCATCAGCGCTTCGGTTTCGGTACAAGCGTAGCCGAACATGATGCCCTGATCACCGGCGCCTTCGTCCTTGTTGCCCGACGCATCGACACCGACCGCGATATCGGCCGACTGGGCGTGCAGCAGCACATCGATATTGGCGTCGCGCCAGGAAAAACCCTCCTGGTCGTAGCCGATATCCTGCACCGCCATGCGGGCGAGATGAGCGAGGTATTCATTAGTGATCGAGGCAGGACCACGGGTCTCGCCGGCCAGCACGATCTGGTTGGTGGTCACCAGGGTTTCGCAGGCGACCCGCGCATAAGGGTCGGCCGCCAGATAGGCATCGAGCACGGTATCGGAAATACGGTCGGCCACCTTGTCGGGGTGACCTTCGGAAACCGATTCCGAAGTGAACAGAAATTCGCCTTGGTCGCGCATGGATTTCTCCTCTTGTCGCGAAATGCCCGGAGCCGGGGAGCGCCCTGGCCACATGCCGGAGCCATCCGGCATTGGCCGAAACAGCGGTTTGGGTCAAGATTGAGACTTGGCTGATGCGGACGGAGGGGTAGAAGAAGGAAGCGGTTCTTTTTTGAAAAAAAGAACCAAAAAACGTTCTATCTCCGGGGCACGGGCGTTCGAAACGGCACGGGCCCAAATCAACAAAGTTTTTTTGCTTCTTTTTTGTTCACAAAAAAGAAGACTCTCCTGCCTTGAACGCCCGAACCCGCAGCGATCAGCCAACCCTGAGCACAGTCGGCGTCACCGGATCGAGCATCAGGTCCAGCCGACGAACCGGCCCCGTCTTGGCCCCGCTCCGCAAATCCGTCGTCGCGGCGGGCGATGCCAGATGGAGCGTGAACGGCGCGACGGTGCCGCCATCTGCAAAACTGCGATGCATGGCCAGCAGGGTTGCACCATGATGGCGGAAGCGGAACAGCCGCACCGGATCACCGACCTGACCGTCCGCCCGCTCGACGCGGAATGGGGCGTGCAGGCCGGCGCGGGCGAACACAATGGTCGCACGGTCGCCCGATGGCGACTGGATGATCGCGTTGCCGCCGGCCTGGAACAAATCCGCCAGCACCGGGCGCTCGCGCGCGCGGCTATGCTCGTCGAACGCGCCGGGTGCGATATCCGCCACCACGATGCCGCCGCCGGCGACGAAGCGGCGGACGGCGGCCGCCGCCCGATCCGACAGCGCGATTACATGCGGCAAGACCAAAAGGCGGATGCGCCCGGACTCCAGCGCGCCCTGCTCGATCAGGCCTTGTGCGGTGTAATGGCCCTGAAATCCGGCATGATCGATCAGCGTGGCAAAGCCGCGCATGGCGGCGTGTACCGCATCGTTCGATGCGGTCTCGACCGAGGGACCGCGATTTTCCCAGCGGCTCCAGTCACCGCGCCGATCGAGCAGCCATTGGGTGCGCAGGCTGGCGGGCGAGTAGAGTATCGCGATGCCGTCGTCGATCCGCTCGGCGGCAAGCAGGGTGCGGCCGAGCGGCCCGCGCAACGCCGCGAACACCGGCGCGGCCTGCACGGCCCAAGGGCCAAGCGTACCATCAGCCAGCACCATGGTGCTGGATGGATCCCACAATATGGCACCGCGCATGCCGCGCAGCACGCTGCGCCAGAGTTGATGGCGCTGTGCCGGATCGGCGCCTGCACTCGTGAGCAGCATGACCAGCGACGGATTGAGCGAGCGGGCGATTTCGATATTCTCGTCCCCGTGATAGATTTCCATCACATCGACCGCGCCAGCAAGATGCGTGTAATTATAGCCGCCCCAACCCGGGATCTGCGCCCCTTCGATCGCGGCGAGCGCGCCAGGGTCGGCGGCATGGACCGCCTGGGTACCAAGCCGGACCGCGCGGGCGAAGGCGACATCCATCCAGCGTTTGAAATCGGCCCAGCCGGAAAAATTACGGCCGAACTGGCGCACAGCCGCATCGGTCAGGACCGGCGTGACGGCGTCCCAACTGCTGAAATCGGCCTCCCACTGGCGATTGAGCGCGGCGAGGCTGGGGTATTGGGTTTTCAGCCAGGCGCGCATTCCGGCGAGCGAGCTTGGTGCCAGATCGAAATCCCAGTTGGCGGCGAGATCGGCGATACCGGGCTCATCGGCCAGGCTGTAATAGAGCGGACGATAGCGCGCATAATCGCGCACCACCCGGCCAAGCCGGCCCTGAACGCGCGCGAGCCAGACCGGGTCGGACAGGCCGGGATTGCGGATGAACGCGGCAGGGTCGTTCGGGTGCTTGCGATGCAGCGCCTGCACCGCCAGGAACGCCGCATCCACCGGCCGGTCGGGAAACCAGCGATGATAGGCCGAGTAAAAATCGGTCGCGATGTTCTCCACGTAAAACCGCATGCCGCGCCGCGCGAACGCGGCGGCCTGCGGGTTGGCCGGATTGCCGGCAGCATCGTCACGGCTGGTGAAGATCTTGCCGTTGGTGACGCCGATGCGTTGCAGCGTATCGAGTTGGGCGTCGTTCTGGTGCTGATAAATAATCGCCTGCCAGTCCGGCCAGACGTGTTGCGGCGTATCACCGCGGGCCGCCGGTGCCGTGGCACCAAGCCCGATCAGCGCAAGGAGCGATCGCCGGGACAGCATCGTGACGACGCTACAGCATGGCCAGAGGCTGCTTGCGCCGCGGCGGCGGATGGGCGGCATCGATCGCGGCAAGGTCGGAGTCGCTCAGCACAATGGCGGCCGCAGCGGCATTGTCACGGACATGATCGAGCGTGGCGGCCTTGGGGATCGCGATGACGTTGCCCTGCCGCAGGCACCAGGCAAGCGCAATCTGCGCCGCCGTCGCGCCATGGCGCTGCGCGACGGCGGCGAGCGCCGGCGAGCGCAGCAATCGTCCAGCCTGACCGAGCGGCGAATAGGCCATGACGGGCATGCCGAGGCTGCGGCACCACGGCAGCAGATCGAATTCGATGCCGCGCGCATCGGGGTGGTAGAGCACCTGGTTGGTGGCGCAATGGCCACCCTCCGGCAGCGCCAGCAGTTCGGTCATGTCATCGGTATCGAAATTCGACACCCCCCACCGCCGGATGTGGCCGGCCGCGCGCAGGCGTTCGAACGCGGCGATGGTTTCCGCCAGCGGATGGCTGCCGCGCCAGTGGAGCAGATAAAGATCGAGATAATCCGTGCCGAGGCGCTTCAGGCTGGCGGCACACGAGCGGGCGACACCGGCCGCCGAGGCGTTGTGGGGATAGACTTTGCTCACCAGAAACACCCGGTCGCGCTGGCCGGCGATGACCTCGGCGATCAGACGTTCGGACTTGCCCTCGCCATACATTTCGGCCGTGTCGATCAGCGTGAGGCCATGATCGATGCCGGCGCGCAGGGCGGCACGCTCGGCGGCGGCGTTTGATCGGGCATCGCCCACATTCCAGGTGCCCTGACCGATGGCGGGAACCGGCGTACCGTCCTTCAGCGTGATCTGGGGGATCATAGGCCGAGCAGATCGCGCATGCCGTAGAGCCCGGCTGGCCTCGTGGCGAGGAACAGCGCGGCCTGGACCGCGCCATCGGCAAAAATGCGGCGGTCGAGCGCGTGATGGGTCAGGGTGATCTGTTCGGTCGCGCTGGTGAACATCGCGCTATGGCTGCCGACGATCTGGCCGCCGCGCAGGGCGGCGAAGCCGATCGCCCCCGCCTCGCGCGGGCCGGTATGGCCATCGCGGCCGGACTGCATGACCGCTGCAAGATCGACCCCCCTGCCCCGCGCGATCGCATCGCCAAGACTGATGGCGGTGCCGGAAGGCGCGTCGATCTTCTGGCGGTGATGCATTTCGAGGATTTCGGCATCATGGGTGCTTGCGGCAAGGGCGGCGCCGAGGCGCTCGGCCAGGGCGAACACCAGATTGACGCCGGGCGCGAAATTCGCGGCTTGGAACACCGGAATTTGCGCCGCTGCGGCGCGGACCGCGACCTCATCGGCCGCGGTCAGCCCGGTGGTGCCGAGCACCCAGGGAGTGCCGCTTCCGGCAAGAATAGCGGCATGCCGCCGGACCGTGGCCTGGGTAGTGAAATCGATGATGACGTCTGCCCCCGCCGCAAGATCTGCAAGATCGCCGGCCCGGCCGACGCCGCCCGCCAACACCGCACCCGCGGCCGGAACCGAATCAGCGAGCAGCCTGCCCATGCGGCCGGTTATGCCAGCAATGCCGATGCGGAGAACGGGTCCATCCATGATCCCTGCGGTATCGGCCGGCGCGCGGGGTTTGGCAACCTGAGCCACCAGCGCCGATCACGGCCATGTCGCCTTCGAGGATCGATCCTGAGGCATTCGGCTCCAACATCGGGTAAAACGCGAAAATCTAATCCTAGGATCGAGCCTTCATCTGCAGATCGTGAGTCATCGATTCCAGTAACTCGATGATTTATCAGTTTTAAAAAATATCAGTGCACTAAATAACTTCGATCTATATTTGAGTGATTTGTCTATCAGGAATTATTTTAGAATATAAACAGATTGTTCATAAATATCCAGTATCTTAAAATGAAAACGAAATAGTTTTAATCGCCAAACCACAGCAGCTGACGTCAATCATAGCCGGGATTCCAATCGTCATGGGATTGAATATCAAATACTTTCATACTATTCTGGCAGGATATTTATTCGTTACGATCTGCTTCTGGAGCAGCGTGACAGTGCGGGCGAGTACCGCGACAACGAATTTTGCGGTCACCGCCACCGTACTGAAAACCTGTACGATCAGCGCCTTACCCCTGTCGTTTACCGCCTACACCGGTGCGGTCGATAACAGCACCACCACCATATCGGTTACCTGCACCAACGGCACAAATTATAATATCGGGCTGAGCGCAGGACTTGCCAACGGCGCGACCGTGTCCACCCGGGCCATGGTCTGCAACACCAGCAGTACCTGCGGCAGCTCGACCCTCGCTTACGCTCTCTATCAACCTGGCGGCACCACGACCAACTGGGGACAGACAATCGGTACGGATACCGTTGCAGGTACCGGCACCGGCACGGCGCAATCGCTGATCGTGAACGGGCAGATCGCTGCGGGGCTGACACCCGAGGCCGGCTCTTTCGCTGATACCATCACCGCGACGATCACATACTGATCCGGTGCGTTGCATGGTGATATTCCGTCCTTTCGAGCGTGGCGCTGGAACCTTGGTTGCTCTCAAGGCGCACGGACTCGTGCAACGAAGCCTCGTAGCCTTGCGCGTCACGATCGAGGACCGCTCCGGCGGCCGGCGCGTTTTGATCGGCATGGTGCTGTTGTGTTCATGGGCGATAGCGGCGCCGCGTGCGGCGGCACAGACGTTGGCGGTATCGCCGGTTGGGGTGCAATTCGCGCCGGGCCAGGTAAGTGCGATGGTCACTCTGGCCAATCGGGGCGACATGGCGACGTCGTTTCAGGTGCGGGTGATGGCATGGCATCAGACCGCCGATCGGGTTGTCGTCACGGGGTCCCTGCAGCCTTCGGCGGCGGGAATAATTGCATCGCCGCCGCTGGGCACGATCGGGCCAGGACAGACGCAGACGATCCGGCTGTTATGTATCCGACCACCAGTCAGCCGGGAGTCGGTCTATCGGCTGATTATCG
Source organism: Acidiphilium rubrum (assembly GCF_900156265.1). Lineage (GTDB taxonomy): Bacteria > Pseudomonadota > Alphaproteobacteria > Acetobacterales > Acetobacteraceae > Acidiphilium > Acidiphilium rubrum. Next base: position 90,527 of record NZ_FTNE01000008.1, read on the forward strand.
ACCAGCTGCCGCCGCCGGCAAGCCCTGGACGGGTGCGGTTGGTGTTGCGCATGTCGCTGCCGGTATTCGCCGAACCGCAAGGCGGCACCGCGCCGACGGTTACATGGTCGGTATTCTCAACATCCAAGGGTACAATGTTGGAAGCGCGCAACACCGGCACGCGGCATGTCTCGCTGACCGATATTCGACTCGCCTCCGCAGGCCGGACACAGGCAATCGGCGCCGGTCAGCTACCATATCTCCTGGCGGGTGCGACGCGTCGATGGAGGATCGGGCCGGGATTGCGTCTGGCGGTGGGGATGCCGGTGAACATCACCGCGTCGACCGACTCGCGGATCGTGCTGCGGCAGGTTACCGTTGTTGCGGCCCCGTGATTGTGGGGTCGGGCTGGGTCGGATTATCGGCTTCATGCTTGCAGTGCTTGCCGCCACGGTCGGGGCTGCGACCGGCGCGCGCGCGGCTGCTGTTCTTGTGCTGGACGTCGTGTTGAACGGACGTGACACCGGCCAAGTCGGAAGCTTCCTGTTGGCGGGTGGCAGGGTCAGCGCCACCGCTTCCCAGATCAGGGCGATGGGGATCTTGGCGGATTGTGGGTCCGGCCGATGCGATCTGAGCACGATTGCTGGTCTTCGATGGCGGATCGACGCTCATACCCAGACGATCGTCCTGACTGCACCTTCACGTTTGCTAGCAACACAACGGATCCAGGCGGATGCCACTGCGCAGCGGTATCCCGTCACCGGCGGCACGGGGGCGGTTTTCACTTATGATCTGAACTCGATCCGCTCGGGCGGGCAGACGCTGTCGAGCGGGCTGCTGACGTTGCACGGCTTTTCCGCTGACAGCGCCATCACGGCGGATTCGCTCGTCGAAATGGGGCCGCGCGGCAGCCTGGGCGGCAACGCCCTGGTGAGACTGGACACGACCTATGTGTATTCCGCGCCATCAAAGCTGCGCCAGGTCAGCCTTGGAGATTTCGTTGGTTCTGGCCTCGCGTGGTCGCGACCTGTTCGGCTTACAGGGGTGCAGATCGCTTCTAATTTTGGACTCCAACCGGGGTTGATCACTTATCCGCTGCCCAGTGTAAGCGGCAGTGTTGCGGTTCCGTCCACCATCGACGTGCTGGTCGATCAGACCAGGATGCTGACGCACGCGTTGCAGCCGGGACCGTTCGAAGTGGCGCAGATACCGGTGATGACCGGGGCAGGACAGATTTCGATCGCGACAACCGATGCGCTCGGTCGGCACACTGTCACCACCACCAATTTCTATACAAGCCCGGACCTTTTGCGGCCCGGGCTTACATCTTATGCGCTGGAGCTTGGCGCCCTCCGGCTGAATTGGGGATCGATCAGCAACGATTATGGCCCGTTGGTCGGTTCAGCCACGCTGCGGCGAGGGATCGCACCTGATATCACGATCGAGACCCATGGCGAGACGACCCGAGGACTGCTGATGGCGGGGGGTGGTGCGGTGATCGACGTGGCGAATGCCGGCGTGGTCGGCTTCGACGTTGCGGGGTCTTCGCTGGACGGACGTGCGGGATTCGACCTGGCGCTCGACGCGCGGCACGACGGCAGGCAATGGACGCTGGGTGCATCGGCGACCATCGCCGGGCCACGGTTCGCCGATATCGCCGCTGCTAACGGCCAATCTTATCCGCAGCGGCAGGTCAGTGCGATTGTCGGACGGCGCCTCGGCCGGTTCGGCTCGCTTGGGATCGGCTACGCGCAAATCGATACGCCCCATTATCGATCCGTGCGAGGCGCTGACGCGTTAGGGACGATCGCCGGATCCGAGCCGATCACTGCTGCAACTCATGCCCAAATCGTTACCGTGAGCTACTCGGCGCAGGCATTCGGCACGGCAGTCTATGCGACCGGCTATCACGATTTCGCGCAGCGAGGCGACAGCGGGGTGATGTTCGGCATTGCCATCCCGCTCAGTGCGCGGCGGTCGAGCGGGGCGCAGTTGGGGGTGGCAAACGGGTCTGGGTATGGCGCGGTTCAGGCGCAGCAGACGGCGGATCATACAGGTGAATTTGGCTACCAGCTCGATCAATCGGTCGGCGTGGCAGGCAGCGGTTTCGCGTCAGGGCAGTATCAGTCGGGCGTGGGTAATTTTTCGGCCGGCATCGGACGCAGCGACGGAGCATTGATCACGCAGGCCCGAGCGTCCGGTTCCGTGGCGCTGCTCGATCGGCAGGTTTTTCTGTCGCCTCCGGTCAACGACAGTTTTGCCGTGGTCGATACCAGCGGCGTTGCCGGGGTCCGCGTCATGGACGAGAACCGGCTGGTGGGCCGAACCGACGGCGCCGGCCGACTCCTGGTGCCGGGACTGACGGCATTTACCGCCAACCGATTGTCGATCGATCCGCTGGATGTGCCCTTGAATGTGACCGTGCCGTTCACCGAGGCCACGGTGGTACCGGGCGAACATGCCGGCGTGGTCGTGCGTTTCCCGCTCGAGCGCAGCCGGGCCGCGCTGGTGACGGTGCTGGATTCACGGGGCCAGCCGGTGCCACTCGGGAGTACCGCCCGGTTGGCCGGTAACGCATTTCCGGTCGGGCATGGCGGCGTGATGTATCTGACCCACCTGCGGCCGACAAATCGATTGACGATCGTGACACCAGACGGCGCGCACTGCCGCGTGCGGTTCGCCTACCGTGACCTCGCCGTACCTTTGCAGACGATCGGGCCATTGCGATGCGTTGGTTTCTGATCGCGGGATTCGGAATACTCGCGGCGACGTCACCTGCGGCTGCCAGCTTGCTCAATGCAACGTGCAGCTTGAGTGCAACCGCCCTCGCGTTCGGCATCTATGCGCCGGGTGCACGCAGTGCCGACACGGCAAGTGGCAGCGTGACGGTGACGTGCACGGCTCTGTTGGCGGTTTCCGGTTCATATCAGCTGACTGCGAGCACCGGCAATGCCGGAACCTACACCGCCCGGCAGATGAGCGGCACGCCGACCACCCTCGCATATCAACTCTACACGAATGCATCGGACAGCGTCGTCTGGGGCGATGGCAGTGGCGGCACCGGCGTCATCAGTGGCAGCTTTCCGCTCTTCATTCTGTCATCCTCGCAAACTTTGCAATTCTATGGCGCCATTCCGCCCGAGCAGAACATCGATGCTGGATCGTACAGCGATGTCATCATCGTCACGATCGAATACTGACCACGCAGTCATGAACGCAATGCCGGCGCGCACGGTGGGGTGCTGTTCATTTGGTGCGGCAGCGCGTTTGCGAGCCGATTGACGGCGCGGCGCGCTTCCGATGCGGTGACCAACTCCCGGGCGCGCGCGACGTCGCCGGTGGCATCGTAGATCACTGCGAGGTCAGAGCGGGTGGCCGTGGGGACGTTGTAACGGACGAAATACGGATCGAGGACAGCACGTGCCGCTGCCACATTGCCTTGCAGCATCAGCGACAAGGCGTAGTCGGTCGCGATGCCCGGCGCGTTGGGCGCGATGGCAAGTGCCTGGCAATAGAGGCGCTGGGCGCCGGCGTGATCCTTGGCCAAGTCGAACGCCACCGCCTTGTCGACCATGGTCTTCCAATCCGATGCGTTGTCCGCCAGCAGGTTATCGAACACGGCCACGCCTAGCGCGCGATCGCCTGCCTGGATATCGATGACGCCTTGTTCGCGGGCAAGGCGCCGATTGGCAGGGTGATGGGTCAGGGCTCGGGAAATGGTGTCGCGAGCCCGCATGATACTGCCGTTGCGCAGTAGGGCACGGGCGTAGCGCAGTTGCAGATCGGGGTTGGCCGGATGATCGGACGCGGCCTTGGCGTAGACTACCAGGGCTTCGCCGAGATTGCCCGCGCTCTCGGCATCCTGGGCAATTTGCAGGCGGCGGGCCATTGTCAGGCTGGCCCGATCGTGCGGCGCGGCGGCACAACCAACGAGGCCGAGGAGGACCAACGCGCAGAACGCGCCGCGGATGGTGCGACGATGGTTCATTTCAGTCCGCCCTTCAATTGACCCAGCGTGTGCATCAGTGAGATCACGGATGGCCCGACCATGACGATCATGATGCAGGGCATGATGAAAAACAGCAGCGGAAAGATCAGCAAGACCGGCAGGCGGCTCGCGCGGGCTTCCAGCCGGTTGGCGCGTTGGCGGCGCAGTTCGACGGCGATCATGCGCAGCGCCTGCGAAAGGGGCGTGCCGAATTGCAGGCTTTGCGCCAGGATGGTGGTAAACCGCTGCATGCCGTCGACCCCGGAATGGCGGCCGAACGCGGCGAGCGCCTTCGAGCGGTCCGGCATGATACGCAATTCCTCGGCCAGTTTCGCGAGTTGCAGCGCGGTTGGCAGGTTGGTGCGGCGCATGATGCCGGCGACGCGGTCGAGCGCGCTTTCCAGGCCGAGGCCGGCTTCGGTGCAGATTACCAGTAGGTCGAACCCATCGGGCAGGCCGCGGCGAACGGCATTGGCATAGGGCCGGCGCAGCAGCCTGACGATGACGAAGGCGCCGCGCAGGCCGACCACGAAGCCAATGGCGGCGGCGACGCCCGTCATCAGTGTTGAGGTGTGCAAAAGGCGAGCGACAAAGAAGCCGAGGATCGGCATGGTCAGCGTCAGAACGGCCTTGGCCCCGAGCAGCAGGCTTAGGTTACGCCGGGGGTCGAGCCCGGCGAGGGCGAGGCTCTGTTCGAAGGCCGCGAGCTCGCCTGGGCTGAAGAATTTTGTGTGGTGTTGCAGGAAATCGCCGATCTGGCGAAGCCGGTCGAGCGCGGCGGCGGCGCGCGCCGGTGAGGCCGGCGGGGGATTGCCGCGATGGACCACCTGGTCGATCCGGGCAGCGACATCCTTGTGCCGTGCCTCATACAACAACAGGATCACCGCGGCCGCGATCAGCAGGGCGATGCCGGTGATCAGGTCGATGACCAGCGTGGACATGGCGATTGGTGTCTGCCAGTGAGCAAAATTAGGCATAGTCAATCCTGCGTGCCCCAACGTACCATCATCCTCATCAGCCCGATGCCGAACACCAGCAGCAGGATGGCGATGATGATGAGCTTGCGGGCACCCGGGTTCGTAATGAAGACATCGAGATAGCCGGGGTGGATGCTCGACATCACCAGCCCGAACACACCGGGCATGATGGCGAGGATATTACTCGACAATTTGGACTCCGAGGCGCGGGCCTCGGCCCGTTCGGCTATGGCGCGGCGTTCGCGGATGATCACGGCGAGGTTTTCGATCGATTCAGAAATCCGGCCGCCGACCTCGGCCTGCAGGCCGACGGTGGTTGCAAGAATCGCATACTCCGAAACATCGGTCCGTTCGAAAATCCGCATCAGCGCCTGATCGATCGGACGGCCGACCGCGATATCTGCGGTGACCTGAGCAAACTCATCGGCGGTGGGGTGCGGCATTTGTTTTGCGACCTGGATGAACGCACCGGAGACCGGCAGGCCGGCGGCAACCGCGCTGATCAGCAGTTCAATCAGGTCGGGCATTTGCGCGTAAAGTTTGCGGCGGTAGCGCCCGCTCTCCCAACCGAAGGTGCCGCGCGCGAACGCAAAGCCGCAGCCGATCGCAATGAACAGGGCAAGCGAAGGGCTGAGCAGGAACGTGGCGATTTTGAAACAGAGATAGCCGAACGGCAGTGCGAGCGCGAGCACCGCAGGCCAGGGGATGAGGTTAACGCCCGCGATATCGGGTTTGATGCCGAACAGCCGGACCAGGGTTTGTCGTACCGGGCTGTCGTGCAGGCGCGCGCCACTGATCCGCACTGATTGATAATCGGGTGAGTGGCCTGTGGACGATGCGGTGCCGTGGATGATCGCGAGCATGCGACGTTCAGTGGCGCGGGCTTTTCGATCCTGCGTGAGCAGCAGGACGGAAGCGACGATGATGATAAGACCAAGAACCAACACGCTGTCTCGAACGCCGGTGGGCCCGATCATGTGACCGGATCCGCGAGGTGACGCGCGGATGGGTGACTGGCCGCCTGCGCGGCCGATGCCCAAGCGGCTTCCAGCCCGAAGTATTGCAACGCCGCAAGGAAGCTCGGGCGATAGGTCGACACCGCGTAATGACCATGGATGCGTCCGGCAAGATCCTCACGGTCGATCTGGAAGGCCGCGAGGTCGTTCATGGTGATGACGTCGCCCTCAATGCCGCAGACTTCGGAAACCTGCAGCACGCGCCGGCCGCCATCGCGCATGCGCTGGAGAAATACCACGAGATCGATCGCACTCGCGATCTGCGAGCGGATTGCACGTTGCGGCAGGCCGAACGAGCCCATCTGCACCATATTTTCGATGCGGGTCAGTACGTCGCGCGCGGAATTGGCATGGACCGTCGAAATCGAGCCGTCGTGACCGGTGTTCATCGCCTGCAGCATGTCGAAGGCTTCCGTGCCGCGCACCTCGCCGACGATGATGCGATCAGGACGCATGCGCAGCGCGTTGCGCAGCAGGTCGCGCTGGGTAATTTCGCCGCGCCCTTCAATGTTGGCAAGCCGGGTTTCGAGGCGCAACACATGCGGCTGTTGCAGCGCGAGTTCCGCTGTATCCTCGATGGTGACGATGCGTTCACCGTTGTCGATCATTTTGCTCAGCGCATTGAGCATGGTGGTCTTGCCCGAACCGGTACCGCCCGCGATGATGATGTTCAACCGGCAGCGCGCAGCGATTTCGAGCAGGCGGCAGACTGGTTCGCTCATGCTGCCGCGCCCGACCATGGCCGGCAAATCGATACGATCTCGGACGAATTTACGGATCGACAAGCAGGGGCTGTCGATCGCGACCGGCGGGAACACGATGTTGACGCGGCTGCCATCGGCCAGGCGGGCATCGACCATCGGGCTCGATTCATCGACCCGCCGGCCGACTGAGGATGCGATACGCTGGGCGATCAGGGCAACGTGATTGGCATCACGGAAACGTACGTTCGAGCGGGTGAGCAGACCGTTGCGTTCGACAAATATGTTATCGGGCGCATTGACCAGAATATCTGAAACCGCCGCGTCGGCCAGGAGCGATTCCAACGGACCCAGACCCACCATGTCGAACGCGATCTCCTGGGCGAGCACCGCCTGATCGTAGGCGGTGATCTCGATGCGTCTCGTATCGCCGAAATCATGGATCATCCGTTCGATCTGACGGCGCAGTTCGTCGGGCGGCAGTTCGGCGGCGGCACTGGTATCGATTTCATCGAGCACCAGCAGACGGATCGTCTCGCGGGCGCGATCGACCGCATCGGGCATCGCACGCGGCGCTGGAGCCGGCGGCGCGGGCTCGACCTCGGAAAATTGCCTTGGGCGTTCCCCCGCCACGCTGCGTCGCCCAAAGGGGGCGTTTGCCGCTATCAACGGGCCCGCCAGCGCGCGAACATTGATGGCCGCGCAACAGTGACGGCGTGACCGGTGAGTTCGTGGATCAGCGGATTGAGCGCGCGCGCGAAACCGGCGATGGATTCGACGGCCGGCGTGCCATTGTTTTCGCAGCCGACCATGGCGGCACCGAAATCGGGGATTGCGAGATCGGGTTTGCGATCGAGTCCTTTCTCGATCATCGCAGCACCCAGCGCGCCGGGCATTGTGGCCCGGTTGACCACGGCGAGCACATGATGATTGCCGCTGGCCTCGATGAAACAGCTGCGGATCAGCCGCGCGCCGCGCAAACTGAGCACATCGGGTTGCAGCACCAGCACGGATTTGCGGGCCATGCTGAGCAATTCGCCGGTACCGCGAACCAGCGGCATCGGCAGGTCGACCACGACATAATTGAATTTACCCCGGAGCAGAGCCACGATCCGTGCGATGCCGGCTTCGAGCATTTCGATCTGCAGCCCGAGCGGTTCGTCGGCCGCAATGATTTTCAGTCGTTCACCGACCGGGCTTGCCACCCGTTCGAGGAACAAGGTGTCGATCCGGTCCGGGTTTTCCAGGGCCATCCGCAAGCCGGAACCGGCCTTGACCCCGGCGATCAGCGGCAAGGCACCGAGTTGAAGGTGCAGGTCAAGCAGCACGACATGGCTTTTGTTCTGGTTGGCTGCCTGATGGGCCAGGTTATAGGCGATCGTGCTGGCGCCGACGCCGCCGCGCGCGCCGGTGACCAGCACGACACGCCCACCGCGCTCGCCACTCATATCGAGCGGCGAGCCGATCAGATGAGGCGCGAACGTGCGTGAGACGCTGTCACGCGTCAGCGGTTTGACCAGATAATCGACGACACCGAGGTCGCGCGTCAGACTGCGATAGAAATCGAGCCCCGCATGCTCGCCGATCGCAAGCACATTAACGTCAGGCGGGCAGACCTCGGCCAGGGCTTCAAGCTCCTGCAACGGCTGATCGACACCGGATAGATCGACAATGAGCCAGGCGAGCCGGGCCTCGCGTTCGAGGCAGCGGATGGCCGCGCGGATGCCGCCGCGCCGCACCTCCATCTCATCGATCCGGTCGGACAGGCCCGCGCGCAGGGCTGCTTCCGTGGCGTCGTCCCCAACGAAAGCGAGCAGGCGCTGCTCGGTCAGGCCGGAGCGTCCGGTCGCCAGCGGTACCGCAAGCGGCATGATTTTCATGGCGCGGCGGCCGCGGTAGGGGTCGTTGCATAGGCGCCGCCCGAAGCTGCGCCGCTCGAAGTTGTACCGACGGGGGCCGCGCTGTCCAGGGCCTCGATCGGTGGGGTGGCCTCGGCGCCGGTGGCAATATCAGTGCCTCGCCCCGCGACAAGATCATGCGGAGCGGCGAGCATGGCCCGCAGATTGGCCGCGTTGGCGCCGCTCGGTTGCCACATGCCCGCGCCGTTCCAGGCGGCGTAGGGCGTGCAACCGCCGAGCGCGAGGAGCAGCGCCAGCCAGGCGGCGCGACGCATCGATGCGGGGGGTATCGTGATCATTCCATCACGAACCCCGGATCGAATGGCGTGCCGCCCGGATCGCCCACCGGCAGTTCGTGGCCGAACAGGATCTGCTCGAGGCTGGTGGCCGGCGTGAAGCCGGCGGTGGGTGATTTAAGGTCCGCCGCCGCATTCACCGGCCGCACCAGATAGGGCGTGACAATGATGACCAGTTCTTCGGATTTGCGTTGAAAATTGGTCGAATCGAACAGCGCGCCAAGCACCGGAATGGAGGACACGCCGGGCACGCCGGAACCGGTCTGGTTCATCGTACTGTCGAGTAGCCCGGCGATGGCGAAACTCTGGCCGCTGCCGAGTTCGACCGTCGTAGTGGCGCGCTGCGTGGTCAGCGCCGGCACCGCGATGCCGGCGATGGTGACCGCGTCGGCCGGGTCCAGCGCGCTGACCTCGAGCTCGATTTTCAGGCTGATCCGGTTGGGCGCCAGCACCACCGGCCGCACGACGAGGCTGACGCCGTATTTTTTATATTCGATTGAAATGGTGTTGCTGCCGGACGAAGGCACCGGGATCGGATATTCACCGCCCGACAGAAAGCTGGCAGCACGTCCGGATTCCACAGTGAGATTCGGCTCCGCCAGCATGGTGACCAGATTGTTCTGGGCGAGCGCGTTGATCACGCTGGTGGCGCTCCACCGTCCGGATGGGCTGGTGTAGGTGGCCCCGAGCTGATTGCCCTCGTTCAGCGGCGTTTGCGCACCAATGGCGCCGGAACTGGCGAGGCCGGTAAGCAGGCCGAATTGCCAGTGCAGCCCCTGCCCCAGCGCCTGCCAGTTGAACCCCAGTTGGCGGATCAGCGTGCGTGACACTTCAGCGACGCGCACCTGCACGTTGACCTGGATGGACGACAGAATGGCCAGTTGATCGAGTACGTGAACGCTGCCGGCATAGGCGTGCACGATGCCGATAGCCTGGGCCGCGACCGCCGGGGTTTGGGCGATGCCGGTGAGGGCGATGGTGTTGCCGATGCGCCGTGCCTCAATTCCGTCCGCGCCGGGGATCATCGCCTGGATCGCCTGGTTGATCGCGCTGGCGGACAACACCTGGGGTGCGGCGGTGGCCGGGCCGGTGGCAACCGTGGCGGCGGCGCTTCCGGCGGCGGGCGCCTGCCGGCCGTTGCCGACCATGACGGTGAATTGCTCGATCGGCCGGCCGGATTTGGTAGTGGCAATGATGGTGGTAACGCCGTTGGCAACCCCGATGACGAACAGGCGGGTGGCCGATGCGGGCTGCACTTTTGCGATATCGGGATCGGCCGCGAACACACTGGCGGCCGGCCCGGGCAGTTCGACCAGTGTGCCGCCGCCGACACCGATATTGAGCAACTGTCGTTGTTCCGGCATCGGGGCTCCCGGTGCCGCGGCCGGAGCGGCGGCCGGAGCGGCGGCCGGCGCAGCTTGGTTGGCGCGCGCATGGACCCACGCGGCGGAGACGCCAAGGCTGACGAACACCCAGCCGATTCGAATGATCTGGCGGATCATGGCAGCACCACTTCGCGGCGGTTGCTGCCCTCGATCACGTTGATGCGCTGCCCGACCGGGTGGCTGCTGCGGGCCAGCGCGGGCGAGACGGTGGAGGCATACACGGCGGTGGCGGGGCCGGTGTCCGCCGTGTCACCGGTCGGGGTGTGTGCAGAGCGGACGATAAGCGAGAGCGAGCCAAGTTGCTGAGCGACGACGATTTTCTGCGCCGCGCGCGGGCTGACCTGCAGCGTCACGGTCTGATACAGCGTGGCACTCGCCGCCGCCGTCGCCTGTGGATTGCCGGCCGCACCCTGCACGATGTTCTGCCCGATCGCGATCACCCGGATATCGCGCAGCACCAGTTCGCTGAACACCTGATCCGCGCGCGGCGTGGTGGCCGTGGGCATGGTTTCGGTGAGCAGGATATCGACATGATCGCCCGGCCAGATCAGACCTGAAACCCCGCTGACCACATTGACCGGGACCGAGATCGCCCGCGTGCCCGGCCGCAGCACCGCCGCCAGAAAGCCGCGGTCGCGCGGGCGCAGAATATCGGCCCGGGTGACCAGCCCACCGCTTTCGACATAATGGCGCACCAGCGCGCCGTTCAGCGAAGCAACGGCCGCCTCCGTATACGGAATCGCCCCGGCGGGCCTGCGGGTTTTCAAAATGAGCTCCCCGGTGAAATCCGCCTCGCGCGCCAGCGTGCCGGCGGGCAGCGGATGCGCGGCGACGATGATGTCGGTCATCAACTGCGCACTCGCGCTGCGCTTGGCGGCGGCGGCAGCATGAAAACTCTGCTCGGCGATCAGCCCGAGACCAAGCGCCGCCACGATCAGCACACCGGCCGCCACCAGGCGCAGGTTCATAGCGCGAACCGGGCGGGCAGCATCGCCGGCAGCAACACGCTGGCCGCACCCGCCGCGATCGCGACGGCATAGGGCACCGTGCGATAGCGCCGCGCCCGCCAGCATTCGATGATGAAGAGACGACGCAGAATGAACCGGTCACGCCCATGGCGCAGCACGGGGTGCAGCCTGGCGAGGCCGAGGTAGACCAATCCGACCACCCCGCCGGCCAGCGCGGTCATGACGATGAAATGCACGGTTTCGATCGGCGGCAGGCCGAGCGACAGCGCGGTGAGCAGCTTGACGTCCCCGCCACCGATCGCGTTGCGGGTGTAGGCTATAAAAAGGAGCGCGAAGACGATGAGGCCGGTGGCGAGGCTAAAGGCGATAGCAGTCTGCCCAAATGGGAGGCGAAGGGCCAAGACAAGAGTGGCAACTCCCCAGACAAACAAGTGAGGGACCCGCCGTGTCACAATGTCAGATACTGCGACGAGCGCGAACAGTACGAGTATCATAAACAGACATATTTGCACTGCTCGCCTCGCAATCAAATAATTATTCCTGTTAAGTCACACTTATATTTATTTATAAATAATTAGGTACCGTTTGTAGTACCAGTACCAGTACCAGTACCAGTACCAGTACCAGTACCAGTTACAGTCATTCCAGACGGAGCAGCAGTCGTAATTGCTGATCCGATATGTGTGGTGGCCGTCTGCACATCACCAAACAACGTGTTGTATCCAGCGAAACCAACGCCGATGATGATTGCAGCGATCACAGCATACTCGAGCGTCTCCAGACCTTTCCGGTCCGTCTTCAAAGCCAGCAGATGATGGCGAACATAGTTCCACATTGACGAAAACCCCTTGGTTTTTACCCGGTTGCACAAAATCAGTCCGATAGCGGGATCGTTGCAATTTTGCGCCGAGAACCCGGTATCCAGGCTTTCTATCACTTTTCAGCAACCTAAGCCTGTTATTAACATTTATCCAGAAAACTGAGACTTGCAAGCGTTATTTTAGGTTGAAATCAAAAAATATTACGGCCACAATACCACCGGACCGCGATAACGCCCCGTCACCCTTGCACGAGACTCATAAAAACCCCGATGAATCAGCCCGTTTGCCTAAGTTTAAGACAGAAAAAATGACCTTCTCGTCATGTTCGAGACCCGCAAGCACCTGCAATGCCACCCTGGCATCGCCACCTGCGCACGCCCTGCGTGCAAGCCGGCACGGCTCGGTTCTCATCTTGACCACCCTGTGGTTGTTCGTGGTCTTCGCCGTCGCCGCGCTCAGCGTCGACGCCGGCGACTGGTATTACACAAGGTTCCAGGAACAGAGCGCGGCGGACGCCGCCGCCATCGCCGGCGCAGTCACCCTCGCCTACCCCAACGCCACCGGCGCCGACGCCTGCACCGCCGCAACCGCTATCGCCGCGCAGAACGGCTTCAGCACCGGCAACACCGCCTGCACCAGCACCGGCAACGGCTATACCGTTACCATCACGCCCGACACCGCGACCCAAACCGTCACCGCTGCAATCTCCCAGACCGCACCTATTTTTTTCTCGATCGCGTTTGGCCTGATCAGCACCGCCCCCACCATCGCGGCCCAAGCGACGGCTTCAATCCAGCAGGACAGTTCGAACCCGGTCTGCATTCTGGCGCTGAACGGCCAGGCGATCATCAACCTGCTGAATATAACCATCCGTAACTGCACCATCGCGTCGAACGCACCCACGGTCGATGCCGTTCAACTATCCCTCGCCCAGATCAGCTATATTCACAGCCTGTATTCCGCAGGCGGCATCTGCATGGTCGGCACACCGAGTTGCCAGCCGAATCTGCTCGGGGAACTGACCACCGCAACCGGCATCCAGGCACTGCTGAACGATCTGCTGCTGAGTTTCCAGACACCACCACAGGAATTTCAGTTGCCGGTCAACAATCCGTTCGCGCCGTTGAACACCATGGCATTCACCGCCCCGGCTCATCCTGCACCACAAATCACCGGCGTTACCTTGAATTTGCTATTACTGAAAATCCAGATCAACGTTACCGCGATCTATTACCCCGGTACTTACAACAATACACTCGCCACCAACGCGTTGGTAACGACGTTCGAACCCGGTACCTATATTTTGAAGAATGGCCTGGATATCGAAGGCCCAGGACTGACCAACATCACCGCACCGCTGCTCTCCGCACTCGGGATCAGTCCCAATCTCATCGTGTCCGGCCAGAACGTCACCTTCGTGGTGAGCGGCGGCACGGTCCAGATCGGCGCCAACCCGTTGTCGCTCGGCGTCGGCACCAGCCTCATCACCCTCACGGCACCCGCCGTGAACAGCACGAGCGGCGCCCTGAACGGGGTGCTGTTCGACATCACATCCCCCGTCACGACATCGATCAACCTCGGCGATGTGCTGAACGATCTGCAAGGCGTCATCTACGCACCGAATGCGCCCGTCTCCCTCGGCCTGGTCTCGGTCAACCTGACGCTAAATCCGAACCCTTGCGAAATCGTCGTCGCCCAGAGCGTCACCCTCCCGACGGCGCAGGCAGCGATCAACCTGCCGACGTCGCAAGCCGCCTGCCAAAGCGACGGTGTAGCAATCCCCCACCCGCAATACGTGGAACTGACGCAATGATCCGCCGCTGTCTCACCGACCGCCGGGCCGGCGCGCTGATCGAAACCGTCATCGTCACACCGGTGCTGGTCCTGCTGCTCCTCGCGCTGTTCGACCTCGGCAATCTGATCCAGCAGAAAATCTGGCTGGAACAGGCGGTTCGCGCGGGTGGCATCACAGCACTCGGCCAACCGGAAAATCAGACGACCATCGATGCCGCGGTCGTCGCCGCCAGTTGGAGCGGCGTAACCGCAACGGCGGTCGCGACATGCGGCGATGGCACCTGCACCAGCGCGGCGCCGCTGCCGATTTTTGTAACGATCAACGCGAGTGCGGCATTTTCGGCATTGATCCTGCCGATCACGACAATCTCGGCCACCTATGTCGAGCAGGTGCACTGACATGCGACGTTTGAGCCAACTCGCCCGCGACCACCGCGGTCTGTCCACCCTCGAATTCGCGCTCGTGATGCCCCTGATCCTGCTGCTCTGCTTCGCGATCGTCGCCTACTGCATCTTTTTCTTCGACGATGAATCCCTCCGCCTCGTCACCGCCTACCAGGCGCGCGATGCCGCCATCTCCTGCGAAACCGGCGTCACCGTCTCCCATCCGGCAATCGCCCAGCTTTTGAGCGGTGCGACCTTCACCCCGGCAACGCCGGTCTGCCCGGCCACCGCCGACGGCGGCACCGAAACCGTGACGGTGACCGGCACCTATCCGTTTTCGCTGACGATCCCGTTCGTCACGACGCAGTCGGGTACCTTGCGGTCGGTCGCATCGATCTCGTTCATCAAGTACAATTGAAATCCGGAATGGTCACGGCACGAACCCGATACGTATCGACGTACCTTTTTCAAGAACCACGCCAATCCCGCACCGCCATCACCCGCCGAAATATCCCGGCAGAACCTTCTCCGCCGTGGTCTTCGGATTATCCGCCAGCAGCTTCGCATCATTGGTCACAATGATCGTCCCCGCCATCGGGTCACCGAACCCGTCCACTCCAGGCCGCACCTTGGCAACCGTCCGCCCGCCCGGTTCCTGTGCGAGAATCGCGTGCACCGAACAGTAATAATGCACGATGCCCTGATGCTTGAACCGCACCGTATAGGTGTGCACCCCGTCCGCCGCGCCCTTGGTGCCCGCCACCGCGCCATCGAAGCTGGTGCTGGTTTTACCGGTGGCCGCGCTGTAGCCGATGATGGTATGCCCCCCGGTATCTTCATTGACGAACACCACCGCCTGACCCGGCCGCACCGCGACCGGGTTTTCGAGGAACATGTTCGCCCCATTCATATGGATATAAACCGGCTTCGGCGCGGCGGCCTGGGCCGCGAGCGGCAGCGCCAGGGTGGCGGCGATGAGCGCGGTGCGGGTGAAATGATGCATGGTCGTGTCCTTTCGTGTGTTTGATCAGGTCCTTGGCGGGTCCAACCCGTCGTTGAGCGAGGGTCCGATCCGCAGGTAGCGTGAAGCAAGGCGCGGCAGCAGCAGCAGGGTGAGCATGGTCGCGGTGAACAGGCCGCCGAGAATGATGATGGCCATCGGCCCCTCGATTTCATCCCCCGGCGCGCCGTTGGCAAGAGCGAGCGGCAGCAGGCCGATCGCGGTGACGGTCGCGGTGATCAAAATGGCCGGCAGCCGGTCCATCGCACCGCGCCGCGCGGTGGCGGCGGACCAGGCGAGGCCATCGGTCTGCACCAGCCTCGCGTAATGGATCAGCAGCAGCAGGCCGTTGCGCAGCGACAGGCCGAACAAGGTGACCAGCCCGACCATCGCGCCCAGGCTGATCGTGCCGCCCAGAAACAGCCAGGCAGCAGCGATGCCGCCGGCCAGTGCAAACGGCAGCCCGAGCGCCATGAGTGCCACCCCCCGCGCCGATTTCAGCGCGAGCGCCAGCAGCGCCGCGATCACGACCAGCGCGATGCCCGCGTGGGTCACCAGCGAGCGCCGCGCCGCGCCGCCCGCCACGGCACTACCGCCGTAGGTGACATAGGCATTGCCGGTCAGATGCAGGGCCGCGATGCGGCGCTTGATCGCCGCGAGCACGGCATCACCATCGCCCGGACGCGTGTGGACAGTAATGACCTGTTCGGTACGCCCGGCATTGTGCAAAATGAGCGACGGCGCGCCGGTCTGTCGGATGTGGGCGACCAGGCCAAGCGGCACGATCCGATGATCGATCGCCTCGATCGGCAGGCTGCGCAGCGCATCGGGGTCGGCACGGCGGGCTTGGCGCAGGGTGATCACGATCGGCTCGATCAGGCTGCCCTGATAGACCTGGCCGACGCGATCGCCGGCGTAGCCCATATGGATGGCGGTGAGCAGCGCGCGCGCGGTAACGCCATAGCGCAGCATGGCGGCGCGTTTGGGTATGATGGACAGTTCCGGCGTGTTGGGCGGGGCGGCGACGGCAGCGACGATGACGCCCTTGATCGGGCGGATACTGTGCAGGATGCGCCCGGCATCCGCCGAAATCGCGGCGAGCGTGTCGCCATAGACCGAAATCACCAGCGGTGCGGTAAAGCCTGACAGGGTTTCGTGGATGCGCTCGGTCAGGAAGCTGTTGGCCCACCAGCGCACCCCGGGCACGGTATCGATCGCGGCAAGAATTTTGCGCTCCGCCGTCGCATTGTGGGCGTTGCCGCTACGGCTGAGCGTGATATCGACTTCGGCCTTGTTGACATCGGGGTGGCCGTTGCCGAGGGTCGCGCGGCCGACATGCTCGACCACATCGGCCACTTCGGGCATCCGGCCCAGAACGGCAGCAACGTGCCGGCCGATCGTCAACATGGTCTTGATCGAGGTGCCGGGGGCCGCAAGGTAATGGGCGATCATGTCCTGCTCGCGGAACTGCGGCAGAAACCGGGTGCGCACCAGCGGCAGCGAGGCGCCCATGCCGATAACGAATACAAGGGCGATCAACGCGAGCAGACCGGCGCGGCGGGCGGTGACATCGAGCAGGCGGCCATAGGCGCTGCGGGCCGACTGCATCGGCACATGCGCGACCCCGCCGGTGCGGCGCGCCAGCAGCAGCCCGGCGAGCGCGGGGGTGAGCGTGAGGGCGACGAACAGCGAAGCGATGATCGCCGCCAGATAAGCGATGCCGAGCGGGGCGAACAACCGCCCGGCAACGCCGCCGAGCAGCAGCACCGGGGTGAACATCACCGCGACGCATAAAGTTGCGAAAATGATCGCGCCGCGCACTTCGACCGAGGCATCGCGGATGACGCGCAGCACCGGCAGCGGCATGGCGCGGACGCGGTTTTCGATCAGCCGGCGGTTGATGTTTTCGATATCGACCACCGCATCGTCGACGATCTCACCGAGCGCGATGGCAAGGCCCGCCAGCGCCATGGTGTTCATGGTGATGCCGAGGGCGCGCAGCACCAGGGTCGCCACCAGCAGTGCCACCGGGATCGAGACGAACGAAATCAGCGCAATCCGCCAGTCGCGCAGGGCAAGCAACAGCACGACCAGGATGAGCACCGCACCGATCAGCAGCACCCGGCCCAGATCGCTCAGGGCTTCGCGCACGAAGCCCGAGGGTGCGAGGGCATGGGCGTCGATATCGATGCCCTGACGGCGCAGCGCCGGGCTGATCGCGGCGAGCGCCTGTTCGGCGCCATGCGCAACGTGCAGCGTATCCGCCCCGGCGAGCGAGGAAACAATCAGCAGCAGGCCGGGCTTGCCGTGGATCAGCGCGGCACCGAACCGGGGCGGCGGCGCGGTGGTGATCTGTGCGACATCGCCGAGCGTGACCGGCAGTCCGCCATGTTCGCCGAGCAGGCTTTGCGCCAGTGCGGCGGCGCTGCGGGTCTGGCCATGGGCATCGAGCAGGAGTTGCTGGTTGCCGGTATCGATGAAGCCGCCGCCGAGCAGGGCGCTGGCATCATGCGCGGCGGCGGCAACCTGGTTGAGCCCGAAGCCGCTGGCGAGCAGCGCGCGCCGGTTCAACTGGATTTCGAGCCGCGGCAGCGCAAGGCCGAACACCACGACATTGGCAACCCCCGGCACCGCCAGCAATGCCGGGCGGATGGTGGTCTGGGTGATCGCGCTCAGGCGCATCAGCGGCATCGCCGGCGCATCGAGCCCGATCACCACCGCCGTGCCGGTAGCGGATTGGCGCGGCATGATCACCGGCACGGCGCGCGGCGGCAGCGAGGCGGTCAGGCTGGTCAGCCGGCCGGCGACGCTCGCGCGATCCGCCGCGACATCGGTGCCGCCGTGGAACACCAGATTGATCACCGACAGGCCGGTGCTCGATTCCGAGCGGATCGCGGCGATCCCGGGCAGTCCGCTCAACCCCTGTTCCAGCCGGTCGGTCACGGCGTGCTCGATCTCGCGTGGATCAAGGCCGGCAGCGTTGGTCTGAATCTGCACGGTGGGCGGCGCGAATTCGGGAAACACGCCGTAATGCGCCGCCGGCAGCGCAGCCGCGGCAAACAGAGCCACCGCGCCGATGCCGAACACAACCAGCAGGCGATAGCGCAGCGACAGGCGGATGATCGCCTCGATCATCGTGTGCGGCCGCCGGCCTTGCCCTCATGGCTGGCGATGATCGAGAGCAGCAATCCCGCCCCGGCGATCGCCACGGTGGGGTGCGGCGGCAGGTGCGTGCGGCGGACGAAGTACGAGCGCAAGGTGCCCTCCGCCCGCACCGGCACGGCGCCGCGCAGCGCCGTCAGGGTAAAGCGGTGCGGCGCGGTCTCGATGAAGATCGCCCGACGCCCCGGCCGATAGATGATCGCCGAGGCCGGGATCAGGTAGCCGCGATGGGCACCGCCCTGATCCAGCCGGAGCGCGAGCGGTTCGCCGGCCGGCAGCAGCGGCGCGCGGTAATAGGCCCCCGGCCCGATCCGCCCGGCCGGCGCGTGCGCCATGGCGCCGATGAATGTCAGCGTGATCGGCGCCCCGGCGGCATCCCGCGCGGTCGCGCGCGACGGCGGGCTGGCGGTGAGCGCCACCGCGACCAGCGACGCCTTGCCGACGGCCAAGGCGGCGACCGGACCGGTTGACCGCGCCATCATACCGGCCAGCACCGGGCCGAACCGCGCGATCGCTTGGGCGGCGAGCGCCTGGCAGCGCGCGGTGGCCAGGGCATCGGCGGCCTTTGCCTGTTGCAGGCTGGCGGCGGAGACGTTCTGACCGGCGCGGAACAATTGGCGGGTGCGCGCAAGCTCAGCCGCGGCGAGATGCGCGCGGATGCCGGCGTCGATCAGCTCCGCCCGCAGCGTCAGCAAACCGGTCGGATCGGTGACGACGCCATCGGCCACGCGCGCCGGCTGGAAGCGAGTCAACGCCAGCGTCGCAATGCGCACGCCGCCGGCCAGCGCAGGGCCGCTGGCGATCACCGCGACCGGGTCGGTGGGACCGGCCAACGCCGGCAGCGGCAGCAGGGCCAGTCCGGCCAGAACGAGCACGCGGCGGATCATGGGTTGCTCCTGAAAAAACGATGATGCAGCGCGTCTTCCAGCCGGCCGATCGCGGCAAGGTCCTGCGCGCGGGCGGTCAGCGCATCCTGCCGGGCGACGATCGCCGCCTGCCGCGCCCCCAGCAGGCCGAGCCTGCCGCTGGCACCGGCACGAAACGCCTGTCCGGCGGCGGCGGCGGTACGATCGGCGCCGGCGGCGCTACGATCAGCCGCACGCATCGCCGCCTGGCTCGCGCGCAGATCGGCCCGCGCCTGGTCGATCATGGCAAGGACGTTCTGCTGCGCCGCATCGAACCGCGCGGCGGCACGGCGGCGATCGGCGCGCGCGATCGCGATCGGGCCCTGGTTCTGGTTGAACACCGGCAGCGGCACCGACAAAGCGAGCAGGAATTTGTTGTCACCCTGGTCGTAATGATAGCCCGGCCCGATGGTGAAGCCCGGATATTGCCGGTCGATCGCGGCGCGCAGCCGATCCTGCGCGGCACGATACGAAGCGAGCGCCGCCCGCACCGCGGGCCGCTCGATCAGCGCCGCGCGCGCCAGGGGCGCGACATCCTGCGGCTGCGACGCGGTATCGAACGCGGCAAAATCGAGCGGAATGCCGCGCAGCGCCGCCGCCGGCATGCCGATCGCGGCGGCCAGACGCGTCGACGCGAGCGCGGTTCGCCGCGCCGCCTCGGCGGCGGCGAAGCCGGTCTGTTCGGCGGTGATCTGCCCGGCGGTGAGCACCGGCGCCGCGATCATGCCGGCCGCGAACCGCTGGTTGAGCACAATCCCGCTCGCGGCGGCCGTGCGCGCCGCCCGATCCGCGATCGCGGCCTGCGCGCGCGCCTGCCAAACCGCGAGCAGCGCGTCGCGAACGCGGGCGCGCTCCTGCCAGGTGGCGGTGCGGATAGCGGCGCGCGCCACCGCGATATTCGCCCGCGCCGCCGCGGCATCGGCCGCGCGGGCGCCGAAACTGTCGATCACGAAATCGACGATCGGACCGATCTTGATCGGCGACGGCAGGCCAGCGCCGGTGTTGAAGGTCGGGCTGAGCCCGAGCGTCGGGTTCGGCAGGGCGGTGGCAGCGACCAGCCCGCCCTGCGCGATCGCCTGGCCCGCCACCGCGATCCGCAGGTCCGGCCGCTCGAACACCGCAACCAGCGTGAGCGTGCCGATGCCCCAGCGCGGCGCGGGATGGCCCATCGCGGCCAGAAACCGGCGCAGCGCCGCATCATCGAGGCGCCGCGCCGCAAGCCGGCCGGCGCTGGAGGCCGCATCGATCGGGCGGGGCACATAGCGCGCGCAACCGGCCAGCGCCGCCGGCAACAGCATCACTGTCAGCAGCACCAAGCGCCATGGGCCGCGCCGCCGGCCGAGCGTATCGATCATCGCATCCATCTCGGGCCAGCCGATACCAGCGCTACCTGACGTTTCGCGAACCCGAACCTGACGAAATCGTCAGAAACGCAAATTTGTTCACACCGCGCGCAACGGCAGGCGCAGACTGACCACGGTACCGATGCCGAGCGTGCTCGCGATCGACACCGTGCCGCCATGCAGCGTGGCAATGCTGCGAACCACCGCGAGCCCGAGGCCGAAATTGCCGCCGAGGCTCGAACGTGCGGCATCGGCCCGGTAGAACCGGTCGAATACATGCGGCAGATGCGCGGGCGCGATGCCGCTGCCGGTATCGGCCACATCGATCCGCAGCATCGGCGCGGGCGCGCTGGCCGCATCCGGCCCCAGCGCCACGGTGACGGTGCCGCCCCGCCCGGTATGGGCGATCGCGTTGGCGACCAGATTACCGACCGCCTGCTGGAACAGCGTGCGATCGCACGGCGCGATCAGCCGCGCATCGGCGCGCAGCGCCAGACCGATGCCGGACTCGAGCGCCGCCGGTTCGTAGAATTCCAGGATCGCTTGGAGTTCGGCGGCGACGTCCAGCGCCTCGCGCCGCGGCTCGGCACCGGCCGCCTCGGCGCGCGCCAGAAACAGCAGGCTGTCGATCACCCGGTTGATCCGACCGCATTCCTCGAGCGCCGACCCCAGCACATCGCGATAGTCCGGCGCGGAGCGGACCCGGCCGAGCGCGACTTCGAGTTCACCGCGCAGATTATTGACCGGCGTGCGCAGTTCATGCGCGACATCCGCCGAAAATTGCGAGACCTGCGCGAACGAGGCTTCCAGCCGGTCCAGCATGTCGTTGAACGTGGCCGCCAGCGATTGCAGTTCGCCGGGCAGATCCGACGTGTCGAGCCGTTCATGCAATGTGGTGGCGCGGATGCTGCCCGCCGCCGCCGCGATGCGCGCAACCGGGCGAATACCGCCCCGCGCGATGGCATAGCCGATCGCGGCGCACACGCCGAGCGACAGGATCAGCATGAACAGCAGCCGCTCGCGATCCTTGATCAGCACCCGCTGGTCGCGCGCGCGATCGATCGCGACCTGCACGATGGCATCGGCGCCACCCGCGGTAAATCGCTCGCTCAACAGCTCGAACGGCGCGCCGTGCTCGTTCTGCACGGTCGCGAAATCCTGGGCACCGGGGCGCAACGCCAGCAGCGCCGCGAAACCGGCCAGCGGCACCTCGCGGTCCATGCCGGCGGTTTCCCGCTCGATCCGACCATCGGGCGCGATCAGCCGGAACCAGATGAAACCCGACCCGGATGACGATGCGCGCGGTGCATCGGCAGTTGGCGCGGCAGACGAGGATGCAGCAAAGGCGGGCGTATCAGCCACCAGCAGCCGCAGATTGGCCGCCGTATCGGTCAGGATACGCCGATCCTCCGCGCGCAGATTGCCTGCGACGGTGCCGTACAACACGCTCGCCGCGATCAGGATGAGCAGAAAGCTGGTCGCGGCATACCACGCCGTCATGCGGATCACGATCGAGCCGGCGGCGTGCGGCGCAGCTTGCCGCACGGCCGCACGCGCCGCCGGCAATCCGCCCTGATCAGGCACCGGAGCGATCCTCGAGCACATAACCGATGCCGCGCACGGTATGGATCAGCCGGGCAGGAAACGGATCGTCCACCTTGGCGCGCAGGCGGTGCATGTGCACATCGACCACGTTCGCCCCGCTGTCGAAATTGATGTCCCATACCTGCTCGGCGATCAGGGTGCGGGTGATCACGTCACCGGCGCGGCGGGCCAGCAGGGCGAGCAGCAGAAACTCCTTCGGCGTCAGGTCGAGCAGCCGGCCGGCCCGCAGCGCGCGGTGGCGCTGCACATCAATCACCAGATCAGCGACCTGCAACGTCGCGGCCTGGCGCTGTGGCCCGCGACGCAAAATGGTGCGGATGCGCGCCAGCAGTTCGGAAAACGCAAAGGGCTTGACCAGATAATCATCCGCGCCGAGTTCCAGCCCGTGGACCCGGTCGGCCACCGCATCGCGCGCGGTCAAAAACAGCGCGGGGGTCTGATCGCGCCGCAGACGCATGTCTTTCAGCAAGGTCCAGCCATCAACGCCCGGCAGCATCGCATCGAGAATGATCAGATCATAGCTGCCCTGGCGGATCAGCGAACCCGCGATCGCGCCGTCGGTCGCGATATCGGCGCTGAAGCCGTTCTCTTCGAGACCTTTCTTCAGAAACCCGGCGGTCTTCGGTTCGTCCTCGACGATCAGGAGCTTCATGGCGCGGATGGCCCTTGTGCCGTGACGAAAGCGAGGCGGAGCAGGCCACCGCCATCGGCACGGTCGATCACGATCGGCGCGCCGATCGCGCGGATCAGGGTCCGCTGTGCCTCGGCATCGCCGCCGATCGCGCGCGGCAGCGCACCGATCGATCCGACGCGGCGGATGCGCTCGATCGAGACCGCGCCAAGCCAGATGCGTGCAAACCCGCCGGCGCGCGACGGCACCATGACGCGCGAGCGCCACAGGCGGAACACCAACCGCCGGTCGGCCGGCAGCGCGCCGCCGGTGCGGATCATCACCAGGGCGGGCAGCCGCCCGTCATCGAAGCGCGGCACCACCGGCAGCGCGCCGGGTGCCGCACCTTTGCCCATGAAGCGCAGCAGCGTCGCCACACGCCACGGCGGCGGCTGGCGCCAGCCATGCGCGGCCAGATCCTCGCGTAGTGCGCCCGGCGCGCCAAGAAACTGTACCGCGAAAGGATGGCCGAACCGGCCCAGCAGCGAGAGCGGCCGGCGCGGCAGGCGCGCCCAACCGCCATGCAGCCAGGCGCCGCGCGACATCGTCAGGCTGCCGCTGGTCAGCGTCGCATCGCGCAGCGCGGCGCGCTGGCCGATCGCGCCGGAAATACCGCCGACTCCGATGATCACGAGCAGGATCATTACACCCAGCCCGGCCGGGCGCACCGCTTCGGCCGGGTGCACCAGATAGACGAGCCCGAGCAACACCGCCCAGGCGGCGCCGAAGGCGACGGCTTCCAGCGCGGTCGAGAGATAATCGGCTCCGAGATACAGCCGCGCCACGGCCAGCCCCGCCAGAAACACCAGCGTGGCCGCGATCATCGCGATCCGCCACACCGCCCCGACGTTGCGGCAGATGACCACGCCCATGAAACCGAGCAAGGCGGTGAGGACCGCGAGATGCGTGCCCGGAAACGGCAGCAGGCTCAACCCGGTCGGGCGCAGAAACGGCGCCGGCCGGCCCAGCACCACATCGAGCCCCGCGGTGAACAGGATCGCTCCGATCGCCGCGATGATCGCATAGGCCATGGCGCGCCAGGCGCGCCGCCGGTCAAGCCAGAGCACGATGCCTGTTGCGAGCGCCACCACGACCGCGCCGCTGCCGAGCGCACTGCACCACACCGCCAGCCGCAACGCCCAGCCGACCCGCAGCGAGAGCAACAGATGCAGCACCGCATGGTCGGCGTGCACCAGCGGATCGCCGGCGATCAGGTCCTGCATCACGGCAAACAGCAGCCACAGGCTGGCGACCAGCAGCACCCCGAGGGCGGCGATACCGGGCAGTTCGGCGCGTGCGGGGTCGAGCAGGCGGCGCAGGCGGCGCGGCAACAGGCTCACCGGCGCGCCGGATACGGCCAAAATAGGCACCAGCGCGCGCACCGCCGCCTCGGCGGCCCACGCCAGCGCGGCCGCGACGCCCAGCAGCACGAGACCGCCCAGCCCCAGCCCGATCAGGATCATGTCACGCGTCATTTCGCCCCGTCTTAATCCGACCCGGGCAGGATGCCCACCATCGCCGAGCCGCGCCCATCAGCGACTGGATGCCGGCGCTCGATGATGGCATAGCACACGCACGGCAGGCCGCTTGGCCTCGGACCCGCGCCCTCCCCTTCGGACTGAACACGATGCTGCTGGCGACAACACCCTGGTTTCTCCTCGCCGCCGGCGCGGCGGCTTTCGCGGCCGGCTTTGTGAAGGGTTTTGCTGGCTTTGGATTTGCTGTCGTGTTCACGCCGGTGATGTCGCTGCTCTCGCATGACCCGCGGCAGGTGGTTTTCGTGGCGCTGGTCCTCGGCACCGTGATGAGCCTTGGGGTGATCGCCGAGGTCCGTCACGCGATTACGCCCGACCGAACCCTGCCGCTGGTGATCGGCACCGTGATCGGCACGCCGCTTGGCATCATGCTGCTCGGATGGATCGATGCGAGCACGTTGAAACTGATCATTGCCGGTGTTGCGCTCGGCGTGACGGTGCTGCGCGTGATCGATATCCGCATCGCAATCCGCCCCGGCGCTGTTCCGCTCGCGGCGGGGGCCGGTCTGGGCGGGGTCCTGAACGGCTGCACCAGCATGGGCGGACCGGTGCCGGCGCTGATCGTTGCGTGGCAGGGTCGCGGCGTCGATGAGAGCCGGTCGATCCTCGTCGTATTCAACCTGCTCGGCTATCTGCTCGCGATTGCGATTGCGCTCGGCACCGGCGTCGCGCCGGGGCGGTGGCTTGCCTCCGGCCTGTGGCTGCTGCCGCCGGCCGGGCTGGGTACAGTTACGGGCATCTTGGCGGTGCGGCGCGTCTCGCCGGCAACGTTCGCGCATGTCATCACCGGTGTCGTGGGGCTGGCCGGCATCGCAGGGGTACTGTCGGCAGCGCATTTTTAAACACCTCCCCGAATGATATCTGAACGACCGCCACAGCCGCTCGATGAAAACATCGTTTATCCAGCGCCCGCGGCCGCCCATGCTCATGCGCGCGCGGGTCTCGCTCAAACATCCGGTGAACCGGCCCCTTCCGCCGCCATGATCACCACCGGAGACAGACCGCCGCGCGTCATCGGAATGTCGGTGATGGCAGCATACCAAACCGGGCGACGCCCTCGGTTGCCGACACGACCGCGTCAACCGGCCCGTCGGAAGCCCACACATAATTCCAACGTAAACGGTTTGTTAATAAAACAGCCTGCTCACCCATCTTGATCAGCCGCTTCCAGCTTGGCACAAAACAGGAACACAAAGGCACGAGCGGAGGTTTTCGATGGCGCGCAATGCGGTGCAGTTGCAGAAGGGGCTGAGCGAGGCCGAATTTGATCGGCTGTACGGCACTGAGGAGCAATGCCGGCCGGTGGTGATCAAGTTGCGCTGGCCGGATGGGTTTTCCTGCCCGGTCTGCGGCGGGGCTTCGTACAGCGTGGTCAAGACGCGCGGGTTGTTGCAATCCACCGCGTGCCGCCGTCAGACCTCGCCGATCGCGGGGACGATGTTTGCTTCGACCAAACTGCCGCTGCGCACCTGGTTCCGGGCGATGTATCATATGACGCAGGGCAAACAGGGGATATCCTTGATCGAACTCGGCCGGCGGCTTGGCGTGCGCCAGACCACGGCGTAGATGCTCAAGCACAAGATCCAGCAGGCTATGATGGAGCGCGACGGGCGCAAACGCCTGAACGGACGGGGGCAAATCGACGATGCGGTCCTGAGTGGTGAGCGTTCGGGCGGCAACCGCGGGCGCGGCGCCCCCGGCAAGACGCCGTTTGTCGCGGCGGTCGAAACCACCGACGACGGCAAACCGGTCCGGCTGAAACTGCGCCGTATCGCGGGGTTCACCGGCCAGGCGATTTCGCGATTTTCGGGGCCTCGGCAATATCAAATCCGCGATCAACGGAACCTACCGGGCGATCAGCACCAAGCACGTGCCAAGATGCCTCGCCGAATTCGAGTACCGCTTCAATCGCCGATACGACCGCACCAGCATGATCCCTCAACTCGGCTACGCCCTCATCGAAGCGCCCGCCATGCCCTACGGTTGCTCAAATTGGCGGAGGTTTATGGGTAAGCAGAAATCTTTATGTGACGGGCAGTCAGCGTCGGGTACACGACGCGATGGTGGCGGGATCCGCGCTGGGCCGGGATAGCGTCGGGACGCGCTCATGACGAACATTGTGCGGCCGGGCGCATCAGCAGCGGAACGAAAAAATCCCTGGCGATTCATCTTTTGGAGATAATTTCGGCGTACACGGCCTTTAGCAGTCTCAGCCCCTGAACAAGAATGTGCCGATTGGAAACCTCCGTCTTGGCATTGTCCTGAAAGAGCGGACGTTATGTCGGATCATGCCACTTATCCGCATGCGATGCGCGCCGAGCGGAATCGCTACGTCGCCCTCGCGTTCTGCTGGGGGGAGGTTCTGTTCGAGTTGGATCGGCATTTTGCTATATCCTATGTATCCAACACCTGCCAAGCAGTGCTGGGATGCGGCAGCGAGGCGTTGATCGGGCAGGATTTTCGGAATGTGGTCGCGCCGTCTGATCGGCCGATGATCGAACCCTGGTTGCAGCGTCTGCCGCAGGCCGGGCGCGCGATGATCGAGACGGTCAGGCTGAGTTGCCCCGGAGCGCCGCCGCTGTGGGTTTCGCTGGCAGCGAATTGCCTCGACAGTGAAATCGGGACTATTCATATCGCCGTGCAGCGGCGCGACACCGCACAGATCATGGCCAGGACTGCGGGTTTGGATCCTGCGACCGGGCTTGCCGATTGCCGCAATTTCGTCGATCGGGTTGCCGAGCGGATGCAGCGCGGTCACGCCGCCGGTCGTGCTCCTGAACTCACGCTGGTAGCGATGCCGGATCTGCATGGTTTGCAGGAGCGGCTGGGCAGCGGTCGGGACGGCATGCTGCAAGCGGTCGGCGAGGCTTTGAAAGCAAGCTCGATCGGTGGCGACATGGCGGCGCGGATCAGCGACGACAAATTCTCGCTGCTACACCAAGCGGGTGCGCCAATCGATGAATTGATGCGCCAGCTCGAGGCGATCACCAGAGCGGCGGACCCGGCGGGCATCGGCTTGGCGATCGATGCTTCGACCCTCGCGGTCGATACCGGCGTGGTGGCCGAGACCGATCTGGCACTCGCTTTGATGCACACGCTGCGGCGGTTCGGGGAGGCATCCGGCCCTGATTTCCGCGCGATGGCGGGCAATCTGCGCAGCGTGTTCCAGAATTCGGTCAGGACCGTTGGGAGTATCCAGCGGGCGATCAGCGATCAGACGTTTCGTGTGGCGTTTCAGCCGATCGTGCATGTCAAAACCGGCCATATCCACCACTTCGAGGCGCTGTGCCGCTTCGAGGGCCAGGGTGAGGACTCGCCCTTCAAGACCATTCAGGTCGCCGAGGAGCTTGGCCTGATCGCGGCGTTCGACCTTGTCATGGTGCGCAAGGTGATTGACTGGCTGTTGACCCGGCCGCTCAACAATGCGCGTGAGCGGATTGCGGTCAATGTATCGGGGTATTCGATCGAACAGCCGGCCTACACCGTGGCGCTGCTCGACCTGCTTGCGGAAAACGACTGGCTGCGCGGGCGGCTGATGTTTGAGATCACGGAAAGTGCGCGGATCGCCAATCTGGAGACGGCCGATCGCTTCATTCAGGCGCTCCGCCAGCGAGGTTTTCATGTCAGCCTCGATGATTTCGGCGCCGGTGCAGCGTCATTTCAGTATTTGTCGGTACTCGATGTCGATGTGGTGAAACTGGATGGCTCCGCGGTGCGCAACGCCCAGAAAGCGCAGAAAGGGCGGGCATTTCTTTCGGCCCTGACCGAATTATGCCGGCGCATGGGGATCGAAACGATCGCCGAAATGGTTGACACGGCAGACACGTTGCAATTCGTGCGCGACTGCGGATGCAACTATGTTCAAGGGTATCTGTTCGGCAAACCGGCGTGGGAGATCAGCGAGTTTCATCCCCTGCCGAACCGGACGCTGTTCAGCCGCACCGGCGGATGATCGCGTGTTCACGTTGCGGCCACCGTGAGGTCGCCGGGGACGCGCGGCGATGCCGCTTTTCATCGTGCTGGCGATCCGGTGGAGACTGACCGCCAACGCCGGCAGATCAATCCGTCTTCGCGCCGGTCACAAGGAGGCCGCCAAGTGCCAATACGGCGGCGCTGACCGCGCCGTCCGATATGTGCGTAAGCAGTTTGTTAATAAATCCAGGTTATTCATTGCTGATGAATTCACGAAGGTTACTGGCATGACATCACTTGCCGCTCTGTCGATCCGGCTCAAACTGCTTGTCGCGTTTCTGGCAATCCTGGCCCTGGCGGCAGGGCTGGGCAGCATCAGCATCATGCGGATCAATCTCCTCAGAACCGCCGCCGACAATATCGAACAGAACCTCGTCACCGCGCAGCCGCTCAATGCGATGCAGACCCAATTTCTCCGTACCTATGACCTGACCATGCGCGATCATTGGGATTCCGTCGTCGCGACCGCATCCAATGCGGCCAACCAGGCGCGCGTGCTCGCGGCAGAGCGTGCGGCGGCGAAGGCGTTCACATCGCAATGGACCACCTATGCCGCCGGCATGGATCCCGGGATCGAAACGGGGTACGGCAATACATTCAAAGCGACGTTTCATCAGCTGGTCAAAACCGCAGGTGCCGCCGCAGCGCTTGATGGGGCCGGTCATCATCGCCAGGCGACGGCTCTGTTGGCGCAGACACTGCCGCCCTTGGTGCATCGGTTCGACGCTGCGATGGGTAAGGATTTCGTCTATCAGGCACGTCAGGCGGGTGGGCTCTACCAAACGGCCGCCGCCGCGGCGGCTTCCAGCACCTGGTGGATCGCGATCGTGCTGGGCGTCATGGCCCTGGGCACCATTGTCATCAATTGGCTGATCATGACCAAGGTTTCGAACCCGATCGCCGCCCTCGCCGAGGCCATGCGCCGCCTTGCGGCGGACGAGCCGATTGCCGCAATTCCGGGGATCGATCGGGGTGACGATGTCGGCGGCATGGCGCGCGCCGTTCAGGTCTTCAAGGAGGCCGGTGTCGAGAAACGTCGCCTCGAAGCAGAAGCGCAGATCAGCGCCCAACGCGCTGAAGCCGAGCGCAGCACGACCGAAGCGGCGCGCGCCCTGGCGGCAAAGCAACTTGAAACCGTGGTCGATGCTGTGGGTGATGGCTTGGAAAAACTCAGCCAGGGCGATCTGATGGTTCGGCTGGATACGCAGTTTTCTGCCGAATACGAAAAACTCCGCAGCCATTTCAATCAGGCGATGGTCAAGCTTCAGGAGACCATGGTCTCGATCGCGGTGAACACCAAGGGTGTCAGTGCCGGTTCCGCCGAGATTACCCAGGCGTCGGACGATCTGTCACGCCGCACCGAACAACAGGCCGCGACGCTTGAACAGACCGCCGCCGCTCTCGACCAGATCACCGCCACCGTGCGCAAGACCGCCGAGGGGGCGAACCAAGCGCGCGATATCGTCAGCGCCACCAAAAACGATGCCGTATCCTCGACCAGCGTGGTGCAGGATACGATTGCCGCAATGAGCGGGATCGAGGCATCGTCCAAACAGATCGGCAGCATCATCGGCGTGATCGACGAGATTGCGTTTCAGACCAATCTGCTTGCCCTGAACGCGGGCGTCGAAGCCGCCCGCGCCGGCGATGCGGGGCGGGGTTTTGCCGTCGTCGCCACCGAAGTGCGCGCTCTCGCCCAGCGCTCGACGGATGCCGCAAAGGAAATCAAGGTGTTGATCTCGGGCTCCGGCCAGCAGGTCGATGTCGGGGTGAAGCTGGTCGCGGAAACCGGCAACGCCCTGAACCGGATCGGTGAGCAGATCGACCGGTTGAACAGCCTGATCGCGGATATCGCGTTATCCGCGCAGGAACAGGCGACCGGCCTCAATCAGGTCAATACCGCCGTCAATCAGATGGACCAGGTGACGCAGCAGAACGCGGCAATGGTCGAGCAATCCACGGCGGCCAGCCATCATCTCGCTGGCGAGGCCACCGAATTGGAACGCTTGATCGACCAGTTCAGAATCGGGTCGCACGCCAGCCGCGATACCGCCGGCCCTGCGGCCCGCTTGCCCGCTCCCATGGCGCGAACGGTCACGCGCCGCGCAGCCCACGCATGATCGGTCGCTCCGGCGGGGGCCTGGGTGTGATCCGCCCGCAGACAATCGGTCCGGTCACGGTCGCTGGATTAAAGAGGATCAAGGGACTTCCATCCACTCCAGGCATCGTTGTCAACGACCGGGCAAAGCCGGCTTGAGTCATCCGGGCGTGCGCCGGTGCAACCGCCGATGGTTCAGGGCCAACGAGGCGTGGTTACCTTCGGCCTGCAATTCGCCCTCGTCGCATGATCGGTCTAGGGTCAGTTCGGTTGTGACGGATTATTGGAGGATCAACGATGGCCACTGTGCATTATCATGTCGTGCCGCATGACGGCGGTTGGGCGTACAAGCTGGGGGATGTGTTTTCCGAGACGTTTGCCACCAAGGCGGCGGCGATGAAGGCGGCGCATCGGGTCGCGCGCGAGCAGAGCGTGCCGGGCGAGACCGCGACGATCCAGTTTCAGGATGAGACGGGCGCCTGGCACACCGAGGTGGCGTTGGGCAGTGATCGGCCGGAGGCGGATTTGACGGCGTGAGCCACCTTGGCCGGTTGCTCGCTCAGAGCGGATCGTAGCCGGGTTTTTTGAACAGGGTTGCCGGTTTGCCGATGATGTCCGGCCGGTAGACGGTTTCGACCCAGTCGTCTGGCTCGATATCTTCCAGGCTGACGGAGACGGCGTCTGCGGTGACGTTGGCGCTGGCCATCAGGGCTTTGGTAATTTCATCGGCGATGATGGATTTTTGTGCGTCAGAGCGACCGGTCTGAAGCTTGATGATCACATGCGGCATGGTGTTGTCCTGGTGTGTTGCGGTGGGTGTGTAACGCGGTACCGCCGGCTCGGTATTGTTGGTTGGTGACATGTTCCAGCCAATCGACCGGCGAGCCGTTCAGCTTTTTCTGCACCGCGATGTGGCTCATGGCGGTGGTGGCGGTGGGACACTGTCTTTGCCATGAAACCTGCGAGATCGCCGAGTTCGAACAGCGTCTGGGTCATTGTACGCCACCCCGCACAGCCTGTGCCGATTACTCCGTATTATCACGCGGGCGCATGCTGCCTATCTGCAAGGTCAAGCCCGATGCGGGTGATATTCTGGAGGCGTAAAATGAGCGAGATCGGCAACTCCGGCACCTTTCGGCTGGGTGGGCGTGACGTGCGGCGGATGGGCTACGGGGCGATGCAGCTTGCCGGGCCGGGCGTGTTCGGGCCGCCGAAAGATCCCGATGCGGCGATTGCGGTGCTGCGGGCGGCGGTGGACGCTGGGGTGAACCATATCGATACCAGCGATTTCTACGGGCCGCATGTGACGAATCAATTGATCCGGTCGGCGTTGCATCCGTATCCGGACGATCTGGTGATCGTGACCAAGATCGGCGCGTGGCGGGGCGATGATGCATCGTGGAACCCGGCATTTTCGGCCGCGGAACTGACGCAGGCGGTGCATGACAACCTGCGACATCTGGGGGTTGCGGCGCTTGATGTGGTCAATCTGCGGCTGATGTTCGGGAGTCATGGTCCGGCCGAAGGATCGCTGGCGGCGCCGCTGACGGTGCTGGCGGAACTGCAGCGCCAGGGGTTGGTGCGCCACATCGGGCTGAGCAACGCAACACCGGCGCAGATTGCCGAGGCGCGGGGGATTGCTGACATCGTTTGCGTGCAGAACCACTATAATCTGGTGCAGCGCCACGACGATGGGTTGATCGATACGCTGGGTGCGGCCGGGATTGCCTATGTGCCGTTCTTTCCGCTGGGTGGATTTTCGCCGTTGCAGTCCAGCGCGCTCGACGAGGTGGCGGCGGGGCTGGGTGCGACGCCAATGCAGGTGGCGCTGGCCTGGCTGCTGCGGCGGGCACCGAATATTCTGCTGATCCCGGGCACATCCTCGGTCGCTCATCTGCGGGAGAATCTGGCGGCGGGGGCGCTGGTATTGCCGGCGGCGGCGATGGCGGTGCTCGACCGGATCGGCGATTGGGCGGGCGCTGCTTAGCGCGGCTCGGGACGCTTCAGGGAGACAGGTGAACCCTGTTTTCCCGATGTCCCGCCACGATGCCCATTGACGCGACTACGGCGGCTTCGTCAGGTATAAGGGTCGAAACCTGCTGAGGCTGCCCTTGCCCTTGTCCGCGATCCGTGAACTGCCGCTCGACCAGTTGCTTCTCGGCGATGCCGCCGAGACGATGCGGATGCTGCCCGATGCGTCGATCGACTGTATTTTCGCCGATCCGCCGTATAATCTGCAGTTGCGCGGGGAATTGCGGCGGCCGGATGACAGTCTGGTCGATGGGGTGGATGACGATTGGGATAAATTTTCCGATTTCGCCGCCTATGACGCGTTTTCGCGGGCCTGGCTGACCGAGGCGCGGCGGTTGCTGCACAAGGATGCGACGATCTGGGTGATCGGGTCGTATCATAATATTTTCAGGCTTGGCGCGATCATGCAGGATCTGGGATTCTGGATTTTGAACGACGTGATCTGGCGCAAGACCAACCCGATGCCGAATTTCCGCGGCCGGCGGTTCACCAACGCGCATGAGACCATGATCTGGGCGGCGCGGGAGCCGAAATCGCGCTACCGGTTCAATTATCAGGCGATGAAATCATTGAACGACGACACGCAGATGCGCAGCGACTGGACGATTCCGCTGTGCACCGGCAACGAGCGGCTGCGCAATCAGCACGGGCTGAAGCTGCACCCGACCCAAAAGCCCGAGGCGTTGCTGCACCGGGTTATTCTGGCGGCGACCAATGTGGATGACGTGGTGCTCGACCCGTTTTCCGGCACGGCGACGACGGCGGCGGTGGCGAAGCGGCTGAACCGGCATTTCATCGGGATCGAGCGGCATCCCGCCTATGTCGAGGCGGGGTGGGCACGGCTGCGCGCGCTGCGGGCGGCGCCGGCGCATCTGACCAGTTCGGCGACCAACCGGCGCGAGGCGCCGCGGATCGCGTTCGGGGTGCTGGTGGAGCGCGGGCTGGTGCCGGCGGGAACCGTGCTGCACGACCGGTTGCGGCGGATTGCGGCGACGGTGACGGCGGATGGCACGATCATCGCCGGGGCGCATCGCGGCTCGATCCATCAGGTCGGCTCGCTGGTGCAGAACGCAGCGAGTTGCAACGGGTGGACGTTCTGGCATGTCGAGCGGGACGGCAGGCTTGTCGCGCTGGACCATGTGCGCGAAACCTTGCGACCATGAGCAATACTGTTTCGATGATTTCGCCTGGGCTCGCTTCGATGACCGGGTTTGCCCGGGTGGCCGGGGCGCATGAGGCGACCAGCTATGCCTGGGAGTTGCGCAGCGTTAACGGCAAGGGGTTCGACCTCAAGCTGCGGCTGCCGCCCGGATTCGATGCGCTGGAACCGGCGCTGCGCGACGCGGCAGGGCGACGGCTGAAGCGCGGCAATGTTTCGGTGACGCTGACGCTCAAGCGTGAGGCGGCGGTGGGCACCATGATCGATGAGGCGGTGCTCGAGCGGTATCGCGCGCGGGCGGTGGCGTTGGCGGCGCAGATTCCCGGCGCGCCGGCCCCCTGCGCGGCGGCGTTGCTGGCGTTGCCGGGGGTGATCCGCCCGGTGAGCCACGATGCCGGCGAGATCGAGGACGATGAGGCGGCGCAGGTGGCGCTGGCGAGCGAATTGGCAGCGAGTTTCGAGGCGGCGCTGGACGACCTGGTGGTGGCGCGGCTTGCCGAGGGCGCGCGGCTGGGTGTGATGATCGCGGCGTTTCTTGACCGGATCGAGGCGCAGGTGCAGGCCGCGTGGGCGCGTGCCGATGAGCAGGTGACGCAGCATCGGGCCCGGCTGGAAGCGGCGCTGGCGGTTTTGCTGAGCGAGGCCAATCCGGTCGCACCGGATCGGCTGGCGCAGGAGGTGGCGCTGCTGGCGACCAAATCGGACGTGCGCGAGGAGTTGGACCGTCTGGGTGCCCATTGCGCGGCAGCGCGGGCGCTGCTGGGCGAGGCGGCGCCGATCGGGCGGCGGTTCGATTTTCTGATGCAGGAGTTCAATCGCGAGGCGAATACGCTGTGCAGCAAATCGACCGCGCTGGCGCTGACCGCGATCGGGCTCGAGATGAAGGCGGCGATCGAGCAATTGCGCGAACAGGTGCAGAATATTGAATAGACCCCGATGAAGCGGCGCGGGCTTTGCCTGGTGCTGGCGGCGCCTTCGGGTGCGGGCAAGACATCGCTCTCGCGCGCGTTGCTGGACGGGGATGAGTTCATGTCGCTCTCGGTGAGTGCCACCACCCGCGCGCCGCGGCCGGGCGAGCAGGAGGGCGTGCATTATTATTTCAAGACGCCTGAAACCTTCGCCGCAATGATCGCCGCAGGGGATTTCCTGGAGCATGCCAGCGTGTTCGGGCGGTCGTACGGCACGCCGCGCGCACCGGTTGAAGCGGCGCTGGCGGCTGGGCGCGATATTCTGTTCGATATCGACTGGCAAGGCTACCGGCAATTGCGCGCGGCGCTGCCGAACGATGTGATGGGCGTGTTCATCCGCACGCCGACGCTTGCGGATCTGCGCACCAGGCTGATCGGGCGCGGCGATGACGCAGCGACGATCGCGCGGCGGATGGCGGAGGCGGAGACCGAGTTGGCACACCAGACCGAGTTCGATTTCATCATCGAGAACCGCGATTTCGACGTGGCGCTGACCGATTTGCGGGCGGTCCGGCGGGCGTGCCGGTTGATGACGTCGCGGCTGGCGTAGTTCCCGCATCGTTGCGTTCACGCTGCACCTGGCTAGAGTGATCGCTTGGACATCACCCCACCCCGCCTGTACCTGTATTTCGATGCGGTGATCCGCCACGGGTCGATCCGCGGCGCGGCGGAGGCACTGCGCGTTGCCGCTTCGGCGGTCAGCCGCCGCATTCTCGACCTCGAAGCCGAGCTCGGCACCGCCTTGTTCGACCGCTCGCAGAAAGGTGTGCAGCTCACGCCGGCTGGTGAAATCTTCGCCGCCCATGTCCGCCGCGTGCTGGCCGATGTTCGCCAGACCAGCGAGGCGTTGCAGGAATTGCAGGGGCCGATGCGCGGCCATGTCATCCTCGCCTCCGCCGAATCCGCGGCGATCGAACTGCTGCCCGGCATGATGGTGCAATTCCAGCAGCAATTTCCGCATGTGCGGTTCAGCGTCGCGGTCGGCACGCCCGCCGCCCTGCTGGCTGATCTGCTGGACGACCGGGCCGATCTGATCCTGACCCATGAGGAGCCGCACCATCACGATGTCGCGGTGCTCGCTGAGATCGGCAAGTCGTTCTGCGCCATGATGCGCATCGGCCATCCGCTGGCCGCCCACCCCGTACTGTCGATCCACGACTGCCTGGGCTACCCGATCGTCCTGGCCGAGGCCGACCTCGCCGCGCGTGCGCTGGTCGATACCGCCCTGGCCGATTCGGAAATCACCATGGGCAGTGCCACCATCAAGACCAAACCGGTGCTGATCACCAACATGTTCGAGGTGATGAAGCACTACGTACGCCTGACCGACGCGGTGTCCTTTCAGTTCCACCTCGCCGGCAGCGCCCGCGCGCCGCTCGACGGCGTCATCGCGATCCCCCTGGCTGACCGGCAGCTCGCCAGCGCACGGCTGTTTCTTGCCGCCCGCCGCGGTCGCATTCTGTCCAGCAGCGCCCAGGCCGTGGCCGAGGCGCTGCAGGCCGGCCTGTCCGGCACCGATCAGGCCTGAACCAGCCGCGCCGCGTTCTGTTTTCGGCAACGGGGTGGCCTGATTATTATACTATCCGTTTCGGTCAAGCATGGTTAACAAAACCTATCGAATTACTGAACCAAGCCTTTCCAGACGACGCATAAATCGAGAGTTTTTTTGCAGAAGACCGAATTTCCGCGCGCGGTACCTGTCGTTTCCACGCTTTATCCCCCCACCACGTGCAGCCGCGCCTGGTGGCGTTCACCGGCGCCCTAGTCAGGAACATCCGACATGAGCAGCAGCACCATCGGCAGCACGACGATCACCACACTGAAGCAAGGCCGCGCGGCCGACCCGAGCCCGCCGCCCTGTTTCGTCGCCGGGACCCGTATCCTGACCGCCAGGGGCGAAGTCGCGGTGGAGCATCTGCGCGCTGGCGAGGCGCTTGTTCTGGCAAATGGCCAGACCGCACCGCTCGTATGGCTCGGACATCGGCGGATCGATCTGCTCCTCCACCCGCAGCGCGAACGCGACCTGCCCGTACTGATCGAGGCCAGTGCCATCGCCGATGGTATGCCCAGGCGTGACCTGATGCTTTCGCCTGACCATGCGTTGTTGCTTGAAGGTCACCTGATCCCTGCCAGGTCGCTGATCAATGGCGTTACCATCCGTCAGGTCGGATCAGGGACCATCACCTATTATCATGTCGAGCTACCGACCCACGCCGTGGTGCAGGCCGAGGGTGTTCCGGCGGAATCCCTCCGCAAAACCCGCAGTCGCGCCGCGTTCGACAACGGCGACGGACCACTCGTCCTGCACCCCGAATTTGCGCAATTCCGGCGCGAATCGGATGGCTGCGCACCGTTCGCGACCGCGGGCCGCATCGTCGAACGCGTCCGCCGCCGCCTGCTCGCACGCGCCGCCATCACCACCACCAGTGATCCCGCGATGATCATCCGCCGCCGCGCCGATGGTGCCGCGATCATTGAAAGCCGCAGCGCCATTCCCGGCCACATCACCCACGACCCGCGCGACTGCCGCCAGCTCGGCATCAAGATCGCGACACTGACGATCGATGACACGATCATCCCGCTCGACCACACGGCCCTGACCGAAGGCTGGCACAACCCCGAACCCGGCGGACGCTGGACCGACGGGGCAGCGGTGATCCCCGCGGCATTGCTGACCGACTCGGTTGAGATCGCCGTCAGCATCGCCGCGACCTTGGCTTATCCGATCGGTCGGAGCGCGACGCGCGTACGCCACCGCGCCCGCTGACGGGCTGATCCGCAACCGGCCCCTCTCCGCAAACCAGCTCAGACATCGATCCACCATGTCGGGCCGCACGATCGGACCAACCGTGGCTGTGTGCGGATCACAGCGGCGGTAATGGCTTGTTTCCCACACGGCATCGCTTGTCCCTATCGCGGCGTCCATCGCGAAGGCCCTTGTTTGAGGTCAAATCCGGTAGCGCGTATGAGATGAACCGCGGCTTTGGCGCAGAGGGTGACATGAGTGATTCCCAACCGAACGGCGCGGTGGCCGGACGGCCCGGAGCCGGTTCGGAACTGGCGGCGCAATTGATGCGATCAGCGCGGGGACGACCCGGCACGCGCCGTCTCGGTCCCTTGAAGCGGCTGATGCCGTATCTGGCGGCACATCGGCGCGATGCGGGTCTCGCGTTGATATTCCTGGTCAGCGCCACGCTTGCCAATCTTGGTTTGACCATCGCGGTGCGGCGCATCGGCAATGACGGTATGGCAAACGTCGCGGCATTGCAGCGGACGATGGTGCAGATGGGCGGCATTACCGTGGTGTTCGCCTTGTGCAGTGCGCTGCGATTCTATTTCATCACCCGGCTTGGTGAGCGGGTGGTCGCTGATCTGCGCAAGGCGGTTTATGAGCATATTCTCCGGCTGGATCAGGCTTTTTTCCTGACGACGCGCACCGGGGAGGTCCTGTCGCGCATGACCACGGATCTCACCATTGTCGAGACAATGCTGGGATCGTCGATCTCGGTGGCGCTGCGCAGTTCGATCATGTTCATCGGCGCGCTGGTGTCTCTGATCGTGATCACCCCGCGTTTCACGCTGCTGGTGTTGCTGATCGTGCCGTTCGTGCTGGGGCCGGTGTTCTATCTCGGCCGGCGGGTGCGATCACGCTCAATGGCCGCGCAGGACCGGTTTGCCGCGGCGGTGGGGTTCGCAGGCGAGAGCCTCGATGCGATCGAAACGGTGCAGGCGTTCGGCCGTGAAACGGATAGCGCCGCGCGGTTCGGCACCGCGGTCGAGGCAGCGTTCGCGGCATCGCTCGCGCGGATCAGAATGCGCTCGCTGCTGACCGGGGTCGTGTCCGTGCTCAGCTTCGTGGCGATCGGCTCGATCGTGTATCTGGCGGCGAAGGATACGTTCATCGAACACAGCGTGTCGCCGGGTGTGTTTCTGCAATTCATTTTTCTGGCGATCTTGGTGGTAACCTCGATCGGCTCGGTCGGCGAGGTCGCTGGCGATGTCCAAAAGGCATCCGGCGCGATGGAGCGGATCGCCGAACTGCTGGATGCCACGCCCGGGATTGCGGCACCGCCGGTCCCTGTCGCGATGCCGCTGCCGGCGCGCGGCGACATCGTGTTTTCGGGCGTGACGTTCGCGTATCCGGGACGGCCCGATCTGCCGGCGCTGCGGGATTTTTCGCTGACCGTGCGGCACGGCGAGCGGGTGGCGCTGGTCGGGCCATCCGGCGCAGGCAAGAGCACGGTCCTGCGTTTGCTGCTGCGATTTTATGATCCGCAGGCCGGCATCATCCGGATCGACGGCGTCGATCTCAAGGCGACGACGCCAGCAGAGTTACGCGCGCGCATCGCCATGGTTGGCCAGGATGCCGCGCTGTTTTCCGGCTCGGCTTACGAAAATCTGCGCTATGGCCGCGAGGGCGCGACGCGCGATGAGTTGCGCAGGGCGGCGGATGCGGCGCAGGCAACCGGCTTTATCGACCGGCTGCCCGAGGGGTTCGATACACCGATCGGCGAGCGGGCGAAATCGCTGTCGGGCGGTCAGCGCCAGCGGCTGGCGATTGCGCGGGCACTGGTGCGCGATGCGCCGATCCTACTGCTCGATGAAGCAACCAGCGCGCTCGATGCCGAGAACGAACAATGGGTGCAGCAGGCGCTGGAGGTGGCAATGGCAGGGCGCACCACCATTGTGATCGCGCACCGACTGGCCACGATTCTGAAGGCGGACCGGATCATCGTGATGCAGGATGGGTCTGTGGTGGAACAGGGCAGCCACGCGGAACTGGTTGCGACCGGCAAGCTCTATGCGCGACTGGCCCTGCTGCAATTTGGCGTGGCGGGTGCAGCAGGGTAGCGTGGCGGCCAACCTCAGCCGCCTGTTTCAAGCCGCAGGCGGGCCGCCGGGGGGCGGCGCAGTACCCGGGCGGTGGCGGCAAAGCCGAGCGCGGTCATCGATGCGATACTGAAGCCGAGCGTGATCAGCATGACACCGATGGCGACATGAAATGCGATATGAAACACCAACCGCACCACCAGGGCCGCCGCCAGCGTGCCGATCGAGGCGGCCATCAGCCCGGCAGCACCGCCGGCCACGGCGAATTCGGTGAGCCAGGCGCCGCGGATTTGTGACGCGGCAGCCCCGAGCGTTTTCAGCACCACGGCTTCGGCGATGCGCGCCTCGCGGCCGGCGGCGATCGCGCTGACCAGCACAAGGCCGCCGGCAAGCAGTGCGACCAGCCCGACCGCGCTGATCGCCGTGGCGATCTCACCGATCAGGCCGGCCAGGCCGCGCAGGATCTGGCTGACATCGATCCCGGTCACCCCGGGCAGCGCATCGGTCACGGCGGCCAGCACCGCGCCCTTGCGGCCGGGATCGACCTCGACCGTCGCGACCATGGTGTGCGGCGCGCCGGCGAACGGGTCGGGCGCGCCGATCATCAGGAAGTTGATCTGAAGCGACTGCCAGTCGATCCGCCGAAGATTGGCGATCCGCAGCACAAAATCGCGGCCGAGCACGTTGACGGCGATGGTATCACCGACCCTGAGCCCCCATTGGCGGGCGATCCTTGCATCGAACGAGACCAGCGGCGGTCCGTGATACGGCTGTCCCCACCACTGTCCCGCGGTGATGTGCGTTCCCGGCGGCGGTGCTGCGGCATAGGTAAAGCCGATATCACTCCGCAGCGGCCATGCACTTTGTTCGGGCGGGCGGAATTGCGCGACACCCACGCCGTCGACCGCCATGATGCGCGCCCGCAGGCTCGGCATGAACGCCAGATGATGCGCGGCACCGGTGGATTTCAGCGCGGCCTCGAATTTCGGCAGGTCATGCGGCTGAATATCGATAAAGTAGAAACCGGGGGCGCTCGCAGGCAGCGCATGGGTGAATTCGGCGAGCAGATTGCTGCGGATTTCCGCCACAGCGACCATCACGGTCAGTCCCGCACCGGCCGAAAGCAGCATGAGCGGCAGCGTGGACGCCGGCCCGGTCAGGCGCCGCAGGCCGAGCGCGATGGCGGCATTGCGCGGCGCGGGGAGCACCGACAAAAGGCGGATCAGCAGAAAAGCGACCAAGCGCAGCAGCAACAGGGTCGCGATCGCGCCGCCACTGAAACCCAGCGCCAGCAGCGGCCGTGGCACCGAAAGCACGGCAAGGGCCGCCAGAACAAGGACGGCGATGAGTTGAATGGCGATGGCGCGCCAGGAGCGCGGCACCTGCAGCGCGACGCTCGCCGAGCGAAACAGCGCGCCGCCCGAAATCGTCGCCGCGCGTTGCAGTGGCGGCAGCGCGAACACCAGGCCCACCAGCAGGCCGAACCCCGCCGATAGCAGTAGCGGTGCCGGATACAGACCAATATGGTGCGGCACCGGCAAGGCGCCGCGCAGCAGCGGCAGCACCAGCACCGGTGCGCCCGCGCCCACCGCCAGCCCGATCACGATGCCCGGCACGCCCAGGATCAATAACTGAATGACATTGATCAGGCTGATCAA
This sequence comes from Acidiphilium rubrum, assembly GCF_900156265.1. Taxonomy (GTDB): domain Bacteria; phylum Pseudomonadota; class Alphaproteobacteria; order Acetobacterales; family Acetobacteraceae; genus Acidiphilium; species Acidiphilium rubrum. The sequence continues at coordinate 131,670 of NZ_FTNE01000008.1, forward strand.
CCGCGCCGATGCGCCGAGGCAGCGGAGCGTGGCAATGGTGCGGGCGCGCGCGGCGAGCCACGCGTCCACCCCGTTGGCAACGCCGATGCCGCCGACCAGCAAGCCAGCGAGGCCCAGCAGCGTCATGAACATGGCCGCCTGATCGACGAAGCGCGTCACGCCGCGGGCAGCCCGTGCCGCATCACGCAGCCGCCAGGCATTGCCGGGAAATTCGCGTTCGAACGCCGCAGCGACACGATGCGGGTCGCGCCCCGGCGGCAGCAGAACCTGCAGGCCGAAGCTGACGAGCCCGCCCGGCTGGATCAGCGGCGTGCCGGCGAGCGATTGCAGGGCGACGAACGCTTTGACCCCGAACAGCTGGCTGTCGCCGATACTGTCGGGCGTGGACCTGATCGTGCCGCGGTACACCAGTTTGACACCGCCGAGTGTGACGACGTCGCCGGGATGCAAGCCGAGTGTCGCGGCACCGGTGGGGGCCAGCAGCAGGCCGGGCCGGTGGCCCGGTCCGGGTGCCAGGCCCCCGAACCGTCCGGGCGGGCTGGTCGCGACGTGACCGAGCATCGGCCAACCGGGTCCGACCGCGCGGACGGCCGCGAGCAGCCGATGGCCGGACGGTGCGACCAGGATCGACCGCGTATCGACCGTCTCGGTCACGCGCGCGCCATGGGCACGGAACCAGGCGGATACCGCGCTTGGCAAGGGGCCGAGTCCGGTGGACAAAGCCAGATCGCCGCCCAGGATGGTCCGGCCGCTCTGCGAGATCCCCTGTTGCAACGCCGCGCGTAGCGAACCGATGCCGGCGACCGAGGCGACACCGACGCCCAGGCACAGCAGCACGATCAACAGCCCGCGCTTGCTCCCCCGCAGATCGCGCCACGCCAGACGCCAGGCGAGCCGGATCACGACGCGATCACGCCGTTGCGGAGCGTGACGATGCGGTCGCAGCGCGCCGCCAGCACGGGGTCGTGGCTGATCAGCAGCAGGGTGGTGCCGTGGGTGCGGCACAGCGCGAACAGCAGGTCCATCACGGTCTGGCCGGTTTCGAGGTCGAGATTGCCGGTGGGTTCGTCGGCCAGCAGCAAGCGCGGCGTCGGCGCGAAGGCGCGTGCCAGCGCAACACGCTGCTGCTCGCCACCCGACAGCTGCGCCGGGCGGTGGCCGAGCCGATGACCGAGCTCGACCCGGCGGAGCGCTTCGGCCGCAATATCATGCGCATCGCGCCGCCCGGCGAGTTCCAACGGGACGGCAACGTTCTCGAGCGCGGTCATGCTCGGGATCAGATGGAACGCCTGGAACACGATGCCGAGCGTGGCGAGGCGGAAACGCGCACGCGCATCTTCATCAAGCGCTGCGATATTTTGACCGGCAACCTCGATCGTGCCGCCGGTGGCGCGTTCGAGCCCGGCGATCAGCATCAGCAGGCTGGTCTTGCCCGAGCCGGAGGCGCCGAGCACGCTGATCGTCTGCCCCGCCGCGACATCGAGATCGATGCCGAGCAAAATATTGACAGGGCCCGACGCGGCAGGGATGGTCAGGCGAAGATCGCGGAGCCGGATCATCACGTCTGGTATGTCCGGCGTTCGGAGTCGTTCGAGCATGAAATACCTATATGGGCGAGCGCGCCGGAATGGCCAGATCGTGTTTGGTTTCATCGGTGTGTTGTGCGTTTGCATCGCGCTTGCGCTCGGCATGGCGCACGCCAACGCGAAGGCGCCGGTCCGGCTGCTCATCCTGGGCGACTCGCTGACCGCCGGATACGGATTGCCGGTCGCCGATGGGTTTCAGGCGCAGCTGCAAGCGGCATTGCGGGCGCACGGCGCGAATGTGGTGCTGGTGAACGGCGCGGTCTCCGGCGATACCACGACGGATGCGGCGGCGCGGCTCGATTGGGTGCTGGCCGGCAGCACGGTGGATGCGGCGCTGGTCGAACTCGGCGGCAATGACGGGTTGCGCGGATTGAGCACCGTGACGATGCAGCACAATCTGACGCGGATTCTCAACGATCTGGCGGCGCGGCACATCCCAGTGCTGCTGAGCGGCATGATCGCGCCACCCAGCCTGGGAGCGGCCTATGGCGCACGGTTCAAGGCAGTGTTCGCCGCGCTGGGCCATCGAAAGGGGGTCCTGTTCGACCCGTTTTTTCTGCAGGGATTGCCGGGCAAGCCGGGGCTGGTGCAGGCGGATGGGCTGCACCCGAACGCCGCCGGCGTGCGGATCGAGGTCAAACGCCTGCTCCCGCTCATCCTGCGTCTGATCGCCGAGGCCAAGACGCAGCATTGAAGCCCAATGAACCCAGCCGGGTCTTCTTCACGCCCGGTGCAAAAATTCCCCAGGCCGTGTGGCGAGGTTTGATCAGGATCAGCGCGCACGCGAACCTGATGATGTCTGAAGCGCCGATGTCGGTCCTCATTGTCCTCCCGGGCGGAATCTCGGCCGCCGGACACACGGCGTCCGCGACGGTATTGCGTGTGCCTGACGATGCAGCACGCCTCATCCTGGCGACCGCTCGCTCCATGCGGAAGGCTTTGACGATCCCACACGCGACACGCTCTTCCTGACGATGCCCCTTTCCTGGCAAGGCGCGCTGGCGCAATACGTCGGCCGGCTGCACCGCCCGTCAGTCCCAACCGAGCTTCCCCCTATACAAACCTTCACCGACGTCGCCGCGCCGCACGATTGACGAATCGGCCACCATGTGCGCGCCATCATCGTTGAATTCAAAGCGATACACGATGCCAAACGCCTCCCGCCCCGCGCAGTCCACCCCACCCCCCTCACCCGCGCCCGACGCCGGCTGGCGCTTCTGGATCGATCGCGGCGGCACCTTCACCGACATCGTCGCAACCGCACCGGACGGTACCCGCCACACCAGCAAACTCCTGTCCGAAAACCCCGATCAATACGACGATGCCGCCCTCGCCGGCATCCGCGCGCTGCTCGGCCTCACCGCGACCGAACCGCTGCCGCCGGCCGCGATCGCCGCCGTCAAAATGGGCACCACCGTCGCCACCAACGCCCTGCTCGAACGCAAGGGCGCGCGCGTGCTGCTGCTGATCGATCGCGGCATGGCCGATCTGTTGCGCATCGGCTCGCAGGCCCGCCCGCGCCTGTTCACCTTCGACATCCGCCTCCCCGGCATGATCTATGAGCGCGTGGTCGAACTCGGCGGGCGCATCGCCGCCGATGGCACCATCATCGAACCGCTCGATCAAGCCGCCGCGCGCGCCGCCCTGGCCCAGGCGCGCGCCGATGGGATCGCAAGCGTCGCCATCGCGCGGATGCACGCCTGGCGCTATCCGGCGCACGAGCAAACGCTCGCAGGCCTCGCCACCGCCGCCGGCTTCACCCAGGTCTCGGCCAGCCACGTTGTCAGCCCGCTGCTCCGCCTGGTGCCGCGCGGCGATACCACGGTGGCGGATGCCTATCTCACCCCCATCCTGCGCCGCTATGTCGATCGGATCGCGACCGGCCTGCCCGGCTCGAAACTCTATTTCATGCAATCCCACGGCGGCCTCGCCGAGGCGCATCACTTCAGCGGCAAGGACGCCATCCTGTCCGGCCCGGCCGGCGGCATCGTCGGCGCCGCGCGCACCGCCGGCATGGCCGGCCTCGAGCGGATCATCGGGTTCGACATGGGCGGCACCTCAACCGACGTGTCGATCTACGATCGCGGCTTCGAACGCAGTTTCGAGACCGAAATCGCCGGCGTCCGCCTGCTGGTGCCGATGCTCGCGATCAACACCGTCGCCGCCGGCGGCGGTTCGGTGCTCGGCTTCGATGGCGCGCGCCTGCGCGTCGGCCCGGACAGTGCCGGCGCCAACCCCGGCCCGGCCTGCTACCGCCGCGGCGGCCCGCTGACCGTGACCGATGCCAATCTCTGCCTCGGCAAACTGGCGCCGCAGCATTTCCCGCCGATCTTCGGCCCCGCGCAGAATCAGCCGCTCGATGCCGATGTGGTGCAGCGCGCATTCACCCACCTCGCCCAGCGCATCAACGCGGCCACCGGGGCGACCCATTCGATCGAACAACTCGCCGCCGGCTTCATCACCATCGCCGTCACCAGCATGGCCCAGGCGATCAAGCAAATCTCGATCCAGAAAGGCCGCGACCCCGCCGGCTTCGCGCTCGCCTGTTTCGGCGGCGCCGGCGGCCAGCACGCCTGCCTGGTCGCCGAAGATCTCGGCATGAGCACGATTTTCATCCATCCGCTGGCCGGCGTGCTGTCGGCCTACGGCATGGGCCTGGCCGACCAGATCGTGCTGCGCGAACAGGCGGTCGAAACCCCGCTCACCGATGCCGCCATGCCGGGCCTGCACGCCACCGCGGCCGACCTCGCCGATGCCGCCCGCCAAGCCCTGATCGCCCAGGGCGCCGAACCGGCGGCACTCCACATCAACCACCGCGCCCATCTGCGCTACGCCGGCACCGACACGCCGCTGATCATCGATCTGACCAACCCCGCAACCATGCGCACCGATTTCGAGGCCGCCCACCGCCGCCTGTTCGGCTTCATCGCGCCCGGCCGCGCCCTGATCGTCGGCGCCATCGCGATCGAAGCCATCGCACCCGGCGAAACCATCATCGAACCCGCCCTGCCGCCCCGCACCACCGGCGCGCCCATCATGTGCGAGACCATCCGCATGTTCAGCCGCAACACCTGGCACGACGCCGCCGTGTTCGACCGCGACAGCCTGCTCGCCGGCGATGTCATCGAAGGCCCGGCGATGCTGCGCGAAGCCAACGCCACCACCATCGTCGAGCCGGGCTGGCGCGCCGCCATCACCGACCGCAACCACCTGATCATGACCCGGCAGGCGCAACCCGCCCGCACCATCATGGCCGATGCCAGGCCCGACGCCGCTTCACCCCCCGATCCGGTCCAACTCGAATTGTTCAACAACCTGTTCATGGCGATCGCCGAGCAAAGCGGTGCCGTGCTGCGCAACACCGCGAGCAGCGTCAACATCAAGGAACGGCTCGATTTTTCCTGCGCCCTGTTCGACGCGGATGGCGCGCTGATCGCCAATGCCCCGCATGTGCCGGTGCATCTCGGCGCGATGAGCGAGAGCGTGCGCGTCGTGCTGCGCCGGCGCGGTGCCACGCTGCGCCCCGGCGATGCCGTCGCGCTGAACAACCCGTTCAACGGCGGCACCCACCTGCCCGACATCACCGTCATCACCCCGATGTTCGATGATGCCGGCACCACCCTGCGCGGCTTCGTCGCCTCGCGCGGCCACCATGCCGATATCGGCGGCCAGACCCCCGGCTCGATGCCGCCCTTCGCGACCACGCTGGAACAGGAAGGCGTGATCATCGACGATATGCTGGTGGTCGCCCAGGGCGTGTTTCAGGAAACCACCCTGCGCGATGCGCTCGCCAGCGCGCGCTACCCGGCCCGCAACCCCGATGAATCGGTCGCCGACCTCAAGGCCCAGCTCGCCGCCAACGCCGCCGGCATCGCCGCGTTCGAGGCGATGGTGGCGCAATACGGCTGGCCCACGGTGCAGGCCTACACCCGCCACGTCATGGACAACGGCGAAGCCAGCGTCCGCACCGCCATCGAACGCCTGCACGATGGTGCGTTCGCTTACCGGATGGACGATGGCACGCCCCTCACGGTGCGCATCACGATCGATCACGCCCACCGCGCCGCCACCATCGACTTCACCGGCACCGGCGCGCAGCACGCCGGTAATTTCAACGCCCCACCCGCCGTCACCCGCGCCGCCGTGCTCTATGTGTTCCGCTGCCTGGTCGATGATGATATCCCGCTCAACGAAGGCTGCCTCCGCCCGCTCACCATCATCAACCCGCCCGGCAGCTTCCTCAACCCGCAACCCGGCGCCGCGGTGGTCGCCGGCAATACCGAAGTCAGCCAGGCCGTCACCGCCGCCCTGCTCGGCGCGCTCGGCGTCTGCGCCTCGGCCCAGGCGACCATGAACAACCTGCTGTTCGGCAACCAACGCTACCAATATTACGAAACCATCTGCGGCGGCGCCGGCGCCGGACCCGGCTTTGACGGCTGCTCGGCCGTCCACACCCACATGACCAACACCCGCATGACCGACCCCGAAGTGCTCGAACTGCGCTACCCGGTCCGCGTCGAAGAGTTCGCGATCCGGCGCGGCTCAGGCGGCGCCGGGCAGCACCGTGGCGGCGATGGCGCCATCCGCCGCCTGCGCTTCCTCGAACCCATGACCGTCACCATCCTCGCCTCGCGCCGCACCATCCCGCCGTTCGGCATGGCGGGCGGCCTGCCCGGCGCCGCCGGCACCCAATGGATCGAACGCGCCGATGGCAGCACCGAGGCGCTCGGCGGCCGCGATCAGGCCGAACTGCAAACCGGCGACGCCATCGTGATCGAAACCCCCGGCGGCGGCGGTTTCGGCCCGCCGCCGCTCTGAACCCCGTGCATCAGCCAACGCCGCATCGCCAATCACTGCACCGCGCGCTACGCTCGGCCGCGCCACCGAACCCATGCCAACCATCCCGCGAAAACCAAGGACCCCCATGGCAACCAGACCCCGCCGCCAGATCACGCAATACCTGCTGAGCGCCGCCCTCCTCGCCGGCGCCGCACCCGCCGCCCAGGCGAACGATCTGATCCGCCACTGGGCCGGCATCACCGCACCACCCGCCCCGATTGTGCACAAGGTCACGCTCGATCCGAAAACCACCGCCCTCCTGCTGCTCGATTTCGTCACCCAGACCTGCAGCAACACCAATCGGCCGCAATGCGTCGCCACCATCCCCGCCATCCGCACCCTGCTCGCCACCGCCCGCGCCCATCACGCCACCATCATCTATTCCTACGTGCTCAGCGGCACCAAGGCCGATATCAACCCTGCCCTCACGCCCCGCCCCGGCGAAGCCAGCGTCCAGTCCGGCCCCGACAAGTTCCTCCACACCAACCTCGCGCAACTCCTCCGCCAGGACGGCATCAAAACCGTCATCATCACCGGCACCGCCGCCGAGGGTGCGGTGCTCGCAACCGCCAGCGAAGCCGCCTACCGCGGCTACACCGTCATCCTGCCTTACAACGGCATGTCCTCAACGCACCCCTACGCCGAACAATACGTCGCCTGGGACCTCCTGAACGCCCCCGCCACCAGCCAACACACCATCCTCACCAGCCTCGGTCTGATCCGGTTCGGCTCGTAGTCGGAGGGGGGGGTGTGAAAGCCAGGCCAGGGGCTCCACCCCCTCCGACTACATGCCCCCCGGATAGGCCGGGCCGCCGGCGCCTTCGGGCACCACCCAGTTGATGTTCTGGGTCGGGTCCTTGATGTCGCAGGTTTTGCAATGCACGCAGTTCTGCGCGTTGATCTGGAGTATTGGCGCGCTGGTTTCCGCCCCGATGATCTCATAGACCCCGGCAGGGCAGTAGCGGGTTTCCGGGCTGCGGAATTTGTCCCAGTTCACCGTGATGGCAACCGCAGGGTCGCGCAGCGTCAGGTGGGCGGGCTGGTTTTCCGCGTGGTTGGTGTTCGAGAGAAACACCGATGACAGCCGATCGAACGTGAGCCTGCCATCCGGTTTCGGGTACGCAATGGGCGTCGCCTGGGCCGCGGGTTGCAGGGTCGTATGATCGGCGTGGTTGCGCAGCGTCCAGGGCGATTTTCCCCGACTGACATAGGTTTCGAACGCGGCGTTGAGCAAGCCGCCGAACAGACCGAACCGGGCGAATCCAGGGCGGATGTTGCGCACCGCTTCGAGTTCCGGCCACAGCCAGGAATCGCGGATTTTCGCGGGAAACGCATCGAGCGTCGCCGGCCGGTCGCCCGCAAGCGCCTCGCCGATCGCCTCGGCCGCCAGCATCCCCGATTTCATGGCAGTGTGCGTACCCTTGATCTTCGGCACGTTCAGAAACCCGGCCTCGCAGCCGACCAGCACGCCACCGGGAAACACCAGCTTCGGGATCGACTGGAACCCGCCCTCGTTCAACGCCCGCGCGCCGTAGGAAATCCGTTTGGCGCCCTCGAAATACGGCTTGATCGCCGGATGGCTCTTGAACCGCTGCATCTCCTCGAACGGCGAAAAGAACGGGTTCTCGTAATCGAGCCCGACGACGAAGCCATACGCCATCAGATTGCCGCCGAGATGATACAAAAACGACCCACCATAGGTTTTGGTATCAAGCGGCCAGCCGATGCTGTGCATCACCAGGCCCGGCTTGTGGCTGGCGGCGGGCACTTCCCACAGTTCCTTGATGCCGATGCCATAGGTCTGCGGATCGACGCCGGCGTTCAACCCGTATTGCACCATGAGTTGCTTGCCCAGGCTGCCGCGGCATCCCTCGGCGAACACGGTGTAGGTCGCGCGCAGTTCCATGCCGCGCTGATACAACTCGGTATGCGCGCCGTCCTTGCCGATCCCCATGTCGCCGGTCGCGACACCGACCACCCTGCCCGCCTCGATCAGCACTTCGGCGGCCGCGAAACCGGGATAGATCTCCACCCCCAGCGCCTCGGCCTGCGCACCGAGAAACCGCACCACGTTGCCCAGGCTGACCACGTAATTGCCGTGGTTGTTCATCTGCGGCGGCGTCGGCAGTTTGTAGCTGGCGGTCTCGGTGAGGAACATGAACCGATCCTCGCCGGCCGGCACCGAGCCATCGATCGCGCCGATATCCGCCTCGGGCAGCAATTCCGCCATCGCGCGCGGCTCCAGCACGCAGCCCGAAAGAATATGCGCCCCGACCTCGCCGCCCTTTTCAACGACGCAGACCGTGATCTCCGGGTTCAGCTGTTTGAGCCGGATCGCCGCGGCCAGCCCGGCCGGTCCGGCGCCGATCACGACGACATCGAACTCCATGGCTTCACGCGCTTGATCGTGCTCGGACATCGGTGCCTCCCGGACAGATTGACGTAAACGATATGGTCATATCATGCGGGTTGATCGTTTGGTAAAGCCCCGCGCGCCATCGCCCCAACATCACCCCCCAACATCACCCCCCAAACATCGCCATTGCGCTGCACCGGCTTCCTGCGTCACATCGTCCCATGCAATCGCCCGATCCCGTACCGCCCGATCTCGCGCTGGCCTGGCTCGCGCTCCAGGCCGAATGGGGCGCGGTCGATGGTCTGGCCGATGCGCCGCAGGATCACACGCAGCCGCCCCCGCGCGCCGAACCGACCCGCCCGATCCCGCTTCGCCCCACCACACATTCCCCACCGCGCCCGGCCGCCGCCCCAACCACCGCCGCGCCGGCCCCAGCCATGTCCCTCGCCGGGCTGCGCGCCGCGCTGGAAGCGTTCGACGATTGCGCGCTCAAGCGCACCGCCACCCAGCTCGTCTTCGCCGATGGCAGCGAGACCGCCCGCATCATGCTGATCGGTGAAGCGCCGGGCGGCGAGGAAGATCGCGCCGGCCGCCCCTTCGTCGGCCCGGCCGGCCAGCTGCTCGACCGCATGTTGGCCAGCATCGGGCTCGACCGCACCCAGGTGCGCATCGTCAACGTGGTGCCCTGGCGGCCGCCCGGCAACCGAAACCCGTCGGAGGCCGAAATCGCGCAATGCCTGCCCTTTCTGCACCAGCACATCGCCCTGATCCGGCCGCAGCGCCTGCTGCTGCTCGGCGCGGTCGCGGTACGCGCGCTGATCGGCGGCAAGGAGGGCATCAGCCGGGTGCGCGGCAGCTGGAAATCGGTCACGATTCCCGGGCTCGATCAGCCGGTCCGCGCCCTGCCGACCTATCATCCGGCGTTTCTGCTGCGCCAGCCTTCGGCGAAACGCCTCGCCTGGACCGACCTGCTGACATTGCGGCAGGACTGTGTCGAAGACAGCGTTTTACTCAATGCTGCTCCGCAAAAACAGCAATCGATCACGGAAAGTTGATATCAGAGTCGTAACGTAACCCCCTCTAATCGCGTATTTTGTGTTAAAAATTAGAAGTGGTCTCAATTTAAGGGGTTGCCGCGGGCCAGATAAGCCGTGTAGCCCCTTGGCTCATGCGAGGGGCCGTTAAAAAGCTCTCCCGCCTAAGTGTCGCCCGGGCGTGTATCGTCTCCGCGGCACTGCTCGCCACCGTCGCACCTGCCAGTGCGGCACCGGCCGGGCAAAGGGGGTCTACAACCGCGAAACACGCTGGCGTCAGCCAGCCGGCAACAGAACCACTCGGATCATCCGGATCCGAAAGCGTTGCCTATGCCATACCGCGCTCGACGCCGTTGAACGGCGCCGAAACCATGCTCGCGCAGCCGCTCACCCCCAGCGACGCCGCTACCTACCAGCGCATCTTCGCCGATCAGCATCAGGGCAAAATGGCAGCGGCGCAGCGCCTGCTCGACCGCGTCGACAACCCGCTGCTCAAAGGCCAGGTCCTCGCCCAGCGCTACCTCGGCCCCTATCACCACGCGACGCCGGCCGAACTCCAGGCCTGGCTCGCCGCCTACAACGGCCAACCCCACACGCTGCGCATCCGTGCCCTGCTCCTCCAGCGCCTGCCGCGCGGCGCATCGGCCCCCACCGCCGCCGTCACCTACCTGCCCGAACCGATCATGGCGGCCAGCGGTGCGGCACCGCCCCCGCCACCCGGTGTGCCGGTGCCGCGCTACCTGGCCGATCGCGTGGCAAACCTGACGCGCGCCGGCCACACCAGCCTCGCGATCGATCTGATCGGCCGTGACAATCACATCTCCACCGCCGCCGGTGCCGCGCTGCGCGGCGATGTCGCGCGCAATCTGTTCATCAACGCGCGCTACGCCGAAGCGTTCACGGTGGCGAGCCAGGCCGCCCATGAAGGTGGCGATGCCGTCTGGCGCCCCGATTTCATCGCCGGCCTCGCCGCCTGGCAGTTGCACAAAATTGCCGAAGCCCTGCCCTATTTCACCGCCGCCGCCAGCGCGACCCACACCAGCCCCGGTGAGCGGGCGGCGGGCGCCTTCTGGGCAGCCCGCGCCGCGCTCCGCCTGCGCCATCCGGATGCCTATCTCCACTGGCTCGATCAGGCGGCCGCGGCACCCGACAGTTTCTACGGCATGCTGGCCGGACGCTTGCTCGGCCACGGGCTCGATGGCACCGGCCTGTCCGCCAGCCTTTCCGAAGCCGATATCGAAGCGGTCGCCGCCCACAAGAACGGCGCGCTGGCCTTCGCCCTGATCGAGGTCGGCCGCCCGGCCGATGCCGCGCGCGCGCTCCGCGCCCTCTGGCCGGATATCCGCCGCGAGGCCGGTTTCGGCCGCGCCGTCATGCGCGTCGCCGCCCGCGCCGGCTTGGTCGATGTCGCGGTGGCGCTCGACCAGAGGCTGCCCGGCAACGCCATCGCCGGCACCAGCCTGCCCTTGCCCGCACTGCACCCGGCCGGCGGCTTCAATGTCGATCCCTCATTGATCTACGCCCTCGCCCGCACCGAATCGGGCTTCAACGTCAACGCCGTCTCCCCGGTCGGTGCCCGCGGCCTGATGCAGCTGATGCCGCAAACCGCGGCCGCCATGGCCCGGATCGGCGGCATCGGCGGCAACATGAGCGCGCCCGCCGTCAACCTCGCGCTGGGGCAGAGCTATCTGCGCTACCTCGGCAAGCAACCCGGCGTGCAGCGCAACCTGCTCGACATTCTGGCCAGCTACAACGCCGGTCCGGTCGCCGCCGCCGCCTGGGCCCACTCGATCCACGACGGCGGCGATCCGCTGATCTTCCTCGAATCGATCCCGCTCGCCCAGACCCGCCGCTTCGTCCGCCAGGTCCTCGCCGACAGCTGGCTCTACGCCGAACAACTCGGCACCACGCCGGAAAGCCTGGACGCGATGGCCGAAGGCAAATTCCCCCGCCTCTCCCCCTACGGCACCGCCCTGGCCGACGCCGGCGACTGACGCCCAGCCTCAAACCCGCCCAACCTCAAAGCCGCCCACCCTCAAAGCCGCCCGGCAACCCGATCTTAATGTTTCGCCGCTATCATGAGGCGATGAACCACACGCTCGATCCCCGCATCCTCGCCCAGGTCTCAGTCGAACAGATCTTCCAGGACGGTTTGCGCGCCTATCATGCAGGCGAACTGACCTACGCCGTGCAGGCGTTCTCCGAGGTTCTGGTCCAGCTGCCCGGCTTTCCGCCCGCGCTGACCAACCGCGCCCTCGCCGCCTGGTCGCTCGGCAACCTCGATCACGCGGCGGCGGATGCCCAGGCCGCCTGCCGCGCCACGCCGGACCTTGCCGAAGCATGGCTGGTCGCCGGTGCCATCCTGATCGACCGTGGCGATCAACCGGGCGCGATCGCGCATTATCAACGCGCCGTCGCGCTCCGCCCCGAACTCGCCGCCGCCCGGGCCGGCCTCGCCGCCGCCTGCCTCGCGGCCGGGCAGCATGCCAGCGCCGAACAGGCGGCGGCACTCGCGCTCTCGCTCGATCCAAACTGCATCCACGCCCGCTTCACCCTGGGTTCCGCCCGCTCGGCGCAAGGCGACCCGCTCGGCGCGATCCATCAATTCAATCAGGTGCTGGCAGCCGATACCGCCCATGCCGGCGCCTACCTCAATCGCGGCAACGCCCGCATCAATTGCAACGACATCGCAGGCGGCGTGGCCGATCTCCGCGCCGCCCTCGCGATCAACCCCGGCCTGAAGGAAGCCTGGGCGAGCCTCGGCGTCGCCCTGACCATCCAGGCCGACACCGCAGCCGCGATCACCGCGTGCGACCATGCCATCGCACTCGACCCCGATTTCGCGGTCGCTCACTGGAATCGCGGCGTCGCCGCCCTGCTCGGCGGCGATTTCGCCGCAGGCTTCGCCGCCTATGAATGGCGGAAGCGCCATCCCGTCTACGGCCGCCATTTCGATCGCCTGCCGGCACCGACGTGGCAGGGCGAACCGCTCGCCGGCCGCCATTTGCTGGTGCGCGCCGAACAGGGGCTGGGCGATACCATCATGTTCGCCCGCTTCCTGCCGGCACTCGCAAGTCAGGCGCGTCATCTCACCCTCGCGTGCCACAAAACCCTGCACACGCTGTTCGCCGGCATGGGCATCGGCCTGTGCACGCTCGAGGACCCCGCCCCGCCCGATGTCGATTGCGCGATCGACCAGATGAGCCTGCCTCACGTCCTGGCACTCACCCCCACCACCATCCCCGCCGCCGAGGGCTATCTGGCACCAACCACCGCCAATGCCGACCACTGGAACATCGAGCATTGGCGCGCCATCCTGACCCGCCAACCCGAACATCGCCAACCCGGCCAACGCCTGATCGGCCAACGCCTGATCGGCCTCGTCTGGGCCGGCAACCCCGGCCACAACAACGACCAGCGGCGCTCCCTGCCGCAAGGCGCGCTCACGCCGTTGCTCGCTTTGCCCAATACCCGCTTCATCGCGCTGCAACTCGGCGCCCGCCACGCCGAATACGATATCCCGAGCCTCGCACCGCAGATCACCGATTTCGCCAGCACCGCCGGCATCCTCGCCAATCTCGACGCCGTCGTCACCGTCGATACCTCGATCGCCCACCTCGCCGGCGCCATGGGCAAACCCTGCCACGTCCTGCTCTCGGCCTCATGCGACTGGCGCTGGCTGCTCGGGCGCACCACCACACCCTGGTACGACCACCTCCACCTTCACCGCCAGACCCGGCTGGGCGACTGGTCCGACCCGATCCAGTCCGTGCTCGCCACACTCCAATCGGTCCGATCATGCAGCGCGATGCCCCCCGGAGGCATCAACACCATACCAACGCTGCCGCAGGTCAGTCCCAATCCGCCCGATGCGACCAGGCAGCGCTGAACCCCGTCATCGCGACCGCAAACCCATAGGATTTGTATCCCCCGATACCCATCACCCAAGCCCCCAACCCCACAACGTCATTGCGAGCGCAGCGCGGCAATCCAGCCCCGCCACACCCCACAACCTAAAAATTCTAACAAACACGCTAACAAACCTCTTTCTCACCCCCCACCCGCCATGGTTTATGTGCGGTCATGATCTCGAACGCGCCTTTCATGCCCGCCGACCCGTCCGAGCGCTTCGCGATGATCTTCCGCGCCCTGCAACGCTCCGTGGCCGACAACGGCTACCGCCTCAAAATCCACGGCCCGCTCCTCGTCCTGATCTGGAACTACCTCAGCCGCCAGATCGCCCGCTTCGCCAAAATCGCCGCCCATCCGCCGCGAACCCCCCGCGCTCCCAGAACGGTCGAGCGCAAACCCACCGAACCCAAACCCAAACCAGCTCTCACCCTGCCGCGCGGCTTCGCCTGGCTCATCCGCCTGCTGCCCAACGGCCCCGCCGCCCCCATCGTCGCCGGTGCCAACGCCCGCCTCGAACTCCAGCACTTCATGGAAGATCCCATCGTCCAGGCCCTCCTCGCCACCCACCCCAGCCTCGGCCGCATCCTCCGCCCGCTCCACACCATGCTCGGCCTGCGCTACCCAGCCAGCATCAAGCGCCCCAAATCGACCAAGCCCCGGCCCAAGCGCATCCGCAAACCAAAGCGCCAGCCCAGCTTCATGGACCAATACAAAATCAACCCCGACGGCAGCATCGACTTCACGCCCGAACAACTCCACGAAATCCTCGGCCCGCCGCCACCGCCCGTGCCGCCCTGGCACCAGCCGTTCATCCCCTCCTTCAACGTCAAAAAACTCTGGCGGAAGGGGCCATGATTTCGCACGTCTATTTTGTTACGATAACGTAACAAACAACACAAAAAGACAAGGGAAGCACTTCTTTTTTGTGAACAAAAAAGAAGCAAAAAAAACTTTGTTAATTTGGGTTCGTGCCGGTGGAAACGCCCGTGCCCCAGGGTCGGAAAGTTTTTTGCTTCTTTTTTACAAAAAAGAAGCCTTCCTCCCCCGCTCAGCCATCCAATCCCCAATCAACCGCCGCGCAATCAGACTCAAGGCGCCGCCATATCCAGCACGTCACGAAACCATTTTCGATGGACACGCTGGGCCGGCGCCTGCGGGATTTGATCGCGGGGGGCCTGATCATAGATTGGCTTGTTCGTCTGCGGGCGGATCGTCCTGCGGTCCGTAATAAAGAGCGGCGCATTCCTCACCGAGCAGACCCGCTTCGATCTGCACGTCGTCCTTATACGCATCACGCAGGAAATCGACCGTGTCGAGATCACGATCCTCGAAATACATCTGATGCACCTGATGGCGCTCCGCCCCATAAACGATGCGCGATATGCCGGCCCAGATGCTCGCCATGCTGCACATGCCGCAGGGTTGCAGCGTCGAATACAACACCGCCCCTGGAAAGCGTGACCGGTGCAGATGCGCGCCGGCTTGGCGCATCGCGAGAATTTCGGCATGGGCGGTCGGGTCGCAGCGGTGCTCGACCTCGTTATGCGCCTGCGCGATCACCGCGCCGTCGAGCACCAGCACGCAACCGATCGGGCTGCATTTGCTGGCGCGGTCGCCTTGCCTGGCCATTTCGATTGCCAGCCTCATGTAATCCTTGTCAGTCATGCGCGCTCCCATCCCTGTGTAATCGGTCGATTCGGAAACTCTGATGGCGTTGCTGCAAATCGACACGGAGCCGCGGCGCTGCGGCCTCGATGAAATGCGCCGCCGCCTGATCGCCGCTGCACGGCTCGTCGATCTGTTCGGTGTAGTTGACCAGGAGCACGATGCCGCCCGGCGCGAGCGTGCTGCTCACGTGGGCGGCCACGCGCGTGATGTCATCAGGCGTCAGAAAATAGAGCACTTCGGACAGCAGGATCAGATCGAACATGTCCCCCGCCGGCCACGCGTCTGGCACGCGCAGGGCGGCGAAACGGACGTGCGGCAGCGCAGCGCAGCGGGCGCGGGCGTGCGCCAGCGCCGCCTCGACGATATCGACGGCGAGCAGGCTGGCGCAGTGGGGTGCGAGCTGGCGGGTGAGGACGCCGATCGAGCAACCGATTTCAAACGCGCGGTCGAACCGGCGGAATTCGAGCGCGGCCATCGTCGCCTGATATTTCCGATGTTCATACGCGCTGCCAGCGAAATTCCACGGATCGGGGTTGGCGTCGTATAGTGCAGCGAAATAGGCGGCATCGCGCGATCGCCAGGGTGGTGCGGTCATTCGATGAACACTTCGAACGGGGCCTCGAACACCGCCAGAAGCGCTGGCGGAAGTTGAAAGCCGGCGGGCGAGTCGGTGATCAATCCGCCATATTGCGACACATGGGCCGCGATGGCGTGCTGCTTCGCGCTCAGGTGGTCCGTGATGTCGAGCCGATAGCCGCCGTGCCGGGCTTCGCCGACCCGATCATCACCGTCGCGCAGCCAGCCCCACACCGGGTAGGAGAGCAGGCGCAGCCGGCCGCGCGCGGCGACCGCCGCCGCCATCAGGGCCGCGGCCTGGTGATCGCAATGCGGATCGCCGTGCCAGGGGGCCACCAGGAGCGCGCAGCCGGTCGTGTGCGCGATCATCGCGATGTTGTTGCAGGCAGTTTCGAAATCGGGCCCGGAGGCCGGCAGCCCAGTATCGGCATGGCGGAGAAAGATCAGATTGTCCGGCGGCAGACCCAGCCGCGCTACCGCATCGCGCGCTTCCGCTTCGCGGACCGCGCGCAGGCGGGCCGGTGGACACTGACGTGAGCCGGGATGCGAGGCGGCGCCGTCGGTCAGGATCACGACGATCGGGGCGTGGCCGGCTATGCAGGCGGAGGCGATGAAACCGCCGCAGCCGAGGCTCTCGTCATCGGGATGGGGGGCGAGGATCAGGGCTTTGCCGCCGTCGAGCACGGTGTGGATATCGGCTACGGGCAGCGACCGGAAACCGGCCAGGACGTCGGCGACCGTCCTCATGCGGCCGTTGCCGATGCCGGGCCGGGGAGCGGCGCGTGGAAATAATGGCTGGCCGCTTTCACCAGGGTCTCATCCGGGGCGGGTTGGCGCAGATAGGTGGCGAGGTCGCGGCAGATGCGCTCGGCGGGATGGCCCGCGATGAATGCACCCAGCCCCAGGCTGCGCTGGGACAGCCGCATCGCGTCCAGACACGCCGATTCGACGGCCAGGCGGGCGAGGTTGACGTAGGCGACGATGGCCGCCGCGCTGTCATCTTCGAGGCAGCCGCGCAGCGCCGCCTGGTCCATCCACAACCGGGCGGTTTCATAGGCGATGAGCAGCGCCCCGAAGCGTGCCTGCTGGTGCGGGTCCTGCGCCCGGCCACGGCGGCGGATTTCATCGCGGTGAAGCGCGACCAGCGCCTTCAAACCACCAAGCGCCGCCGCGGCACTGCGCCAGGCGCCGGCGGAGAAAACCGGCTCGCGCAGGTAATCGCCCGTCTCGCCCAGCAGGGCGTCGGCCGGTACGTGGATGCCGGTCAGCTCCATGCTGCCCGTGGTCGCCGCCCGCATGCCGCTGAGTTTGATCGGACTTGGCAACACTCTGGTGCCTGGGTCCACGCTGATGATGAGCATCTGTGTGCCGCTCAGCGTCGCGGCGGTCACGAGGGCGCGGGTCGCGGTGCCTGCGCCGGAACAGAATGCCTTGGCGCCGACGAGACCATATCCATCACCTTCGCCGTGCATGGTCAGTGCGCCTTCCGGCGGGTCGGTCACCCACAAAGCGAACAAGGCACCGGCCACGGCATCGGCCGCGCACCGTCGGATCAGGGATTCGTTGCCGTAACGGCAGATGAGTTGCAGGGCATTGACATGAGCCTCGTAAAGCCGTGCGACCGGCAGGCTCGCTTCCCCCAGCAACGCCAACAATCGCAGCAACGCCGCCGCACCGGAGGCACCATCGCCCAATCCAAGGCCGCCGAGGGTTTCGGGCAGCGGTGCGCGCAGCAGGCCCAACTGCCTCAGGCGGTGAAAACTGTCGCCGGGGAAGTCACCCGCGGCGTCGTCGGCCGCGGCCTGCTGCTGCAGCACCGGCACCATCGCGCCGACCGCCTCGCACAAGGCGGTTCGTTCACAGAGCATGGCGCACATCCTGCCAATCGAGGCGCTCGCGGCACTGCACCTTGGCCGCACGCAGATGGTCGCGCAACGCCAATGCCTGGCGGGTTTCGCGCGCGAGGTCGAGGAAGGCGACCCGTCGGCGTCGCAGCATCGGACTTGCGCGCTGGATGGTATCCCACGCCGTGCCAAAATGTGGCGCGTGGCGTGCGGTGGACACAATGTCCGGTAGGACCAGCAAATCCGTCGCGACGCGGTCGATCGGCTCGTCGATGATGTCGCCAAGCCGGAGACGGCGCAGGCGCGCGCGGGTCAGAACCCGCCGATAGGCATCGACCGTCGGTTCGAGCATGTCATCGGTCAGCCGATCCTGTGATTGCAGGCGGCGCCTCATGGTTTCGGCCATGCCACCGGATGCGCGGCCGTGCAGCCGACCGGAGACCCGAACCTGGATGTGGGGCGCGTGACGGATCTTGGCGTCGAGCCCTGCTAGTCTTGCAATCAGCGCGCGGTCCTCACCGGAGACGACACGCGGCACCCCGCCGGCCCGGCGCAGCAGCGATGCCCGCGCCGCGATGCTCGCACCGGAATGCTGCTGATGCCGCGGCCATGGATCGAACGGATCAGGATCGACCATCGCGGCGACTTCGTCCTGTACGTTGAGAAGCAGGGCCTCGCGCAGCGCGTCGAACGCGAGACGCCTGCGGTCTTCGCCGCAGCCCGCAGGGTCGATCACCGCCATGCCGCAAACACAATCCACGCCATTGGCGATCTCGGCGAGGTTGTCGGCAATCCATGTGACAGGCACGACGGAATCGGCATCCGTGGTCAGAACGACCCCGTCGGCGGCGACGCCGAGTGCATGATCGATGGTGCGGCGACGCGCCTCGCCGGCGGTGGCTTCATGATCGTCCAACTGACATTCCACGATCTGGATGGAGGCATGAAACTGTTTTGCTGTTTGACAGATCGCTCGACTGTCATCGGTACAGTTGTTCAGCAGCAGAACGATTTTATCGGCGGGACTTGTCTGGGCGACCAGCGCATCGAGGCACGAATTGAGGTGAAATTCCTCGTTACGGACAGGGACGGCGACGATGGTTGGTTCGTTCGGAGACATGAAAGCGAAATTGTCAAATTTACGTGCGCTTTCAATAAAGCCAGGATTTCTTGCAGGAATTTAAACAGTACGAGATGTGAAGACGTTACGGATCGCGGCCGATCCGGTTCGACCGGGCTAAGGCGTGTTCGTTTTTGAAAGACACGATAATGGCGGGTCACACCCCACGCATGGGGCAACATCCTCCAGTAACCCCTGCGTCGTGATGGCCCGATTGATCTTGCCGCCCCGTGTCGCCATCTGACGCGGGCGACAAGAGAGGGAGTGACCGAGATGGACCGTTCTTATGCCGATCGCCTGCGTCTCGATGGACGAGCAGCAGTCGTGACCGGTGCGGCGCGTGGGATCGGGCGGGCAGCGGCGATAGTGCTGGCCAGCGCTGGCGCGGATATTGTGGGTATCGATATTGCGGGCCCCGTCAGTCAGACACTCGAGGTGAACGTGGCAACGCCGGACGACCTGGCTCAAACCGGCGCTTCCGTCAGCGCAATGGGCCGGGCATTTCTTGCTCTGACCGCGGATCAGCGCGACCTCGCCGCTTTACGCCGATGTGCTGACGAGGCGTGCGCACGGTTCGGCGGGATCGATATCCTGTTTGCCAATGCCGGCATCCAGGCATTCAAGCCTCTCCTCGAAATGGCGGACGCTGACTGGCATGACCAGATCGACGTCAATCTCACGGGTACGGCCAATGCAATTCGCGCCTTTGCGCCGGGGATCGTCGCCCATGCCGCGCAACACGGTGGTGGAAGGATCATCGTGTCCTCCTCGACGCAAGGGCGGCACGGAACAAAGTTCGGCGCCGCGTACTCCGCTTCGAAGTGGGGGATCATCGGGTTGATGAAATCCGCCGCTCTCGAACTCGGCGCCCATGGCGTCACCGTCAATGCTGTTATCCCGGGGCTGATCGACACGCCGCTGACACGACATGAAAGCCGCTATGCCCAGGCATTGCAGGAGGCGGGCAAAGTGCCGAGCGGCAATGTTGCCGCGGATGAAGCGAGCGCGCGCGATGGGTTGATTGCGAAGACACCGCTTGGCGTTCCGTGGATTGACCCCGACGATGTCGCTCCAGTGATCGCGTTTCTGGCATCGGACGCGGCCCGGATGATCAGTGGCGCGACATTCGACGTGACGGGTGGGGACAGCGCACATTATCAATAGGTACAACGTGCCGAATGCTTGAAAATGACCTGCCACCTTTTTGGCTGCGCCATTCAGACATTGTATTTGCCCCGACGGTCAGGCCCTGATTCGCCATGACGTTTGAATCAACCGAGAGCAAGATGACGACCGAGGGGTGGACGCAGCCGCGCTGCGCGGTGCGGTCCGCCGCCCGGCAGCGCGCCGGTATCGCCGCTCGCCCCGGATCAGATGCCGCTTGATGCACCGGCCGGGGCGGTTTCGGCGTGGGGTTGGAGCAACGCATCGATCCGGGTCAGCAGCTCGGCGAAGGAGAACGGCTTGATCAGGTAGTCGTCGCCCCCTGCCTGCAGGCCCTGAACCCAATCGGAGAGTTCGCCCTGCCCCGACAGAAACAGGGCTGGAACGGTGCGGCCGGTCGCGCGCACGGCTTTCAGGATGTCCACACCATCGATGTCATCGCCAAGCTGGCGGTCCAGGATGATGAGGCCATGGCTGCCGCCGAGGGCATCGGCCATTCCATCCTTACCGCTGGAGGCCCAACTCACGTCATGTCCAGCCTCGGACAGGGCGGTGACCAGGAAACGACCGACATCGGGATCATCCTCGACGATGAGAATCTGCGTCTTGGTCGTTAAAGCCATAGCGCTGCTCCTTGTGCATCTGAGAGTATATCCGTACCTGACTGCCGGATCCACGAATCGAGCGGCAAATCATGAGCGGCTGTTTACGTGACGACCATGATCCAGGATACCATTTCCTGTATCGTCCCAACAGCATCGTTGCGCGGCCCCCATTAATCACAAGTCGGTCAGCAAGACGACGATTTGCTCGGCGCATCTTTGTGGGCGCGATATCATTCCGGCACGACACGGGACGGCCGCAGTTTTGATCGACACACCCTTCAAACCATCCGGTTGACGGCGGTAGGGCGCGTGCGCGGCGGCGGGGTGTGCACCAACGATCGCATATATCACCGACTGCTGAGCAACCGCGTTGCAAGACCCCAGCGGGCCCGGGACGGTGAATATATTTCGCCAGTACCGGCTAAAAACCGTGTCACTCATTGAAAATGATGGTGCCGACACGCGGGATTGAACCGCGGACCTACTGATTACGAATCAGTTGCTCTACCGCTGAGCTATGTCGGCCACGCGCCCGCTATAGCGAGGCCGGGCCGCCGTCGCAAGCCGGTGCCTCAGGCCGCCGCAACCGCGCTTTCGCCGGACAGGATCTGCTTCAGCGCCCCCACCAGATCATCCATCATCGCCTCGGTATGCTTCGGCCCGGGCGTGAAGCGCAGGCGCTCGGTGCCGGCCGGCACGGTCGGATAATTGATCGGGGTCGCATACATGCCGAACTCACGGATCAGCCGCATCGAAACCTCGGTCGCCCGCGCCGCATTGCCGATCATCAGCGGCACGATATGGCTCTCCGAATGCAGGCGCGGCAGCCCGGCGGCATCGAACTTCGCCTTCAGCATCGTCGCCCGCTCAAACAGCGTATCACGCCGCGCCTGATCGACCTTCAACCGGCGGATCGAGGCGAGCGCCGCGGCCACGGTCGGCGGCGGCAGGGCGGTCGTGAAAATAAACCCCGCCGCGGTCGAACGGATGTAGTCGATCACGCTGGAATCCCCCGCCACATAACCGCCGTGGCAGCCATAGGCCTTCGCCAGCGTGCCCTCGATAATGGTCAGCCGGTGCGCCACACCATCCCGCTCGGAGACGCCGCCGCCATGCGGCCCATACATCCCAACCGCATGCACCTCGTCCAAATACGTGATCGCGTTATATTTGTCGGCCAGATCACAGATCGCCCCGATCGGCGCGATATCGCCATCCATCGAATACACGCTCTCGAACGCGACCATCTTCGGCGCATCGACCGGGGCTGCCGCGAGGAGCCGCTCCAGATCGGCGAGATCATTGTGCTTGAACACATGTACGGTCGAGGTCTTGCCGCCCTTGATGCCGACGATCATCGAATTATGGTTCTGCGCGTCGGAAAACACATGCCAGTCGGGCAGCGCGTTCAATACGGACCCCAGCGTCGCCTGGTTCGACACATAGCCCGAAGTGAACAGCAGCGCCGCGTCCTTGCCATGCAGCGCCGCCAGTTCGGCCTCCAGCGCCACATGGATCGGCGACGAGCCGGCGATATTGCGCGTCCCGCCCGCCCCGGCGCCCATGGTCCGCGCCGCCTCGATCGAAGCCTCGATCACCTCGGGGTCGGTGCCCATCGCCAAATAGTCGTTCGAGGACCAGACCAGAATATCCTCGGTCCTGCCCTCCATCGTCACCCGATAATACGGAAACCGATCCGCCAGTTTTTCCAGCGCGACGAACCGCCGATACCGCCCGGCCGCGCGGATTTCCGCCAGCGCCTTGTCACATTGCGCGATAAACTTGTGGTCGCGGTTCATGTCCTGCTCCTGGCCGCCCCAAAACGCCGGCGCGGTTCGATGTGATATCCTATTGGCCGAAACGGCAACACGATATTGCGCGGATGTCAGGCGGTGCCGTCAAGGGGATATATTCCATTCCGACAGTTTTTTACCGCTGTGCCGATCACATCGGAGCTATGCGCGGCTCAACGGTGCAAGACGCTCATCATTTCGCCCCATTCGCGCTTCGACAACCCCGAACTCGCCTGATCGACCGCCTCGCCCGCCAGCATCCGCCGCAGGATCGCCAGCATCGTCGCGGAAAAACTCACCGCCCCCAGCCGATACTCCTCGAACGCGCGGCAACTCGCCGGCACCCACGCCCGCGTCATCGCCAGCATCGCATCGGCGTAAACCCGGATTTCATACTGCGCATGAGAATCCGCCCGTAGCGACAGGAAATGAAACAGATTATGCAGATCGGTCTTCCAATACCATTGCGTATAGGCATTCAGCGTCAAATTCATCCGTGCCAGCTCGCGCGCGAGCCCCCGCCGGTCCGGGTCCGCCTCGGCCTCGTTCAACATATACTCGTAATGCGAATAATTACGGTCGGCGTCCTCACGCAGCAAAGCCAGCACCGCCGCAGCCTCATCGCCCTCGAGCACATCGCCCCGCCCCTGCCGGTTGCTGGCCGATTGCGCCGCCAGATGCTCCGGCGCCGGGATATAGAACTCCCGGTCCATCACCGAATACCGGGCGGAATACTCGTTCACATTCGCGGTCCGATGCCGGATCCACTGCCGCGCCACGAAAATCGGCAGCTTCACATGAAACTTGATCTCGCACATCTCGAACGGCGTGGAATGCCGATGGCGCATCAAATAGCGGATCAGCCCCTCGTCCTCGCTCACCTTGCGCGTGCCCCGCCCATACGAAACCCGCGCCGCCTGCACCACGGCCGCATCGTCGCCCATGTAATCGATCACGCGCACAAAGCCATGATCGAGCACCGGCACGGGCGTGAACAGCAGCGCCTCCAGCGCGGGCACGGTGGCGCGCCTGGTCGGCGCGTTCTGGTCGCGCGCCGCGGCAATCTCGGCCTGGTCGAATTCGGTGAGGTTCATCGGGGTCCCTTTCGCAGGGCGCTCATATCGCCTATATAGGTCGAGCCGGGCAACCGGCTATGGCGATAAACGGTGCGTGGAATAAGTGTTGTGGACCCGGGGGCAGTACCCGGCGCCTCCACCAAATTCTGGCTTTGGGGCAAACTCCGCCCTCCGAGGCAGATCATGGGGGTGAAACAGGCTCGACACGCACGGTAAAGACCCATCTTTCGCTCGGCATTGTACCGCCGTTATCGGGCTATATCACAAGTGCCAACGATAATTTCGAGGCATTCGCTGTCGCTGCATAAGCGATAAGCGCGGTTCGGGGGGCACCGGGCAACAGAAGCCCCCCACTGTTCCCACATGCAAAGCCTCAATCCGCGCCCGCAACCGCGCATAAAAAAAGGCCGGTCTTTGACCGGCCGGCATCATTCTGATGCAATAAAGAGGCTCCCTAAACTTGGCGGCTGGCACCGCTGAAAATTTTGTAGGTCAGTTGCGACCTGCCGAATTCCCGTAAGCGCCACACCTGATAAATGGCGGATTTTTGACAATCGAGCAAGACCCTTTCGTGTCGTACCGGGGGTATTGAAAGAAAAAATGTATTACAAACGGATATGACCGCGCTAATTTCTGATACATTCGCGTTTCACCCGAACCGGCCGAGCACCGCGAACCCCAGAATCAGCACCCCGAGCAGCACATCGACCGCTACCAACCGGGTCAACCGCCGCACCGCGACGGCCATCGCCAGCGGATCAGCGGCAGACTCGGCGTCGCGCACCAGCAGCACCCCGCCGAACCACGCGATCAGCAGCACGATCGCCATGGCCAGCCCCGCCGTCTGCATCGCATTGATCGCCCAGGGCCATCCCGCCGGCCCGCCATATTGCACCAACGCCAGCCCCCACCCGGACAGCAGCGACACCGGCATGATCATCAGGCACCACCGCAACAGCCGCAAAGCCGGCGGGCCGATCAACAAATACCCCGCCAAAAACCCGGTCCACCCGGCAAATGCCAGCAAATGCACCGCCAGCACCGCCGAAACGGCATCATAATTCATGCCGCCGCGCCCAGCAGCGCCACAACCCGCGCCGCCAGCGCGCCAATTTCGATCCCCGCGACGCTCGCCGGCGCCGATTCCGCCACGCCCAGCCCCTCGGCGAACGCATTGGCATAACCCGCCCGATTACCCAGCGCCTCATCAAGCAGCACCAGCCGCCGCGCCGCGATCTCCGCCTCCAACCGCCGCCGCAGCTTCGATGCCGCGGCCGCCCGGTTGAACACCAGCGCCACCGGGCGCCGCTCCTCCGCCGCCAGTTTCAGCGTCCCCTCCGCCGCCCATAAATCGGGTGGCGTCGGGTTCATCGGGACCAGCACCAGATCCGCCCCCCGGATCGCCCGCCGCGCGTCGGAATCGAGCACCGGCGGCGTATCGATCAGCACGATGTCATGATCGCGCTTCAACCCATCGAGCGCCGCCGCCAACCGCCAGCCTGAAACGGTCTCGACCGTCACAGCCGCCGCCGCCTTCGGGTTCGCCGCCCGCAGCCGTCCCCAGGCGGTCAGCGAGGCCTGCGGATCGATATCCAGCACCGCCACCCGCCGCCCCGGCGCCAACGCCACCGCCAGCTGGGCCGCCAGCATGGTCTTGCCCGCGCCGCCCTTTTGCTGCGCCACCGCGATCACTTTCACCATCCAAGCCTCCGGTTTCGCATTATGCCTAGCAAATCCCGGCGCGCCTGTCCCACATATCCACCATGGAAGCTCTGTTCACCCCCGCCGAAATGACCGAGATCGACCACGCCGCCCCCGCCCACGGTGCCAACGTGCCCGCCCTGATGGAAAATGCCGGCAGCGCGGTCGCCCGCGCCATTCACCGCCGCTACCGACCGTGTCGCGTGCTGGTCCTCGCCGGTCCCGGCAACAATGGCGGCGACGGCTACGTCACCGCCCGCCACCTCGCAGCGCGCGGCTGGCCAGTCGTTGTCGCGCCGGTCGGCACGCCCCGTCCCGGCTCGCCAGCGGCCGACGCCGCAGCGCGATGGCGCGGCCCGCTGGTCGAACCCACGATCGCCCGAGTCGCCGCCGCCGCGCTGGTCATCGATGCGATCTTCGGCGCCGGCCTCGCGCGCGCCATCACGCCGGAGTGCGCTGGCCTGCTCGCCGCCGCCCGCACATTGGTCGCGATCGACATGCCCAGCGGCGTCGATGGCGCAACCGGCGCCTTGCGCGGCAAGGCCGCCCAGGCTGCCCTCACCATCACCTTCGTCGCCCGCAAACCCGGCCATCTGCTGCTGCCAGGCAAGGCGCACTGCGGTATCGTGCTCTGCGCCGACATCGGCATGCCGGCCGGCGCGGTCGCGACCATCACACCCACATTGTGGCGCAATACGCCGGCACTCTGGCAACTCCCCGTCCTCGCCGCCGCCGGCCATAAATTCGACCGTGGCCACCTCACCATCCTCGCCGGCCCGATGTCCGGCGCCGCCATCCTCGCGGCCAACGCCGCCCGCCGCGCCGGCGTCGGCCTGCTCAGCCTCGCCACCGAAACCTCGCTCACCGAAACCTCGCTCACCGATACCCCGCTCACTGGCACCGCGCCGGGCATCATGATCCGCACCGACCCCATCGACACCCTGCTCGCCGATCACCGCCGCCAGGTCTGGCTCTGCGGCCCCGGCCTCGGGATCGACCGGGCGGGTCCGCTGCTCGCGACCCTGATCGCCGCCAACCGCACCATCCTCGCCGACGCCGATGCCCTGACCGCCTGCGCCGATCACCCGGACCGCCTGCACGGCGTGCGCGTGATCACCCCGCACGAGGGCGAATTCAGCCGCGTCTTCCCCCACCTCGCCGGCGATAAACTGTCCCGCGCCCGCGCCGCCGCCACAATCACCGGCGCTATCGTCGTCCTGAAAGGCGAGGATACCGTCATCGCCGCCCCCGATGGCCGCGCCGCGATCAACGACAACGCGCCCCCCAGCCTCGCCACCGCCGGATCGGGCGACACGCTGTCCGGCATCATCGCCGGCCTGCTCACCCAGGGCATGCCGGCATTCGAAGCCGCCTGCGCCGGCGTCTGGCTGCACGGTGCGGCCGCCCACACCCACGGACCCGGCCTGATCGCCGAAGACCTCGCGGAAGCCCTGCCCGCGGTGCTGGCAACCCTGCAAGCCACGAGGAATACGACTTAAGATCGATGGCGTGATGCGATCTGTTAACTTATTATTAGGGAATGGTGATTATACTCATGTTCATGATCGCAGCAGCATCCTTCTCGGCCTTCGCCGCCCCGATCGGGTCGTCGAGCCTCAGCACCCCGCCGATGCGCATGGCACCGGTAAACCCCACCCCGCAATCCAGCGCGCCGCAACCGGCCCCCGCACCCGTCGGCCCCAGCCCGATGCCGCGCGGCTCCCTGCTCAATATGTCGGTCTGATCCGCGTCAATCGAAAGGCGAAAGAGAGTCTTCTCTTTTGTGAACAAAAAAGAAGCAAATAGGTCCACTGACCGAATCCCGTGCCGGTAAAACCGCCCGCAGCCCCGAGTCAAAAAGTTTTTTGCTTCTTTTTTACAAAAAAGAAGCCTTTCCTCCCCCCGACATCCCGCTTGCTTTTACCCGCCATCTCCGTCATCACCATGTCATTCGAACTCCCCCGCGGGAGAGTGTGCTGCCAGGGTAACCAACGCCCACCCGAGCATCACCGCCGAAGGCGCAACCGGCCCCCGGAAACGCTCAGGCACCAGGGACCGCGCGGAAAAACGAATCTCTGGAAAGCCGGCGCCCTGCGCCGCACCGACGGCGTAAGGACCGGGTCAACCCCGATCCGAATCTCTCAGGTTCCGCGACAGAGGGGGGTCAGTCTGGACGGTTCTGCACCCGTCCGCTGCACACGCGGGAGACACGCGACCCTTGGTTGACCACGAACCCCAAACCGTGCCGCTCGATGCCTGGCACCGATCCCACGGCGCCCGCATGGTCGATTTCGCCGGCTATCTGATGCCCGTGCAATACGAGGGCATCATCACCGAGCATCTGCACTGCCGCACCGGCGCCGCCCTGTTCGATGTCTCGCACATGGGCCAGGCCACGCTCGCCGGTCCCGCAGCCGCCGCCGCCCTCGAACGCGTCGTCACCGGCGACATCGCTGCCCTCAAACCCGGCCGCCAGCGCTACACCCTGCTGATGAACCAGGCCGGCGGCATCGTCGACGATCTGATGGTCGCCAATTTCGGCAATCACCTCCTCCTCGTCCTCAACGCCGGCCGCAAACACGCCGATGTCGCGCATATCACCGCCCATCTCCCCACCGGCGTCACCCTCACCCCAGCGTTCGACCGCGCCCTCCTCGCCCTGCAAGGCCCGCAGGCCGCCGCCGTCCTGGCCGAACTCATCCCCGCCACCGCCGCCATGCGCTTCATGGACGCGATCGAAACCACCGCCCTCGGCACCGACCTCACCATCACCCGCTCCGGCTACACCGGCGAGGATGGTTTCGAGATCGGCATGCCCGCCGCCCATGCCGCGGATGTCGCCACCGCCCTGCTGGCCGACCCCCGCGTCAAACCCGCCGGTCTCGGCGCCCGCGACTCGCTCCGGCTCGAAGCCGGCCTGCCGCTTTATGGCAACGATATCGATGAATCCCGTACCCCGATCGCCGCCAACCTCGGCTTCGCCATCGGCAAACGCCGCAAAATGACCTGGGATTTCCTCGGCGGCGCCGCTGTCCGTGCCGCGCACGACAACGGCCCCGCCGAACGCCTGGTCGGCCTGCGCGCCGAAGGCCGCGCCCCGGTCCGCGCCGGAGCCACGCTGCACGATGCCGCCGGCGCCGCCGCCGGCCAGATCACCTCCGGCACCTTCGCCCCCAGCCTCGATGCCCCGATCGCGCTGGGCTACGTCCGCGCCGATCTGGCAACCGACGGCACCGCCCTCACCGCCACGCTGCGCGGCCGCGCCATTGCGCTCCACGTCAGCCCGCTGCCCTTCGTCCCCCACCGCTACGCCCGCTGAAAGGCCCGATCATGACCGAGATCCGCTTCACTAAAGACCATGAATGGGTCAGCCTCGATGGCGACATCGCCACCATCGGCATCACCGATCACGCCCAATCCGCCCTCGGCGACGTCGTCTTCGTCGAACTGCCCGAGCCCGGCCGCTCCGTCGCCGAGGCCGAGGCCTGCGCCGTGGTCGAAAGCGTCAAGGCCGCGTCGGATGTCTATGCCCCGCTCGCCGGCACCATCACCGAACACAACGCCGCCCTCGCCGACGACCCCGCTCTGGTCAACAAGGATGCCGAAGCCGGCGCCTGGTTCTTCAAACTCCGCCTCGCCGACCGGGCCGCGTTCGATGTGCTGCTCACCGCCGATGCCTATCAGGCTTTCGTTCAATCGCTCTGATCGGAGCCCACGCCATGCCCCATGATTTCGCCGCCTTCGATACCATCCTCGCCGCCGATCGCTTCGCCGATCGCCACATCGGCCCCGGCACCGCCGAGCGCGACGCCATGCTGCGCGCCCTCGGCGATGCCTCGATCGAGGCGCTGATCACCCGCACCGTGCCCGGCGCCATCCTCACCCAAAACCCGCTCGACCTCGCGCCACCGTTGACCGAAGGTGAAATCCTCGACGATCTGCGCATCTTCGCCGCAAAAAACCAGGTCAAGCGCAGCCTGATCGGCCTCGGCTATCACGGCACCGTCACGCCGCTGGTCGTGCTGCGCAACGTGCTGGAAAACCCCGGCTGGTACACCGCCTACACCCCCTACCAGGCCGAAATCGCCCAGGGCCGGCTCGAAGCGCTGCTGAATTTCCAGACCATGATGGCCGAACTCGCCGGCATGGCGATCGCCAACGCCTCGCTGCTGGATGAAGCCACCGCCGCCGCCGAAGGCGTCGCCCTCGCCCACGCCGTCCATAAAGGCAAATCCACCACCATCGCCGTCGCGACCGATCTGCACCCGCAAACCCGCGCCGTCATCGCCACCCGCGCCGCCCCGCTCGGCTGGACCCTGACCGACATCGAACCCGATGATATCGCGGCCATCGAACGCGCCGCCCCCTTCGCTCTGGTGCTGCAATATCCCGGCACCACCGGCGGCGTGCGCGATCTCACAACCGAAATCACCGCCGCCCACACCGCAGGCGCGCTCGCCATCGTCGCGGCCGACCCGCTCTCCCTCGCCCTGCTCAAACCGCCCGGCGAAATGGGGGCCGACATCGTGGTCGGCTCGACCCAGCGCTTCGGCGTGCCGATGGGCTTCGGCGGCCCGCACGCCGCCTATTTCGCCACCCGCGACAGTCTGAAACGCCACATGGCCGGCCGCCTGGTCGGCGTCTCGATCGATGCCGCCGGCGCCCCCGCGCTGCGCCTCGCGCTGCAAACCCGCGAACAACACATCCGCCGCGAAAAAGCGACCTCGAACATCTGCACCGCCCAGGTGCTGCTCGCCGTCATCGCCGGCTTCTACGGCGTCTGGCACGGGCCGGACGGCCTCGCGCGCATCGCCACCCGCATCCACCTCGCCGCCCGCATCGTGGCCGGTGCCGCGACCGCCGCCGGCTTCACCCTGCGCCACGATACGTTCTTCGATACGATCGCGCTCGAAACCGGCGCCCAGACCGACGCCCTGATGGCCCGCGCCCTCGCCGCCGGCTTCAACCTGCGCCGGATCGATGCCACCACCATCGGCATCACGCTCGACGAAGCAATCACCCACGCCGAACTCAAATCCCTCACCACCCTGTTCACCACCGGCGCCGAAGCCCTCGCCTCACCGCTCGCCCCGCTCACCCGCCGCAGCGCCTTCATGACCGCACCGGTGTTCCATGCCCATCGCTCGGAACATGCCATGCTGCGCTACCTCAAACGCCTCGAGGACAAGGACATCGCGCTGAACCGCAGCATGATCCCGCTCGGCTCCTGCACCATGAAACTCAACGCGACCGCCGAAATGATCCCGATCACCTGGCGCGCCTTCGCCGACATCCACCCCTTCGCCCCGGCCGATCAGACCGAAGGCTACCGCGCCCTGATCGAAACACTCAGCACCGATCTCGCCCGCATCACCGGCTTTGCCGCCGTCTCGCTGCAACCCAATTCCGGCGCGCAAGGCGAATTCGCCGGCCTGCTCAGCATCCGCGCCTACCACGCCGCCCGCGGCGAAGGCGCGCGCGACATCTGCCTGATCCCCTCATCCGCCCACGGCACCAACCCCGCCTCCGCCACCATGGCCGGCTACCGTGTGGTGGTGATCGGCTGCGACAAGGCCGGCAACATCGACCTCGCCGATCTCGATGCGAAAATCAGCCAGCACGCCGAACACCTCGCCGCGCTGATGATCACCTACCCCTCGACCCATGGCGTATTCGAATCCACCATCCGCACCATCTGCGACCGTGTCCACGCCGCCGGCGGCCAGGTCTATATGGACGGGGCGAACATGAACGCGCAGGTCGGCCTGACCAGCCCCGCCGCGATCGGCGCGGATGTCTGCCACCTCAACCTGCACAAGACCTTCTGCATCCCGCACGGCGGCGGCGGCCCCGGCGTCGGCCCGATCGGCGTCGCCGCCCATCTCGCACCCCATCTGCCCAATCACCCGATGCGCGACGACGCCGGCCCCGCCACCGGCTACGGCCCGATCGCCGCCGCCCCGTTCGGCAGCGCCTCGATCCTGCCGATCCCCTACGCCTATATCCGCATGATGGGGCCTGAAGGCCTGCGCGAAGCCACCTCCATCGCCATCCTCAACGCCAACTACATCGCCCACCGCCTGGCACCCCACTACCCCATCCTCTACACCGGCGCCGGCGGCACCGTCGCCCATGAGTGCATCATCGACTGTCGGGGTTTTCAGGCCACCACCGGCATCCAGGTCGAAGACATCGCCAAACGCCTGCAGGACTACGGGTTCCACGCCCCCACCATGTCCTGGCCGGTGCCCGGCACGCTGATGATCGAACCAACCGAGAGCGAATCCAAAGCCGAGATCGACCGGTTCTGCGACGCGATGATTTCGATCAGCACCGAAATTGCCGCGATCGCCGCCGGCACCATGCCGCGCGACGACAACCCGCTGAAAAACGCGCCCCACACCGCCGCCGAACTCACCGCAACCACCTGGAGCCACAGCTACACCCGCGAACAAGCCGCCTTCCCGCTGCCCTACCTCACCACCACCAAATACTGGCCACCGGTCAAACGCGTTGATAACGTCTACGGCGACCGCAACCTGGTCTGTTCCTGCGCCCCCATGACCGACTACGCCGCCGCCGCCGAATAATCCCCCGGCACGATCGCTCGAAATCGATCATGCCGCGATCCGTCCCACCAGATGCGGCTGACGCAGCAGCGCCAGCCGCAAACGGTCAGGCTGTCTACTGACCACCCAGCGATGACGGATAGGCCGAAGGCGACGGCGTGCCGGTCCACATCTCCTGCATCTCCATCATGGCCTTCGCCATTTCCATATTGGCCTTCGCCATATGGCTCATGGCCATCATTTCCATTTTCGGGCCGATGGCGAATTGCGTGCCGTATGATTGATCGATCTCGTTGATCAATTTCTGGGCCTGGCTGAGCTTTGCATGCATCGCCGTCATCTGCGCCGGCGACAATGCGGGCGGTGCCGCAGCATCGGCACGCGCCAAAAACGATCCGGCCATGACAATTCCGAGAGCAAGAGCGAAACGTGATAGTTTCATGATGAGGTCCTTGATGAGGTCAGCCACGGCCGCAAAACCGGGCCAGACCATGATTTGAATTTTGGTGGTATCGAACGCCGCTCCGCCTCAGGCGCCTGGCGTACACGTCAGAACGACCATGCCCCGATGGTGCGGCACCGGCTGCATGATGCAGGCAATCTTCGTCGTGCCCGCCATACTCGGATGCATCATCATGTCGGTATGGATCACCGTCATCGCCGGCGCGGACATCTGCATTTCCAGGCGAAACGGCTGCGCCGGCGCCATCGGCCCCGGTGAATAGATATGCGTCCCCACCGTGTCAGGAAACGCCGCCCCGCCCTCGGCACCGCCGCCAGCGGCATGGCCAAGCCCGGGCACACCGATGACAGCCGCGAGCAAGCCTGCAGCCATCAATGATTTCAAAGTATTTGTCATGGTATCCTCCTGAGTTTGTCTGTCATATATCGTCGAATAACAAGTATTGATCCGTGTCAGGTCTATCGACTGACAGGCTTTACATGTATCCAGTAACCGACAAAGTCGAGGTATCAATTCGATGCCCAAACGGCATCACCGCCACCCGCCGCGGCCGCAGATGGCCCTATCCGACCCGCGCGCGGCCCTGATACAGATAATTATGGGTCCGTGGTCCGGGCATCCGGTCATGCGCCAAATGCTCGATCCGGAATCCGGCATCGCCGATCAGCGCATCGATCCGCCGATTGATATGGCAGCCCCCGGCCACCAGCCCCCACGGCCGGTCCAGCCGGTCCTGCCAGCGCGCCACGCCGGGTTCGGGCGCGCGGCCGTGCTCGACGAACAGCAGCACCCCGTCCGGTTTCAGCACCCGCCGCGCCTCACGCAGCGCGCGCGCCGCATCGGGAATCGTGCACAGCGTCCAGGTGGTCACCACGGTATCGATGCTGGCATCAGCAACCGGCAAAGCCTCGGCCGATGCCTCGATCAATTCAACCGGCACGATCGCCGAGGCCGCCCGCTCCCGCGCCATGCGCAGCAGCGCGGCCGAGGGATCGCACCCGGTCACCGCGCTCACCCCCGGCCCATACAACGCCAGATTCAACCCCGACCCGATCCCGAGTTCCAGCACCGCCCCCCGCGCATCAGCGATCACCCGGCGGCGAAACGGCAGCAAAACCTCCTGGCGCATCGCGAAATTCAGCACCCGCGGCAGCACCACCCGCTCGTACCAGTTCATCGCGCAGGCACCACGGCGGACACCGCCTCAAGCAAAATCGCCCACCGCTCATGATCGCGCCACGCGCCATCGATGTATAAATACGCAGGCGAATACCCTTCGCGGCGAAACCCCAACCGCTCCACCAGCGCCCGCGAGCGCAGATTGCCCGGCTGGATATTCGCCTCCACCCGGTGCAACCCCACCGCCTCGCGCATATGGATCAACCCGGCCCGCAGGCACAGGCTCATCAACCCCCGCCCGGCAAACGCCGCCATGCCGTAATACCCCAGATAGCACGACAGAAAATTCCCCCGCACGATCTCGCTGAAGTTCAGCACCCCGATCACCGCGCCATCCGGCATCGACCCGAGCATCGAAACGGTGCGCCCCGCCGCCACGCTGGCAAACCACCGATCGAACGACGCCCGATCGACCGGCGGCTGCACCCATGGCGCGTGATAGGCGCGGTTCGCCCGATTCGCCTCGATCACCGCCGCCGCATCGGTCTCGACCATCGGGCGCAAAATCATACCGGCAGCACCACCACAACCCGCAACCCGCCGAGCGGGCTGTCATCGAGCCTGATATCCCCGCCGTGCGCCGCAATGATATCGCGCGCAATCGCCAGCCCCAACCCGGTCCCCGCCGCGCTGCCGCTCTCGAACGGGCGAAATACCTCCTCACGCCGCTCGACCGGAATGCCCGGCCCATCGTCATCGATCAGCACGCGCACACTGCGCTCGCCCTCCGGCAGCGCCGCAAACTCGATCCGCCTGGCGTGCCGCGCCGCATTGTCGAGCAGATTGGCCAGCGCCCGGCGCATCGCCTCAGGCCGCAGCGTAATGCTCGGCAGCGGCGCGATATTCAGCGCAATCACCGCCCCGCCGCGCGCCGCCCGCGCCGTGATCTCCTCGATCAGCACGGCAAGATCGGTCACCTGCGCCTGTTCCGTCCCCTCACCGCGCGCGAACGCCAGATAAAGCCCGATCAACCGCT
Source organism: Acidiphilium rubrum (assembly GCF_900156265.1). Taxonomy (GTDB): domain Bacteria; phylum Pseudomonadota; class Alphaproteobacteria; order Acetobacterales; family Acetobacteraceae; genus Acidiphilium; species Acidiphilium rubrum. The sequence continues at coordinate 166,131 of NZ_FTNE01000008.1, forward strand.
CCATCTCATCGATGTCGCTGGTCATGCCGTCGATATCCGAGGTCTCGCCCGGCAGCATCGCAATCGCCAGCCGCAACCGCGTCAGCGGCGTGCGCAGATCATGCGAAACCCCGGCCAGCATCGCGGTCCGCTGCGCCAGAAACCGCCGCACCCGATCCTGCATCCGGTTGAACGCCGCCCCCGCGCGCCGCACCTCGGTCGCGCCTTCCGGCCGGATCGGCCCGGTATCGCGCCCCATGCCGAACGCCTCGGCCGCCAGCGCCAGCCGGCGAATCCCCCGCACCTGATTGCGCAGAAACAAAATCGCCAGACTGAGCAAAATCAACGTGGTGCCGCCCAGCCAGGCGAAAAAAATGTAAAGCTCGCCGATATACAACCGCTTGCGCGGCACATCGATCGTCAGCACCCCGTCCGACACCTGAATATCCACCCGCACCATCCCCGGCGGCCCATGCCAGACCAGCACGAACGGCCGCCCCAACCCGACCGACAGCGCAGACGCCAAATCGGTATCGACCGGCCCGAACACATGCGGCAAACGCCGCGGCGTCAACTTCCGCCCCGGATGAAAATGAAACGCGAACTCGAACCGATACGCCGCATTGGCAAAAATCTGCGACCGCGCATCGGGAAACGCATCCGCCTGATCCAGCACGAACGCAATCTCACCCGCCACACCCCCCGCCAATCGGCGCGACAGCGTATCGAGATGACTGCCATAAAATATCTGAAGCGCCACGCCCTCCAGCAGGATCAGCGGCAGCACCACGATCAGCAAGGTGCGGCCGAACAGGCTGCGCGGCAAAATCTTGCGCAGCGCGCGGTCGGGTTCGAGACCGTGCGGGACTAGTCTCATGCAGAAGAATTCAGGGAAGGAAGCACTTCTTTTTTGTAAAAAAGAAGCAAAAAACTTTCCCTAATTTGATGCACGGGCGCTTCCAACAGCACAGCCCCAGCGAATAAAAGTTTTTTTGCTTCTTTTTTTACAAAAAAAGAAGACCTACCCTCACCCCACCCCGTCATGGCCCCGGCTTTAAAATATAACCCCGCCCCCGCACCGTCTGCAAATACCGCGGCTCCCGCGGGTCCGCCTCGATCTTGCGCCGCAACCGCGTCACCTGCACATCGATCGCGCGTTCCCCCGCCTCGTCCATCCCCAAAATCTGCGCCAACCCCTCGCGGGACAAAACCTCATTAGCCCGCGACGCCAGCACACCAAGCAAACTCGCCTCGCCCCCGGTCAGCCGGATCGGCCCGCGCTCGGTGATCAACTCGCCGCGATCCGGATCGAAACTGGCCCGCCCCAGCTGCACCGGGCCGGACGATGCCACCGGCGTGGTCGTCCGCCGCAGCATCGCCCTTATCCGCAGCAGCAATTCCCGCGGATCGAACGGCTTGCCCAGATAATCATCCGCCCCCGCCTCGAACCCGGCAATCCGGTCCTCCGGCGCGCCGCGCGCCGTCAGCAGCAAAATCGGCAAGGTCGGCGCCCGCTCCGCCCGTAGCGATTCCGTCAGCGCCAGCCCGGATTCCTCCGGCATCATCACATCCAGCACCAGCATATCCGGATCGACAATCCGCAACGTCTCCCGCGCCGCCGCCGCACTCTCCGCCGTCGTCACCCGAAACCCGTTCTCGATCAGATAGCGCGACATCAACCCCCGCAGCCGCGCATCGTCATCGACCAGCAGAATATGCGCCGCCGTGCCGTTCATCGCCGCACCCCGCTCAACGCTTCGGCGCGCGCGCCGCCTCGGCCCGATCGAGCCACTGCCGCGCCTCCTCCTTCATCATGCCCCGCAACACCTTGCGAAACCCCTCCACCGCCGGCCCGCCCGCCTCACGAAACGCCGTCGTCAACCGCTCATGCTGCAATTCGAACAACCGCCGCTCCAGCGCCGCCCCGCTCGGCGTCAACGACAGCAGCCGCTGCCGCCGATCCGTCCGCCCCGGCGTCTGCTGCACATACCCCTGCCGGATCAGCGGCCCCAGCACCCGTGCCAGGCTCTGCTTCGCAATCCCCAGAATATGCAGCAACTCCCCCACCGGCAGCCCGGGGTTGCGCGCAATGAAATGCAACGTCCGATGATGCGCCCGCCCGAACCCCATCTCCGCCAGCATCGCATCCGCCGTCGCCACCAGATCGCGATTGGCGAAAAAAATCATGTCCTGCGCCAGACGGATCTCGTCCTCGCGTAAAAACAAAAGTCCGGCCGTCGGCCCAGTCTGATTTAGTTTGTCATGCATGGCTGGCTCAGCAATACTGGTATGGGTGCTATGTGATAAGACAGGATCACTCCCTATTTAGAATTCGAATGTGGCGCAACCATGACTTTCCCGCCCCAACCCAACCCCCGCCCCACCCGATCCCCCTTGGCTGCCACGCGCCACCTCTCTAAAGATAATCCCGAACGTCCAGCCAGCCCCAGCCGGCTGCGGCCTACCATGAGGGGAACGTGACCAATGAGCCTGATACCATTCGACGACCGGGACGGCATGATCTGGTGGGACGGCGCCCTGCGCCCCTGGCGCGAAGCCAATCTCCACGTCCTCTCCCACGGCCTGCACTACGCCTCCGCCGTGTTCGAAGGCGAACGCGCCTACGCCGGCAACATCTTCCGCCTGCGCGACCACACCAACCGCCTGATCCAGTCCGGCAAGCTGCTCGGCTTCGACATTCCCTACACCGCCGATGAAATCGACGCCGCCTGCAACCAGGTCCTCGAAGTCAACGGCTTCACCGATGCCTATATACGCCCCCTCGCCTGGCGCGGCTCCGAACAACTCTCGGTCTCCGCCCAACAAACCAAAATCCACCTCGCCATCGCCGCCTGGGCCTGGCCCAACCTGTTCGGCGCCGATCGCATGAAGGGCGTCACCCTCGGCATGGCGAAATGGCGCCGCCCCGACCCGCGCACCGCCCCCACCGCCTCCAAAGCCGCCGGCCTCTACATGATCGGCACCCTCTCCAAACACGCCGCCGAAGCCGAAGGCTTCAACGACGCCCTGATGCTCACCCTCGATGGCCACGTCGCCGAAGCCACCGGTGCCAACATCTTCTTCTTGATCGACGGCGCCCTGCACACCCCCACGCCCGACAGCTTCCTCGATGGCATCACCCGCCGCACCGTCATGGCCCTCGCCCGCGCCCGCCAAATCCCCGTGCACGAACGCCTCATCATGCCCGAGGAAATGGCCCAGGCAACCGAGGTCTTCCTCGCCGGCACCGCCGCCGAAGTCACCCCCGTCCGCCAGATCGGCGACCTGCACTTCACCCCCGGCGCACTCACCCGCACCCTGATCGACGATTACGACGCCCTGGTCCGCATGTCCCCGGCCGAGGTCGCCAAGCGCGCCGCGTGAGCGTCCCGCGCTTCACCGATCACGCGGCAAACGAGCGGACCTTCCTCGCCTGGGTCCGCACCGCCATCGCCGTCATGGCGTTCGGCTTCCTGGTCGAACGCTTTGACATATTCCTGAAAATCGCCGGCAAATCCCTCGGCAAAACCTTCACCATGTCCGGCCAGGTCGCCGGCAGCCTCGTCGGCCTCGCCCTGATCATCGCCGGCGCCGCCATGGTCGCCGCCTCGATGCTCCGCTTCGTCAAAAACCGCGCCGACATCATCGACGATGAAACCCACCCCGCCGAAAACGACCGCCTCGACCTCATCCTCGCCGGCCTGATCGTCATCCTCGGCATCGGCCTCGCGATCTATCTGGGGATCACGATGCTGCAAGGAAGCAAGTAGCGCTTTTTTGAAAAAAAGCGCGCAAAAAACTTTCCGACTCTTTATGAGCCCCCGTAGGGTGGGGTGCCCTTCCGCACCCCACCACCTTCACCCCACATCACCCCTCCGATTTCTCACCAAACTCACCACCCATCTCCCCCAAACCACCCCAATCGGCCGGATAATCCCCGCGTGCCACAGCCCGCCGAAACGATGAGAACGGCCAATCCCAAGCATTCCCGACCAACCCATGCTTGACCGGATTGAAATGAACATAATCGACGTGACGCCTGAAATCAGCCTCATCACGGATCGCGTGCTCCCAAAACCGGCGCTGCCAGATACCGCGTTCGCCCTTCGCAATCCGCGAGGCGGATCTGCTCTCACCTCTCCCAACCCTCGCCGAGAATCCGCGCTTGATAAGACTCCACCGCCCCGAAAAATCAGCATCACCATCCGGCAATGTCCATACCGCATGCAAATGCTCAGGCAACACAACCCATGCATCGATCGTGAACGGATAAAGCGCGCGCACCCGTGAAACAGAAGCGCGCAGCGCGGCAACCTCCCTCACCAACAGATCGCCGCGCCGATCCACCAAGGCAACAGTGAAGAAATACGTCCCGCCGTCGACGTAATGTCGCCGATATTGTGGCATCCTTTCACCATCTGATTTCACCGTCGCCATTATGGCCCCGAAAGGATGGCGTACGAAAGAGCATCTCACCCCGCGCTTGCTGGTCCCGAAATTGTTGAACAACACGTGGTGGACTGCTTACGGCGGACGAACACGGATATTGGACCTTCGCCATATGGCAAGAGTTGGCCGGGAGCTGCCTGACGGCTTCGGGAGCAAAGATGTAGGTAAGCGGAGATTGGTGGCAGGTAGTTGAGCTGGCGGGTTTCGACCCAAGTCGGGCGTTGGCTGGCTCGGGACGTAATCTCAGGAGCGGTCATTCCGTGTCGGCCAGTATTAACGACAACGCGCCCTTCCTAGTCATCTATGGCGGTTCGTCGGCACCAGCAAAAGCAGACCCGTCATCCAAGCCGCTGGATGGCGGAAATGGGGTGGTGAACTGCCTGTCCGCTACCTGGGTCGGCCAAGGTAGCCGGACGCACGCCTCAACAACATGGTGGGCCGTAAACAGCCTAACCGCCTAAAGACGACTTCGCGATGATGCTTAGATGAAATCACGAAGATGCATCGACTGCTAACGATAGAAATTATAGCTTCAGACGCATTGAAAGCGATCGTTTAAACTCTCCTCATATTCAGCCACAATTCATCATCGCAGTTAGACTGAAGTTCCCAAATCCGGGCCATTCGGCGTGTGTGCCGCCGTCTGGGGATGAAGACATCGCCATGGTCTCCAGGTATTTTCAGAATGAGATCATGGTGCTGCATATACGACAACACATCCTGTGCGGCGACGGTATCCCAATAATTCTCTGCGCCACGCAAAAGGGCTTGCTCCTGTCTTCCCGCTCCAGGCTGAAAAAACAATTTCTTGATAAGAGCAAGGAGTGTTTTTTGTGAATTTGGAAGATTTAGTTCGCTGATCCTGGAAATCGTGAGAGCCGCTTGAAATCGTTCGATATGACAATTTTGGAAAACATCCGGAAGTTTGTCGGTGCTACCTACCCCCTTTAATGACCCAATAACGCAGTCTCGAACATCCACGTTGTGAAATCTGGCAGCTTCAATAGTAACTTCATCGATTTCGATTCCAGAGAGGTGCAGATTTTTAAGCTCTGTTTCTACGAACTCCAGGTAGGGAATCTTTCCGTCTGAAACGCTCAATCCTTGAAAGTCACAAATTTCATTGCTTTGCATTATTTTAAGGGCGATGTAATCACATGCGACCTGATAGTTGCCGTGATTGATGCATAGTCGAACGAATTTTTCCGGCTCAACCCCGCACTTGATGCGGTTTCCAAAGACGCGAACGCCGAACCTCTCTAGCGGCTGAAGCCATTTGCTTTGAGCAACTTTCCTATCCGAGCGAGCAAATGAATTCGCCTCTGACATACCTCTAAGACCGTCCTTAGCGTACGGATCAATAAATATTCGATCCGAGCTTCCGGAACCAACACGTCCGAGATATGGTAGGCGCTGAAGCATCGCTGCCGACTCGTCAATTGGCGCATATGTCGTAACGTCAAAAAATGCCTGATTGATCTCGATCGTCGAAATTCGTTCATTATCGGCGGGCTTTGACCTCGTATGTCGTGCCAATTCGAGGAGAACGCCCTTGAGAGGTTCTTTTGTGATAGCTGGGTTTATTCGTGTCTCTCGAGCACAAATACTATCAAACACGCTCTCAAAGAATTCTACTTCGCCTGAAGCTCGTGTTGCGAGCTCTTCAACCTCGGCGTTGTCAAGTCTTGCCAAAAGCTGACAAATCAAAGGTTTTCGCGGCATCCACTCGGGAATTATCGCGAGGGCCGTGTTTTCTCGAATGTAATCATTTGCCTCGCTCTCCGTAAATTCGTCTGGGCATCGCAAAATCACGAGGTCATGTAATGGAATGCCAATGCACTCCGCCATCTCCTCGTCAGAGCCGAAATAATGTTCCCTACCTGTTAGGAGGATGCCGGCAGAGGGGCAATTTTCAACAAGATCGCGCACTCCTTCGAGACTCTTTTTCCGAATCTCATTGAGTCGAGCCGGATCACCCGACCACGACTGAGAGCCGATCTCATCAAATCCGTCCAATAGCAAGACATGATTGCCACGGCGCAAGCTGCGAACGATTGTGTCTTGAAAATAGCCCAGACCAAGGGCATCGAGATGGTTTGCGATAATATGATTGAAACGACGATAGCCCCAGTTGTCTCGCAGGTTGATGGCAACGGGTACGAATACTTGGCTCCTAGTAGCCAATTTCTCGAAAACCTGCATGAGACATCGAGACTTCCCGGTGCCGAATTCACCCATAAGAATGAGTTTTTTGTTTTGTATTAAAAGATCGGCTATGTCGGAGTCGCTGAATTTATGGCCTGAGCTGTCGACGTACGAAATCGGTGTATAAGATTTCCGGTCGACACTTCCTGTATCAGGATCAACCGCACTACCGAACGGCGCCGAGCGCCGCTCATTTACGTATTCTCGAGCGGCAATGAATTTAGAGGCGAACGATTGTAGATCGTATACTTCAACATTACACGCGGCGCCGGTTTCAACGAGTGACGAGGGGTCGCCGGTCGTCACGAAATAGCATTCGGCGAAAATTTGGCGCGCCATAAGTCCCATTCGTACCGCAGCAAGCTTGGTTACATCGTCCCGAATTTTGTTGAGATCATCTCGCTTCGAGACCTCAAGCAGTATCCAATAGTTTGGTTTAATTTTAAGGATTACGTCGCACTTGATTCCCCCCTCTGTCTTAGGAGCAGCCGGCGCCGCCCAAACAGACTCGGCTATACGCCGAACCTCCGCTTCGACTTCCTGCCAAGTCATAAGAAATCCCCTGTTTTGCTATCCATCGCTGAGAGCCGGACCGAAAAAGATAGTTGAGCGATTTCAGTATTTTGTGATTCAGTTCGTTTGCAAGGACGAACGGAGACACGATGGCCTGGACTGAAATCGCTCGGCAACGATATTGCCGGGCCGGATTACGCTATGCAAGCGACCTCACCGATGCCGAATGGGCCCTGATCGAACCGTTCATGCCGACACCGTCGCATCGGGGTCGGCCCCGAACGGTGGCGTTGCGAACGATTGTGGAGGCGATCTTTTACATGTTGGCG
>NZ_FTNE01000001.1:0-14391 GCF_900156265.1 Acidiphilium rubrum
ACCCTCGTCAATGCCTATCGCGACACCGCACCAAAGCTCGCCGATTGGCTCGAACGAAATATCCCCGAAGGCCTCAGCGTCTTCACGCTGCCAGAACCCCACCAGCGCCGGCTTCGCACCTCCAACCCCATGGAACGCGGCATCCAGCAGGAACTCAAACGCCGCACCACCAAAATCAGGGTCTTCCCCAACGAAGCCTCCCTCGAACGCCTCGTCAGCGCCGTCCTCGTCGAAATCGATGAAAAATGGGCCGCCGACACCAAGGGCTACATCAAGTGGGACTATCAGGATGCCTAACCCACGCTCGCCCTATTTTCCAGACATCAGGTTGCTCAATCGGTGTCAACAGCAGCACCATTTCAGGTTTGGTATCCATACCCGTTTCTGGCCTATCGACATCTGCGCTCGCCAGCTTGCAGTCGTCGCTGACCGCTCTGTCGAATTCGATTGTTGGTGGGTCCGTGGGCCTCGCTAATGACGACCTTCTCTCCGGCGGTGGCACGGTAAGCTTCTCGAGTCCGCTTCCCGCGGCTGGTTCGCCCTACGTCTTGGAACTGACGAACACGCTCGCTGATGGGAGCACTACCGCTGGTTCTTACAGTGGCGCTGCAATCGGGATCAGTTCGGTGTATGGCACCGTGATCGCTCAGGTGCCAGGGACGCTAACTCTGACAGGAAGCGGCTTGAACACCTCATATGTGCTCGGTGCCAGCACTAACGTGTCCTTGAACACGATGGGCGGTAACGACACCATCACGGCGGCGGGCGGCAACGATACCATCAGTCTGCAAGGGGCCCTTAACACGGTGACCGTCAGTGGCGGCCTTGATGTTCTGCGTACTTATTCGGGCAGCAACACGATCGTGGCGACCGGATCAGCCTCGGTATTCGCCGGTTCGCCCTCTGGTTATGCGGGCGCGATTGACTTTATCAACAACAGTACGGCTGCCGTTTCGGTTTTTGCAGGCAGCGGTAAGGCGACGGTTGCAGCCGGTGCTGGTGGTGCGACGGTGCTCGGTGGCTCCTCTGGCAGCAACTCGCTCATCGGCGGCAGTGGTGCGGTTTACTTCGTCGGCGGCGGCAACGGCGATACGTTGGCTGCAGGGTTTGGTGGCGCAACCACCGTCAACGCACCGAACTACTTGTACGCGGGCAGCGGCAACGAAACCTTGTTGGCGAGCTCAGTCACGGGCACGAACCTGCTCCAGGCGGGCTCCGGTACTGATGTGATGTCTGCCTCCGGTTCCGGCACGCAGTACTTCTTCGGCTCGACTGGCTCGGCAACGATGACCGGTTCGTCCATGGCCGGTGCCAATAACGTGTTCTTCTTCGGTACATCAAGCAATTCTGGCGGCAATGATGTGATCACGAACTTTGGCAAGAACAGCGAATTGATCGCCTTGAACGGCACCAACATCGAGTCGGTGACCAGCACGACGCTCAACGGTACGCCCGGTGCACTGGTTACCCTGTCCGATGGCACCAACGTCACACTCCTCGGTGTCAACGCGGCGTCGATCAGCGGTTCGCATGGCGGTAACGTAATCGCCTGATCTTTCGCTGAGGCCTCCAATAGAAAACCCCCGGGATCATATTCCGGGGGTTTTTGTTTGTGCCAGCGCAAGCAAAGCCACGTAAAAAAGACCGAGGGAACGATCGCCCTCATGCGATCATTCGCCAGCCTGATGATACGCCAGCGCCGCTATTTACGCAGCGCCATCCTGATCGGGCCTTCGCTGCGCCCATGCACGAATTGATCGACCATTGGGTTGCCGCTGTCCATCACCGAAGCGGCCGCACCCTCCCAGATGATCTTGCCGTCCAGCAGCATCGCAATCCGGTCGCCGATGCGCCCCGCGCTCGCCATGTCATGCGTAATCGCAATCGAGGTCGAGCCCAGCCGCTTGACGCAGTCGATGATCAACCCGTCGATCACCGCCCCCATGATCGGGTCGAGCCCGGTGGTCGGTTCATCGAAAAACATGATGGAAGGTTCCGCCGCAATCGCGCGGGCCAGCGCCACGCGCTTCTGCATCCCGCCCGACAGTTCCGAGGGCGATAAATCCCCGACGCTGGCATCAAGCCCCACCTGCGCCAACACCTTGGCCGCCACCGCCCGCGCCTCGGTCCGGTTCACCCGCCCGCGCGCCAGCAGGCCGAACGCGACGTTCTCCCATACCGAACGGCTGTCGAACAGCGCGCCGTTCTGAAACAACATGCCGATCTGCTCGCGCAACTCGCGCGCCCGCCGTGGCTTGATCGTCAGCAGATTCTCGCCATCGATGAAAATCTCGCCGGCATCCGGCGTGATCATCCCCAGAATACATTTCAGCAGCACCGATTTCCCGGTGCCAGAGCCGCCGATCACCACCATGCCGGTCCCCGGCATCACGTCGAGATCCACACCATCGAGCACGCGCTTGGTGCCGAACGATTTCTTCAACCCGCGCACCCGGATTTTCGGCTCCACATCGGTACTCATGGCGTGAAAAACGCCTGGGTCAGCACGTAGTCGAGTGCGAGGATCAGGATCGAGGCAGACACCACCGCCGAGGTCGTCGCCCCCCCCACGCCCTGCGCGCCGCCGCGCGAGCGATAGCCATGAAAGCAGCCCATCAGCGCGATGATGAAGCCGAACACCGCCGCCTTCACCAGCCCCGAAATCACATCGATCCGGCTCAGGCTGGTCAGCGTATCCTGCAGATACGCCGTCGGATCAAAGCCGAGCCGCGCGGTCGATACCAGAAACCCGCCGGCCACGCCGAGCACATCGGCCACCGCCACCAGCAGCGGCAGCGCGATCAACCCAGCCAGCAGCCGTGGCGTGACCAAATAGCGCATCGGGTTGGTCGCCAGGGTCGAAAGCGCATCGATCTGATCGGTCACCCGCATCGTGCCGATCTCGGCGGCCATCGCCGAACCCGCGCGCCCCGCCACCATCAGCCCCGCCAGCACCGGCCCGAGCTCACGCGTCAAGGACAACACCACCACGCTCGCAATCACGCTCGAACTGTCGAACTTGGAAAACCCGACATAGCTCTGCAACGCCAGCACCATGCCGGTGAACACCGCCGTGAGTGCGACCACCGGCAGGCTGAAAAACCCGATATCGAGCAACGCCCGGCCGAAATTGCGAACATAAAACGGCGGGCGGACCAGGCCGAGCAGGGCGGTCGCGGTAAACACCGCCAACTCGCCGAGCATGGCAACAATATTGATCACAAGCCGGCCGATCGCGGCCACAGGGTCGAGCACTAAATTCATGATCCGATTATACCGATTTTGCGACGCGCCGATAGCGCTGACCCAGGCTGGTCAGGATCTCGTAGGCAATGGTGCCCGCCTCCGCCGCCAGATCATCGACCGCATGATCCGGCCCGATCAGGTCCACCATGGCGCCGGGCACGATGTCAGGCAGGTCGGTCACATCGAAGGTCATTAAATCCATCGAAACCCGCCCCACCAACGGCACAACCCGCCCATCATGGCGCGCCGTCAGCCGGTTCGAAAGGGTGCGCGGCAGCCCATCGGCATAGCCCACACCGATCGTCGCGATCCGCGAGCGGCGCGCCGCCCGCCAGGTCCCATTGTACCCAACCGTCTCGCCGGGTCCGATCACCCGGATCTGCAAAACCGGTGCCGCCAGCGTTACCACCGCGCGCATCGGATTGGGCTGGCCCGTTACCGGGTTGCCGCCATACAGCGCCACCCCCGGCCGCGCGAGATCGGACCGCGCCGTATCCCCGAGAAAGATCCCCGATGAATTGGCCAGGCTTGTCGCCACGTCCGGCATCGCCGCGGCAATCGCGGCAAACCGCGCCACCTGCGCCGCGGTTTCCGGCGCATCGGCCACCTCCGCCGACACCAGATGCGACATAACGAACTGCAACTCGATCCCGTTGAGACACGAACGATCCCGCAGCACCGCCGACCACTCCCCCGCATCGAGCCCCAGCCGGCTCATCCCGGTATCGACATGCAGCAGCGCCGGCAACGCCCGTCCCGCCGCACGCGCCGCACCCTGCCAACGCGCGCAATCCGCCAGTGAATTCAGCACCGGGACCAGCGCCTGCGTCGTAAAATCATTCTCGCGTCCGGCCGGGCAACCGTTCAGCACCGCAATCCACGGCGCCGCAATCAGGCCGCGCAGCGCGATCGCCTCATCCGCGGTCGCGACGAAAAACCGCTGACACCCCGCGCGCGCCAGCACCGGCGCGATCAGCCCAGCACCCAGCCCATAGGCATCCGCCTTGACCACCGCAGCAGTCTCGCCGCCATGCAACGCCGCGAGGCTGCGCCAATTCGCCACCACCGCCCCGACATCGACGCTCAGAATCGGTGCGGTCACGGCATCAGGCGGCGTTACGGAACAGATGCTTGCGCTGGCGATAATCCTCCACATACCGGTCGAAACACGCCCGCACCGCGTCGGCATCGCCGTATTTGCGCTCCAGCGCGCGCAGCGTGAAATGCACCTGCGCCATGGTTTGAAAATACCCCATGAACAGATAATTCACCCCGGCACCGGCCACCGCCCCCACCACCGGCACCATCGATGCCAGGATCTGGTCGGACATCACCACCGAAAACCGTGCCGCCACGGTGCGCAGAAAAATCGACAGCGGCGCATGGGTCAGCGCGCCGCGCACCGCCCAGTACGATGCCTCGATATCCTCATTCTCATCGCGAATCGTGCCGAACCCGAACACCTCCAGGCAGGCACGCTTTGTCTCGAAACTGTCCAGATCCTCGCCGTGGCTCCGCGCGATCTCGGCGATCGCGCGAAACATCATGGTCATGGTGAACGGAATATCGGCAAGCCCCAGCACCCCGCCCGACAGGCCGGATAGCGCACCGCTCGCCGCCACTGCATTGCGATAAATCTGCTCGGGGGCCTTGCCGACATGCTTGCCCGCCAGCCCGAAGCGTGAGGCGCTCAACAGCGACCACATCGCCTCTGAGGCGTATTCCTCAACCGCCCGGCGCCCGTTCGGCGCAATCCAGTTGATCGCGCGCTCCACCGCACTGCCCGCCGTCCGCCCGATGCGGTTGAGCGTGCGGGTGAACAGCCCGCGCGACGCCACGAAGCGCGACGCCGCCTGGTCGATCAGGACCCGGTCAGCCTCGGTAAAGCCTGCGCACGCATTGTTGCCGATCATCGTCGCCATGGGTGATTTTCCTCTGTCCCAATCCGAAATCACTCATGTTGGGTGTCGAGATCGGCAAATCGAGTGAATTCCGCTTCAAAAAACAGCTGGATCGTGCCAGTGGGCCCATGGCGCTGCTTGGCGAGCAGCAGTTCAGCCTTGTTGTGCACCAGCTCCATCTTGCGCTGCCAGTCGTCCAGCGCGGTCTGAAAATCGGAATCTTTCATGTCGGTCGGCTTGGGCATGCGCATCTGCAGATAATATTCGTCACGATAAACAAACATCACCGCATCCGCATCCTGCTCGATCGTGCCCGATTCGCGCAGATCCGACAGCTGCGGCCGCTTGTCCTCACGCGATTCCACCGCGCGTGACAGCTGTGAAAGTGCCAGCACCGGCACCGCCAGCTCCTTGGCAATGGCTTTCAGACCCTGGGTGATCTGGCTGATTTCCAGCACGCGGTTATCGGGCTTGGTGCCAGCCGCCGGGCGCATGAGTTGCAGATAATCCACCACCACCAACGCAAGCCCGCGCGTGCGCTTCAGCCGCCGGCAGCGCGTCCGCAGCGCGGAGAGCGTGATCGCCGGCGTATCATCGATCACCAGCGGCAGCCGCGAAATCCGGCGCGACACGGTGACGAAATTGTCGAAATCCTTCTGCCCGATCTCGCCGCGCCGGATCCGGTCCGATGACACCCGCGCCTCCTCCGCCAGCAGACGGGTAGCCAACTGTTCGGCGCTCATTTCGAGTGAAAAAATCGCGACTGCCTGCTTGGCCTCGGCGTTCGGATTATCAACCCGCGCCTCCGCCAGCAGCGCCTGCGCCGCGCCATAGGCAATCTTGGTCGCGAGCGCGGTCTTGCCCATGCCCGGCCGTCCCGCCAGGATCAACAGATCGGACGGATGCAACCCGCCGGTCTTGCCATCCAGATCGGTCAGCCCGGTGGTCAGGCCCGACACCTTGCCATCGCGCTCGAACGCGCGGGCGGCGGTATTGATCGCCATGGTCAGCGCGGCCTCGAAACTCATCGCACTGCCCTCGGCGCCACCCTTGGTCGCGAGGTCGAACAGCGCCTGCTCCGCCGCTTCGATCTGCGAGGTGCCGTCCAGTTCGGGTTCCGCACCGAACGCCCGGTTCACCGTCACCTCACCCAGATCGATCAGCTGGCGCCGGATCCACGCATCATAAATCGTGCGGCCGTAATCGCCGGCATTGATGATGCCCACCATCGCCGAGAGCAGCTGCGCCAGATAGGCCGGCCCGCCGACTTCATCGAGCAGGCCGGAATGCTCGAACGTCGCGCGCAACGTGACCGGATCGGCGAGCTGCCCGCCCTCGATCCGCCGCGCGATCGCCTCGAAAATCCGCCCATGCACCGCATCGGCGAAATGCTCCGGCGCCAGAAATTCCGAAACCCGCTCATAAGCCTTGTTATTGGCCAGCAAGGCGCCCAGCAGCGCCTGCTCGGCTTCAAGATTGGCAGGCGGTTGGCGTTGCGACAGGCCGAACAACGGAGGATCAATAGCATTCATCGCCCCCTTGTAGCGCCGCCCCTGCCGCCATGACAGGGACACCAGGCTGTGGATTAGGTGAATAGGGTGGATAACCGCTGGTCGACTGTGGCCATGCCACACGCGGCATGCCCCGGCCCACAATCAACAGCACCGATTGCGGTCTCTTTTTTAGTTAACAAATCTTTAGTGATTTCGTCATAGAATCATTGCCACCGCCGGCCGCATTGGGCACACTGTTCCACCGGTGTTCTCCACCGCCGACACGATCAGTCGCTGAACCATCATTGCCGGTCTCATTGTCGGCAGAAAGGATGCCCGCGTCGCTTATGGCTTTCCTGCAGGTAAGCCGGATCGATTCGGCGCTCCCGATCACGACTGAACTTCCCCCGGGTCGCTTGCCGCTATGGCTCCGCGTCTGCACCTGGATATCGGATGCGCTGCAGAGCGATGCCGAACGCGGTCAGGCATACGAAGTGCGGGAAGACCTGCTGCATGTGCTTTACGGCCGGCCCGCCAACGTTCTGCTGGTCGGCCTGTCAGGCGCGGCCTGCGGCCTTTATGCCGAATTCCGCGCAGGCGTATGGCCCGCGCTGCTGCTCGGCCTGATCGGTCTGTCCCTGGTTCTCATCCGCTGCCGGTGCATCGTCGTGTTCCGGCGCCGCTTCCTCAAAACGCGCTGCGTCTATCTCGCGCCATGGTTCACTGCCTTCGCCCTCACCGCAATCGGCTCATCGCTGGCCTGGGGCGCGCTCACCTTCGTCTGCCTTGCCACAACGCACGATCCTATCCTCTATACTGTGGTGCTGGTTTCCAACGTCGTCACCGCCAGCGCCATCGCCGCGCGCAACGCCGCCGCATCATGGATCGCGCGGCTCCAACTCCTGGTCATGCTGCTGCCGATCATGGCCGCCGTGCCGCTGACCGAAAATGATTCCTATTGGTTTCTGCTGCTGCTGATACCCGTCATCCTCTATGGCCTGTTCGTCCTGGTGACCGACATCAACCAGCAACTCGTGCAATCCTATCGCTCCCAGCTCAAACTATCGATCCTCTCGACCATCGACTACCTGACCCAGATCCCTAACCGGCGCTATTTCGGCGAACGCACGGCCGCCGCACTCGACCATTGCCAACACGCCCGCCAGCCGATGGCGATCCTGATGATCGACGTCGATTTCTTCAAATCCTTCAACGATCACTACGGCCATCAGGAGGGCGACCGCTGCCTGCAACAAGTCGCACTGATCCTGCGCGACAATCTCCGCCACGATGGCGATATCGTGTCGCGCTACGGCGGGGAGGAATTCGCCGTCTCGCTGCAAAACGCCGGCATCATCGAGGCCGAACTGGTCGCCCAGCGCCTGTGCGACGCCGTGGCGGCAGCAAGCCTCACCCACGCCCACCGCCAGGATGGCATCGGCATCGTGACCATAAGCATCGGCGCCGTCGCAACCGATAATGCTTTCGTCGACCTCGATACCTTGGTCCGCTCGGCCGATCAGGCTCTGTACGAAGCCAAGCGCACCGGCCGCAACCGGGTGTCGCTCGCCCCAAAACACGAAAACAGGCGGCACGTGGACGCCGCCTGAGCGGGTTTCACGCCGTGACGCGGCCTTCGAGCGGATAGGCCGGATCGGTATAACCCGGCGTCGAGGGATGACCCGGCGGCACCAGCCGATCGACGAGTGCCTCGTCCTCCGCGGTGAACCGATAGGTCAAGCCACCCTGATAATCCGCCCACTGCGCCTCGGTGCGCGGCCCCGCGATCGGCGCTGTGACCAGCCGGTTGTTTAGCAACCAGGCGATCGCGAACTGCCCGGGCGTGATCCCGCGCTCTTTGGCATGCGCCACGATGGTCTGCGCGATATCGAGGCTCTCCTTGCGGAATTCGGTCTCCATCATCCGCTTGTCACCCCGGCCGGCCCGGCTCTCGGCATCGGGCTTCGCATCGGGCGCATATTTGCCGGTCAGCACCCCGCGCGCGAGCGGGCTGTACGGTGCCACGCCGATGCCGAAATGATGGCACGCCGGCAGAATCTCAACCTCGGGCATCCGGTTCAGCGCATTGTAATAGGGCTGACTGACCACCGGCCGATCGATCCCCATATCGTCGCACAGGCGGCAAATCTCCGCGATCCGCCACGCCCGCACGTTCGACACCCCGAAATGCCGAATGTCCCCCGCCCGGATCATATCCGCAATCGCCCCGATCGTCTCGGCCAGCGGCGTCGCCGGGTCTTCCTTATGGATATACAAAATATCGATCACATCGGTATCCAGCCGTTTCAGACTGTCATGCACCGCGCGAAACGCGTGCACGCGCGAAAGGCCGCGATCGTTCGGCCCCGGCCCGGTCGGGTTGGCGAATTTGGTCGCCAGCACCCAATGGCTGCGGTTCGCCGCGATCGCCCGCCCGGTGATCTCCTCCGAGCGACCTTCGTTGTACACATTCGCGGTATCGATGAAATTGATGCCCTGCCCGGCGGCGGTATCAACGATCCGGCGCGACGTGGCCTCATCCGTCGCCCCACCGAACATCATGGTGCCAAGGCAGAGCGGCGAGACTTTCAGACCGGAAGTGCCGAGGTTGCGGTATTGCATGGGTGTGTCCTTCTGCGTGAAACTGGTGCAAACCATGTCCTGGATGCTGACCCGTCTGGCAAGGGGCTGGACCCGACCCGGGTCATGCTCATATGGCAAAACGCAATCGAAAGAGGGATCTGCCAACGATGGATTACGTAAAACTCGGCCGCACCGGCCTCGACGTATCGCGCATCTGCCTCGGCTGCATGAGCTACGGCGTGGCCGATCGCGGCCCGCACGCCTGGACGCTCGATGAAGCGACCAGCCGCCCCTTCATCAAGGCCGCACTCGAAGCCGGCATCAATTTCTTCGACACTGCCAACGTCTATTCCGATGGCACCAGCGAGGAAATCGTCGGTCGCGCGCTCAAGGATTTCGCCAGCCGCCACGATGTGGTGATCGCCACCAAGGTCAACGGGCGGATGCACAAGGGCCCGAACGGCGCCGGCCTGTCGCGCCGCGCCATCATGGCCGAGATCGACAACAGTCTCCGCCGCCTCGGCACCGACCATGTCGATCTCTACCAGATCCACCGCTGGGATTATCACACCCCGATCGAGGAAACCCTCGAAGCGCTGCACGATGTCGTGAAAGCCGGCAAAGCCCGCTACATCGGCGCTTCCTCGATGTACGCATGGCAATTCGCCCAGGCGCTCGCGATCGTGGAGCGGCATAACTGGACCCGCTTCGTCAGCATGCAGAACTACGTCAACCTGCTCTACCGCGAGGAAGAGCGCGAAATGCTGCCGCTCTGCCGCGCCGAGGGCATCGGCGTGATCCCGTGGAGCCCGCTCGCCCGCGGCCGCCTGACACGCGACTGGGATGAAGCCAGCGCCCGCTCCGAGACCGATGAATTCGGCAAGACCCTCTACGCCAAAACCGCGGACGCCGATCGCAAAGTGGTCGATGCGGTGGCCGCCGCCGCCGCCGCCCGCGGCGTCTCCCGCGCGCAGATCGCCCTGGCCTGGGTGCTGGCGAAGCCCGGCATTACCGCGCCGATCATCGGTGCCACCAAACTGGCCCATCTGCACGACGCGGTCGAAGCCACCAAACTTGTCCTTACAACCGACGAAATCGCCAAGCTCGAAGCCCCGTACGTCCCCCACGCCGTCGCCGGCTTCAGTTAAAAAAAGTTCTTTGGTTCTTTCTTACAAGAAAGAACTGCTTCCTTCCCAAACCGGAACCCGCATGAAAGCCGCAGCCTTCGACTACATCCGCCCCGAAACCCTCGGGGCGGCCATCACCCTGCTCAGCAAGCACGGGCCGGATGCGAAGCTGATCGCCGGCGGCCAGAGCCTGCTGCCGGCGCTCAACCTGCGCCTGTCGGCGCCCGGCCTGCTGATCGATATCGGCCGCCTCGCCGAATTGCGCGATATCACTTTGGCCGACCGCACGCTCCACATCGGCGCCGGCTGCACCCACGCCCACGTGATGAACCACCCCATCGTCCAGCGCCACGCCCCGCTGATCGCCCGCGCCCTGACCGAGGTCGCCCACCCCGCCATCCGCGCGCGCGGCACGTTCGGCGGCAGCCTCGCCAACGCCGATCCCGCAGCCGAACTGCCCGCCTGCGCCCTCGCGCTCGATGCCGTCATGCATGCCCAGGGCCCCGAAGGCCCGCGCCGCATCCCCGCCGCACACTTCTTCACATCCCTGTTCGAAACCGCCCTCGCGCCGGATGAAGTGCTCACAGGCGTCGATATCCCGATCCAGGGCGACACCCAATGGGGCTTCGCCGAACTCGCGCGCCGCACCGGCGACTACGCCATGGTCGGCCTCGCCGCCGTCGCCCGGCCCGGCACAATCCGGCTCGGCTGGTTCTCGGTCGGCCAGACCGCCATCCTCGCGCATCGCGCCGCCGCCATCCTGACCGAAGGCGGGCCGCTCGAAGCCGCCTGCACCGCGCTGGCGGATGATCTGCCCGCGCATGACGATCCGCAGGCCTCTGCGGCGATGCGATTGCATCTGGCACGGGTGTTGTTGCGGCGGGTGGTCGGGGCTTGGGGGGAAAGATGAAGGCAAGGGAAGGCAAGCACTGCTTTTTTGTAAAAAAGCAGCAAAAAACTTTTATGAGTTGGGGCACGGGCGTTGTCACGGCCACGGGCCTAGATGAGCAAAGTTTTTTTTGCTTCTTTTTTGTTCACAAAAAAGAAGACCTTCCCTCACCATCCAACAGCACAAGCCCATGACCAGCATCACCCTGACCGTCAACGGCGAACCCATCACCGCCACCATCCCCCCGCGCCTGCACCTCGCCGATTTCCTGCGCGACCACCTCGGCCTCACCGGCACCCATCTCGGCTGTGAGCACGGCGTCTGCGGCGCCTGCACCGTCCGGCTCGATGGCGCGATCGTGCGCGGCTGCCTGGTGCTCGCCGTCCAGGCCGATTGCTGCACCGTCGAGACCATCGAAGGTCTGTCCGACAGCGGCGAAGTCGCCGACCTCCAGCACGCCTTCGCCGCCCGCAACGCGCTGCAATGCGGCTATTGCACCCCCGGCATGGTCATGACCGCACAGGATTTCCTGCTGCACGCCCCCGCCGATGCCAGCCGCGCCGCCATCCGCGAACACCTCTCCGGCAATTACTGCCGCTGCACCGGCTACGAAGCGATCGTCGATGCCGTCGAAACCACGTTGAACGCCCGGCGCACCTCATGAAGTTCTCCAACCCCGCCCGCCCCGACGCCCAGATCGGCCTTGCCCGCGCCCGCCCCCAGGCGCGCGCCCTCGTCCAGGGACGCGGCACTTTCGCCAGCGACATCACCGTGCCGCGCATGGTCCACGCCGCTTTCCTCCGCTCGCCCTACGCCCACGCGACCATCACCGCGATCGACCTCGCACAAGCCCGCACCATGCCCGGCGTAGTCGCCGTGCTCGACGGTGCTGCGATGGCCGATCTCTGCACCCCCTGGGTGGGCGTGCTCACCCATCTCAAAGGCCTGAAATCAGCACCGCAACACCCGCTCGCGGTCGGCCGCGTGCGCTGGCAGGGCGAACCCGTCGCCATGGTGCTCGCCAACACCCGCGCCCAGGCCGAAGACGCCGCCGAACACATCATGGTCAGCTACGACCCGCTGCCCCCGGTGGTCGATGCCGCCGCCGCCCTCGCCCCCGGCGCGCCCATCATCCACCCCGAACTCGGCGACAACCTCGCCTTCGAACGCCACATCGACACCGGCAACACCGATGCCGCCTTCGCCGCCGCCGATCACATCATCGAAGCCGATTTCACCTTCGGCCGCCACACCGGCGTCACCCTCGAAGCCCGCGCCGTGGTCGCGGACTGGAACGAGGGCGAACAACGCCTCACCGTCCATCAGGGCACCCAAGTGCCGCACATGATGCAGACTATCTACGCCCTGCACCTCGGGCTCGATGAATCCCAGGTCCGCGTCATCTGCCCGGATGTCGGCGGCTCGTTCGGCATCAAGATCCACGTCTACCCCGATGAAATGGCCGCGGTCGCCGCCAGCCGCCTGCTGCGCCGGCCGGTCCGCTTCGCAGCCGATCGCCTCGAAAGCTTCGTCTCGGACATCCACGCCCGCGACCACACCGTCCACGCCCGCCTCGCCGTGATGAACGACGGCACGATCACCGGCTTCGACATCGACGATCTGACCGGCATCGGCCCCTATTCCGCCTACCCGCGCACCTCGGCGGTCGAAGCCAACCAGGTCATCAACCTGATCGGCGGCCCCTACCGCTTCGCCCACTACCGCGCTCGCACCCGCGTCGCCTTCCAGAACAAGGCGATGATGTCGCAATACCGCGCCGTCGGCCACCCGATCGCCACCTCGGTCACCGAAGGCCTGCTTGACCGCGCGGCCCAGCGCCTCGGCATCGACCCCGTCACCATCCGCCGCCGCAACCTGATCCCCGACGATGCCTACCCCTGCACCTCGCCCAGCGGCATGCGCTTCGAAGCCCTCTCGCACCACGCCTGCCTCGACCGCCTGCTCACCCTGATGGACTACGATGGCCTGCGCGCCGAACAGGCAAGCCTGCGCGAACGCGGCATCATGCGCGGCATCGGCATCGCCAGCTTCATCGAAATCACCAACCCCGGCGCCGCCTTCTACGGCGTCGGCGGGGCCCGTATTTCCGCGCAGGATGGTGCGACCATCCGCCTCGATGCCACCGGCCGCCTGATCGTGCAGGCCAGCGTCACCGAACAAGGCCAGGGCACCACCACCATCCTCGCCCAGATCGCCGCCGAAGCCATGGGCGTCGCCTTCGAACACATCCGCGTCATGCTCGGCGATACCGACATCACCCCCTACGGCGGCGGCACCTGGGCCTCACGCGCCGCCGGCATCGGCGGCGAAGCCACCTGGCAAGCCGCCCGCGCGCTGCGCGACCAGATCCTCACCCTCGCCGCCAGCATCCTGCAGGAAACCCCCACCAATCTCGATATCTCGGGCGGCGCCGTCATCGATCACGCCAGCCGCGCCGAACGCATCACCCTCGCCGAACTCGCCCGCATCGCCTATTTCCGCCCCGACACGCTCCCCAAAGGCATCCAGGCCGAACTCATCGCCACCCGCCACTACGTGCCGCGCGAATACCCGTTCGCCTTCACCAACGGCATCCAGGCCGCCTGGCTCGAACTCGATACCGAAACCGGCTTCATCACCCTGCTCAAACACTGGGTCGTCGAAGACTGCGGCACCATCATCAACCCCCTGCTGGTCGATGAACAAATCCGCGGCGGCGTCGTCCAGGGCATCGGCGCCGCTCTGTTCGAGCAATGCGACTACGATTCCGAAGGTCAGATGCTCAATGCCAGCATGGCCGACTACCTGGTACCCATGGCCGGTGAAATGCCCGACATCATCATCGGCCACGTCACCACCCCCACCGCTGAAAGCACCATCGGCGCCAAAGGTGCGGGTGAAGCCGGCACCGCCGCCGCCGCCGCTGCCGTTGCCAACGCGGTGAATGATGCGCTCAGCCCGCGCGGCATCACCATCGATACCATCCCCCTGACCCCGGCCCGCATCCTCGCGGCCTTGGCGACCTATGCCGATGGAGTGGGGCGGGGTTAAGTAAGTAAGGCCAGGGGCTCTGCCCCTGGACCCCGTTAAAGGCGGAGCCTTTAAAATCCATTAGTTTTAGGCAAGGGGAGGGCGACCCAGGCCAGATCGAC
>NZ_FTNE01000001.1:14401-57938 GCF_900156265.1 Acidiphilium rubrum
AGGCAGCGCCCTCCCCTTGCCTAAAACTAGCGGGTTCTAAGGGCTCCGCCCTTAGTGGGGGTCGAGGGGGCAAAGCCCCCCGCCTTCCTTCCTTATCCCGTCCCACCCCACCAGCATCAGTCTCCAGGCTGCAAGGCCGCGAGCCGGCGGTACAGGGTGTTGCGGCTGATGCCGAGGCGGCGGGCGGCGGCGCTCATGTTGCCGGCGGCTTGTTCGATGGCGTGCAGAATGACCTGGTCGGCGGCGGTGCGGAGCGATTGTTGGTTGTCGGTGCGGGTTGGGGGCGGGGAGGGGGGTGTGGTTTGGCGGCGCAGGTCGGCGGCGATGTCATCGGGCAGGTGGTGCCAATCGAGTTCGGTATCGCGTTCATCGCAGAGCGAGGTGGCGATGCGCAGCAGGCTGGCGAGTTCGCGGATATTGCCGGGCCAGGTGTAGGTTTGCAGGGCGGTGAGCAGCGGATCGGCGATGCGGCGGGGCGTGGTTTTGACAGGGTCGCGGGCGAGGATGGCGGTCATCAGGGCTACGAGGTCGGTCCGATCACGCAGCGGGGGCAGCGCGATGCACAGCCCGTTGAGCCGGTAGTATAGGTCCGAGCGGAAGCGGCCTTGGGCGATATCGGCCTTGAGGTCGCGATTGGTCGCGCTGATCAGCGCGAAATCGACCGCCACGGGCCGTCCACCCAGCGGTGCCACGGTCCGATCTTCCAGCACCCGCAGCAGGCGGCTTTGGAGTGATGCCGGCATGTCACCGATTTCATCGAGAAACAGCGTGCCGCCGGCGGCTTCGCGAATGCGCCCGAGCGCGCCCTCGCGCTTGGCCCCTGTGAAGGCGCCGGGCGCGTAGCCGAACAATTCCGCCTCGATCAGATGTTCCGGCAGTGCGGCGCAGTTGACCGCGACGAAGGCCTCACCCCGGCGCGGCCCGGCGGCGTGGATGGCCTGGGCCATCACATCCTTGCCCGCACCGGTTTCGCCGCGCAGCAGGATCGGGATGGGTTTACCCAGCACCCGGCGGATCTGCCCGATCGCGCGGGACATCGCGGCATCGCCGGTATCGAGTGCGGCGAGCGCATCGGCCGGCCAGGCAGGCGTGGTCGGGCGGGGTGGGCTGATGCGCGGAATTTCGAGCCGCACGTACAGGCGCGAGCCATCGCGGCGGCAGATTTCCACCGGTTCGCCGCCGCGCTGGCGATCGCGCGCGAGCAGGTCGGAGAATCGCCCGTCGATCTGATCGGCGATGCTGGCGCGCCCCATATCGACCCGGCGCAGACCGAGCAGGTCGGTAGCCGGGCGGTTGGCGCCGAGGATGAGCCCATCCGGGCTGATCGCCAGCACCCCTTCGACCACGGTGCCGACCGCCTGCAGCGCGGTGTGAAACCGCAGCTTGATGTCGCGCACGTGGTTGATCTCGAACATCCGATTCTCGATCATCTGGGCGGCGGCGCGCACCAGGCCGAAGGTGTGCGGGTGATAAATCCGGTGATCGCACGAAATATCGAGCACGCCGAGCAGGCTGCCGTCCGAGGCGGCGAGCGGGGCGGCCGCGCAGGCGAGAAACCCGTTGCGATCCAGGAAGTGTTCAGGCCCGTGGATCACCACGGGTGCCGCCTCGATCAGCGCGGTGCCGACCGCGTTGGTGCCACGGTCGGCCTCGGCCCAGCAGGCGCCGGGTTGCAGCGCGACGCGGGCGGCCCGATCGCTGAATCCGGGGTCGCCCACCGCATCGAGCAGAAACCCGTTCTGGTCGGACAGCAGGATGATGCAGCCGGAATCGCGGATCTGGGCGTGCAGGTAATCGATGATCGGGCGTGCCCGCGTGGTCAAATCACCCTGGCGCTCCACCGCCTCGTGCAATTCCCGCCCGCCGAGGTGCCTTGCGTCGATGCACGGCCGTTCAGGCGATAACCCGGCGGAGACGCAGCGCGTCCATGAGCGTGTCAACAGCGGCGGCAACCCGGTAACCGCGCCGCTGGTCGCAAGATTGCGTCGTGCCGTCGCAAGATCGGCCGTCGCGGCAGGATGACTGGCATGAGCCCGCATTTTACTGTGCTTCTCTTTCGTTCCACCCGTAATGCTGGCGACCCTTGAGCCGGGTCCGTTATCGCAGCCAGCATTAGGCGCGCTCACCACCCCTGACAACAAAAACCGTCGCGCTGCCCAATACTGTCCCGTTTCAGGACAATGTCCCGGAACGGGACGTCCCGACCCTGTGCCGGACCCGGCGTTTTCGGGCCGAACCCGCCCGGCACGCTGTGTTCACCTGCTGGCACGAGACTTGCGATGCAGCGGTCAACCAAATCAAGCGCATGTCGCCATGGTGGCGGCGGCGCACCCAACGGAGGACCGACCATGCCCGACGGCTCATTGCGCCCCACCCCCGGCACCGCGCCCGGCGGTTTCGCGTTCAAACCCCGCTACGAGAATTTTATCGGCGGCAAATTCACCCCGCCCCTGAGCGGCCGCTATTTCGACAACGTCACCCCGGTCACCGGCCAGGTCTTCACCGAGGTCGCCCGTTCCGACGAGGCCGACATCAACGCCGCCCTCGATGCCGCGCACGCCGCCGCCGATGCCTGGGGCCGCACCTCGACCACCGAGCGCGCCAACATGCTCAACCGCATCGCCGATGTGATGGAGCAGAACCTCGCTTTGCTCGCCTATGTCGAAACCATCGACAACGGCAAGCCGATCCGCGAAACCACCGCGGCCGACATTCCCCTCGCGATCGACCATTTCCGCTATTTCGCCGGCTGCATCCGCGCCCAGGAAGGTGCGCTGTCGCAGATCGACGATACCACGGTCGCCTATCATTTCCACGAACCGCTCGGCGTGGTCGGCCAGATCATCCCCTGGAATTTCCCGATCCTGATGGCGGTCTGGAAACTCGCCCCGGCACTGGCCGCCGGCAATTGCGTCGTCCTCAAGCCGGCCGAGCAGACCCCGGTGAGCATCCTGGTGCTCGCCGAACTGATCGCCGACATCCTGCCCCCCGGCGTGCTCAACGTGGTCAACGGCTTCGGCCTCGAAGCCGGCAAGCCGCTCGCCTCCTCCAAGCGGATCGCGAAAATCGCCTTCACCGGCGAGACCACCACCGGCCGCTTGATCATGCAGTACGCCAGCCACAACCTCATCCCGGTCACGCTGGAACTCGGCGGCAAATCGCCCAACATCTTCTTCGCCGACGTGTGCGACGCCGATGACGCCTTCTTCGACAAGGCGCTGGAAGGCTTCGCGATGTTCGCCCTCAACCAGGGTGAGGTCTGCACCTGTCCCTCCCGCGCGCTCATTCAGGAAAGCATCTACGACCGCTTCATGGAGCGTGCGCTCGCCCGCGTGAAGGCGATCAAGCAGGGCAGCCCGCTTGATCCCTCGACCATGATCGGCGCCCAGGCCTCGACCGAGCAGGTCGATAAAATCCTGTCCTATTTCGACATCGGCCGTCAGGAAGGTGCCGAAGTGCTCACCGGCGGCGGCCGTGGCACCCATGGCGGCGAATTGTCGGAAGGCTTCTACATCGAGCCCACCATTTTCCGCGGCAACAACAAGATGCGCGTGTTCCAGGAAGAAATCTTCGGCCCGGTGGTCTCGGTGACCACGTTCAAGGACGAAGCCGAAGCCCTCGAAATCGCCAATGACACGCTCTACGGCCTCGGTTCCGGTGTCTGGACCCGCAACGGCAACCGCGCCTACCAGTTCGGCCGCAACATCAAGGCCGGCCGGGTCTGGACCAATTGCTACCATCTGTATCCCGCCCATTCGGCGTTCGGCGGCTACAAGCAATCCGGCATCGGGCGCGAGAATCACAAAATGATGCTCGATCATTACCAGCAGACCAAAAACATGCTGGTCAGCTACAGCCCCAACAAGCTCGGGTTCTTCTGACATGCACCGTGCCGCGCCCGATGCGTCGATCGAGCGGGTGGTCGCCACACCGGCGGCCCTCGCCCTGATCGCCCAACTCGAAGCGCGGCACGGCCCCGTGCTGTTCCACCAGTCGGGCGGTTGCTGCGATGGCTCATCACCGATGTGCTACCCCCAGGACGATTTCCTGATCGGGCCGGACGATGTCTGCCTCGGGGCCATCGGCGGCGTGCGCTTCTTCATGAGCGAATCGCAGTTCGAATACTGGCGCCACACGCAGATCATCATCGATGTCGTCGCCGGCATGGGCGGCATGTTCTCGCTGGAAAACGGCACCGGCCAGCGCTTTCTGACACGCTCACGGGTGTTTTCCGACGAGGAGGCGGCACGGCTGAAGGCAGACGAACCAACCGGTTGACTTGTTTCGGTTTATGCCCAAACAATTTGACTGTTAACCACTAATCAAAAAACGACCTATCGGAGGACTGACAATGAAGCTCAAGAAAACCACACTCACATCCTGCGTGCTCGGCAGCGCCCTGCTCGCGCTCGCCATCCCCGGCATCGGCCACGCCATGCCATCCTATCCCCCGGTGACCCAGTCCCGGCTTGACAACGCCGCCTCGTCGCCGGGCTGGCTGATGTTCAACCGCGACTACGCGGGCGACGATTACGCCCCCTATTCCGCCATCAACACCAGCAATGTCGCCTCGCTGAAACCGGTCTGGACCTCGCCCAAGGTCAACATCCCGCACGGTTTCGAAAACGTGCCGATCATCAACGGCGACTATATGTTCGTCACCACCCCGCTCGACCATCTCATGGCGTTCGACGCCAAGACCGGCAAGCTGCTGTGGAAATACACCTACAAGCTGGCGGGCGACGCGACCAAGACGATCTGCTGCGACGTCAATAACCGCGGCGTCGCCGTCTATGACGACATGGTCTACATGGCCACGATCGACAATCACGTCGTCGCGTTCGACGCCAAGACCGGCAAGGTTGCCTGGAACTCAGCCCTCTACAAGCCCGGCGTCGGCTACTCGATCGACGAAGCCCCGCTGATCGTAGACGGCAAGGTGGTGGTCGGCGTCGGCGGCGGCGAATACGGCGCGCGCGGTTTCATCGCGGCGCTCGATGCCAAGACCGGCAAGCTCGCCTGGAAACTCCACACCATTCCCTCGCCCAGCGAACCCGGCGGCAAAACCTGGCCGGCCGGCGCCTACAAGCACGGCGGCGGCAGCCCGTGGATGACCGGCACCTACGATCCCTCGACCAAAACCCTGTTCTGGGGCGTCGGCAACCCCGGCCCGTGGCTCGCCTCGACCCGCCCCGGCCATAACCTCTATTCCGACAGCCTGCTGGCGATCGACCCGTCCACCGGCAAGATCAAATGGCACTACCAGTACACCCGCAACGACACCTGGGATTACGATGGCGTCAACACACCGACGCTGAGCAACGTCACCTACAAGGGCAAGCCCTACAAAGCGATCGTGGAAGCCAACCGCAACGGCTATTTCTACGCGATCAACCGCGAAGACGGCAAACTGATCTACGCCAAGCCCTTCGTGCACGATACCTCGATCACCGGCATCAGCGCCGGCGGTCATGCCATCAACAACACCGCGAATCAGCCCGGCCTCGATAAACAGATCACCACCTGCCCCAGCTTCCTCGGCGGCAAGAATTGGTGGGCCGCCGCGGTCGATCCCAAGACCAACATGGCCTACGTGCCCACGCTGCACGCCTGCATGACCATGAAGGGCGTCCCCACCAGCTACGCCGCCGGCCTGCCCTACCTGGGCGAAACCTTCCAGATGATCCCCGACCCGACCTCGCCCGATCTCGGCTCGGTCCAGGCGATCGATCTGTCCACCGGCAAGCAGGTCTGGGAATACAAGACCAAGGCGCCCTGGAACGGCGGCATGACGGCAACCGGCGGCGGCCTCGTGTTCAGCGGCGGCACCGACGGCAAGCTCTACGGGTTCGATGCCAAGACCGGCAAAATCCTGTGGACCAGCGCCAATCTCGGCTCACCGATCATCGCCGCACCGGTCTCCTACGAGGTCGATGGCAAGCAGTACGTCGCGGTCTGGTCAGGCTGGGGTGGCGTCTGGCCGCTCTGGTCGGGCAAGCTCGGCGCGCCGCTGACCAAGGCGCCCACCGGTGGCCAGCTGCACGTCTTTGCCCTGAATGGTTGACGTCACACCCAACACCCCGCCGCAGCCGCGGCGGGGTCTCGTCTGGTCCGGCGTTGCCATGGTGATGGCAACGCTCACCGCCTCGGCCAGTGCAGCGACCACCAGTTTCTGCATCGACAAAGGCAATCCGTTCTTCAACATCGACCACGCCGTCGCCACCGCGGTCGCCCACGCCGAACACACATCGGCTCATTTCACCGTGATCGACACCAGGGTCGGCGCCGATGCCCTCAACGCACAAAAAGGCATCTTCTTCGCCAAACTCGCGACACGCTGCGATCTCGTGATGGGTTTCCCGGTCGAAACCGGCTACCCGACGGTCCCGTCCGGCGTCATGGCGACCAACCCCTACGCCGCCACCGGCTTCGTCCTCGCCGCCCCCGGCAGCACCGCGCCCAGCTTCGCGAGCCTCGCACCGCACACCAGGGTCGGCATCACCTATCTCACCGTGCCCAGCACATATTTCGACCACGGCCACGGTGCCACGCTCGAAGCCCATGAATACTCGACGCCCGGCTCCCTCTACCGCGCGCTCGAAGCAAAAGACGTCGCGGTCGCCCTGATGTGGCAGCCCTGGCTGGTCAACCACCTCGCGCACACCCACGCCAAGGTCGCCCAGCACGCCCTCAGCCTGCCGCACGCGCAATGGCAGATCGTCGCCCTCTACAGCACAGCGCACGCCGCGTCAGGCAAATCGTTCGATCACGCGTTGCAGCATTTGGTGGCGCATCGGCAACTGGCTTCACTGGTCGCGCCTTACCGTGTGCCGGCCAAGTAAAAAGACTTCTTTTTTTGAAAAAAAAGAAGCAAAAAAACTTTGAACTCATTGAGCCCACGCCAGTGAAACCGCCCATGCCCCAAATTAAAAAAAGTTTTTTGCTTCTTTTTTTCAAAAAAGAAGCCTTCCCTTAACCTTACCTAACCTTCCCAACCAAGGACCACCCCATGAAACGCCTCGTACTCCTCGCCGCCAGCCTGACCCTCACCGGCATCGCTACGGCTGCCACACCCCCGGCCATCTACACCGCCGCCCAGGCGACCGCCGGCCACGCCGATTTCGAAACCCATTGCTCGATGTGCCACGGCAAAAACCTCCAGGGCATCGCCGGCCCCACCCTGATCGGTCAGAGCTTCGCCAGCAAATCGAACAACTACACCGTCGCCGCGATTTTCGATGAATTATCGCAACAAATGCCGGCCGGCGCCCCCGCCAGCCTGACCAACACCCAATATGCCGACATCATGGCCTTCATCCTCTCGAAAAACGGCTACCCCGCCGGCACCACGCCACTCACCTTCGAAGGCGCGCAGAGTTCGACCGTCAAACTGATCTCCCAGGTCAAATAGAAAACCCGCACCGCCCCTGCCGCGCCGGTTCAGCGCGCGGCAGGCGACCCCCAACCAGCCAATCCGGCAGTGCGCGCCCCGCCATACCCCCACCGCATTCCCCCCGTGCGGCAGGGGGGCGGAATTTCACACAACAATCCCCGAAAAGCCCTTGCGTCTCCAGGGATTTATGCGCATATCGCGCTCTCTTTGGCCCCGGGGGGCGCGGCGCGGTGCTGCGTTCTACAGGCTGTCACTGGTTTGGGGGTTCGCAATGAACGCACTTGCCCGACTGGGGATGGTCTCGGATTTTCCGAGCGAAAACCAGACGTTTGCGCACGACACGGTCGATCAAGTCGCCGTGCCGAAGGATTATTTCGTAGAACGTGACGGCGTGAAATTCGCTGGTACGCATCTGCTCATCGATTTGTGGGGGGCCAGCAATCTCGACGATCCCGCCCTGATCGATGTCACACTGCGTAACGGCGCCCTGGCCGCCGGGGCGACCATTCTGCACAGCCACTTCCACCATTTCACGCCGAACGGCGGCGTGTCGGGCGTGGTCGTGCTCGCGGAAAGCCACATCTCGATCCACACCTGGCCCGAACGCGGTTTCGCCGCGGTCGACATCTTCATGTGCGGCGAATGCGATCCCTACAAGGCGATCGACTTCCTCCGCGCCACCTTCTCGCCGAGCGACGTGCAAGTGGGTGAACAGCGCCGCGGGCTGACCACCTGATTTCATCCGGCTGAAACCGACACACCGCCCTATCGCATGGTAGGGCGGTGTTTTCGTATGGAGTGAACAAATGACCGACATGTGGGTGAACGAAACCCTCTACCCCTACTGGGGCCAGCGCTTCCGCGTCACGCGCGAACTTGCACGCACCAAAAGCGACTTCCAGGACATCGCGATCGTCGAAACCGAATTCCACGGCCGCGTCATGCTGCTAGACGGCGTGGTGCAAATCACCGAGTCCGATGAATTCGTCTACCAGGAAATGCTCGCCCACGTGCCGCTTCTGGCCCATGGCGATGCGAAATCCGTCCTGATCATCGGCGCCGGCGACGGCGGCGTGCTCAAGCGCGTGCTGATGCACAAATCGGTCGCCAAAGCCGTCATGGTCGAAATCGACGGCGAGGTGATCCGCCTCTCGAAGGAGTTCCTCCCCGCCATCGGCGGCGATGCCTGGACCGACAAGCGCGCCGATGTCATCGTCGGCGACGGTATCGACTACGTCAAACGCGCGCCGGATGCGAGCTTCGATGTCATCATCGTCGATTCGACCGACCCGATCGGCGTCGGCGAAGTCCTGTTCACCGATGAGTTCTATCAAAACTGCGCCCGCATCCTGACCGATCGCGGCCTCATCGTGAACCAGTGCGGCGTCCCCTTCATGCAGGCCGACGAACTGCGCGAAACCTCCGCCCGCCGCGGCAATTTCTTCCCCCACGTCACCGCCTACATCGCCGCCGTCCCCACCTATGTCGGCGGCTACATGACGCTGGGATGGGCCGGCAAGGACGCGGCCCTCACCACACTGTCGATCGAAACGATCACCGAACGCGCAAAATCCGCCGGCATCCTGGGCACCACGAGCTACTGGTCGCCCCAAATCCACGTCGCCGCCTTCTGGCTGCCGCCCTATATCGCGAAGCATCTGCCAGCCTGAGCCGGATCGACCCACCCGGCCATCGCGTCATAAAAGATTCATGATCAGGGGCTTTTTTCGCCGGCCCGGTTCGGTCATGGCTAACGCGATAATCAGGAGGGTTTGATGCGCCTACGCGACCGGTTGATTTCGACAGTGTTGGCCTCCGGCATGGTGATGCCGGGTTTTGCCACGGCCGGCGTGACCGCGCCGATCCCCACCGCGGCACGACCCTACGTGGTCGCCGCCGGTCATGAGCCGCATGTGTCGGCGGCGCAGATGGCCTCACTGCTCCGCCACCACATCAAATACGTGTTCGTGCTGTATCAGGAAAATCGCTCATTCGATTCCTATTTCGGCACCTATCCGGGGGCGGATGGGCTGTATTCGCAACCTGCCGCACAGACGCCAGGTTTGACGCAAAAGATCATCGGCGTCTCCGGCAAGGTCGAGACGATCCAGCCCTTCACGATCGGACCGGCCCAGTTCGCGGCCGACACGGACGACATCGATCATTCCCACCCCATCATGTTCGCGAAAATGCATATCGTGAACGGCCACGCCGAAATGAATCATTTCGCACTGGGCGAAGAGCGGAAATACTGGAAATCCGGCCCGACCCCCTCGCTCAAGGCCAAGCAGATGGGCGAACTCGCGATGGCGCACGAGGATTGCAACACCATCCCCATCCTATGGCGCTACGCCGACCGCTTCGTGCTGATGGATCACATGTTCCAGGACATGGTCGGACCCTCGACGCCGGGTAATCTCTCGATCTTCGCGGCCCAGACCGGGCTGACGCAATGGGCCTTGCATCCGAACGAGGCATGGAAGCAGGTGAACAAGCCGGGCGACCCGGTCGATTCCGATATCGACCCGCTCTGGGGCTCGCGCGAAGACCCGTTCCAGCACAAGATGGTACCCTACAACCCGCGCGACTACGCGCACGATGGGCCGGGCAAGGTGCAGCTCAACCAGACCTACGCAACCGTGGCCCTGACCACCGCGGGCAACACCATCAAGGCCAAGACCAGCCACGACCTCGACCCCAAGCCCGACCTCGCGGACGTCGCCAAGGACATCTCCTTCATCCAGCGGCTCGACCGGCACAAAGTGGCGTGGCGCTGGTTCGAGGAAGGCTTCTCCAGCCTGCCGGCAGCCAATAATCTCGGCCCGAAGGACGCCGATGGTGTGCACGCCTCCTACATCACCCATCACAACGGCCCGCAATACTTCGGCTATATCGCGAATAACCCGAAAATGACCGCCGATATGGGCGGGCTGCGCGCGTTCTTCAGCGCGGTCAAAGGCGGCACCCTGCCGGCGGAAGGCGGCGTGTTCTACGTCAAAGGCGGCTACCGCAACGGCTTCGGCTTGAAACCGACCGACCCCAACGCCGCCGTGCAAAAGAAGTTCCTCGGCGATGACGATCACCCCGGCTACTCCGATGCACAGATCAGCGAGGCCATGCTGGCGCGCGCGGTCAACACCATCGCGTCGAGCAAATACTGGGCGCATGCGGCCATCATCATCACCTGGGATGATTCGGAAGGCGATTACGACCATGTTCCGCCGCCGGAACTCGCGACCGCGCCGGATGGCACGGTCCTGAGCGATGGGCCGCGCGTGCCGTTCCTGGTGATCTCACCCTACGCCAAGGTGCACGCGATTTCGCACGCCGTCGGCAACCAGGCCTCGGTGGTCAAGTTCGTCGATGCCGTGTTCAACCTGCCGCCCCTGGCCACGCTGCCGGATGAACAAAAGGGCCGCGCGATCGGCCGGAAACAATTCCACCAGACATATATGGGACCGTTCGATGCCGAAACGCCGGATGTGACCAATCTGGTCTCCGCCTTCGATCCCGCCCGGCTCGAGGGCAAGGCCAAACCGCTGCCGGCATCCTACGCCATGGTGCCCGACAGTTGGACGACCGCGCTGCCGGCCACGACGGGCGCGGATTGCAAAATGATCGGCCTGGTCCCGACCAATGTGCAATTGCATATCCCCAATGTCATCCCGCCGGGGTTCAATGCTCGGCCAAAGACCAATCCTGGGGTGGGGTGAGGGCAGGGGAGGGAAGCGCTCCTTTTTTGTAAAAAAGGAGCAAAAAACTTTTCGACTGTGGTTGGCGGGGGTTGGGCTGCCCTCTTGATCGATCCTGCGGGTGGTGCGATTCGAGCGCCATGGATCTGAATTTCTCGGAAGCCGAAATCGCCCGCTACTCGCGCCACATCCTCCTGCGCGAAGTGGGCGGCACCGGTCAGGCCCGGCTGCGGGCGACATCCGTGCTGATCATCGGCGCCGGCGGCCTCGGCAGTCCGGCGGCGCTGTATCTTGCAGCCGCCGGCATCGGCCGCATCGGCATCGTCGATCACGACGTGCTGGAACTCTCCAACCTCCAGCGCCAGATCGCGCACACCATGGCCGGCATCGGGCGCGCCAAGGTGGCCAGCGCGGCGGCGGCGATGCGGGCGATCAACCCGGACATCATCGTCACCCCGATCGAGGCGCGGGTCGACGCGGCAAGCACCAACGCGCTGATCGCCGATTACGACATCGTGCTCGACGGTACCGATAATTTCGAAACACGGTTCCTGGTCGCCGATGCCTGCGTGCAGGCGCGCAAAACACTGGTCTCGGCGGCGGTCCTGCGGTTCGAAGGCCAGATTTCCACCTTCAAGCCGCACGCCGGAGCCGACTTGCCGTGCTACCGCTGCCTCTACCCCGAAGCGCCCCCCGCCGGCATGGTGCCAAGCTGTTCCGAAGCCGGCGTGCTCGGCCCGGTCACCGGCGTCATGGGCACCCTCCAGGCGGTGGAGGCGATGAAGGAAAGCCTCGGCATCGGCACCGGTCTCGCCGGCCGCCTGTTGCTGTGGGACGCGCTGGACATGCGCTTCCGCATGATCGCCGTGCCACGCGACCCCGATTGTCCGGTATGTGGATTTTCCGGCCCGTCCCATGCGTAACGCCCGCGCCGCGATCCTGCCGATCCTGGTCCTGACCCTGGCAGCCTGGCACGCGCCGAACCCCGGTTCTGGCCCCGGCCCCGCCAAAGGCAGCGCAACCGGCTGGCCGGTGCCGCGCTTCGAGAGTTTCCGGTCCGATCAAATCTATATGCGCGCCGGCCCCGGCTTTCAGTACCCGATCGTCTGGGTCTATCACCGGTTCGACCTGCCGGTGGAAATCACCGGCGAGTTCAACGTCTGGCGCCACGTCGTCGCCCCGGATGGCGGCACCGGCTGGGTGCACGAAGCCCTGCTGCACGGCGTGCGCAGCTTCATCGTCACCGGCGGCCGCCACACCATGCGCACAGCACCCGACCCCACGGCGGCACCGGTCGCCTATCTCGACAAAGGCGTGATCGGCATGATCACCGCCTGCCAGCCGGACGCCACCTGGTGCGCGGTCGAAGCCGGCCATCGGCGCGGCTATCTGCCGCGCGCCGATTTCTGGGGCAGTTTCGCCGGCGAGGCGATAAAATAATCCGACTTGTCCACAGAAAACTGCCTCCATCCCCTTAACAATATGTTGAGTAGGATTGGTTGATAGACTACTCTATATTGTATCAACCATGAGGACATGGCGATGGATTGGACAGACGACGCGATCATACGGCTTCGGAGTTTGTGGGACGAGGGCTTGTCCACCGCCGAGATCGGCCGGCGCCTGGGCATCTCGAAAAATGCCGTCGTCGGCAAGGCGCACCGGCTCGACCTGCCGGCCCGGCCCTCACCGATCCGGCGCGATCCCGCAACGCTGAGCGCGCCGCGCGAGCCGGCACCGCGCCGGGTCTCCGGCCCGACGCTGCCATCGCTGGCCGAGCCATCAGCCGCGCCGGTCATCCCGGCGCCACCCGCGGCCGTCACGCCGAAACCCGAGGTCTTGCCGGTCGCCGCGGTCACCGCCCCGCCAGTCAACCGCCCGGCCCGCCCCTCGCTGGTGGCCGCCATGACCGCCCCCATCCGCCTGGCACCCCGTGCGCCGGCCTGCTGCTGGCCGATCGGCGAGCCGGGTACCGCGACCTTCCGCTTCTGCGGCGATCCGGCGTTGAACAACAAGCCCTATTGTGGCCCCCACGCCGACATCGCCTATGTTCGCGTGCGCGATCGGCGTGAGGATGTGGCCTGAGATAGGTCCGATGTTCGCATGCCCTACTTGCATGCGAGCCCCGCATCCCCCACAACAAGCAGCGTAGTTACGAAAATGTGACGTCTCTGCTGGCGGCTGAATTTCGGGGAGCCGATCAGGCAGGGCTCGGGGACTGACAGGAGCACCGTGCGTTCATGAGCGAAACTTTCAAGACGGCTTCGGCCGATCCGCTTGCGGCGCGCGGTAGTTTGGACGCCGATGCCGTTCGCGCCGCCTATCGCCGCTGGGCTGGCGTTTACGATGCAGTGTTCGGCGCCATCTCCGCCCCCGCCCGCCGCGCCGCTGTTGCAGCGGTCAACCAGGCGCAAGGCACGGATGTGCTGGAAGTCGGGGTTGGCACCGGCCTTGCGCTGCCACTGTACCTACGCGAAAAACGCATCACGGGCATCGATCTTTCAGCCGAAATGCTCGATCGCGCCCGCATCCGCGTGCGCCAGCAAAACCTCACCAATGTCGATCATCTGCTCGAACTCGATGCCGAGGATACCGGCTTTGAAACCGGCCGGTTCGATATCGCGGTCGCCATGTTCGTCGCCTCGGTCGTGCCCAACCCGCGCAAATTGGCCGAGGAACTGCGCCGCGTGGTGCGGCCCGGCGGCACGATCCTGTTCGTCAACCATTTCGCCGCCGATGGCGGGCCGGTCGCCTGGGTCGAACGCGCCATGGCGCCGGCCTCGCGCGCGCTGGGCTGGCACCCGGATTTCGCGATCGACCGGCTGATCGCGCCGGACGAAGCGGTCGGCCTGACTGCCCGCCCGATGCGCCCGTTCGGCCTGTTCCGCCTGGTCTCGATGGTGAACGCCGCACCGGCCTGACGCCGCGTTGCCAGCAACCACGTCGCCGCGCGGTCACGCCTTGATCCTGTCGGCACGGTGATATATCAACATTTGCGAATGCGCGTGGCGTTTATGTAACCCGCGTGTTAGTCTCAGGAAACCGACCCTATAAATGGACCCTATCGGCCGAGGCGAGCCCGGCCCGCAGCAACGGAATTGGCGGAATTGATGAAGCAATCGACTAAATATGGTCTCCTTGCCCTGGGCCTGATCGCCGCCGCCGCTGCTGCGCACCCCGCGCTTGCCGCTACGTTTCCCAAAAACAGCGCCGGCTTCCCGATCCACGCACCGCAACCCTGGGAATGGTGGTTCCAGCCGGCCTCCAGCCCGATCCAGAAGAGCATCGACTGGATGATGCAGTTCGTGCTGTGGATCATGTTCGGTGTCGTGCTGCTGGTCGCGGGATTGCTGGCTTACATCGTCGTCAAGTTCCGTGCCTCGGTTCACCCGGTCCCCTCGACCACGACGCACAACACGTTGATCGAAGTGATATGGACCGTCGCACCGGCCCTGCTGCTGATCGTGATTTTCGTCCCCTCGCTCAACATGATCTTTCAGCAATCGGACTATAAACATCCGTACATGACGGTGAAAGTCACCGGCCATCAATGGTATTGGGAATATCAATATCTCGGCGCCAAGGGGGTCGATTTCACCTCCTACCCGATCCCGCCCAACCAGTTGAAGCCCGGCGAAATCAAGCAATTGTCGGTCGATCACCCGCTGGTGGTCCCGGCCAACCAGAAAATCGTGTTCCAGATCACCAGCGGCGACGTGCTGCACTCGTTCTTCATCCCCTCGCTCGGCGTCCAGCGCTACGCGATTCCCGGGCAATACTGGCATCAATGGACCAAGATCGACGCGCCGGGCATCTATTACGGCGAGTGCAACCAGATCTGCGGCATGAACCACGATAATATGCCGATCGAGATTGTTGCCCTGCCAATGGCGCAATTCCAGGCCTGGCTCACCGAAGCCAAGGCCGATGCCGCGCAGGGCGACGTCCCGCCGGTCCACAAATACGAAGTCCTGGCCGAGGCCGCAGCCGCAAAAGCCGCATCGATCGCGCAGCCGCACCTTGCGCTCGCCAGCAACGCATCGAATTGAGAGTTCTATGAATTCCGTCTCCATCATCCGCCAGGGGTCATGACCATGTCCGCGACCGCGCTTCACGACGATCACGCCGCCCACAGCCATCAGCAGCCCGGCTTCTTCCGCCGTTGGGTGATGAGCACGAACCACAAGGATATCGGCACGCTCTACATCACCTGGGCGATCATCGCCGGGATCGAGGGTGGCGTGCTCTCCATGATCATGCGCGCGCAATTGGCCGAACCGGGCAACACGCTGATCACCAACGGCGCGGCCTGGAACGCGATCGTCACCTCCCACGGCCTGCTGATGATCTTCTTTCTCGTCATGCCCGCGCTGATCGGCGGTTTCGGCAACTGGATGGTGCCGATGATGATCGGTGCACCGGACATGGCGTTCCCGCGCCTCAACAACATGAGCTTCTGGTTCCTGTTCATGGGGTTCATTTTCGTCAACCTCGGCCTGCTGGTCGGCGTCGGCTCCGGCATCGGGTGGACGCTGTATCCGCCGCTGTCCGACATCACCTATTCGCCCGGCCCGGCGGTCGATTTCACGCTGTTCTCGCTCCATCTGGCCGGTATCTCCTCGCTGCTCGGCGCGATCAACTTCATCGCCACCATCCTGAATATGCGCGCACCCGGCATGACGATGCATAAAATGCCACTGTTCGTCTGGTCGATCCTCGTCACCGCCTTCCTGCTGCTGCTCGCCATTCCGGTCCTCGCCGGCGCCATCACCATGCTCATCATGGACCGCAATTTCGGCACCTCGTTCTTCGAGCCAGCCGGCGGCGGCGACCCGGTGCTGTTCCAGCATCTGTTCTGGTTCTTCGGCCATCCCGAAGTCTACATCATGATCCTGCCGGCCTTCGGCATCGTCAGCCACGTGGTGTCCACCTTCTCGAAAAAGCCGATCTTCGGCTACCTCGGCATGGTCTACGCCATGGTCGCGATCGGCTTCGTCGGCTTCGTGGTCTGGGCGCATCACATGTTCGTCTCGGGTATCTCGATGGACAGCAAAGTCTATTTCGAGGCCGCAACCCTGGTCATCGCGGTGCCGACCGGTGTGAAAGTGTTCTCCTGGATCGCAACCATGTGGGGCGGCTCGGTCGAGTTGAAGACGCCGATGCTCTGGGCGATCGGCTTCATCTTCATGTTCGTGGTCGGCGGCGCCACCGGCGTGGTGCTCGCCAACGCCGGCCTCGATACCGAACTCCACAACACCTACTTCGTCATCGCGCATTTCCACTACGTGCTGTCGATGGGCTCGGTGTTCGCGATCTTCGCCGGCTTCTATTATTGGATCGGCAAAATGTACGGCCAGCAGTACAACGAAACCCTCGGCAAGCTGCATTTCTGGCTGTTCTTCATCGGCGTCAACCTCACCTTCTTCCCGCAGCATTTCCTCGGCCTCGCCGGCATGCCGCGCCGCTACCCCGACTACCCGACCGCGTTCGCCGGCTGGAACTACGTCTCCTCGGTGGGTGCCATCGTGTCGGGCGTCAGCACGCTGGTGTTCTTCGTGATCCTGTTCAAAATCTTCACCGGCAAACAGAAACTCGCCGCCAACTATTGGGGCGATGGTGCCACGACGCTGGAATGGACCGTGCCGTCCCCCGCGCCGCACCATACGTTCGAAGACGTGCCGGTGATCCGCTGAGCGGATCATCCGGGACGAATAACGGATTGGATCGTCTGAATGAGTGATACCATCATGCGCACGAGCGCGCCGGCCGCAACCGTGGAGCCGGCGCTGCTCGATCAGGCGATCCTCGGCGCAACCACGTCAGACTGGCTGGCCCTGCTCAAGCCGCGCGTCCTCTATCTGGTGGTCTACACCGGCGCCGCCGGTCTGCTGGTCGCCCCCGGCCCCCTCAACCCGGTGCTCGCCTTCACCGCCATCCTCTGCATCGCAATGGCGGCCGGCGCCGCCGGTGCCATCAACATGTGGTACGACCGCGATATCGATGCGATCATGCGCCGCACCGCCAAGCGCCCGGTGCCCGCCGGGCGCATCTCGCCCTCCGGCGCGCTCAGCTTCGGCGTCGGCCTGTCCTTCCTCTCCGTCCTGCTGATGTGGCTGGCCACCAATGTGCTCGCCGCGGCCATCCTCGCGCTGTCCATCGCCTTCTACGTGTTCATCTACACCATGTGGCTGAAGCGCCGCACCCCGCAGAACATCGTGATCGGCGGCGCCGCCGGCGCATTTCCGCCGATCATCGGCTGGGTCGCGGTCACCGGCCATCTCGCGCTCCTGCCGATCGTGCTGTTCGCACTCATCTTCATCTGGACACCGCCGCATTTCTGGGCACTCTCGCTGTTCGCCTCCGCCGATTACGAAAAAGCCGGCGTGCCGATGCTGCCCGTCGTCGCCGGTGCCAAAGCCACCCGCCTCGCCGTCATGCGCTACACACTGTGGATGGTACCGATCTCGCTGTTGCCCTACGTCCTGCACGAGGCCGGGCCGTTCTACGCTGCCAGCGCCCTGGTCCTCGGACTCGCCTTCATCTGGTACGCGATCGGCGTGATGCGCGATCGGCAAGACCCCACCGGCGTCAGCCTGACGCGCGATGTACCGGCCAAGGCCGCCTTCAAATACTCCATCCTCTATCTGTTCCTGATCTTCGGCGCTCTGGTCGTGGACCATTTCCTATGACCGAAGCCGATCGCATCTCCGTCACACCGACCACCGCGAACTGGACTCCGGAACAAAAAGCCGAGTTCGTGCGCCGCCGGCGCGGACGGAACTGGGCCCTGTTCGGCGCCATGGTGGCGCTGTGCCTGCTGATTTACGCCATCGCTGTCGTCAAGCTTTACCACGCCGGGCATATGTGGTGATGACACGACAACGGTTCTTGCGACGCCTTCTGGGAGATTGATGACATGAGCGGTGATCTACACACGGCCGAAGGCCAAATCGCGGGCACGGTGCCACACCCGTACCACATGGTCGAACCAAGCCTCTGGCCGGTATTCGGCGCGATCTCGGCCATCCTGATCGCGGCCGGCATCATCTTCGTCGCCCATTACAACGACTACTGGTTCCTCATCGCCGGCACGCTCGGTGCTGTGTCCACCATGTATGTCTGGTGGCGCGATGTGGTGCGCGAAAGCCGCACGCCCGGCCTGCACAAACTCGTCACGCAAATCGGCATGCGCTACGGCATGGCGCTGTTCATCAGCTCCGAAGTGATGTTCTTCGTCTCGTTCTTCTGGGCCTATTTCAACTTCTTCTTCTACCCGACGCATATGGGCTACGCCCACGCGCCGGTCTGGCCGCCCCAGCACATCACCACGATCGATCCCTTCGCGGTGCCGCTGTTCAACACCATGGTCCTGCTGCTCTCCGGCACCACCATCACCTGGGCCCACCACGCGCTGCTCGAAAACGATCGCCGCGGCATGATCCAGGGCCTCGGCGTCACCGTGCTGCTCGGCATCACCTTCCTCTGCGGCCAAGGCTATGAATACACCCACTCGCCGTTCAACTTCTATCACGGCGGCATCTTCCCCTCGGTGTTCTTCATCGCCACCGGGTTCCACGGCTTTCACGTCATCGTCGGCACCACCTTCCTGGCCGTGAATTTCTTCCGCGCGATCAAGGGCCAGTTCAGCGTCAAGCGTCACTTCGGCTTCGAAGCCGCCGCCTGGTACTGGCATTTCGTCGACGTCGTCTGGCTGTTCCTGTTCGTCTGCATCTACTATTTCGGCCGCAGCGCAATCACCGCGGCCTGATGGATGCCTGACCCCGTGATCGATCAGGCACCGCCGCGCGCGCGCTGGCGGCGCCTGATCGGGATGGGGGTGTTCAGCCTCGTCATGCTCGTGCTGCTGCTCACCCTCGGCGTGTGGCAGGTGCACCGCTGGCACTACAAAGACCGCATCCAGCGCGAAATCATCGCCGCCCAACTCCTCCCGCCGATCCGCCTGCCGCCCCACCCGACGCCCTATCAAAAAGTCGCCATCTCCGGCCACTGGCTCGCCACCAAGGCCGCGTTCTTCGCCGACCAGATCCGCAATTCCCCCGCCGGCCCCTTGCAAGGCTCGCAGCTCATCATGCCGTTCCAGCGCCGCAACGGCGATGTCGTCATGGTCGATCTCGGCTGGGTGCAAGGCACCACACCCCAGCCGTCCCCCGTACCGGCAGGCCCGGCCGTTGTCTCAGGCTATGTCCAGGCAGCGCAGAATTTCGGCCCGTTCGCCGCCAAGAGCAACGCCGCCAAACGCATGTTCTACACGCTCGACCCGCGCCAGATCGGCGCCGCACTCGGCCTCCACCACGTCCAGAACTTCACCCTGATCATGCTCGGCCCCCAGCCCATCGCCGGCGGCCCGATCCCCGCCGCCAGCCTGCCGCAACCGCCGAACAACTCCCAGCAATACGCCCTGACCTGGTTCGGCCTCGCACTGGTCGTGGTGCTGGAATTCCTGTTCTACGCCCGCAAACAACTGAAAGAGCCCGCATGAACCACATCGCCGCCAACACCGACCCCAATGCCTACCACCGCCTCACCACCCGCTTCGCCCGCATGGCGACGGTCGAGGAAGCCATGTCCATGCTGGGTTGGGACGAAGCGGCCGTCATGCCGGATGGCGGTTCCGCCGCCCGCGCCGACCAGTTGGCAACCCTGTCGGGCATCGCTCACGGCATGCTGGTCGAACCCGCCGTCGCCGACGATCTCGACGCCGCCGAAGCCCATCCCCCCACTTCACCCGCCGAACGCCGCAACCTGGAATTGATGCGCCGCAGCCACACCCAGGCCGTCGCCCTGCCCGGCGACCTCGTCGAGGCATTGACCCGCCAGGCATCCACCTGCGAAAAAATCTGGCGCGCCGCCCGCGCCGCATCCGACTTCAGCATGGCCGCCCAGCCGCTCGCCGACCTGCTCGCACTGAGCCGTGAAAAAGCCGCCGCCCTCAGCGCAGCCTCCCGCCTCGCCCCCTACGATGCCCTGATCGATACCTACCAACCCGGCATCACAGCGGCCGAAATCACCCCGGTGTTCACCCGCTACGAAGCCTTTCTCCGCACCGCGCTGCCCCAGGTCGAAGCCCTGCAGGCCAACCGCGAACACCGCACACCCGGCACCGCCCCCTTCGCCATCACCGCACAGGAAGCCCTCTGCCGCCGCCT
This sequence comes from Acidiphilium rubrum, assembly GCF_900156265.1. Classification (GTDB taxonomy): domain Bacteria; phylum Pseudomonadota; class Alphaproteobacteria; order Acetobacterales; family Acetobacteraceae; genus Acidiphilium; species Acidiphilium rubrum. Next base: position 34,654 of record NZ_FTNE01000001.1, read on the forward strand.
GTCCGCCCAGGCCGGGCTCGACTACACCGCCGCCCGGCTCGACCGCTCCACCCACCCGTTCTGCGGCGGCACACCCACCGATATCCGCATCACCACCCGCTACGACGAAGCCGATTTCGCCTCCGCCCTGATGGGCGTGCTGCACGAAACCGGCCACGCCCTCTACGAAGCCGGACTGCCGCGCACCCACGCCCGCCAGCCGGTCGGCACCGCCGCCGGCATGGCCGCCCACGAAAGCCAGTCCCTCATCATCGAAATGCAGGCTGCCCGGTCCGATGCCTACCTCGGCTTCCTCGGCCCGGTCCTCGCCGAAGCCTTCGGCCAGGATCCGGCTGGCTTCACACTCCCCCGCCTCGCCGCACGACTCCGTCACGTCGAACGCAGCTTCATCCGCGTCGAAGCCGATGAAATGACCTACCCCGCCCACGTCATCCTGCGCTACCGCCTCGAAGCCGCCATGATCGCCGGCGACCTCGCCGTCACCGACCTGCCCGGCGCCTGGGCCGACCAACTCCGCAGCCTGCTCGACATCACCCCACCCGATGACGCGCGCGGCTGCCTGCAAGATATCCACTGGTACTGCGGCCTGTTCGGCTACTTCCCATCCTACACACTCGGCGCCATGGCCGCCGCCCAACTCATGGCCGCCGCCCGCACCGCCGTGCCAACCATCGATGCCGCCCTCGCCCAAGGCGACTTCGCGCCCCTGCTCACCTGGCTGCGCACCAACGTCCACCACCACGGCGCCAGCTTCGGCTTCAACGACCTGCTCCGCCAAGCCACCGGCCAACCCCTCGACCCCACCGCATTCGAAACCCACCTGACGACACGCTATTTGGCGCGGTGATGGTGGGTGGGACAGAGGTCAGAAAGGCCAGGGGCTCTGCCCCTGGACCCCGTTAAAGGCGGAGCCTTTAAAATCCATTAGTTTTAGGCAAGGGGAGGGCGACCCAGGCCAGATCGACGGAACCACCGAGGCAGCGCCCTCCCCTTGCCTAAAACTAGCGGGTTCTAAGGGCTCAGCCCTTAGTGGGGGTCGAGGGGGCAAAGCCCCCCGCCTTGCTTACCTTTGCCCGACCCAGCACGACCGCGTCAGGCAACGAGTCCGGTCAGGAGCAGGATGACGACGAGGAATTCGGCGCCGTTGGCGTAGACCGAGAGTTTATGGGCGCGGTCGAAGGCGGGTTGGTTGCCGGCTTCGCGCAGGGTGTTGATATGCGGCAGCCATTCGAGCCAGAGCCAGAGTGTGGCGCCGGCGATAAGGATGGCGGCGAGCGCGTACCAGGGTTTGCCGTGGATCAGCAGGCCGAAGCTCGCGATCACGGCGGCGGTGGTCACATACAGATAGTAGCGGGGGAAGGCGGCGCGGATGAACGGCCCGGCGACGTCGGGGGGCAGTTTGCTGAACACCAGCGGGGTCATGACCGCGCCGTAGAACAGCATGCCGCCGAGCAAGGCGGCCAGACCCATAACGGCAAGGAACCCGCCCATCCGCGTGATCCTCAATACCGGTATTCGTCGTGTTTGAACGGGCCGGTTTTGGAAACGCCGATGTATTCGGCTTGGGCGGGCGACAGCACGGTGAGCGCCGCGCCGACTTTGGCGAGGTGAAGTGCCGCGACTTTTTCATCGAGGTGCTTGGGCAGAACGTAAACCTCGTTCTTGTATTTGCCTGCCGGCGCCTGCCAGAGTTCGATCTGCGCGAGCACCTGGTTGGTGAAGCTGGCGGACATCACGAAGCTGGGGTGGCCGGTGGCGTTGCCGAGGTTGACGAGCCTGCCTTCGGACAGCACGATCAAGCGCTTGCCGTCCGGAAACACGACTTCATCGACCTGCGGCTTGACGTTTTCCCACCGGTAGTTGCGCAGCGATTCGATCTGGATTTCGCTGTCGAAATGGCCGATGTTGCAGACGATCGCGCGGTTTTTCATCGCGCGCATATGGTCGGCCGTAATCACGTCGATATTGCCGGTCGCGGTCACGAAAATATCGCCGCGCGCTGCGGCGGTATCCATGGTGACGACTTCGTAGCCTTCCATCGCGGCCTGGAGCGCGCAGATCGGGTCGATTTCAGTGACCAGCACGCGGCAGCCGGCGTTGCGCAGCGAGGCGGCGGAGCCCTTGCCGACGTCGCCGAACCCGGCGACCACGGCGATCTTGCCGGCCATCATCACATCGGTACCGCGGCGGATGCCATCGACCAGCGATTCACGGCAGCCATACAGATTGTCGAATTTCGATTTGGTGACGCTGTCATTGACGTTGATGGCCGGGCAGAGCAGCTGGCCGGCCTTCACCATGTCGCGCAGGCGGTGCACGCCGGTGGTGGTTTCCTCGGAAATGCCGCGCACATCGGCCAGCATTTCAGGATATTTGTCGTGCATCAGCTTGGTAAGGTCGCCGCCGTCGTCGAGGATCATGTTCGGCGTCCAGCCGTCTGGGCCGCGCACGGTCTGTTCGATGCACCAGTTGAACTCGTCCTCATCCATGCCTTTCCAGGCAAACACCGGCACACCGGCGGCGGCCACGCCGGCCGCGGCGTGATCCTGGGTCGAGAAAATATTGCAGGACGACCAACGGACCGTCGCACCCAGCGCGATCAGCGTCTCGATCAGCACCGCGGTCTGGATCGTCATGTGCAGGCAACCCGCGATGCGCGCGTTCTTCAGCGGCTGCGACGCGCCGAACTCCGTGCGCAGCGCCATCAGGCCGGGCATTTCGGTCTCGGCCATGCTGATTTCCTTGCGGCCCCAATCGGCCAGGCTGAAATCGCGCACTTTATAGTCGTTCTGGGGCATCGCGTCGGGCATCGTTACGTCCTTAAATCAGAAAAAAGTTAAGTAGTTCTTTTTTTCAAAAAAGAACCGAAAAATTTTTATGAAGCCGGTTTACGTGTTCATCGCCTCGAAGAAATCGCTGTTGGTTTTGCTATATTTCAGCTTATCGAGCAAGAATTCCATCGCCTCGGACGATCCCATCGGGTTCAGAATCCGCCGCAGCACCCACATTTTCGACAGCGTGGCCCGCTCGACCAGCAATTCTTCCTTGCGCGTGCCGGATTTGGTGATGTCGATCGCCGGGAACGTCCGCTTGTCGGATAATTTGCGATCAAGAATGATCTCCGAATTGCCGGTGCCCTTGAATTCCTCGAAAATCACCTCGTCCATCCGGCTGCCGGTATCGATCAGCGCGGTCGCGATAATCGTGAGCGAGCCGCCTTCCTCGATATTGCGGGCCGCACCGAAAAACCGCTTGGGCTTCTGCAACGCATTGGCATCGACACCGCCGGTCAGCACCTTGCCGGAGCTCGGCACCACCGCGTTATAGGCACGGGCAAGCCGGGTGATGCTGTCGAGCAGAATGACCACGTCGCGCTTGTGTTCGACCAGGCGCTTGGCTTTTTCGAGCACCATCTCGGTCACCTGCACGTGGCGGGTCGCCGGCTCATCGAAGGTCGAGGCCACAACCTCACCCTTCACCGTGCGCGCCATGTCGGTGACTTCCTCGGGCCGTTCGTCGATCAGCAGCACGATCAGGAACGCCTCGGGATGATTGGTCGAAATCGAAGTGGCGATGCTTTGCAGCATCACGGTCTTGCCGGTGCGCGGCGGTGCCACGATCAAGGCGCGCTGGCCTTTGCCGATCGGCGAGATCAGATCGATCACCCGTGCCGTATTGTCCTTCTGCTGACCCTTCGGCGGCGGCTCGGCGTTTTCGATCTCCATCCCAAGCCGCTCGGTCGGATACAGCGGCGTCAAATTATCGAAATTGATCCGGTGGCGCACCGCATCGGGCGGCTCGAAATTGATGGTCTCGACCTTCAGCAGCGAAAAATACCGCTCGCCATCCTTCGGCGCGCGAATTTCACCGGCAACGGTATCGCCGGTGCGCAGGCCAAAGCGGCGCATCTGCGCGGGCGAGACGTAAATATCATCCGGGCCAGGCAGATAATTGCTCTGCGGGCTGCGCAGGAACGCGAAGCCATCCGGCAGGGTTTCGAGCGTACCATCGCCATGAATCGCCTGATCGTTCTCGGCATAGGCCTTGAGGATGGCGAACATCATGTCCTGCTTGCGCAGGCTCGATGCGTTCTCGACCTGCAATTCCTCGGCGAGGCTGAGCAGATCGGTGGGGGATTTGGCCTTGAGTTCGGCGAGATTCATATATGTCCGCTATGGATGATGGGCCCGGAGGGCAATGCGATCAGGGCGCTTTCGAGGGGAGTGCGCCCAAAGGGGCGCGGCAACCGGGCGTGTTTGTCCCAGCCCCGTTTACATGCCGGATGCCTTCGGTCGGGTCAAGGGGCCTCCGCGATGCCGGTTTGACGAAACGACCGGCGGATCGCTAGAGCCAGGACGCTCCAGCGAGGGAACAGGGTCGCATGTCGCTATCAACGCGCGTCAGAACCGGCACTTTCCAGCCCATGATGCGCGTGGCGATCGTGCTCGGCATCGCCATCGGCCTCGTCCAGAGCCTGAAACTCGTCTTTCACCTATGGGGTGCCGATTCTGACGTTGCCGACCCGGTCCTGCTCTGGAACGGCGTGCATCGCTACGGTCTGCAGTTCGTCACCATGTGGCGCTACACCCAGGATAACTGGCTGCTGTCACTGATGCCGTTCGACGCCGTGATGTTCGCATTGTTCGGCGATCGGCCGGTCGTCGTGGTCGCCACCGGCTTGCTGTTCTTCTGGGCTATCGTGCTGCTGGTGGGTGTCCTGATCGGGCGTGAGCGCGGCGGCTGGATCGGTGCCGGTGCTGCCATGGTGCTGCTGTTCGCGGGTGAACCGACCATCGGCAACGGTGGCTTCCTGGGTTATCCGGTATCGCACGGTATTTCACTGGTCTGGGGCCTGATCGGCCTGCTCCTGACGGTGTCATACCTCGATCGCCGGCGCCCCATCCTGCTCGCCGGCGCCGGCGTCTGCCTGTTCGTCGCCGCCGTGTCCGACCCCTGGGCCGATGCGGCGTTCATGATTCCCATGCTGCTCGCGGCACTCTCACTAATCGTGATCGGCCGGGCGGATCGGCGACCGCTGATCGCGATTGTCGCGATGTTGCTGGTCGTCGGCCTGCTCGTGCAGACCCGATTATTCGGCGCCCTCGGTTTCCTGCCCGGAGTCAGTCATTCGGTGGGGACGCCGTCGCAGATGATCGAAAACGCCGCATTTGCGGCACGCTACATCGCGGTCTTCTTCAACATCCTGCCCGGATTATTGACCGTCTCCGGCCAGACACCGGCAACGCCCGCCGTGACGATCGATTGCGTCATTTTCTTTGCGCTCGTCCTGCTGTGCCTGTTTCGCGTGATCCGCAACGGTTCGATCAACACTGCTCGGTGCCAGTTTATCGCGATCACCGCACTGGCATCGATGTTCGTCATGCTGGCAGCCCTGATTGTCACCGGGTTCCAGCAAGGCATGGTGACCGCCCGCTATTTGTCGAATATATTCGTGTTCGTGCCGCTGCTCATCGCCGCGAGCCCCGCCGGAAGCGGGCCGAACGCACGCTTCGACCGCGGCGCGTTGCTCGTGCTGGCCGGCCTGTTCATCACATCCGGTCTGGTGAGCGACCGGGTGGTCTGGAACAACCGAACACCAACGAGGGCCCTGAACGGCATCCCGCAGATGGCCGCATTTCTTGCCGCCCGCCATATCACATTCGGCTACGGCCCCTATTGGTGGACCCAGGCCAACGCGACCGGCTGGGTAACCCACGGCAAACTGACGATCCGCCCGATCGACTTCAACCCGAGCGAGGGCAAGTTCGTACCCAAGCCGGTCCAGACCCTGCCGAATTGGTACACAAAACCAGCCATCGCGCGCGAACCCTCCCGCATGGCGCTGATCCTGTCGCCCTCACCCGGCGATTGCGGTGCCGCCACCACCTGCCTCGCCGCCGCCACCGCCCAATTCGGCCCACCCGCGCAGATCGTACCCTACGGACCGCTGACCGTGCTGATCTACAATCACCACCTCTATCTCGCCCCCCGCTGAGCCTATCATCGCCGGCACAACCCTCACCCGGACGTGACAGGATCGCCAAACGCACCGCTTTACAAAGCTGGAAACGGGTGCAAATCCAGGCGACCAGATAGTCCAAAACCCGAGGTCGCCTCATGGCATCGCAATCCGTTGCCGATTTCAACATCAGCACGCGCCGCGCCGAGCGGTCGTCGTCCACCGGTAATCGCCGGATCGTGGCGACCTGGCTGTTCATCAGCTTCGCCCTCATCGTCGAAATGTTCGGCATCGGCGCCTATGTCCAAAACGACAACGCCGGCCTCTCGATCATGGCGTGGCAACCGGTCTCCGGCATCATCCCGCCGCTCACCCACGCGGCGTGGGAGCGCATGTTCGCGCTCTACAAAACCATCCCGCAATACCAGCTCCTCAACAGCCACATGGACCTCGCCGGGTTCAAAGCGATCTTCTGGCCCGAATGGATTCACCGCATGTGGGGCCGCCTGCTCGGCCTCGATTTCGGCGTCCCGCTGGTCTGGTTCTGGTGGACCGGCCGGCTGGAACGCCGGCTGCGGCCCTGGCTGGTCACCTTGTTCGTCCTCGGCGGCGTCCAGGGCCTGATCGGCTGGTGGATGGTCGCGTCAGGCTTCCAACCGGGCCTCACCGAGGTTTCGGTCTGGCGCCTCTCGATCCATTATTGCTTCGCGACCATGCTGGCGATCGCGGTGTTCACCACCGGCCTCGTCGTGCTCAAGCCGGACTCCGAGCGCCTGGCACCGTCCATCGCCGCGAAATACAAGGTCGCCCGCGGCTTCGCCCTCGCCTCGATCGCGGTGATCATCGTCGCGATCATCGCCGGCACCTTCCTCTCCGGCACCCACGCTTATACGATCGACAACACATTTCCCCTGATGCAGGGCCAATGGGTGCCGCCCGATTACGCCGCCCTGCACCCGTTCTGGAGCAATCTCTTCCTCAACAAAGCGGCTACCCAATGGGATCACCGCCTGCTCGGCACCATCGCCGCCGTCGTCGTGCTGGCCGCCGTCGTGGTCGCCATCCGCGCCGATCTGCCGCCCCGCGCGCGCGACGCCTTCCTGATCATGGGCGGCCTGCTGGTCATCCAATACATCCTCGGCGTCACCACGCTGGTCTCGAAAATCCTCGATATCGGCATCGTCCATCAATTGAACGCCGTCCTGCTGCTCGCCGCCGCGGTCTGGGCCTGGTTCGAGCTGCGCGGCCGGCGTGCCGCATGAACGCGCGGCCTGACCGGCTGATCGGGAACTGGCTACTGATCATCTGCGCCATGATGTTCGGCATGGTCGCCGGCGGCGGCCACGCCCGCACCATCGGCGCCGGCTTCATCATCCAGCAATGGCGCCCGCTCACCGGCATCATCCCGCCGCTCACCCACGCCGCCTGGCTGCATGTGTTCGACCTCTACCGCCAGACCGCGCAGTTCCGCCTGCTCCACCCCACCATGACCCTCGCCCAATTCCAGTCGCTGTTCATGCCGATGTTCATCGATCGCGACTGGGGTCGGCTGATGGCGCTGGTCTTCGCCCTGCCGCTCGTCTGGTTCTGGTGGCGCGGCCGGCTCTCCAACCGCCTCGCCCTCTGGCTGCTCGCCCTGTTCGCCGCCGGTGCCGGCGAAGCGACCATGGGCTGGCTGATGACCTATCAGGGCATGTTCGGCGTCCTGCACCCCTCGCCACTCTACCTCGCGCCGCATTTCGTGCTGGCGATGCTGATCTTCACCGCCATGCTCTGGACCGCGCTGACCATCCGCAACCCCGAACCCCCCATCATCACCGGCCACTCGGGCCTGCGCACCCTGCTCAGCGTCTCGATCGGCCTTCTCATCGCCACCATCGGCCTCGGCGCCCTGGTTGCCGCGACCGGCGCCATCCACGTCTACAACACCTTCCCGCTGATGGATGGCCACGCCCTGCCGCCCCACGCCTTCAAACTCCACCCGCTCTGGCTCAATCTCTTCGCGAACCAGGCAACCGTGCAGTTCGATCACCGGGTGCTCGCCACCATCACCGCCATCATCGTCGTGGTCGCCGCCGTGCAGGGCTTACGCGCGCCACTCGGCCCAAAACCGCGCGATCTGTTTTTGCTGCTGGCAGGATTGGTCATCGTGCAATATATATTGGGCATGAGCGCGCTGGTCTCCGGCATGGCCGGACTCGGCTATGTCCACGAACTCAACGCCGTGCTGCTGCTCGCCGCCTGTGTCGCATGTCGTCACGCTCTGCGTGGCGCGGTACCAGCCGGTGCCGAACATCCTCTTGTCATGAAGGCCGCCGAATAATGCCCGATACCATCATTGCCGCCCCGCACGACGCTCTCGCCACCGCCGACCGTCTGTTTCACGGCAACGACGGTCTGAACGCGTTCGAAGCCCGCCGCACCATCGCCCCCGTGCTCGACCCGGCCGATGACGGCGAATTGTTCCTCGAATACCGCGAATCCGAAATGCTCAGCCTCGATGACGGGCGCATCCGCAACGCCAGCTTCGACAACCGCCGCGGCTTCGGCCTCCGCTCGGTCACCGGCGAAGCCGCAATCTACGCCCACGCCGGCGAAATCACCGATGCCGCCCTCGCCCGCGCCGTCGCCACCCTGCAGGATGCCCGGCCCGAAGACTCCGGCACAGTTGCCCTGGCCCCGCCGAAAGCCGGCCCTGCACTTTACACCGCCCTCAACCCGCTCGCCGAAATGCCCTTCGCCGCCCGCGCCGCCATGCTCGGCGAAATCGATGCCTACGCCCGCGGCAAAGACAGCCGCGTGGTGCAAGTGATGGCGAGCCTGTTCGGCGAATGGCAGGTGGTCGAAATCCTCCGCGCCGATGGCGTCCGCGTCGCCGACGTGCGCCCCCTCGTCGTCCTCCACGTCTCGGTGGTGATGGAACAGGACGGCCGTCGCGAATCCGGCGGTCACGGCGCCGGCGGCCGCGAGAGCTACGCCACCGTCACCGCGCCCGATTTCTGGCGCGCCGCCGTCGATGAATCGATCCGCAAAGCCGCCCTCAACCTCGAAAGCATCGCCGCCCCCGCCGGTGAAATGCCCGTCGTCCTCGGCGCCGGCTGGCCCGGCATCCTGCTGCACGAAGCCATCGGCCACGGCCTCGAAGGCGATTTCAACCGCAAGAAAACCTCCGCCTTCGCCGGGCTGATGGGCAAACGCGTCGGCTCCAAAGGCGTCACCGTGGTCGATGACGGCACCCTGCCCAACCGGCGCGGATCCCTCACCGTCGATGACGAAGGCACCCCCACCAACCGCACCGTCCTGATCGAAGACGGCATCCTCACCGGCTACATCCAGGACCGCCAGAACGCCCGCCTGATGGGCATGACCCCCACCGGCAACGGCCGCCGCCAATCCTACGCCCACCTGCCCATGCCACGCATGACCAACACCATCATGCTCGCCGGCGACGCCACCCGCGATGATATGATCCGCTCCGTCAAACGCGGCCTCTACGCCGCAAACTTCGGCGGCGGTCAGGTCGATATCACCTCCGGCAAATTCGTCTTCTCCGCCTCCGAAGCCTACATGATCGAAGACGGCAAAATCGGCGCCCCCGTCAAAGGCGCCACCATCATCGGCAACGGACCCGACGCCCTGACCAAAGTCGATATGATCGGCAGCGACCTCGAACTCGACGCCGGCATCGGCACCTGTGGCAAAAACGGCCAAGGCGTCCCCGTCGGCGTCGGCCAACCCACCATCAAAATCTCCGGCCTGACCATCGGCGGCACCGCCGCCTGACGCCGGACCGGGGGGTGGTTGCCGCTCGGGGAAAGCAAGGCGGGGGGCTTTGCCCCCTCGACCCCCACTAAGGGCTTAGCCCTTAGAACCCGCTAGTTTTAGGCAAGGGGAGGGCGCTGCCTCGGACTTTCAGCTGATCTGGCCTGTGTCGCCCTCCCCTTGCCTAAAACTAATGGATTTTAAAGGCTCCGCCTTTAACGGGGTCCAGGGGCAGAGCCCCTGGCCTTAATTACCCCGAGCGTCACCCACCCCCGATCGAGCGTCAGACGGTCGTACCGCTTGATCGGTGGGGTGGGCTCGGCGTATGCGCCGGGGATGGATGCGGTGATAGGGCTTGATTGCAGTACGAGTGCGGTGAAGGCGGTCGCGTTCGATGCGCGCGGTGTCGTGTTGGCCGAGGGGCGGGCGGCGCTGGCGTTCAGGGCTTTGGGTGACAACCGGTTCGAGCAGGACCCGGGGGATTGGTGGCGTGCTGCGTGTACGGCGTTGCGGGCGTTGGTGGCTGCGGCGCATGGCGTGCGGTTTATCGGCATCGCCATTGCGAACCAGCGCGAGACGATTGCGCCGCTCGATGAATCGTTTCGCCCGACGCGACCGGCGATTTTATGGCTGGATGGCCGTGCTGCCGACGATGCGGCGGCGATGGCGTCGCGCTTTGGGCGTGAGACGCTGCACCGGATCACCGGCAAAATCCCGGACCCGAACCCCGCGCTGTATAAACTGGCGTGGATGCGGCGGGTTGAGCCGGCCACGCTCGATGCCAGCCGATATTTCGCCGAGGTGCATGGCTATCTGGCGCAGCGCCTGACCGGGCGGTTTGCCACCAGCACCGCGTCGGCCGATCCGCTCGGGGTGTTCGATCTGGCAGCGGGCGAGTATGCCCATGAATTGCTCGCTTCGATCGGCTTGCGGGCGGATCAATTCGCTGAACCACTGCCGCCCGGCAGCGTGATCGGCGCGTTGCACGCGCAGGCAGCGGCCGAGACGGGCTTGCCCGAGGGCCTGATGGTTGCGGCCGGCGGCGGCGATGGTCAGGCGGCGGGCGTTGCGGTCGGGCTGGATGCGCCGGGCCGCGCCTATCTCAATCTCGGCACCGCGATCGTTTCAGGCGTGCACAGCCGTGCCTATCGCATCGGCACGGCGTTCCGCACCATGATCAGCGCGGGCGGGCCGGGCTATGTGTTCGAAACTTCGCTGCGGTCGGGCACGTTGTTGTGTGACTGGCTGGCCCGCGATTTGTTCGGCGATCCGGCGGCGCTGACCACGCTGGAGGCCGCGGCCGCGGCGTTGCCGCCGGGGGCGGATGGCGTGTTCGTGCTGCCGTATTTCCTGGGTGTGATGACCCCGCATTGGGACAGTGCGGCCCGCGGCGCGATTCTCGGCCTGGCGCCGCATCATGGCCGCGCGCATCTGTTGCGCGCCCTGTTCGAGGGCATCGCCCATGAGCAGGCGGATGTCACGGCGCGCATCGTCGCGGCAACCGGGCTGGCGGTGACCGAGATCGTCGCGATCGGCGGCGGCAGCCGGAGCGATCTATGGTGCCAGATCATCGCGGACGTGATGGATATGCCCGTGCTGCGTTCGGCAAGTGCCGAGGCGTCGGCCCTGGGGGCCGCGATGGCGGCGGCGGTCGCGGCCGGCTGGTTCGCCGATTTCGCAGATGCCGCAACGGCGATGGCCGGCCCGATCACCGCCCGCTTCGACCCCGATCCGCCGCGCGTCGCCGCCTATGCGGCGCGCGCGGCGGAATACCGCACGATCTATCCGCGTCTCGCCGGGTTTCCGGCGGTTCCCTGAACCCCGATCACGAAAGACCCATCATGCAGGCTCTGTTCATCAACGGCATCCGCGACATCAGCATCGGGACCGCGCCGGAGCCCGATGCCGGCAATGCCCGCGTGCCGATCGCGGTGGCCGGCGTCGGCGTGTGCGGCAGCGACCTGCATTATTATCTGGAAGGCGGCATCAGCAGTCAGACCATCGCGGCCCCGTTCGTCCCCGGCCACGAATTCGCCGGGCATGTGCTGGAAGACCGGCCGGAGCTGGGCCTGCGGCGGGGTGAGCTCGTGGCGGTCGATCCGGCCACGCCGTGCGGCCATTGCGAATGGTGCCATCGCGGCGAGATCAATTTGTGCCCGAACACGGTGTTCATGGGCGCGCCGCCCTATCCGGGCGCGATGGCGGAGCGAATCGCGGTCGATCCGGCGCAGGTGATCAAGGTGCCGCAGGATTTCACCGTCGATGAGACGATGATGCTGGAACCGCTGGGTGTCGCGATCCACGCGATCGATCTGGCAAAGCCGCGCCTGCTGGAATCGGTCGCGGTGATCGGCTGCGGCCCGATCGGCCTGCTGATGATCGCGCTGGCGCGGCTGTCGGGCGTCGGTAAAATCTACGCGGTCGATCCGGTGGCGTATCGCGCCGAGGCAGCCGGCATCGAGGGCGCGGATATGACCGGCGCCGACCGCTCCGAAATCGCGGGATGGACCAACGGTCGCGGCGTCGATCTGGTGCTGGAAGCGACCAATGCGCCAACCGGGTTTCAGCACGCGGCGGAGGCCGCGCGCATCGGCGGCCGCATCGTGCTGGTCGGCATCCCGGAGGGCGATTCCTACACGCTGGTCGCCGGCCTCGCGCGCCGCAAGGGGTTGTCGGTCAAGTTCTCCCGCCGAATGGGCCATGTCTATCCGCGCGCGATCGATCTGGTTGCCGGCAAGCGGCTGAACGTCGGGCGCATCGTCACCCATCATTTCAGCCTGGCCGATGGCGCAACCGCGTTCGAATTGCAGGCCGCCTGTGCGGATGGCGCGCTGAAAAGCCTGATTCTGCCGAACGGATAAAATATTTGTTGTCAACGACCGATAAATTTTGGCATAGGTGAAAATATAATCAGGCGCGGTGACGTAACGCTCCACGCCTGTGCCTGTCCAAGCACTAAATCAACCGGTCGAAGGAAACGTCATGAAACCATCCGTCAAATCCCTCCTGCTGGGCTCGGCGTGCGCTGCCGCCGTGCTGGGGCTCGCGCCGAACGCGCATGCCTGGTCGCTCCAGCAGGCGGCTGCGCCCTACAAAGGCGAAACCGTCACCGTGGTCGGGCTCGATCGCCCGAGCTACAAGGCGGCGCAGAAACTCACCCCGGAATTCGAAAAGGAAACCGGCATTCACGTCAAATGGGTGACCTACCCGTACGAGAATTCGCTGAAGGCCGAGACGCTGAATTTCGTCTCCCACTCCGGCCAGTTCGACGCCATTTTGAGCGACGTGGTCTGGCCGGTCGATTTCACCAAGGCAAACTGGGTGGTGCCGATCAAGGATTTCATGGCGAACAAAGACCTCGCCGACCCGAATATCGATGTGAAGGATTTCTTCCCGGTCTGGCGTCACGCCTTCACCATCAAGGGGCAACTGGTCGGCCTGCCGTTCGATTCCTACGCCGGCCTGCTCTACTACAACAAGAAAATCCTGAAGGAACACGGGTTCTCCGGCCCGCCGAAAACCTGGAACGAATTACTGACCGATTACGCGCCCAAACTCTACGACCCGGCCAAGAATCTCTACCCCTACGCGCTGCAATCCGCCCGCGGCGAGACCCAGACCGCCGACAGTTTCACCCGCTTCCTCTGGCCCTGGGGCGGCCGCTATTTCGATGCCGCGACCAAAAAAATCACGCTCGACAGTCCCGAGGCGATCGCCGGCGAAACCTTCCGCCAGAAGCTGATCAAGTTCGGCCCCAAGGGCATCATCGCCGATGACCATTCGCAGGTCGTGCAACTCATGGGCCAGGGCCAGTTGGCGATGGTCACCGAATGGTCGGCATTCTACACCACATTGACCAGTTCGAAGGCCGGGCCGGACATCGCGGTCACCACCGAACCCGCCGGCCCGAAGGGCCAGTATTCCGCGTTCGGCGGCTTCGCCTACATGGTCAGCGCCCAGGTGCCGAAAAAAACCCAGGACGCGACCTGGCTGTTCATCCAGTGGCTCACCTCGAAATCGATGGCCAAGCCCCTGCTCGAAAACGGCGCGGTGGTCGCCCGCGCAAGCGCCGATACCGACCCCGCCTTGCAGGCGAAATACCCCTACCTCGCACCCATGGTGAAAACCTGGGAGCACGGCAGCGTGCCGGACTGGCGCCCCCAGATCGCCTGCTACCCGTATTTCTCCGAACTGGTCTCGCAATACGGCTCGAACATCGAAACCGGGCAATACACCGTGCCGGTCGGGCTGAAAAAACTCTCGGCCAAGCTACAGCACTACATGAACTCGACCGGGTGCTGGAATTCGATCAACGTGCCGAAGCATTGAAAATCTAGTCGATTGACCAAGCGCACGAGCGGGCACCCCAGCCCGCCCGTCGCGTCGTTGCGGAGCCAGTGAACACCATGACCGAACCCACCCTGCACGAGGTCAAAGTGCCGCGCATCCGGCAGTGGGAGCCGTGGTTCTTCGTCGGCCCGTCGCTCCTGCTGCTGCTGGCGGTCGGCCTGTACCCCACTGTTTTCGTTGCGTATTTCTCGTTCCACAACTGGACCATGGGCATGGGCCCACCGGTGTTCAACGGCTTCGACAATTACATCGAAACCCTGACCTCGTCGGATTTCATCTCCTCGATCCTGCGCACCTTCCTGTTCCTGATCGTCACGCTGCCGATCGAGCTGTGCCTCGGCCTCTCCATCGCCCTCGCGCTCGATCAGACCCGCAACGCCTGGCTGCGCCGCCTCGTCCAAATCCTGCTGGTGGTGCCGATCGCAACAACCCCCAGCGTGGTCGGCATGCTGGTGCAGCTGATGTTCAACACCCAGCTCGGCGTGGTGAATTACGGCCTGCACGTGCTCGGCATCGCCCCGATCGACTGGCTCGGCAACGCCCACGCCGCCCTCGGCATGGTGATGATGACGCAAATCTGGGAATGGACCCCCTTCGTCGCCCTCGTGCTCTCGGCCAGCCTCGCCACCGTGCCGCAGGATATCGAGGAAGCGATCACGCTGGAAACCGAAAGCTTCTGGGCGCGCTTCCGCTACATCAAGCTGCCGTTCCTCCGTCCCGGCCTGGTGGCCAGCATCGTGTTCCAGACCATCTTCACCATCAAGACGTTCGACATGATCTACTCGGTCGAAAAAGGCGGCCCGGGCGACGCCACCCAGATGATCGCCCTGCACATCGAGCGCATCGCCTTCCGCGGCTTCGACGTCGGCCTCGCCTCGGCGGAATCGGTGCTCACCCTGATCGTCACGATCGTGCTGGCGCAAACCGTGGTCAGTTTTCTCTACAAGGACGAGGTCTGACCCCGATGACCAAACACAAACTCCTCTCGCTCGGCCACGGCCTCTTCCTCGGCTTCATCGCCCTGATCATCATCTTCCCGTTCTACTGGATGATCGCCTCCTCGCTGAAAACCGAGAACCAGATTTTCCAGCTGCCGCCGGTCTGGCTGTTCAAACCCCATTTCGCCTCCTACGCCGCCGCCATCGTCAACGACAATATCCTGCGCGCCCTGCTCAATTCATTGATCGTCACGGTCGGCGCCGTCGCCCTCGGCATCGCGGTCGGCGCCCCGGCCGCCTACGGCCTCGCCCGCTACACCTTCCGCGGCTCATCGCAGATCCAGTTCTGGTACGTCACCAACTGGATGCTGATCCCCGTCGTCGTCCTCATCCCGTTCTACCTGCTCGCCGCGAACCTGCGCATGATCGATAACCCGATCGTCCTGATCCTGATCTACCAGACCTTCGTGGTCCCCGTGGTCGTGTGGCTCCTGGTCGATCAGTTCCGCGCCGTGCCGATCGCCCTCGAAGAAGCTGCCTTGCTCGACGGCATGAGCAAATTCGGCATCTTCCTGCGCATCACCTTGCCGCTCACCGTGCCCGGCATCACCGTCGCCGCCATTCTCGCCGGCATCTTCGCCTGGAACGACCTGCTCTACGCCTTCATCCTCACCCCCGGCACCGATGCCCGCACCGCACCAACCGTCATGATGAGCTACCTCGGCGGCTACATCATCCCCTGGGGCCGCGTGATGGCAAGCGCTGTCATGATCACCGGCCCCGTCGTGGTCGGCGGCATTGCGATCAATAAATATATCGCGCGCGGGCTGACGCTCGGCGCGGTGAAATAAGGAGGCCGCGTGGCTCAAATCTCGATCGACGGTGTCACCAAGCGCTACGGCGCCACCGAGGTACTGAAACGGCTCGACCTCAGCGTCGCCGAAGGTGAATTCATGGTCCTGCTCGGCCCCTCCGGCTGCGGCAAAACCACCCTGCTGCGCATGATCGCCGGGCTCGAAACCCCCAGCACCGGCCGCATCATGATCGGCGGCACCGATGTCACCCTAACCCCGCCCGCCAAGCGCGACGTCGGCATGGTCTTCCAAAGCTACGCCCTCTACCCGCACATGACGGTGCGCGAAAACATCGCCCTCGGCCTGAAACTGCGCGGCGTCACCCCCACCGAAATCGCCAGCCGGATCGAACGCGTCGCCGCCCTCGTGCAAATCGCCCCCTACCTCGAACGCAAACCGAAAGCCCTCTCCGGCGGCCAACGCCAGCGCGTCGCCCTCGCCCGCGTCATCGCCCGCGAACCCTCCGTCTCGCTGATGGACGAACCCCTTTCGAACATCGACGCCCAGCTCCGCACCGTCATGCGCGCCGAACTCCTGCGCATCCACCGCAAGACCGGCATGACCACCATCTACGTCACCCACGACCAGGAAGAGGCCATGGGCCTCGGCGACCGCATCACGGTCATGAATTTCGGCCACGTCGAACAGATCGGCACGCCCGATGAAATCTACGCGCACCCCGCCAACGCCTTCGTCGCCCGCTTCATCGGCGCGCCCCGCATGAACCTCATCCGCCTCGCCCACCGCCCCGGCGCCAACGCGATCGAGGCCGCCGGCATCCGCGCCCCCGTGCCCGCCACCCTCGGCACCCTGCCGCCTGATCTCTTCCTCGGCTTTCGCGGCGAAGAAGCCCGCCCCGGCGCCGCCCACGATGGCGAGGCGATGATCGAAGGCGTCGTCGATGTCGTCGAACATCTCGGCGCCCAAATCGAAGTCCACCTCCGCCTCGACGATGGCGAGGAAGCCGTCTTCCGCCGCCCGCGCGGCGAAACCATCTGGCGCGAAGGCGAACGCGCCTCCCTCGCCATCCCCGCCGCGCACCTGCACCTCTTCAACGCGGAAACCGGCGCGGCCCTGCGCGCATGACCACGGAGTTCCAAGGCAAACGCATCCTGATCACCGGCGCCGGCAAAGGCATCGGCCGCGCCCTCGCCACCATGGCCGCCGCCAAAGGCGCCACCATCGTCGCCCTCAGCCGCTCCCCTGATGATCTCGCCTCCCTCCACCAGGCCACCGGTGCCGAAACCCACACGATCGACCTCGAACACACCGAGGCAATCACCGCCCTGATGCCCAACCTCGCCCCGGTCGACTACCTGATCAACAACGCCGGCATCGCCCTGCTCGCCCCCTTCACCGAAACCACAGCCACCCAGTTCGACCAGATCATGGCGGTCAACCTCCGCGCCCCGTTCCTCATCGCCCAGGCAGTCGTCCGCAACTGGCTCAGCCGCAACCACCCAGGCGCCATCGTCAACGTCTCCTCGATCGCCAGCCTCTGGGGCACCCCCGACCACGTCGCCTACGCCGCCTCCAAAGCCGCCCTCGACTCCATGACCCTCACCATGGCCAACGAACTCGGCCCCTTCGGCATCCGCACCAACAGCATCAACCCCGTCATAACCCTCACCCCCATGGGCGAACGCGCCTGGTCCGACCCCGCCAAATCAAACCCCATGCTCGCCCGCATCCCGCTGCGCCGCTTCGCAAAACCCGAAGAAATCGCAAGCGTCGCCATGTTCCTGCTCTCGGCCGCCGCAGGCATGATCAACGGCGTCATTATGCCCATCGATGGCGGGTTTCGGGCGGGTTAAGGTGGGGCAGGGCAGGGAAGCAAGCACTTCTTTTTTGTAAAAAAGAAGCAAAAAACTTTTATTCGTCAGGGTCTTGGCCATCACCGCGACCGAGCCCTAACCGCCCGGATCGCACCACCCATCCATCCCACCGCGTCGACCAGCGCCGGCAGCTTCGCGCTCATTGCGGTCTTCACCGGGTGAGGGAGCCCACCCGCCTAGCAGACGCTCAGCATTCTGCAAAACCGCTGGTCAATTCGGCTTTAAGATGGCGCAATCAAACCGACAGCAGCTCATCCCGAGCCTCCAGGGAGCGTCCTTTTGGCCCACGCCAGATCGTGAGAGCATCACGAAAAAGTAACTCTGAGCGCCGTGTAATTGCCTCCTCGTCCCAGTCATCAACCGATTGAAAATATCTGTTTAACCGAAGTGAAGAGTGTTGTAGAATCGCCGCCCGCTTTAGATCAAAGATGTTTGCGCCAATTGAGGAATTTAGCCTGCCGACAATTAAGGTGAGATTCCCAATAGTGTTAACTAGGCGCTCTCGTTCAACGATCGCCTTCTCTAAACCATTGAGTGGAAGTTGTAAGCGATCCTTCTTGATGGCCTGTTCGAGTTGTTCTGGATTGACTTGGTGTCCCCCCGTCAAGGGCCAAGTTCCGCACCAAGACTGAGGCAGAACGTGCTCGGAAGTCAGTTGCGAATCAATCTTTATGATTTCCGAATACTTGTGTCGCTCGGCATGCTCCAGCCTAGACAATATATAAACTAGGCGCTGGCCGGTTAAAATCTTATATAGAGGCTTTCGCATGAAGGCTGCCTGGAACTGCTCATCAGTCGGCCAATCGACAGAATCACCATTCAGTCCGGTAAAGAAATCACGCAGGACTTTTTGGTTGATTCCCTTCGAACGCATGTCCCTGATTGCTTGGATGAAAACCTTATTATATCCCTTTGTAGTCCGATCGCAGATCGAGCGTCGGACGATATACGATTCAAGTGTCAGTAGGATGTCGGCTTTTTCCTCAGGCTCAATCTCAGTCTCCGCAAAAATCGCCATAACAAGCGGGAATGCGATTGTGAAATCGAACGCAGAAAGAAATCTTGCGAAGTTGGGCAGGTCATCGTCGCCCACAGGCTCTACAAGCTGGCGGTAGACCTTCGAGTGCTTGTAGATGAACTTGAGCTCTTCCCTCACTTTCAGGTCATGCTTTCGGAAATTGATCCAATCCAAATATTCTTGGAAAATTCTACTTTGGTTGATCTCTGTACCAGTCGCAGCGGCCAGAAAATTCGTAAAGAAAAACTCCATTCTCGGCTTTTTTAAGCGGCCTTGCCTATCTTCTAACGTCCAAAACCTCTCCTCGAAATGACTCCAGTCCTGTGCGTAAATCTCATCCACGTTTTCACGATTTTGCTCGGCTCTCATGAATGCATAATTGCGAATCAAATCGGAAGCCAAGAGTGGAGCACCTCGGTAGTTCAGGCTTTCAAATATAACCTGTGCATCATCACTGCTATCCAGCAATATAACAACAGTTTGAAAGTCTGCTAAAAAGGTCTCTACTAAATGTATCAGAATTTCCTCAGTCGAATATGTATCAATACCTAGTATGTCTCCTGGGGATTGAACAAGCCTAGAGACCATATCGTAAAAAAATAGGTAGGCTTGAACAGTCCTAGGCAGATCGAACTCTTTTAGTGCGTTTTTGCCAGATGTCTTCGGTTTAAATGTAGCGTAGTATTTTGACCGCACTTTCTCACGATCCGCAGTCATGAGCACGTCAAAGAATGACCCGCGATCATACTTAGTGGGTCTGACCTTCACTTGATCAGCAGGGTCCGAAAAAGCCCCACTTTCTTGTGAGTTAAATATCAGCTTCCCGATCTTGGCTGTGAGCTCACTGGTTTCCTGCCTAAAGCAAACATCCCGCAACGCTGAGAGTATAATTTGAAATGTAGTAAGGCGCTGCTGTCCGTCAATTACGCTAAACCTGGTCGACTCACTAACGGAATCTTTTTTTCTTTCATCAATAACAATTGCGCCACAATAATGCGGCTTCGGGACCCGTCCATCTAATCGGACACGGAGTTGCGATACCATATCGTCCCACAATGGCTCCCACTGGACCTCACGGTCCCAAACGTAGTGCCGTTGAAAGATCGGTATAATGTACTGACAATTCGACGAAAAAATATCTCGAACGCACTCCGGCTTAGCCTTCATTTAATCACTCCCTACTTGTAGGCCTCCCTAAACTCGTTAGCCGTCCTTCACATAATGATGGAAGGTCGCCTGCGGCTTGGCCGGAGCGCCACAAACTCTGGCAGCAGATTTGGATAGAACGCAAGCGATCCGATCTTATACCGGTAAGCCGGGGTGGGACAATGACCACGACGCGGCGGCGGCCCGCCCACCGGCAAACTCGGTCGAATTTCGACTCAACCGTGAACGTCCGCTTAACGTTGCGGGCGCCCCACAGCCGTCCGTCTCCTATCGGCCATCTGCCGACCTACTGAGCGCGCCCAAGCGAATCCAGCGACCCCGTAGCCAGATGATCGACAATACGTTTCAATGTTGCGATATTGTTCTCGTCTTCGGCGCTTTCGAGCGCGTCCTGGAGCACTTCGAGGATGTCGTCGGCACTGACCCGCTCCATCTGCCAATTCGCATACAGACGCTCGCGTTTTTCCACGCTCTCCTCCAGCGAGACGATATCGTAATGGCGCGGATCGCTATGCAGACTCGCCATCAGCTTCCGCACCTCGGCTTCCGGCCCCTCGATCCATTGAAAGAAGACGCCACTGCCGAAAACGAGCACCCCGGTAATGCCGCACGTGAGATTGTGGCGTTGCGCCGACTCGATGAGGCGGTTGACCTCGGCCTCCTCCACGCCATCGGCAGCACGACTGCAATATACGAAAGTGTGCAGCGTGGGCGCGGTGGCGTCATAGTCAGGGTCGCTTGGAAAACCGGGTTCGTCGAACATGGGTTGGCTCGCTTTGTCTATGTCAGGCAGGCCGTGTCACACGGTCGGTGACGATTAGGGTAGCGCATTGATCTTATTTGTGTAAGCAGGGACAGATTCGGGATACGTGTAAAAAGCGGTCACAGGCCAAACCGGCCCCCACCCCCCGACCGTCCAACGTGGCATGTCCGCGCCGCGCAGCTTTATCATACATCATATCCGCCGCGCGACATGAAGTGCGCCAGCAATCACACCAACCGTCAGTGCCGTGTCCGCATCGGCGATGGCGACGTCGCAGGGCTCGATATCCCGTAACGTCCAGCACCCGAACCTCTCCCAACCGTCCGCCGCCGTCCCCACCCCAACCCCCAAACGAACAAAAGTTTTTTGCTGCTTTTTTACAAAAAAGCAGGGCTTGCCTTCCCGTGCCTGTCCGGCGGACCGCACAGATCGTTGTGCGCTGTCAGCAAATCGGCGCACGCGAGTTCACATCGGCGTTGCTAAGCGAAACTAACCAAAAGCGCCGAGAAATCATCCTCCAGCGGGCCGGGGCGGGCGGCGGCGCGGACCGCCGTGTAGATGGCGCTGGTAAGCCCGCCGTCCGGCGTGGCGTATTGACGCACCAGCTGGCGAAGGTCCTCGATCTGCCATTGGCGGCCATCCGGCGTCAATATTTCAAACGTCCCGTCAGAAATGATCAAAAGCTGTGCGCCGGGCGGCAGGGATGCTTCGCCCACCAGCCATTTGCCGGATTGCATCATGCCGATGGCGGGGCCGCGGCGCCAAAGCGGCGTCGGTTCGGCCTGCGCTTGTGTCACGAGAAAGGCCGGGTGGTGCCCGGCGGCGCAATAGCGCAACTGGCGGCTGGGCAAATCATACGTGAAATACCACAGCGTCAGCATCAGCCCGTTATGCTCCTCCATCGGGAACATCCGGTTCAGCCCGGCGGCAACCGCCGCGGGGTCTGCGAAATCGACACCGGGAAGCGCGCGCCGGCGCAGCGTGTTGGCAACGTTGGCGGCGTGCATCGCCGAGCCGATGCCGTGACCGGAGACATCGAGCAAAAACCCCGCAAACACCGTCTCGGACAGAAACTGGTAGCCGAACGCGTCGCCGCCGAGCTTGGCGGAGGGCACGAAGCACCATTCGGTGCGGATCACGCCGTCGAGAATCGGCTGCGGCAGGATCGCGCGAACGTAGTCCTCCGCGCGTTTCAAATCCGCGCTATGCTCCTCCTCCTGGGCAATCTCGGCAAGGTCGCGCCGCTCATAGCGGATCGGAAACGCGCCGAGGCGGAAAATGGTTCCGCTGCGCAGCCGGGCCGGCCGGTCGAGTCTCTGCCCATCGAGATAGGTGCCGTTGGTGCTGCCGAGATCGGTGAGAACGGCATCGATGCCGAAGACCTCGATCCGGCAATGGCGCCGCGAAATCTCCGGGCTGGCGATCACCAGCTCGGCCGGTGCGGTACGCCCGATCGTCATGCCTTCGGGCGCGATGGCGACGCGCCGCGGTGTCACGTCGATCGAATAATTCAGCAAATGGCAGAACTGGGCCGGCGGCGCCTCGTCGACCGGAACCGGGCCCACGATCGTCTGGTCGCCATTGTCATCCTGGAACGAAGTCGCCATCGAAACCCCCGCCCGGTCACCCGGGTACGTTTGTCATTGAAACGTCATTCCAAACGTAAAATGTCGTAAAGCGCAACGAGTTTTATGGCTTGAAAGAACACATTGCCTCTGGCATTGCCAAAAAGACACGCGGTCGATCCCGACCCGGACAACGGAGTTTTCCATGCCGATTGCGTTAGAAGAATTGACAGGTACCATCACCAAGGTCGTGCTGTCCGGGCGGATCGATATCGCCGGCGCATCCGCGATCGACATGCCAATGAGCCTGGTGGGCGGCTCAAAAAAGGCGGTGATCGTGGATCTGGCCGGGGTCGAGTTCATGGCCTCGCTCGGGCTGCGCAGCGTGGTGCTGAGCGGCAAGACCGTGCTGGGCAAGGGCGGCAAATACGTGCTGCTGGCGCCGCGGCCGGCGGTGGAAGAAGTCATCACCACCAGCGGAGTGGACGAGCTGTTCCCGATTTTCCATGACGAGGCATCGGCGATCGCCGCGGTTTCCTGATTGTCGTGGCTCACCCTCTGGCGATCACCACCGCGCCGGCGGATCTCGCGCGCCTCTACCCGTGGCTGGATGAGGCGGCGGCCGCAGCCGGCGTGACGGAACCCCTGCTGGGCCGGATGCACGTGGCGGCCGAGGAGGCGGTGATGAACGTGGCCATGCATGGCATCGGCCTCGATCGCGGCGATGTCATCACCGTGAGTTTGCGGCGCGAGGATGCGGCGGTGGCGCTGGTGGTCGAGGATTCCGGTCCGGCATTCGACCCCGTGGCGGCGTCGGCGGTGGCACAAGCGGTTCGCCTGGAAGCGCCCGGCGCCGGCGGGGCGGGGCTGCGTCTGCTGCGGCATTATTGCAAGGAAATGGCGTACCATCGCGAAGCGGGGATCAACCGGCTGGTCCTGCGATTCGCCCTGTAGCGGCGAGCCCCCAAGGGTCGGATCTGTATCCCTCGATACAAATCACGCAAGCCCCCAACCCCACCCCGTCATTGCGAGCGCAGCGCGGCAATCCAGCCCCGCCACACCCAACAACCTAAA
>NZ_FTNE01000001.1:58438-78043 GCF_900156265.1 Acidiphilium rubrum
ACCGCCCGTGCCACCCTGGCACCAACCCTTCATCCCCTCCTTCAACGTCAAAAAACTCTGGCGGAAGGGGCCATGATTTCGCACGTCCATTTCATTACGATATCAAAACGAAAAGCACAAAAAGACAAGGGGAGCACTTCTTTTTTGTGAACAAAAAAGAAGCAAAAAAAACTTTGTTAATTTGAGTCCGTGCCGGTGAAACCGCCCGTGCCCCGGAGTCAAAAAGTTTTTTGCTTCTTTTTTACAAAAAAGAAGCCTTCCCTTACCCCTGCCGCTCCACCATCAACTGCTTGATCTTCCCAATCGCCTTCGCAGGATTGAGTCCCTTCGGGCACGTCTGCGTGCAATTCATGATCGTATGGCACCGATAGAGCTTGAACGGATCTTCCAGCGCATCCAGTCGTTTACCGGTGTTCTCATCCCGCGAATCCGCAATCCACCGATAAGCCGCCATCAGCACCGCCGGCCCAAGATAGCGATCGCCATTCCACCAGTAGGACGGGCACGACGTCGTACAGCAGAAGCACAGAATGCACTCCCACAACCCATCGATATCCGCGCGTTCCTCGATGCTCTGAAGCCGCTCACCATCCGGCGGGGCAGGGGTCTCGGACTGCAACCACGGCTCGATCGAGCGATATTGCGCATAAGCCTGCGTCAGGTCGGGCACCAGATCCTTGACCACGGCCATATGCGGCAGCGGGTTGATCTTTACGTCGGCCTTCACCTCATCGATCGGCTTGAGGCACGCGAGCGTATTGGTGCCGTCGATATTCATCGCGCACGAACCGCAAATACCTTCACGGCAGGAGCGGCGGAACGTCAGCGTCGGGTCGATCTCGTTCTTGATCTTGATCAGCGCATCCAGCACCATCGGCCCGCACTGATCGAGATCGATTTCATAGGTGTCGGTATGCGGATTGCCGGCATCATCCGGGTTCCAGCGATAGACCTGAAAGTTTTTGACGCGCGTCGCCCCGGGCGCCGCCTTGTGGGTGGTACCGGCGGTGACGCGGCTGTTCTTCGGAAGGGTCAGTTCGGCCATGGTTCGGAACCTCTGATCAGTAAACGCGCTTCTTGGGCGGAAACACCGAGACATCGTTGGTCATGGTCTGCATCCGCACCGGCCGGTAATCGAGCGAAACCGCACCATCCGGCGTGCAATGCGCCAGGCTGTGCTTCATCCACTCCGCATCGTCACGCTCGGAATAATCATCATGCGCATGGGCACCACGGCTTTCGTGCCGCGCCTCCGCCGAGACCATGGTGGTGATCGCGTTGCCCATCAGATTATGCAGCTCGAGCGCTTCCATCAGGTCCGAATTCCAGATCATGCCGCGATCATTGACCGTGATGTCCTTCATGCCGTGCCAGATGGTCGACATTTTATCGACACCCTCTTTGAGCGTCTTCGAATTGCGGAACACCGCGGCGTGGTTCTGCATGGTGCGCTGCATATTGTCGCGCAGCGCCGCCACATTGGTGCCGCCCTTGGCGTGACGCGTCGCATCAAGCCGGTCGAGCGAAGCTTCACCCGCACGCGGCGGCAGATTGGCCTGCGACGCACCGGGGGTGATGATCTTCGCCGCCTGATGCGCCGCCGCTCGGCCGAACACCACCAGGTCGAGCAGCGAATTGGTGCCAAGCCGGTTGGCGCCATGCACCGAAACGCACGCAGCCTCGCCCACCGCCATCAGCCCAGGCACCACCGCATCAGGATCGCTAGCAGTCGGCCGCAGCACTTCAGCGCGGAAATTGGTCGGAATCCCACCCATATTATAATGCACGGTCGGCAGCACCGGAATCGGCGCCTTTGTCACATCGACACCGGCAAACACCCGCGCGGTCTCCGAAATCCCAGGCAGCCGCTCGTGCAACTGCTCGGGTTTCAACCCTTCGAGATGCAGCAGGATATGATCCTTGTTCGGCCCGCAGCCGCGCCCTTCCATGATCTCGATCGTCATCGAGCGCGAAACCACATCGCGCGAGGCAAGGTCCTTCGCCGTCGGCGCATAGCGCTCCATGAACCGCTCGCCCTCGGCATTGGTCAGATAGCCGCCTTCCCCGCGGGCACCCTCGGTGATCAGGCAGCCGGCCGGGAAAATACCGGTCGGGTGGAACTGCACGAACTCCATGTCCTGCATCGAAAGCCCGGCGCGCAACGCCATGCCACCGCCATCACCGGTGCAGGTGTGGGCCGAGGTGCACGACAGATAGGCGCGGCCATAACCACCGGTCGCCAGCACCACCAACTGTGCACGGAACCGGTGGATCGTGCCGTCCTCCAGGCACCAGGCCATCACGCCGCGGCATGCACCCTCGTCGTCCATGATCAGGTCGGTCGCAAAATACTCGACAAAGAATTCCACATCCTGCTTCAGGCTCTGCTGATACAGCGTGTGCAGAATCGCATGCCCCGTGCGGTCGGCGGCAGCGCAGGCGCGCGGCACCGGTGCCGCCCCGAATTCTTTCATATGCCCGCCGAACGGGCGTTGGTAGATCTTGCCATCCTCGGTGCGGCTGAACGGCACACCGAAATGCTCAAGCTCGTAAATCGCGGGAATCGCCTCGCGGCACATGTATTCGATCGCGTCCTGATCGCCCAGCCAGTCCGAGCCCTTGACGGTGTCATACATGTGCCAGCGCCAATCGTCCGGCTCCATGTTGCCCAGCGCGGCACCAATGCCGCCCTGCGCCGCCACGGTATGGCTGCGCGTTGGGAACACCTTGGTGATGCACGCGGTTTTCAGCCCGGCCTGGCCCATGCCGAGGGTGGCGCGCAGACCGGACCCGCCGGCACCGACCACCAGCACGTCATACGTATGGTCGATGATGGTGTAGGCGCCGAGCGAAGGCTTCGACATGGCATTCATGGTTCTTTACCCTGCAGGATCAGAAAATCAGTTTCAGCACCGAGACCAGCGCGAGCAGGCCGAACAACGTCACGGCTGCGCGCATCGCCAGCACGGCGGTGAGGCGTCTGGCCTCACTATGGATGTAGTCCTCGATCACGACCTGCAAACCCAGCTGCAAATGATAGAACAGGGCTGCAATCAGCGCGATGAACAGCACGCCGTTCCAGGGTTCCGCCATATAGCGCAGCATCGCCGCCTGATCCGCCCCTTCGAGCAGAAACACCGACAGCACGAAATACAGCGACAGCGGCAACAGCGCCATCGCGGTCAGCCGCTGCGCCCACCAATGCCCCAGGCCGGATTTCGCCGAACCCATGCCGCGCGCCCGCCCGAGCGGCGAGCGCATGATCTTGATCGCCTGATCGGATCGCGGCGCGCTCACAGGATCACCAGCCCGATGATCCAGAACACCACCGTCAACCCCGCACTCGCAACCAGAACCGCATAGCCAGTCCGGTGCATCGTCGGCAGGTCGAACCCATAGCCGGCATCCCACAGCAAATGCCGGACGCCGTTACAGAAATGATAGAAAAGCGCGAGCGTGAAGCCGAACAGGATCAGCATGCCGACAATCGAATCGAGCAGCGATTGTGCAAGCGCGAACGCACCCGGCGAGGTCGCGGCCGCCGCCAGCCAAAGCGACAGCAGCACCGCCCCGAGCGACAGAGCCACACCGGTAATCCGATGGAAAATCGACAAGGCCGAGGAAATCTGCGGCTTATAGACCTGCAAATGCGGCGATAACGGTCGCTGGACGAGGGTTCCGGCGGTATTGCGGCCCTGCATCAGGGCCTCACGCACATCTGGCACGACGATCACCATTCGTTGTCGATTGTTGAAAAAACATATCGAAATGCTGCACTTGCTTACTGCCCGAGGTGGTGAGGGTCAACCGCACGTCAATGTCGCAGGGCACCGTTAAGAAAGCGTTTCTTTTTGGAAAAACAGCCGTAGAAAACTTCCGACACCCGCACATCACGTGATGCGATATAAAATTGTCTCGCGCATCGTCCGGCTTTCCAGTTCCGCCGTCGTAGCAATCTCATAGCGGGCGAATGCCGCCAGACCCTCGCGCGGCACATAGGCGCGGCCCGGATCGGCGATCCAGACCTCACCACGCGCCGCACATGCGCGCAGCCAGGGCCAGATATGCCGCGTCATCGGGGCTTCGTAGCAAATATCGCCGCACATCATCACATCGGCATCCCGCACCGACCCGGTCGCATCGCCGATTTCAACGGCAATATCCGCCCCGTTCGCCCGCGCGTTCAGCGCCATCGCCGCCCCCGCCATCGGGTCGATCTCGATCGCGGTCACCGCGGCCGCCCCCGCCATCCACGCGGCAATCCCCGCCAGCCCGGACCCGGCGGCGAAATCGATCACCCGCTTGCCGTGCACCAGCTCGGGATGATCGAGGCAATGCCGCGCCAGCGCGATCGAGCCCGGCCACGCAAACGCCCAATACGGCGGCGCGATGCCGGTTTCCGCCAGAAACGTCTCGGTCGCCTGCCAGATCGGCGTAATCTCGGTCGCCAGATGCAGCCTGATTTCCGGGATCAGCTCCGGCGCCGCAAGGCAGGTCGAGCGGCGGATGAAATCCTCCGGATCGGTCATCGCCCGAGCAAAACGGCAAGCGCCACCAGCAGGCCGACATCGCGGTTCAACTTGAACAGAGCAAGGCAGCGCACCGGATCATCGATATCGAGCCGCACGATCTGCCAGGCCAGCAGCGCCGCCGGCGCCGCCAGCGCAACGATGCCGAGCGGGCGCAACCCCGCGATGATGAACGCAACCAGCAACAAACCGATCGCCCCACCATAGCAGACAATCAAAAACCGCCGCGTGTCAGCGCCGAATTTCAACGCGGTCGATTTGATCCCGGCCATCGCATCATCCTCGCGATCCTGATGCGCGTAAATCGTGTCATACCCCAGAATCCACAAAATTGTCGCGGCGTAGAGCGGCAGCACCGGCCAGTCGAGACTGCCGTGCGCCGCCGCATAGCCCATCGGCGCGCCCCACCCGAAGGTGAAGCCCAGCATCATCTGCGGCCAGAACGTCACGCGCTTGGCAGCCGGATACAGCGCCACGAGCACCAGCGACACCACACCGAGAATTTGCGCCGTCCGATCGAGCAGCAACAGAATAACCAGCCCCGCCACCAGCAGCCCCACCAGAAACCCCAGCGCCTGCGGCACCGAAAGCGCGCCGGAGGCGAGCGGCCGCCCCGCCGTCCGCGCTACCAGACGATCCAGCTTGCGGTCCCATAAATCATTCACCGTGCACCCGGCTGCGCGCATCACCGCCGCCCCGATCCCGAACAGCACAATCAGATACAGGCTGAACCACACCCCCGCGCCGGCGAGCAGAATGCTCCACAGCCCCGGCAGAAACAGCAGCCAGATGCCGATCGGCCGATCCAGCCGGGCCAGCAGCGCAAACGGCCGCAGCCTGACGGGCAACCGCGCGATCCAGCCCGTCGGGCGGATATCGGTAAATCCCTGATCTGCTGGTAAAGCGTTCGGCATGGCTTCGATCATCCGCCTTCATGTTCCGCTGAAACTGGCAACCGGTGCGGTGATTGGCACAAACCCGGCCCAGGCGCACTACCTCGGCACGGTGATGCGCCGGCGCGCCGGCGATACCCTCCGCCTCTTCAACGGCGCGGATGGCGAGTTCGATGGCGTGATCGAGCGGATCGGCCGCCACGGCGCCGATGTGGCACTCGGCGCACAAACCCGCGCCCCCGCGCCGGAGCCCGATTGCTGGCTCGCCTTCGCCCCGGTCAAGCGCGACGCGACCGATCTGATCATCGAAAAAGCCACCGAACTCGGCGTCGCCGCCATCTACCCGGTGTTCACCGCCCACAGCCAGACCGCGCGCATCAATCACGAGCGGCTCACCGCCATCGCCACCGAAGCGGCCGAGCAATGCGAGCGCCTGCACGTGCCGCCGGTGCACGAACCGCGCGACCTCGCGCAATTCCTCGCCGATTTCCCGCCCGATCGCCGCCTGTTCGTCGCCGCCGAACGCAGCACCGCCCCACCTCTGGTCGCGATCCCGCATTTGCAACCCCACGCCCTGCTGGTCGGCCCCGAAGGCGGGTTTGCACCGGCGGAACTTGACGGCATGGTCCGGCATGGGTTTGTTACGCTGGTTTCGCTCGGGCCGCGCATTCTGCGCGCCGAGACCGCCGCCATTGCCGGACTTGCGCGCCTGCTCGCCGCACCGGATCAGGGTTGAGATCGTGCAGAGTTGAGATCAGGAGACGTGCTTGTCTAACCCCGGAGAGGCCGACGCGACGGCAATTACCCAAACCAGCCAGCTTGCCGCCTGGTTCGCGGCCGGCTGCAAACCCGCATCCGAATTTCGGATCGGCACCGAACACGAAAGTTTCGGCTTCACCCTGAACGGCCAGCACCCGCCCCGCTACGAGGGCGGCATCCGCGAATTGCTCGACATGATCGGCGCCGATGAAGGCCTGACACCCATCCTCGATCGCGGCAATCCGATCGGCCTGACCGGACAGAATTTCTCGATCTCGCTGGAACCGGGTGGCCAGTTCGAGCTGTCCGGCGGCATCGTCGCCTCGCTGCACGAAACCAAGGCCGAGATCGATGCGCATATCGCGCGCATCCACCGCGTCGCACCGAAACTCGGCCTCGGCTTCGCACCGCTCGGCTTTCACCCGACCGGCACCCGCGCCGATTTCGACTGGATGCCGAAAGGCCGCTACGCCATCATGCGCGCCTACATGCCCCGCGTCGGCACCCGCGGGTTCGACATGATGCTGCGCACCTGCACGGTGCAGGCCAATCTCGATTTCGCCTCCGAAGCCGACATGGTCCGCAAAATGCGGGTCGGCTACGCCCTCCAACCGCTCGCCACTGCCCTGTTCGCCAACGGCCCGTTCCGCGAAGGCAAGCCCGATGGCATGCTGTCGAACCGCGCCTACACCTGGCTCGATACCGACAACGCACGCTCCGGCATTCCCCGCGCGGTGTTCGAGGACGGCTTCGGCTTCGAGCGCTATGCCGACTATCTGCTCGATGTGCCGATGTATTTCGTCTACCGCGACGGGCGCTATATCGACGTCTCCGGCCGCTCCTTCCGCGATTTCATGGCGGGCCGGCTCGCCGGATTCGAAGGCCAGACCCCCACGATCGGCGATTTCGCCGATCACGCGACCACCGCATTCCCCGATGTCCGGCTCAAGCGCTTCATCGAAACCCGCGGTGCGGACACCGGCAACCCCGCCATGCTGCTGGCCCAGCCGGCCTTCTGGGCCGGCCTGTTCTACGACGATGCCGCCCTCGAAGCCGCCTGCGAACTGATCCGCGACATCGACTACGACACGCTCATCACGCTGCGCAACGAGGTGCCGCGCGCCGGCCTCGACATCAAACTCGGCAAAGGCACGCTGCGCGATCTCGGGCGCGATGCCGTCGCCATCGCCGCCGAAGGCCTGCGGGCGCGCGCGCAATTCAACGCGGCCGGCGAGGACGAACGCATCTACCTCGCCCCCCTGCAAGCCATCACCGAAGGCGAACCCACCCAGGCGGAATACTGGCTGGGCCGCTACCTCGGTGCCTGGCACGGCGATGTCAGCCGCATTTTCGCCGAGGCGGCGTTGTGATCGGGGGCGGTGAGAAAGCAAGGGTTCTTTTTTGAAAAAAAGAACCAAAAAACTTTTATGAATTTGGGGCTGTGCCGGTTTTAATGGCGGTGGTTGAATTCACGACGTTCACCACCGCCTGACACAGATCACTTAACCGACCCGGCTCGATCGTCAGCGCCGGCGTCAGATAAATAATGTCCCGGAACGGCCGCACCCAGACACCCTGCCGGATGAACGCGGCGCGCAAGGCCGCCGGATCATCGATCCGCTCAAGCTGCACCACGCCGATCGCGCCCATCACCCGCACATCGACCACCCCGGGCAGCGCCCGGCACGGCGCGAGCCCGGTGCGCAGCGCCGCCTCGATCGCGGCGGCCTGCGCCAGCCTCGGTTCGGTCTCGAACAGGTCGAGCGAGGCATTGGCGGCGGCACAACCGAGCGGATTGGCCATGAAAGTGGGGCCGTGCATCAGCGCATGGCCAGGATTGTCCGATAAAAACGCATCGAATAGCGCATCGGCCACGATCGTCGCCGCCAGCGGCGAGGTCCCGCCGGTCAGCGCCTTCGACAGCGTGATGATATCGGGCACCACCCCCGCCTGCTGCCAGGCGAACATCGTCCCGGTCCGCCCGAACCCGGTGAAAATCTCATCGAATATCAAGGTCAGCCCGTAATGATCGGCGGTCGCCCGCAAATGGCGCAGCGTCGCGGCATCGTTGAACACCATGCCGCCGGCCCCCTGCACCAGCGGCTCGACGATGATCCCGGCCAGAATCCCCGCGTGCGCCTCGACAATCAGGTCGAACGCCGCGCGCGACGCCGCATCTCGCGGCAGCGGCGCGATCACCTGCTCGGCCAGCATCCCGGCAAACAGCGCGTGCATCCCTTCCTCGGGATCGCAGATCGCCATGGTCGCAAACGTATCGCCATGATAGCCGCCATGAAACGCAACGAATTTGGTGCGGTTGCGCGCGCCACGATTGAGCCGCGCCTGCACCGCGATCTTCATCGCAACCTCGACCGCGACCGAACCGGAATCGGTGAAAAACACCCGGTTCAACCCGTCCGGCAGCAACCCCGCCAGCCGCGCGGCAAGCCGATAGGCCGGCTCATGCGCCAGCCCGCCGAACATCACATGCGGCATCGCCTCAAGCTGGGCCGCCACCGCCGCGCGGATGTGCGGATGGTTATAGCCGTGGCAGGCGGTCCACCAGGACGCGATGCCATCGATCAGGATGCGCCCATCCGCAAGCTGGATCTCGCTGCCGCTGGTCCGCACCACCGGCATCGGCAGCGGTGCCGTCCGCATCTGGGCATACGGCAGCCAGACGTGGTTCCACCCGGTGGTCAGCCAGTCGGGATCGGTGACATCCATGCTTCAGGCTTGCCGGTTCATGCCCAGTTTCGCAAACAACGCGTTATCCCGCGCCACCGCCGGGTTGCTGGTGGTCAGCAGCGTGTCGCCATAAAAAATCGAATTCGCACCCGCCAGAAAGCACAGCGCCTGCGCCTCGTCGGAAAGCTGCTCCCGCCCGGCCGAGAGCCGCACGTAGGATTTCGGCATCGCGATCCGCGCGGCCGCGATGGTGCGCACGAACTCGATCGGATCGATCGGCGCCGTCTCGCCCAAAGCGGTCCCCTTCACCGCAACCAGCGCATTGATCGGCACCGATTCCGGATACGGGTCCAGATCCGCCAGCGCCGCCAGCAGCCCGGCGCGATCATTCAGGTCCTCGCCCATGCCGATGATCCCGCCGCAACACACATTGATCCCGGCATCCCGCACCGCGGCCAGCGTATCCAGCCGGTCCTGATAGACCCGCGTGGTGATGATGCGGCCGTAAAACTCGGGCGAGGTATCCAGATTATGGTTGTAATAATCGAGCCCGGCGGTTTTCAGCCGCTCCGCCTGATCCGGCCGCAGCATCCCCAGCGTGACGCAGGTTTCCATCCCCAGCGCCTTCACCCCGGCCACCATTGCGGCGACCCGGTCCAGATCATGATCCTTCGGCGACCGCCAGGCCGCCCCCATGCAGAACCGCTGCGCACCGGCATCGCGCGCGCGCTTCGCCGCTTCGAGCACCGGCTCCAGCTCCATCAGCTTCGAGGCTGGCACCCCAGCATCGAAACCGGCCGACTGCGGGCAATAGCCGCAATCCTCCGGGCAGCCGCCGGTCTTGATCGAGAGCAGCGTGGAAATCTGCACCTCGGTCGGGTCGAAATGCTGCCGATGCACGCTCTGCGCCTGAAACATCAGTTCAGGCAGCGGCAAGGCGAGCAACGCCGCGATCCGCGCGCGCGTGGCGGATGGCGTGGCCGGTTGGGTGGTTGATGGTTCGAGCGTCAGGGACATCGATCTCTCCGAATTGCCGCTATGGCCGGAATTGGTGATAAACCGGGGCGGGGATGACGGGAAGGGTTTTAAGCGTGAGTCAGGGAAGGGTAGGGGAGGGCTTCTTTTTTGAAAAAAAGAAGCAAAAAACTTTTAAAATCGGGGGCACGGGCGTTTTCCCGCGCAACGCCCCTACGACCAGAAGTTTTTTTGCTTCTTTTTTTACAAAAAAAGAAGTGCTTGCTGTGCCTTCCCTTCGAGTCCAAAACCCATGACCACCACCCTGGACCAGTTCGCCACCACCAAACTCGCATCGCTCGACGCCGCATCCCTCCGCCGGCGCATCAACCCGATCACCCGCTGCCCCAACGCCATCGCCCTGCGTGACGGGCAGCGCCTGATCTCGTTTTCCTGCAACGACTATCTCAACCTGTCCCAGCACCCCGCTGTCATCGCCGCCTCGGTCGCCGCCACGCAGCGCTACGGCGTCGGCGCCGGCGCCTCGCGCCTGGTTACCGGCGATCACCCGCTCTACCGCACGCTCGAACGCCGCCTGGCCGACCTCAAAACCACGGCGGATGCCGTCGTGTTCGGCTCGGGCTACCTCGCCAACATCGGCATCATCCCGGCCCTGGTCGGCGCGGGCGATGCCGTGTTCATCGACGAACTGGCCCACGCCTGCATCTGGGCCGGCGCCAAACTCTCCGGCGCCGCCGTGCTGCCGTTCCCCCATAACGATGTCGCCCATCTGACCCATCTGCTCGCCGCGCACCCATGGCGCCACGCCATCATCGCAACCGACGGCGTCTTCTCGATGGATGGCGACCGCGCCCCGATCGCGGCGCTCGCCACAATCGCGTCCACCCACGGCGCCTGGCTGATGACCGATGACGCCCACGGCATCGGCGTGCTCAACGCCGGCCGCGGCACGGCGCACGGCACCGCAGTTCCCCTCCAGATGGGCACGCTCTCGAAAGCGGTCGGCGGCTACGGCGGCTATCTCTGCGCCTCCGCTGCGGTCTGCGACCTGATCCGCAACCGCGCGCGCAGCTTCATCTACACCACCGGCCTGCCGCCCGGCGTGGTCGCGGCGGCGATCGCATCGCTCGACCTGATCGCGACCGACCCCGATCTCTGCGCCCGCCCGCTCCGCCACGCCCGCCACTTCACCGATGCTCTCGGCCTGCCCGCCGCCCAAAGCCCGATCGTGCCGCTCATCCTCGGTGCGGCCGAAACCGCCCTCGCCGCCCAGGCCAGCCTCGCCGCCGCAGGGTTCCTCGTCACCGCGATCAGGCCGCCCACCGTGCCGGACGGCACCGCCCGCCTCCGCTTCGCCTTCACCGCCGGCCACCACGAAGCCGATATCGAACGTCTGGCCAACCACGTCCGCACCTCCATCATGATCGCAGCATGACCCAGTTATTTATCACCGGCACCGGCACCGACATCGGCAAAACCCACATCGCCGCCGCCATGCTGCGCCATTGGCGCGGCCAGGGCATCAAGGCCTGGGCGCTCAAACCGGTCGCCAGCGGCTACCAACCGGCCCGCTCCGCCGCCAGCGATGCCGGCACGCTGCTCGCCGCCATGGGGCAAATGACCAGCGATGCCGTGGTCGCGAAAATCAGCCCCTGGCGCTTCCCCGATCCGCTCTCGCCCGACATGGCCGCCGCCCGTGCGGGCAAAACCATCCCGTTCGACGCCCTGCTCGCTTTCTGCCGCACGGAAATGTCGCAATCCGCCGCCCCCCTCCTGATCGAAGGCGTCGGCGGCGCCATGGTCCCGCTCGATGACCGTCACACCGTGCGCGACTGGATGGCGGAACTCGGCCTGCCCGCCATCATCGTCGCCGGCGGCTACCTCGGCGCCATCAGCCACACCCTCTGCACCATCGAAGCGCTCCGCGCCCGCAACATCCCGATCGCCATGGTCGTCCTCAACCCGATCGGCGATCTACCCGTCCCGCCCGCCGAAACCATGGCCGCCCTGATCCGCCACGGCGCCGGCCCGGTCACCATCTTCGACACGCAAGACTGGCGCGACTGGCTCGTCAGTCTTTAACCACCACCGAACGCGGGCACGTATCCGGCGCCGCCGCCCCGGCAAACCGCCCCGCGAACCACGCCGCCACCAGCTTCGCGGACCGATACCCCGCGAACACATGGCCAACCCCCTTCAGCTTCAGATAATCCACCCGGTCCCCCATCGCACACGCGCGCCGATCGAACGCATCGGTATACCGCGGATACACCGTGTCATCCGCCGTCCCCTGCGTCAGCAACACCGGCGCCCCTTCCGGCGCATAACCCGGTGAATTCTCATGAAACAAGCGCGGCCATGGCCGCGTCACCATCGGATCATGCGCCAGAAACACCCGCTTCAGCGCCGCCCCCGCACGCTGCGCCAGCACATACTGCCCGACCGAATTGATGCACCGATCCGCCGCCCGCCGCACCAGCGCCACCGCCGCCGGCGCCACCACGCTCGTCATCGGCACATGATACCAGCGCGACCACGTGGCATACACATACGCCACCAGCACCCGCCCGCTGTTCGAACTCGGCTTGCGCAACTCCGCCCCCAAATCCGTTGGCGGTGCCGCCGCCGCAACCCCGACCAAATGAAGCTCCGGCGCATACGCCGCCGCATCCTGCCCGGCAAACAACGCCGCCTGCGCCCCCTGCGAATGCCCCCACACGCCATAATTCCGGCTCGCATCCGCCCCCGGCAACGCCCGCGCCGCCCGCACACTGTCGATCAGATCCGCCGCCTCCGCATCCCCGATCAAATACGGATGCACACCAGCCACCCCCAACCCCTCATAATCCGTCGCCGTCACAATATCGCCCGCGCGTAAAAAACGCCGCAACCCCGGAATGCTCGCCCCCTCATCAAGACTGTCGAACACCCTGTTGCCCAACGAAGGCGCACACCCCGCCGCAACCCCCGTCGTCGGATGCGCCCAGGCAATCACATCCCGCCCGCCCGGCGGCGCCGGCCCGCGTGGCACATAAATCACCCCCGAAACCGGCACGATCGCCCCACCCACCCCCGTCGAAGCATAAACCACCAACGTCGCCGTCGCCCCCACAGGCGCCGCCCCAAACGGCCGCGCCCGCAAAACCTGCCCCGGCCGCGCCCCCGAAACATCAACCCGACGATAAAACCCACCCGGCCGCGGCATCGCACAAGCCGATAACCCCACCACCACCGCAACCAACCCCAAAAACCGCAGCAACCCAACCTCCATACCGAATGATCCCTGCGCTGGAATGTGGCGCTTGAAGTAAGGAAGACGAGGGGCTTTGCCCCCTCGACCCCCACTAAGGGCGAGGCCCTTAGAACCCGCTAGTTTTAGGCAAGGGGAGGGCGCTGTCTCGCAGGTTCCGTCGATCTGGCCTCGACAGCCCTCCCCTTGCCTAAAACTAATGGATTTTAAAGGCTCCGCCTTTAACGGGGTCCAGGGGCAGAGCCCCTGGCCTTCCTCACTTCACCCGCCACACCCCCAGCCCTGGGGATCACTCGGTCTCGGGTTGCAGTCGGGCTTCGGCTTCGGCTTGGAGGTGTTTGAAGCTACGTCGGCTGAACGGCAGCATCGCCAGATACGCAGCGGCCAGCAGCGCGAGCGCGAGCCACGGGTCGGCGAGCATGATGGCGGCGAACACCACGACCCCCAGCAGCAGCCACAGCACGAAGCTGGGCGGCACCTTGAAGTTTTTGAAGCTCCAGACGGGCAGGGTGGAGACGCACAGCAGTGCGGTGCCCACCAGCACGATCGCACTCAGCGCCGGCGCGCGCGCCACATCCGCCAGCCAGGCGATATTATGTTCGGCCGCCTCAAGCCCAAGATAAATCGGCAACAGACTAAGCGCCGCACCCGCTGGCGCAGGCACGCCGGTGAAAAAATTCTGCGCGAACCGAAACGCGGGCAGGTGCCCGTCATCCGCATGCGGCAACTCATCGAGTGCGGCATTGAACCGCGCCAGCCGCAGCGCCATGCTCGCGGTGAACATCAGCGACGGCAGATACCCAAACGCCCCCCATTGATCGAGCGACCACAGGAACAGCACGAGCGAAGGCGCCACCCCGAAACACAGAAAATCCGAAAGACTGTCGAACTCCGCCCCAAACCGCGAGGTCGCCTTCAACAGCCGCGCCAACCGCCCATCGAGCCCGTCGATCGCGCCCGCCACCGCAATCGCGATCACCGCCGCCCCGAACCGCCCATCGAGCGCAAACCGGATCGCGGTAAACCCCACGCACAGCCCCACCAGCGTCAGCAAATTCGGCAACATGCGGTTGAAGCTCAGCCCGCGCAGCCGCGGCCGGCGCGGCGGGCGGCGGCGCGGCAGCACGAAGCGGCGGGGCTTGAGCGCCTCGCTCATAACACCAGCGTCGTGCCCAGCGCCGCAATCACGGTCTCGCCGCCCACCATGCGCTGACCCACCGCAACCAGCGGCACGCTGCCCGGCGGCAAATACAAATCGGTCCGGCTGCCGAACCGGATAATCCCGAACCGCGCCCCCGTCGCCACCCGGTCGCCCTCATGAATATCGCACAAAATCCGCCGCGCGATCAGCCCGGCAATCTGCACCACCGCAATCTCCGCGCCGCTATCAAGCCGGATGGCAATGGCATTGCGCTCATTGAGCTCCGATTCCTTCGCCGCCGCATTGGCGAACGTGCCATGCCGATACGCAATCCGCGTCACCATGCCCGCCATCGGCACCCGATTGACATGAACATCCAGCACCGAAAGAAAAATCGCCACCCGCGGCATCGCAACCGGCGGCAAACCAAGCTCCGCCGGCGGCACCGCCTGATCCACGATCACCACCCGCCCATCCGCCGGCGCCACCACCGCATCCGGCCGCGCCGGCATAACCCGCGCCGGATCACGAAAGAAAAACAGGCAGAACAACGCAAACGCCAGCCCGATCCACGCGAGCCACCCCGCCACCATCAAACCAACCACAAAAATCACGACGCCGCCGATAATGAACGGCAACCCCGCCCGATGCGGCGGAACCCAGGCAGACCGCAAACTGTCGAGAATATCCATGACCCGGTTATGGCGAGCGACTTGCCGTCGCGCAAGGATCGGCGGGTCGGGGCGCGAGGTTAAGCAAGCACTTCTTTTTTGGAAAAAAGAAGCAAAAAACTTTTTGACTCTGGGGCATGGGCTGTTTCACGATCACTCGCCCTGCCTCCGCGCGAGCCATACCGTGCGCCCGCCGCCGTTTTCCCAATCCTCGACCGCGTGAGCAATCACCTCAAACCCAATCTCACCGACCATCCATTCATGCGCCGGCAGACGCTCACAACGAAATCAGCGTCGGCGAAGCATCCACCCTGGTCACCAGCAATCCGCTCTCGGCCAGATATCGCCCAACCGGCATCCTCGACCCGCACCCCAAATCCAGCACGCGCGCCCCACCCCCCGGCAACGCCGCCACAAACCGCTCATGCCACGGCCGATCGATCCACGGATGATCATCCGATCGATTGCGATCAGCATCCCAATCACGCGCATGGCGCTCATAAAGATCGATCACCCGATCGGCGAATTCATTCATCTCCGCACGTTAACAAAACACCGAATAGCATGCCATATCCACGCAGAAATCAACAATCATGGAAAACCGCAGCATTTGCCGATACTGTCTCGTATGGACTCGTCAAGCGAAACATTGCGTCACGTCTATTGGATCGGCGGCGGCAGCGGCAGCGGCAAATCGACGGTCGCGCGCCGCCTCGCCGCACACTACGGCCTGCACCTCTACGCCTCGGATGAAACCATGCGTGACCATGCTCACCGCACCCCATCCGCCGACCGTCCGTTCAGTTGCGCCTTCGAAGCCATGAGCATGGACGAGCGATGGCTCAACCGCTCGCCGAACGTCATGCTCGAAACCTTCCATTTTTTTCGGGGTGAGTGCTTCGGCCGGATCGTCGAGGATCTCATGGCCCTCCCACCCGATCGCCGCGTGGTGGTCGAAGGCTTCCGGTTGCTACCCGCGCTCGTGAAACCCCTGCTCTACAGCAGCAACCAAAGCGTCTGGCTGCTCCCCACGCCGGAATTCCGCCACGCCGCATTCAAAAGTCGCGGCACGCTGTGGCACATCGCCGGCAAAACCAGCAACCCGGAGCGCGCGCTGCAAAACCTGCTGCTACGCGACGCGCTGTTCACGGATCACCTCAGGCAGCAGACCCAAACGGCAAGCCTCCCAACCATCGAGGTTGATCGCTCAACGACCGAAGACACCCTGGTGCATCAGATCGCGACCCAGTTCGGCCTCTAAATCGCGACAGTCACGAATATCTGTCCGCCATCATCCCAAATCACCGCGCTCCAGCCACCTCATCACCCATGGAACCCCCCAAGCGCCGCGATCACCCGCTCATGCACCGGCGGCGCCGGCGGCGGCGGCTCGAACACGCGCCCGGTAATCCGCTCATACGCCTCCACATAGGTCAGCGCGGTCTTCCAGATCAGCGCCGGCGGGATCTCCGGAATATCATCCGCATACGGATCACATTGCGCCGCCACCCAGGCGCGGATCACGTCCTTATCGAAGCTGTCCGGCGCCTTGCCGGCGGCCACGCGCTCCCGATAGGTATCCGCCCGCCAGTACCGGCTGGAATCAGGGGTGTGGATCTCATCGGCAAGGCAGATGCTCCCGCCGGCATCGATGCCGAATTCATATTTCGTATCGGCAAGGATCAACCCGCGCGCCGCGGCCAGCGCCTGCCCCCGGGCGAACAGCGCGAGCGCGGTTTCGCTGATCTTCCGCCATTGCGCTTCGCTCAGCAGCCCGCGCGTAAGGATCTCGTCGGCGGTCAGCGGCGCATCATGCGCGCCGTCGTCCGCCTTGCTGGTGGGGGTAATGATCGGCCGCTCCAGCACCTGATAATCGGCCAGGCCGTCTTGCAGCACCTGGCCATACATCTGCCGCCGCCCCGCCCGATACATCGTCAGGATCGAGGTGCTGGTGGTGCCCGCCAGATAGC
This sequence comes from Acidiphilium rubrum, assembly GCF_900156265.1. Taxonomy (GTDB): domain Bacteria; phylum Pseudomonadota; class Alphaproteobacteria; order Acetobacterales; family Acetobacteraceae; genus Acidiphilium; species Acidiphilium rubrum. The sequence continues at coordinate 75,315 of NZ_FTNE01000001.1, forward strand.
CGCGCACCACAATCTCAACCGGCAGAATCGCAAGTCGCCGGCCCACCACAATGTTCGGGTCGGGATAATCCAGCACATGGTTCGGGCAGAGATCGGCCGTCTGCTCAAACGCCCAGCGGGCAACACCGTTCAACACCTGCCCCTTGAACGGAATGCAGCACAGCACGCGATCGAACGCCGACAATCGGTCCGACGTCACCAGAATGCGCCGCCCATCCGGCAGATCATAATTATCGCGCACCTTGCCGCGGTACAGGCCCGGCAGGCGCGGCTCGATCGCCTCACGCAGCACCTGGTGCGCGCTGGCAGACAATAGGGTTTCGTCGATCATCGACATGCTGGTCTCCCGATGTGGCATCGCTATGATGCACCGCCACGCGCATCGACCCAACCCCCGCCGGCGCGCACCAGACTCGTTTATACGTTACGAATACAAACCATTGTGAAGCCACTCGGCTTGCAGGAGCGCATAAAGGAACTCGTCCTGCCAGCCGGCGGCATCCTGCCGACTCTGCCGGAAAATCCCTTCGCGACGCATGCCAATGCGCTCCATGAGTCGCCACGAGGCTATGTTACGCTGTTCACAGGCGGCGGTCAGCCGATGTAACTTCAGCTCTCGAAAGACAGAGCTGACAAACGCCCCAACGGCTTCTGTCGCGATACCCATCCGATGGTAGTCCGGATGCACAATCCAGCCGATATCGCCGTGGCTCGTCTTGGGAGACAGGAAAACGCCAACTTCACCGATCATCCTGCATTGCTGTCGATGCTCGATCGCCCGCATGAACCATCCACCTGCACCGGTCGGATCGAAATCAGCCTGTTTCGCAAGCAACTCACGCGCGTCCTCCGTGCCCATCGGCTCGATCGCCCCGCCTTCGACGATGCTCGGATGATTGCGATACTCCAGAAACGCGGCGAGGTCAGTGGGTCGCGGCGCGCGAATGATCAAGCGTCCAGTAATAGCGTTCTTCATTCACGCGTTTTAGCTTCAAACTCCCGCTGAGCCAATGACGATGACGCACGCACCCGTCTCCGTGGCCGCACAAGCGTGTCCAGAAAACGGTTCCGTTCCCGATGGCAGTCGACTCGATAATACCAGCTCGCTGATCCGATGACCGGTTCGGTGGTTTTGCGGCAGGAAGAGCCTTCTTTTTTGTGAACAAAAAAGAAGCAAAAAAAACTTTGATCGTCTGGGCCATTGCCGGTGAAAACGCCCGCACCCCAAATTGAAAAAAGTTTTTTGTTTCTTTTTTTTAAAAAAGAAGGGCTTCCTTACCTTGCCGAACTAACCAATCAACCGTCATTGGATACGCAAGTTGGTATAAGATGAAAAGTAGCGTGATCAGCCCGCCAGTTTTTTTTGTTGCTATATTACAACAATATTAAATTTGTCATGATGGATGAACGTGATCCAACCGCAAATCGTTGCTGGTTCCTTCAGGCCATCCGCTGTCCGCGCTCTTGCCGTATGACGATGGCAGCCAGAGTAAGGTGGGTATCACCTGATATAAACCAATTTAACGGCACCATGGCGAGATCAGGGTGGGTATCCCTCGATACCCACCGATCCAATGGCACCGCATTCCGTACCGGACTGCAAAACTGTTGGATAATTCAAGCAAGTTGTGATCGATCAATCATCAGTGAAACCAATGGCAAGCGGCGATTGACGAGGCCATGGTCCAGCCGGCGCTCGGACGCCGGACGGTGCAAATCATCAAGCGCATAGTCGCCTGGCTCGGTCTGTTACGGCTGATCAATGACTGGCGACAATCCCGGCATCGGTCCGGTTGAGGAAAATAAGCGTGGTCTGCGCAATATGCTGGTCGATCCATTCTGCCATCGCTTCTTCTTCCGCAAGGCAGGCCTCAGCGGCCGCTTTGCCATGGGGGTCACCCAGCGCGTCGGCCATCGTGATCAATGTTTTGTAGGCGGCGATCTCGAAATGCTCGAATGCAAAGTTGGCGAGTGTGTTTTTAAGCACTTCGTCCGTTGCCGGTGCATGAATTGCCGCTGCAATGTTGCCACCCAGACCCAGGATCGCATCTTTGATCGTCGATGTGCCGGATTTTGCCCCCTCCGAATGCGACCGCAGAACGTCTTCCAACCGGGCGCGCTGCGCCTCCGATTCCGCGATATGTTGGCGCATGCGGGCTTCCATGTCCGGATAATGCTCGAGTCGCTCTACCTGTCGGCTCAGTAACTCGATGGCTTGAGTCTCCATCGCATGGGCATTTTGCAGTCCATCGACATAAACCAAAAGGGATTCATCACGATTCGCAAGATAAGACATTTTGGTCTCCTATATCTAAACTGTGGATTGCTCGAAATTGATCTACCCAAGTCAATCCAAGCGGATGTGTCGTTTTTTGGGGATGACGCTGGATGATCGCAAGATGGTCGTACCGATCTGTGCGATGTTTAATCGTCGCAAGTTCGGTAATGACTTCAGCGGCGCAAAGGCAGCACGCGGCACCGCTGTAAGCCCGAAATGAATGTGCTGTGCCGATCATCCTGCCTGGACCAACCAACCCCACCCAAAACAACCAAAAGTTTTTTGCTTCTTTTTTACAAAAAAGAAGCGCTCGCTTTCCCTTCCCTGACTTTTTCTCTTTCTCACCCCCCACCCCACATGGTTTATGTGCGGTCATGATCTCGAACGCGCCTTTCATGCCCTCCGACCCGTCCGAGCGCTTCGCGATGATCTTCCGCGCCCTGCAACGCTC
>NZ_FTNE01000001.1:78423-181247 GCF_900156265.1 Acidiphilium rubrum
CCAGCATCAAACGCCCCAAATCGACCAAGCCCCGGCCCAAGCGCATCCGCAAACCGAAGCGCCAGCCCAGCTTCATGGACCAATACAAAATCAACCCCGACGGCAGCATCGACTTCACGCCAGAACAACTCCACGAAATCCTCGGCCCACCGCCACCACCCGTGCCACCCTGGCACCAGCCCTTCGTGCCGTCCTTCAATGTCAAAAAACTCTGGCGCAAAGGGCCGTGACTTCGCACGCCCAAATCGTTACGATATCGTAATCAAAAGCACAAAAAGATAAGGAAAGCACTTCTTTTTTGTGAACAAAAAAGAAGCAAAAAAAACTTTGGTAATTTGGGTTCGTGCCGGTGGAAACGCCCGTGCCCCGGAGTTCGAAAGTTTTTTGCTTCTTTTTTACAAAAAAGAAGCCTTCCTCAACCCCGCTCAGCCAGCCGTCTCAGTCGAAGTCTTCGGCAGTGTAAAATGCTGACCCGGATAGATCAGGTTCGGATCATGGATGCTCGACTCATTGGCGCGGTAAATCAGCGAGTAGTCCATGCCATGCCCATAGAGTTTGCGCGCAATCAGCCAGAGGCACTGCCCGCGCGCAATCACCACCTCGCCGGGCATGATACTGCCGACTTTATGCGGGGCGAAGGCTGTCTGCATCGTCTGAACGCTTTTGCCGTCCGGCGCGGTCGATTCCAGGCGAAACGTCCCGGGCTTGGCAGGCAGGTGGCTGGTCTGCATCGTCCAGCGGCCCTTCTGGTCAGCAACGGCGGTGCCGAGTTTGGTATGCCCGATAAACAGCGATACCGTCGCCCCCGGTTTAGCGGTCCCGGCCATGACAGCTTTGCCCGAACCGTCATAATCAACCGAACCAAGGCCCAGCGTCCCCGGTTTGGGGCCTTGCCCGCTCAGTACCTGCGAAGGTGTCTTGCCGGTGCCGCTGAGCACGGCAAGCGCCCCTTCGTTCGGCGCGTCCGGCACCGAAACGGTCACACCACGCGCGCTCGCCAGTTTCTGACCGTCTTTCGATGTTTCGGACAAAGCCAGTTGTTGCCCACCGGCGGGCAACGGCACCGAGGTCACGAACGCAAAACTGCCCGTCTTATCCGCCTTGGCCGTGCCGATCGTCTTGCCATTGGCGGTAATCGTCACGGTCGCGCCAGGCGCCGCATGGCCCGCAATCACCGCATTGCCCCCGGCATCGACGCGCACGGTGTCAAAACTCGGACCGCTCGGTTTGGCCGGCGTACTCACCGTGGTCTGCGCCGCAGGCGCAATCGGTTTGGTCGGTTCGAACTGCTGCTTGCCGCCCAGGAACACCAGCCCGAGCAGCGCCGCCACCCCCAGCCCCCCGATCGCGGCAGGCGCAACCCACCCCCGAACCGCGGGCCGTGCCGATTTATCGCCGTCCGTGTGTTGTGCGTCGAGTGCCATGAAAATGACTTTGCCAATAACTTGCTTCGATTTGATTACCCTGCCACGAAGTTGGGCTTCTCGATAGGTTCATGAGGCAATTCTGGAATATGAGTCACATTTCGGTCACGGTATTTTGCGGATCATCCCCCGGCGCAGCACCCGATTATCTCGCGGCGGCCCGCGCCCTGGGTGAAGGCATCGCCCAGCACGGCATGAACTTGGTGTTCGGCGGGGGCAATGTCGGCCTGATGGGCGCGGTCGCCGGCGCCGCACGCGGCGCCGGTGGCCATGTCACCGGCATCATCCCCGATTTCCTCCGCGCCCGTGAGGTCGAGTTCCCCGGCCTGTCGGAACTGATCGTCACCGATTCGATGCACACCCGCAAACGCCGCATGTTCGCCCGGGCCGATGCCTTCGTGGTCCTGCCCGGCGGCCTCGGCACGCTCGACGAGCTGATGGAAATCCTCACCTGGAAACAACTCGAACGCCACGCCAAGCCGATCATCCTGGTCGATATCCTCGGCTGGGCAACGCAAGTGGCCGGCCTGCTCGATGCCGTGATCACCGCCGGCTTCGCGAAACCCTCAGCCCGCGACCTGTTCGAAATCGTGGCGGACGTGCCGGCAACCCTCGCCCGGCTCGCAGCCTACTCGCCCTCGTCGGATGCCGGTTCCTCGGTCGAAACCTTGTAATCCTCGCCGAACCACCGCCCGAGATCGACCTCGCGGCACCGGCGCGAGCAGAACGGCGCCTGTTCGGCAATGCTGGGTCTTTTGCAGATCGGGCAGGGCTTGGCTGTCATGGCAAAATCTCATGCAAAGGCGGGCGGATGCGCGGGCGCAGCACTTCCGCAAACCCCAGTGACGTAAAGCCGAGCAGCCGCGGTTTCAACGGGTCGCGCGCCAGCGCCGCGCTCAGATCAGGTGCCAGGCTCGGCCGCGCGCTCGCCTTCATCCCGGCAAAATCGATCAGGATCGCCCCACCCAGATTGCGCAGCCGGATCTGGCGGGCCAGCGCCGGGATGATCGCGCGATTGAGCCGCCCCTGCGCTGCCGATTTCTCGCCCCGCTCGCCGCTCGCCGCACCGCCATCGATATCGATCGCGGTGAGCGCCGGCGTCGGGCTGAAAATCGCCCGCGCCCCGTGCGGCAGCGCCGCGATAGGCTCGGCCAGCGCCGCCACCTCATCCTCGATCGGCGCAAAACAATCCGCCCGGTGTTCGACCCCGTCAAAATCCGCCCGCAACCGGGCCACCAATTCGAAACTCTCCGCCAAAATCGGCGCATCGGGCTGCCGCGCCCGGAAATCCCCGACCGGGCCAATGCCCCGCGCCCGCAACCCTGGCGTGCCGCCGGCCTCACCGCCCGCCAGCGCCAGCCGCGGCCCCTTGCCGCCCTGCGCCGCGCGGGTGATCCGCACATCGAGCAGATCCCCCTCGCCCCGCGCCTTGCCACCGGCGCTGTCCGGCAGAAACCCGACCACGTCACCCAGATCGACGAACACCCCGCCGAGCGCATGGGCCCGCGCGGTGATCCGCCCGGTATAGCGATCGCCCACGCCATCCGGCGCGTCAGGCCGCCAGATCGTATAATCGGCCAACATAAGGTCTTCGAGCAGAGCCAGTTGCACCACCCCCGCCCGCAGTGCCGCGAGGATCATGCCGCCCGCCAGCCCAGCCCGCGCAGCAGGTTCAACGTCTCATGCAGCGGTAGCCCGACGACGCCGGAATAGGAACCCGACAGAAAATCGACAAATCCGGCCGCCCGCCCCTGGATGGCATAGCCCCCGGCCTTGCCCTGCCACTCGCCGCTCGCAAGGTAATCCTCGATCGCGGCCGGCTCGATCCGCGCGAACGCCACCACCGTGGCAACGGTGCGCGATACGACGCGCCCATCCGGCGCACGGATCGCAACGGCGGAATAAACCTTGTGCCGCCGTCCGGCGAGGCGGGTGAGACAGGCGCGGGCCTCCGCCTCGGTCTCGGCCTTCGGCAAAACGCGGCTGCCGAGCCCGACCACGGTATCCGCCGCGATGATGAAGGCGCCTTCGTGCGCCACCGCCGCAAGCTTGGCGCGGGCAAGCCGCGCGGCAAGCGCCCGTGGCGCTTCATCGCGCAGCGGCGTCTCATCGATTTCAGGGCTGACGATCGCGTCCGGTATGATGCCGATCTGGGCCAGCAGGTCGCGCCGGCGCGGGCTCGACGAGGCGAGGATCAGCCGCGTTACTTGAATCGGAACGTGATCCGGCCCTTGGTCAGGTCGTAGGGCGTCATCTCGACATTGACCCGGTCGCCGGCCAGGACGCGAATACGGTTCTTGCGCATCTTGCCGCTGGTATGCGCCAAAATGACGTGCTCATTGTCCAGCTTGACGCGGAACATGGCGTTGGGCAGCAGTTCAGCGACCGTGCCGCTGAACTCGATCATGTCTTCTTTCGACATCTATCCTCGATATAAGGTCGTTACGTGCGGGCCTCACATGAGCCGTGAGGGCCGCGAGGTCAAGGTTTGCGGCGGGCTTGGCAGGCAAGCGCCGCCTTTTTGGAAAAAACCAAGCCGTTCGTTAACCGATCCGGTCCATGATCGACCTGCCATGACCCGCCAGATTCTCGGCCTCCGCCAGGATCGCAGCCGCCGGCCCGATCGCGGCGAGCCCGGCGCGGGTGAGCGATGTCGTGCTGGTCCGCTTGAGAAAATCGAACACCGAAAGCCCCGAGGAAAACCGCGCGGTGCCCGCGGTCGGCAGGACATGGTTGGGTCCGGCCGCGTAATCACCGATCGCTGTCGGCGCATACTGGCCGAGAAACACCGACCCGGCATGGCGGATTTCAGCGAAATCGCCCACCGGGTCCGCCGTCATGATTTGCAGATGCTCAGGCGCGATCCGATTGGTCAGTGCCACGGCTTCGGCGCGGTCACGCACCAGAACGATCGCACCGTGCGATGCCAGCGATGCCGCGGCGATCACGGCGCGCGGCAGGGTTTGCAGCGCGGCACCGATCGCCGCGGCCACGGCGTCGGCCAGATCGGCGCTGTCGGTGACCAGGATGGACTGGCTGTCTTCCGCGTGTTCCGCCTGAGCGATCAGGTCGAGCGCGATATGATGGGCATCGTTATCGGCATCGGCGATGATCAGCACTTCCGAAGGACCGGCGATCGAATCGATCCCGACCCGGCCGAACACCTGGCGCTTGGCCTCGGCCACGAAGGCGTTGCCCGGCCCGACGATGCGATCGACCGGCGCGATGGTCGCGGTGCCATAGGCCAGCGCCGCCACCGCCTGAGCCCCGCCGATCCGGTAAATCTCGCTCACCCCGGCCCGGCGCGCGGCGGCCAGAACCAGCGGGTTCATCACGCCATCCGGCGTCGGCACCACCATCGCGATACGGGCGACCCCGGCGACACGGGCGGGGATGGCATTCATCAACACCGACGACGGATAACTGGCCTTGCCGCCCGGCACGTAGAGGCCGACGGCATCGAGCGGCCCCCAGCGCAGGCCGAGCGTGATCCCGTCGGCATCGGTGAAGGTAAAATCGGCCGGGCGCTGGGCGCGGTGGAAGGCTTCGATGCGGGTCGCGGCCAGATCGATCGCGGCGCGCTGGGCTTGCGGCAGGGCATCCACCGCGGCGTCGATCTCGGCGGTGCTCACCCGCAGGGTTGCGCTGGTGAGCGTAAATCGGTCGAACCGCGTGGTCAGGTCGATCAGGGCGGCATCGCCCTCGGCGCGGACGCGGGCGATGATGGCCGCGACCGGGGCGGCAACATCGGTCGCGCTGGCGCGGTCCGCGATCAGGGCGTCGAGCCTGGTATCGAACCCCGCATCGGTGGTCGTGAGCCGGTTGATCATGGCGCGGCGAGCGCGGCGCGGAACCGGGCGATCCAACCGGAAATGGCTTCCGGGCGGGTTTTCAACGCGGTGCGGTTGACGATCAGGCGCGAGGTGACATGGGCGATCACCTCGGTCTCGACCAGGCCGTTGGCCACCAGGGTCGAGCCGGTCTGCACCAGATCGACGATCAGGCGCGACAGGCCAAGCCCGGGGGCGAGTTCCATCGCGCCGTTGAGTGCGACGATTTCGGCCTGGATGCCGCGAGCGGCGAAATGCCGGCGCGTGGTATTGGGGTATTTGCTGGCGACCCGGACGCGCGACAGCCGGGTGAAATCGGTGGTGCCGGCTTCATCGGCCGGTTCGGCGACCGCGATGCGGCAGGCGCCGATGCCCAGATCGAGCGGGGCGTAGATTTCCGGATAGTCGAACTCCATCAGCACATCGCCGCCGCAGATGCCGATATCCGCGGCGCCGAAGGCGACAAAGGTGGCGACATCGAAACTGCGGACGCGGATGACATCGAGATCCGGCGCGCTGGTATGAAACCGCAGGCGCCGGCTGTTTTCATCGGTGTAGTCAGTTTCCGGCACAATGCCGGCGCGGGTCAGCAGCGGGGCGCATTCGGCCAGGATGCGGCCCTTGGGCAGGGCGAGCACCAGCGGCGTGCTGATCGCATCCGGGGCGGGGTGGTGGGGTGTGAGCGCGGTCATGGCGGAGCGGTTTAACACCGCAGGGGGAAAGCTCAAGCGCAGGGAGGGAAGGGGAGAGTCTTCTTTTTTAGGAACAAAAAAGAAGCAAAAAAAACTTCATTCATCTGGGCCCATGCCCGTGAAACCGCCCGTGCCCCAGAGTCAAAAAGTTTTTTGCTTCTTTTTTACAAAAAAGAAGTCCTACCCCTTATCTCTTGGCTGATATCGAGGACCGGATACTCCACTGTAGCGGCCAGGCCGATCTCAAGCCGCCCGCCTGCGAGCAGCTCAGCCGGCACGCACGCGTTCCCATCGGTCCAGCGGCCATCGGGTTCGGGCGCGTGCCAGCCCTGGCTCAATGCCGGATGATCGAGCGGGATGGGTGTGCCGCCAACGCTGAGGCTGGCGATTTTCACGCCGAGGCGGCGGCGGTCGCGCGGGTCGGGCGTGAGGTGGCCGGGGATGGCGCTGCGGCTGGCGATGATCGCCGCGCCGCCCGTGTGGCGGATCGCCAAGCCAGGATCGGCGGTGGTGACGATGCCGGCGCGCGCGAGCAGGCGGGTCCGCACCGCCTCGACCACCGGGCCTGCCTCGGCGAAGGGGGCGCAGCCGGTCTGTTCGCGGCGCTGTTGCGCGAAGGCCGGGTGCAGGGCGATCGGGCCACTGGCATTGGAAAATCCGGTGCGGTTGCCGGTGTCGAGGTAGCTTTCCGCCGGTGTGGCTTCGGCGAGCAGCACGGCGTGCCGGGGCAGTTCGATATGGTAGTAGGTGATGCTGGCCCGCTCGATCTGGCGGATGGTGGTGCCGTTGGTCAGCGCCTTGGCGGGGATCAGATGGCCCGCGCAGAACAGGGCGTGATCGGGCGAGACCAGCAGCGGCCGCGCCGGGATGCCATCCGCGAGCGCGCCCGGTTCGATGCGGATGGGTTGGACGAGGTCGGGTGCCGGGTGATGCGCGAGATCGACCACGCGGCGGCCGATCCAGACGATCGGCATTCTGCCGCCGGTGGCGAGCACGACCTGATCGCCGACCGCGAGATGTTCGACCGCGACGGGCCCGGCTTGGGTTGCGATGCGCGTGGTCGCGGCGAAGCAGGCGAGGTTGGCGGCGAGCACCGAACGGTCGCTGAATTGCAGGGTGGTGACGCCGGTGAGCGTATCCGTCACGCCGAACCCCGTCACGTCGAGCGATCCGCCGCTGCGGGTGAAGCTGTAGTCCGCCAACGGGTCGGCGAAGGTGACGATATCGTTGCCGGCGCCGCCGATGATGGTGTCGGCCTGGCCGTTGACGAAAATGACGTCGTTGCCGCTGCCGGCGATCAACCGGTCGATCGCGGTGCCGTATTCGATGAAGATGTTATCGACATAGCCGTTCACGCTGCTGAACGAGCCGGGGTTGAGGTTGACGGTGTCGTTGCTGCTGTAGCCGGACAGGTCGAGCGTGTTGCCCGCGCCGTAGTCGTAGAGCGTGATGATCGGGTTGGTGTTGACCGCGAAATTATACATCTCGACGGCGGCGGTGGTCCCGGCGGGCGTGGTATAGGTGATATTGCTGTTGAAGCCGAAAACCTGGCCGCCGGCGAACATGGTGCTGGTCGGCGCGCCATACAGGCGCTGCACCGCATAGATGTCGAGCCCCATCGGGCCGGTGCCGACATTGCCGTTGTAATCGGCGCCGGGCGTTGCCGATTGGGCGTAGTATTTCGCCGCCGGATCATTGGGGTCGACATAGGACATCACGGACCATGTGCGGGTATCGTAGGCGTTGGTCTGTGCTGCATCGGCGCCGCCGCCGTTATAGGCGCCGGTGTGACCCAGGCCGAGCACGTGGCCGAGTTCATGCAGGATCGCCCCCTGGCCATAGCCGCCGGTCGCGTAATCGCCGAGCGTGCCGTAGCTGCCGCCGAGGTCGGTGACGATTTCCTCCTGGGTCGATTGATACACGCCGCTCTGCCGGGTCGGCACGGACTGGGTGGTCTGTTCAAACTCGCCGTTCGGGTTGTTGTTCATGTTGATCAGCGAGAGGTCCGCGGTGGTCGAAAGCCCGGTCGTTGGGTTGGCCGCATAGTTCGGCTGGTAGACCCAGGTGACGTTGCAGACGCCGGACCACGCGGCCATCGCCTGTTCGATGTCGGCCTGCTGGGCGGCGGTGTAGGCGCCCGGCGAGAACGCATAGGTGATGGTGGTGCCGGCTTGCAGCGTCGCCTGCGGGGTCTGGATTTCAGCGCTGCCGAGCAGATAGGTGTTGAACGACGGGTTGGCCGGTGCGAGGTTCGGGTTGGCGTTGCTCTCGAAATTGATGATCGCCTGCTGATCGGGTGTCAGCATGGTGAGATTGTCGTTGAGGTTGGTGGCGGTCATCCGATCCGGCTCCCTGGTGTACTAACGCGGCGTCACTCGAAATTGTCGGAAAAAATACGATCTGTAAATGATTATATCGATGGATCGTTTGGGCGGATTGGCCGACCTGGTGCGTCGTGTCGCCGAACTGACGTCAAACGGTCGCAGAAGTTTAACACCGCAGACACGCCGTTCCGGCTACGCCCCGCGCCGGAAGCTGCCGCTGTTACAGACGGTAGCAAGTATGATGCAAAAGGGATGCTCGACGATGGGATATGGTGATTTCGCGATGCGACGCGGTGTGCGGACGATGCTGCTCGGTGCGGTCAGCGCGCTTGCGGTGATGACGCAGGGGCATGCGCAGGCGGTGAATGCCGGAACCGTTTCGGCCAGCGGCACGGCGGCGGCGCCAGGCAACTACGCCAACCAGGTCTTGACCCGCAAGGCGGTGAAGCAGCAGGCGCAATCGGTTTCGGTGGTGAAGAAAAGCACGATCGATCTGCTGGCGCCGATCGCCTCCGGCACGCAGGCGATCTCGACGCTGCCGGGCGTGGTAATTTCGGGGTATTCGTCGAGCGCCGGCACGGCGCGGTCGACCATTTCGATCCGCGGCATCAAGGTAGGGTTCAATTCGGTGCCCGGTGACATCGAAACCAACGGCATCACCAATCTGTTCGACGGCATTCCGCTGAACAGCCTGATCCAGGGCACCGGGTTCCATTCGGTGCAGATCCCGTTCGGCGCGCTGCTGGCCGGCGTCAATGTGATTTACGGGCCGGGCAATCCGCGCGATCGCTGGTTCGACAGCCTGGGCGGCACGGTGAATTTCATCCCGGTGCAGCCGAGCGCCAAGGCATCCGCGACCGCTTCGGCCTCCTACGGTAGTTTCGACAGTCAGGTTTACAGTCTGGTCGCGCAGACCGGGCTGCATGATGGCTGGGAGGGGGTGATCGGGTTGAACCACGCCTTCAACCACACGTTCCGCCGGGGGCCGTATGACTGGCCGGCGCGCAACGATCAGGTCTATTTCAAGATCACCAAGCGGTTCGATGGCGGGCACGTCAGCCTGGGCGGCTATTATATCCACAACCGAGAGTTCCGGCCGAACCAGATTCCGGTCGAACCGCAGGCGGGTGTCACGCTCGGCGGGCTCAACGCCAACGCGCCGCTGTATAGTCAGCAGACTTCGGGGTTCTATTCCGATCTGCCGAACAATGTATGGTTCAAGGAGAACCAGATCATCGACTACATCGGCTACGCCAAGCTGACCAAGCGGATTTCCGACAATACCACGCTGCATGATCTGTTCTGGTATCGCCACGGCGATGTCATCCACTACCGCCTGAACTACGGCTTCATCGGCGCCTCGTCGCAGGACACTGAATTCTACGCGCCCTATTCGGATACGATAGGCGACAAGCTCGATTTCGATACCAAGCTGCAATACAACACGATCAGCTACGGCGCCTACGTCATCAATGCGCACACGCATGACATTTACGACGGGTATAACACCAATCTGGGCACGACGCGGCAGAACCCGGCCTCGATCACCCGCGATGTCTATAACAATCTGTATCTGGCAGCGTTTGTGCAGGACAAGATCGAACCGATCGCCGGGCTGCGGATCGTGCCGGGGGTGCAGCTGGTCAATTACGAAACCCGCTACGTCAATCAATCGCCGATCGCCGCGATCAATCTGCCGGGGACGGGGTTCAACACCTATCCGAACACCAGCAAGGATTTCAACCGCGTGCAGCCCTCGCTCGGGGCGAGCTACGATGTGCTGCCCTGGGCGACGCTGTACGGCAATTTCGCGGTGACCTATCAGAACCCGACCGGCGGTAATTTCGCGAATAATCAGATCAACCTGCCGGCGCTGAAACCGGTCAAGAGCACCGATTATGAAATCGGCGTGCGGATGTTCCAGCGCGGCTTCCTCGGGCTCGACAGCGCATCGGCCGACATCAACTATTTCCGCGACGATCTCGAAGATGAAACCGTCGGCATCGCCAATCCGAACAACCCGACGCAGACCACGTTCGGCTTCGGTTCGGGACGCCTGCAAGGGGTGAACGCCTCGTTAAAGGCGAATTTCAATTTCCACTGGATGGCGTTCGCCAATCTTGGCTATCTGGATGCGCGCTACCTGACCTACACCGCGCCTTCGGGCAATGTGTATCAGAACCTGCCGGACCCGGCCTCGCCGCGCGATACCGCCAATATCGGCGTGCGGTATCAGGTGTTCGCCGGTGCCAATTTGATCGGCGCCAATCTGTGGGATCAGTATGTCGGCAAGCGCTATCTGTTCAACAACGCGATCGGCGCGCCGACGCATAATGCCATCGTGCCGTATAATCTGCTGAATGCCTCGATCACACTGAAAACACCCTATCTCAACCGGTATGTTTCGCATCTCGGTGAGGTCGATGTGAGCTTCTACGCGACCAACCTGCTGGGGCGGAAATACAACGCGACCGAGTATATTTCGGCGGGCGGCTATTTCAACACGCCGACTGGCGGCTACGCCATCGCCAATCCGGGTGCGCCGCGCGCGTTCTACGGCACGGTGACGGTGAAGTTCTGAACAGGGCGACCTCCGCGTTGTTGTAGAGAAGCGACGCGGAACGTTCGGATATCCGGTTCCGAGTGCCCTTGCCTGGTTCGCCGGGCGGGGGCAAACTCGCCTGATGAGGGAAACAGTGACGGTTTGCGAGGTCGGCCCGCGCGACGGGTTGCAGATGGCGAAGTCCATCATGACCACCGAGGCGAAATGCGCCTGGATCGCTGGATTGGCGGCGGCAGGGGTACGGGAAATCGAGGTCGGCAGTTTCGTGCCGGCCAGGCTGATCCCGCAGATGGCCGATACCGATGCGGTGGTGCGCTTCGCCAAAGGGATCGCGGGGCTTACCGTGGTGGCCCTTGCGCCCAATTTGCGCGGCGCGCAGGCGGCGGTGATGGCCGGGGCGCATCGGGTCAGCGTGCCGGTTTCGGTGAGCGCGGGGCATTCGCGGGCGAATTTGAACCGATCACCCGACGAGCAGGTTGCGGTGGTGGGCGGCATCGTCGCGTGGCTGCGCGAGACGGCACCGGGCGTGGAGCTGGAAGTGGCGTGCTCGACCGCGTTTGGCTGCTCGATCGATGGCGTGGTGCCGGAAACCGGGGTGGTGCGGATCGCGGCGGCGCTGGCGGCGCACGGGGTGTCGCAGATCGGGCTGGCCGATACCGTGGGCTATGCCAACCCCGCGCAGATCCGATCGGTGGTGCGGGCGGTGCGGGCCGAGATCGGGCCGGCGCTGGTCGGGCTGCATCTGCACGACACCATGGGGCTCGGCATCGCCAATGCGCTGGCGGGGCTGGAGGTCGGGATTCGCGATTTCGACGCGGCTCTGGCCGGGCTGGGCGGCTGCCCGTTCGCGCCGGGGGCTTCGGGCAATATCGTGACCGAGGATCTGGTGTTCATGCTGGAGAGCATGGGGTTTGCCACCGGCATCGATCTCGACGGGCTGATCAAGGCCCGCGCGCTGCTGCATCAAGGGCTGCCGGATGAGGCGATGCACGGACAGCTGGCCAAGGCCGGCATTCCCCGGATTTTCCAGCGCGCCGCATGAGTGCCACCCCGCTGGCTGGGCTGCGCGTGGTTGAATTCGCGCATATGGTGATGGGGCCAACCACCGGGTTGATCCTGGCCGATCTCGGCGCCGATGTGGTGAAGATCGAACCGACGCCGGCGGGTGACAACACACGGCGGCTGACCGGCTCGGGCATCGGGTTTTTCACCATGACCAGCCGCAACAAGCGCAGCGTCGTGCTCGACCTGAAATCGGCCGCGGGGCTTGAGGTGGCGCGGCGGTTGATCGCGCGGGCGGATGTGCTGACCGAGAATTTCCGGCCGGGCGCGCTCGACAAGCTCGGCCTGGGCTATGCCGATTGCGCGGCGGCCAATGCGCGGCTGATCTATTGTTCGCTGAAAGGGTTTCTACCCGGCCCGTATGAGCATCGCACCGCGCTCGATGAGGTGGTGCAGATGATGGGCGGGCTTGCCTACATGACCGGGCCGGTCGGCCAGCCGCTGCGGGCTGGATCGTCGGTGATCGATATCATGGGCGGCACCTATGGCGCGGTTGCGATCCTGGCCGCGCTGGCCGAACGCGAGCGGACCGGCAAGGGGCAACTGGTACAATCGGGCCTGTTCGAATCGGTCGCGATGCTGATGGCGCAGCACATGGCGCAGGCGGCGATCACCGGCACCGAACCACCGCCGATGAGCGCGCGGGACGTCGCCTGGCCCGTGTATGATATTTTCGCGACGGCCGATGCCGGGCAGATTTTCATCGGCGTGGTGACCGATACGCAATGGCAGGTGCTGTGCACGGAATTCGGGCTCGATGGACTGGCGCGCGATCCTGAGCTGACCACCCAAGCGGAACGGCGGGCGGCGCGGCCGCGCACGCTGCCGGTGATCGCCGCCGCGTTCGGGCAGTTCACCAAGGCGGAGCTGGCGGCGCGCTGCGAGCGGTTGGGCCTGCCGTTCGCGCCGATCGCGCGGCCGGTGGAGTTATTCGATGATGCGCATTTGCGCGCCTCGGGCGGGTTGGTGGATGTCAGCCTGCCGGATGGCCGCGTGGTCGGGCTGCCGGGGCTGCCGATCAGCATGGCTGGGCAGCGGCCCGGCGTGCGGCGCGACGTGCCGCAGCCGGGGGCGGATACGCGCGCGGTGCTCCTTGAGCTGGGGTACGGCGAAGCGGACATCAGCGCGATGCGTGCGAGCGGGAGCGTGCTGGATTAGGCTTTGGTGAGCCGTTTGCGGTTCGCGGCAAGTTTTCGCTGATAAAGGCGGGTGATGCGGGCGGCGCCGCCGTCTGCCGTGCCGAGGGCGCGCAATGCGATCATCTGGCTTTCACCGAGCGCGCGGAGTTTTTCATTGACCATCAGGCTCGCCTCCGCCTGGCCGGCGGCGCCGCCGGTGGCGATTTTGGCGAGGCGCAGGGCGATGATCGCCTGGGCATCGAGCGTCATGCGGGTGGTTTGCCACATAAGGTTGAAGCCATAGGCGGGGTTCATCCACGGTGCCGAAAACTGTTTTGTCATGGCAAGAACATGCTCCTGCCGGGGATGAGTTTCAACCAGCGTCCCGCGAGGCGACCAGCTTGATGGGTGGATTGGCCAATGGGTTGCGGCCGGGAATGCGGTGGCGGTAGGCGAGGGCTTCGGCGATATCGGTGCGGCGGACCAGCGGGGCGCCGGCGAGATCGGCGATGCTGCGGGCGACGCGCAGGATGCGGGTGAAGCCGCGCGCCGAGAGGCGGAGTTTTTCGGCGGCCTGTTCGACATATGCTTTGGCGTCCGGCATCAAATCGATCGCATCGCCGGCGGCTTCGGCGTTGTTCGAGGCGGCATCGCCGTAGCGGGCGCGTTGCAGGGCGCGCGCGGCGGTGACGCGAGCGGCGACGAGCGGGGTCGCTTCGCCCGGCGGGGCGTGCAGCAATTCGGCCGGGGTGACCGGGCTGATTTCGATCACGATGTCGATGCGGTCCATCAACGGGCCGCTGATCTTGCTCTGGTAGTCTTCGCCGCAGCGGGGCGCGCGGCCGCAGGCGCGGGCGGGGTCGAACAGATAGCCGCAGCGGCAGGGGTTCATTGCGGCGATCAATTGGAAGCGGGCCGGGTAGGTGACGTGGGCGGCGGCGCGGGCGACGGTGGTGCGGCCGGATTCCAGCGGCTGGCGCAGGGCTTCGAGCGCGGCGCGGGGGAATTCGGGAAATTCATCGAGAAACAGGATGCCGCGATGGGCGAGCGAGATTTCGCCGGGTTTGGCGCGATTGCCGCCGCCGGCGATCGCCGCCATGCTGGCGGAATGGTGCGGTTCGCGGAACGGCGGGCGGGTGACCAGCCTGCCTTCGGTCAGCATGCCGGCGACGCTGTGGACCATGCTGACTTCCAGGGCTTCGCGCGGCGTGAGGTCTGGCAGCAGGCCGGGGATGCGCGCGGCGAGCATGGATTTGCCGCCGCCGGGCGGGCCGATCATCAGGAGATTGTGACCACCGGCGGCGGCGATTTCGACGGCGCGGCGGGCGGTGGCCATGCCGCGGACATCGGCGAGGTCGGGGCCGTCATCGGTGCGGTCGATCGTGCCGCGCGGCGGCGGGGTGAGGATACCATCACCTTTGAAATGATTGATCAGGGAGAGCAGGTTGGGCGGTGCCAGCACGCCGATTTCGCCGGCCCAGCCGGCTTCGGCGCCCTGGGATTCCGGGCAGATCAGGCCGAGGTCGCGCGCCCCGGCGGCGATGGCGGCGGGCAGCACGCCGGCGACCGGGGCGAGGCGGCCATCGAGCGATAATTCACCGAGGGCGGCGAAGCGGGCCATTTCCTCGGCGGGCAGGATGTCCATCGCGGTGAGCACGCCGAGGGCGATCGGCAGGTCGAAATGGCTGCCTTCCTTGAGCAGGTCGGCGGGGGCGAGGTTGACCAGAATGCGTTTGGGCGGCAGCGCGAGGCCCATGGCGGTCAACGCGGCGCGCACCCGTTCCCGCGATTCGCCGACCGCTTTGTCGGCCAGGCCCACGATCAGGAACAGCGGCAGACCGGGGGCGATCTGCACCTGTACCTCGACCGGCAGGGCTTCGATGCCGGAGAACGAGAAGGTCTGGACCCGTGCGATGCTCATGCGGCGCGCAACAGGCCTTCGCGGCGGAAGCTGAGCCAGGCGCCTTTGCCGATGATGATGTGGTCGTGCAGCGTCACTTCCAGCAGGGCGATGGCGCGCTGGATTTCCTTGGTCATTTCGATGTCGTCGCGCGAGGGGGTGGGGTCGCCGCTCGGGTGGTTGTGCACCAGGATCAGGGCGGTGGCGTGGTTCTGCAGGGCGCGGGTGACCAGTTCGCGAACGTAGACCTGGGTGTGGTTGACCGTGCCGCGCGAGGCGATTTCATCGGCGATCAGGCGGTTGCGGTTGTCGAGATAGAGGACGCGGAATTGTTCGATCGACTCGCGCGCCATGGCGATGGTCAGGTAGTCGATCAGCCGGTCCCAATTGTTCAGCACGGGCTGGTCGGCGAGTTCGGTGCGGGCGAGGCGGAGTGCCGAGGCGTGGATGAGTTTGATGGCGGCGACGCTGTGGATGCCGATGCCCTCGTGCGCGAACAGCGATTCGATCGGCGCGGCGAGGACGCCGGCATAGGAGCCGAACCGGTTGATCAATGATTTGGCGAGCGGTTTGGTGTCGCCCTTCTTGAAGGCGAGGAACAGCAGCATTTCGAGCAATTCGTAATCGGCCAGGGCGTCGGCACCACGGTCGAGCAGTTTGTCGCGCATGCGGCCGCGGTGGCCCTGGGGGCCGGTGCTGGCGAACGGCAGCTCGGCGGCGCTGGCCGCATCGAACTGGTCACGTTCCGCGAAGCCTTTGCGGGTTGGCCGTGCGGGCGCTTCCGGGAAATCGTGGTCCGGGGCCTTGCGGATGCCGCGTAGCAGTTTCTCCCACAATCGCGCCTGACCTTTCGGGAAATTATCGCGCCTAGGTTGTAGGATAGAGAGGGTGCCCGGCATTTGTCCAGCGCAATCGTGCGACCACGGGTTGCGTGATGGCGCGACGGTTCGATACAAGGCGGGCTCAATCAGGAGGATCTGTGATGAGCCGTATCATTCGCACCGAAGCCAACGAAGTTCTTGCAAAAGTCGTTGAATACCATGGTTTCATCTACACGCAGGGCGTGGTTGCGACCGATCTGGACGGCGATGTGGCGGCGCAGACGCGGAACGTGCTCGATCAGATCGATGCGCTGCTGGAACTTCATGGGACGGACAAGACGCGTCTGTTGCAGGCCCAGATCTGGTTGAAATCGATCGATGATCGCGCGGCGCTCAATGCGGTGTGGAGCGCGTGGCTGCCGGAGGGCGGTGCGCCGGCGCGGGCCTGTGTGGAAGCGAAGTTGGCCGATCCGCGGTATCTGGTTGAAATCATGGTCACGGCCTGCCGGTGATTTTTATGAGCGATTTATAATTCCGTACTCTTAATAAAAATTTAGGAAATTGATCTTAATTTCCTGTCGGCGAGAGGGTGGTGGATTTAAATTTTTTATCTCGTGACATTTTTGTCAGTATCGAGGGTTGCAGATTTTGCAGTGCCCCCGTAACAAGAATGCAGACGTGCGGTGCAACGACGACGGAGTCGCTGCATTGAAGACAGCGAGTTCTGTTGAAGAGATACCGGAACATTCCGGGTTAAGGGCTTGTTTGGTGGGCGTTTTGCTGCGTAAGAGTTGGCTTCGAGACGGATTGGGGACGAGCAGGGCATGAGGCAGGGTGGCAAAAAGATCAAAGGCGCGGTGCGTGTTCTTGGGTGCCTTTCTGCCATTTTTGGTTTCTCACAAATCAGTCATGCGAATTCCACCCATAAAACCTTCCATGCAGCACCACATCGCCCGGTTGTCGCCCATAAAGTCGCTTTTCATGGCCACGCCGTAACCCACAAAGCCGCCATCCGGCGGCCGGTGCTGCGTCACATCGTCGAGCATCATGCGGTGATGCGGCGTGATGTGGTTCGTCATCCTGAAATTCACGCCGCCGCTTATCATCATGCCGTGTATCGCCGGGTGGCGGCGCGGCGCCCGGATTATCGGCACGACTACGTGGTGCATCACGAACTTCACCGTTACGTCCGTCACGCCGATTATCTGTGGTGCGTGCCCTACGCGCGCGACGTGTCGCATATCGATCTGACCGGCGACGCCTTCCTGTGGTGGGCCGAGGCGGCGGGCCGGTATGGTCGTGGTGAACGGCCGGAGGCGGGCGCGGTGCTCAACTTCCGCTCGAGCCGGCGGATTCCGATGGGTCATGTCGCCGTGGTCGCCCAGGTGATCAACAGCCGCGAAGTTCTGGTCAACCAGGCGAACTGGGTGCCCGACCGGGTCAGCCACGACGTGCCGGTGATCGACGTGTCGCCGGACAACAACTGGTCCGAGGTTCAGGTTTCGATCGGGGATGGCCGGTTCGGTTCGACCTATCCGACCTACGGCTTTATCTATCCCAAGCAATCCAACGGGTTGGTCTATGCCAACAGCGGCAGCACCGAGGTCGCCGAAGCGCCGGTTACCCATAAAATCCGCCTGATCGCGCCGAACCGCACGTTGCGCTGAAGCCCGCCGGAGCGGTCTGCGGTGTTCATTTGAACACCGCGTGCAACAGCGTCATCAATGATTGTGGCGCGATGCCGAAGCCGAGAATCAGGGCGCCGAGGCCGGCCATGGTGAGCCAGCCGGTGATCGGGATGGCGATGACGCTGGCCGGGGCTTCGGCACGATCGGCCGGTTTCAGCGCCATTACCAGAATGATTCGCAGGTAATAGAACAGGCCGATCACGCTGCTCAGCACCAGCGTCGCGGTGAGCACCCGCAGGTCGGCGCTCACGCCGGCGGCCATGATGTAGAGTTTGGCGATGAAACCGATCGCGGGCGGGATGCCGGCGAGCGAGAGCAGGATCAGCGTCATGATGGTGGCGAGCAGCGGGCGGTGCCAGAACAGGCCGCGCAGATCGTCGATTTGATCGGCATCGCGCGCTGAGCCGGCGCGCGACAGGACGCCGATGACGCCGAACGCGCCGATCACGGTGATTGCGTAGGTCACGATATAGAAAATCACCCCGGCACGGCCGATCCTGCCTGCCGCAAGCAGGGCGATCAGCAGATAGCCGAGATGCGCGATCGAGGAATAGCCGAGCACGCGCTTGAGGTTTTCCTGCATCAGGGCGAGCAGATTGCCCACCAGCATCGACAGCATCGCAACGATGCCGACCGCGCTGGCGAGGATGGGCGAGACGGTGCTGCCCGGCATCGCCAGCAGGTGCAGGATGACCGCGATCACCGCGATTTTGGGGATGACCGCGACATAGGCGGCGCTCGGCGCCGGCGCGCCGGCGTAGATGTCCGGCACCCAGATGTGGAACGGGACCACCGAGAGTTTGAACCCGGCGCCGGCGCCGATCAGCGCCAGGGCGGTCAGGATGATCGGATTCGGGCCAGCGGCCAGCAGCGGGGCGAAGGTGAGATGGCCGGTGGCGAGCGCGGCGAGACCGATGCCGAACAGGACGATCGCCGAGGACATGCCGGAGAGCACCAGGTATTTCAGCGCGGCTTCCTCGGCTTCCGGCCGATCGCGCGGGTAGGCGATCATGCCGATCATTGCGATCGTCATGGTCTCGAGGCCGAGAAACAGGGTGATGAACCCGGCGCTGGTCGCCATGGCGAAGGCACCGAGCGTCGCGAGCACGAGGAGCAGGGGATATTCCTCGCGCGGGAGTGGCAGGTCGCGGGTCAGATAGAGTGTCGCGAGGATCAGGGTGGCGAGGCCAGCGAGCAGGATCAGCCCCGCGAAGCCGAGTGCATCCGGCGTGAGGTTGAACAGGCTGGGGAAGGGGTTGGCGCGGGCGGCGAGCGCCCAGGGGATGCTGATTGTTGCGAGGATCAGGCCGGTTGCGGCAATGCCGATTGTGACGGCGAACGAGCGGCGGATGGCGAGGGCGGCGAGCATCGCGGTGACGGTGAGGGCGAGGACGAGCAACGGGGCGGCGGCCTGCATCAGGGTCATCATGTGCCGCGCCTGGTGGCGGGGATTGCCGCGGCATGGGTGATCGGCAGGAGCACAGCGATGCTCGGTGCTGCGATTTTCAGGACCGGCTGGGGATCGATGCCGAGCCAGATGACGGCGGCACCGAGTGCCAGCATCATGGCGGTTTCGCGCGTGCCGAAATCATGGGTCCCGCGCTTGGCGTTCGCCTCGCCGTGAAAGGCGCGCTGGATCGCGATGAGGGAATAGAGTGCTGCCGGGATCAGGCCGATCGCGGCGAGGATGGCGATGGTGGGGGACACCGCATAGACGCCGCGCAGAATGAGGAATTCGCCGACGAAATTGCCGAGGCCGGGCAGGCCCATCGAGGCGACGACGAAGAACGTGCCGAACGAGGACAGGCGGGGCAGGTCGGTCCAGAGACCGCCCATCCGCGTAAGGTCGCGGGTGTGCAGGCGGTGCTGGATGCTGCCGACCGTGATGAACAGCGCCCCGGTGCTGACGCCGTGCGCGATCATCAGGATCACCGCCCCCTGCCAGGCGAGTGCGTTGAAACTGTAGATGCCGATCAGCACGAAGCCCATGTGGCTGATGCTGGAATAGGCGACCAGTTTTTTCAGGTCCGACTGGCCGTAGGCGAGGATGGCGCCGTAGAAGATGCTGATGGTGCCAAGCGCCATCGCGATCGGGGCAATGTGGTGCGCGGCGGCGGTGAACAGCGGTACGGCAAAGCGCATCAGCCCATAGCCGGCGGTTTTCAGCAGGATGCTGGCGAGGATGACGGAGCCGGCGGTGGGGGCTTCGGTATGCGTGTCCGGCAGCCAGATGTGTACCGGAAACGAGGGCAGTTTCACCAGGAAGGCGATGAAGAAACCGAGCATGATGAGTGTGCCGAGGCGACCGGTCGGCTGGCTGGCCAGAAGGGTGACATAATCGAAGGTCAGCACGCCGGTCTGGCGCTGGTGGAGGAAGGCGAGCGCCAGGATCGACAGTAGCATCAGCAGGCCGCTGCCCTGGGTGAACAGGAAGAATTTGATCGCGGCGCGGCGGCGGTGTTCGTGGCCCCAGATGGCGATGATGAAATACATCGGCACCAGCATCACTTCCCAGAAGAAGAAGAACAGGAACAGATCGAGCGCGAGGAACACGCCGATCGATCCGGCAAGGGACCATAGCAAATTGGCGTGAAAGAAGCCGGTGCTGTGATCGATCTCGCGCCAGGACACGATCACGGCGAACAGGCCGATGATGGTGGTCAGCACGATCAGCAGCCAGCTCAACCCGTCGAGATCGAGGCGGATGCTGATGCCGAGGGTCGGGATCCAGCTTGCGTCGAAGGTGGCGAGCCAGCGGCCTGAGGTGATCGGGCTGGGTGCGCTCAGGATGGCGGCGCCCGAGCCGTGAACCAGGGGCAGGATGAGGCCGAGTTCGAGCAGGAGGGTGGCGAGGCTGATGGCGCGCGGCAGCATCGGGGTGATGCGGTCGGCCGGCCAGGCGAGCAGGCCGCCGAGCAGGGGGATGATCAGGAGCCAGGCCAGAATCATGCGAACACCAATAGGGCGATGGTTGCGATCGAGCCGGCCATCAGCCAGGCAGCGTAGCGGCGGATCTGGCCGATCTGGCTGCGGCGGAGGGTGTGGTGCAGTTGCAGCGTCGCGGCGCTGATCAGGGTGACGACATGGTCGACCGGGTCGTGCCGGAGCGCGCGCACCAGCGCCATGAACGGGCGGACCAGCAGGGCTTCATAGAGCGCATCGAAGCCGAAGCCGGTGCGCAGCAGGCGGCGGAGCGCGCCCGGTTCGGCGGCGGCGACGCGCTGCCAATGGCCGTTGCGATACAGCGTGTAGGCGATGGCGATGCCGAGCAGCGGGACGATGTAGCCGGCGGCCTCCACCAGAATCGCCAGCGCCGATCGGGGTGCCGGGCTGCCGAGCACGGGGTGGAGCAGGGTCATCACCAGACGATCGCCGCCGAGGAACGAGGGTGTTTCGAGCCAGCCGATCAGCAGCGATCCGGCGGCGAGCAGCACGAGCGGCACGGCGATCGGCGCGCCGGACCGGCCGGTGACCGGGGTATGGGCCGGGCCGAAAAACACCAGAAAGACCACCCGGAAACTATAGGTCGCGGTGATCAGCGCGCCGAGCAGCCCGGCCGCCCACAAGCCAGGACCGATGCCGGGTGCGAACCAGACCGCGCCGAGGATCATTTCCTTGCTGAACGATCCAGCGCTGATGATCGGCACCGCGGCGAGCGAGGCGGCGCCGATCAGGAAGCTCCAGAAGGCAAGCGGCAGGCTTGTGCGCAGGCCGCCCATTTTGAAAATGTCCTGCTCATGGTCGAGCCGCATGGCGATGGCGCCGGCCGAGAGGAACAGCAGCGCCTTGAAGACGGCGTGGGTGAGGAAATGGAACATCCCGGCCGACCAGGCGCCGACGCCGAGTGCGAGGAACATGTAGCCGATCTGGCTGATCGTGGAGTAGGCGAGTACGCGTTTGATGTCGGACTGCACCAGGGCGGCCAGGGCTGCGAGCAGGATGGTGATGCCGGCGCCGATCGATATCGCGAGCAGCACATCCGGCGCGAGCAGGTACAGCACGTGGAGCCGCACCACGAGATAGACGCCGGCGGTGACCATGGTGGCGGCGTGGATCAGGGCGCTGACCGGCGTTGGCCCGGCCATGGCGTCGGGCAGCCAGGTCTGGAACGGGAATTGGGCGGATTTGCCGAGACCGCCGATCAGCAGCAGGCCAGCGGCGAGGGTTGGCCATGCGCCGCCGTGCGGCCAGAGTTCGGTTGCGCGCGCGAGCATCGGCTGGATCGAGAGCGTGCCGAGTTTGACCGCCAGCAGCAGAATGCCGGCCAGCATCGCGATATCGGCGATGCGGGTGACGATGAAGGATTTGCGCGCGGCATAGCCGTTGGCGGCGTCCTGAAACCAGAAGCCGACCAGCAGATAGCTGCAGACGCCGACGCCTTCCCAGCCGACGAACAGCACCAGCAGATCGCTCGCCAGGATCAGCAGCAGCATCGCGGCGACGAACAGGTTGAGATAGGCGAAATACCGGCTGTAACCGGCTTCGCCCGCCATATAGGCGGTCGAGAACAGATGGATCAGCGTGCCGATGATGGTGATGACGAGCATCATCAGCAGGGCGACCGGATCGAGGTAGAGGCTGATGTCGACCGTGAGGCCGGGCAGGGTCAGCCAGGTCCAGAGATGTTGGATTAAGATGTGCGATGGCGGTGCGGCGGCATACCAGTGGAGCCCGATCAGGATCGCGATGAAGGCGGCGATGCCGACGCTGGCGGTGCCGATGATGGCTGCGGCGCGGGCTGGCAGCATTGTGCCGCACAGGCCGAGGATGGTGGCGCCCATCAGCGGGCTGGCAGGGACGAGCCAGAGGAGATGGTTCATGCCTGGACATCCCGCAGGCGGTTGGCGGCATCGCCGTCGAGCGTGGTGAGGCGGTTGCGCAGGCGGAGCAGCAGGATCAGGCCGAGGGCGAGCTCGGCGCCGGCGAGGTTGATCACGAAGATGAACATGATCTGGCCCTGCGGGTTGCCCCAGCGCATGCCGGCGGTGATGAACAGCAGGCCTGCGGCGTTCAGCATGATTTCGATCGACATCAGCACGAAGATCAGGCTGCGGCGCGCGAGCAGGCCGATCAGGCCGATGATGAACAGCATGGCGGCGAGGGTGGCCGGGGCGTGCCAGGAGAGGCTGACCATCGGCCTAGTCGCGCGCCCTGGCCGGGCGGCCGAGGTGGTAGGCGCCGATCAGCCCGGCGAGCAGCAGCATCGAGGCGAGTTCGACCGCGGCGAGATCGGTGGTGAACAGTTTAAGGCCGACCGCCTGGGGCGAGACGATGTGATGCGCGCCTGCCGGGCCGGTGCTGCCGAGCAGGCCGTAGAGCAATTCGCCGGCGAGTGCCGCGCCGGACAGGATGGGGATGATCCAGATCGAGCTTGTCAGCCAGCCGGATTCGCGCGCGATGGCGGTGCGGTCGAGCCGGAGCATCATCACCACGAACAGGAACAGGACCATGATGGCACCGGCATAGACGATGACTTCGAGCGCGGCAGCGAACGGCGCGCCGAGCGTGTAGAACACCACCGCCATGCCGAGCAGCGAGAGGACGAAATTGAGCAGGCCATAGAGCGGGTTGGCGCGGGTGATCGCGATTGCCGTGGTGAGCAGGGCAAAGGCGGAGGCAGCGTAGAACACGATGTCGTAACCCGACAGGCTCATGGCAGCAGCCCCCGTGGGTCGACCGGCGGGCTTTCGTTGAGCGCAGCACCTTTGGGTTTGCCGGGCGTTGCGACGCCGGCGATGCGGTAGAAATTATAGTCGGGCACCTTGCCGGTGCCGGCGATCAGCAGATGCTCTTTTTCATAGACCAGGCTCTGGCGGGAAATCTCGCTCATTTCGAAATCGGGGATGAGCTGGATGGCGGATGTCGGGCAGGCTTCCTCGCAGAAGCCGCAGAAGATGCAACGGGAAAAATTGATCCGGAAATGCTCGGGGGTCCATTGGTCCGGCGCCGCGCTCTTTTGCAGGCTGATGCAGTCGCATGGGCAGACCGCCGCACAGAGGTAGCAGGAGACGCAACGTTCCTCGCCGTCCGGATCGCGGGTGAGCACGATGCGGCCGCGGTAGCGCGGCGCGAGATAGGGTTTTTGTTCCGGATATTGAACGGTTTCGGTCTTGTGAAACAGATGCAGGAAGGTGAGCCACAGGGTGCGGATGGCGCTGATGATGAACATGCCGGGCTACTCGATGCCGGCGAGCATCAGCGCGCCGGTGATCGCGAGATTGGCGATGGTGAGCGGCAGCATCAGCTTCCAGCCATATGACATCAACTGATCGTAGCGCGGGCGGGGCAGGGCGGCGCGCAGCAGGATGAAGAAGGCGATGAATGCGCCGATTTTCAGGGCGAACCAGACGGCGGGCGGCAGCAACGGGCCGTGCCAGCCGCCGAAATAGAGCACGACGGTGATCGAGGAGATCAGCACGATGCTGGCGTATTCGCCGATGAAGAACATGCCGAATTTCATGCTGGAATATTCGGTGTGAAACCCGGCACCCAGCTCGTTTTCGCCTTCCGGCAGGTCGAACGGCAGGCGGTGGGCTTCCGCGATGCCGGCGATCAGGAAGGGTAGAAAGCCGAAGAATTGCGGGATCACGAACCAGAGGCGAGTTTGTGCTGCGACGATGGTTTCGAGGTTGAACGAGCCGGTCAGCATGACCACGCCGACCACGGCGAGGCCCATGAACACTTCGTAGCTGATGGTTTGCGCCGCCGCGCGCATGCCGCCGAGCAGGGCGAATTTGCTGTTCGACGACCAGCCCGCGAGGATGACGCCGTAGACCGACAGCGAGGTCATGCCGAGAAAGAATAGCAGGCCGATGTTCAGGTTCGGCATGATGCCGGCGAACGGGCCGAGTGGGATGACCGCAAAGGCGAGCACCACCGTGGTCAGCACGATGATGGGTGCCGCGGTGAAGATGATTTTGTCGGCGAAGGGTGGGGTCCAATCCTGCTTGAAGAAAATCTTGATCATGTCGGCGACGATTTGCAGCGTGCCCTGCCAGCCGACCCGGTTGGGGCCGAGCCGGTCCTGCCAGAAGCCGAGCAGGCGGCGCTCGGCGAAGGTGAGGCCGGCGGCGAGCAGGGTGATGCCGAGCAGGACGGCGACCGCCTGGATCAGGGATAGCAAAATGGCGTTCATGAGGGCTCGCCGGGGTGGCTTGCGGTGATGGTGAGGCTGCCGGGCAGGGGCGGGTTCGCTTCGCCCTGGACGCCGATCGTGAGGCCGGCGACGCCTGCGGCCATGGTCGGGTCGAGCGCGATGCTGCGGCGGACCGTGGTTGTGCCGATCGTGCAATCGACCATCGTGCCGGCGGACAGGCCGCGTGTTGCGGCATCGGCGGGGTTCAGGCGGAGGATGGGGCTGCCCACGCGTGATGCGACTGCGGGCGCGAGATTGCTCAGCTCCTCCGAGCCGAATACGCGCCGGATCGGCAGGGCGAGTATACCCGGCGTCGGTGATGGCGGATGGGGGAGCGGCAGTTCGGCGGGGATGCGCGTGCTGGCCGGGAAGAGCATGACGCCCGGCTCGGCTGCCGAGGGGAATTTGAGGTTTGCCTGCACGGAGTTCCAACCGGGCGACCAGACATGGGGCATCAGGCCGGTGCGCGGCATGGTGCCCTCCATCGTCGGGCCGAGCGGGGAATCGGGGTTTGCGAAGGGCTGAGGCTCCCGCACATGGCTTGCCGCATTGACGGCGGTGCGGCCGCTGTAGCGGTGCGGCAGCGTGGGCGGGCGCTGCATGTCGCCCTCATACGTGTGCGGCCAGAGGATGCGGCAGGCGGCGAGGTCGGGCAGGTTTGCGGCCATCGCCTCGATCAGGTCGCGGTGGCCGGCCCAGGCGGTAGCCTCGAGGCGGCCGGCGGCGATGCCGGCGTTGCGCAGGATGTGCCAGGAGGGCGCGGGATCGTCGGCGCCGAAGATCGCCTTGAAGCTGCGCTGGGCGCGGCCTTCCTGGTTGACGATCGTGCCATTGGCGTCGGCGAAGCTGCCGACCGCGATGGCGAGATCGGCTGTCGCGGTGGTCGGGGTTTCGATGCAGTCGAGCACGCTGAGTGAGGCGATGTGGCTGAAGGCGTGTTCCAGCGGCCCGGTTTCGCTGCGGCGGTGCAGGTCGTTTTCCAGCACGATGACATGTGGTGCGGATCCTGTCTGGATTGCGGCCAGGGCGGCGGATAGTGGTGGTGCGCCGAACAGGCCGAGGCCGAGGCTGTTGGCTTCGGGCAGCAGGATGGACAGGCGCGCGGCGATCCCGATGCGGCGCAGGGTGGTGACGATGTTGGCGGCGGCGCGCATCAAGGCGCTGTCGCCACCGACCACGATGACCGGTGCGGAGGCGCAGCACAGGATGGCCGCGATGGCGGTTGGATCGGCGGCTGAAGGGTGTTCGAGTTGGGCTTTGATGGTGGCGGCGAGGGTGAGGAGTGCGGTCGGGGCGGGGCGGAGGCAGGCGGTTGCGCAATCATCGAGCCTGGTGCTCATCGGTGTCGCGATGATCAGCGGTGTTGGCGACCCGGCGGCGCTGCGGCGCGCGGCGCTGTCGTTCCAAACGGGGATCTGCCGGATTGCCAAGGCCTCGCTGGTCGCGCGCTGGGCTGACTGGCGGAGCGACAAGGCGAGAATCGGTGCGATGTCGGACGGGTCCTCGCCCAGGATCAGCACGGCATCGGCTTGCGCGGCATCGGCCGGTGTTGCGATCGGGACGGCGGCATCACGCAGGATCGTGATGGCGGTGGCGATGATATCGGCGTCGTGATCCGACACGCCGGCGTAGAAATGCGCGGGCCCGACCAGAAGGCGCAGGGCCGCGTTGGCTTCGAGCGAGGCGCGCGGCGATCCGATGCCGATGACGTTATTGGTTTGCAACGGTTCAGCGAGTGCGGCGGTCGCGGCTGCGATATCGAGGGGCGTCTCGGTGCCTTGCGCGTCCCGCTGGGCGGATGTGCGACGTCGCGCTGGCGAGCGGATGAAATCGACGCCAAACCGGCCGCGGTCGCAGAGGAAATACCCGTTCAGCGCTGCGTTATAGCGATTGACGACGCGCCTGAATTCGCCTTCGCGTTCCTGCACCGTGATGTTGCAGCCGACGGCGCAGTGCGGGCAGATCGAGGGGGTGGCGCGCATGTCCCATTTGCGGCGAAACCTCGTTGCGAAGGGTTTGTCGACGAACACGCCGGTTGGGCATACTTCGACCAGATTGCCGGCGAATTCGCTATCCAGCGTGCTTGGCGTGGCGCGGCCGAAATAGATGTTGCGGTTGGCGCCGAACACGCCGAAATCATCGCCGCCGGCATAGTCGCGGTAGAACCTGACGCAGCGGTAGCAGCCGATGCAGCGATTCATTTCATGGCGGATGAAGGGGCCGAGATCCTGGTTGAGATGGGTGCGTTTGGTAAATCTGTAGCGTCGTTCTGTATGTTTGACCAGAGCTGTCATGTCCTGCAAATGGCATTCGCCGCCGACTTCGCAGACCGGGCAATCATGCGGATGATTGGTCAGGACAAATTCGATCACCCGGTCGCGAAATTGCGCGGTGGCCGGATCGGTGATCGAAAGACGCATGCCCGGGGTCACCGGCGTCATGCAGGCCATCACGATAGTGCCGGTGTGATCCTCCGGGCCGTTGAACAGTTTGACGGCGCATTGCCGGCAGGCGCCGACCGCGCCGAGGGCGGGGTGCCAGCAGAAATAGGGCAGGTCGAGTTTGGCCGACAAGCAGGCTTCGAGGACATTCTGGCCGGGTTGGGCCGTGATGATCGTGCGATCGACATCGAGGTGCAGATGGTTCAGGTCCATGCGCAGGCCCTGGTTTCGATGTGCCGGGTGAATTCGGCGCTGAAATAGCGCAGGCCGCTTTGCAGCGATGCCATCGCACCGGGTGCCAGGGCGCAGAAGGTGCGGCCCGGGCCGAGATTGCCGGTCATTTCCGCGAGCGTATCGAGATCGTCGATCATGCCGGTGCCGGCCTCGATCGATTTCAGGATGCGTTCGACCCAGGGCAAACCATCGCGGCAGGGGGCGCACCAGCCGCAGGATTCGCGGGCGAAAAACTGTTGCAGATTGGCGATGAAACCGACCGGGCAGGTGTGATCGTCGAGCACGATGGCGGTGCCGGTGCCGAGCCTGGTGCCGTGCGCCGCCATGGCTTGCGCGGTCATGCTGACGTCGAGCTGATCGCCTGGGAGAAACGC
Organism: Acidiphilium rubrum; assembly: GCF_900156265.1. Classification (GTDB taxonomy): domain Bacteria; phylum Pseudomonadota; class Alphaproteobacteria; order Acetobacterales; family Acetobacteraceae; genus Acidiphilium; species Acidiphilium rubrum. The sequence continues at coordinate 106,030 of NZ_FTNE01000001.1, forward strand.
GGTCGACGCGCCACCGGGCAGGACGGCGCGCAGTTCATAGCCCGTTTTCATCCCGCCGGCATGGTGTTCGATCATGTCGTGCAGCGTGGTGCCCATCGGCAGTTCGAAGGCGCCGGGGTGGTTCACGCGCCCGCTGACGCCGTAGATTTTGGTGCCGACGCCGCCGTTGATGCCGAGGCTGCGATACCACGCCGCACCGTAGCGGACGATGTGCGGAATGTTGCAGATGGTCTCGACATTGTTGACGATGGTCGGGCAGCCCCAGAGGCCGCTGATCTGCGGAAACGGCGGCTTGGCGCGGGGGATGGCGCGATGGCCTTCCAGGGAGTTCAGCAGCGCGGTTTCCTCGCCGCAGATGTAGCGCCCGGCGCCGGCGTGCACCTGAATTGAAAGATTGTAGCCGGAGCCGAGGATATTCTCGCCGAGCAGGCCTGCTGCCGTGGCTTCGGCGATCGCGGTGCTCAGGCGCTCGATGGCGGTGACGTATTCGCCGCGGATGAAGATATAGGACATGTTCGCTTCGACGGCATAGGCGCTCAGGATGATGCCCTCGATCATCTGGTGGGGGTCGCCTTCGAGCAGCAGGCGGTCCTTGAACGTGCCGGGTTCCATTTCATCGGCGTTGACCACGAAGTAGCGCGGGCCGGGCCGTTGTGCGGCGCTCGGCATCAACTGCCATTTGAGCCCGGTTGGAAAGCCACCGCCGCCGCAACCGGTGAGGCCGGACTCGGTGACCATGTGTACGATGGCGGCGGGGTCGGTCTTGCCCAGTGTATCGCGGACCGCGCGATAGCCATCGGCCCGTTCGTAGGCGGCGATATCGAAATGTGGTGCGCCGCGATGGATGTTGCGCGTCAGCGGGCGGTCGGGCGCTGTGTTCATGGGAGTGGCGTGGCGTCGAACATTGCGTCGAGCGTGGCGGGATCGACGTTGCCGTGCAGCACATCGTTCGCCATCATCGCCGGGGCGTGATCGCAATGGCCGAGGCAGACGATGGGCAGGAGCGTGAACCGGCCATCGGCCGAGGTTTCGCCTGGCTTGATGCCGATGCGGCGTTCGATGTGCTGTGCCAGATGATCGCGCCCGGTGATCCAGCAGGTGATACTGTCGCACAACAGGATAACGGTCTGGCCAACCGGTTTGCGGTAGATCAGATTGTAGAAGGTCGCGAGGCCGTCGAGTTCGGCGGCCGGCAGGCCGAGCAGGTGGGCGATTTCGGCGAGGAGGTTGTCGCCGATGTAACGCCGCCGTTGCTGGACGAGTTTCAGCGCATCGATCGCGGCGGCGCGCGCGGTTGGGTAGTGGCCGATCAGATTGCGGATTTCGGCGCGCTCGGTCGGATCGAGCGCGGGCTGGGCTTCAACGATCGACATCGGCCATCACGAAATCGATGCTGCCGATGATCGCGATGAGGTCGGCCAGGTAGGCGCCGCGGCTGATCGCGGGGATGATCTGCAGATGGGCGAAGGAGGGAGTGCGGATGCGCACGCGGTAGGGCTGGGTGGTGCCGTCGCTGACCAGATGATAGGTGTTGAGGCCTTTGGTCGCTTCGATGGTTGTCGAGACCTCGCCGGGGGGAATTACGGCACCCCAGGTCGCGTTGAGGAAATGCGGGATCAGCGTGTCGATATCGTGCAGCACGGCTTCGCGCGGCATCGGCATGGCGAGCGGGTGGTTCGATTTCACCGGGCCCGGCGGCATTTGTTCCAGGCACTGGCTGATGATTCGCAGGCTCTCGCGCATTTCATCGAGCCGCAGTTGAACGCGGTTGTAGCAATCGCCGCGCTGGGCGATCGGGATGTCGAACGCGAGTTGATCATAGCCGGAATAGGGATGGATTTTGCGATAGTCGAACGCGATACCGGTGGCGCGCAGGCCGGGGCCGGTGACGCCCCAGTCGAGCGCTTCGGCCGCGCTGTATTCACCGATGCCGATGGTGCGGGCTTTGAATATGCGGTTGCGCATTACCATCGATTGATATTCGTCGAGCCGCTTGGGCAGATAGGCTAGAAACTCTCGGACCTTGCCATCCCAGCCCTGGGGCAGGTCGGCCGCGACGCCGCCGATCCGGAAGAACGAGGGGTGCATGCGAAAGCCGCAGATCATTTCGATCAGTTCGAGGGCGCGTTCGCGATCGGTAAAGACGTAGAACACCGGCGATAACTGGCCGACGTCCTGGACCATGGTGCCGAAGAACACGAGATGGCTGATGATCCGGAAAATCTCGGCAAGCATGATGCGGATCATTTGCGCGCGGGCCGGGACGGTGATGCCGGCCAGTTGTTCCACGCCCATCACGTAAGGGAAATTATTCATCACGCCGGCGACATAGTCGATGCGGTCGGTGTAGGGGATGAAGCTGTGCCAGGACTGGCGTTCGCCGATTTTTTCGGCACCCCGATGATGAAAGCCGATTTCGGGGACGACATCGATGATCTCTTCGCCGCGCAGCTTGACGACCAACCGCAGCACGCCGTGCAGGCTGGGATGATTGGGGCCGAGGTTGATGATCATGGTTTCGGGATCGTCGTCGGCATCGTCGATCATGCCGGCGAGCGCTGGACTATCGCGGAGCGCGTACTGTTCGGCCTGTTCGGTTGCGGCTTGCATGACGAACGGGCCGCGTTCCGTCGCACGGCTGTAGTGGTCCTTGCGCAACGGATGGCCCTGCCAGCTTTCGGGCATCAGGATCCGGCGGAGATTGTCATGCCCTGCGAAGCGGATGCCGAACATGTCCCATATTTCGCGCTCGTACCAATTTGCGTTCGGAAACACCGCGCACAGGGTTGGGGCGATCAGCGCATCCTGCGTCAGCGGAATTTTCACCCGCAGCTGCTTGCCGTCGGTCGGGCGAAGCACATGGTATAGCAAGGTGAAATCGGCACAATTTGGGTGCGGGCGGTGGGTACGCTGCCGTTCGTCGATTGCCGTGATATCGAGCAGGAGCCGATAATTCTGGGCCTGGTCGGTTTTGAGGTACTGCATCTGGCGGATCAGGTGATCGGCGTCGCACCAGATGGTCTCGATGGCGTCGGTGGTGGCTTGCGGCGATGGCGGCACGGGTTGCGCCGGTTGGGCGGCGGGCGGGCAGGATTTCAGAGCAGGTGGGGCGATGGCGTCGGGCAAGGTTACGCTCATGACAGGCGATCCGGCAGCGGTGATGTCCGCATGGCCATGCGGGCGTCGGTCTTGAGGTCGCGCTGGCTGGGCGGGGTGTAGGGAACCGGGCCGGTGTCGCCGATCATCCAGCTCAAAGGGCGTTTTGTGGCGCTGATCGAGTTCTGGAGCAGCAACAGGCCTTCGAACAAGGCTTCCGGGCGGGGTGGGCAGCCTGGCACATAGACATCGACCGGCAGGATACTGTCGACGCCCTGCACGACACTATAGACATCGTACATGCCGCCGGAATTGGCGCATGAGCCCATCGAGATGACCCAGCGCGGCTCGAGCATCTGGTCGTAGAGATATTTCACCACCGGCGCCATTTTCAGGAACACGGTGCCGGCGATCACGATGACATCGGCTTGGCGGGGTGTCGCGCGCAGCACCTCGGCGCCGTAGCGGGCGATGTCGAATTTTGAGGTGAACGACGTCGCCATTTCGACGTAGCAGCAGGACAGACCGAAATTGAACGGCCAGAGCGAGTGTTTCTGACCCCAGGAGACCAGATCCTCCAGTTTGCCGAGCATGAATTTCTGGTTGGCGCCGGTCGGGTCCGGCGCTGGGTGGGTCACAGTGCCCGGTTCCGGGCTGCCAGAGGACGCCGCGACCGCGGCTGCCATTCCAGCGCGCCTGAGCGCCAGAGATAGGCCAGGGCGACCAGGAGCAGGGCGAGGAATGACATGATGCCGCCATAGGCCGGCCAACCGGCACGGCGGGCGGCGACCGCCCAGGCAAAGACGAAGACCATTTCAAGATCGAAAATGACGAAGAGCATCGCGACCAGATAGAATTGGCTGGGAAACCTGATTTTTGCGTCGTGGATCGGCATGATGCCGGATTCGAACGGGTGTGGATCGGCCGGGCCGCGCTTGCGGGGGCCGAGCAGATAGGAGCCTCCGACCATGACACAGGTCATTGCGATGATGGCGATGATGTAGAAACCAAGTCCGACGAAGTGTTGTGGCGTCGGCGTCATGCCGTGTTGCCGAGGCGTGAATGGATTTCGAGTCCGGCGTGGTCGATCATCGCGTTTCCTCTCGTGACAGCACCACCTTCAAGGCTCGTGCGGTTTTCCCGGCGACGCTCTGCGGCATCGATCACATTACGATGACAGAGTTAGATTAAATCAGTAAAGATAAAAAATTTTTTGAGTTCTTTAGAAAAACTTAATTCGGGCGAATCGTCATGTGTTCGCTATCAAGCGCGGAACTCGGTGGTTTGGCCGGGGGGGGGGGGGGGGGGGGGGGGTGGGGGGGGGGGGGGGGGGGGGGGGGGGGGGGGGGGGGGGGGGGGGGGGGGGGCGTCGCGCTGATGGCAGGGTGAGCCTGCGGATGCGATCAGCCAAAGGAACTGGCGGCTCCGATCGAACATTGCGGGCGGCTGCGGTTTCACGGCGGGCTTGCGGCTGCGCGGGCGGTCGGCCGCGACGCTGGCGGGGGACATTCTCAGGGGAAGCCTTGGCTCCCGGAGCAGGACTCGAACCTGCGACAAAGCGGTTAACAGCCGCTTGCTCTACCAACTGAGCTATCCGGGAACTATGCTGCGCGTCTTAGCCAAGCCGACGGCGATTGGCAACAGGGGGTTGGTGACGTGCGGCGCACCGATGGTTTGGCCGCCTCTTTTGGGCCGGAATGAGTTGTGCTAAGGCCAGCCATCGGTTGCGGGCGTGGTGGAACTGGTAGACGCGCCGGACTCAAAATCCGGTTCCGAGAGGAGTGTCGGTTCGATTCCGACCGCCCGCACCATGAAAATTCGAACAGCTGGCGCGGGAACGGCCGTCATTCTGGCGGCGCTAATCCGCCACGGTTTGCGGTCGCGGCTTTGACTTTGCCGGCGCTGCGGCTTTCACCGGCTTGCCGCGAGCTTCATGGGGTTTCGTCGAACCGTTCAGCGGCGGCTTGCCGGCTGAGGTTTTTGGCGCGGGCCGTGGGGCATGGATGGGCGCGATTGCGTGGGCTTGCGGAGTCGGGCGATCGATTCTCCGCTCGTCCTTCGGGTCGAGCCGTCGCAGATCGCGGTACAACCCGCCGTCACGCGTGAAATGGCGATTGTAGAACGGGTCGCCGAGCAACACATGCTCCCAGCGCAGCTGCATCGCCTCGTTTTCGCGCATGAAGCGCGACAGCTTGTCCTCATCGAGGTCATCGCCGCGGCTCATGCTTTCACGATGCTCGCAGACGACATCCGGCGTGAAGATGATCCGGTAGCCTGCCTCACGGATTTTGATGCAAAGATCGACATCGTTGAACGCGACGCCGAGTTCCGCCTCATCGAAGCCGCCAGCCGCTTCGAACGCGCTGCGCCGGACCAGCATGCAGGCGGCAGTGACCGCCGCGACTTCACGCGCCGCAATGGCGTGGGCGATATAACCGGGGGCGGTGCCGGGCAGGCCCCGGAACGCATGGTCGGCAACGCCGCCAACGCCGAGCACCACGCCGGCGTGCTGGATTGTGCCGTTCGGATAGAGCAGCTTGGCGCCGACCGCACCGACCTGCGGGTCCGCCAGGGCTTCGTTCAACATGGTGCGCAACCAATTCGGATCGCTCACGATCACGTCGTTGTTCATGAACAACAGAAACGGATGCGACGCGGCGGCGACGCCACGATTGTTGATCAGGGAGTAATTGAACGGTTCGGCGATCCGCAGGATCTTGGTATCCGGATAGTTGCCCTGTTCGGTGCAGAACGCCTCGACCTCACCACCTTGGGACCAATTGTCGAGCAGGAGGATTTCGATCCTCATGCCTTCGGAGTGGGTGCGGATCGCTTCGACGCATTGGCGGGTCAGATCGATATGATTTCGGAACGGAATCAGGATCGAGATGCCCGGATCGTCATCAAGCGCGAAGCTGGTGCGGTAGCAGGTGAGGGCGCCACGCCGCTCGATTTTCGCGGGTAGGTTGCGCCGCTTGAGGTGTTCGGCGACCGCGACTTCGCCGGCGAGCGCGGCGCGGGGCTTGGCGGCGGCGCCACCGGCGGTCGATGCCGGGGTAATGCGCCAATGGTAGAGAATTTCTGCGACGTGATGGATTTCGTGCGGCAGCAGGCGCTCACTCATGCGAAGCAACAAATCGTGGTCCTGCGCACCGTCGAACCGCGGGTCGAGGCCGCCGACCTCGCGCACCAGTGCTGTTTCGGCGATGACCAGGTGGCAGATGTAGTTCAGGTCGAGCAGAAAGCGGTAGTTGAAATCGGGTTTGAAATTCGGCTCGGAGACATGGCCGTTGCGGTCGATCTTGTCTTCGTCAGAATAGAGCAAGCGCGCACCGGTGGCCGACCGGGCTCGCAGCATGACGTCGAGCGCGCAGGGTTCCAGCACATCGTCGTGGTCGAAAAATGCGACCAGCGGGCCGCGGGCCGCGGCAAGGGCCTGGTTGGTGGCGGCGGCGATGCCGACGTTTTTGGGCAGGACGATCACTTTGATCCGTTGGTCGACGCTGCCGAGGCGTTCGAGCGTTTCGCTCAGCGCTTCATCCCGGCTGGCATCGTCGACCAGGATCAATTCCCAGTTCTGATAGGTCTGCGCGCGCACCGAATCGATCGCGGCGAGGAATTCGCCCTGGTTGGGCCGGAACACCGGGCAGAGTACCGAGACCAGCGGGGCATCCGTGATGGCACCATATCGGGCGGCGGCGCGCTGGGCCACCAGCGGCTGGCTTTGGCGTACCCAGGATGCATAATTGCCGAGTGTCAGCCGTTCCGCTGGCATGGCCGCCTTGAGTTCGCGCCGCAGATGATAGGCGTAGCGGAATAATTCATCGGCCCGGTCGATCAGATTGGCAATGCGGGTGCGCTCGGCGTCAGCCGGGATCGCTATTTCCATGGGGCTGCCACGCAACAGGATGCGGTCCGGCATCGCATGGAAATCGAGCACGATTCTCTTGCCGTTCCGCAGTTCCGGCGGTAGCGCGTAGGAGAAGCCGCAGGCTGGGTCGGCACCCAGAGCTTCGGCGACATCGGCGCGGAACTCGTTGGCCTGCAGTTCCGCGAGCGGCTGGCCCTTGGTGGAAATCAGCACCCGGATGCCGCCGGTCTTGGCGTTGGTGCGTTCGTCGACCCTGAGTGCCCAGCCCTGGATCATGCCATCGATCAGCCCATCGAGCACGCCTTCGATATGCGTCCGCTGCGTCAGGCAGAAATGGAGTTCGGGCAGCACCAGGCCGCCGCGGCCGGGCAGATGGATGGGGTCACCATCCAGTGTCGCGAAGGACAGCACGTGGCGCAGCCCATCCTGAAAACGGGAGGGGATGGCGTATTCGAACCCGACGCGGGTCGATGGCAGGTTGAGCGGCGCGGTATCCGGGCGGTTGACGTCACACTTGATCACATCGGCGATCTGGCCATCGACCATGACGCGCATGGTCAGTGCACGGTCCACGGCCATCGGGTCGACCGCCCAGCCGGCCAGTGCGGCGTCTTCGATACGATCGAGAAAGCCGAGAATCACACGGCCAGGGCGTGCCGGCACCATCCGCCGACCCGTATCTTTGCCAAACATGCCCGCCTCAGGCCGTAACGCCATTCTGCTATCCTTTTTTTGATCTGCCCCGGTCGACCGTTCGCCATCGGCTTTGCCAGGATAGACTACCTCACGTTGATTCATCTTGCACTGCAAAAAATCGCAAAATCTCTGCCGTGGCTCAGTTTTGTGAGCGCTCGACGATGGGGCGTGGATCGCGCGGCACCGCCGTCCTGCGAGCGGTTGCATCTGCCCGGCAATGTGCCTATACGCCGCTTTCCAGCGCGATCCTGTCGCGAGCCCGGGCGTTTTGGCATGCCCGGCCGCACAACGCGCACCCGAAGTCGAGCGGCTCCGGGCATGGACTTGAAGGAGATGAAAATGCCGAAAATGAAGACCAAGTCGTCGGTCAAAAAGCGGTTCAAGATTACCGCGACCGGCAAAGTTCTGTGCGGCCATGGCAACAAGCGCCACGGCCTGATCAATCGTTCCACCAAAATGAAGCGCACCAATCGTGGCACGATGGCGCTGCCCGAGCAGGACGGCAAAACCGTCAAGCAATGGGCTCCCTACGGTCTCGGTTAAGGAAAACGCATCATGGCACGCGTCAAACGGGGTGTAACCACCCACGCACGGCACAAAAAAGTTCTCAAACAGTCGAAGGGCTTCGTCGGCCGTTCGTCGACCAGCTATCGGATTGCGCTCGAACGGCTCGAAAAGTCGCTTCAGTACGCGTATCGCGATCGCCGGGTTAAGAAGCGCGAGTTCCGCGCGCTGTGGATCCAGCGGATCAACGCGGCGGTTCGCGAGCACGGCATGACCTACAGCCAGTTCATCGCGGCGCTGAAAACCGCGAATATCGAACTGGACCGCAAGGTGCTTTCGGCAATGGCGTTCGATGATCCGGCCGGTTTTGCCGCGGTGGTCGAGGCGGCGAAGGCGGTCGCCGCCTAACCCACGTTTACGCATCGGCTGGCGTAACGCGGAGTCGGTCCCACGATGTTCCCCGGGAGCTTTGGCTCTCGGGTGCATCAATTCGGTTTGACCGGGACCAGGTTTTTCATGAACAGGGTGGCGCAGGCCTCCCACGAGAATTGCTCGGCGAAGCGGCGGCAATCCTGACGTTCGATCGTCAGTGCTGCCAATGCGGCCGCGCGCAAATCATTGTTGAGTACGCCGACGCGCGGGAGCACGCCGCCAAAAATGTCGCTGGGGCCGCAGACCGGAAATGCCGCCACCGGCGTGCCCGCGGCGAGCGCTTCGAGCACGACCAGGCCGAACGTATCGGTGCGGCTGGAAAACACGAAGACATCCGCACTCGCGAACAGGCTGGCGAGTTCGGCGCCCTGGCGGGGCCCAAGAAAGATCGTGCGTTCGCCGGCGTAGCGCCGTTCCAGCCAATTGCGTTCAGGACCATCGCCGACGATCAGCTTGGTACCGGGCAGATCAAGGTCGAGAAACGCCGTCAGGTTCTTTTCGACCGCCAACCGCCCAACTGATAGAAAGATCGGGCCGGGATAGGGCAGGGTGGTGGCGCGGTCGGGGTGGAACAGGGTGGCATCGACGCCGCGCGACCATAATAGAGTGTTGGCGAAACCATGCTCGCGCAGTTCCGTCGCGAGCGATCGCGTCGCGACCATGGTGCCGGAGCCACGGCCGTGAAAGCGGCGCAGCCAAGCGTACGCCACGCGATGCGGCAATGCGGTGCGCGCGGCCAGATAATCGGGGAAGCGGGTATGATACGCGGTGGTGAACTGCCAGCCGACCCTTCGTGCCAGGCGAGAGGCGGCGATGCCGAGCGGGCCTTCGGTTGCGATATGCAGAGCATCCGGCTTGAACTCATCGAACAGGCGCGCCATGCGCCGGCGCGGAAACAACGATAATCGGACTTCGGGATAGCTGGGGCAGGGTAAGGTATGGAAGCGATCCGGCCCGACGACCAACACGCGTTGGCCGAGTCGCTCGAGCTGCCCGGTCAGCATCGACAGCGTCCGCACTACGCCGTTGACCTGGCTGTGCCATGCGTCGGTGACGATCAGGATGCGGGATGTCTCAGGCAGGCGCCGCATCCAACGCGCCTTGCACGGCGACGGCCTTGCGCGGCGCCAGGAACGACAGCTTGTTCAACACCGCCCAGTCCAGCAGTTCAAGCCGACCATCCCAATGTTCGACCAGGGCGGTGCAGCTTTCCACCCAATCGCCATCGTTGATGTATAGCACGCCGTCCACCATGCGCATTTCGGGGTGGTGGATGTGGCCGCACACCACGCCGTCGAAGCCACGGCCCCGCGCATCCGCCGCGAGCGCGGTTTCGAACCGATCGATCGCCTTCACGGCCTCCTTGACCTGCCGCTTGAGATAGGCCGACAGCGACCAATACGGGTAGCCCAGGTAGGAACGGGCCATGTTGAAGTAACGGTTCACCACCAGAGCGGCGGTGTAGGCCCAGTCGCCGAGCAGCGCGAGGGTCTTGGCGTAACACACGACCGAGTCGAACTGATCGCCATGCGTAACCAAAAGTCGCTGACCGGCCGCCGTGACGTGCTCGGCTTCGGCCTGGAAGGTGACGCCTGCCATTTCCAGCCCCAATGGCAGAAAGCGACGGACCACTTCATCGTGGTTGCCTGGCACGTAGATGATTTTCGAGCCGTTCCTGGCGTGGCGTAGAATGGATGTCAGGACATCGTCGTGATGACTGTCCCAATACCAGCCACGCTTGAGGCGCCAACCATCGATGATGTCGCCGACCAAATATATGTGATCGGCTGTATTCCGCCTCAGAAAATCTGCTAGAAAATCAGCCCGGCAGCCACGCGTGCCGAGATGAGTGTCTGAGATGAACACGCTGCGATAGCGTGTAATCGCGGCCGGTGCTGTCATGCGCGCTCGTTACGCGATCTGACCGCGTCTCACCTAATGAAACTCTGATGACAGGGCTTGAATGTTTACAAATTCATGACGAATTCTGGGCGCGCCACTCATCCTGGGTGATCGCCCAGGTTTCGGATGGATGGCGGCCGGAGACGTAATCCGTCTCGCCCATGGCGATCACGCGCATGCCCTGGCGTGCCGACAGGCGGGATGACGCGATGTTGGCGACTGCCTTGGAGACGCGCAAAACGGGCTGATCGAGCGTGTTGAAATAAAATTCGGTGACGGCGTCTGCCGCTTCGCTCGCGAAGCCCTGGCCTTGATGGGCGCGCGCGATCCAGAAGCCGCGGTTTTCGGTCGAACCGATCCGAAGGTTGATCAAGCCGACCCTGCTGTCAGGTGCGGTGCGCAGCCGGATACTCCACGCATAGGCCTCGCCGCGGGCAATCTGCGGCAGTAGAAGATCATCCAAAAATTGCCGTGCCCCGTCAGCCGGGTAGGGCCAGGGCACGCGCGTGTTCATGAATTTCACGATGTCCCAGTGGGGAAACTCGGCCTGAATGAAATCAGCGTCATCAAGCGTGACGGGAACCAAGCATAGTCGCGCTGTGGTCAACACCGGAGAGTTCATTTGGCGCCGACTTGATTGAGCCAGTTCTCGAGATTGTAATAGTTCGTCACGCGTGTGATCAGCCCGTCCCGGATTTCGAAAAAGGCACCGGCGGGGAGCACGTAATTTTGGCCGTGGGCTTCGGGCAGGCCAGGATCGGTGCGCAGATACGCGCCATGCACGATAAATTCGGCGGCGGCGCGCGTCCCATCGGCGGCGGGCATCACCACGATATCGGTCAGCCGTTCCCGATACGAAATGTTCATGTGATCGAGAAAGGCCGCGAAGGCGTCCTTGCCGATTTCGCGCTTACCTTGGTTGATGTCGTGGACGACGTCCCGGCTGAGCAGATCGAGCATCGCCTGGGGCTGGCCCGCATTGAACGCAGCATAGTATGATTCGATGAGATTTTTTACGTTGGCAGGCATGGTTGGGCTCCCCTGAGATCGACAGACCTTAACTCTGCGAATTCATGATTGAGTTCAAGACCCATGGTGCGGGTGCTGCAACGAAATCTGATCGCCGACAGCGGCGGCTTGCTCCTTGCGGCTGCAACCCGTACCGTGTCGCTCAAACGAGGAGCAATGCCATGAGCCAACCAGAAAACCGGCAGTTTCGCCTGATCCGTCGTCCGGTCGGGCACGTCAAGCGCGAGGATTTCGAGTTCCGCACCGAGCCTGCGCGCGCACCCGAGCATGGGGAAATCATGGTCGGGGTCGAATATCTGTCGCTCGACCCGGCGATGCGCGGATGGATGAACGAGGGGAAATCGTACATCGCACCCGTCAAACTTGGCGACGTGATGCGCGCCGGTGGTGTTGGCACCATCATCGAGAGCAAGGCTGATGGCTTCGTGCCCGGCGATGTGGTGACCGGAGCGCTCGGGATCCAGACGGTTGCGACGCTGGCAGCCAAGGACTGTATCAAGGTCGATGCCAGCCTGGCGCCCAAGCCTTTGTTCATATCCGCACTCGGTATGCCGGGCATGACGGCGTATTTTGGGTTGCTGGTGGTCGGCGAGCCAAAATCCGGCGAGACGGTGGTGGTGTCCGGCGCGGCCGGCGCGGTCGGCGCGTTGGTCGGGCAGATCGCGAAAATTCAGGGTTGCCACGTGGTCGGCATCGCCGGTGGTGCGGAAAAATGCCGTTATATTGTCGATGAACTCGGGTTTGACGGCGCGATCGATTACAAATCGGACAGCGTGCCGGCCAAGCTCCGGGAACTCTGCCCCAAAGGCATCGACGTGTATTTTGATAACGTCGGTGGTCAGATTCTGGATGACTGCCTGGCGCAGATCAATCTTCGCGCGCGGATCGTGATTTGTGGTGCAATTTCGCAATATAATAATACGACACCGGTCAAGGGGCCGTCGAACTACCTGGCATTGCTGGTCAACCGGGCGCGGATGCAAGGCATGATTGTATTTGACTACGCTGACCGCTATCCGGAAGGCGCGCGCGCGATGGCCGGCTGGATGAAGGACGGCAGGCTGAAAAGTCGCGAGGACATCGTCGACGGGATTGAGACGTTTCCGGAAACCTTGCAGAAGCTGTTCACCGGCGAGAATTTTGGCAAGCTGATCCTCAAGGTTTGACGGGGCGCATCTGAGGCAGGCTTCGGCAAAGGCTTGCCTCAGAGATGAATTGTATCGTTACCGTACTTATATGAGTTTGCCGTATGCGGTCCGTCCCTGGACAGCGCAGGTGCGCCATATTCGGTCAAACTGGTATCGGATACTGGCGTGATCCTTTGAAAGGTGGGGTCCAGGGATTGCGCCATATCTCTCGGTATGTCACATTCATGAACAATAAATTATGGCGCTGTCATGTGTTGCGCCGGATTGGGGAAATGAGCGAGTACATCCTGCAGGCGCGTGGTTTATCCAAAGGTTTTCGCGGCTTCATGGCCGTCCAGGATGTCGATCTTTCAGTTGAAAAAGACAGTATTCATGCCCTGATTGGCCCGAACGGGGCGGGCAAGACGACGTGTTTCAATCTTCTGTCGAAATTCCTGGCGCCGAGTTCCGGCAGCATCAGTTTCGAGGGTGAGGACATCACCTCGTTGTCGCCGGCGGCGGTGGCGCGGCGGGGTATGGTGCGGAGCTTTCAGATTTCCGCTGTGTTCGGTCATATGACGGCGTTGGAGAACGTTCGGATTGCTTTGGCGCGCGCACGCGGCGGCAACTTTGACTTCTGGCGCGGCGAGCGTGTGCTGACGCAGTACAACGACCGCGCGCATGAACTTCTTTACGACGTCGGCCTTTCGGATAGTGTAGACGTTCCGGCAGCCGAGCTTTCATACGGGCGCAAGCGCGCGCTCGAAATTGCAACGACGCTGGCGTTGGACCCGCGGTTGATGCTGCTCGATGAACCAACGGCGGGCATGACCGAATCGGATGTTGCGCGCATTGTTGCGCTGATCAGGCAAATTCGCGGCGGGCGTACGATTTTGATGGTCGAGCATAATCTGTCAGTCGTGTCCGGACTGTCGGATCGAATCACGGTGCTGGCTCGTGGACGTGTTCTGGCCGAAGGTGACTACGAAAGTGTATCCGCCAACGAGGCGGTGGTGACGGCATATCTGGGATCGGATCACGCCGATGCTTGAGGTCAGCGGGCTGAATGCCTGGTACGATGAGAGCCACGTTCTGCATGGCATGAGTTTCGAAGTGCGGGAGGGTGAATGCGTGACCTTGCTGGGCCGTAATGGTGCCGGTAAGTCGACCACGCTCAAATCGATCATGGGCCTAATCCAGAAGCGCACCGGCAGCGTTCGGTTTCGCGGTGCCGAACTGATCGCCGCACGGCCCGATATCGTCGGTCGCGCCGGAATCGCGTTTTGCCCGGAGGATCGCGGGATTTTTGCGGGATTGAGTGTTGCCGAGAATCTAATGCTGCCGCCGGTGGTGGCGCCTGGTGGCATGAGTGTTGCCGATATTCACGTGCTGTTTCCCAATCTTGCCGAACGGGCGAAGAGTCCTGGTACCAAATTATCGGGCGGTGAGCAGCAGATGCTGGCGATTGCGCGCATTTTGCGGACCGGGGCAAAGCTGCTGCTGCTCGATGAACCGACCGAGGGTTTGGCGCCGGTGATCGTGCAACAGATTGGTCAGATGATTATCGAGATCAAGCGGCGCGGATTTACTGTCTTGCTGGTCGAACAGAACTTCCGTTTTGCGTCCAAATTGGCGGATCGTCACTATCTGGTCGAGCACGGCCAGGTGGTCGACATGATCCCGAATCACGAACTGCCTGCTCGCGCCGAGGGGCTGCATCGCCGCCTCGGCATCTGAATATAAACCGGAGGAACTTTCATGACGATTTCCAGACGTACCCTGCTCGGCACTGCGGCTACCGGCGTTGCCGCCGCCGCTTTGCCGTTCGGCCGCGCCCGCGCTGCCAGCAAATCACTCAAGATCGCGGTGATCAGCGATTTTTCAGGCCCTTATCGCGACATCGGCGGGCCGACCTCGGTTGCCTGCGTCCATCAGGCGCTCGCCGATTTTGGTGCCAAGGACAAGGGCTACGATGTCACGGTGTTGCAAGGCGATCATCAGGAGAGCCCGGCGGTCGGCACTGCGCTCGCCCAACGGTTTTACGATCAGGGTGTCGATCTGGTGATCGACGTGCCGAATTCGGCAATCGGCATCGCGATCGAAGGTGTCGCGCATGACAAGAACCGCGCGTATATCAACACCAATTCCGCGTCTTCGGAAATTACCGGCAAGTTCTGTAATGCGCAGACCGTGCACTGGACGTATGACACCTATATGCTCTCGCACTCCACGGGTGGCGCGATGGTGAAGGGTGGCGGCAAGAAGTGGTTTTTCATCACCGCGGATTACGCGTTCGGACATCTGCTGCACGATCAGACGGCGGCGGTCGTCAAGCAGATGGGCGGCCAGGAGATGGGCAACGTCAATTTCCCGTTTCCGCAGACGACCGATTTTTCATCCTTCCTGATCCAGGCGCAATCGTCGGGCGCGGATGTGCTCGGCCTCGCCAGTGCGGGCAAGGATACCGTCAATCTGGTGAAGCAGGCGCATCAGTTCGGCATCAACAAGACAATGAAGATTGCCGGCCTGCTGGTCTTCATCAACGACGTGCATGGCATGGGGCTCGATATCGCGCAGGGGCTGACGCTGACCGAGAGTTTCTATTGGAACATGAACGATCGTACGCGCGCGTTCATGGCGCGGGTCAAACCGCGCACGCCGAATAATTATCCTTCAATGGGACAGGCCGGTTGCTATTCCGGCGTGCTGCATTTCATGAAGGCGGTCGAGGCGATGAACAATATGGCGGATGTGAAGAACGGCGCCGCTGTGGTCGCGCAGATGAAGAAAATGCCGACGGATGACGACGCTTATGGCAAGGCCTCGATCCGTGAGGACGGCCGGTTCATGTGCAACGCGTATCTGTTCCGGGTGAAGACGCCGGCAGAGAGCAAGGGGCCGTGGGATTACTACGATCTGCTCGCAACGACCCCGGCAGACCAGGCGTTCATGCCGATGGCGGCGGAAGGGTGCCCGTTGATCAAGACCTGATGTGATGCCGGCGAACCGGCACCGCACCAAACGGTCAAAAGTTTTTTGCTTCTTTTTTTTCAAAAAAGAAGCGCTACCCTATACTTTCCCTGACAGGATATCGCCCGCGCCATGATGATGATTCTCGGAAAACCAGCGCCGTTGTTGTTCGGGCAGTTGTTGCTGGGGATCATCAACGGCTCGTTCTATGCGATGCTGTCACTCGGGCTTGCGATCATTTTCGGATTGTTGAACGTGATCAATTTCGCCCATGGCGCCTTGTTCATGGTCGGTGCGTTCGTCACCTGGGGGCTGCTGCATTATCTGGGGATCGGGTTCTGGCCGGCGCTGATCGTTGCACCGGTGATGGTGGGGGCGTTCGGGTTGCTGATCGAGCGCACGCTGATCCGCTTCACCTATAAACTCGATATTCTGTATGGATTGTTGCTGACGTTCGGATTGGCGCTGGTGTTGGAGGGGATTTTCACCAACGCCTTCGGCAGTTCGGGCGTCTCGTACGATGGGCCGAACATATTGTCGGGCACGTTGAACCTGGGGTTCATGTATCTGCCGGTGTATCGGGCGTTTGTGGTGTTCGCAGCGATCGTGATCTGTTTTGGCGTGTGGTTCACCATTGAAAAAACCTCGCTCGGGGCGCTGCTGCGTGCGGCGACAGAAAATCCGGCGCTGGTGCAGTCGTTCGGAGTCAACGTGCCGCGTTTGATTTCATTGACCTTCGCGGGCGGGGTGGCGCTGGCGGGCTTGGCGGGCGTGCTGGCGGCGCCGCTGTATTCGGTCAATCCGGGCATGGGGACCAGCCTGATCAACACGGTGTTCGCGGTGGTGGTGATCGGCGGGATGGGGTCGATCGGCGGGGCGATCCTGACTGGGTTCGGCCTTGGCATCATTCAAGGGTTTACCGAGGTGTTTTATCCGGCGGCATCATCGGTCGTCGTTTTTGCGGTGATGGCGGTGGTGCTGCTGGCCCGGCCAGCCGGGCTGTTCGGCCGGGTGGCGTGATGTTCGGGTTCACGCGCGCGCAGGCGATCGGGTTCGTTGTCATGCTGGTGGTGTTGATCATCGCCCCGTTCATTGCCTATCCGATTTTCGTGATGCAGGTGATGTGCTTTGCCTTGTTCGCGATGGGCGCTAATTTGTTGATGGGCTATACCGGGCTGCTCTCACTCGGCCAGGCCGCTTATTTCGGCATGGGCGGCTATATTGCTGGCTATAGTGTGCAGACGCTGCATTTGACGCCCGAGGTGGGAATTCTGCTCGGCGGTTTGGTGGGCGGGGCGATCGGCGTGGTGTTCGGCTGGCTGTCGATCCGCCGGCAGACGATCTATTTCGCGATGGTCACGCTCGCGCTCGCGCAGCTGGTGGAGTTTTTCGCGGTCCAGGATACGTCGTTTACCGGCGGGGAAAACGGCATTCAGAACATTCACCGCGGCCGGTTATTCGGTGCGTTGCCGCTCGGGCATGATTTGCAGATGTACTGGCTGGTGCTGGCCGTTTTCCTGATCGGCTTCATCTTCGTGCACCGGGTGATCCATTCGCCGTTCGGTCAGGTGGTCAAGGCGATCCGCGAGAACGAGAACCGCGCGATCTCGCTCGGCTACAAGGTCGAGCAGTATAAATGGATCATCTTCATCCTGGCCGCGGTGCTGGCCGGGGTTGCTGGCGCGATGAAGGCGCTGGTGATGGGGATTGCGACCTTGTCCGATGTCAGCAATTCGACATCCGGTATCGTGGTGCTGATGGTGCTGGTGGGCGGTATCGGCACGGTATACGGTCCCTTGATCGGGGCTGCGATCATCATCGCGATGCAATATTACCTGGCGGGTTTCAGCGATTGGGTTACCGTGATCCAAGGCGTGATCTTCATCGCCTGCGTGCTCGCGTTCCGCCGGGGGATTATCGGCGAATTGGGGGCGAAGCTCAAACTCTCGCTGTAGGAGGCGCCGCATGACCGTCGCGTTGCAGGATTACGATGCCACCGGCCTTGCGGCGTTGATTGCGGATGGCAGCCTGTCAGCGGCGGAAGTGCTGGACGCGACCCTTGCGCGGATCGATGCGGCGGAGCCGCGGATCAACGCCATCGCGGTCGATCTGCGTGAGCGCGGGCGGGAACAGAGTGCCGGGCCCAACGCCGGGCCGTTCGCCGGCGTGCCGTTTCTGCTCAAGGATATTTTTCAGGAGTACGCCGGCGCGCGCATGACGATGGGGGCATTGCCCCTGAAGGATCATGTCGCCAAGACGACATCCGCTTACGTTGAGCGCTGCCGGCGCGCGGGCCTCGTGATCATCGGTGCGACCACGACGCCCGAATTGGGGCTGAAGGCCACCACCGAGACCATGCTGCACGGGGCCACGCGCAACCCTTGGAATCTCGATCACACCCCGGGCGGTTCGTCCGGCGGGGCGGCGGCGGCGGTTGCGGCCGGCTATGTGCCGATGGCCGGCGCTTCGGACGGGGGCGGGTCGATCCGGATTCCAGCGGCCTATTGTGGGTTGTTCGGCCTCAAACCCTCGCGCGGCCGGGTTTCCGAAGGGCCGGTGCTGGGCGAGGGGTGGGAGGGGGCGGTATGTACCCATGTTCTGACCCGGTCCGTGCGCGATTCCGCAGCGATGCTCGATGTCCTGGCCGGTGCCGAGCCGGGTGATCCGTTCGTGATCACCCAGCCGGAGCGTCCCTTTGCAGCGGAACTTGACCACGATCCCGGCCGGCTGCGGATCGGGTTTTCCGTGCGCTCGCCGGTCGGTGGCCGCGTTGATCCGGAAATGATCGAAGCGGTTCACAAGACCGCCGTTCTGCTGGAATCGCTCGGCCATCACGTCGAGGAGGCGGAGCCGTCGATCGATGGTGGGTTGCTCGCGCGCTGTTACATGGGGCTGTATTTCGGCCTTGTTGCTGCCATGACCGCGCGGATCCGCCGCGAAACCTTGTGTGCGGCATCGTCGTTCCACCCCGATACCAGGGCGCTGGCTTTGCTCGGCCGGGCGATGTCGGCCGGTGCTTTCGTCGAACTGCGGGCGCATTGGAACGGTTTTGCCCGCGCTCTGGGTGAGTTCCACGCGCACTACGATCTGTTCCTGACCCCGACAACGGCGCTCGGCCCCGCTCGCATCGGCGCGCTCGACACGCCGCGCCCGGTACAGCTGTTGTCTACGGTGATCGATCGGCTGGGTGCGGGCCGCGCGCTGCTGAAATCCGGTATTGTCGATGAGCTTTCGTTCAAGAATCTCGAACGCACGCCGTTCACCCAGCTGGCCAACCTGACTTTCGTGCCCGCCATGTCGGTGCCCCTGCACCAGGGGCCGGATGGCCTGCCGGTTGGAGTGCAGTTCGTTGCGCGCTTCGGCGCCGAAGCGACCTTGTTGCGCCTGGCGGCCCAATTGGAACGAGCGGCCCCTTGGTCGACGCGCCGGGCTTTTCGTATCTGATCCGCAATGTGCGGGTGCGCGTGAGTGCGGCTCGTCAATCCTGACTTGAACATCCCGGCGAACCTGCCCACATCGGCTGGGCAGGTCGGGAAGGGTGTTATGTGCGGTGTCGATGCACCGGGTCTCGGCCCTTGGCGGCCTGTATCATCGTCGTGAACGGCGCTGAAATTGAATGAAATCCGACCGGAACCGGTTGCACGGAGACTGTCCAGCATGGATGACCAAGCCGCACTGATCAGCGCGACCGAGCCGGCATCCCGGAAGTCGTCCGAATTTCCCGTTGCACCGACCCGGCCGGTGCCGACCGCGGCATATTATTTTGATCCCGTAGCGATCGAACGTCAGCGATGGACCCGACAGATAGAGTTTGCGGCATCACTGGGATTCGATGCCGTCGCCATCGCATCGCCCTTCGCGACGGATGGTTCCTCGCATCGCTATAACATCATCGACCATTCCCGGCTCCACGAACAATTTGACGGTGGCGATGCGGATGCCGCCCTGCACAGCCTGGCTGAGGCCGCGCATGGGAGAAATCTGTCGGTCGTGCTCGACATTTGCCTCGATCGCGTTGCGCCCGCGGCGCCATTGACGCTGCAACACCCGGACTGGTTCGTGCATGCCAATGATGGTGCGGCGTTCCGCCTGCTGTCGGATACCGATGCGGTGACCGATTGGTGGGATGAGCGGATTGCCGCGTGGCAGGCGCTCGGCATCGACGGGTTTCGCTGCGATTCCGCGCATCGTGTGCCGGCGGGGGTATGGATGAGGCTGATTGCCGCCGCGAAGCAGCGCAACCGGACTTGCTGTTTCGTCGCGGATTGTCTTGGTGCGCCCGCCCCTGCAATGGCAGCGCTCGTGGGTTGCGGCTTTGATTATGCGCTGTCCTCATCCTGCTGGTGGGATGGTGTGGGTTCTTGGATCGCCGATGATCTCGATCGGGCCTCCGCAATCGCACCGGTCGCGACGCTCACCGTGCCGGCGGGCGAGGGGCGGGTGCCGTCAGATCGGGCGATCAGCCTTGCCGGTTTTCTCGGCAATCTCTGGATGCTGAACGCCGAGCCGCAGCCGATGCAGGCTGAGCACATCAAGCACCTGAATGCGCTGCGCCAACAGCGTCGTGCACTGTTCGAAGCGCCGGCCATGCTGCGGTCGCCGCCAGCGGCATCGGTCGCCTTGTTTGCCCGTGTCGACGCCGGGGCCGGGGGTATCGCGCTCGCGCTCGCGGCACCCGGGCAGACGGTTTCTGAATTTCTGCTTCGCACCTGGCTTGGAGCAGCGTTCGGCGGTAGTGGCGCGCCGGTGCACCAGATCGACGAAACTGGCGCCCTCATCATGCAGATTGCGGCACCACGCGTGATCGCCAGGGCGGCAAGCGAACTGACGCCGGCCAAAGCTGCGGTCAAAGCACCGCGCATCGCCATCGAGGCAGTCTCCCCTTCGATCGAGGCTGGGCGGTTTCCGGTCAAGCGCATCGTTGGTGAACATGTTACGATGGAAGCCGACCTGATCTGCGATGGCCACGGCAAGCTCGCGGCTGATTTGCTCTGGCGTGCGGCCGACGAAACGCAATGGCAGCGGGCCCCGATGGCGCTGGTGGTGAACGACCGCTGGGCCGCAAGATTTCAGCTTGAACGGTTGGGCCGCTACCAGGTCACGATCGAAACCTGGATCGACCGGTTTGGCGCATTCGTCGACGAAATCACCAAGAAACACGCAGCCGGTGTGCCGATCGCGCTCGAACTGATCGAGGGGACGAACCTTGTCGAGGCTACGGCCAGCTCGTGCGTGAACGGGACCGATGAAGCACAGCGCGCCGCAGTGAGTGCCTTGCTTGCGGCGCTGCGCGACCAGCCCGAGCACGAACTTCTGTCCTTGCTCACCGATCCCGCCACGATCGCCTTGATGCGCGAGGCCGAGCAGCGGCACGCCCTGCTGCGGCTCGATCCGCCGCTGCCGATCGATGCCGAACGGACACGTGCCGGTTTCGCCAACTGGTATGAGGTTTTCCCCCGCAGCCAAAGTGGTTCGGAATCGCGGCACGGCACGTTCGACGATGTCATCGGCCACCTGCCGCGCATTCGCGCGATGGGGTTCGATGTGCTGTATTTCCCGCCGATTCACCCAATCGGCCGCAAGAATCGCAAAGGTCGCAACAACAGCCTGACGCCGAGCGACACCGACCCTGGCAGCCCCTATGCAATCGGCTCGGCCGAAGGCGGTCATACCGAAATTCATCCGGAACTTGGTGATTTCGATGATTTTCGTCGCTTGATCGATGCCGCGGCCGCGCACGGGATCGAAATCGCGCTCGATTTCGCAATTCAGTGCGCGCCGGATCATCCGTGGTTGCGCGAGCATCCCGAATGGTTCGACTGGCGGCCGGACGGCACGATCCGCTATGCCGAAAATCCACCGAAGAAGTATGAGGATATCGTCAACGTCGATTTCTATGCCGAGGGCGCGATACCCTCGCTCTGGATCGCGTTGCGCGATGTGGTGGCCTTCTGGGTCAAGCAGGGCGTGCGTATTTTCCGGGTCGATAATCCGCACACCAAGCCCTTACCGTTCTGGGAATGGATGATCGGCGATATCCGCGCGCGCAATCCGGAGGTGATGTTTCTCGCGGAAGCGTTCACCAAGCCCAAATTGATGTACCGGCTGGCCAAACTCGGCTTTTCACAATCCTATACCTATTTCACCTGGCGCAATACGGCTGCTGAACTGCGCGCGTACTTGGTTGAATTGACAACCACGGCGCCGAGCGCGTTTTTCCGGCCGCATTTCTTTGTGAATACGCCGGATATCAACCCGGTGTTCCTGCAATCATCCGGCCGGCCCGGTTTCCTGCTGCGCGCAGCCCTTGCGGCGACGCTGTCCGGCCTGTGGGGGGTCTATAACGGGTTCGAGTTGTGTGAAGCGGCAGCGCTGCCGGGGCGCGAAGAATATCTGGATTCCGAAAAATATCAGCTCCGTGCCTGGGATCATCACCGGCCCGGGAACATCATCGCCGAGATCACCGCGCTCAACCGGATGCGCCGTCACAACCCGGCGCTGCAAAGCCACCTCGGCATTACGTTTCTGCCGTGCTCCAACGAGCAGGTGCTGTTTTTCGAAAAGGCCAACGCCGATCGCAGCAATGTCGTTCTCGCGGCGATCAGCCTTGATCCGTTCAACCTGCAGACCGCCGAGATCGAGTTGCCGCTATGGCACTTCGGGCTCGCGGACGATGCAAACCTTCACGCGGAGGATCTCGCACGCGACTTCGCTTTCGTCTGGCATGGCAAACGCCAGATCGTCAGCCTCGATCCACATGAATTGCCTTATTGCATCTGGCGGGTGCGCGCATGACAAAACTCGGAAAATTCGTGACCCCATCGATCAGCGATGCTGATCCGCTATGGTACAAGGATGCGGTGATCTATCAGGTCCATGTCAAATCCTTTTTTGACAAGAACAATGATGGTGTCGGCGACTTTGCCGGCTTGATGGAAAAGCTCGACTATATTGCCGAACTCGGGGTGACCGCGATCTGGCTGCTGCCGTTCTACCCTTCGCCGCGCCGTGACGATGGCTACGACATCAGCGCCTATCGCGCGGTGCACGAAGAATATGGCACGCTGAGCGATCTGAAACGCCTGATCGAGGCGGCGCATCGTCGTGATATCCGCGTCATCACCGAACTGGTCATCAATCACACATCAGACCAGCACCCGTGGTTTCAAAAGGCGCGCGCGGCGAAGCCTGGCTCCGCTGCGCGGGATTACTACGTATGGTCGGATACCGATCAGAAATACGACGGCACACGCATCATCTTTCTCGAT
Organism: Acidiphilium rubrum; assembly: GCF_900156265.1. Classification (GTDB taxonomy): domain Bacteria; phylum Pseudomonadota; class Alphaproteobacteria; order Acetobacterales; family Acetobacteraceae; genus Acidiphilium; species Acidiphilium rubrum. The sequence goes on from NZ_FTNE01000001.1 coordinate 128,925, forward strand.
ACCGAAAAATCCAACTGGACCTGGGACCCGGTTGCCGGTGCCTATTATTGGCATCGGTTCTACAGTCACCAGCCCGATCTGAATTTCGACAACCCCCGCGTGTTGCAGGAGGTTCTCGGCGTCATGCGTTTCTGGCTCGATCTCGGGGTCGATGGCTTGCGGCTGGATGCGGTGCCGTATCTGATCGAACGTGAAGGCACGAATAACGAAAACCTGCCGGAGACACATGCGATTCTCAAGCAGATCCGGACTGCGATGGATGCCCATGCGCCGGGCCGGATGCTGCTGGCCGAGGCCAATCAATGGCCCGAAGATGCCCAGCAATATTTCGGCGATGGCGATGAATGCCACATGTCGTTCCACTTCCCGCTGATGCCACGGATGTATATGGCGATCGCCCAGGAAGATCGCTTCCCGATTTCGGATATCATGCGCCAAACGCCGGCGATTCTCGAAACCTGCCAATGGGCGATATTTCTGCGCAATCACGATGAACTCACCCTTGAAATGGTGACCGATTCCGAGCGCGATTATTTGTGGGAGACCTATGCTGCCGATCGCCGGGCTCGCCTCAATCTCGGCATCCGCCGGCGTCTTGCGCCCTTGTTGGAGCATGACCGTCGCCGGATCGAATTGATGAACGGCCTGCTGTTTTCAATGCCCGGCACACCGGTTATTTATTACGGTGACGAAATTGGTATGGGCGATAACATCCATCTGGGTGATCGCGACGGGGTACGCACGCCCATGCAATGGTCACCAGATCGCAACGGCGGGTTTTCCCGCGTCGATCCCGCGCAACTCGTGCTGCCACCCATCATGGACCCGATCTATGGTTATCAGGCGCTCAATGTCGAAGCCCAGGCGGCCGATCAACACTCGCTGCTGAATTGGACACGACGGATGCTCGCGGTGCGCAAGCGCCATCGTGCGTTCGGACGCGGCGCTTTGCGTTTTCTCTATCCCGGCAATCGGAAAATCCTCGCCTACCTGCGCGAATTTACCGATTCGGATGGGCGCGATGAGACGATTTTGTGCGTCTATAATCTTTCGCGCATTGCCCAGGCGGTGGAGCTTGATCTGTCAGCTTTCGAGCACCGGATTCCGGTCGATCTGGTCGGCGGCTCACCGTTCCCGCCGGTCGGGCAGTTGCCGTATATGCTGACCTTGCCGCCCTACGCCTTCTACTGGTTCAGCCTTGCCACCGAAGCCGCACTGCCGAGCTGGCGCATTCAGCCGTCCGAGCCGCTGCCGGAATTCGCGACACTGGTGATGCGCAAAGGATTGTCCGATTTGCTGAATGCGGAAACCCGCGCCATTCTGGAGACCGAAAGCCTGCCGAACTATTTGGCGCGCCGCCGCTGGTTTGCGGCGAAGGACCAGAAAATCAGCGCGGCAACGCTGGGCCGCGCCGACATCGTCGGTAGTGAAACCGCGGGCTTGTTGTTGGCGGAAGTCAATGTCGAGGTCGGGGGTACGTTACAGACCTATCAGGTACCGCTTGCCGTGAGTTGGGACGACGCACCGTCGAACCCGATGGCGCAGCAACTGGCGCTCGCGCGCATCCGCCACCATCGCCGGATCGGCTATCTGACCGATGCTTTTGCGATCGATGCGCTGCCGCGCAACATCATCGCGGGTCTCAAGGCGCGCACCACTCTGGCGGTGCGCGACGGCGAGATAAAATTCCTGCCAACCGCGCAGATCGACGATTTGCCGGACATGCAGGACGCTGAAATCCGCCGCTTCTCGGCTGAACAATCCAACAGCTCGATGATTGTTGGCGATACCGCCATCATCAAAGTCCTTCGGCGGATCGAGGGGGGCATTCATCCTGAAACCGAGATGACACGGTTTTTGACCGATGCCGGTTACGCCAACACCCCCGCCCTGCTCGGCGAGATCGTGCGGACGGATTCCGATGGCGTGGGTCATACACTGATCGTGGCGCAGCGCTTCGTGCGCAACCAGGGCGACGCGTGGCAATGGACCCTCGATACGCTGACCCGCGCGGTGGACACCGCAATCCATGCGGAACTCGACGATGCCGGCGAAGCGGATGCGCTGGCGGGCTACCTGCCGTTTGCCGCGGCAATGGGGCGGCGTCTGGCCGAGATGCACGCAGCGCTCGCAACGCCCGATACGGCCCCGGATTTCCGCCCCGAACCCGCGGCGGACCGAGACGTTGCGCGCTGGACGCAAGGGGCAAAGCAGCAGCTCGCGGCGGCGTTTGCGGCGCTCGAACGCGCCCGCCCGCTCGCCGCAGCCGATACGCTCGCTCTGATCGATCAACTGGCAGCCTCCCGGAAGAGGCTCGAGGCTGCGTTGCCGGGCCTCGCGCAATCGGGTGTCGGTACGTTGAAAACCCGCATCCATGGTGATTTCCATCTCGGGCAGATCCTGGCAGCGCAGGGCGATGCCTACCTGATCGATTTCGAGGGCGAGCCGGCCAAATCGCTGGCGGAGCGTCGGGCCAAGGGCTCCGCTTTGCGCGACGTCGCTGGCCTGTTGCGCTCGTTCGACTACGCGGCAGCCTCGGTAGAGCGCGCCGTGCCGACCTCAACCGAGCGGGCGCGCGAGCGCAGCCACGCGATGGTGCAACGCTTCGTCAAAGATGCAAGCGCCAGCTTCCTGGAGGCCTATCACACCACAGCGGTAGCGGCGGCACATCCGTGGCTGTCCGAAGCGGCGTGGGATGATCTGCTGACCTTGTTCCTGATTGAGAAATCGGCATACGAAATCTGCTACGAATCGGCCAACCGCCCCACCTGGCTGATCATTCCGCTCACCGGCCTTGCCAATCTGGCAGCCCAGATCACGACAGGAGCCCAAGATGCAAGCATGGGATGACACGACACTCGATGCGCTGGCCAATGCCACGCATGCCGACCCGTTCGCCTGCCTCGGGCCCCATAGTATCGACGGTGCGCGTATCGTGACCACCATCCAGCCGGGCGCCCATCAGGTTCGCCTGATCGGCACGGCAGGGTCCGAACCGATGGAGCGCATCCACCCCGCCGGTATTTTTCAGGGAACGCTCGCGTCGGGTTTGGATTATACGCTCGCGATCAACTGGGGCGAGACCAGCCAGACCATCGAAGATCCCTATCGCTTCCCGCCGATCCTGACCGATTTCGACATTCATCTGCTCGGCGAGGGTCGTCAGCTTCGCCTTGCCGATTGCCTTGGCGCAATCCCCGCGCGGATCGATGGCATCGACGGCATCCGCTTCGCGGTCTGGGCGCCGAACGCGCGGCGGGTTTCCGTGGTTGGCGCGTTTAACGGCTGGGATGGGCGCCGCCACCCGATGCGGCTGCGCTACGATGTCGGCATCTGGGAATTGTTCATCCCGGCGGTCGAAATCGGCACGCTCTATAAATTCGAAATCCTCACCAAATCCGGCGATATTCTGCTCAAGGCCGATCCGCTCGCGCGCCAGGTGCAGGGCCCGCCTGAAACCGCCTCGATCGTCGCTGATAATTTGGCATTCGAGTGGCATGATGAATCATGGTTGAAAAACCGAAACGGTCGTGCTGACAATGCGTTATCGGTCTACGAGGTTCACGCCGCCTCATGGCGCCGCCACGATGATGGCAGGCCGCTGCTATGGAGCGAGTTGGCCGACCAGCTGATCCCCTACGCCGCCGGCATGGGGTTCACCCATATCGAATTCATGCCGGTGATGGCGCATCCGTTCGGCGGGTCCTGGGGCTATCAGCCGTTGTCGCAATACGCACCGATGCCGGCGCTCGGCACGCCGGCCGAATTCGCCGCCTTCGTCGATCGCTGCCATCAGGCTGGCGTCGGCGTGATTCTCGACTGGGTGCCGGCACATTTCCCGACCGATGCGTTCGGCCTGGCGCAGTTCGATGGGACGCCGCTGTATGAGCATGCAGATCCGCGCGAGGGATTTCATCAGGATTGGAATACCCTGATCTATAATTTCGGCCGGATCGAAGTGCGCAACTTTCTGGTCTCCAGCGCGCTGTTCTGGCTCGATCGCTATCATGTCGATGGCATCAGGGTCGATGCCGTCGCGTCGATGCTCTACCGCGATTATTCGCGCAAGGAGGGGGAATGGATTCCGAACCGCTATGGCGGGCGCGAGAATCTCGAGGCGATCGATTTCCTCAAGGAACTGGCGAGTGCAATCGAACATTATGCGCCCGGTGCGATGTTGATCGCCGAGGAATCCACAGCCTGGCCGGGGGTAACACGACCGGTCGCCGAAGGTGGTCTCGGCTTCAGCCATAAATGGAATATGGGCTGGATGCACGACACGCTCCGCTACATCGAAGAAGATCCGATCAACCGCCGCTACCATCATGATGAAATGACGTTCGGCTTGGTCTACGCGTTTTCCGAAAAATTCGTCCTGCCGATTTCGCATGACGAGGTCGTCTACGGCAAACATTCCCTGTTCGGGAAAATGCCAGGTGATGCTTGGCAGAAATTCGCCAATCTGCGCGCCTATCTTGCGTTCATGTGGACCCAGCCTGGTAAAAAACTGCTGTTCATGGGCCAGGAGTTCGGCCAGTCGAGCGAGTGGAACCACGATATCGCGCTGGCCTGGCAGGAAGCCGATACGCCGGCGCATAACGGCGTCCGCCATCTGCTCGCCGATCTCAACCGGGTCTATCGCTCCGAGCCCGCGTTGCACAGCACCGATTTCAATCCCAGCGGGTTTCGCTGGCTGATCGGTGATGATCGGGATCAGAGCATTTTCGCCTGGGTTCGCCAGACCGACGATGTCGCGCAATCCGTCGTCGTGCTCTGCAACTTTACCCCGGTGCCGCGCGATTCCTATCGCGTCGGCGTACCGGCCGGTGGCCGCTGGCTCGAATGCCTGAACAGTGATTCCGCGATCTATGGCGGTTCGGATCTCGGTAATCTCGGCGCTATCACGACCGATGGCATCCCGGCGCACGGTATGGAGCAATCCCTGGTGCTCACCATTCCACCGCTCGGGGTGCTGATCCTGCGACAGGATCGCTGATGGCTATATTGCCGGCAAAACTCGCGGCCGGATCGAACGAGCCGCTGGGTGCCACATGGGATGGTCTGGGGGTCAATTTCGCGGTCTTCTCCGCCAATGCCGACCGCATCGAGCTGTGCCTGTTCGATCGCGGCGGGCGGCGTGAAATCGCCCGCTACGATCTGCCCGAATGCACTGATGAGGTGTTTCACGGCTATCTGCCCGATGCCTTGCCAGGCCTGATCTACGGGTTTCGCGCGCACGGCCCGTACCAGCCCGAGCAGGGCCATCGGTTCAACCCGAACAAGCTGTTGCTCGATCCCTATGCGAAGGCGATGTTCGGTGACATCCATTGGTCCGACACGCTGTTTGGCTATCGCGTGGGCGCGGCCCGTGCGGATTTGTCGTTCGACCGGCGCGACAGCGCGCTTGCGATGCCGAAAGCGATCGTGACCGATCCGTCCGCCGTCTGGGGCGAGCATCGCCGGCCACGCCGCGGCTGGAGCGAAACGATCATCTATGAGGCGCATCTGCGCGGCCTGACCAAGTGCCATCCCGGCATCGCACCCGAGCGCCGGGGCACGTTTGCCGCATTGCAGGACCCGGCGCTTGTCGAGCATCTGGTCAAGCTCGGCATCACCGCGATCGAGTTGTTGCCGGTTCACGCCTACCTGCAGGATCGCTTTCTGGTCGAACGCAAACTGACGAATTTTTGGGGGTATTCGACCCTTGGCTTTTTTGTGCCGCAGACTGCCTATCTGGCCGATCCCGAGCAGGCGCGCCACGAAATCCGCGCCGCTGTGCGCCGCCTGCACGAGGCGGGCATCGAGATCATTCTCGATGTGGTCTACAACCATACCTGCGAGGGCAACGAAATGGGCCCGACGCTGAGCTGGCGCGGCCTCGATAACGCGAGCTATTACCGCTTGATGCCTGGTCAGGAGCGGTATTTCATCAACGACACCGGCTGCGGCAACACGCTCAACATCTGCCATCCGCGCGTGCTGCAAATGGTGATGGACAGTTTGCGCTACTGGGCCGATGCGTACCAGATCGACGGATTCAGATTTGATCTCGGAACTATTCTTGGCCGCGAGGCAACCGGGTTCGACCCAGGATCGGGTTTCTTCGATGCAATCCGCCAGGACCCGGCTCTCGCCAGGCTCAAACTGATCTCCGAACCGTGGGATCTCGGGCCGGGCGGCTATCAGGTCGGTAATCATCCGCCCGGGTTCTCGGAATGGAATGCTGAATTTCGCGATGGGACGCGCCGCTTCTGGCGCGGCGATCATAGCCAGCGCCCGGAAATTGCACGCCGCCTGATGGGCTCGCCGGAGTTGTTTGACTATCGCCGTCGCCGCCCCTCCGCGTCGGTTAATTTCGTCACCGCGCATGACGGGTTCACGCTGCACGATCTGGTCAGCTACACCCAGCGCCACAACATCAAGAACGGCGAAAACAACAACGACGGCACCGATAACAATCTTTCAGCCAATTGGGGTGTCGAAGGCGAAACCAGCGATCCTGACACTGCATTGAATCGCGAACGGGTGAAGCGTGCCATGCTGGCGACGCTGTTCGTCTCCTTCGGCGTGCCGATGCTGCTGGCTGGCGATGAAATGAACCGCACCCAACGCGGCAACAACAATGCCTATTGCCAGGACAATGAAACATCCTGGGTGGACTGGTCCGGCCTCGATGATGGAACGGCGACCGAACTGGCCGCGTTCGTGGGCACTCTGGCGACGTTGCGGCGTCGCTATCCCAGCCTGCGCAGCGCAGTTTTTCGTCACGGCATTGAAATGATCACGCCAGAGCTTGCCGACACCAACTGGTTCGATGAACAGGCGGGTGATCTGTCGATCGAGGCCTGGGCCGACCCGAACGCGCGGCTGCTTACGCTCCGCCGTGCCACGCGCGAAGGCGAACAGCCTGATGTCACGCTGGTGCTGCTGAACGCCTCGGAATCCGATCGTGAATTCACCCTGCCTGCACCCGTGTTCGATTGGGTGCTCGAAATAGACACCGCGCGTCCCACATATCGGCGCGCGGCGTTCACCGAACCTGTGGTGACGGTCGCCTCCCGCTCCATCGTCGTGCTCGGCGCCCTGATCGAAGAGACAGAACAATGACAATATCCAACCCGAATCCACCTCGTCCGGGCGCGCACATGTCGGGCAATGGGCGCACGAAGTTCACGATCTGGGCACCCGGATGTGATACGATGGCGCTCGCGATCGAGGGCCGTGACGCGCTGGCGATGCAGCGGCATCCTGATGGACATTTTACTGTCGAAACGGATTGTTCGCCAGGCACAAAATATCACTTCGTAACCGATACAGGAATGAAGGTGGCCGATCCGGCGTCTCGCCTGCAGGCGCCTGATGTTCACGATGCCAGCGTCGTCGTGCCGCCCGATTCCTACCGCTGGACCCATCCAGATTGGCGCGGCAGGCCGTGGCACGAAACCATTGTGTACGAACTGCATCCCGGTGCCTGCGGCGGCTATGCCGGCATCGAAGCCATGCTGCCCGGCCTTGCCGCACTCGGCATCACCGCGGTCGAGTTGATGCCGATCGCCGATTTTCCCGGTCGCCACAACTGGGGCTACGACGGCGTGCTTCCCTATGCACCCGACACCGCCTATGGCACGCCGGATGATTTGAAACATTTGATCGACACCGCCCATGGTCTCGGCATCATGATGTTCCTCGATGTCGTCTATAATCATTTCGGTCCCGATGGAAATTACCTGCACACCTACGCGCCGGAGTTTTTCCGCGATGACATCCACACGCCCTGGGGCAGCGCGATCGATTATCGGCGCGCACCGGTCCGGCGCTATTTCGTGGATAACGCCATCTATTGGTTGAATGAGTTCCGGTTCGATGGTCTGCGGTTCGATGCAGTGCATGCCATCCAGGACGACGGATTTCTTGCCGCCATGGCCAGCCAGATCCGCGCGGCCTGCGACTCCCAGCGCCACATTCATCTCGTGCTCGAGAACGACGACAACAATGCGGGTCTGCTGGCGCCGGGTGCGGTCTATGATGCTCAGTGGGCGGATGACACCCACCATTGCCTGCACACCCTGCTGACCCATGACCAAGGCGGCTATTACGAAGATTATCACGATGCCGCCGCGCAACTCGCGCGCTGCCTGCAATCGGGCTTCGCCTATCAGGGCGAGCCGTCGCCCCACCGCGACAATGCACCGCGCGGCACACCGAGTGCGCATCTCCCGCCGACCGCCTTCGTCGCCTTTCTGCAAAATCACGACCAGATCGGCAACCGTGCGTTTGGCGAACGCCTGACCACGCTGGCCAACCCCGCCGCCCTGCGCGCGGCCGTGCTGCTCCTGCTGCTCTCGCCGCAAATCCCGCTGATCTTCATGGGTGAGGAATACGGCGATACCACCCCGTTCCTCTATTTCACCGATCACAACGCGCCCGACCTCGCCGAGGCCGTGCGCAAGGGGCGGCGGCAGGAATTCGCCAAGTTTGAAGCGTTTTCTTCCAAGGAGGCGCAACAACGCATTCCGGACCCGAACGACGCGGCGACCTTTGCAGCCTCGGTGCCCACGTTCGACAGGGCTGATGCACCGGCGGCGGCATGGCTCGCTTTCTACCAGATGCTCCTCCGCCTGCGTCATACCGAAATCGTGCCGCGCATCCCGAACGCCCGTGCCGTGCGGGCGATCGCATTGGGGCAAACCGGGGTACGTGCGGTCTGGACCCTCGGCGATGGCGCAACCCTGACCATCGCGGTGAATTTCGGCGATCATGCGGTGGCCTGCACAGCAGGTGAGGGGCATGTTCTGGCATCCTCCCCGCCCGAAGCTCAATGCGACAACCATCTGCCGCCGCATACCGCCATCGCCTGGCTCGCGACGCCATGAGCGATGATGCCCTCTACGAACTCGCCGACCGTGCCGGATTGTCCCGCGTCTGGCATGATGTGTTCGGCACCGCGCACGATGTGTCCCCCACCAGCCTGCGCGGACTGCTCGCCGCGTTCGAACTCGATGCGGGTTCGGAGTCAGCCTGCCACGACAGCATCGCCCTGCTCGATGCCGAAGCGCGCCTGCCGCCGCGCCTGTTGACGGCAACGGTCGATTCCGAAATCACCCTGAACCATCCTGGCGGTGCGGCGCGCATCCTGCTTGAAGATGGCACCAGCTACGACACCAGGCTGGAGGATGTCGGCAACGGCTATGCCCGGCTGCCCGGTCTGGCGACACCCGGCTATCATCAGATCCACCTCGGGGATGCGATGATCGATCTGGCGATCGCGCCGCATCGCGCGTTCACCATCGAGGATGCGCTGGCCCGCCACGGCCGCGCCGGCAAGGCATGGGGCCTCGCGGTGCAGGTCTACAGCCTGCCGCGCGAGAACGACGGTGGCATCGGCGATTTCGGTGCCCTCGCCACGCTGGCCGCCAATGCCGGTGCGCGCGGCGCCGATGCCGTGGCGATCAGCCCGGTTCATGCCCTCTATGCGAGCGAACCGGGTCACTATGGTCCCTACGGCCCCTCCAGCCGCATCGCGCTCAATCCGGTGTATGCGGCGATCGACTGCGCCGCCGCCGCCCCATCGCCCGATGGCCTGATCGACTGGCGGACCGCCACGCCGCTCCGCTATCAGGCGCTCCGGCGTGATTTCGCCCTGCACCGAGACGATCCGGCATTCAAGCAATTCCAGGCCGAAACCTCGCCCGCGATCCAACTCCACGCCTTGTTCGAGGCGCTGGTGACGCATCAACTCAGCGTCGGCGCCGGGCGCGACTGGCGGTCCTGGCCGGACGCGCTGCGCGATCCGCACAGCAGCGCGGTCGCCGCACTGGCCGCGGCCAATCAGGACGAGTGCGCGTTTCACCTCTATGCCCAGTTCCGCGCGCTCGGCAGTTTGCAGGCCGCCCAGCGCGCCGCCATCGATGCCGGCATGGCGGTCGGCCTGATCGCGGATTTGGCGGTCGGCGCCGATCCCGCCGGCAGCGATGCCTGGAGCCGCCCGGCCGAGGTGCTGCGCGGCGCTTCGGTCGGCGCGCCGCCCGATGAATTCAACCGGCGCGGCCAGAACTGGGGCCTCACCGCATTTTCGCCGCGCGGCCTGCGCCAGAGCGGGTTTTCAGCGCTCCGCGACATGCTCTCCACCGCGCTGCACGCCACCGGCGGGGTTCGCATCGATCATGCCATGGGCCTGTCGCGCCTCTGGGTCATCCCCGAAGGCGGCGAGGCCAAGGATGGCTGCTATCTGCGCTACCCGTTCGAGGATATGCGCCGGCTGGTGATGCTGGAATCGCAGCGCCACCACGGCATCGTGGTCGCGGAAGATCTCGGTACGGTGCCGGGCGGCTTTCGCGAATCGCTGGCGGCCAGCGGCATTACTGGCATGAGCATCCTGTGGTTCGAGCGCGATGGCGATCGTTTCGTGCCGCCGGCGCACTGGCGCGCCGAGACCACGGCGTTGACGACCACGCATGATCTGCCGACCGTCGCGGGTTGGTGGCGCGGCACCGATATTGCGTGGCGCGAGCGCCTCGGCATCGCCGGTGAAAATCACGACAAGCGCGCCCATGATCGGCATTGCCTGTGGGATGCGTGCGTTGCATCCGGTGCGGGACAGGGCGACATGCCGGCGCCCGACGATGGCGACCGTATTGCCGATGTCCTCGCCATCCATGTCGGCACCGCATCGTCGGCTCTGGCGATCCTGCCGATCGAGGATGCGCTGGCCTTACCCGAGCAGCCCAATATTCCAGGTACGATCGATGAACATCCCAACTGGCGCCGCCGGTTGCCCGCCCCCGCGGCAACCCTGCTCGATGCCCCGCGCGTTGCCGCCCGGCTCGATGGTCTCGACCGGACCCGCAAGGCGCGCGGCTGAACCATGACCCATTCCACAATTCCGCGTGCAACGATTCGCCTGCAATTCCACAAGGGCTTCACGCTCGATGACGGTGCGGCCGTCATTCCCTATGCCGCCGCGCTGGGAATGAGCCATCTATATGCCTCGCCGATCCTGAAGGCGCGGCCCGGCTCGACCCATGGCTACGACATCGTCGATCATAACGCGATCAACCCCGAACTCGGGGGCGAAGCCGCGCTCGAGCGGCTGTCAGCGGTGTTGCGCGACCACGGCATGGGCCTGATCCTCGATATCGTGCCCAACCACATGGGCGTCGGCGGCAGCGACAATCAATGGTGGATGGATGTACTGGAATGGGGCCGCGCCAGCCGCTACGCCGATGCGTTCGACATCGACTGGACCCCGCCCGACCGCGCGCTGCACGGCAAGATCATGGCGCCGTTCCTGGGCGAATCCTATGGCGCCGCCTTGCAATCGGGCGATCTGCGCTTGTCCGCCGATGCGAAGGCTGGGCGGATTTCTGTCGTCTATCACGAGCACGAATTTCCGCTTTCGCCAGCCGGCATGGCAATCGTGCTGAAGGCAGCGCCGCGCCGCTTCGCCGATGCCATCGCACATTTCACCGGTGCCGCCGATCTGATCGACCGTCCGGACATCGCCCGCCCGCTGGCCGAAACCGCCCGCGCCCGCCTGATCGCGGCGCTGGCAACGCCGCACGGCGCAGCCGGCCTGGTCACCGTGCTGGCCCGCTACGAGCCGACCACGCCGGATGGCATCCGCCGTCTGCACGAATTGCTCGAAACCCAGAATTATCGCCTCGCCTACTGGCGCGCCGCCGCGGATGAAATCAACTGGCGCCGGTTTTTCGACATCAACACCCTGGCCGGCATCCGCGCCGAAATACCCTGGGTGTTCGACCAGAGTCACAAGCTCATCCTCGATCTTTACGCACGCGGCGTGATCGATGGCGTGCGCGTCGATCACGTCGATGGGCTGGCCGACCCCCGCGCCTATTGCCGCAAGCTACGCCGCGCACTGACCGCCGCGGGCAAGTCGCGCCCGTCCAGCGCGGCGGCGGGGCCACCCTATATCATCGTCGAAAAAATCCTGGCGCCGCACGAACGCCTGCGCGCCGACTGGCTGACCGATGGCACCACGGGCTACGATTTCATGAACGAGGTCGCAGCCGTGCTGCACGACCCTGATGGTGGCGAACCGCTCGCCGCACTCTGGCACACACTCACGGGCCGCAGCGCGGAGTTCGACCCCGAGGAACGCGACGCCCGCCGCCAGGTGCTCCGCGACAATCTCACCAGTGAATGGAACGGCACAGCCGCCCTGCTGCATCGCCTCGCCGGTGCAGATTTGGCGACGCGGGATATTTCCCTCACCGCCCTGCGCCGCGCCCTTGCCGAATTGCTGGTCCATTTTCCGATCTATCGCATTTACGCCGGTGCCGGCGGCAGCACGAGTACCGATGAGCAGACGATGGACTGGGCGCTGGCGCGCGCCCGGCGCAGCTTTCGCGTCGCCGACCGCGGCCTGCTGAACCAGATCCGCCATTGGCTCGCCGATCGGCCGCTGGCGCGCGAACCGCTGGAAACCCGCGCCCTGCACCGCCGGGCGATGGTCCGGTTTCAGCAATTATCCGCCCCCGTCGCCGCAAAATCGGTCGAGGATACCGCCTTTTACCGCTATGGCCGGCTGATTTCGCGCAACGAGGTCGGCAGCACGCCGGCGCAATTCGCCCTCACGCCGGGTGCCTTCCACGCCGCCCAGCAGCAGCGCGCCGCAACCCTGCCGCACGCCATGCTGGCTACCGCGACGCATGACCACAAGCGCGGCGAGGACACCCGCATCCGCCTCGCGGTGCTGTCGGAAATCCCCGATGAATGGCAGGCCGCCCTGGCGCGCTGGATGCGCCTGAACAGCGGCTTGACGCGGGATCTCGATGCCGGCCGCGCACCCAGCGAGGCCGACGAGATCATGCTGTATCAGACCCTGATCGCCGCCTGGCCGCTCGGTGCCGCACCCGATGGCAGCGGCGATTTCCGTGATCGTGTCTGGGGCTGGTGGGAAAAATCGATCCGCGAGGCGAAGCTCCGCTCCGAATGGGCCGCACCCGATGAAGCCTATGAGGATGCCTGCCGCCAGTTTCTCGATGGCGTGTTCGATACCAGCCGCGCCACCGCCACCTTGGGCGAAATCGCCGCCTTCGCGCGCCGCATCGGCCCGGCCGGCGCGCTCAACGGGCTTGCTCAGACGGTTCTGAAATTCACCGTCCCCGGCGTGCCTGATCTTTATCAAGGCACCGAATTCTGGGACCAGAGTCTGGTCGATCCCGACAATCGCCGGCCGGTCGATTTCCCCGCCCGTGTCGCCGCGTTGTCCGCCAACCGGATGCCATCGCTCGATTCCTGGGAAAACGGCGACGTCAAACAGCGCGTGATCGCGCGCCTGCTGTCATGCCGCGCCGAACACCCATCGCTGTTCGCCGAAGCCGGCTATACGGCGCTCGACCTCACCGGCACCCATGCGGCACATGGCCTTGCCTTCGCGCGCACCCATGGCACGCGCACCCTGATCGTTGCCGTTTCACGTCTCGCGGCACCCTTGCTCGATGGCGTGCCACAACCGCTGATCCCTCCAGCCGACTGGGGCGATACCGCCCTCGATCCGGCGGCACTGCCCGGCCCCTGGCGCGATGTTCTGACCGGCCAGATGCTGGATGCAACCGGCGGCATAATCCCGCTCAGCACCATATTCGCCACCCTGCCGGTCGCGGTTCTGATCGCCTGAACCCCCGAATCGTGCTACCTTGCTGCCATGCCGCATGCCGATTTCGTCCATCTTCGCGTCCACTCCGCCTATTCCCTGTCCGAAGGCGCGATCAAACCCGATAAAATCGCAGCCCTTGCGCAGGATCAGGCGATGCCGGCGGTCGCCATCACCGATACGTCCAATCTGTTCGGCGCGATCGAGTTCTCCCAGGCCTGCATGGCGAAATCCGTGCAGCCGATCATCGGCTGCCAACTCTCGCTCACCCGGGCGGACCAGCCGCGCCTGACGCCGGACCCGTTGGTCCTGCTCGCCAAGGATGCCGCCGGCTTCGCCAATCTTTCCAAACTCTCTTCCGCCAGCTTCCTCGAATCCGAAACCGGCAACCGCCCGCAGATCAGCCTCGATACACTGCGCCGCCATCATGAAGGGCTGATCCTGCTCACCGGCGGCCGGTTCGGCCCGCTCGGCCGCATGCTCGGCGAGGGTCAGCGCGCCGAGGCGGAAACCCTGCTGTCCACCCTTGCCGAAACCTTCGGCGACCGCATCGCGATCGAACTCGAGCGCCACGGCCTGCCGACCGAACGCGCGATCGAGCCCGGCCTGATCGCCATGGCCGATGCGGCGGGCCTGCCGCTCGTCGCCACCAACGAATGTTTCTTCGCCCGGCAGGACATGCACGAAGCGCATGATGCGCTGCTCTGCATCGCCGAAGGCCGCCTGCTGTCCGAAGCCGAGCGCCGCCGCGTTACCACCGAGCATTGGTTCAAACCCGCCAAAACCATGCGAACCCTGTTCGCCGATCTGCCGGATGCCTGCGACAACACCATCCACATCGCGCGCCGCTGCGCCATCGCCGCGCCCACGCGCAAACCGCTGCTGCCGATCTGCCCGAAAGTCCGCCCCGGCAGCACCGAGGCCGAAACCCTGCGCGCGATGGCGCGTGAAGGCCTGGCCGCCCGTCTCGCAGCAATCCGTGCCGATGCCGCGACCACCGCGCGCTATGGCGAACGCCTCGAATTCGAGCTCAACGTGATCGAACAGATGGGCTTTCCCGGCTATTTCCTGATCGTGGCGGATTTCATCCAATGGGCGAAATCCCAGGGCATTCCGGTCGGGCCGGGCCGCGGTTCGGGTGCGGGTTCGCTCGCCGCCTATTGCCTGCTGATCACCGATATCGACCCGATCCCGTTCAATTTGCTGTTCGAGCGCTTCCTCAACCCCGAACGTATCTCGATGCCGGATTTCGACATCGATTTCTGCCAGGAACGCCGCGACGAAGTGATCGACTACGTCAAACGCGAATACGGTGCCGACCGCGTCGCCCAGATCATCACCTTCGGCAAGCTGCAGGCCCGCGCTGCGGTGCGTGATGTCGGGCGCGTGCTCGGCATGCCCTACGGCCAGGTCAACAAGGTTGCCGAAGCCACGCCGAACAATCCAGCGAAGCCGATCCCGCTCGCCGAGGCGATCGAATCCGAACCCCGCCTGCGCGAGATGCGCGACACCGACGATTCCATCCGCCGCCTGCTGGAAATCGCTTTGCAGGTCGAAGGCCTGTATCGCCACGCCAGCACCCATGCGGCCGGCGTGGTGATCGGTGACCGGCCGCTGGCCGAACTGGTGCCGCTCTACCGCGACCCCCGCGCGGATATGCTGATTACCCAGTATTCGATGAAATATGTCGAGAGCGCAGGCCTCGTGAAGTTCGACTTTCTGGGCCTGACGACCCTCACGATTCTCGACCGGGCATTGAAGTTTCTGCGGGGCCTCGGCACCAATATCGATCTCGCAACCCTCCCGCTCGATGACGTCAAAACCTATGAAATGCTGTCCCGGGCCGAGGCGGGTGGCGTGTTCCAGTTCGAAACCCAGGGGTTTCGCGACGTGCTCAAACAGATGCGCCCGGATCGGTTCGAGGATCTGATCGCCGCCGTCGCGCTGAACCGGCCAGGGCCGATGGCGAACATTCCGGCCTATTGTGCCAGCAAGCACGGGCAGGCGTGGGACTCACCGCATCCGGTGATCTTGGAAATCCTGAGCGAGACCTACGGCGTTATCGTCTATCAGGAACAGGTCATGCAGATCGCCCAACGCATGGCCGGCTACAGCCTCGCCGCCGCCGATTCGCTGCGCCGTGCGATGGGCAAGAAAATCCGCTCGGAGATGGAACAGCATCGCGCCACCTTCATCGAAGGCGCCAAGGCCAAAGGCGTCGATGAGCCGAAAGCCATCGAAGTCTTCGATCTGATGGCCAAGTTTGCCGATTATGGCTTCAACAAATCGCACGCCGCCGCCTACGCCCTGGTGTCCTACCAAACCGCCTGGCTGCGCGCCAACCACCCCGCCGCGTTCATCGCCGCCTGCATGTCGCTCTCGCACACCAACCATGAAAAACTCGCGGCCCTGAAACAGGACGCCGTGCGCCTCGCCATCCCAGTGCTGCCGCCCGATATCAATAAATCCGCCGCCGATTTCACGGTCGAACGTCAGTCGGATGGCACGCTGGCCATCCGCTATGCGCTTGCCGCCATCAAGCGGGTCGGCGAGGGTGCGATGAACGATGTCGCCCGCATCCGCGCCGATCGCCCGTTCACCGACCTCGCGGATTTCGCCACCCGCGTCGAACCCAAATCGCTCAACAAGGCGCAGATCGAACAACTCGCCAAAGCCGGCGCGTTCGATCAGCTTGAGCCCAATCGCGCCCGCGTCATGGCCGGTGCCGAAACCCTGATCCGTCGGGCCCAGGCCGAAGCCGCCAATCGCCAGTCCGGCCAGATCAACCTGTTCGGCACCAGTGCTGCGCCCGAACCCCTGCACCTGCCCGACACGCCCGATTGGCCCGGTTTCGAACGCCTCGGCTTCGAAGCCGAAGCGATCGGCTTTCACCTCACCGCCCATCCGCTCGATTCCTACGCTGGGGTGCTCAAACGCCTCGGCGTCATCCCCTCCAACCGGATCGAGGCAACCGGCCGCGCCGGCATCACCCGCGCCAAACTCGCCGGCGCCGTGGTCGGGCGCAAAGAGCGCCCCACCCGCAGCGGCACGCGCATGGCCTGGGTCATGCTGTCCGATCAGGCCGGCGGCTTCGAGGTCACTTTCTTCTCGGAAATCCTGGCCACCGCACGCGAATTGCTCACCGAAGGCACCATGCTGCTCGTCACCGTCGAACTGCGGATGGACGGCGAAAGCCTGCGCATCACCGCGCTCGATGCCGAACCGCTCGACCGCGCCGCCGCGAACGCGGGCTCGGGCATCCGCATCGTGGTCGAACGCATCGAAGCCGTCGCCTCGCTGCGCGCCCTGCTCGACCGCGAAGGCCGTGGCAAAGGCCGGGTCCTGGTCTCGCCCCGGCTCGGTTCCAACGCCCGGCTCGATATCGCGCTGCCCGGCGGCTTCAACGTCTCGCCCCGCCTCGCCCAGGCGGTGAAAATGATCCACGGCGTCGCCGAAGTCGCCGAACTCTAACCGCCCGCGTCCCTGGAAATTCCGCCGCCATGCCGATCATCGTAACGCCGCGCATCACGATCGAGGATTCGGAATTATCCGAGATCTTCACGACATCCTCCGGCCCCGGCGGTCAGAACGTCAACAAGGTGGCAACCGCCGTGCGCCTGCGGTTCGATGCGCTGAACTCACCCGGGCTCAGCGACGATATCAAAGCGCGCCTGCGCAGCATCGCCGGCCGCCGCATGAGCAAGGACGGCGTCATCCAGATCATCGCGCAACGCTTCGCCTCGCAGGAGCGCAACCGTGACGATGCCCGTGACCGCCTGCTCGCACTGATCAGAGACGCCGCGGTCCGCCCGGCCGCCCGCGTGCCGACCCGCGTATCGAAAAGCCAGAAGGCCAAGCGCCTCGACAACAAAACGCATCGCGCCCGTACCAAAACCCTGCGCGGCACAATCCCCGACGATTGATGGCGAACCGCGCTGCGCGATATCACCTCACCCGCGCAGGGTGGCGTTGGTTGCCTTGCTGACGGAAGCGACGATTTTGGCTGAAACCGCCTCGATTTCGCTATCGGTCAGGCTCTTGTCCTTCGGTTGCAGTGTCACGGCGATCGCGAGAGACACTTTGCCCGCGGGCAATTTATCGCCGGCGTAGCGGTCGAACAGTGTGACGTCGGTAATCAGGCCGCGTTCCGCACTTTTGGCCGCGCGCAGCACGGCTTCGGCGGCGACGCCGGCATCGACCACGAAGGCAAAGTCGCGCCGCAGCGGTTGCAATGGCGAGATATCGGGCGCCGATTTACGGCGGCGCTTCGGATCGGCAATAGCACCAAGGTCGATCTCGAAGCCGACGCTGCCGGCCGGCAGGTCGAGTGCGGCGCAGAGCGAGGGGTGCAGTTCGCCGAAGCTGCCGATGGTGGTTTTGGGTCCCTGCTTGATCGTGCCGGCGCGGCCGGGATGGTAATGGCCGGGCGCGGTCGCACTGACCTGCAGCGCCTCGAGCGGCACACCGATTTCTTGCAGCACGGCGAACGCATCGGCCTTGGCATCGAACGCATCGACGTTGCGGGATGCGGCGATCCAGGACAGCGGCGTGGCCCCGCTGCGCAGCCCGGCGGCGATCAGGTCCTGGCCGGCGGGGGTTTCGTCGCGAAATCCCGGCCCGATTTCGAACAGCGCGAGGTCGTCGAAGCCGCGTGCCGCATTGGTGGCGGCGGCGCGCGCGATCGTCGCGAGCGGTGAGGGGCGCATCTGGTCGAGATCGGCGGCGATCGGGTTGGCCACGGTCAGGGTATCCGGTGTCGCGCCGAACCGGGCGGCGGTGGCGCGATCGACGAAGCTGAACGTCACGCATTCCGCCATGCCGCGCGCGGCGAGCACGCGCCGGGCGCGCACGCTGCGGGCCTGACGCGGCGTGAGCGATGGCGTGGGCACGGTAGCCAGCGGCGGCAGCGAAACCGGCACGATCCGGTCGAGTCCTTCGATTCGCAGCACTTCCTCGATCAGATCGGCTTCCGGTTCGATCGCGCGGGCACCCTGCCGCACCGCGGTGGCGAGGTCCGGGTCCAAATCCTCGTGCTGATCGAGCGTGCTGCCGGCGGAAAACCCGGCGGAGGCGACATCATTGCGCCACGGCGGCACATCGACGGTCACACCCGCCGCATCCCGCGCGGCGATGCCAAAGCCAAGCGCGCCCAGAATCCCGACCGCCCGATCCGGCGTGACATCCGACCGGCCAAAGCTCTGCAGCCGCTCGAATCGAAGGCTGGCCTGCCGCTGCCAGGCAGGTTCGGCACCGGCCTCGGTGATCGCGGAGACTTCACCGCCGCAGAGCGCGATCACCATGGCGGTTGCCGCATCGAGCGCCGCCGGCAGCAACGACACATCGATGCCACGCTCGAAGCGTTGCCGCGCGTCGGAAAAAATGCCGCTGCGCTGGCCGCTGAGCGCAATCGCCACCCGGTCGAACAGCGCGCACTCAATGAACACATCGGTCGTGGCCTCATCGCACCCGGTCGCTTCACCGCCGACGATGCCGGCGAGCGACTGCACGCCCGCTGCATCCGCGATCACGCAATCATCCGAGGTCACGTTAACATCCTTGCCGTGCAGGCCGCGAAACCGCTCGCCCGCGCCGCGCCGCACTGTCAGCGCGCCGCCGCTGATCTTGTTAACATCGAACACATGCAGCGGCCGCCCGAGGTCGATCGTGAAAAAATTGGTGATGTCGGCCAGCGCGTTGATCGGCCGCAGCCCGACCGATTCGAGGCGCTGCTTCAGCCAGGCGGGGCTCTCGCCATTGCGCACGCCGCGCACCGTACGGCCGAGAATCCACGGGCAGGCCTCGGTGAAATCGTCCTGCCAGCGGATCGCGCTGGCTCCCGTACCGTTGATCGCAGGCGCATTCCACGGCGTCAGCGTGCCGAGGCCGGCGGCCGCAAGGTCACGCGCGATGCCGCGCACCGCGAGCGCATCGCCGCGATTGGGAGTCACCGAAATCTCGATCACCGGATCGTCAAGTCCGGCCCAGGCGGCGTATGGCGTGCCGACCGGCGCATCGCCCGGCAGATCGACGATGCCGTCATGATCCTCGCCGAGCGCCATCTCCCGCGCCGAAACCAGCATGCCGGCCGAAGCCACGCCGCGGATCTCGCCGATTTTGAGCGTGATGCCGCTGCCCGGAATGTAAGCGCCGGGGGGGGCGAACACCGTCGTCATGCCGGTGCGCGCGTTCGGTGCGCCGCACACCACGCCAACCTCGCCAGACCCGGAATCAACACGGCAGACCCGCAGCCGGTCCGCATTCGGGTGCGGCACCGCCTCGATCACGCGGGCGATCACGAACGGGGCGAGCGCCGCGCCGCGATCCTCGATGCCTTCGACCTCAAGCCCGATATTGTTCAGCGTTTCGGCAATCTGCCCCAGCGAAGCGTCGGTTGTCAGATGGGTCCGGAGCCAGGAGAGCGAGAATTTCATGATTATGCGTCTCCCTCATGCAGCGTGACCGGGGCGAGCGGCGAGGTGCCGTAATGTGACAGCCAGCGGATGTCGCTCTCGTAAAAACTGCGCAGATCGGCGATGCCGTGCTTGAGCATGGTGATGCGCTCGACGCCCATGCCGAAGGCAAAACCCTGGTATTCGCGCGGGTCGATGCCGCAATTGGCCAGCACGTTCGGGTGCACCATGCCCGAGCCCAGAATTTCGAGCCAGTCCGACCCGGCGCCGATCACGCCGGTCTTGCGATCCCAGGCGATGTCGATCTCCATCGAGGGTTCGGTGAACGGAAAATAGCTGGACCGAAACCGCGCCTTCAGATCGGGGATTTCGAAATAGGCCCGCAGGAAATCGACCAGGCACCCCTTCAGATGCGCCAGCGTGATGCCGCGGTCGATCACCAGACCCTCGCATTGATGGAACATCGGACTGTGCGTCGCGTCGTGATCCGACCGATAGGTCCGCCCCGGCACGATGACGCGGATCGGCGGCTTCTGCTCCAGCATAGTGCGGATCTGCAGGGTCGAGGTATGCGGGCGCAGCACCATCGGTCGATTGCGGCCGGACGGTTTCAGATAGAACGTGTCCATCATCGCGCGCGCCGGGTGATGCGATGGAATGTTCAACGCGCCGAAACTATACCAGTCATCCTCGATGTCGGGCCCGTCCTTCACGGTGAACCCCATGGCGCCGAACAGGGCGGTGAGTTCCTCGATGGTGCGTGACAGCGGGTGGATCGTGCCGCGCGGCGCCGGCCGGGCGGGCAGGGTGATATCGATTCGCTCGGCGGCCAACCGCGCGTCGAGTGCTGCCGCATCGAGCACCGCCCGCCGCTGCTCGATGGCTTCGGCCACCGTATTTTTCAACGCATTGACCGCGGCGCCGAAACTCTTGCGGGCTTCGGCATCCATGCCACCCAGGGATTTCAGCAAAGCGGTAACCTGCCCGGTCTTGCCGAGCAGGGCGACGCGGACGGCATCGAGTGCCGCAGGGTCGCCGGCTGCGTCGATCGCGGCGCGGGCGTGGAGTTCGATCGTGGCGATATCGTTGGACATGGCCGGGCAGGGAGCGTGCCGCGCCGGAAATGTCAAGCAACGGCAGGGCGAAAGATGGTGTCAGGCGAGCAATCGGCGGCCGGCGACAGGTCTTTGCTGTTTTGAACAACACCAAAGCATCAAACATCATCGATTTGGCCGGCACCGCCGGTCAAACGGGTCGTGCGGTAAAAATAAACCCCCGGAACCAGGGGTTCCGGGGGTCGATCGGTCTCAAAGGCATAGGTGCCGTACCGTAATAGCCCGTCTAAAATCCCACCCCCGACAAATACGTACCAAACACGCGAAAACGTCTAAAAAATAAACTAAAGGCTGGTTATCTAATGATTGGTGACTTAATGTATTACTCAGGTTGAATCTACAAATTGGAGGTAGAAAGTCCAAAAAATGGAGGTATTTGTTTGATCTTAAAGAAATCGTAATAAAATACCCGTCCATCGATATTCAGCGTCTATGACCTAACCTGGGGTTGTTCAGCTCTCGGAGCTTCGGGAAACCGGACCCTAACCGCGCCGGGCCAAGGACAAGAAATCGGTTTGCGCAACGCGGGTTTTCCGGTACCCCGGTGCCTCACATCAAACGGGGAATCGGATGATCGGATCGTCACGTGGGTTTCTTGCATTGTTGCCTGCACTCGCGCTCGCGTCCCGCGCACTGGCCAGCCCCGCTGCGCCCGCATCCATCCCCAAACCGCCGCCCGCACCCGTCATTGCCCATGTCAGCAACGATTTCGGCACGCCGGTGACCGATGATTATCGATGGATGGAAAAACCCGGCAGCAAGCATTTTGCCGCTTTCATGAAGGTGCAGAACGCCTACACGCGCAAAGTACTCGCCGCGATTCCGGGCCGTCAGGCGCTGTACGAGCAGATCAAGCGCGATGCCAATGTCGGCACGGCGGTCTTTTCAGTGACCCGCGCCGATAACCGCATTTTCTACATGGGCGTCGCCCCCGGCCAGAACACGGCGCATCTGTTCGTACTCGATAAAATCGGCGGTAAGCCGCGCCTGCTGATCGACCCGATGCAGTTCAGCACCAACCACATCCCCCAGGCGCTGAATTATTATTTCGTCTCGCCCAACGGCAAATATGTCGCTTTCGGCGTCTCCGGCGGCGGCTCCGAGCAGGCCAAGCTGCGCGTGCTCGATGTGGCGACCGGCAAACTCCTGCCGATCGGCATCACCCGGATCGACGGTGACGATACCGATTTCCCACCGATCGCCTGGCTGCCGGATTCCAAAGGCTTCATTTACTACCGGCTGCATAAATTCGGCCCGAAGGACCCGGTGACCGATTTTTATCAGAAAAGCCGGGATTATCTGCATCTGTTGAGCGCCACCGACGGCACCGGCGCGACCGACAAGCCGGTATTCGGCTGGAAAGTGTCGCCCGCCGCGCCAATGACCTTCGCGCAGGACGCCCTGGTGGTGACCGCGCCGCACTCGTCCTACGCGCTCGGCCTGTTCACCGAGAACGAGGAACTCCAGTCGATCGACGATATCTACGCCACAAAATTGAGCGATCTCGAAGCCGGCGCGCCGGTCTGGCATAAAATCGCCGGCCGCAACGTGCAGATGGCCGGATTCGCCCTGCATGGCGACCGGCTGGATGTGATCACGCCGAACGGCGCACCTCGTTTCAAGGTGGTCAGCTACGATCTCGCCGGATCGAGCGCGCCGAAAACCGTGGTGCCGCCGAGCGATGACGTGATCACCAGCCTCGCCGCCGGCCGCCATGCCCTCTATGTCGGCGCGATGCACGACGGCATGGGTCGCATCAAGCGCGTCGCCTACGGCACCGATACGACAAGCTCGGCGGCCATGCCGTTCCAGGGCGGTCTCGGCCAGATCCTCGCGGACCCGGATGGTGCGGGCGTCTGGTTCCATCTCGCGGGCTGGACCACGCCCTCGGCATGGTATGATTACGCGCCGGCCACCGGTGCCGTGACCAATACCAACCTGCAAACCCCGCCAAAAGTCAGCTTCGCCGGCATCTTATCGCGCGAGGTCAAGGCGGTGTCGTGGGACGGCACGATGATCCCGGTCTCGATCATCATGAAAAAAACCACCAAGCTCAACGGCAAGGCCCCGACCCTGCTGATCGGCTACGGCAGCTACGGCATCACCATCACGCCGTTCTTTGCACCGACGTTCCTGCCCTGGCTCGACCACGGCGGCATCATCGCGATCGCGCATGTCCGCGGCGGCGGCTGGTATGGCGATGCGTGGCACAAGGCGGGCATGAAGGCGACCAAGATCAACACCGTGTTCGATTTCATCGCGGCCGGCCAATATCTGGTCGATCATCACTACACGTCGCCTGCGCATCTGGCCGGCGAGGGCGGTTCGGCCGGCGGCATCACGATCGGCGGTGCGGTGGCCTGGCGGCCCGATCTGTTCGCCGCCGCGATCGACAGCCACGGCGATACCAATGCCCTGCGCATGCAGTTCAGCCCGAACGGACCGCCCAACGAAATCGAATTCGGCAATGTGCTGAAAGAGCCCGATTTTCACTGGATCTATGCGATGGATGCAATGGCGCATATCCGCAACGGCGTGAAATACCCGGCGATCCTCGCGGTGACCGGCGCGAACGACCCGCGCGTGGAACCGTGGGAGGTCGGCAAGTTCGCGGCCCGCCTACAGGCTGCCAGCACTTCCGGCAGGCTGGTTTTGCTGCGCGTCAGCTATCAGTCCGGTCACGGCATCGGCTCGACCAAGGATCAGGAAGTCCGCTCGATGGCGGATCAGGACGCATTCCTGTTCTGGCAACTCGGTGTGCCCGGCTTCCAGCCGAAATAGGCACTCTGACGACACGGCGTGCCGATCTGGCCGGATACGGTTCCAAAAAAGAGAGTGTGGTGGGGTCGAACCCGCCACACTCTATAAGGTGACCACGGAATCACCCGTGGCTGTTGGGAGGAAACGGAGACCAAGGGTCTCTACCGCAGAATATCGCCCAGATTGATTAACGGACCGTTACTTTTGGCGAAAATAATCAGGGCCACCTCCGCAAATTCGCGACGAAATCTCACACAACCGTGTCAAAAAAGTCGCGTTTCGACGAAATTGCCGGAAACCATCGGCCGGATCGAACGAAGTTGCGTGAAGCCGCTTGAACCAGCCCTGCAACCGGAATAGATGCTGCTTAAGCGAAATGGTCGATGCACAACATCGCAGCGATCGATTACGCCGTATTGCAGTCCGATTATTGTCTGCGTGGTTGACGCTCGTTCAGCCGTGCTCCGGGTGAACGGGCTGGAATAGCACCACAGACTGACGACGCGGCCGATACTGTGTCGGCGACTTTCAACTTTGGCACCAAACACCGGGACGGTACATATGAAAATCAAAGCTCTGGGCGCACTTGCGGCTGTTGCCCTGCTGGCGGCGTGCTCCAACGCCCCCAAAACCCAAACTGCATCCACGGGCTCCGGCGCGATGGCCGCTTCCACCGGCCCCGCGCCCGGCAGTGAGCAGCAGCTCGTCGCCGATGTCGGCGATCGCGCCTTCTTCGGCTTCAACAAATCCGGCCTGACCAGTGCCGATCAGGCGACGCTCGACCGCCAGGCCGGCTGGCTCGGCAAGTACCCGAACGTCGACGTTCTGGTCGCCGGCAACGCCGATCCGCGCGGCACCGAAACCTACAATCTGGCGCTGTCCAAGCGCCGCGCCAACGCCGCACGCGACTATCTGGTCGCCAAGGGCGTGTCTCCGTCGCGAGTCCAGACTGTCGGCTACGGCAAGTCCTGCCTCGTTTCGCCGGGCAATACCTCGGCAGACTATGCTCAGGATCGCGTCGCGATCACCTCGGTTCAGGGCTTTAACCCCCAGAACTGCCACTAAGAACGTCTCGTCGGTGGCGTGATCCGCTGATCACGCGCGCTGGGCCAAACGATCGGCGACCCGCCTGAGCGGGTCGCCGATTTGCGTTTTCGGCGTCCCATCTTCAAGGACGCGAGCAATTGCCCTACATAAGTCTGCGCCCCGCGCGCCAACCGCCCTGAGGATGTTTCATGCGCCGTCTCATGTTGACCGCCCTGCCGATTGCAAGCCTCGCCTTTGCCGGACTCTCCCTGGCGCCCGTAGGAGTCGCCCACGCCCAGATGATTTCCAGCCGCGAGGGCATCGCGCTGGAGAACCAGATTCTCGAACTGAAACAACAGATTCAGTCTGGCCAGCAGGGCAACGGCAACTCCGCCCTCGCAGCCCCCGCGCCCGAACCGGGCGGCGGTGGTGCCGCAACAAGCAGCGCCCTCCTGCCCAACATGCTCCAACAGATCCAGACCCTGACCGATCAGGTGCAGAACCTGCGCGGCCGGGTCGATACGCTCGAGCACGAGGTCGCCACCCAGCACGACGAACTGAAACAGGAAATCGGCAATCTGAAATTCCAGCTGAGCCAGAACGGCGCTACCGCCGCCCCCGGCCAGGGAACAGCCGCGCCGCCGCCAGCGCCCACGCCCACGCCCGCACCGGCTGCCGCCCGCGCCCCGCGCGTCGAAGCCTCGATCACCGCCGCCCGCCGCGCGCTGGCCGGCGGCGACTACAAGGCCGCCGCCGCCGATTCGCGCGCCGTTATCGCGCGCCAGGGCAAAGGCGCCGGCAAGGGCGCCGCCGAGCTCACGCTCGCCGATGCACTGAGCCATCAAGGCGACCATCAGGGCGCCGCCATCGCGTATGACGATGCCTATAACGCGAACCGCGCCGGTCCCAACGCGCCGGACGCGCTGCTGGGCCTCGCCGGATCGCTCACCGCCATCCACCAGAACCAGGAAGCCTGCGACACGCTCGATTCGCTGGCCAGCCAGTTTTCATCGCCCTCGGCCAGCCTCGCCACCCGCATCCATCTGGCGCGCGTTCGCGCCCATTGCGGCTGATGCCCGCGTAACCTGGGAAACGCCCCCGGCTCGTCGATGCAAACCCCGCTCGCGGCCGCGTTCGATGCCGCAATGCGCGACCTCGGCCCGTTCGGTCCCCAGCCGCATCTGGCCGTCGCCGTCTCCGGCGGGGCGGACAGCACGGCCCTCGCGTTGCTGGCGCATGACTGGACGCGAGCGCGCAACGGCACAATTCTGGCCCTGATCGTCGATCACGGCCTACGCCCCGCCGCCGCCGGCGAAGCGGCCCTCACCGCCGCCCGGCTGCGCGCGCGCGGCATCGCCGGCCAGATCATCACGCTCGCCATCCCACCCGGTTCGGCAATGCAGGAACGCGCGCGAATCGCCCGGCATCACGCCCTTGCAACCGCCGCCGCCGCCGCCGGCGCGGCGCATCTGCTGTTCGGCCATCACGCGGCGGATCAAGCGGAGGGGCTGGCCATGCGCGCCGCCCGCGGCCCCGGCGGTGCCGCCGGCATGGCCGGTTTCGCCGCCCGTCACGACATCGTGCTCCTGCGCCCCTTGCTTGCCTGCACCCCCGCCGACCTGCGCGCGCATCTGCGCCAACTGGATGTCGCCTGGATCGATGATCCCTCGAACGCCGATCCGCGGTTCGAACGGGCGCGCGTTCGTGCCCATCAACCCGCAACGCGCGCCGCCGCCACAACAGCGCATGTCGCAACCCAGACCGAAGCGGCGCGTTACCTCGCTGACCATGCACGGATCGACCCGGCCGGTTTCGCCCTGCTCCGCGCCGACCACCTGCCGCCCGCCGCCCTGGCCGCACTGATCCGCGCGATCGGCGGCGCCGTCTACCCGCCCGCCCGCGCCTCGATCGATCGCCTGGCCAAGGCCCTGCGCCCTGCAACCCTGGGCGGCGTGCACATCATGCGCGCCGGCCGGCTGGGTCCCGGCTGGCTGCTCTGCCGCGAGCCTGCCGCCTGCGCGCCGCCGGCGCCCGCCCGCCCCGGCACGCTCTGGGACGGTCGTTTCCAGCTTCGCCACCCCCCGCCCGCCGCGGAAACAATCGGCGCCCTCAGCACCCACGCCGCCCGCTGCCGCAGCCGCACCGGCCTGCCGAGTGCTGTTTTGCGCGCATTGCCGGCGTTTTTCCGAAACGGTGCGGTCGTCGCGGTGCCGCATTGCCAGCCGCATTGCCAGCCGCATTGCCAGCCGGGGGCCTACGACAGCCTGCTCTTCACGCCACCCGCACCGGTCGTCGCGGCGCCGTTCGCACCCGCACCACTGCCGCCACCCGACCCCGCCGCCCAAGCGACGCACAACCCCGCGACATGATCAGCCGTGGGATAGGAAATTCGCCGCCGATCCCCATGTCAAACTTTGGGTAGCGGTCAACGGCGCGGCGTGCCATGGTAGCACCCTGATTTGGTTTGGCTCGATTAGTTTGGCATGGCTATGCAACGTTTAGCCGGCGTCCCGGCTACCCCGGACTGAAACCCGGGTGACAACAGAACTGGATTAAGGTTGATGAATAATCTAGGGCGTAATCTGCTGGTATGGGTGATCATCGCACTGTTCTTCGTGCTGCTGTTCAACATGTTCCAGCCGGCCACCACGGCGTCCGACCACGGCACCCAGGTCGCTTACTCGACATTCATGTCCGAAGTGAGCGCCAACAAGGTCGATCATGTCACCATCCGCGGCCACGACATCACCGGTGCGCTGAAATCCGGTTCCACGTTCGAAACCTACGCGCCGAGCGATCCGGCGCTGGTCAACACATTGATCAGCAACAAGGTTCGCGTCGTCGCCAAGCCGCTCAACCCGCCGGTCAACCCGCTGATCCACTACCTGATCTCCTGGGCGCCGATGATCCTGTTGCTCGGGGTATGGATTTATTTCATGCGCCAGATGCAGGGCGGCGGCGGCCGCGCCATGGGCTTCGGTAAATCCCGCGCCCGCCTGCTCACCGAAAAACAGGGCCGCGTGACGTTCGACGATGTCGCCGGCATCGAGGAAGCCAAGGGCGAGTTGCAGGAAATCGTCGAATTCCTGCGCGACCCACAGAAATTCCAGCGGCTCGGCGGCAAGATTCCCAAGGGCGTCCTGTTGATCGGCCCGCCCGGCACCGGAAAGACTCTCCTCGCCCGCGCGATTGCGGGCGAAGCGAACGTGCCGTTCTTCACCATTTCGGGCTCGGATTTCGTCGAAATGTTCGTCGGCGTCGGTGCCTCGCGCGTTCGTGATATGTTCGAGCAGGGCAAGAAAAACGCGCCCTGCATCATCTTCATCGATGAAATCGACGCGGTCGGCCGCCATCGCGGCGCCGGCCTCGGCGGCGGCAACGACGAACGCGAACAGACCCTCAACCAGATGCTGGTCGAAATGGACGGGTTCGAATCCAACGAAGGCGTCATCCTGATCGCCGCCACCAACCGGCCGGACGTGCTGGACCCCGCGCTGCTGCGCCCGGGCCGGTTCGACCGTCAGGTGGTGGTGCCGAACCCGGACGTCAACGGGCGCGAGCGCATCCTGAAAGTCCACATGCGCAAAGTCCCCCTGGCCGCCGATGTCGATCCGAAAGTGATCGCGCGCGGCACGCCGGGCTTCTCCGGTGCCGATCTCGCCAACCTTGTCAACGAGGCGGCCCTGCTCGCTGCCCGCATCGGCAAGCGCGTGGTCGCGATGTCCGAGTTCGAATACGCCAAGGACAAGGTCATGATGGGTGCGGAGCGCCGCAGCCTGGTGATGAGCGACGATGAGAAAAAAATGACCGCCTATCACGAAGGCGGCCACGCCCTCTGCTCGATCGCCCAGCCGCAGTGCGACCCCGTGCACAAGGCCACCATCATCCCGCGCGGCCGCGCGTTGGGCATGGTGATGAGCCTGCCGGAAGGTGACCGCTACTCGATGAGCAAGGCCAAAATCCTCGCCGAACTGGTCAAGGCGATGGGGGGCCGCGCCGCCGAGGAAATCATCTTCGGACCCGAAAACGTCTCGAACGGCGCCTCCGGCGACATCAAGCAGGCGACCGACATCACGCGCCGGATGATCACCGAATGGGGCATGAGCGACAAGCTCGGCATGATCGCCTATGGCGGCAACGATCAGGAAGTGTTTCTCGGCCATTCGGTCACCCAGCACAAGAACGTGTCGGAATCGACGGCTCAGGAAATCGATAACGAGATCCGCGCGGTGATCGATCATGCCTATAGCGAGGCAAAGCGCATCCTGACCGAGCGGATCGACGAGTTGCACCGCCTCGCCAACGGGCTGCTCGAATACGAAACCTTGTCGGGTGACGAGATCACCACCGTCCTGCGCGGTGATCCGGTGGTGCGCAAAGTGGTCGACGAACCCGCGCCAGACAATCGCCGCGCCTCGGTGCCCACCTCGCAAAAGCCGGACATGCCCAAATCCGGTGGTCTCGGCCCGGTACCCGCGCCCGGCTGAGCTTCGTTTCGCATGACGAACTGATGACGAAAGCCGGAGGGTCCCACCCTCCGGCTTTTTTCATGGCCGCCGCGCGACCATATCCCCAACCGGACATTATTTCAGGAGCTTATGCATGAGCGTACGGGTCGGCATGGTCGGATTGGGGCGGATGGGTGCGGCAATGGCCGCGCGGCTGATCGAGCGCGGCCATCAGGTCAGTGGCTGGAACCGCACGGCATCCCGCGCCTCGGCAATCCAGGGTCTCACCGTCAAAGCCAGCCCCGCCGAAACCGTCGCCAGCGCGGATATCGTGATCGTGATGCTGCTCGATGAAGAGGCCGCCCGCCCGGTCTATCACGGCGACGCCGGGCTGCTCGCGGCCGATCTGAAAGACACCGTCATCCTCGATATGAGCACGCTGAAACCGCGTGACATGCTCGCCAATGCCGAAGCCGTGCGCGCGGTCGGGGGTGCGTTCGTTGCCTGCCCGGTCGGCGGCACGGTCGGCCCCGCCCGCGCTGGCAAGCTACTCGGCCTTGCCGGCGGCGAGGCGGCTGCGATCGAGCGCGCCCTGCCGGTGTTGCACGATCTGTGCGATCGGATCGAACGCTTCGCGGAACCCGAAGCCGCCTCGGCAATGAAACTCGCCATCAACCTGCCGTTGCTGGCAGCATTCCAGGCGCTCGGCGAATCGATCCTGATGACGCGCGATTACGGCATCGGGGCCGACCGCGTGGTCTCGATCATCGGCCAGAGCCCCGGCGGTGCTCCGGCAATCGGCCTGCGGCGCGAGGCCATCCTGTCTGAAATCGGCGGCAAACCCGCTTCGGTGGTCGGTTTCTCGCTCGATGCGGTCGAAAAAGATCTACGCCTGATCGACGAGGTCGGCGGTGAGGCCGGGTTCGATCTGCCGCTCGCCTTATCCGTGCGCGGTCAGGTGCACGATGCCGTGCGCGAAGGCTGGGGCGAACGCGATCTGGCGGCACTCGCCGCGTTCAATCTGCGCGCCTGACGGTCTTGCGGCCGAGCGCTGCCAGTGCTGCGTGAAAATCGGGGCTCTGGTGCGCCGCCGTCAGGCCCTCGGCGAACCGAACCTGGTCGAGCGCGCCCTGCGCCAGCGCGCCGATCGCCGCTTTCATCCCCCGCACCGCGAGCGGCGCATTGGCGAGCAGCCGCGCCGCCAGCGCATCGACCGTCGCATCCAGCGCCTCCGGTGCCACCAGATGGGTCAGATACCCCAGCCGCAGCAACGCCTGCGCCCCCACCGGTTCCGCCAGCACGAACAGCAGCCGCGTCGCATCCGGCCCGATCCGCTGCACCGCCCGCTCAAGCCCGGAGCGATAATAATGCAGCCCGATCCGCGCCGCCGGCATCAGCAATTCCATGGGTTCGACGCCGACCCGAAAATCGCACGCCAGCGCCAGATCGACCGCGCCGCCATACACATTGCCATGCAGCCGTGCGATGCTCGGCTGCGGCAGCGCCGCCAGCGCCGACCCCACCGCACCAATCCCGCCCGGCCCATCCTCGGCATCACCGAAATCACCGCCCGCCAACGCATCGAGGTCGAACCCCGCGGAAAACACGGTTCCCACAGCCTCGAACACCACGACCCGCACTGATCGGTCCTTGGCAACCGCCGCAAGGTGCCCGCGCAACACGGCAATGTCATCCGCCCCAAGCCGATTCCGCTGCGCCGGCCGGTTTAACCGTATCCGCGCGATACCATCGATAAGCTCAAGCGATGGAGACTGATCGGTCATGTCAAATATAGCAAACGCGCGGCGACTGATTCGGTCAATCCCCAGCGGAGCCAGATCGTGAGCATTCGAATTGTCATCAGGTTGCCTTCACATCGCTTTGCCGTTATTTCTGTGCGCACGTCATGCGCAGGAGCCAACGCCGATGGGTTACAACCAGTCCGCCCGCAAACGGCCGATCAATCTCAGCATGAACGAAGACCTCGTGCTCCAGGCGCGTACCTACACCAAAAATCTGAGCGCAACGCTTGAAAGCCTCCTTGCCGATTTCGTAGCCCGTGAAGCGCACCGGCGGCGCGCCGACGATGATATGATCGATCGCCTGATCGATGATCTGAATGCGTTCCATCACCAGCACGGCTTGCTGAGCGATGAGTTTTCGTCGCTCTGACAGTGGCGCAGTTCGATGTCTTTCGTAACCCCGGCCGCCAGCGTCACGCCATTCCCTATGTCGTGGTCCTGCAGAACGACCGCTTCGCCCGCAGTGCCACCCGGTTCGTCGCGCCGCTGGTTCTCGCCGGAACCGCGTCGGTAACGGAGCACTATCTTGTGCCCCGCTTCGAGATCGAGGGCGTCGAAGTCATGCTCGATGTGTTCAACCTCGCGACAATCCCCGCCGATCGCCTCGGTCAACCGGTGGCCGCCCTGAACGACGATGAGTCACGCACCAGATTACAACGTGCGATCGATGAGCTGATCAGTCCTTGGATTTGTAATGGCATGGGAGGATACGGCGAGATTAGGAAAGCTAAGGAAAGCGCTTCTTTTTTGTAAAAAAGAAGCAAAAAACTTTTCAACTCTGGGGCACGGGCGTTTTCACCGGCACAGGCCAAGATTGATAAAGTTTTTTTGCTTCTTTTTTGTTCACAAAAAAGAAGACCTTCCCTTCCTCTTCGCCCGACTCCCGATGACAAGCGAATCCCGCAACCCGATAAGCCCCATCACGAAGCAGTAGCGGTATCGCCCGATCTGCGCTATAATGGCATCGCACGCTGATTGAAGCGTGGATGAACCGGGGGAATGGTCTTCCGGATGCGATCGGAACGGCTCAGGTCATTCGGTTGCGTGGAATGCCGGGTATCTCCGGCGTTTCCGGCCACATGGCCCGTGGCTGTGAGTTGACCCTCCCAGCCCGACCCATGCCGCCCGAGACGCTGGCCCCGCTTCACGCCGCTCCATGCCCCGCCGTGCCGGTCCTGTTGTTGTGAAGGACTGCATGATGTTCGATAAATATTTCCGCAAGGAACTCGACTGGGGTGGCCGCAAGCTGATCCTGGAAACCGGCAAGGTTGCCCGCCAGGCCGACGGCGCCGTGGTGGCCTCCTATGGCGATACCGTGGTGCTCGCCACCGCCGTGGGTGCCAAATCGGTCAAGCCGGGGCAGGATTTCTTCCCGCTCACCGTCAACTACCAGGAAAAATTCTTCGCCGCCGGCCGCATTCCCGGTGGTTTCTTCAAGCGTGAAGGCCGCCCGACCGACCGCGAAACACTGACCTGCCGCCTGATCGACCGCCCGATCCGCCCGCTGTTCCCGCACGGTTTCAAGAACGAAGTGCAGATCATCGTCACCGTCCTGAGCCATGACCTCGAGAACGAGCCCGACATTCTCTCGCTGGTCGCCTCGTCCGCCGCACTCACCCTGTCCGGCATGCCGTTCTTCGGCCCGGTCGGTGCCGCCCGCGTCGGCTATATCGATGGCGAATACGTGCTCAACCCAACCTCGGCCCAGATCAAGGAAAGCAAGCTCGATCTCGTGCTCGCCGGCACCGCCGAAGGCGTGCTGATGGTCGAATCCGAAGCGCATGAACTCTCCGAGGAAATCATGCTCGGCGCCGTCGCGTTCGGTCACAAGGCATTCCAGCCGGTGATCCAGGCGATCGTCGAACTCGCCGAACACGCCGCCAAGGAGCCCTGGACGCTGAGCGAAACCAGCGAAGAGGAAAAGACCCTCGCCGCCCGGATCGACACGCTGGCCCGTGAAGGCCTGCGCGCCGCGTATGACGAGAAGGAAAAGACCGCCCGCCATGAAAAACTCAGCGCGGTCAAAGCCGATACGATCAAGCAACTGACCGCCGAAGGCCTGCCCGCCGACAAGGCCAAGGGCATGTTCAAGGAACTCGAAGCCGACATCGTCCGCAACGCGATCCTCGACAACGGCATCCGCATCGACGGCCGCGATACCAAAACGGTCCGCCCGATCGTCGCCGAAGTCGGCGTCCTGCCGCGCACTCACGGCAGCGCCCTGTTCACCCGCGGCGAAACCCAGGCCCTGGTGGTCGCCACGCTCGGCACCGCCCAGGACGAGCAATTGATCGACGCGATCGAGGGCGAGTATCGCGAGCATTTCATGCTGCACTACAACTTCCCTCCCTTCTCGGTCGGCGAAACCGGCCGCGTCGGCAGCCCCGGCCGGCGTGAAGTCGGCCACGGCAAGCTCGCCTGGCGCGCCATCCACCCGCTGCTGCCCGGCAAGGACAAGTTCCCTTACACGCTGCGGGTGGTCTCGGAAATTACCGAGAGCAACGGCTCATCCTCGATGGCAACCGTCTGCGGCACCTCGCTCGCGCTGATGGATGCCGGCGTGCCGCTGGTTCGCCCCGTCGCCGGTATCGCGATGGGCCTGATCAAGGAAGACCGCGCCTTCGCCGTGCTGTCCGACATTCTGGGCGACGAGGATCACCTCGGCGACATGGATTTCAAGGTCGCCGGCACCGCCTCAGGCATCACCAGCCTGCAGATGGACATCAAGATCACCTCGATCACCTTCGAGATCATGAAGATCGCGCTGGATCAGGCGAAGGATGGCCGCATGCACATCCTCGGTGAAATGGCCAAGGCGCTGCAGGGCTCGCGTGACGATGTCTCGCAAAATGCCCCCCGCATCACCGTGATCACCGTACCGAAGGACAAGATCCGCGACGTCATCGGCACCGGCGGCAAGGTGATCCGCGAAATCGTCGAACAGACCGGCTGCAAGATCGACATCGAGGACGACGGCACCATCAAGATCGCCGCCACCTCCGACGAGCAGGCCCAGAAAGCGATCGACAAAATCCGCGGCCTGACCTCCGAGCCGGAAGTCGGCATGATCTACACCGGCAAGGTCGTGAAAGTGGCCGATTTCGGCGCCTTCGTGAACTTCTTCGGCGCCCGCGACGGCCTGGTTCACATCAGCGAACTCGCCCAGGGCCGCGTTGCCCGCACGGGCGATGTGGTGAAGGCCGGCGATGTCGTGAAGGTGAAAATGGTCGGGCTCGATGATCGCGGCAAGGTCAAGCTATCGATGCGCGTGGTCGATCAGGCAACCGGCGCCGATATCTCCGACCAGGTCGGGGGCAAGGCACGTCGGGAAGACGCGACAGAATAAGTCAGCGCTACTTTTTTGTAAAAAAAGTAGCAACAAACTTTCAGGTGCAATATAGCCAGTCTCTGGCTATATTGCACCCCATGCGAAGCGTCGTCGAAGCCAAGAATAATCTGTCGGCCTTGATCGATCGGGCTCTGGCGGGTGAAGAGATCATCATCACCCGTCACGGCACCCCCGTTGTCACCCTCAAGCCAATCAAGCCAAAACCGCCCCGCATGAACCCAGCCGATAACGCAACCGCGCATTCAGCCTTTACGGTCTTCGATGCATGGTGCGCGCGCCTTACAGTGCAGGTTCAAACAATCACAGCCGACATCAACGCCGCCCGCGCGCGCAGCGTCACCGTTCTGTGCTGACTCCACCGGCGATGCGCGCGGTCGCAGCGCTCCATCGCGCACAATCGCCCAGCCATTTCATCTACGTGCTCATGCCGCGAAGCCGGCCGCCTGTTCCGGTTCCGCGGCGGCGGCGGTCCTGGGCCGGCACGATGCCGCCTTGATGGCCGGCGGCGACACGATCATCGATGGTTTCCGTAAGGCCTGACCCCTCACCAGCACCCCGCGACCGCCCCCGGTCAGCGCCTGACCGGTCCCCTACTCGCCTGGGTTCGCGGGGTGCCGGTGAGGGGGCCCCGAACTCTTGTCGGACCGAAACATCGCCTCGACCGGTAGTGTGCCGAACTTCAGGACCGGCGGTACCCGGTTGGTGAAGTTATCGGGCAGGTGACGGATCAGCGCCGCATGGAGCGGTAGCCCGGTCTTACGGTCGAGCGGCATGGCATATCGGCTGGTGAATCCTCCGGATGTCGGGATATTCTCAAAGCTGAACGCCAGATTTGCGCGCTCCGCCTCACCATGCCCGTATATCTTGCTGGCCTCGACATCGAAGGACGGTCCCGCCGCATGTTCGGCCGCCAGTTCACGATCGAGCACGAAACAGGCCTGATACGGTGTATCGACATTGACGAAGCGAATGTCGCCCAGATCGACGCCGGGCATATCGGCGATCTTTGTCGACTCCCGATGATCAACGAGATACGTGTGGTAATCCATATCGTTGAACTCGTAGCGCAAAAAACCCGGCAGCAGTCCATAAGGCCGCAGTTGCTCTCGAAACAGCCTGAAGTACGAAAAATTGAGGTGCGAGAGACGAATGTCATCTTCCACGTAGATAAAATGCGAATAGCGGGGGTCCGGCAGAAAGGCCTCCCTGAGCAGGGTCTTATGCGCCCAGGTCACCCGATAGGGTGCGGCAGGGTCGAACGGCACCTGCCGAAACGATACTCTCATCCCGCTCGTGCGCAACGCCACGAGCGAACGCTCCAGTGTGGCAAGCTCTGCATCGTCCGCCGTCGTCGTTACAATGAAATCCACCGCCGCGTCGGTGTATTCGGCAAAGCCGGTCGCAACTTCGAACAGATGGCGCAGCCGGGCGGCCCTGAACTTGAATGCCACGACAACCATGATGTGCAAATTCGCATCCGGCCGACTATCAGGGGACAATTCAAGTAAATTGGCCATATTCTGAAAATGCATAAAAACTGACCGTCTGGCAATCCGGCGGCAGACTACGGCCTGTCATTAACGTCATCAGCCTGCGGCTTGCCCCGTAATCCGGCCGTTATCACCTCTCCGGCCTACCAAAAGGAGCGCAAACCATGGCAAAACTTTTCGCCACCCGCAACGACATGCCGGCCAACACCAAACACACCTCGATCGACCTGCTGAACGCCCGCTTGGCCGACAGCATCGATCTCGCCCTCGCGATCAAGCAGGCGCATTGGAACGTCAAAGGCCCGGATTTCATCGCAATCCACGAGTTCTTCGACAAACTGCGCAACGAGATCGATCCGCTGGTCGATGAAATGGCCGAACGCGTCGCCCAACTCGGCGGCACCGCTCTCGGCACCACGCAAACCGTGGCCAAAACCAGCAAACTTGCACCCTACCCGACCGATATCCACAGCACGACCGATCATCTGCACGCCCTGATCGAACGCTTCGGCGATGTCGGCAACGCGGTACGCAAGACCATCGATGAAACCGACGAAGCCGGCGACGCCGACACCGCCGATCTGTTGACCGGCGTGTCCCGCAAACTCGACGAGTCGCTATGGTTCCTGGAATCCCACATCCAGACCAGAACCTGACCTACAGGCTGATCGTCTCCGGCCGCGACGCCCGCAACCCGAACCACAGCAGCGGGACCACCGTCGCGGCCACAAACGCCATCGCCGGCCACCATTGCCCGGTCGCCGCATGCAACGCGCCCATCCCCAGCGGCCCGGCAATCGATACCGCGTACCCGATCGTCTGCGAAAACGCCGAAAGCGCCATCGCCTCGGTCGGCCCGTTCGACCGCAGCACGATAAACGTCATCGCCAACGGAAACATCGCGCCCTGGCCGAGCCCGATCATCACAATCCACAGCCACGGCGCCGCGCCGGGTGCCACCATCAGCCCGATATACCCCAGCAGCGTCACCGCCAGTACCACGCTCGTCAAGCCGCGCTGATCCCGGCTGCGCGCCGCCAGACTCGGCGTGATCAACGTGGAAGGCAAAGCCACCAGCGTACTCACCGACAGCATCAACCCCGCCTCCGCCTGCGAAATCCCCACTTGGTGCAGCATCGCCGGCAACCACGACAGCACCGCGTAATAACCGAGCGATTGCAGCCCCATGAACATCGCCACCGCCCAGGCCAGCGGGCTGCGCGCCATCAGCGCAAGCCCGCCACCCCGATACTGCAACGGCGCCCGCGTCGCGCCATGCGCCAACTGCGGCAACCACACGACCACCGCGATCACCGCCGGCCCCGCCCAGGCACCGAGCGCAAAACGCCAGCCCAGCGCGCTCGCCTGCGCCAACGGCACACTCACCCCCGCCGCCGTCGAGGCCGTGATATACAGCGTCGTGATATAAAGCCCGGTCACCAGCCCG
Source organism: Acidiphilium rubrum (assembly GCF_900156265.1). GTDB lineage: Bacteria > Pseudomonadota > Alphaproteobacteria > Acetobacterales > Acetobacteraceae > Acidiphilium > Acidiphilium rubrum. The sequence goes on from NZ_FTNE01000001.1 coordinate 166,390, forward strand.
ACCCGCCCGGCAAAATCCCGCTTCACGATCGCCGGGATCAGCACGTTCCCCACCGCAATCGCCGAACCGGCCAGCACCGTCCCGATAAACAGCGCCGGCGCCGCATCGATCAGGCGAATCGCCAGCCCCGCGCACAGCAGCGTCAAAACCCCCAGCACCACCGTCTCCAGCCCGAACCGCCGCTGCAACGGCAGACTCACCGGCGCCAACGCCGCAAAACAGATCACCGGAATCGTCGCGAGCGCGATCAAGCCGAAACTGCTCAACCCCAACGATGCCCCAATCGGCACCAGCAACGGCGAAACCGAGGTAATGCCCGGCCGCAGATTGGCCGCGATCAGCAACACCCCCGCCAGCAACAGAACCTGCCGGCTGGACCACAGCCGGGGCGCCGCAATCGTCCTGGAATCAGACACGCTAGGCGGCCGGCAACAAGCGCTTGACCAGCGCCGATACGCGATGCCGGCGCATCTCATACTTCGCCTTGGCATCGGTCGTCATATAATTCAGCTGCACCGTATACCGCCGCCCGACAAAGCTGCGATGCCCATGCCAGGTCGTCGGCCCGTTCGGAAACACCAGCAGCGTACCATCCACCGGCGGCACCTCCACCGCATAATCCTCCAGATCATTCGGACCCCGCAGCAGCCGCAGACACCCATCCTGGCGCGCCCACGCCTCGCTCGCCGGGTTGAGATACAACAGCACCGTCACCCGCTTGGCCACCGAATCACAATGGATCTGCCCATCCCGCTCGCCAGTCTGCCCACGCAACGTGATCATCACCGGCGCACCCGCCAAATCGAGCCCAAATTTCTCGGCAATCACCCGGCGAAACGCATCGCCCTTCATCTCCCGCGTCAAAGCCGCCGCATCCGCGCCCAGCTTGACCGACTCGATCGGAAAACTGCCCCGGCTGCCCAGCGCCGGCAACCCGGCCACCACACCAGCCAGCCGCTCCGGCCGCACAAACCCACGCATCACCACATGGTCGAACGGATCGCGCGCCACCGGCGTCGCCGCCAACCCCGCAAGATCAAGAATGCTGCTGTCGCTCATGGTCTGGCTTTCGTTGAATAGGCACCGCGGCCGATCACACATATAACGCCACCTTCATACAGTACGAGGAGACCCAATGAAAACCACGCAGCGCGGCACGTCAGACATCGGTATTTTGCTGGGACGCCTCGCCCTCGCAACCGTCTTCCTCCAGGCCGGACTCAGTAAACTCATGGGCTGGCCCGGCATCGTCCACCTGCTCACCCACCTGCACGCGCCATACCCCACACTCGGCGGCATCATCGCCATCGCCTGCGAACTCGCCGGCGGCCTCATGGTCGCCCTCGGCCTGCGCGCCCGCATCGGCGCCCTCATCCTCATCCTCTTCACCCTCGGCGCCAATTGGCTCACCCACCGCTTCTGGCTGATGCACGGCCCCGCCGCCGCCGCCGCCGAAATCCAGTGCTTCCTCGACCTCTCCATCTGCGGCGGCCTGCTCATCCTCGCCTCAACCGGCCCCGGTCGCTTCGCCGTCGATCGCCGCTGATGATGGGGGGATGGCTGAGGTCAAGAAGGCCAGGGGGCTCTGCCCCCTGGACCCCCGTTAAAGGCGGAGCCTTTAAAATCCATTAGTTTTAGGGGTAGGGAGGGCGGCTACCGGGCTCTTCAACACTATCGCCTGGACGCCCTCCCTACCCCTAAAACTAGCGGGTTCTAAGGGCTGAGCCCTTAGCGGGGTCCAGGGGCAGAGCCCCTGGCCTTCTTGACTTAACCCATCCCACCCCATCACCCGCGCACGACAAAAAGCGCGGCGTTGCGGCCGCGCTTCGTCGAACCCAGCAATCAGTCGTAGATCAGAAGCCTTCGCGTTCGATCCGCTTGCGCTCCATCTTGCGGGCGCGGCGCACGGCTTCGGCGGCTTCACGAGCGCGACGCTCGGACGGTTTTTCGTAATGGCGGCGCAACTTCATTTCGCGGAACACGCCTTCACGCTGAAGCTTCTTTTTCAGCGCCTTCAGCGCCTGATCGACATTGTTGTCACGAACGAGAACTTGCACTTGGCCCGACACTCCGTTGCTGGTGAAGTAGAAAAAGGGTGATAGACGATTGGTAAAAAACAAGAAAAAGCCGCGCCATGGCAAGCGCAGCCGACGAACGGGCCGATCTGGATTCGGCTCATGCGCAGCGGTATACCAAAAATCCCAGCTTTGCCAACCTCAACGCCCCGAAATTCACCCGATTTCGCGCAGGGCCAGTTTGCGAAACGCGCCAACTGCGCCATTTGTGCATCATGGCGATCCTCAAACTGGCCCGCATGGGCCACCCCGTTCTGCTCACCCGCGCCGATCCGGTGGCTGACCCCACCGCGCCGGAAATCCGCCGCCTGCTCGCCGATATGATCGAAACCCTCGACGATGCCGGCGGCGTCGGCCTCGCAGCACCGCAGGTTCACGTGCCCCTCCGCCTGTTCATCTATAAAGTGCCGGAACGCCGGGTCTCAACCATCGAAGGCGATGAGCCCCGCGGCCTCAGCGCCGTCATCAACCCTGAACTCACCCTGCTCGACGGCGATCCGGTCGAAGATTGGGAAGGTTGCCTCTCCATTCCCGGCATGACCGCGCTGATCCCCCGCGCCGCGCGCCTCATCCTCACCGGCACCGATGCCAGCGGTGCCAAATTCACCCGCCAAGCCGCCGGCTTCCACGCCCGCGTCATCCAGCACGAGGCCGACCATCTCGACGGCATCCTCTACCCCACCCGCATGACCGACCTGCGCATGATCGGCTTTACCGACGAAATCACCAAATTCCGCGAGGATATCCTGGCGGCCCACCACAATCCCACCCTTTGACCCCGACCCAGCCCCGGAGATCGACCCGATGAACCCGTGCGACACCATGCTGGCGGACGACGAAGCAATCATCCGCGCCCTGCTGAACGAAGTGCCGTTCGACGGCTGGACCCGCACCGCCCTGCGCCGCGCCCTCGCCGCCTGCAACCGCGACCCCGACGATGCCGCCTTCCTCTTCCCCGGCGGCGCCGCCGACATGATCGAAGCCTGGGCCTGCCTCGCCGATCGCGACATGGAGGCCGCAGCCCTCGCCGCCGACCTCGCCGCCTACCGCACCCCCGCCCGCGTCCGCGCCATCATCTCCCTCCGCTTCGAACAAAACCGCCCGCACCGCGAAGCCATCGGCCGCGCCGTCGCCGTGCTCGCCCTGCCCCATAACGCCAAACGCGCCGCCACCATCACCGCCCGCACCGTCGATGCCATCTGGCACGCCGCCGGCGATCGCTCCGCCGACTTCGCCTGGTACACGAAACGCACCCTGCTCGCCGGCGTCTACACCAGCACCCTGCTGTTCTGGCTGCGCGATCTGTCCGAGTCCGATGAAGATACCATTGCCTTCCTCGACCGCCGCCTCGATAACGTCGCCACCATCGGCAAAACCCGCAAAGCCATCACCTCCAAACTCCGCCCGCCACGCCCATGGTTCATGAAGACCAGGGGGGATCGGGCGTGAGAACGGGGAAAATAAGGAAGGCCAGGGGGCTCTGCCCCCTGGACCCCCGTTAAAGGCGGAGCCTTTAAAATCCACTAGTTTTAGGCAAGGGGAGGGCGCTGCCTCGGTAGTTCCGCTGATCTGGCCTGGACAGCCCTCCCCTTGCCTAAAACTAAAGGGTTCTAAGGGCTGCGCCCTTAGCGGGGTCCAGGGGCGGAGCCCCTGGCCTTCCTTACTTCCTCATCCTCACCCCCGACCCCCAAGTCCCATGGCCGTGCGCATGAAGGCGCGTTTGAGGCGTGGCATGCGGTTGACGGCGGCGAGGCCGAGGTCGCGGGCGAGGCGGATGGGGGGTGAGTTGGTGGAGAACAGGCGGTCGAGTGTATCGGTGGCGGCGAGCATCATCAGGTTATCGGGGCGGCGGGCTTGTTGGTAGCGGGCGAGCAGTGCGGGTGATCCGGGGTCATCGGTGGTGGCGAGCAGGCGGGTGAGGGCGATTGCGTCGCGCAGGCCGAGGTTGAGGCCTTGTCCGGCGATCGGGTGGATGCCGTGGGCGGAGTCACCGACCAGGGCGAGGCGGGTGGCGAAGTAGCGGTGGGCGTGCAGGGCGGAGAGTGGGTAGGTCCAGCGTTTGCCGACCAGGCGGATGGTGCCGAGGTGGCTGCCCAGGCGGCGGGCGACTTCGGTGGTGAAGCGGGCATCGTCCATGGTGGCGAGGCGTTGGGCGATGGCGTGGGATTCGGTGAACACGATGGCGGAGATATGGGCATTGTCGGCATCGGTCATCGGCAGTTGGGCGAAGGGGCCGCCGGGCAGGAAATGTTCGAGGGCGACGTTGCCGTGTGGCCGTTCGTGGCTGATGGCGCAGACGACGGCGCTTTGGCGGTAGGCGAAGCGGGTGACGGCGATGCCGGCTTCGGCGCGCAGGCTGCTCATTTTCCCATCGGCCGCGATCACAAGGCGTGCGCGATAGGTACCGGCACCGCTGACCGCGACTGTCGCATGATCATCGTGCCGGGTGACGTGTGCCGTGGCGGGGGCGTGCAGAACGATGTTGGACTCCGCGAGGCGACGGTTGATCGCCATGCGCAGGGCGCGGGCTTCGACGATCCAGCCGAACGGGTCATTGCCGACGTCGCGATGGTCGAAGTGCAGGAACATGGGTGAGGCGGGCCGGCCGGGTTTGCCGTCGGAGACCCGGATTTGTTCGATCGGGCAGGGGGCGAAGGGCAGGGCGTCCCACAATCCGGCGTCATCGAGCAGCGTGCGCGATCCGGCGGCGATGGCGTAGGCCCGGCCGTCGAAATCCGGATGTTCCATCGGCGGCAGGGCGGCGCGGTCGACCAGCAGGACCGAGCGTCCCGTGTCGGCAAGCGCGAGGGCGAGGGCGGCACCGACCGGCCCGGCGCCGATGATGGCGATATCGACTTGATTCTTCGTCATTCCCCGTATGTCGCACGTCTTGCGTAACGTGCAAGTTCCAAGACTGACCGCACGGTCTCGTGATAACCGCCGACATTGCGGCGCGATTGCCGGTTGATTGACCAGTAATCTGCTTAATTCGTGATCAATGTCGCGTCCGATGTAAAAATTGGATGAAGCTTTCGTAAGCGCCGGGTCCGCATGAAATGTTTGGCATGAATTCTGCATGGTATTGCATGAACGGCGCCTGGGCGTCGTCGTGCGGCTGCGTCCGCGGCCGTTAATGATCGCTGGGAAGCATGGAGACGAATAGACAATGGCACTGATACCCTCCCCCGCCTGGCTCGATACCGGAGACAACGCCTGGCAGATGACGTCGGGCGTGTTGGTCGGTCTGATGAGCATTCCGGGCCTTGCCGCGCTGTATGGCGGCGTGGTCAAGAAAAAATGGGCGATCAATTCCGCCTTCATGGTGTTCTATGCCTTCGCCGCCGTCCTCATCGTGTGGGTGCTCTGGGCCTACAACATGAGTTTCGGGCCGCATTGGCTGCATGTCGGCAAGGATTACTTCCTCGGCATTCCACACCCAACCACCTCGGCCGCCGATCTGGAAAAGCAGGCGATCATTCCGGATGCCGCAGGCGGCATGCCGCCGCTGGCCTTCCCGATGTCCACCATGGTCTGGTTCCAGTTCGTCTTCGCCGCCATCACGGTGATCATTCTGGCCGGTGCGGTGCTCGGCCGCATGAGCTTCAAGGCGTGGATGATTTTCGTGCCGCTGTGGATGACCTTCATCTACACGATCGGCGCCTTCTCGCTCTGGGGCGGCGGCTGGCTCGGCCAGTTGGGCGTGGTCGACTATTCGGGCGGCTATGTCATTCATTTGACCGCGGCAGCCTCGGGCTACACGGCGGCGGCGGTGATCGGTCCGCGTCTGGCGCGCGATCGTGAAAGCTTCCACCCCAACTCGCTGCTGATCACCTTGATCGGTGCGGGTCTGCTCTGGCTCGGCTGGTCCGGCTTCAACGGCGGTGACCCGTATTTCGCCAATATGGATGCCTCGGCCGCGGTGCTGAACACCAACGTCACAACCGCCGCCGCCCTGCTGACCTGGCTCGCCCTCGATGTCATGTCGTTCGGCCTGCCTTCGGTGCTCGGTGCGGTCAACGGCATGATCTGCGGCCTGGTCGCGATTACGCCGGCAGCCGGCTACATCAACGGCACCGAGGCCATCGTGCTCGGCATCGTCGCCTCGCTGGTGCCCTGGTTCACCTGGAACAAGCTCGGCAAAATGGCGTTCATGCGCAAGGTCGATGACACGTTGGGCGTCATTCACACCCACGGCGTGGCCGCGCTGATCGGCGGCATCGGCACCGGTATCCTCGCGAACCCGCACATGATCGAGTATATCGGCACGCAAAAGGACAGCAACGTCAACGTGACAGGCTGGCTCTATGGCAATTTCCATCAGGTCCTGCTGCAAATCTATGGTGCCGCCTACATCATCGTCATCAACGTGATCGGCACCTTCATCCTGCTTAAGCTGATCGGGTTGGTGGTGCCGCTGCGGATGGACGAAGAAATGCTGAAAATGGGCGACGAAGCCGCCCATGGCGAAGAAGCCTACGCGATCTACGCCGATGGCCAGAAAGTCCCGGTGATGGGCGACTGATCAGGCGCGCGCCACCCCGATCGACGGCAGCGGCCGGGTGCTTTCGAGCGCCCGGCCGTTTTGCTTTGTGGAATCAGGTGGATTTGGGTTATAGTTCATACCCAACCTGCATAGCCGGAGCCCAATCACCCGATGTCCGCGACCACCGACTCCCGACGGTTTCTCTCCCCCGCGCTGAAAGCGCGGTTTGCCCGGCATCTCGCCGAAATCGCGGCGTTGGTTTCAGTGCTGGCCGGGCTGATCCTGCTGGTGGCGCTGGCCTCCTATCACCCCGGCGATGCTTCGCTCGATACCGCATCGAGCCTGCCGCCGCAGAATCTGGCTGGCAATTTCGGTGCCACGCTTGCCGATTTTCTGCTGCAAGGCTTCGGCGTGATCGCGGCCCTGCCGGGCCTGGTGCTGCTGGCCTGGGCATTTCTACTCGTCAATCATGGCCGTGTGTCACGCTGGCGGCTGCGGATCGCGGCGACGCTGCTTGCCATGCCGGCGCTGGCCGCCGCGTTGGGTGCCGCGCTTGCCATCGATCCAGCGATGATGACGCACTGGCCGGTCCCCGCCGGCCTCGGTGGCGTTGCGGGTGAACTGATCGGCGGTTTCGGCACCGCGGCCGGGCGTTCGATGCTCGGGGTAATCGGCCGCGGGCTCGCGCTGGGCGTTGCCGCGGTGATCGGCCTTGGTTGCGCGCTGTACGCCCTCGGGCTCAGCCCCGGCGAGTGGCGGGCAGCCGGGCGGCGCGCGCGCGATGCTGCGGTGGTTTCCGCCCGGCAGAGCGGCCGCGCGGTGCGCGGCGCGCGCGGCGGCATGGGCGCGGTATCGTCCTGGCTCGCGCCGGTGCTGAGCACCCCGCCAATGATCGATCCGTTCGAAATCGACGACGAAGCCGGTATCCGCCTGCCGCATGCCGATGGCACAGCGATCGAGCACGCGAAAGCCGATCATCCCGGTCTCGCCGCACCAGTCCGGCTGACCCGTCCGGCACAAGCGAAAAAACTCCCACCCAAACAGGAACGTCTGCCCCTGCCGGACACCGGCTGGCGCCTGCCGCCGCTCGAACTGCTCGCCGCCGCCCCGCCGCGCGCGGCAACGGGCCCCTCGGCCGAGGCGCTGCAAGCCAACGCCCGCCTGCTCGAAACCGTGCTCGGCGATTACGGCGTGCAGGGCCGCATCGTCGAAATCCGCCCCGGCCCCGTCGTCACGCTCTACGAACTCGAACCCGCCCCCGGCATCCGCTCCGCCCGCGTCATCGGCCTCGCGGACGACATCGCCCGCAGCCTCTCCGTCCTCGCCGTCCGCATCGCCACCGTCTCCGGCCGCAACGTCATCGGCATCGAGGTCCCGAACGCCAAGCGCGAAACCGTCTATCTCTCTGAACTGATGGACATGGCCGATTGGGGCAGCGGCGCCGGCAAACTCTCGATCGCGCTGGGCAAGGACATCGGCGGCAAACCCGTCATCGCCGATCTCGCCCGCATGCCCCATCTGCTGATCGCCGGCACCACCGGCTCGGGCAAATCGGTCGGCATCAACGCCATGATCCTGTCGCTGCTCTACCGGCTCTCGCCCGAGCAATGCCGCATCATCATGATCGACCCGAAAATGCTCGAGCTTTCGGTCTACGAAGGCATCCCCCACCTCCTCGCCCCGGTCGTCACCGAACCGGCCAAGGCGGTCGCCGCCCTCAAATGGGTGGTCCGCGAAATGGAACGCCGCTACCGCGCCATGAGCGGCCTCTCGGTCCGCAACATCGGCGGCTACAACGACCGCGTGAACGATGCCCTGGCCAAGGGCGAGGTCGTCACCCGCCGGGTCCAGACCGGTTTCGACTCCGAAACCGGCCGCCCCACCTTCGAAGATCAGCCGCTCGCCCTCGAACCGCTCCCCCTCATCGTCGTCGTCATCGACGAAATGGCCGACCTCATGATGGTCGCCGGCAAGGAAATCGAAGCCGCGGTCCAGCGCCTCGCCCAAATGGCCCGCGCCGCCGGCATCCATGTCATCATGGCCACCCAGCGCCCCTCGGTCGATGTCATCACCGGCACCATCAAGGCCAATTTCCCCACCCGCATCAGCTTCCAGGTGATCAGCAAGTTCGACAGCCGCACCATCCTCGGCGAACAGGGCTCCGAACAGCTGCTCGGCATGGGGGACATGCTCTACATGGCCGGCGGCGGCCGCATCACCCGCGTCCACGGCCCCTTCGTGTCGGACCGCGAGGTCGAAGACGTGGTCGCCTACCTGCGCGAACAAGGCGAGCCCGACTATCTCGATGCGGTGACCGAAGCGACCGAGGACGATGCACCGAACATGCCCGGCCTCGCCGCCGCCGAAGCCGGCGAGGGCGGGTTGTATCAGCAGGCGGTCTCGCTGGTCGCGCGCGAGGGCAAGGCGAGCACCAGCTTCGTGCAGCGCCACCTCCAAATCGGCTACAACCGCGCTGCCAAGCTGATCGAACAAATGGAAAAAGAAGGCGTGGTCGGGCCGGCCAACCATGTCGGCAAGCGCGAGGTCCTGATCGAGAGCACGCGCGATTAGCGGCGCGACGCTGCCGCCCGCGGTCATCGTGCACGACCGCCCGCAGATTGCCGCCCTCATGGCGCTGGGGCGGCCGGTCACCTTGTTATCGGCGCCGGGATTTGCGGTTTATGGCGGGTGCTTCTGGTGGCAGGCGATGGTGGCGGGGTATCAGGCGGCGAGCCTGCTCGACTGCGCCGATGCCGGCGGCCGCGCGCTGGAGGCGCTGCGGCTAGGGCTGCCGGGCGTGATTCTGGGCCGGTCAGCGCCGAATTTCGCGCGCATCGCCCTGATCGCGGCAGAGTGTGGCGCGCTCCTGCTTGATACCGCGCCACCGGCGCTCGACTTAGCGGTTCGAGGTGCCGACCGGCGCCTGGCGGGGTGGCTTGGTGGCGCGGCTGAAACCGGCTAGGTCAGGTCCGCCTTGCACAATCACAGGAGATGATCATGCGCGTCACCCAACGGGTCAAAAAAATTCTCGACTGGTACGAAAGCGACAACCCCGGCAGCAAGGGCAATCTTGCGCGCATCCTGATGCAGGGCAAGCTCGGCGGGACCGGCAAAATGGTGATCCTGCCGGTCGATCAGGGGTTCGAGCATGGGCCGGCGCGCAGTTTTTCGGCGAATCCGCCCGCCTATGACCCGCATTATCATTTCCAATTGGCGCTCGATGCCGGGTTATCGGCCTACGCCGCGCCGCTCGGAATGCTCGAAGCGGCTTCCGGCAGCTACGCCGGCGCCATCCCAACCATTCTGAAACTCAATTCATCCAATTCGCTGGCGACCGAGAAGGACCAGGCGGTGACCGGCTCGGTGTCGGACGCGCTGCGGCTGGGCTGTGCGGCGATCGGTTTCACGATCTATCCGGGTTCGGAATACCAGTTCAAGCTGATGGAACAATTCCGCGAATTGGCGGAGGAGGCCAAATCGGTCGGGCTGGCGGTGGTGCTGTGGTCCTATCCGCGCGGCCCGCTGCTCGATAAGGCGGGCGAAACCGCCGTCGATATCTGCGCCTATGCGGCGCATATGGCGGCACTGCTGGGGGCGCACATCATCAAGGTGAAACCGCCGACCGCGCATATCGGGCTGGAGGCGGCAAAGAAGGCCTACGAAAAAATCGATATCTCGACGATGGAAAAGCGGATCGAGCATGTCGTGCAATCCTGCTTCGCCGGGCGGCGGCTGGTGGTGTTTTCGGGCGGTGAGGCGTCGGATTCGGCGAGCCTGCTCGAGACCATCAAGGGCGTGCACGCCGGTGGCGGATCGGGCTCGATCGTCGGGCGCAATTCCTTCACCCGGCCGCGCGATGAGGCGCTGGCGCTGCTGTCGCAGATCATCGCGATCTATCAGGGCAAGGCTTGAGCGCACTCTATCTGATTTCGCCGCCGCGCATCGGGCCGGACTTCGCCGATGCGCTGGCGGCGGCGTTGGATGCCGGCGCGGTTTCGGCGTTTCAACTGCGGCTGAAGGATGCGGCGGAGGACGATATCTGCCGCGCGGTCGCGGCGCTGATGCCGGTGGTGCAGGCGCGCGATGTCGCTTTCATTCTGAACGACCGGGCCGATCTCGCGGTGCGGCTGGGGTGCGATGGCGCGCATCTGGGCCAGGAGGATCTGCCCAAGGGCGGGGTGAAGGCAGCGCGGGCATTGCTGCGGAATGCGAGCCTGGGCGTGACCTGCCATGATTCGCGGCATCTCGCGATGGAAGCGGCGGAGGCCGGGGCCGATTACGTGGCGTTCGGCGCGTTTTTCCCGACCGCGACCAAGGATGCCAAAAGCCACGCCGAGATCGAGATTCTCGCATGGTGGTCGAGCATCATGGAGGTGCCGTGTGTCGCGATCGGCGGGATCGATGCGGGGAATTGCGCGCAGTTGGTTGAGGCTGGGGCGGATTTTCTGGCGGTGATCGGTGCGGTATGGCATCATCCGGATGGGTCTGCGGCGGGGGTGCGGGCGATGTTGGCTGCGATGGGGTGACAACATATTCAATAAAATAACTATCGTTGTTTCACGTGAAACAAAGGCATCAAGGCGGGCCTAGTTACGCAGTGGCCAAAATCTTTCCTAGTAAAAAATAAACGTCATGAATTATCTTTTAGACGGATGGTATGACTTCGAAACTTCTTGGATGAGTCAATGAATTCAACAATGGCCGGATCATGGCGGGACCAGCTTGCGGAACTCGATGCCGAGGGACGAACCGAGGATGCGTTGGATGTTTTGCGACGCGCGGCGTTTGAGCGACCCGATGATGCCGACCTTGGGTTCATGGTTGGAGAGCGTCTCAAAAAGAGTGGTCATTTGAGAGATGCGGCCGTTGTGTTCGCCTTGGTATCCAGCCTGGACAATGAACACATGCGTTTCCGCGCACTCCTCGAACGTGCGGAATGCTTACGCTTGACCGGCGACTATTCTGGAGCAAGCGCGGACATCTCGCGCGCGATGTTGATCGACCCGGGAAGCCATTGGCCTGTGGTCGCAATGGCCGAGGTGTATTCATCTGCCGGCCGCGACGGTGAACGGCTGGAATTTATTGAGCGTCACTATGACGCCTTGCGTCCAGACGGAAAAGCGGAACTAGCGCGCTATGCATCCGGCATGCAGGCATATTGGCGGTTTGAGGCCACGCGAGGTACGCCAGGATGGGGACCGATGGCTCCTGAGCGGGTACCTGCGTTGGAAAAGGCTGGGATAATTCTTCTGGTAAAAGACGAGGCGGATATTATCGGTCAAAATTTAGTGCACCACTATCAACTAGGCTTCCGTTGCTTCTGTCTTATAAATAATATGAGTACCGATGGTACAAAAGAAAAAATAGAAGATTTTAGAGAGCGTCATCTAGATGCTTTTGTTTTGCTTGTAGACGATCCGGTAGCGGGGCATTATCAGTCGAAAAAAATGATGATGTACGCCGATGTGTTTGTGAAACATGCGGCTCTAGTTGGTTGCAATATCGCTTGGGTTTTTTTAATCGATGCAGATGAATTCATCGCGGCAGAAAATACGTATTCAATGCAGGCGGCTATTGAGAAATTTGAAGGATATTTGAACAATTACGAAAATAAAATTATTGTATTTCATTGGATTCACTGCGCGTCTTCTCTTCCTAAAGATGTATTTGATGATAAAACTAATCCTTTTGAAACCTTTAATAAATATACATCAAGGCTCTTACCTGTTGTTCCTAAAATCTCATATCGATCCGATAGTGATCTTGCAATTATGGAAGGAAATCATTTTGTCAGGTCAATAACCTGTCCATTAAATGCCGTCATAACGGCTGCTCTGGGCGGATGGTACATATGGCACTTTTCGCTTCGCTCCCGAGATCATGTTCGAAAAAAGATTATCAATGGAGGTCGTGCGTTTGAAGGGACTGTAGGTCTCGAAAGTCACGGCGAGCATTGGCGGGAAAGATACTCGCTTTATCAAAAATACGGCGAAGCAATCGTGAGTCAGGTTCTGCAGAATCATATTGATAGCATATTAAAATTGGACGACGTAAACGATACAGATTCTAGCACGGGTGCCGTATCTGATCTCGATTCCAGAACTAGTAGCAGCAACCAATTAATTTTATCTGTTGAGCAAGATCGGCATTTACTCAATATTCGAGGGAACTTGAATGATTGGGAAGCGCAGATAGCTGAAGCGCGCAATCATGCTGAGCGGACCGAAAATAAGGTCGAGGCAGTCAGACGGCTCGCATGGTTGCAGGCTGCGGGCGGTTTGCTTGATGAGGCTGAGGCAACATTACTGGCCAGTGCTGAGATGTTTGGCGATCGAGGAAATGCATTTTACTCGATCGCTGCACTGCGGCTGGCTCAGGGTGACCCAGCGGGCATGTTGATGTTTTTCGACCGTGCCCTCTCTAACTGTGATGTCTCTGAGAAGAAACGTGCTGAGATTGAAGATTTGAAAAAATCATTTGATGACAATCGTTTTTTCATGCCGTTTATTCTCGATTCCGTCGGCGTAGATCCATTTTCTCATGATTTCCTTTGCTTTGTTGGACCGCAGAAGGTGTCTGCCGCCGAGCGTCCGACCTATTCGCGTTTCATGGAACATGCGCTCCCTGTCATTGGATTGATCTCGGGCGCAGCGATAAATATTCTTGAGCGCGATCATGCATTGAACGGCGCGAGTTATTGGTATCACTTACATTTAGGACACCATCATTGGCTCAACGGCGATCGCGCGAAGACGGATTTTCATTATGGCTGTGCGCGTTTAGAGAGCCTTTCACATAAAATCATGCCAACTCATTTCAATGCGGGCGTTCTAACATGGCTGGATTCTCGCTCGGTTAATGCTTTGGCAGTCGAACCGGCCGTCGATTTCGTGGGCGTTGATGGGTGGCGCTGGTGTGCGCCAAGCGATGAGTTGGCCCCCCCGCAACTGACAATCGTGGTTGGTTGTGACTCCGGATATTTCGCGTATTTTCCGAAGTTGTTGCTGTCGCTGATAAAGACCGTAATGCACTCTGCCGTAAAGAATGTAACATTGTTGCACATTCACTTCGCTGAGCCAGATCGCGCACAGCTTGAATTTCTGGAGAAATGGTCAAAACGCCTCAATCATGCTGGCTCTAATTTGCACCTTTCGTATGCTTTCGGCTCATTGAAATATGCTGAGCCGGGCATTTTTACTTGCCTTCGATTTTTAGCATTACCGGAATTATTTTCTCGCTATAATGCTGATACGATTATAATTGACATTGACGACATCATCTCGGCTGATTTTTTTGAGAAGGTTGACGGTCTGAGGGCAGCCGATCTGGCATTGCGCATGCACAATTTCGATGAGTCGCAGCGCCAGATAGCTGGCGAGCCGTGGTCTATCAACGCCAGTCAGATGTATGTTGCGGCGAACGAGATAGGGAAATTATACAGTAAAATTCTGAAAAACTTTATCTCGGTAGCCTACGATCCAAGCCTACCAACAAACTGGACAATAGATCAAAATGCTGTTGGTCAAGCGTTTGACTATTGTCGGAAAAAATATTCGAAAATAAATGTAATTAATTTAGTAGAATATGGTTCAATTACTGTGATGCCCCACAATATTGGTGGTAAAGAAGCGTTATTTAATTTTCATGGAGCTGTTACTATTTATAATTTTGAGGAATTTTTGAAAGAAGTTTCGTAGAAAACTAATTTTGACGCAAAGTTATTTATATATAATACCAACCGCCCTAACGCGTAACCTGTGCCCAATCTCTAGCCCGAATTATGCACGAAGGCGGGCGAGCATAGCATAAACCGTTGATATGATGTGGGAAGTGGGTGTCGAATCCATCCCACGCCACGACGGACCGCCATGCTCGCCTCGGTTGCAAATACGCCAATTCTCCCTTGTCGGTCACCTGTCGCCGGCAAGTCGATCGAGGCCCGGTTCGACGCCGATCTGCTTTCCTCCGATGGGGGATTGCTGGGGTTACGCGCCATCGAGCACCCGCGCAGTCGCGCCTCCCATAAATGTTTCCAAAACTAACTTTTTCTCTTTCTCACCCCCCACCCGCCATGGTTTAACCATACCCATGATCTCGAACGCGCCTTTCATGCCTGCCGATCCGTCCGAGCGCTTCGCGGTGATCTTCCGCGCCCTGCAACGCTCCGTGGCCGACAACGGCTACCGCCTCAAAATCCACGGCCCCCTCCTCGTCCTGATCTGGAACTACCTCAGCCGGCAGATCGCCCGCTTCGCCAAAATCGCCGCCAAACCCCCGCAATCCCCGCGCATCCGCGCCAA
>NZ_FTNE01000001.1:181527-336326 GCF_900156265.1 Acidiphilium rubrum
AAGCGCCAGCCCAGCTTCATGGACCAATACAAAATCAACCCCGACGGCAGCATCGACTTCACGCCGGAACAACTCCACGAAATCCTCGGCCCACCCCCACCGCCCGTGCCGCCCTGGCACCAGCCCTTCGTCCCCTCCTTCAATGTGAAAAAAATGTGGCGCAAAGGTCCATGATTTCGCACGCCCAAATCGTTACGATAACGTAACAAATATACCGAAAAACAAGAGAAGTCCCTCTTTTTTAAAAAAGAACGGTGTCTTTCTTGGTTTATTTGGTGACTGCATCGGATGCGCGTGCGTCCAATCGCGTTGCTTTGCGGCTGGATGCGCGCACGTTCGCTCACGGGATATCGGCGTGTTACGGAGAGATACATAAAAATGCCGCAATTCCAGGTGGTTATGGCGAAATAATCAGAAATATTGATTGATTTCTTAACCAAAGCTTCACGGTATAGTGTGCGCTGCAACGAAAGACAGGTTTGGGCCCGGGTTTGTGCGGGTCGGTGGTGGGTTTGGCATTTTTTGGAAGCTGGTTGGGTATGGATGGTGGTTTGAGCGGCATGATGGGGCGGTCGGCTAGTCCGTGGGATGGCGGGGCGGCTTGGTCCGGGCGGGGGGTGCGGCGCGGGTTGCGTTCGGCGATCGCTTGTCATGGCGTGGGGCTGCATAGCGGGGCGGCGGTGAGTTTGCAGCTGGTGCCGGTGGCGCCGGGCGCGGGCATTGCGGTGCGGCGGGTCGATTTGCCTGGGGCGCCGGTGGTGCCGGCTTTGTGGAATTATGTCGCGGATACGCGGATGTGTACGGTGCTGGCCGATCCGGCGCGGCCGGAGGTGCGGGTTGGCACGGTCGAGCATGTGATGGCGGCGCTGGCGGGGCTGGGCATCGATGATGCGATGATCGAGGTGGATGGGCCGGAGTGCCCGATTCTCGATGGCTCGGCGGCGGAGTTTGCGTTTCTGATCGGGTGTGCGGGGATTGCGGAGAGCGCGGTGGCGCGCGAGGCAATCGAGATTCTGCGGCCGGTGCGGGTGGTGGATGGTGCGGCGTATGCGGCGCTGGAGCCGGCAGGGCCGCGCGCGGGGGCGTTTGCGATGGCGCTGGAGATCGAGTTCGCCGCCGCGGCGATCGGGCGGCAGCGTTATGCGTGTGATCTGACGCCGGGCGGGTTTATCGCGGAATTGTCGCGGGCGCGGACGTTCACGTTTGCCGATGAGGTCGAGGCATTGCAGGCGGCCGGGCTGGCGCGGGGCGGCAGCCTTGCGAATGCGGTGGTGGTGGATGACGCGCGGGTGATGAATCCGGAGGGGCTGCGGTTCGGCGATGAATTCGTGCGCCACAAGCTGCTCGATGTGGTGGGTGATCTGGCGTTGGCCGGGGCGCCGATGCTCGGGCGGTTCGAGGGGTCGCGGACGGGGCACCGGATCAATAACATGGTGCTGCGGGCGTTGTTCGCCGATGCGGCGAATTATCGGATGGTCGGGGCGGTGAGCGAGCTGGCGGCGGTGGCTTAGGCGGTTGCGCCGGTTCAGATAAACCGCCGGGGCATGCGGAACGGTAGCATCGCCTGCACCACGGGCATTGTGAAACGATCGAGATCGAGGGTTTCGTGCACGCCATCGAGGCGCTCGCCGTCAATGGTGGTGGCGATGCGGGCGCGGGCGTAGAAGGGCGTATCCTCGAAGGCGCGCAGCAGGCGGGGTTCGGCATCGGCGTCGCAGCGGGTTGCGCGGTTGATGCGCCACCAGGTGATGGGCAGCGGGGCTTCGGGCGGGGCGTGCAGCGGTGCGGCGCCGCCGGCGGCGGTGAAGCCGAGGGACAGGGCCGTGGTGCCGCCATCGCGGCGGTTGGCGTGGTAGAACACGCGGGCCCCCTGGCGGCTTGGCGCGCGGGACCAGTTCCAGGTGGAGAACGCGGTGTGCATCGGGGCGTCGCCCTCGTTGCGGTCGAAATAGGCGTCGCCTTCCCAGGACAGCGCGGGTTTTTCGAAGGTGACGCTGATGCGTGCGCAGGGCGCGATCGGCTGCCACCGGTGGGCGGCTGCGGCATCGAGTGGGTAGATGCTGGGTTCCAGCGCTTTGGGGTGCAGGGTGATGGTGCCGCGCATGGGTTGCGGGATGGGGGTGGTGAGTTCGGTGATGCGGGCGGTGAGGCGGTTGCCGTTCCAATCGAGCCGGCTGGGGCCGATGCCGAGCGTGCCGGGTTCGCGGATCAGGCTGCGGCGGCGGCGTTCGGTCATCGCCCAGAGGGTGCGGCGCGGGCCGTAGAGGGCGAGGTTGATCGCGACGTAATCCTCGGGGTCGGCGCCGCCCGGGGTGCGGCGGTTGGCGGCGGCGTAATAGGGCGAGAAGACCGAGCCGATGAAGGCGATCAGGGTGAGGGCGTGCAGGCCGTCATCGCTCAGGGCATCGACGTACCACCAGGCGTAGCCGCCGCGGGGGATGGGGTGATCGAACCGGATCATCGGCGGTCCGCGGTGAGGGCGGTGGCGGCGAAATGGCCCGACAGGGCGGCCATCGGCAGGCCTGGTCCGGGATGGGCGGAGCCGCCGGCGAGGTAGAGGCCGGGCAGCGATGTGCGGGCGGCGGGGCGTTGGAACGGGTCGCGCCAGCCGGCAAGGTCGCGGCCGTAGAGCGCGCCGCCGGCGCCGGGGAATTTTTCGTGGAACTCGACCGGGCCGGTCATGCCGGCATCGATGTCGGTGAGGGTGAGGCCGGCGGCGGCGAGGCGGGCGGTGACGCGCTGCCAGAGGGCGGCGATGGCGGCGGCATCCGGCGTGCCGCGATCGCCGGTGGCGGGGGCGTTGACCAGGATGAGCAGGCGTTCGGGCGTGGTGGGCGGCGATTCGGTGCGGTCGCCGGTGCGGTCTTGCGCGCAGAGGTAAATGGTGGGGTCGGTGGGCAGGCGGGCGCGGGCGATTTCGGCGAATTCGGCGGCGTAGTCGGCCGAGAAGAAGACGTTGTGATGGCTGAGCGGAAAGCCGCTGACCCGGGCGGTGACCTGCCAGGTGACGGCGGAGAGCGAGCGTTTGGCGTCGCGCAGCCTGGGCGGGATGGCGGCGCGTGCGGCAGCGCCGAGGGCGCCTGCGCTGATCGCGCCGAGTTCGGTGTTCGCGATGACGGCGGAGGCGGCGAGGGTGGTGCCGTCTTGCAGGCGGATGCCGCTGACGCGGCCGTGTTCGACCAGAATTTCAGCCACCTTGGTGTTGTAGTGGAAGACCGCGCCGAGGCTGGTGGCGCGGCCGGCGATCGCCTCGGCGAGGCGGCGCATACCGCCCGCGATGCGCCAGACGCCGGCCTGTTCGGCATGGGCGATCAGCATGAGTGTGGCCGGGGCGGCGAAGGGTGAGGCGCCGGAATAGGTGGCATAGCGGGCGAAGAGCTGGTGCAGATGCGGGTCGGCAAAGCAGGTGCCGAGGGCATCCCACAGCGAGGCGAAGGGCGAGGCCGCGCGGAAGGCGGCGAGGCCGGTGAGGCCGGCATTGCGCGTCACGCCGATCAGGCTGGGGGCGGGGTTGTGCATGAAACTGGCATCGAGCGTGCGGTAGATGGCTTCGCTGCGGGCGCGGAAACGGCGGAATGCGGCAGCGGCGGGCGCGCCGATGGCGTGGCTGATGGCGGCTTCGCTCGCGGCGGGATCGGCCAGCAGATCGAGTTGTGTGCCATCGCGCCAGTGATGCCGGGCGAGGATGGCGAGCGGGATGAGGGTGACGTGATCGTCGAGCCTGGTGCCGGCGCGGGTGAACAGAGCGTCGAAGATTTCGCGCATGGTGATGACGGTGGGCCCGGCGTCGATCTCGGCGGCACCGATGCTGACGGTGCGCAATTTGCCGCCGGGGGCGGCGGCTTGTTCCAGCACGACGACGCGATGGCCGGAGGCGGCGAGTTCGAGCGCGGCGGCGAGCCCGCCGATGCCGGCGCCGATGATGATGACCGGGTGGTTTGGGGTGGTGGGAATCGGGCGCGGCCTTCTGCGGGGGATCGGGAGCGAAATTGCTTGACGAACTGTCAATCAAATAGCACAGTCGCGAGTGACAATCAAAGTTGACACATGCGGCTCGGTCCGCATGAGCGCCGGGAGGCTTCTGATGGATGCCGTAGCACTAATCGAGTCCACCCTTACCACCGCGATGCTCCGCGCTGAAGCGGGTGACGCGCCGCCGAAACTGGCGGCCGCGATGCGCCATGCGGTGTTTCCGCGCGGGGCGCGGGTGCGGCCGCGGCTGTGCCTGGCGGTGGCTACGGCATGCGGGGCGCGGGATTTCGATGCGGCGGCGGCGGCGGGTGCGGCGCTCGAATTTCTGCACTGTGCTTCGCTGGTGCACGATGATCTGCCCTGTTTCGATGATGCGCCGATCCGGCGTGGCAAAGCCTCGGTCCATGCCGCGTTCGGCGCGCCGCTGGCGGTGCTGGCGGGTGATGCGTTGATCGTGCTGGCGTTTCAGACCCTGGCGCTCGGCTGTGCCGGGCAGCCGGGGGCGCTGGCCGGGTTGGTCGGCATTGTCGCGCAATCGGTCGGCATGCCGGGCGGCATTGTCGCCGGGCAGGCGTGGGAGAGCGAGGATGATGTCGATCTGGCGCGGTATCAGCGCGCCAAGACCAGCGCCTTGTTTGCTGCTGCCGCGATGGCGGGGGCGGTGAGTGCGGGTTACGCGCCGGCGGCGTGGCGGGCGCTGGGCGAGAATTTGGGCGATGCGTATCAGATTGCGGATGATCTGTGCGATGCGGCCGGCGATGCGGCGGTGTGCGGCAAGCCGATCGGCCAGGACAATGCGTTGCACCGGCCCAGCGCGGTCGCGCAATACGGGATCGACGGGGCGCTCGATCGGCTCGATGCGATCGCCGAGGCGGCGGCGGCATCGATTCCGGATTGTCCCGGGGCGGTGCCGTTGCGCGCGTTGATCGTGCAGGAAGCCAAGCGCCTGGTGCCGAAGGCGCTGGTGCGCGTGGCGGCATGACCGTCGCCGCCGTGGTCGGTGCGGCCCCGCTGGGTTGGCGCGACCGGTTGCACGCGATGCGTAACCGGTTGTTGGCGAGCCCGCGGTTTCAGCACTGGGCGGCGGCGTTTCCGCTGACCCGGCCGATCGCGCGGCGCGAGGCGGCGGCGCTGTTCGATCTATGCGCCGGATTTGTCTATGCGCAGACGCTTTCGGCCTGCGTGAGCCTCGATCTGTTCGAGCGACTCGCGGCGGCACCGGTTGCGATCGGCACGCTGGCGGGTGAGGCCGGCATGGCGCCGGAAGCGATGCTGCGGCTGGTCCGCGCGGGTGCGGCGCTGCGCCTGCTCGAGACCGATGGCAGCAGCGCGCAGCTGGGGCCGCTGGGCGCGGCGCTGCGGGGCAACCCTGGCGTTGCCGCCATGGTGCGGCATCATGCGCTGTTGTATCGCGACCTTGCCGATCCGGTGGCGCTGCTGCGCGGCGAAGCGAGCGCGAGTCTTGCCGCGTTCTGGCCGTATGAGCAGGCAACTGACGAGCGCGCGCTTGCGTATTCGGCATTGATGGCGGCGACGCAGCCGATGATCGCCGGCGAGATTCTGGCGGCCTATGATTTCCGGCGGCACCGGCGGCTGCTCGATCTGGGTGGCGGCGATGGTAGTTTTATCGGCGCGGTCGCCAAGGCGGCGCCGTTGCTGGATGTGATGTTGTTCGACGTGCCGGCGGTTGCCGCACTGGCGGAGCAGCGACTCGCGGCGGCGGGGTTGGCGGCGCGCAGCCGGGTGCTGGCGGGCGACATGCGTTGTGATGTTTTGCCGCGCGATGCCGATATCATCACGCTGGTGCGCGTGCTGCACGATCATGACGATGCGCAGGCGATGGCGATTTTGCGCAATGCGCGGGCGAGTCTGGCATCGGGTGCGACCGTGATGGTTGCTGAGCCGATGGCCGGGACCAAGGGCGCGCAATCGATGGGCGATGCCTATTTCGGCCTGTATCTGTTCGCGATGGGCAGCGGCCGGCCGCGCCGCCCGGCCGAGCTGGTTGCGATGTTTGAAGCTGCTGGCTTCATCGGTACGAAACTGCACGCCACCCGCCAGCCGATGCTGGCGAGCGTGATGACGGCGGTGGTGCCGTGATGCCGCTCGGTTTCTTTGCGGACGAGTGTAAGTTTAGGTTGACAATCAAGACTGTCACGGTATTCTTACACTTGTGTCCCGGCAATCCTCGGGCACAGCACTCCACTGGGAGGACGTGCATTGCTCGATAGTCTCGCCGTCATCATCGAAGAACCGAAACATGTCGCCGTCCGCCGCATCGCGCTCGATGCACCGGGAGCGGGCGATGTGCTGGTCGAGATCGATTACAGCGGTGTGAGCTCCGGTACCGAGAAACTCATCTGGTCGGGCGCGATGCCGCATTTTCCCGGCATGGGCTATCCGCTGGTGCCGGGCTACGAGGCGGTGGGCCGGATCATCGATGCCGGGGCTGAGGCGTCATCGCGGATCGGCGAGCACGTGTTCGTGCCCGGTGCACGCTGTTTTGGTGAGGTGCGCGGCTTGTTCGGCGCCAATGCGAAGCATCTGGTGGTCGGCGCCGATCGGGTTGTGACGGTAGCGCCGGATCTGGGTGATCGCGGCGCGCTGATCGCGCTGGCGGCGACTGCGCAACACGCGCTGGCGGTGGCAGGCGGGGCGCCTGAACTGATCATCGGGCATGGCGTGCTCGGCCGGTTGATCGCGCGGCTCGCGGTGATCGCGGGTGGTGAACCCACCGTGTGGGAGACCAACCCGAATCGGATGGACGCTGGTAATGGCTACAGAATTTGCCATGCGGACGATGATGCGCGGCGCGATTATCGCCGGGTGATCGATGTCAGCGGCGATGCTGCGATTCTCGATACGCTGATCTCGCGCCTGGCACCGCAGGGTTTGATCACGCTGGCCGGGTTCTATGCCGCACCGATGCAGTTTTCCTTCGCACCGGCCTTCATGCGCGAAGCCCGCATCGCCATCGCCGCGCAATGGCAGAAGGCCGACCTTGCCCATGTGACCGATCTGATCGCGACGCGGCGGCTCGACCTCGATGGTCTGATCACGCATCGGGTACCGGCGCATGAGGCGGGCGGTGCTTATCATACCGCTTTCGGAACGGATACTTGCTTGAAACTGCTCATCGATTGGAGAGACGCATCATGAATGCAACCACTGGCCGCATCGCCCCCGATATCGAGGTGGGTGCCAGCGTGGCATCGCCCAAAAAGACCCAGATCATCGCGATCTATGGCAAGGGCGGCATCGGCAAGAGTTTCACGCTTGCCAATCTTTCATACATGATGTCGCAACTTGGCAAGCGGGTGCTGCTGATCGGGTGTGATCCGAAGAGCGACACCACCTCGCTGCTGTTCGGCGGGCGGTCCTGCCCAACTATTATCGAGACCTCGTCGCGCAAGAAGGCGGCGGGTGAGCCCGTGCTGATCGGCGATGTGTGCTTCAAGCGCGATGGCGTGTTCGCGATGGAACTCGGCGGACCGGAGGTCGGTCGCGGCTGCGGCGGGCGGGGCATCATTCACGGGTTCGAACTGCTCGACAAGCTCGGCTTTCATCAATGGGATTTCGACTACGTGCTGCTCGATTTCCTGGGCGATGTGGTGTGCGGCGGGTTCGGTCTGCCGATCGCGCGTGACCTGTGTCAGAAAGTCATCGTGGTCGGTTCGAACGATCTGCAATCGCTCTATGTTGCCAATAACGTTTGCTCAGCGGTCGATTACTTCCGGAATCTGGGTGGTAATGTCGGCGTCGCGGGCCTGGTGATCAACAAGGACGATGGCACCGGCGAGGCGCAGGCGTTTGCCGAAGCCGTCGGTATTCCGGTGCTCGCCGCGATCCCGGCCGATGAGGACATCCGGCGTAAATCGGCGAATTATGAAATCGTCGGCCAGTTGGGCGGTCAATGGGCGCCGCTGTTCGAGGCGCTCGGCGTGCAGGTGGCCGAGGCGCCGCCGATCCGTCCGAAGCCGTTGAGCCATGATGCTCTGCTCGGCCTGTTCAAGGGCGATGCGGTCGGTCGCGGCGTGACGCTCAACCCCGCCAGCCTTGAGGATATGTGCGGCTCGACCGTGTTGAACAAACCTTCGCTCGAAATCGTCTACGAGGGCGCGTGAGCATGAGCCCGCCCGATGGCATCGCAATGCCTGCCAAGCCTGCTGCAACCGGCTGTCACGGTGGTGCGGAAACCATGCAGGATGCGGCGCGTGCGGCCGGGAAATCGGCAATGCTGGATCGGCTTGCGGCCGATTATCCAAAAGGGCCGCATGATCAGCCGCAATCGATGTGTCCGGCGTTCGGCAGCCTGCGCGTTGGCCTGCGGATGCGCCGGGTGGCGACGATTCTGTCAGGCTCGGCCTGCTGCGTTTATGGCTTGACCTTCACCTCGCATTTCTACGGTGCGCGCCGCAGCGTGGGCTATGTGCCGTTCGATTCGGAAACGCTGGTGACCGGGCAGTTGTTCGAGGACATCCGCAAGGCGGTGCGCGAGACCGCACGCCCGGCCGAATATGATGCTGTGGTGGTCATCAATCTTTGCGTGCCCACCGCTTCGGGCGTGCCGCTCGATTTGTTGCCGAAAGAGATCGATGGCGTGCGCATCATCGGCATCGATGTGCCGGGATTCGGTGTGCCGACCCATGCCGAGGCGAAGGATGTGTTGGCCGGCACGATGCTGCGCTACGCCCGCACCGAAGCCGAGGCCGGGGCGGTGGCCAGCCCGCGCACCAAACTCGCCGATGGTCAACGCGTGACCCTGATCGGCGAGTTGTTTCCGGCCGATCCGCCGGTCGTTGCAGCGATGCTGGCGCCGATGGGACTGGCGATCGGGCCGCAGATTCCCGCGCGTGAATGGCGCGATCTGTATGGCGCGCTCGATTGCAGCATCGCGGCCGCGGTGCACCCGTTCTATACCGCCAGCATTCGCGAATTCGCCGCGGCCGGACGGGCCATCGTCGGCTCGGCACCGGTGGGTGAGTCCGCCACCGCCGACTGGCTCGATGCGATCGGCAAGGCGGCCAATATCAGTGCAAAAACCATCGATATCGCCAAGGCGCAGGCGCTCGCGCCGATCCGCGCGGCGATGGCGGCGAACCCGACGACCGCGCGACTGATCGTGTCCGGTTACGAAGGTTCGGAGTTGCTGGTGGCGCGCTTGTTGATGGAAGCCGGTGCGACGGTGCCTTATGTCGGCACCGCGCTGCCGCGCACGGAATGGAGCGAGCCTGATCGCGCCTGGCTCGAAGCGCAGGGAACGCATGTGCAGTACCGCGCCTCGCTCGAACAGGATATTGCCGCGATGCGTGATGTGAAGCCGGATCTGGCGATCGGCACCACGCCGCTGGTACAGGCGGCGAAGGAGCAGGGCACGCCGGCGGTGTATTTCACCAACATGGTCTCGGCCCGGCCGGTGTTTGGCACCGCGGGGGTTGCGGCCTTGCCGGGGATCGTGGCGACGCAATGCAAGGGCCGCGAACGGTTCAGCCGCATGGTCGGGTTTTTCGAAGCGCCGGGTTCGACGAAACCCGCCAAGGCGGAGGTCGTCTGATGCTGGTGCAGGACCACGACCGGGCGGGCGGCTACTGGGGTGCGGTTTACGTGTTCTCGGCGATCAAGGGATTGCGCGTCGTGATCGACGGGCCGGTGGGCTGCGAGAATCTGCCGGTGACCGCGGTGTTGCACTATACCGATGCGCTGCCACCGCATGAATTGCCAATTGTGGTGACCGGGCTTGATGAAGATTCGCTCTCGATGACCGGCACCGAAGGGCCGATGAAGCGCGCCGCCGCGATCGGGGACCAGAAAATTCCGGCCGTGGTGGTGACCGGCAGTATTGCCGAGATGATCGGCGGCGGCGTGACACCCGAGGGCTCGAACCTGCGCCGGTTTCTGCCGCGCACGATCGATGAGGATCAGTGGCAGAGTGCCGATCGTGCGCTGGTCTGGCTGCATAGCGAATTCGGCAATCTCAAGGCGAAGCGCCCTGAGTTGAAGGCTGAAAAACCGCGCGTTAATCTTATCGGGGCGATTTACGGTACGTTCAACATGCCGTCCGATCTGGCGGAAGTGCGGCGCCTGGTCGAAGGGATTGGCTGCGAGGTCAATCTGTCGTTTCCGCTCGGGTCGCATTTGAAGGATACGCCGAGACTCGCCGATGCCAGCGTCAATATCTGTCTGTATCGCGAATTCGGCCGTAAATTATGCGAGGAACTCGGCAAGCCGTACTTGATGGCGCCGTTCGGCATTCACGCCACCACAAATTTCCTGCGAAAGCTCGGCGAACTCACCGGGCTCGATCCGGAACCGTTCATCGCGCGTGAGAAGGAGACCACGATCAAGCCGATCTGGGATCTGTGGCGCAGCGTGACGCAGGATTTTTTCGCGACCGCGAGTTTTGCGGTGGTCGCGACGGAAACCTACACCCGCGGGCTGAAGCGGCTGCTTGAGGAAGATTTAGGCATACCCTGCACATTTTCCTTCGCGCGCAAGCCGGGCGTGAAGCCCGACAACGATGCGGTTCGCGCGGCGATCGCCAAGACGCCGCCGCTGGTTTTGTTCGGCTCGTTCAACGAACGGATGTACGCCGCCGAGCGCGGTGGCCGTTCGATGTATATTCCGGCCTCGTTTCCGGGTGCGATCATCAGGCGCGCCACGGGCACGCCATTCATGGGATATGCAGGGGCAACCTACGTTGTTCAGGAATATTGCAACGCCTTGTTCGACGCGCTGTTCACCATTTTGCCGCTGGGCACCGAGCTCGACAAGATCGATGCGACGCCGGCGAAAGCCGATACCGCCGATCTGTGGGATGCCGGCGCGCTCGCCGCACTCGATCGTCATCTGGCGGATGAGCCTTATCTGATCCGCATTTCTGCGGCCAAGCGCCTGCGCGATCGTGCCGAGCGCTGCGCGCAGCATGATGGATCGCCGCGGGTGACCGAAGCCCATGTTGTCACCGCCTTGCGTGAGAGGGAGCTCGCATGAGCCCCGCGCGCCAACAGATGCCCGCCGTTCTGGCCGGGCCACCCCATCGTTCGCAGTCCCATGGGCTGCGGCCGTCCCCCCGCGCGGGGTCCGCGCGGAACTGGTCTGACCCGGCAACGTGCCAGTCCATATCGAGGATACCTCTATCATGTCCATGACCACACAAGATCGGGAGGGCTCGCTATCGGGTCTGACCGAGCGCGAAGCCAAGGAGTTTCACTCCATCTTCGTGATGAGTTTTATCGGCTTCGTTATCATCGCTGTGATCGCCCACTTCCTGGTATGGCAGTGGCGCCCGTGGATCCCGGGTCCGCATGGCTATGTCACCGGGTTCCTTACCAACGCTCACATCGGGGTGAAAATGCTCACCTCGCATATCGGTTGAGGGAGGACATACCATGTGGCGCATGTGGCTTCTGTTCGATCCGCGCAGGGTTCTCACCGCACTCGGGGTTTTCCTGTTTGCGCTGGCCATCCTGATTCACTTCATCCTGCTCAGCACGCCACGGTTCGACTGGCTCGGCGGAGCACCGGCGATGACGATGCAACAGCAATCGTCGATGCCTGCAAACAAGTAACGGGGGCGACAGCCCTTCGCCAACCCCGGTGACCGCCAGACGATCGGGCGGCGCCGGGGGAAGGGCCCCCAACTGCGAGTTCAAGAGCGACAAGGAACAGCCCGATGGCAATGCTCAGTTTTGAAAGAAAATACCGCGTCCGCGGCGGCACACTGCTCGGCGGCGATCTGTTCGATTTCTGGGTAGGGCCGTTCTACGTCGGTTTCTTCGGGGTCATCGGCGGATTCTTTACCCTGCTCGGGACCGCCCTGATCATCTGGGGTGCCGCGATCGGCCCCACCTGGAATATCTGGCAGATCAATATCGCCCCGCCCGATCTCTCCTACGGGCTCGGCTTCGCCCCACTTGCCCACGGTGGCCTCTGGCAGATCATCACCATCTGCGCGGTCGGCTCCTTTAGCTCCTGGGCGCTGCGCGAGGTCGAGATATCGCGCAAGCTCGGCATCGGTCTGCACGTGCCTGCCGCGTTCAGCGTTGCCATTTTCGCCTATGTCACGCTCGAAGTCATCCGCCCGCTCCTGATGGGCGCCTGGGGTGTCGGGTTTCCCTACGGCATCATGTCGCATCTAGATTGGGTGTCGAACACCGGCTACAACTACATCAATTTCGAATACAACCCGATGCACATGGTCGCGGTGACACTGTTCTTCACCACCACCTTCGCGCTCGCGCTGCACGGCTCGCTCGTGCTGGCCGCGATCAACCCGGCCAAGGGCGAAGTGGTGAAATTCACCGAACATGAAGACACGTTTTTCCGCGATTTCATCGGCTATTCCATCGGCACGCTGGGCATCCACCGGCTCGGCCTGTTCCTGGCCCTCGGCGCGGGGTTTGCCAGCGCCGCCTGCATCCTGATTTCCGGACCGTTCTGGACCCAGGGCTGGCCTTCATGGTGGGGTTGGTGGTTGCATCTGCCGATCTGGCAATTCGGCGGTCACTGAGCACCGTGATGAAAACGCCGTCATCCAATAACATCCCGTCAGTAGGGAGGCTGTAATGCCCGAATACCAGAACATCTTCACCCGGGTGCAAATCCGCGGACCTCTGCACGATGGCGTGCCCGCCCCCAGCGGCATCTGGGGCCGGCAGGGCAAGCCGTTCTTCAGCTACTTCATGGGCCAGATCGGCAATGCCCAGATCGGGCCGATCTACCTCGGAACCCTCGGCATCGCCTCGATCGCGACGTTCGTGATCGCGTTCGAGATCATCGGCCTCAACATGCTGGCCTCGGTGAACTGGAACCCGATCCGCTTCGTGCGCGATCTGCCGTGGCTTGCGCTCGAACCGCCGGCACCTTCCTACGGGCTGCGCCTGCCGCCGCTGCAGCATGGCGGCTGGTGGCTGATGGCCGGGTTTTTCCTGACCACCTCACTTATTCTCTGGTGGGCGCGCATCTATCGCCGCTCGCGCCAGCTTGGCATCGGCACGCATACTGCCTGGGCGTTCGCCTCCGCGATCTGGCTCTATCTGGTGCTCGGCTTCATCCGCCCGCTGCTGATGGGCAGCTGGGGTGAGGCACCGCCGTTCGGCATCTTTCCGCACCTGGACTGGACGGTTTCGTTCTCGCTTCGTTATGGAAATTTGTACTACGACCCGTTCCATATGCTCTCGATCGTGTTTCTGTACGGTTCGGTCCTGCTGTTTGCGATGCACGGTGCGACCATTCTGGCGGTGAGCCGGTTCGGCGGTGAACGTGAAGTGGAACAGACGGTCGATCGTGGCACCGCCTCGGAGCGCGCCGCTCTGTTCTGGCGCTGGACGATGGGGTTCAACGCCACGATGGAATCGATCCATCGCTGGGCCTGGTGGTTCGCGGTGCTGACCACGCTGACCGGCGGCATCGGCATTCTGCTCACCGGCACGGTGGTCGATAACTGGTTCCTCTGGGCCGTGAAGCATCACGTCGCACCGCCCTATCCGCATGTTTACGGCCATGTCGCCAATCCGATCACCTCGGGCACGGGAGCGCAACAATGAGACTGACAATCCCGCTCGTCGCCCTGATCGGCGGCCTGGCGCTCGCCGTCCTCGCGGTGCTCACCCTGCAACGCCCGCCCATCCACGTCGAACAGGATGGCTATCGCGGCACCGGCATTCAGTTGATCTCGAGCCCGGCCGCAACGGCGGCCGCCTTCGCGATCAACCAGGCGCCGGAAGCGCTGCCGCAGAACAACGCGGGTCCGCCGGCCGGCAGCATCTACAAGAACGTGCAGGTGCTGAAAAACGTGCCCGCCGGCGCCTTTGCCCGCATCATGGTGTCGATGACGCAATGGGTCGCCCCGAAGCAGGGCTGCGGCTACTGCCACGTCAGCGGCAACTTCGCCTCCGATGCGAAATATACCAAGCGCGTCGCCCGCCGCATGATCCAGATGACGATCTATACCAACGCCGTCTGGAAATCCCACGTCAAGAACGTGGGCGTGACCTGCTACACCTGCCATCGCGGTAACAACAACCCGCAATATGTCTGGTTCAAATCGGTCGAGCCGCCGCACGCGACCGGGCTGATGGCAACCGAAACCGGCGAGGCGCGGCCCTCACTCGCGGCCGATGGCTCGGCGCTGCCCTATGATCCGTTCACGCCCTTCCTGGTCGGCAAGCCCAAAGGCGGCGTGAATGCCATGATCAACACCGCCGGCACCACCGCCCTGCCGGATGGCAACCGCATGTCGATCCAGCAGACCAACTGGACCTACGCGCTGATGATGAACTTCGCTACCTCACTCGGCGTCAATTGCGAATTCTGCCACGAATCACGCAACTTCGGCTCGTGGTCGGAAAGCACGCCGAAACGCGTGACCGCCTATTACGGGCTGCACATGGTGCGCGGGCTGAACAACAACTACATGGTTCCGTTGACGGCCACCTTCGCGCACAATCTTCTTGGTCCGTCCGGCGATGTCGCCAAGGTGGATTGCTCGACCTGCCACCAGGGGCTCGCCAAGCCGCTGTATGGCGCACAGATGGCCAAAGCCTTCCCCTACCTGCAAGGCCCGGCCACGCTGGCCGATGCCTCGCCGACCTCGCCGGCTGCCAGCGGTGAAGCTGACCCGGCCATGATCACCATGACGAGCGCACCGGCCGCCGCAGCGCCGGCCACCGCTGCTCCCGCACCGGCTCCCGCGGGGCAAGCGGGCAAATAACGCCCAACGCATGGTGTCGAAAAGGCGCGGGCCGCTGGGTCCGCGCCTTTTTTTGTGGCTGATGCCGGGGGGTGGGGAAAGTAAGCAAGGCCAGGGGCTCTCCCTCCGGAGCCATTCCAGCGATGAAGAGCATCGCTGGAACCTTCGGCTCCTCCGCCCCTGGACCCCCTTAAAGGCGGAGCCTTTAAAATCCATTCGTTTTAGGCAAGGGGAGGGCGCTGCCTCGGTGGTTCAACTGATCTGGCCTGGGTCGCCCTCCCCTCGCCTAAAACTAGCGGGTTCTAAGGGCTAAGCCCTTAGTGGGGGTCGAGGGGGCAAAGCCCCCCGCCTTGCTTACTTTCCCCCCCCCCCCCCCCGCATCAGCCGCGTAAGCGCTGCACCGTGGCGGTGGTTGAGTGGCCGGCCAGCAGGTTGGCGAGCATGACTTTGCCGCCCCAGGATTCGACTTCGCGCGCGCCGACCACGGTGTCGTGTGTGTAGTCGGCGCCTTTTACCAGCACGTCTGGCCGGATGACATCCAGGACTTCCAGCGGCGTATCTTCCTCGTAGATGACCACGAGATCGACGCTGGCGAGCGAGGCGAGCACTGCGGCGCGGGCGGCTTCGGGCTGCACCGGGCGGCTTGCCCCTTTGAGGCGGCGCACCGAGTTGTCGGCGTTGATCCCGACGATCAACCGGTCGCACGCGGCGCGGCATTGTTCGAGCAGATGGATATGGCCGGGATGCAGCAGGTCGAAGCAGCCGTTGGTGAAGCCCACGCGCCAGCCGCGTTGCCGCCAGCGTTCCGCGGCTTCGGCCGCGACCTGGCGCGTCACCACCTTGCGCAGCGCGCCGGATGCTGGCTTGACCGCATCGATCAGATCGTTCGGCCGTGCGACCGCGGTGCCGACCTTGCCGACCACCAGCCCGCCCGCGATGTTCGACAACCGGGCCGCGACTTCGAGCGACAGGCCTGCCGCCAGCCCGGCGGCGAGCACGGCGACCACTGTGTCCCCCGCGCCGGAGACGTCGTACACTTCGGACGCCTCGGCCGGATAATGCCGCTCGGTGGTTGCGGTGATCAGGCTCATGCCATCTTCGGCACGGGTGCACAGCACCGCGCCGAACCCGAATTTCGCGATCAGCCCGCGCGCCGCCGCGACGATCGAGGGTTCGTCATCGAGGTCGAGGCCGGTGGCCGCGGCCAGTTCCCGCCGGTTCGGGGTGATCACGTCCGCACCGGCGTAATGCGACCAGTCCGATCCCTTGGGATCGACCACGACTTTTCGCCCGATCGCGGCGGCATTGGCGATCAGCGCGCGTGCCAAATCGGGTGCCAGCACCCCTTTGCGATAATCCGACAGCACCGTGACCGAGGTGGCCGCCATCGCATCCGAGGCGATTTTCAGCAGCCGCTCGCCGAGCTTGGCCGGCAGGGCGGTGATCAGTTCACGATCGGCGCGGATCAGATGCTGGCCGGCGGCGATATAGCGGGTCTTGACGGTGGTGGCCCGGCCGTTTTCCACCAGCAGCCACGGCTCGACATTCGGTTGCCCGCCGATCAGCGCGGTCAGATCGGAGCCTTCCTGATCATCGCCCACCACCGAGACGAAGGCGGTGGCCGCCTCCAGCGCTGTCAGGTTGCGCACCACATTGCCCGCGCCGCCGGGCATCGAAATTTCGCGCGTCACCGAGAGAATCGGCACCGGCGCCTCCGGGCTGACCCGCTCGACCCGGCCATAAACGTAACGATCCAGCATCAGATCACCGACCACCAGCACGCTCGCGCGCGCCAGAGAGTGAATCGCCGCGATCAGATCGCCATCGTCATGCTCCGTCATGGCGCATCGCTACCGTGCAGCGGCACGCGGGGCAAGCGGTTTGATCGATGGTTGCGCCCACATGCGGTTTTGGGCTTGGGGTGTGTGCGCACGGCATCGGGAAGGGCAGGAAGCACTTCTTTTTTTGTAAAAAAAGAAGCAAAAAAACTTTTTTGATCTGGGACTGGGATGGTGACATGGCTCGTGCCTTGAGTCGGAAAGTTTTTTGCTTCTTTTTTTCAAAAAAGAAGACCTTTCTTCCTGCTCGACGCGGGCAATGGCAAAATGCCGCGCGTGCCTCTATCTATGGGCCATGAGCACGCTGCCCCATTTTCTCGACCGTAACCGCCCCGATGTGCCCGACCTTGCGGTGCCGCGCGGTGTCACGCCGTTTTTCCTGCCGAAACAGCCGGTTCGCGGCCGACTGGTCCGGCTTGGACCGCTGGCGGATGCGCTGCTGACCCGGCACGACCATCCGGACGCGTTGCGCACCATGCTGGGCGAAGCCTTGGCGCTGGTCGCCGGGTTGGCTACCGCGCTGAAATTCAGCGGTACGTTTTCGCTCCAAGCAAAGGGCGACGGACCGGTGCCGATGCTCCTGGCCGATTGTACCGATGCCGGCGCCCTGCGCGGCTACGCCCGCCTTGGCGAGGATGCCGCCATGCCCGAAGCGCCCACCGCGCGCGCGTTGATGGGCGATGGCTACCTTGCCTTCACCGTCGATCAGGGGCCGGACACCGAGCGCCACCAGGGCATCGTCAGCCTTGAAGGCGATACGCTGGCCGATATGGCGCTGCATTATTTCGCAACCTCCGAACAGCTCGCCTGCGCCATCCATCTCGCCTGCGCCGAAACACCGGCCGGGTGGCGGGCTTCCGCGCTGATCATTGAACGCATCGCGGGCGCCGGCGGCATCGACCCGGAATTGTCGGAAGAGGCACAGGAAGAATCCTGGCGCACGGCCAAAATCCTCGCCGCGACCATCACCGAGGCGGAATTGCTCGACGACGCGCTGCCGCCCGACCGGCTGCTGTACCGCCTGTTTCATGGTGAGGGTGTCGCGGTCGATCGGCCGCGCCCGCTCGCCTATGGCTGCCGCTGCTCGCGCGCCCGGCTTTCCGACGTGCTGCACGGGTTTTCCGAAGACGACCTCGATCACATGACGATCGATGGCGACATCACCATGACATGCGAATTCTGCAACGTCGATTTCCGCTTCCCGCGGGCCGATATCGCGCCCGCCGAACCAGCCGAACGCCGGGAGGACCACCCATGAAGCCGATCAGTCTCGCCGTATTTCTTGCCCTGGCAGCCCCACTCGGCCTGGCGGCATGTTCGAGCGGCCCACCGGTGCAGACCAGTTTTCCCGAACTGCAATACACCTATTTGCCGCAGATCACCCTGAAGGTTGCCAGCGTTTCGGTGCGCGATGAATATCTGCCGGGCCCCAACGCCGCGCAGATGATCGCGGCGGCGCCCGAGGCGCCGGCCGCCGTGCTCGAGCGCATGGCCCGCGAACGATTGATCGGCGATGGCAGCCCGGGTGCGGCGACGTTCACCATCAAGCGCGCGGCGCTCGAACAGGTGGGCGATAATCTCGAAGGCACCATGACGGTGGAACTCAGCGTCAATACCAGCAACGGCCAGCGGGTCGGCTATGCCGATGCCACGGTGTCGCGCAGCGAAACCGCGCCTTCCAACGAAACGCCCGATCGGATGCGCGCCGCGCTCTATGCGCTGACCAAGCGCATGATGGCGGATATGAACGTCGAACTCCAATACCAGATCCAGAAGAGCCTGCCCGACTGGCTCGCCTATAGCCCCACGCCCGGCATGGCCCCCGCCGCGTCCACCCTGCCGCCCACCTACAACGCCAATAACGGCATCGTGGCACAACCGCTCGGCGGCTCGGCCCCGGCCACCGGCGCCAGCCCCGCGCTGGTCGGCCCACCGGCCGTGCCCGGCCAGACCCTTGGCACCATGCCACTGCCCAGCCCGCAGGTGCAGTGATGCTGGCGTGGATGCCCCCCATCCATCGACAGCGTCAGGCGAGCAATTGTTTGCGGATCTCGAGCAGGGCGGCGCGCCGTGCGTGGTCGGTGCGCGGGTAGTTCATATCGAGCGCGGTCAGCGTGTCGAGAATGATCTGTGACACGATGAGGCGGGCGTTGTGCTTGTCATCGGCCGGCACGACGTACCATGGTGCCTCGGCGGTGCTGGTCGCATCGAGGCAGGCTTCGTAGGCGGCCTGATACTGGTCCCAGAAGCCGCGTTCCTCGATGTCGGCGGTGCTGAATTTCCAGTTCTTTGCCGGATCGTCGATCCGTGCGAGGAAGCGCTTGCGCTGTTCATCTTTCGACAGGTGCAGGAAGAATTTGATGATTCTGGTGCCGTTCAGCGTCAGGTGATGCTCCAGATCGTTGATCGAGCGATAGCGGGTATCCCAGAACGCGCCCATGTCGTGCGGATTGTCCGGCGGCGGGTCGGGCAGGGCCTCGCTGGTCAGAATGTCGGGATGCACCCGCGTGATCAGCACTTCCTCGTAATAGGAGCGGTTGAATATGCCGATCCGGCCGCGTTCGGGCAGGTTGCGGGTGGTGCGCCACAGAAAATCATGCTGCTGTTCCAGCGCGCTCGGGTGCTTGAAGCTGAACACCTGGCAGCCCTGCGGATTGACGCCCGACATCACGTGCTTGATCACGCCGTCCTTGCCGGCCGCGTCCATCGCCTGAAAGATCAGCAGGATCGCGTGGCGGTTCGAGGCGTAGAGGAGCTGTTGCAAGGCGCTCAACTGATCGACATGGTCGGACAGCAGTTTTTTGTAGCTCTTCTTCGAATCGAAAAACGGCTCGATTTCGGTTGGCAGCTTGTGCAGCCGGACGGTGTCGCCGGGTTTGATGCGGAAGCGGTGCGGATCGATTTTCAAGCCAGTCTCCTCGCTCAGCCGAGTGCCGGATACCCCCGCGCCGCGGCGGCTTCGCCCATCGTGCGGATCGGCGCGTAATCGGCGGCGGTGAGCCGCGCGATCCCTTTGATATGCAGGATCGCGCGGACACTGGCCAGTGACGGATCGTCCATCACAGCCTCCAGCGCCGCGATCATGCGCTGCACCACCTCATCTTGCGTCGCGGCGGCGGTGACCAGCGGCAGGCCGGGCGTGGTGGGGGAGCGGCACAGCACGCGGGTGCCGGCGCATTCGCCGGGTGCGTGATCAGCCAAAAGCCCGTGCGTCACGCAATCGATCGCGGCGATATCGGCCGCACCGGTGCGGACCGCGCGCAGGCTGTCGCGATGCGCGCCGGTCACCAGCACGCGCCGGAAAAACGATGGGCCACCGGCGACCGGTGCCACCACCGCGCGCAACGCGCTCATGCCGGATTGGCTGTTCCAGCCGTTGATCGCGGCGATGCCGCCGCGCAGATCGGCAATGCGCTGGGCCGGATGATCGGACCGCACGATGATGAGGCTGCAATAATCCGCCCCATCGCAGCCGGGCAGATCGTAGCACGGGGTTGCCACCAGACGGACGGTTTCGCGCAGCGTGGTCATGAACGGCAGGCCGCAGGTCTGCGCCAGTACCAGGGCCGGATCACGCCAGATCGTCTCCAGCGGTCGGTCATGCGCCAGCGCGTCCGGCACCTGTGCGATGCCGTCTGCCCGCATCCGGTCGCGGATCGCCTGCCACAGCCGATCGATCGCCGGGCGCAATTGCGGCAGATCGTACATCGCAAGGCTGGCAACCGGCGCGGCGCTCATGACGCGGCGATAACAATGGCGCGCGCCGCACTCAGGTCGAAAATTGCCTCGCCTTCCACGCCGATCGGCAGCAGCGGCCGCAGGGCGGTGAACAGCGGTCCGGTGCGGGCACCCAGCGTCGCGGGAGCGATGCCGCGCCGCGCGATCGCCCAGGCGGCACAGACCGCCTCGATCGTGGCGAGGTTCCACGCCGGTGCGAGCATCTGTTCGAGCTGATCGACCGCGACCGGCGCGTTGCCCGCCACATCCTCGACCCCGTCGCCCAGCTGGCCGCGAAAATTCAGCACCGCCGGGTTCGCCGCCTGCCGCACCGATGCGAGGCAACCGGCGGCGATGTGACCGAGGTTGAGAAACTGTACCCCGCCATCCGCCGCGTCGTGCCCGGCCAGCCCGGTGGGCAAGCCGCTGAACTGCGCCCATTGGATTTTATGGATGCGCTCGCCCGCGGCATCGCACAGCCTGGCCAAAGCGAGCCGCAGCGTATCGAGCGTCAAGGCCAGCAGCGTGGTGTCCATGTTGCCGTGCGAGATGAACGGGGCCGGCGCGTCATCGCCCCACAGCACCAACGGATTATCGGGGATCGCGTTCAACTCCCGCTCCCAGGCGTCCCACGCGAAATCGAGCGCCGCCGCCGCCGCGCCGTGGATTTGCGGCACGCAGCGAAAGCTCAACGGGTCCTGCAACAAGCGGTTCACCCCGCCGGCCAGCAGCGCGCCACCGGCCAGCGCCGCGCGCAGGCGCTGGCCCACCGCACTCTGCCCCGGCTGGCCGCGCGCCTGATCGACCGCCTCGCTCCATGACGCCGCATTGCCCTGAAACCCTTCGAGCGACAGGCAGGCGACGAGGTTTTGCACCGCGAACAGCCGCCGCGCCTCGGCCAGCGCCAGGCTGCCGAGGCCGAGGGTGAAAGCGTTGCTGTTGAGCAGCGACAGCGCCTCCTTCGCGGCCAGCCCATCGAGCGATGCCGCGCCGCGCCCGCCGGCGCCGACGCCAGCGCGGCCGATGATGCCGAGCGATAATTGGCTCATCGCAACGATATCCGACATGCCCGACGATGAGCCGAGTACCGCATCCGGCAAGTCATCCGCCTGCAACCGCGCCAGCAGCGCATCGACCAGCACCGGCCGCACGCCGGTACGCCCTGACGCCATGATGTGCAGCTGGATCGCCAGCGCCGCCCGCACCCCGGCGCGGCTGGCGCGCGGAGCCGGCGCGATCGTGGCATGGGCGGTGATCAACCGGTCGTTGAAGGCGGCGATGGTGGCGGGATCGACCGCGAAATCCTTCTGGCTGCCCACCCCCGTCGTCACGCCATAGGCGGGGATGCCGGCGGCGACGATGCGCTCGACCACGGCGCGTCCGGCGGCGATGCGGGGCACGGCGGGCGATGCGAGCGCGGGCGTGGCACCGCCGTGGGCGAGCGCTTCGAGGTCATCGATGCTGAGGCGCGCGCCGAGCTCGACGATCGGCGCCTTGGCGGTCTGGCTCAATCCGGGGGTACTTTCAGGTTAGAGAAAAACGCCGCGATGTCGGGCGGTTGCACCACCGCGCCGCGCACCAGCTGGTCGAACCGGCGGATCAGGGCGCGGATATGCTCGGTCCAGGTGAACACGAAATAAAATCCGCCGACGAACACGGCCGCGCGCGTGGTGCCGAACACGGTGAACGGCACGGAATACAAATCGCGCCGGTCGAACAGGAACAGCCGGAAACTCGGGTACAGCTCGCGGCTGAGGGTCTGGATGCGCGCGATCTGTTCGGCCCGGTCAACCGCCGCCAGACCGGCCCAGACACCCCGGCCAGCGGCGAATTCCTCGATCGCCTGGACCGCGGCGCAGGCTTCGATTTCGGTTTCCGGGCGTTGCAGATATTCCAGCCGGCTGGTCACGCTGTCCCAGCGGGGCGGCGCATCGCCGCTCGCGTGGCGATATTCATGCATCAGCACGGCTTCGGTCTTCAACAGATCGGGGAAGCCGACCGGCACGGTGCGGATCTTGTTGCCGGCGGTCTCGACCATCCATTGAAACATCCGGTCATCGATCGGCAGACCCTCATGCGGTTCGATCTGCATGATCTCGCCGAAACTCGCCTGGGTCACCTGTTCGCGCAGATTGAGCCCGAGCAGCCAGTCGGTCGAGACGCCGCAGGCGGTGGCGATCGCCACCAGCGTTTCCGCGCGCGGCAGGCGAGGGGTCTGGTCGCTGAGCAATTGCGTCAAGGTCGATCGATCGAGCCCGGTGGCGCGGGCAAACGCCGCCTGCGTCATGCCGCGCTGGGCAATCACGTCGAGCAGGCGGTCGCGAAACGCGGGCGCGGCGATCCGGCGATCAGGAACCATGGTGGATCATCATCATCGTGATGTGTGAATTATCATCACATGACGCGTTCTGTCTACAACTCGCACGTTTCCATCAGTTCATTCTGATTTTAAACCGACCCCATGCTCCCGATCGATTCGAAACCGCATGCAAAACCCCACGCAACCCAGATCGTTCCGGCCATCGAATGGCCGACGCTGGGACTGACGATCGTGATTTACGGGCTCTGGCTTGGCCTGACCTGGTTTCATGCGGCAATTCCCTGGCCGCTACTGCTGATCGGTGGGGCGTGGATCATCGCCTGGCATGGCTCGTTGCAGCATGAGTTGATCCACGGTCATCCGACCCGCGTCGCCGCGGTCAATCGGGCGCTCGGCCTGCCCGCGCTCGCGCTGTTCCTGCCGTTCGATCGGTACCGCGCCTTGCACATCGCGCATCATCGCAACGAATATCTGACCGATCCGCTGGAAGATCCCGAAACCTATTACTGGACGGCGATCGGTTGGCACCGCCTGCATCCGGCGGCGCGGATCATCGTGCATGGCTCGGCGCGGCTGGCCGGGCGGCTGCTGATCGGGCCGCCCTGGATGATCACGCGGTTTTTATTGCATGAGTCTGGTCGCCTGTGGCGCAATGAGCCCGGCGTGCGCGCCGCCTGGGCGGTGCATCTGCCGATCGCAGCGCTCATCGTGGTCTGGGTCGTCGCGGTGTGCGGCATCAGCCCGCTGCACTACGCGCTGCTGTTCATTCTGCCCGGCACCGCGCTGCTGCTGATCCGCTCCTTCGCTGAGCACCGCGCCGCACCCGATGCGGCGCACCGGACCGCCGTGGTCGAAAACGCCCGGCTGCTCGGCTGGCTGTTCCTGTTCAACAATCTGCACAGCGCGCATCACGAGCGGCCCGGCCTGCCATGGTACCGGCTGCCGCGCTGGTATCGCCAGGAGCGCAGCCGGCTGCTGCGCGATAACGGCGGGCTGGTCTACCAGGGCTACGGCGATGTCATCCGCCGCTACCTGATCCACCCGCATGATCAGCCGGTTCACCCGTTCGATCGCGAGGTGAACCGGCCCTGATCAGGCCGCTTGCAGCGCCATCGTTCAAGCCGCTTGCAGCGCGGGCATCATCAGCGCTTCGGCGCGGGTGAACAGCGCCGGATCGACCTTCGCGTCCGACGCCTTGATGTTCTCGTCGATCTGCGCGGGGCGCGATGCCCCGATGATCGCGGCGGCGACATTGGGCTCGCGCAGCACCCAGGCGAGGGCGAACTGCGCGAGCGTCAGCCCGGCCTGCTGGGCCAGCGGCTGCATGGCCTGCACCGCTTCGAGCACCGCGCGCCGCTCGGTCAAATCCTGCAGGAAATGGCCCATGCTGGCGCTGGTCGCGCGCGACCCGGCCGGCGGCTTGGCGCCGGGGTGGTATTTTCCGGTCAGAATACCCTGGCCGAGCGGGGACCAGACGATCTGCGAAATGCCGTGGGCGGCGCAATAGGGGATCACCGCGTCTTCCGGCTTGCGCCAGATCATCGAATATTGCGGCTGGCTGGAGACGAATTTCGCAACCCCCATCATCTCGGTTGCTTCGCGGATTTTCTCGACCGGCCATTCGGAAAACCCGACATAGCGGGTCTTGCCGGATTTCACCGCTGCGGTCAGCGCTTCCATGGTTTCATGCAGCGGCGTTTCGGGATCGTAGCGGTGGCATTGGTAGAGATCGACATGATCGACGCGGAGCCGTTTGAGCGACGCATCGAGCTGTTTTTCGATCTGCGCGCGCGACAGGCCCTTGTCGGTCTCGGTCATCGGAAAGAACAGCTTGGTCGCCAGCACGTAGCTATCACGCCGCACCCCGGCGAGCGCCTCGCCCAGCACGGTTTCGGCGGCACCCTTGCCGTAGATATTGGCGGTGTCGATCAGTGTGATGCCAAGTTCCAGCGCGCGTTTGACGCAGGCGATCGACTGGTCCTTTTCGACGCCGCCGGAATAGGTCAGCCACGAGCCGAGCGCGATGTCCGATACGGTCAGGTCGCTGTCGCCGAGTTTACGGTATTGCATGAATGTCTCCTCAAATGTCCGCACGACAGATTGCGTCGCAACCGGCCGGGCGCAACCCTTTACCGCCGTACCGCCGCTCGATAAGCACGCGGGCATGACCACACTCGACCCTGACGATTGGAGCGGCCTGCGCGCGCTCGGCCATCGGATGATGGACGACATGATCGACCGGCTGGCGGGATTATCGGCCTCTCCGGTCTGGCGCCCGATGCCACCATCGATCCGGTCGGGCTTTACCGCCGCACTGCCGGTCGCAGGCACCGGGCCGGAGGCGGCCTACGCGCGGTTCACCGAAACCATCGCACCCTATGCATCGGGCAACACCCATCCGCGCTTCATGGGCTGGGTGCAGGGCGGCGGCAATCCGGTCGGGATGCTGGCGGAATTGCTCGCGGCCGGGCTGAACGAGAATTGCGGCGGGCGCGATCACGTCGGCCTCGCGGTCGAACGCCAGGTGATCGCCTGGTCCGCCGCCATGCTCGGCCTGCCGGAGACCACCGGCGGTCTGATGGTGACCGGATCATCGATCGCCAATTTCATCGCGTTGCTCTGCGCGCGGCGGCGCTTCTGCGGCCCCGCTGTCCGGCGGGACGGCGTGGAAGGTGCCCCGCTGGTGGGCTACGCACAGGAGGGCGTGCACCGCTGCGTGCCCGGCGCGTTCGACATGGCGGGGTTGGGCAGCGCCGCGCTGCGCCGGATCGGCACGGATGATTCGGGGCGGATCGACCTCGCAGCACTGGAGGCGCGGATTATCGCCGATCGCGCGGCCGGGTGTGCGCCGTTTCTGCTGGTCGGCACGGCCGGCAGCGTCGATATCGGCGCGATCGATGATCTGGCCGCACTGGCCGCGGTCGCGGCGCGGCACGGGCTGTGGTTTCATGTCGATGCCGCGTTCGGCGCGCTGCTCGCGTTGTCACCCAGCCGCGCGGCGCTGCTCGATGGCATCGGGCAGGCGGATTCGGTCGCGTTCGATTTTCACAAATGGGCGCAGGTGCAATATGATTCCGGCTGCATCCTGGTGCGCGAGCAACAATGGATGCTCGACAGTTTCGCGCAATCCGCCTCGTATTTGACCAACACGGCGCGCGGCCTGGCGGGCGGCGCGCCCTGGCCGTGCGACCTCGGGCCCGATCTGTCGCGCGGGTTTCGCGCCCTGAAAGTGTGGATGACGCTCGAGGCCTATGGCACCGCGCGGCTGGGTGCCATCGTCGATCATGGCTGCGACCTCGCGCAACGCCTCGCGGCAACGCTTGCGGCGAGCCCGATGCTGGTCCTCGCCGCCCCGGTCGCACTGAACATCGTGTGTTTTCGCTATGACGACGGCGGGCCGGACCTCGATGGGCTGAACAGCGATCTCGCGGCCGATCTGCAGGAGGCGGGGCAATTCGTCGTCTCGACCACGCTGATCGGTGGCAAGCGTGTGCTGCGCGCCGCCATCGTCAATCACCGCACTACCGAAGCCGATGTCGATGCCCTGGTCGCGGCGATCTGCGAAGCCGCGCAAAACCGGCGGCATCGATCGGCCTGACCGATCGGTTCGATCACGCCGGACGGATGGTTGAGCCCGATCATCCCCGCCATAAAGGGGCCAGAGGTGTCCCATGCCCAAAGATAATATCGACTATTCAGCACCGGTCGGCGATGCGGTTGCCTATACCACGTGCTATATGTGCGCCTGCCGCTGCGGCATCAAAGTCCATCTGAAGGACGGCAAGCTCCGCTATATCGAGGGTAACCGCGATCATCCGGTGAACCGCGGCGTGCTGTGCGGCAAGGGCTCGGCCGGCATCATGACGGCGATTTCGCCATCGCGGCTGCGCAAGCCGCTCAAGCGCGCGGGGCCGCGCGGGGCGGGCGAATTCGTCGAAATCGAGTGGGACGAGGCGATGGCCATCGCGACCGACCGGCTCGCGCACATCCGCGCCGATGATCCGCATAAACTCGCCCTGTTCACCGGGCGCGATCAGTCGCAGGCGCTCACCGGCCTGTTCGCGCGCATGTTCGGCACGCGCAATTTCGCGGCCCATGGCGGGTTCTGCTCGGTCAACATGGCGGCCGGGGGGTTGTATTCGGTCGGCGGCGCGTTCTGGGAATTCGGCGAGCCGGACTGGGAGCACGCCAAATTGTTCCTGCTGTTCGGCGTCGCGGAGGACCATGATTCCAACCCGATCAAGCTGGGTCTGGCCAAGCTCAAGGAGCGCGGCGCCAAGATCGTTTCGATCAATCCGATCCGCACCGGCTATTCGGCGATCGCCGATGAATTCATCGCGATCACGCCGGGCACCGATGGCC
Organism: Acidiphilium rubrum; assembly: GCF_900156265.1. GTDB lineage: Bacteria > Pseudomonadota > Alphaproteobacteria > Acetobacterales > Acetobacteraceae > Acidiphilium > Acidiphilium rubrum. Next base: position 208,427 of record NZ_FTNE01000001.1, read on the forward strand.
TGTTCGTGCTGGCGCTGATCCATTGCCTGCTCGAAACCGGGTCGATCGATACCGAATTTCTGATCCGCTACACCAATGCGCATTATCTGGTGATCGATGATCCCGGCGCACCCGATCACGGCCTGTTCCTGCGCGATGCGGCGGGCAAGCCGCTCGCCTTCGATCGTGCGACGCAGAGCGTGACGGATGCGATGGCTACTGCCACCGACCCCGCCCTGCTCGGCCGCTTCACAACGAGCGATGGCCGCAGCGCCCGCCCGGCGTTCGACATTCTGGCGGCGCGCTACACCGCGCCCGATTACGCACCGGAAGCGGTCGCCGCGCGCTGCGGCATCGATGCGGCCGATATCCGCCGCATCGCCGCCGAAATCGCCGAAATCGCGTTCAACCAGGCGATCAGCCTCGATCAGCCCTGGACCGATACCGAAGGGCGCACCCATCCGACCATGACGGGGCGGCCCGTCGCGATGCACGCCATGCGCGGTATTTCCGCCCATTCCAACGGGTTTCATTCGTGCCGCGCGATCCACGTGTTGCAAATGCTGATCGGCGCGGTCGATACGCCGGGTTCATGGCGCTATAAATCGCCCTATCCGAAACCGATCCCCGGCGGCCCGGCACCGGGCGGCGACCGGCACGATCCGGATGGCGCGCTGAGCGCCGCGGTGCTGGGCTTCCCGTCTAGTCCCGCGGATCTGCTGGTCGATGACGAGGGCGAACCGCTGCGGCTGGACCGGGCGTTTTCATGGGAGGCACCGCTCGGCATTCATGGCCTGATGCACATGGCGATCGCCGAGGCCCATGCCGGCGGCGGCGATAAAATCGATACGCTGTTCCTGTACATGTCAAACATGGCCTGGAACTCGGCGATGAATCCCGGCGAGACGATGCGCATGCTGACCGACCATGATCAGGACGGCAATTACCGCATCCCCTTCGTGATCTACGCCGACGCCTTCGCCTCGGAAACCGTCGCCTACGCCGATCTGGTCCTGCCCGACACCACCTACCTCGAACGCTACGACTGTATTTCCCTGCTCGACCGGCCGATCGGCTCGGCGCACGGGCCGGCCGATGCCATCCGGGTGCCGGTGCTCAAGCCGGACCGCGATGTGCGGCCGTTTCAGGATGTGCTGATCGATCTGGCCGGCCGGCTCGGCCTGCCGCAATTCGTCGATGAACAGGGCGAAAAACGCTACCAATCCTACGCCGACTACATGGTCCGCCACGAGCGCAAACCCGGCGTCGGCCCGCTCGCCGGGTTTCGCGGCGCCGATGGCACCGCGATCGGCAAGGGCGCGGTCAACCCGGACCAGCTGCGCCGCTATGTCGAGAATCACGGCTTCTGGCAGCACCATCTGCCGGCCGAGCAGCTCTACTACAAACACGCGAATCGCGCCTATCTGAGCGGGGCGAAAGCGATGGGGCTGATCGAGACCGATGATCAGATCGTTCTGCATCTCTACAGCGAAATCCTCCAGACGTTCCGCCTCGCCGCCGAAGGTCACGGCAGCCGTATCCCGCCCGCCCGGCTGCGCGCGCGGATCGCCAGCATGATGGACCCCTTGCCGATCTGGTATCCGCCGATCGAGCAGAGCATGACCGACCCCGATCGCTTTCCCCTGCACGCGATCACCCAGCGGCCGATGGCGATGTATCATTCATGGGGCTCGCAGAACGCGTGGCTCCGCCAGATATTATCGGAAAACCGGCTCTACCTGCACCGCGATCTGGCCGCAGCGCATGATCTGGCCGATGACGACTGGATCGAGCTTGTCTCGCGCAACGGCCGGGTGAAATGCCAGGTGCGGATCATGGACGGCGTGAACCCGAACACGGTATGGACCTGGAACGCCATCGGCAAGCGCACCGGCGCCTGGGCGCTCGCCAAGGAGGCACCGGAATCCCGCCGCGCCTTCCTGCTCAACCACATCATCTCCGAATATCTGCCCGAGGATGGCGCGGGTCACCGCGCCTCGAACTCCGACCCGGTCACCGGTCAGGCCGCCTGGTTCGACGTGACGGTGCGGATCGAAAAATGCGCGCCCGACACGCAGGAAGTCACAGAACCGATGTTCGCGCCATCCGCCTACACGCCACGGAGGGCCGCGGAATGACCTCGCTCCCGCAACCGATCGAGGGTGCCAAAAAACTCGGCCTGGTGATCGACCTCGATACCTGCGTCGGCTGCCATGCCTGCGCGGTGAACTGCAAGGAATGGAACACCGGCGGCCATTCCGCACCGCTGCCCGATTACGACAAATACGGCGCCGACCCCGATGGCGTGTGGTTCAACCGCATCCACTCCTACGAGGCCACCGGCAAAGACGATGGCTGCGGCGGCCGCACCGTCAATTTTCCCCGCTCCTGCCTGCATTGCGAGACGCCGCAATGCGTCACCGTCTGCCCCACCGGTGCCTCGTACAAACGCGCCGAAGACGGCATCGTGCTGGTCAACACCGATATCTGCATCGGCTGCAAACTCTGCTCCTGGGCCTGCCCGTACGGGGCGCGCGAGTTCGATGAGGATGCGGGCGTGATGAAAAAATGCACGCTCTGCATCGACCGGATCTACAACACCAGCCTGCCGGAGGCCGAGCGCGAACCGGCCTGCGTCGCAACCTGCCCCTCGCGCGCGCGGCATTTCGGCGATCTGGGCGATCCTTCGAGCGATGTCTCGAAACTGGTCGCAGCCCGCGGCGGTGTCGATCTGATGCCCGAGCTCGGCTACAACCCGGTCAATAAATACCTGCCGCCGCGCCGCGCCATGATCCCGACCCGCGCAACCGAAACGCCGGTGCGCAGCGGCACCGGACTCGGTGCTGCCCTGCTCACCCTGGTCGACCGGGTGCTGTCGCGATGACCCCGGCAAGCTCCGTCCTCCTGCTGACCACCCTGACCGGCTTCGGCTACGGTCTGCTCGCCTGGCTCGGGCTGTTCTGCGCGCTCGGACTGCTGCCGCACGCGCTCTGGTTTCTGCCGGTCGGCGTCATGATCGCGCTGGCTTTCGCGAGCGGCGGCCTGCTCGCCTCGACGCTGCATCTCGGCCGGCCGGAACGGGCGTGGCGCGCGTTCAGCCAATGGCGATCGTCATGGCTGTCGCGTGAAGGCGTCGCCTCGGTCCTGACCTATCCGCCGGCGCTCGGCTTCGCGGCGCTGTGGTATTTTGCCGGCGCCGGCGCGCCGGCCACCCGCGCGCTCGGCCTGCTGGCGGCGTTCATGGCGCTCGCAACGGTGTATTGCACCGCCATGATCTATGCCAGCCTCAAGCCGATCCGGCAGTGGCACAACCGGCATACCGCGCCCGATTATCTGATCTTCGCCGCGTTGTCCGGCGCCACGCTGCTCGCCGCCCTTACCGGCATCTGGACCGGCCATGCGCGCCTCACTGGCGCACTGGCGGCCCTCGCCGCACTGGTCGCGGCGGTCGCCAAACTCGGATACTGGCGCTTCATCGACCGGCAGGCACCGCTCACCACCCTCGCATCCGCGACCGGCCTGGCCGCGTTCGGCAGCGTGACACCGCTCGATCAGCCGCATTTCACCGAAAACTATATCCTGCGCGAAATGGGCTATCAGATCGCGCGCAAGCACGCGGCCAAGCTCCGCCGGATCGCCCTGGTCGTCGCCTTCGGCCTGCCCGGCCTGTTCGCGCTACTGGCGGCGATCGGCATCGCACCAATGATCGCCGCCCCGCTCGCAGCAATTTGCACCGGCGCCGGCCTGTTCATCGAGCGCTGGCTCTTCTTCGCCGAGGCCACCCATGTCGCCGCGATCTATTACGGTCGCGCCGTCTGAGCGATGCCCTGGCGCATGAAATCGGCCAGTTCCGGTTCCGCCGGCAATGCTGCCGGGGTGGCATAACGCACCGCCAGCAGCCCGCGGCACAGCGCGCCGTTGAACTCCGCATTCAACCCGACCCGGCTGATATGGCGCAGATAGACCGGTAAGGTTTCGTGCATGATCGGCTCACCCCCGCTGGTCACCAGTGCGCGCGGCAAGCCCCCGGCAAGGTCGCGCCGTTCGAGATAGCGCCGCCTGAGCGCCGCACCCGCGGCATCGAGCGCCAGCGCCTCCAACCCCGCGATATCGAGCGACAGAAAGGCGACCGGATCATGCCCGGCCGCCAGCAGATGCCGCAGCAACGCCTCCTGCCGCCGCTCCATCGCCTTCAGGCCGAATTGCAGACGGATGCTGGCCAGATCATTACCGGCCTCGGTCGGAAACGCATCGACGAAATCCTTGTCCTGCGCGATACCGTCGTTGATCGCATCGATGAACATATGCTCATCGAGCGTCACCGCGACCGACGCCACCCACGGCAGCGCCCGCACCGCATCGCGCATGTCGGCCGCCATCAGATACGAAAAATTCGCGGCACACCAATAGGTCGGCAGCCGGAACCTGATGTCGACGGCACCGGTTTCGGCGATGTCGATGCCGGTGATGAAGCCGAGTTCGACCACGCTCTCATCGAGTTCCGGATCGGTCACCTGATCGAGAGCGGCGCGCACCGCACGGGTGCGCGCCTCAAGGCTGAGGTTCACGCCGCGACCTGTTCCATCCGGTCGAGCTTGGCCCGCTGGCTCGCGATATCGACGCCATAGATCCGGGCCGCATTTTCGCCGAGAATCTTGCGCTTCGCCGTCATCGTCAGCTCCTTGCCGGTCTCCTTCATCACTTCGTCCGGCAGGTCGAAGTTCATGAATTTCTCGACCAGCCATTGCGGCGTCCAGATGCCGTAATCCGAACCGAACAGGATCTTGTCCTCGCCGATCCAGAACAGCAATTCCGAAATCACCTTCGCGAAATACCCCGGCCGCGTGTGAATGAACGGCAACACCACGGCGAGCCCGCCATAGACGTTGGATTCCTGCGTCGCGATCCAGCAGAAATCATCGAGGCGCGGCAGACCGCAATGCTCGACGATGAAGTTCAGGTTCGGAAAATCGGTGGCGCAATGATCGATATCGGCGACATCGAACGCATCGCGGTCGAGCGGCAGAATCGTCGGGCCCTTGTGAACATGAATGTTCTTGATGCCGAGCTTCTCGCATTTCTCCAAATATTTATAGGCCGCCGGATCAGAGAGTTTGTACCCGCGGCTGTCGCCGTTCCACTCCGCGGTGTAGAGCTTCACGCCCCTGAGCTTGTAGGTTTCCGCCTGCGCCTCCAGCGCCTCAAGCCCGCCCTCGCCATCCCGGGGATCGAACGCACCGTTCAGGATGAAGCGATTGGGGTAGCGCTGGCCCAGAATGGCGTTCTGCTCGAGCGTGTTGAAGCCGTTCTTGTAGAAATCCTTGAGATAGGTCGGCTGAAAGATCGCCATGTCGTCCGGCCCGTCGATGAACAGATCCTTGACCATCTGCTCGGCGCCATATTTGGCGAATTTTTCCGCGGTCCACAGCTGTTCCGGCGGCGACAGCGACGCGTGATAACCGTAGAAACAGTCGATGAACTGCTTGCCGTGAATATTGCGGATATTCTCCGGGCTCGCATCCCACAGATGCACATGCCCATCGATGATGAAAATCTCCGATCCGTCTTTTGCCTTGTACATATCTTGTCCGTTTCCTTTTTGTTGAATGGAGCTTCAGGGAACCAACACGGCGCGGCCACGGACTTTGCCGTGGTGCAGGTCATGCAGCGCAGTATTGGCGTCTTCAAGCCGGTATTCGCGCGTCGCAAGGGTGACTTTGCCCTGGTCGGCCAGCGCCATCAGTTCGATCAACTCGGGATAGGTGCCCACCAGATTGCCGACGATGGTCTTCTCCGAAGTGATCATGTCGATCGTGGGAATATCGATCTTACCGCCATACCCCACGATATAGTAAAACCCGGCGTTGCGGGTCATTGCAAGACCTTTCGCAACCGCATCGCCCTCGCCCACGAAGTCGATCACCGCCTCCGCACCCTTGCCCTTGGTCAGGCGCAGAACCTCGTCCACCTCCGACCCGTCCGCCTTCACCGCGAAATCGGCGCCGCACTCCTGCGCCAGTTTCAGCGCCATGTCCGCCCGATCAACAATAATGATCTGCGCCGCGCACAACGCCCGCAACACCTGAATGCCGATATGGCCAAGCCCGCCCGCGCCGATCACCACAGCGAACTCGCCCGGCAGCAGATGCCGCGAGGCCTTCTTCGCCGCGCGATACGCGGTCAATCCCGCGTCGGTGTGCGGCGCGACATCCTTGGGCGACAGGGTCTCCGGCAGCTTGATGATCGACCGCGCGCCGGTCCGCAAATACTGCGCATAGCCGCCATTGACGTTGATGCCCGGAAACTCGCTCTCATCGGCATGCATGTCCTCGCCCCGCCGGCACGCCAGGCAATGACCCGAGGTGATCAACGGATGACATATCACCGGGTCCCCCACCTTCAGATGCGTGACACCCTTGCCCAGCGCCTCGATCCAGCCGGCATTCTCGTGACCCAGAATATGCGGCAGTGCCAGGTCAACCTTGCTGCGCCAGATCCCCTCGATCACATGCAGATCCGTCCGGCACACACCCGCGCCGCCAATCCGCACGATCACGTCGTTCGGCCCCTTGATCGCCGGATCGGGGACATCCTCATAGGTGACGAACACCGGATTGCTCAGCGCTTCGTCATAGTCGTGCAGCACGGCTGCTTTCATTGTCGTTTCCTCGTTTGGTCGATCCGCCCGCAATCCTTGCATCCTTCGTGCCAAACCGGCCCGATCCCGCAAACCCAACGCTGCCACCCCGCACAACCCGCGCGGGCTGTTCCACTTCGCAACAGAAATCCGCAACACCTGTTGCGTTGCGGGTCGCCATGGCCTTGCTTCCGTCGTCGTCACTCCAAGATACCAACCGCCCATCCCGGAGTGACCCGCATGGCTGGTGTGGCTGATCATCTCGACAGCGCGGCGTCGTTCACGCACAATGGGTCGATCTATTTGCAGGAGTAACGGATGACGAACGCATATCGGAACTGGATCGCCCCGCGGGCTGACGAGGAGGATGCTCCGGAGGCGGATCCGAAGGACGCCGACAAAAAGGAGCCGAAGGCGCCGGGTGCCGAGTTGGAGAGCCGCCTGTTCAAGCAGCGCAAGGTTCTGATTTTCGGCGAAATTCACGACCGGATCGCCCGCGCGGTAACAGGTCAGTTGCTGGCGTTGTCGGGCGCGGCGGACGAGCCGATCGATGTCTATGTCAATTCGCCGGGCGGCCATGTCGAGAGTGGCGATACGATTCACGACGTGATCCGCTATGTCGATGCAACCTCGCCGGTGCGCATGATCGGCACGGGATGGGTGGCGAGTGCCGGGGCGCTGATTTTCCTGGCCGGCCACAAGGACCGCCGGTTCTGCCTGCCGAACACGCGCTTTCTGCTGCATCAACCGATGGGCGGGGTACGTGGCCCTGCGACCGATATCGAGATCGAGGCGCGCGAGATCATCAAGATGCGCGAGCGGATCAACCGCATCATCGCGCGTGAAACCGGCCAGAGTCTTGAGCGCGTCGAGAAGGACACCGACCGGAATTACTGGATGGGTGCCGACGAGGCGATCAAATACGGCATGGTTGCCAAGGTGGTGCACAGCGCCAAGGAACTCGACGCCGGCTGAACGCGTGCCACCCCGCCGCGCCATCGGCGTTGCGGGGTGACAACCGGCCACTGGCCGGTGCGCCGACAGAAAGCTGCGCGTCCTGATAGTTTGAGTTCCAGTTAGTTACTGGTCGGGCAGCACGGAATTGTGTACAGAGCGATGTCCCATGAAAAAGGGACACCTCACTGACGAGAAAATTAACAGGAGAAACGTCTTGGATCACTTAATGTCACGGCGCACCGCAATGGGCGCGCTGCCGATCGCGGCCCTTGGGCTCGCTATCGCCGGAATCGGCACTGCACAGGCGGCGCCGGTCCTGCACGTCACCAAAACCGTGGTGATCGCAGCGCCCGCAGCCAAGGTTTGGAGCATCATCGACCAGTTCGGCACGCTCACCTGGGTGCCGGCCGTCAAATCCAGCAGTGCGACCATGGGCAACCAGCCCGGATCTGTCCGCACGCTCAATCTCGGTGGCCCGGTCGTCACCGAGCAGCTGAAGCACTACAGCGCGGCGCGGATGCGCTACAGCTACATTATCCAGCCGACCGCCTCCAACATGAAGGTGTTGCCGGTCAGCCATTACTACTCGACCATTTCGGTGACCAAGCTCGGCGCCGACAAGACCCGCGTCACCTGGACCGGCAGCTTCAAGCGCGCCGATCTTTCGGCGCACCCCAAGCCCGGCATGGACAACAAGGCGGCGATCACCGCAATCACCGGCGTCTATACGACCGGTCTTGCCAATCTGACGCCGCTCGCCGCAAAGTGATGATCGTTCAATCCGGCGGGCTCGCCGCCGGATTGTGTCCATCACTTCGATAGGCATCCGCCACCATGGCCAAGCCGAATACGCTGCTGAAACGCACGAGCAATGCCCTGCTTGACCATGTGGCAACGCTGGGTGGCGGCATGCTGGGGTCGGACAGTGCACTGGCCCGGCAGTTCGACGTCAGCCGCACCACGGTGCGCGCCGCGCTCGAACGGTTGATCGCGCTGGGTGTGCTGCGGCGTGAAGACGACGGTGTGGCGATCGCCCGCGCCCCGGTCACCGCCGATTATTTCGACGATGCCGAAACCAGCGGCCCACAGGATCAGATCGAGCTGATCTTCATGCAGCGCGTCCTGCTGGGCGATTGGCGGCCCGGCCACGTGTTTTCCGAGGCCGAGCTGGCACGCGACAGCAACGCCAGCACGGTATCGGTGCGGGAATTCCTGATCGGGTTTTCCCGTTTCGGGCTGATCGCCAAACAGCCGCGCGGCGGCTGGGTGTTGCAGGAATTCCACGACGGTTTCGCAGCCGAAGTGGCCGACATGCGCGAGCTGATCGAAATGGCGGCGATCAACCGCATCCCTTCCGGTCAGGACCCCGATTTCGCCACCGCCGCCGATGTCATGATCGCGCGCCACCGCGCGATCGAGGCGGCGCTGGCCGAGCGCTACGCCGAGTTTCCCACGCTGGACCGCGATTTTCACCTCTGGCTGATCGGCCATCTGCAAAACCGGTTCGCACGCGACTTTTTCGATATCGTCTCGTTCCTGTTCCACTACCATTACCAATGGGACAAGCAGCAGGAGACCGAACGCAGCCGCATCGCGATCGCTGAACATCTGGCCATTCTACTGGCATTGCGCGCCGGCAAGCGCGATGCCGCGGCCCGGGCGATGGCGGCGCATCTCGCAACCTCCCGTCGTTCGCTGCAAGCCGGATTACGCCGCGAAGCCGCCTGAGGCCGATCGCTGCACCACCCTCACTTAAGGCTGATGACCCCGTAGGCCAGGGTCTTGAACTGATGCACCTTCGGGTGGCCCAGCACATCGATGCGGCCTTCGCCGTACATCGTCACGTCCGCCACCTGGCTTGCGAACACGCGCAGATTGCCCTGGCCGCGCACCAGCATCGTCACCGTCTTGGCATGCAGCCCGCCGGCGTCGATCGAGCTGACCCCGCGCGAAATCAGCGTGAACCGCCCCACTGCACCGGTCAATGTGGCGGCGGCGGCGCCGTTGTTGGTCAGCGCGAACGCTGGTCCCGCGAGGCCGGTGACACTCGCATGCACCAGCCCCCGCAGCCCAACCGCGGTGAGCTCGGGCGCGGTGATGGTAATCGTGACGGTCTGGTGTTTCGGCAGGTCGAACCCGTGCGGCCGGTCGATGCTCAACACGCCTTTGGCAACACCGATCTGGAGGTTGTTGATCAGGTAGGGATCCCCGGCCAGCTGCACCGACTGGGTGGTGCCCTGGCTGACGTGCAGGATGAAATGACCATCGACCCGCAATGAAGTGAACGGTGCGACGGCGCGTGTGACGGTGGTGTCAGCCGCCGGGGCTGACACCGTTGCGATGAACACGGCAACGACCGCCATCGCGAACCGAACCAGCCCTCTCATGAAATCATCGATCTTGTCTCCGCCGCCTCACCCAGGGTTCCGGCCGGTCAGTTGAACTCGACCAGACCGATCCCGCTTTTCGACACGTCCCGCACCGGCGGATCACCCGCGACATGGGCGGTCCCAACCCCGCTGACACTGACATGCACAACCTTGCTGGCATAGCCCCGGACCACCCCGGTGCCGTCGATTTTCAGCGTCAGATCATCCGCGACCAGTCGTTTTGCATCGACCTGCCCAGCACCGCTCACGGTCAGCATCGCCCGCTGCACCGCCCCGCTCATGGTCAGGCGCGCGGTGCCCGACACGTCCAGGGTGAACGCCGGCCCGGTCAGCCCGCGCAGATCGCCGCTCGCCATGCCGCTGACCGTGACGTGGTCGAGCAGCGGCGCCGTGAGCGCCAGCCTGACCGTATCATCGCCACTGGATGACGCCCCACTCTTCATCCGCATCACCAGCACGCCGTTTTCAACGGTCAGGCGGAGCCGTTTCAGCGTGGCCGTTCGGCCCGTCGCGGTCACCGATTGATCGGGCGCCTCGGTAAAGACAACGTGCGCCACGCCATCGATCCGGATCGCATGGAACGGCGCCAGCGCCGGATGCACTGTCGCCGCCTCGGCCCCGGGCATCAGCCCCAACGCGGCCGCGAGAACCATGAACATCGTGCGCTTCACAGGACGAACACCGCCATCCGCGCTTTGCCGTGATCGTGGGTGCTGCCCAGTGCGGCCTGTCCGGCACCGCCGGCCAGCGCCAGAGCAAACGAAATAGCCAGGCTGGCGGCCAGCGCGAACCCGATCGCCGGCCCGATGATCAGGGCAGCGCGCCCCGTGGTGCGCTCCCGCCGTGGCGGCGCGCTGATCAATCCTGGCAGGGCCGGTGCCGACGGCGGTTCCGCTGGCTTGCGCTGCTTGATGAGTTTTTCGGTCATGGCGCGTGTCCTCACGAGACGATGAATATTACAGCCGGTCGAACCGGCGGCGCAACAGGCGATCGGGGTCGGCCGCGCGGGCTTCCAGCCGGGCGAGCCGCAGATCCAGATTGGCGAAGCGCGACGCCAGCCCATCGATCGGCAAGATCGGCCGCGGCGCTGACCCTGGCCCGGGCATGTCCGGCGCGCGCGGCGGGGCAACCCGGTCGCGCAAGCTGGACAGCCGCTGCGAGAACCGCCCGCGCCCGTGGCGGATGAAGGCGGCAAGCGCCAGATAGACCAGGATCGCTGCAATCGGGTGCCACATCAGTAACAGCACGGCGACCGCGCGGATGATCCAGCACGGTACCTCGATGAAGGCCGCCAGGGCGGCGCACACGCCGGCCAGCGCGCCGCGGCGCGCGGAGACGGCGATGGTGAAATCCGAACGGTTCATGGTCGTGCTCATGGTTCAATGACCTGATTTTAAACGCGGGTGCGATAGGCGTGTTCGGCATCGAGCAGCGCGGTCTCGAGTGGAATGACGCGCTGTTCCAACCGTTGGGCATTGTTCGAAAGCGCGGAGATCGCCGCTTCCAGCCGTTGCAACTCGGCCTGCCTGCCGCCGCCGCGCCGGTAGTGCAGCCACAGCCACACCGGTGCGACGAACAGCATGAACCCCAACCCCAGCGGCACCAGCGTGTTCGGCAATTCGGCGAGTATGACCGCGCCCATAACTATACCTCCGTGCTGCGGGAATAGGGTGTCTCGGCGTCGAGCAGGGCACGCTCCAGTGTCGCCACCCGCTGTTCCAGCCGCTGTGCGGCGGCCGACAGGCTTTCGATCAACTGACGATCCGCGCTCGACACGCTGGTGCCGCGGTATTGGAGGTGCATCTTATAGGCCTTGAACCCGTAGACGCAGATGATCGAGATAATCGGGATCAGAAATGGCATGTAATCCAACATGAAACCTCTCCTGTCGTTGCAGCGCGTTTATGCGGCTTTTTCTTCTGCCTTGATCCGCGATTTCAGCTCGGCCAGTTCGCGCTCGACCTGATCATTGGCCTCCAGCGCCGCGAACTCCTCGGCCACCGTCGGCGCCGCCGGCCGCCGGCCCAGATCATACGCCTCGGCGCGGCCTTCCATCAGGTCCAGATTGCGCTCCACCTGCTCGAACCGGGCGAACGCATCGGTCACCCGCTCGTCATACAGCGTCTGCTTCACCTTCAACCGCGTCGTCGCACTCTGCTGGCGCAGCACGATCGATTTCTCGCGCGCCTTCGCATCATCGAGCTTGGCCTGCAGCTTGCCGACATCCTCGTTCTGCTGCGCAATCGCCGCCTGCACCGCCTCGATCTGGCCCTGCGCCTCGGCAATCGCCTGGCTCGCCCGGCTTTTCGCGAGCAGCGCCGCTTTCGCCAGATCCTCGCGCCCACGCTGCACGGCGAATGCCGCCTTGCGATGCCACTCGTCCTGATCGCGCGTCAGCGCCGCCATCCGCCGCTCGACCTCGCGCCGCTCGGCGATCAGCCGCACCGCGGCCGAGCGCACTTCGACCAGCGTATCCTCCATCTCCTGGATCACCAGGCGGATCACTTTCTGCGGGTCTTCCGCCCGGTCGAGCAGTGCGTTCAGGTTGGAATTAACGATATCGGACAGGCGCGAGAAAATCCCCATGGGATCCTCCTTTTGTGTGAGAGAGGCAGATGGCAAACCATAAGCATGGATCGTGCCAAACCGCCCGAAACCCACCGGCATCCGCTAACCCCTTGATCCAAAACAACCACGCCGATTTCGCTTCCTACGAACAACCATAAAATGCTAAATAATAGCACCAAATATCAGGACAACTCCCATTTCCGTCACCACCAGCGCCAGCGAAACCACTCTGATCGGCCAAAGCGCCGCCTTCCGCGCCATGCTCGCCCATGTCTCCGACCTCGCCCCGATCGATCGCCCCGTCCTCGTCATCGGCGAACGCGGCACCGGCAAGGAACTCATCGCCAGCCGCCTCGCGCTGCTCTCAACCCGCTGGAACCAGCCTTTGCTGCAACTCAACTGCGGCGCCCTGTCGGAATCCCTGCTCGATTCCGAATTGTTCGGCCACGAAGCCGGCGCCTTCACCGGCGCCACCCGCCGCCGCGCCTCGCGCTTCGAACTCGCCGACCACGGCACCATCTTTCTCGATGAAATCGCCAACGCCTCGCTCGCCGTGCAGGAAAAACTGCTCCGCGTCATCGAATACGGCGTGTTCGAACGCGTCGGCGGCAACGACCTCATCGCCGTCGACGTCCGCGTCATCGCCGCCACCCACGAAGACCTGCAAGCCAATGTCGCCGCCAAAAAATTCCGCGCCGACCTGCTCGACCGCCTCGCGTTCGACGTCATCCGCATCCCGCCCCTGCGCGACCGGGGCGAAGACATCCTCCTCCTCGCCGAACACTTCGCCCAACGCATGACCGCCGAACTCGGCCGCAGCTTCTTCGCCGGCTTCACCCAAGCCGCCCAGGCCCAACTCCTGGCGCACCACTGGCCCGGCAACGTCCGCGAACTCCGCAACACCGTCGAACGCAGCCTCTACCGCGAAACCGACTGGCAAGCCCCGCTCAACCACATCCGCCTCGACCCCTTCGGCACCCCCACACCGCCACCCACCGACACCGCCACCCTCGCCGCCATCCTCGCCGAACACCGCCACAACCAACGCCGCACCGCCGCCGCGCTGGGTATTACCTATGATCAGTTGCGGCACCGGATGCGGAAGGCGGGATTGCTGTGGGCGAGAAACAAGTAAGGCTGGGGCTTTGCCCCAGGCCCCAGCAAAGGCTTGCCTTTGCAAACCATGAGCAAGGTTGGCACTCTCGTTCCATGATGGGGATTGTGACGATGCTGGAAGGTCGGTGATGGATTTGAATGCTGAAATAGCGGCCACAGTCGATTATCTCGGCTCCCCCACAGCAATGGACTGCCTGGCAGCCAGCCCCTATTGGCCGAAATGGCATTCGCCCTGGTGGCATATGTTGTTGCTGCACGAAATGGGCGAAACGCACCTGATCCCCGCGCCCACAATACGCGCCTTCATCGCCGCCATGAACGCAACCCCGATCAAGATCTTCCCAATCCACCCCAGCGAGTTTCCCGACGGCGGCGACCCCTATCGCGACACCGCCTGCCACTGCCAGCTCGGCAATGTCTACCGCGTGCTCGACGCCTGGGGCATCGATGTCGAGGCGGAATTGCCATGGGTCAAACCATGGTTCACGACCTACCAGATGGCGGATGGCGGGCTGAATTGCGATGATTCCGCCTATCTGGTGCACGACGAATGCCCGAGCTCAATGGTCGGCACGATCGCCGCGTTCGAAGCGCTGACCCTGAAATCCCACGCACCGCGGCGCGATGACGAACGCCGCTTTCTCGACCGCGCGGCTGATTTCATGATCGGGCGCCAACTCATCGCCGGCTCGACATCCCAACACAACGCAGCCGAACGCGACGCCGCCCCGCACTGGAGGCTGCCCTGCTTTCCACGATTTTACCACTACGATGTCATCAGAGGTTTGACCGCCCTAACCCTTTGGGCCGAACGCACGGGCCAGAAGCTGCCCGCAGCCGCCGTCGCGCCGGCGGTTGAACACATCAACCAAGCCTTTCCGGACGGCACAATACGGCTCGGGCGCCGGTGCTGCGAAGGCCACGGCACGATCCTGCGCTTACCCGATGGCAGCTGGGACCACCAACACCATCAGGCCGAAAGCTTCCCCCTGCTCGATGCCGTCAGCGCGGTCGGCACCACATCGCCATTCCTGTCGCGCGAATGGGCGGCGACACAGCGCCGGCTCATGGATTTGATTTTGTAGCCTCACGCGACGAACGTGAGGCTGGGGAAGCGGGCAGCGGTGCGGCGGCAGCCGCTAAGCAAGTCTGGCGATGTGTCCCGAAGTTCGGCACGGCAGACGATCGATGGACTTAACGTCACTTGTCGTGCAGTCAATGGCCCGTTAATTTGGAATCATAAGAAATTTGAGGCATTAATGATGGCAAAAGCGGCCCCTGCGATGATAAACAAAGCCGATTTTCCAATATTCTGAATTGCCGACAAGGTTTGGCGAAAATATCCACATTTGCGTGGCGATTGCAGTGGTTATCTGAGGCAGGTAGCGCGTGACGCCGGAGTCGAATTACCCGCATTATTGGCAAATAATTTAGTCGCCTATTTCGCAAAAGCGCCCGGCTGGATTAACCTCGGAAGGGACCCGGCAAGAGCCGCAAAACTATCGGCCGAGGAGTATTTCGTCGTCGGCGGTGAAACCGAGGCCGGCCACGGCCATGTCGTCGTCGTAGTGCCTGGCTGGTCGACAACCGGGCATCCTATGGGATACTGGGGGCGCCTAAATGGTATTGGCCGGACAGATGCAAGCCTCAGTACGGCATGGGTTGCGAGCGGTATGTGGAACAACCCAATCACGATGAGAACACATCCCCACTTGGCGGGTGCGCCGTCCCCGTTGAGCCAAGTTCTTTATTTCGCTTACCCGGTTAAGGCGTTATCGAAAGGTCACGTGAAATGAATAGAAAGCATCTTGCGCTTTTGGCCACATTGGTCGGAACCCTCGGATACGCCCAGGCCGCCGCCATTTGCCCAATCAAACCGATTCACAATCACGGTCCGTTCATAAAATTCGGGATGTTTAAAGGTCATCTGATCAGCCCCGACGACCCAGCCAGCGCCGCGGCTTGGGAAGGCCCGCTGGTCATCACCCAACCGTCTGGCACGACCTGCTCTGTCAAGACCGGCATTTTCGATGCATCGTTCTTTCAAGCGGGTTCGCATTTTCTCTACGCGACAATATACAGCGGCTCGGAAGCCAACCAAATCCTGATCGATGCCCGTGATTGCAGCGTACCTTGGGTCAGCCCGCAATTTACCGGCGACCCGCACCTGACCAACCACAATAGTTTCCAATACCACGAAGCAGCGCCGGTCAAGATTGGGGCGAATTGTATGCCGGTGTCGTTTGCACAGGGTGGGCGAAATCGGTAGGCGGGATCAAGGCATTAACACGGACCTGGCCATCACGAGTCAATCATTGGCACGCGCATCACGCGGGCCCTCAACCGTCGGACATACGGATGGCGTTAAACTCAAGTCGCCTGCCTGAACGTGAGATTATAGCGCAGCCCGCCGGTCAGCGCGTGGGTACTGGCGGCCAAAGTATTAATGCCGTGAAACACCAGCCGCGCCGGCCCGCCCCAGACCACGACATCGCCATGATGCAGCGCAATCCGGCGCGTGCGATCGCTGCGCGCCAACCCGCCCCATAAAAACCGCGCGTCAACACCGAGCGACACCGACACGATCGGCTGGTCGAGATTGCGCTCGTCACGGTCCTGATGCAGCGTCAACCGCGCACCCGGTTCATAACGGTTGATCAAACACGCCTCCGGCGCGAACCCATCATAACCCGCCGCCGCGGCGGCATTCCGTGCCAGTGCGGCAAACAGCGCCGGCATCACCGGCCACGCCTGGCCGGTGAGCGGATCGGTGGGGTCGTAACGATACCCAAGCCGGTCGGACACCCAACCGAGCCGCCCGGCATTGGTCATCGCCACCGACATCCGCCGCCCACCCGGCGTTTCGAGATGACGGAACGGTGCGGCGGCGGCAATCGTCGCGATCGCATCGAGCAGCGCATGTTCGATTGGCAACGCAAAGCCGCCAAGCAGTTCCGCACCGGGGTCGAGGTTCAGGCGCGCCCGATCTTCGGGGAAGAGATCGTTCATCGACGTGCGGCTTGGCCCAAGGGCAGCTGGAACATCCGAATGGGCATTGGCAAGTATTGCGCTAACGTGGGGGGGTGGGCAATCCCGGAAAGCGGTTCGCGCGATGATCGGTTGGGTTCTGTTGTTGGCGGCATGTCTGGTCGGCGGTCCGGCGCAGGCTGCGAGGCTGCGTTGGCATCGGGTTTGGACGGTGAAACGGGTTGTTAGCGTGGCGTGTGATGCGGCTGATCGAAGGGCGTTTCACAAACATGTCGGGATGAAACTGACGATCGGTCCTGATCGGTTTATCAGTCCGGCTGATGAGAGTTGCCGGACGGGCGTGGTTTATACCGACGTTCGTCGGCGAAGGGCGGCTTATGCGTACAAGACGATACCGGGGATGCCGAAGATCGGACAGCGGTACGTTATGGCTGGCGTTGTGGGATGCGCGATGGCGAGCGGGCCTCCCAATGCCATCGCGCGGGTCGCGTTCGATGAGGCAACAGGATATTATCTATTCGAGGGCGGAGCAGTTTTTTGTTTTGCGTTAGGGGCTGCTGCATAGGCGATGGCGAATTTGGGGTCGGTTGAGTAGGGGGCGCAATGGCGGACGCTATGTAGGTCCGTTGGGTCGCGCAATGAGACTAGAGGCGGATTACGCCTGCGCTCTTCCGCCCCAAGCTTGCTCATTGTCTCAGGCGATTTTGACCGAATTTTGCTTCTTTGAGGTCGGTTCATTTTCGGCGACTCTCTTCGCGAAGATGGCAGACAACGGAGAATCGATCTCGAGCAGATTGTCTGTAGATGTCTCGCCGCCAGCGCCTGTCCCGAAGTCGAACGAATATTTCTTTGTCTTGCTCTCGTATAGGTCGAATAGGCGACCAGCCCGTTCGCGCTTGTGAAACACTACAAATTTGCCTTTATATTTTCGGAACTCTATGTTCTCGATCTCTTCAAACATATTGTTTTCTTTAACTAGAAAAGCAAGCCGGCGCTTGACGTAATTAAATACTTCCAACTCTGATGCTGTCGGCAATGAAGCTTCATCGGTCTTGACGGTTATCTCACTGACGGGACTTTCAGTTGGGGACAACGATTTTTCCAGTTCTTTGTCTTTTGCGGGTATGTCAAGTCGCTGGAGAATTCGGAGATTTATAAACTCGCGAAAGGCGCTGCGGGTTATCTCTCGGAATTCAGTTAAAGCCTTTGTGCGGATATGGCTCAAGCCTGCGTTTTGTAGAAGCATGCGAACAAATGGCTCGCTTGGGTCTTCTGCAAGCTTCGCTATCTGCTGAATCACGTTCTGGAAAATGAGTTTCCGCTTTGCCTCAGCGCCGATATTTTCCGGGTCAAAATTGCTTTTTTGAAGGCTCTTTAAACCTTCCTCGACAGAATCTTCGATCTTACCTTTGGCGACCTCACGTAGATCGATCGCCAAAAAGGCGGTTTGATCCATCATATTCGGTTCGTCGGAATCCGCGTAAAATTCGTAAACCAATCCGTCGGCGATCACACCCATTTTGACGGTGGGGGCTGCGTTGAAATAGGAACGAAGCTGGCCGCGGTCGTCTTTCAACGGTGAGCCAAGCGTTTTGCACTCGATGGCAATGACCGGAGACGTACCCTTGAGGATCGCGAAATCTACACGATTTTTGTATTTCTCGGAGAAGTCAGCGCCGTGTTCGGGGCAGACTTCGTCGGGGTTCCGGTCGTCATAGCCAAGAAAATTCAGGAACGGCAGGATAAGGAAAAGCTTCGTGCTTTCTTCATTGGTGCAACGGGGCGCGAGGGCCACCATACGAGATGCGAAAACCTTAAGTTTTTGACGAAAATCGTCTGACATCATAGTTCCCTGTAAAACTTAAATTCTGCCGGCTGTTTTAACGCATAGTGTCACCGAACGCTATCTTTTTTCTGGTGGGTAATTTTAAGGTGTTATTTACAAAAATTCGACAATATTTATTGGACGCCATGCTTACCTGACTGGGCACGCACGAATTGCGATGGGCAGTGACGTCTCACGATCCGGGACGTTAGGCTACGGTAGTAAGCCAATAAAATAGAATTGATACAAGCCGGATTCGCCCAAAGCGCTACAGGCGTTTACTCTTCTGCAGGGGAATGAAGACAAGGATATGCCAGTTTACGGCTGGCCAATACCTCCTTTGCTGAAATATCCTTCGGTCTAATAAACTGAGCAGTTTCCAATTTCAATCGCTGGTGTATCTGTGTCCACGTCACTTGGGGCAGTGTAACCCCCGTAATAAACGGCTTCGAATCTTAGGTTCTGGGTATTTACTCTGAGTGTAAAACCATTGAACCCTACGCATGATATTGAGTCTGAACTCGCCAAACTTGGAAAACTCTCGTCAGCGCAGGCGGCATCCCAGAATTTGTTGCCAACTAATTTTTCAGCATACATGTAGTGGCCACTTAATATTTCTTTTCTGCCGCCTACCAATGCAGAAAGACCAGGGTCATTAGATATATTGTATCTAGTTATGATATATGCGCGTTTATCTTTAAAGTTTCCAGGTCGCCATTTTTTCTGTACAAAAGTGTAGCCGACCCCGAAATTTGTCGTGCATATGTACCCATTGATCCTTACATCGGCCTTTGAGAGCGGGGTCGTTATAAAGAACGCACAAAAAAATAAAAAATGCTTCCTTCTCACTTTTGATTGCCACAACATCTGGCTCGATGACCTAAATTCATCCGATTCACTTCAATTTGCTCTTCTGCCGCTATCTTGTCTTCAACTATTCTTCGCCTTAAATCGTTCGAACCCCCCGCGCAATCGCAGCAACGCCCGTCCTTGAAACCTCCGCCAACCCCAATGGCCGCATCAAATCCAGAAATGCGTCCAACTTATCTGTCGCCCCGGTCAATTCAAACACGAAACTCTCAGTGGTTGCATCAATAACTCGTGCGCGGAAGGCGTCGGCTAGGCGGAGGGCTTCGGCGCGGTTTTGGTTTTGGCCTATTACTTTGATCAGGGCGAGTTCGCGGGCCAAATGTGGGCCTTCGCGGGAGAGGTCGGAGACGCGGTAGACGGGGACGAGGCGGTCTAGTTGGGCTTTGATCTGGTCGATGACGAGTTCGGTGCCGGTGGTGACGATGGTGATGCGGCTTTTGCGGCGGTCGTCTTCGACGGGGGCGACGGTGAGGCTGTCGATGTTGTAGCCGCGGCCGGAGAAGAGGCCGATGACGCGGGCGAGGACGCCGGATTCGTTTTCGACGAGGACGGAGATGGTGGCGGAGCGGAGGGTTTGTTCGACGATGGCGTTCATGGTCTGGGGCTTTACTCAAGGGTAGGTTATGGTGGCGGGGCTGGATTGCCGCGCTTCGCTCGCAATGACGAGTGAGGTGCTGCAGTACTCAGAGGCGAGGACCCAAAGGACTAAAAGTTTTTTGCTGCTTTTTTACAAAAAAGCAGTACTTAACTTTGCTTCCCTTCAGACGAGCACCAACCCCTCATCGGTGATATCGCGCGCTTCCTGTTCGTGTTCCGGCCCGAGGATCATGTCGTTATGCGCGGCGCCGGAGGGGATCATGGGGAAGCAGTTTTCGAAGCGGTCGACGTGGATATCGGCGATAACGGGTTGGTCCGAGGCGATCATGTCCATGATCACGCGGTCGAGGTCATCGATTGTGTTGGCGCGGAGGCCGACGGCGTGGAAGCTTTCGGCGAGTTTAACGAAATCGGGCAATGCTGCGGAGTAGCTTTCGGAGTAGCGGCTACCGTGCAGGAGTTCCTGCCATTGGCGGACCATGCCCATGTATTCGTTGTTGAGGATGAAGATTTTCACCGGCAGGCGGTATTGTGCGAGGGTGCCCATTTCCTGGATGTTCATCAGGATGCTCGCCTCACCGGCGATATCTATCACCAGCGCGTCGGGGTGGGCAAGCTGGGTTCCCATGGCCGCCGGCAGGCCGTAGCCCATGGTGCCGAGGCCGCCGGAGGTCATCCAGCGGTTGGGGTGTTCGAAGCGGTAGTGTTGGGCGGCCCACATCTGGTGCTGGCCGACTTCGGTGGTGATGTAGGTTTCACGATCGCGCGTGAGTTCCCAGAGGCGCTGGATCGCGTGCTGGGGTTTGATGGTGGCGCCGGGTTCGAAGCTCTGGGTGAATTTCAGGCAGTCCTTGGCGCGCCAGGTTTCGATGCGCGCCCACCAATCGGCCAGTGCGCCGCGGTCCTGGCGGGTGGCGTCGGATTTCCAGGCGTCGATCAGCGCGCGCAGGGCCAGGGTGGCGTCCGCGATGATCGGCACGTCGACCACGACGTTCTTGTTGATGTTGGCGGGGTCGATATCGACATGGATTTTTTTCGAGCCCGGCGAGAAGGCGTTGAGCCGGCCGGTCACCCGATCGTCGAACCGTGCGCCGAGGTTCACCATCACGTCGCAGCCGTGCATGGCGAGGTTGGCCTCGTAGGTGCCATGCATGCCCAGCATGCCGAGGAAGGCGGGGTTGGCGGCGGGGAAGGCGCCGAGGCCCATCAGGGTCGAGGTGACCGGTGCGCCGGTGAGGCGGGCGAATTCGCGCAGCAGTTCGGAGGCTTCGGGGCCGGCGTTGATGATGCCGCCGCCGGTGTAGAGAATGGGCCGGCGTGCCGCTTTGATCAGGCGGATCGCTTCGGCTATGCGGGCGGGGTCGGGTTCGGTCTGCGGCCGATAGCTGCGGTGTGGTCCGGTCGCGGGTTCGTCGTAGGGGGCGGGGTTGATCAAAATGTCCTTGGGCAGATCGACCAGCACGGGTCCGGGCCGGCCGGTGCGCGCGACGTAGAAGGCTTCGTGCACGATGCGCGAGAGGTCTTCCGAGCGTTTGACCAGGTAGTTATGCTTGGTCGCCTGGCGGGTGATGCCGGTGGTGTCGGCTTCCTGAAATGCGTCGTTGCCGATCAGATGGGTGGGGACCTGGCCGGTCAGGCAGACCAGCGGAATACTGTCCATCAGCGCATCGAGCAGGCCGGTGACCGCGTTGGTCGCACCGGGGCCGGAGGTGACCAGCACCACGCCGGTCTTGCCGGTCGAGCGGGCGTAGCCTTCCGCGGCGTGGACCGCGGCCTGTTCGTGGCGGACCAGGATGTGGCGAATGGCGTTCTGCTGGAACAGCGCATCATAGATCGGTAGCACGGCGCCGCCGGGATAGCCGAAAATAACATCTACGCCCTGGGCGCGCAGGGCGCGGAGCAGGGTTTCGGCGCCGGAGACGGCGGTGGTGTTGAGCGCGTTCATCAATTGGTCCTGTATCAGCAAGGCTTACGGGTAGCGCGGGGTGACCCTATGCGTCAACCGTTATCGTTAATAAGTGAAATAAAATAACGGTCAAGACTTTCCGAATATTGCGTTGCATGGCTGAATCGCGCATGGATCATCTGCGTTGCGTCCGCGTCGACCAACCTCTGGTGGCGAAACCAGGTGCCCTGGCGCTTGGTATAGGCGAGCGTCGCGGCAATCGCGCGGTCTGCCGCCGCCGCGAGCGTCAATTCGCCGGCCAGATGCGCGCGCAACTCCGGCACGCCATGCGCCCGCAGCCCCGGCAGCGCGGGATCGGGGTTGCGCGCGTGCACCTGCCGCACTTCATCCAGCGCGCCAGCATCGAGCATGGCGGCGAACCGCGCGGTGATCGCGCCGCGCAGTTCATCGCGCGGCGGATCGAGCAACACCACGCCCAACCGGTAGCCGATCAGGCGTGCGCGCGGCAGCGCGTGCCAATGCGCAAGCCCGTGGCCGGTGCCGAGCCAGACCTCCGCCGCGCGGGCCAGGCGCTGCGGGTCGGACGGGCGGAGCCGGCTCGCCGTCGCCGGGTCGCGTGCCGCGAGCCAGTCGTGCAGCCAGGCAGGGCCGTGCCGGTCGAGCAGCGCGCGTGCCTCGGCGCGTGCCGCGCTGCCGGGGTCGGGGATGGCGGAGATGCCGTTGATCAGCGCGCTGAGATACATCCCGGTGCCGCCGCACAGGATCGGCAGGGATACGGTTTCCAGCACGCGCAGCGCCGCCGCCCGCCACCACGCCGCATCGACCGGTTGATCGAGCGCGCGCACGCCGTAGAGCGCGTGGGGTGCGACCGCTTCATCGGCCGCACTCGGCCGCGCGGTGATGATCCGCCAATCGGCGTAGCACTGCATCGCGTCGGCATTGATGATGGTGCCGCCAAACCTGGTCGCGACTTGGAGCGCCAGCGCGGACTTGCCCGAGGCGGTCGGCCCGGCGATGACGATCATCGGACGGGCGTTTGGCGCGCTTGTCGAACCGGGGCTGATTGCTTTAGGCGATGTCTCCATGAAATTCGTTCTGGTGCTGGTCGCTCCGCGCGGCAAGGTTTCGCTCACCGATGCCATGGTCGAGCGCGTGCGCCGATCGATCGCGGGCGGCGAGGCGGCGTGGCTTTCGCCGGGCGAGGCGGCGGAAATTCCCTGCATGATGGAGCCTGAGCGCGACATCATCGCCGAGGCGCTGGAAGGCGCGCCGATCGATGCGCTGTGCGTCAAGGCGCGCGGCCGGCGCAAGGCGGTGCTGATCGCGGATATGGACAGTACGATCGTCACCTCCGAAACGCTCGATGAACTGGCCGGCGAAGCCGGGGTCGGCGCACAGGTCGCGGCGATCACCCAGCGGTCGATGGCCGGCGAGATCGATTTCGCCGAAGCTTTGCGTGAGCGGGTAGCACTGCTGCGCGGCCTGGATATCACGGCCCTGGAACGCACCTGGCGCAAAACCGAACTGATGCCGGGCGCGCGCGAACTGGTTGCCACCATGCGCGCGCATGGCGCGGTGACCGCGCTGGTTTCGGGCGGGTTCACGTATTTTACCGGCCGCGTGGCGGCTGAATTAGGATTCGAATCTCATCGGGCCAATAACCTGCTCGACGATGGCTCGCGCCTGACCGGGGCGGTGGGCGAGCCGATCCTGGATCGCGACGCCAAGCGCGCCGCGCTGCACGAGATTGCGGCGCTGCGCGGCGTCAAACTCGGGGCGACGATGGCGGTGGGCGATGGGGCCAATGATCTGGCGATGATCACCGATGCGGGCATGGGGATCGCCTATCATGCCAGGCCGGTGCTGCGGCAACAGACCAGGCTGCATGTCGATCACGCCGATCTGCGGGCCCTGCTGTTCGTGCAGGGGTATCCCGCTTCGGTGTTTCGCGCCTAGTTAGCGCCAGACCCAGTGGCCCGGCACCCAGGCACCGGCCCAGTTGCGATGCGGCGGAATCCAGACGCGCGGGGGCGGGCGGTAATAAGCCGGCGGCGGGCCGTAATAGGCATAGGCCGGCGGCGGCGGGTAATAAACGCGCGGTGCCGGCACCACCAGCGGGATCGAGATGCCGATGCCGAAGCGCGGTCCGCCCCACCAGGCGTAGGCGGATTGCGGGATCGCCATGGTGGCTCCGACCAGCGCGGCAGTCGCCGCGGCGAGCATCGTGCGGTTGAACTTCGCAGGCAAAACGCGGGATAGCATGAGCGTTCTCCATTCAATGGGGCACCGATGATGCGATGCCGATGCATGGCATATAGGTCGATGCTGTGTAACGAACCGATGCATTTTGTGACTCAAGTCCGGGACCGTGGCGCTACTCGGCGGCGATGCCGAACGGTTGCGGGGCTTGGGCCGGGGCCGTTGGGGTGAATGCGGCATCGAGGCTGGCCCAGAGCGGTTCGACCGCGGCGAGATTGTGCGCCTTGATATGGCCGTAGCCGCGAATCTGTGCCGGCAGGCCTGCGAGTTCGACGGCGCGGCCGAAATTGGCCTGGCTCAACCGGGGCAGCACCGCGCGCAGCGAGGTTTCGTAGCGCGCGATCAGGGCGCGTTCGCTGCGGCGTTCCGCAGTATGGCCGAACGGATCGAGGGCGGTGCCGCGCAGGATTTTGAAATGATGCAGCACGCCGAACACGCGCAGCATCCAGGCGCCGTATTCGCGCTTTTGCTGATGGCCGGTGCGCTTGTCGCGCTTGGCCAGCAACGGCGGGGCGAGGTTGAATTTGATCGTTGCGCCGTCTTCGAATTGGGCCGCGATCGCGGCGCGGAAGGCGGGGGCGGCGTAGAGGCGGGCGACTTCGTATTCGTCCTTGTAGGCCATCAGTTTGTAGAAATTGCGGGCGACGGCTTCGGTCAATGCGGTCGAGCCCGGGCGGATGCGCTGCTCGGCGTGGCGCACTTCAGCCAGTAGGGCCATGTAGCGCCCGGCGTAGGCGGTGTTCTGGTAGTCGATCAGCTCGTCGCGGAAGCGGGCGATCACGCTGTCGAGATCGGCCGGGGCGGCGTTGCTGGTGCGGCCGGGCAGTTTGGCGGTGACCGCTTCGAGATCGAGTGCTGCGGCGCGGCCCCAGGCGAAGGCGGCGAGGTTGAGGGCGACCGCCTGGTTGTTGAGGTTGATGGCCTGCTCGATCGAGGTGCGGGCGACCGGGATTTTGCCGGCCTGCCAGGCGTAGCCGAGGACGAAGAGGTTGGTGGCAATGGCGTCGCCCATCAGGGCGGTCGCGATTTTGGTGGCTTCGATGGTGGCCAGGTTCGGTTCGCCGATGCGCTGCGCGATGGTGGTGCGCAGGCGGCGCATCGGCAGGGAAAAATCGGGGTCGCGGGTGAAATCGCCGGTGATGGTTTCGTGCAGATTGACCACGGCCGTGGTGGTGTCGCCCAGGCAGTCGAGGGTTTCGTGTTCGGCGGCGACCAGGGCGTCGCAGCCGAGGAGGAGATCGGCCTGGCCTTGCGGGATGCGCAGCGACTGGCCGGTGCCGGCGGCGCCGCCGAAGCGGACGTGCGAGACCACGGCGCCGCCTTTCTGGGCGAGGCCGAGCACATCGAGCACCGAGACCTTGTTGCCGTCGAGATGGGCGGCCATGCCGAGCAGGGCGCCGATGGTGACGACGCCGGTGCCGCCGATGCCGGCGATGACGACGTTCCACGGGCGGTCGAGGCTCGGGAGCGTGGGTTCGGGGAGGTTTTCGGGGGCGTTGGCCAAGGTGATTTCGGGTTTTCTGACGCCTGCGCCGTGGATCGTGACGAAGCTGGGGCAGAAGCCTTCGACGCAGGAGAAATCCTTGTTGCAGGAGGATTGGTCGATCGCGCGTTTGCGGCCGAATGCGGTTTCGACCGGGACGACGGAGACGCAGTTGGAGGTTTTCGAGCAGTCGCCGCAGCCTTCGCAGACGCGCTCGTTGATGAAGGCGCGTTTGGCGGGGTCGACCATGGTGCCGCGTTTGCGGCGGCGGCGTTTTTCGGTGGCACAGGTCTGATCGTAGATCAGGATGGTCACACCTTGGGTTTCGCGCAGGGTGCGCTGGAGCGCGTCGAGCGTGCGGCGGTGGTGGATGGTGACGCCGGCGGCGAGGTCGGTGACGCCCAGGTATTTTTCCGGCTCGTCGGTGACAATGTCGATTCTTGACGCGCCTTCGGCGGCCATCTGGCGGGTGATTTGGGGCACGCTGAGCGGGCCATCGACGTGTTGGCCGCCGGTCATCGCCACGGCGTCGTTGAACAGGATGCGGTAGGTGATGTTGGCTTTTGCCGCGATCGCGGCGCGGATCGCGAGGCTGCCGGAGTGGTGGTAGGTGCCGTCGCCAAGATTGGCGAAGACGTGTTGTTCGGTGGTGAAGGGGGCCTGGCCGATCCAGGCGACGCCTTCGCCGCCCATCTGGCTGAACACGTCGGTTTCGCGGTCCATCCAGGTGACCATGTAATGGCAGCCGATGCCGGCCATGGCGCGGGAGCCCTCGGGCACCACGGTCGAGGTGGAATGGGGGCAGCCGGAGCAGAAATGCGGGGTGCGGTGGGCGCCGAAATCAAGTTTCCGGGCGATGTCGATATTGGCGCGGAGGTTGGCGAGGCTGGTCGCGCGGGCTTCGGTGGGGTGGATGCGTTGGACGCGGTCACCCAGGGCCAGGGTGATTTCGGCGGCGGAGAGATCGGATTCGGCTTTGAGCAGGGTGAGCCCCCGATCGTCGGTCTTGCCAAGGACCCTGGGGGCGTTGGCGGTGCCGTAGAGGATGGTCTTGATCTGGGTTTCGATGAGGGGCTGTTTTTCCTCGACGACGATGATTTCTTCGAGGCCGTGGGCGAAGGCGCGGATGATGTCGGGTTCGAGCGGCCAGGTCATGCCGAGTTTGAGGATCCGGATGCCGGCGAGGGCGAGATCGGTGCGGGATTGTTCGACATCGAGGAAGGATTTGCCGGCGGTGACGATGCCGATGCGGGCGCCGGGGGCGGGATCGATGATGCGGTTGACCGGATTGGCGCGGACGAAGTCGAGCAGGGCGGGGTGGCGGACGCGGAGGACCCTTGATTCTTGGACCAGGATTGGTTCGTGTAGGCGCATGGCGACGGTAGCCGGGTCGATGTCCGGCATGATGATCGGGATGGCGGGATCGATGATGATCGAGGCGGTGCAGTCGATGATTTCCTCGACGGTCTTGAAGCCGAGGTAGAGGCCGGAGTGGCGCGAGGCGGCCCAGCCGTAGAGGCCGAGGGTGAGAATATCGGGGATCGAACTGGGGGCGAGGATGGGGATTCCGGCGGCGATCAGGGCCTGTTCGGATTGGTTGGCGATCGAGGAGGATTTGGCGGCGTGGTCGTCGCCGGTGACGACCAGGACACCGCCGAGGCGGGTGGTGCCGGCGTAGTTGGCGTGTTTCATCGCATCGCCCGAACGATCGACGCCGGGGCCCTTGCCGTACCACATGGCGAAGACGCCGTCGGCGGTGTGGCCGGGGAACAGCGGGGTCATCTGCGAGCCCCAGACCGCGGTCATGGCGAGGTCTTCGTTGAGGCCGGGTTTGAAGACGATGTTTTCGGCTTCGAGCGCCTTGGCGGCGGCGAAGGCCTGGATATCGAGCCCGCCGAGGGGGGAGCCGCGGTAGCCGGAGAGGAAGCCGGCGGTGTTGAGGCTGGCCGCACGGTCGCGCCGGCGCTGGGTGAGCAGCAGGCGGATCAGCGCCTGGGTGCCGGTGAGGATCATCGGCCCGGCTTCGGCGGTGTAGCGCGCGTCGCGCGCGTGTTCAGCGGTTTTCATAACGCGGTTCGCTCCTGCACCTGAGCGGTGCGTTCGAATTGCGACCACCGTGAACGGCGTGTCTTCCCTGCGTTGAATATGTGCAGAATGCGGGCGATTGGCGAGATAAATCAGCGGTTTGCGGCGGGCAGCGGCGGCGGGGGCGGATGTTTTGGTTTGCTGCTTGGGGGTGGCGAGCCGGGATCGGGCGGGGCGGGGGATGCTGGTTTTTCACGAAATAATATTTCGCGGCGGCGGATCGGCGGGGGAAAGACGGGGCGCGGCGGCGTCATAGGTCGGGGATTATCACGCGATTGTGATGGAATTGGGTGGTGGATTGGGGCTGGGACGGGGTGAGGGCATGGGTTCGCGGGCCGCTGATCGTCTATTTTATTACGATAACGTAACTAAACGGGCGCAGCAAAGTGCCGGAGTCAGGCGGGTCGTTTTTTGAACTCCGGGTGTGCGAGTTGGGGTGCGTCGGGTTCGGGTGCAACGGGTTCGGGCGCATCGGGTTTGGGCGCGCCGAAGATGATGTGGCGGCGGGATTCCGTGACGGGCGGTTGGTCGGGGAAGAACGGCGGTTCGGTTGGCAGGTCGACGCCCATCGCGTTGTAGAGCGGGGTGAGGATGCGGATGAGTTTTGGGTTGGCTTGCAGGAGACCCGCGAACGTGGGGTCGCCAAGGAGGTGCTGCAGGGTGAAGCGGGCGAAGCCGGTCTCGGGGAGCAGGCGGTAGAGCCAGGCTTCGCTGCGCGGCAGGGTAAGGCGTTTGCGGCGCGGTTGGTGGGTCTGTGCGGTGTCCGGTTCGGTGGTCGCCGCGGCTTGGGGTTTGGGCGCGGGGCGCTTTGGCCTTGTTGGTTGGGCGCCGCGCGCGAGGGCGGCGAGGAAGCGGGCGGTGAGGTTGCGCAGGCGGATCCAGATCAGGTGGACCATGGGGGCGGGGATATGGGCGGCGCGGCCTTTTTCGGCGACGATCGCGCAAAGCGCGTCCATCACGGTGGCGAAGCAGACGATCGTGAAAGGGGGTTGCGCGCTTGTTTCTGACACGCGGGCTTTATAGGGCAGGAGGGTAGGGGGTGCGAAAGCGGAATCGGCGGTGGCGCCTGTCGCGCGATGATCCGCGGTTGAGGGATGGGTCTCTGATTGGTTCGATGCTGCTCAAAAGTGCCGGTAGATTTTACGCCGGCCCCGATTTCTGGCGCCAAAATCCCTCGGTTGCTTGGTGGAATACCCGACCGCGCGTGTTCACCGGCCTTTTCGCCCCGCAGTTTCCCAATGTTGCCCGCGTCGTGAGCTGGACCATTCCCCGGCCGGCGCGCAATGGCACAACCTACACCAACACCTACTATGGTCGCGGCTATGTTCAGCTCACCTGGGGTGAGAATTACCTGAAACTCGGCAAAGCGATCGGCATGGATGAGGCCTTGGCCGAGCATCCTGATGATGCGCTGAAACCCGGGATCGCCTACAAGATCATCTCCTATGGCATGCGCAAGGGAAGCTTCACAGGCCGCAAGCTGAGCGACTTCATCCAGGGGACAAGCTGTGACTATTACAATGCCCGCACGATCATCAACGGCCACGACCACGCCGCGGGCATTGCCGATTGCGCCGTTCAGATCGAGGGGCTTCTACGACTTGGCCCGCCACCGGAGGGCGCACCGGTGAGGCATCAACTTCCGACGGTCATCTGGGTGTGAGCTTCATGAGATATGCGACCCGGAAAGCCTTCAAATCGCCCTTGATCTTCGCCGCGATCTGCGGATTCGCGGCCGCGGCGCCTATCGCCTCATCGGCTGCTGAGGCGCATCCAGCGCTTCATAATGCGGCCTACGCCGTCGAAGTCCGGCAAGGTAATATCCAAATCGTCTCGCGCCGGACCCACGAGCCGGTCTTCTCGGTCGCCAGATTGGCCCGCGCGGAATATGAGATCCTGCGCGCGCAATCGGGATTGTCGGCAAGTGACCGTGAAACACCGTTCCAGGTCCGCCAAAGTTTCACGCTCGTTTCGCTTTACGGCCCCTTTCTCGCCTTGCGCGACCAGACCTTGATCGAACAGGGATCGGGCGCGCTGCCCGGCGGCGGTGTGCGGTATTGGACGATCGATCTCCGCCGCCCCGAAAACCTCAATCTCGACCCGAAGCGCCCGCTCGCCGCCCTGCTACAGCCGGATGGTGCGATAATGTCGCTCGCCACGCTGTACGCCCCCCCGCAAATGACAGAGGCTTTGGCGCATGATCCGTTCGTTCGGAAATTCGTCACGCCACGCGCCGGGCAGTCACCCCAATCAGTGCTCGACGCACTGTCGCACGCGACATTGACGAACCCGAAAATTTGCCTCGACGCCCCGCGCGATATGCTGTCGCGCTTTGCCATCGTGTCGGCAACACCATCGACGCTTGGGATCCGGCTCGGCTTGCCGGGTCGTGCTTCGTGCCGGGGTAACCTCACCAATCTAGGGCTCACGTTACCGTTGCTGAAGACGATCAGGACTGAAGCCGGTCCGGATGCCCGGGTCATGAGCGCGCCGCGCGATGCCGGCAGCGTCACCATCGTCGAAGGTCATGCTCCACCTGAAACCCAATCCAATGGGGGGCAGTTTTCACCAGCACGACAATAAGCTCTTCAAATATGGGCAAAGGATCACGAAACAAGATTTCGCCAGGGAAACGGCCAAGCCGATTCCGATATCGGCCGGCCGCATGATTTGACGCCACGCAGGGTGAGGCGGTCCCTGAAAACTGGACAGGTCGCTAACAGAGAGCCTGGCCCTAAAACGGCGTAGAGCCAAAGGGTTAGAGATGACGAATATCCGAAAGAAGCACGGCGCGGCATTCAAGGCGAAAGGGACGATGGCGGCAATCCGAGAGGAAGGGACGATTGCCGAGCTTGCGAGCAGGTACGGTGTGCATGCCAGCCAGATCCATGCGTGGAAGAAGGTTGTGCAGGAGGGCGTGAGGGGCCAGTTTGACGGCGAGAAGGACCGGCTGCTCGTTTCCGCAAAACACGAGCCTGGTGGAAAACATGACTTCGACCGTGCTGAGAAGCACGGGTAAGTGTTTGATTTTATTGGCGTCCCCGGCGGGATTCGAACCCACGGCCCCAGGATTAGGAATCCTGTGCTCTATCCTGCTGAGCTACGGAGACGTGGCGTTGGTATAGCAAAGCGCCAACGCCACGCCAAACCTGGCTCAGCCGACCGGTTCGGTGGCTTCCTGGCTGAGGCGGTAGCCGCCGCCTTCGGTGATCAGCAGGCGGGCCTGGTTGGGTTCGGGTTCGATTTTCTGGCGCAGGCGGTAGACGTGGGTTTCGAGCGTGTGGGTGGTGACCGCGGCGTTGTAGCCCCAGACTTCGTTCAGGAGGATCTGCCGGCCGACCGATTTGCCGCCGGCGCGGTAGAGGTATTTCAGGATTGCCGCTTCCTTGTCGGTCAGGCGGATGCGGCGGTTCTTGATCGGTTCGTGCAGCAGTTTCATCGCCGGGCGGAAGGTGTAGGGGCCGATCTGCAGCACCGCGTCCTCGCTGCTTTCGAAATTGCGCAGATGCGCGCGCAGGCGGGCGAGCAGTTCGGCGAGGCGGAAGGGCTTCGCGACATAGTCGTTGGCGCCGGAATCGAGGCCGCGGACCACGTCCTGCTCCTCGGCCGAGCCGGTCAGCATGATGATCGGGATTTTCATGCCCGATTTGCGGAGCCCGGCGCAGAAGCTGCGGCCGTCGCCGTCCGGCAGGCCGACATCGAGGATGATGGCGTCGAACCGCTGGTCGGCTTTGGCGAGGATCGCCTCGGCTTCGGCGATCGTGCCTGCCTCGGTCGGGGTGAACTCGTTATCGGCCCGCAATTGTTCGCTCAGCGTGGTGCGCAAGGCCCGATCATCGTCGACAATCAGGATGGGATGATGGCTCGTCATGGCTCGGTTCCTCGAAAAACTCAGTTCGACCAGTCGATGTGCCTGCCGCGATAACCGCTGCCGCCGCTTCACGCCACCCTTGCGGGGCCGATCACGGCGATTTGCTGTCGCAGGGCACGGTTTGACGCACGCATGGGCCCACAGCAGATGATGCCTGTTCGTTGCACACCCGGCGATGCGCCCTCTGGCCGATTTGGCCGCTCACATCCATATACATAAGAACCGTGTATGCCATAGGTCACCCGTTCTTTATGGATATTGGGACAAGATGAATGAATTGCCATGACCCTGTTGCCCTCCGTTACGCCTGATCGCGCCGCCGGTGGCGTTTCCCGCAAGAATACCGTGGGTGCTCCTCGCACCGATACGATGGGTGCTCCTCGCACCGATACGATGGGTGCGCCCCGCACCAGGGCGGTGCATCGGGCGGTTGCCGACAGCCGGCGCGGTGTGCCGGTGATCATTGCCGGGCCGCAGCCGTTGATTGTCGCCCCCGCCGAGACCGTGGGGGCCGAGGGGTTGAATTTGATCGATCGGCTGGCGGCCGGGCCGGCGAGCCTGCTGTTGGCGCCCGCGCGCGCGGAGGCGGTGCTGGGCGTGGCGATTGCCGAACCGGGGGTGGCGGTCGCGCTGGCGCTCGCGCGGCCGTTGATCGACGCCGCCACGCTGCGCCGGGCGGCGGACCCGACGCTCGAACAGATACTGCCGCGCTTCAATCGCACGGTCGTACCGGGCCAGGCGGCGGCGGCGCTCGCGCTGGGCAAGCTTGCGCGGTTGCTGCCGGCGATGGTCGTGGCCCCGGTGCGGGCGGGCTGGGCATCGCTGCCGCTGGGTGCGGGGTTGCTGGTGGTGCCCGCGGCGGATTTGCTGGCGTATCCGACCGAACTGGCCGCGACGCTGCACCGCGTTGCCGAGGTGGCGATACCGCTCGCCGATGCGCCGGATGCGCGGTTGATCGCGTTTCGCGCGCTCGATCAGGGGATCGAGCACATGGCGATCCTGGTGGGCGATCCGGCCGGCCAGCCGGCACCGCTGGTGCGCATCCATTCCGAGTGTTTCACCGGCGATCTGCTCGGTTCGCTGCGCTGCGATTGCGGCCCTCAGTTGAAGGGCGCGATCAAGCGCATGGCGGATGAAGGTGCGGGGGTGGTGCTGTATCTGGCGCAGGAGGGCAGGGGTATCGGGCTGATCAACAAGCTGCGGGCCTATACGCTGCAGGACCGCGGGCTGGATACGGTCGATGCCAACCGCGCGCTCGGCTGGCAGGCGGATGAGCGCAATTTTCATATCGCGGCGGCGATGCTCGAATCGCTGGGGCTGCATCGTATTCGGCTATTGACCAACAATCCGGATAAAACCGCTGGTCTGATGGCGTGCGGTGTCGAGATCGTCGAGCGGGTGGCGCATATCATCGCACCCAACGGCGTCAATGATGGCTATCTGGCCACCAAGGCCGCGCGCATGGGGCATTTGTTTGAATAAGGTGGAGCTGCACATCGCCTCGGTCCGGGGCGATGGATATTTATGGTTGGGGCCGGAGCGGTTTCAGGCGTCGATCGGGGCGCGGGGCATCGTGCGGCACAAGGAGGAGGGCGATAGCGGCACCCCCGCCGGGCGGTTGGCGCTGCGGCGGGTGCTGTATCGGGCCGATCGGGTCGCCTTGCCGCGCTGCGCGGTGCCGACCGAGCCGATCGCGCGCGGCGATGGCTGGTGCGATGATCCGCATCACGCCGATTACAATTGCATGATCCGGCTGCCGCACGCGGCGCGGCATGAGGCGTTGTGGCGCGACGATGCGCTGTACGATGTGATCGGCGTGCTGGGGTGGAACGACGCGCCGGTGGTCCGCGGCCGGGGTTCGGCGATTTTTCTGCACGCGGCGCGGCCGGATTATCGGCCGACTGCCGGTTGCATCGCTTTGGCGCCGGCCGATCTGATCGCGGTTCTGGCCAAGGGGCTGACCGCGATCGATGTTATCGGGGGTTGATGCTGCGTTCGGGCTGATGGACCGCCCGAACGCCTGTGATCAACGGCCGATCGGCACATTGATGCCGAACGACAGCGACGGCGGGCCGTAATAGGCGGGCGGCGGCGGCGCATAGTAAACCGGCGGCGGGGGCGGCGGCGGCGGTGCGTAATAGACCGGCGGCGGCGGCGGGTAGTAGCCGCGCGGGCCCCGATAGCCGCCACGCCAATCATCATCACCGCGATGATGCCAGCCGGGCCGGCCATGGTCGCCACCATCATGCTGCCATGGCGGATCGGCGAACGCAGTGCCGGCTGTGGCAAGCCCCACGGCACCGGCCAGGCCAGCCAGAACCAGAATGCGCCGGATGGTCTGGCCCTGACGGTTCGGTTTGCGGTTCATGATCAAAACTCCTCGTTAAGCTATGGAAGGATATAGTTACGCATCATGGCAAAGGAGCGGCCGCAATTCGGGCGAAATACGGCTGACCAAAATTTCATGATCATGGGATGGGAGATCGATGGAGGTGGGAGATTGGTGTGGAGGAAGCAAGGCGGGGGGCTTTGCCCCCTCGACCCCCACTAAGGGCGGAGCCCTTAGAACCCGCTAGTTTTAGGCAAGGGGAGGGCGCTGCCTCGGATTTTCCGCTGATCTGGCCTGTGTCGCCCTCCCCTTGCCTAAAACTAATGGATTTTAAAGGCTCCGCCTTTAACGGGGTCCAGGGGCAGAGCCCCTGGCCTTACTTGCTCCAGGCCAGGCACCCATCCCCATTGATCTGACGATCCCATGACCATGGGGTCTTGCGGAGGGGTGGGGCGGGGCGGCATTGTTGGGTTGGATTGGGGTTGGGTGATTTTTTGTGATGAGCGGGCGGTTTTTGTGAAGCGGCGTGTCAGGGCGGTGATCATACCGTTATTGTTACTGATCGTGACGGGGTATTTTGTGTTCAATGCGATCAAGGGGTCGCGCGGGATTACGGCGCAGCGGCAGGATCAGGGGTTGTTGGTGCGTGACCAGGCGACGTTGGCGGGTGTGCAGGCGCGGCGGGATCGGTGGCAGGCGCGGGTGGATGCGTTGCGGCATCATGCGATCGACCGGGACATGTTGAATGCTCAATCGCGATCGGTTTTGAACCTGGCCAATCCGGATGATTTGTCGGTGCCGTTGAAGCCGTTGCCGCCGGGGACGGCGGCACCTGTTGCAGGTGGTGCGCAGGCGCCCGCTCCGCCGGCCGCGGCATCGACCGCGAAGCCGTGAGCGGCGTCGTGTGTGGTGCATAGGTGGGGCGCACGAGTGCGGTGGGGCGTTGGCTTGAGGGGGCTCGTGGTCGTTCGTTTGAACGGCGGGTAAGACGTTAACTGATTTTCGGTTAACATGCGTATTGCATTGCACAATCGATGTTTTTTTCGTGACACGCTTGCCAATCGGCACGGTTGCGACGATTGAGGGACGAGTTTAGTTGCCCGTTGATTTGATGGAGGGGGATATGGCGGCAAGCCAGGCGAAATCGATCACCAAAACATCGTCGGCGGTGCGCAAGCGCGCCGGCAAGGCGGCTCCCGCGCTCGATCGTGATGAATTGCTGGCCGCTTATTCCAAAATGCTGCTGATCCGCCGGTTCGAGGAAAAGGCCGGTCAGCTTTACGGCATGGGGCTGATCGGTGGGTTCTGTCATTTGTATATCGGCCAGGAGGCGGTGGTGACCGGCATGCAGCTGGCGCTGGAGCCGGGCGACCAGGTGATCACCTCGTATCGCGACCATGGGCACATGATTGCGTGCGACATGGACCCCAAGGGTGTGATGGCGGAGCTGACCGGGCGCGCGGGCGGATATTCGCACGGCAAGGGCGGCTCGATGCACATGTTTTCCAAGGAAAAGGGTTTTTACGGCGGCCATGGCATTGTCGGCGCGCAGGTTTCGCTGGGCGCGGGGCTGGCGTTCGCCAATCATTATCGCGGCAACGACCGGGTGACTTTGGCCTATTTCGGCGAGGGTGCGTCGAACCAGGGGCAGGTGTTCGAGAGTTTCAATCTGGCGGCGTTGATGAAGCTGCCGGTGGTTTTCATCATCGAGAACAATCGCTACGGCATGGGCACCAGCGTCGAGCGGGCATCGGCCTCGCGCGATCTGAGCCAGAACGGCGCGCCTTGGCATATTCCGGGCATGCAGGTGGACGGCATGGACGTGATGGCTGTGAAGGCGGCGGCGGAGCAGGCGGTGGCGCATTGCCGCGCCGGCAACGGGCCGTATCTGCTGGAGATGAAGACGTATCGGTATCGCGGTCATTCGATGTCGGACCCGGCGAAGTATCGGACGCGCGAGGAGGTGCAGAAGATGCGCACCGAGCATGATTGCATTGATCTGGCGCGCAAGGGGCTCGAGGCGCTGGGTGTTGCCGAGGATCAGCTCAAGACGATCGATGACGAGATCAAGCAGCGGATTCAGCAAGCGGCGGATTTCGCGCAGGAGAGCCCGGAGCCTGATGAATCCGAGTTGTGGACCGATATTCTGGTGGAGGCGTAAGCGATGAGCACGGACGTTCTGATGCCGGCGCTGAGCCCGACGATGACCGAGGGCAAGCTGGCCAAATGGCTGAAGAAGATCGGGGATACGGTGAAATCCGGCGATGTGCTGGCCGAGATCGAGACCGACAAGGCGACCATGGAGGTCGAGGCGGTCGATGAGGGTGAGTTGCTGAAAATCCTGGTGCCGGAGGGTACCGACAACGTGCCGGTGAATGCGCCGATTGCGGTGCTCGGCACCAAGGGTGAGAGCGTGGCGGCGCCGCAGGTCAAGGCCGAGTCGCCGAAGGTTGAGGCGAAGGTTGAGGCGAGGGCGGAGACCAAAGCCGCGCCGAAGGCGGCGCCGGTGCCGGACAGCGAGAAGGATTGGGGCCCGACCAGCGAGATTACGGTGCGCGAGGCGTTGCGCGATGCGATGGCCGCCGAGATGCGCCGCGATGGCGATGTGTTTCTGATGGGTGAGGAGGTGGCGCAGTATCAGGGCGCCTACAAGATCAGCCAGGGTCTGCTCGATGAGTTCGGCGAGAAGCGCGTGATCGATACGCCGATCACCGAGCACGGGTTCACCGGCATGGCGGTGGGGGCGGCGATGTCCGGCCTCAAGCCGATCGTCGAATTCATGACGTTCAATTTCGCGATGCAGGCGATCGATCAGATCATCAATTCGGCGGCCAAGACGCTGTATATGTCGGGTGGGCAGATGGGCTGCCCGATCGTGTTTCGGGGGCCCAATGGTGCGGCGGCACGCGTCGCGGCGCAGCACAGCCAGTGTTATGCCTCGTGGTACGCGCATTGCCCGGGGTTGAAGGTCGTCGCACCGTATTCGGCGGCCGATGCCAAGGGGTTGCTGCGGGCGGCGATCCGTGATCCGAACCCGGTGATCTTTCTCGAGAACGAGATTCTGTACGGGCATAAGTTCGAGGTGCCGACCGATGACGAGTTCATCCTGCCGATCGGCCGCGCCAAAATCGAGCGCGCGGGCGAGGACGTCACCATCGTTGCGTTTTCGCTGATGGTCGATGTTGCGCTGAAAGCCGCCGAGCTGCTCGACCAGCAGGGGATTTCGGCCGAGGTGATCAATCTGCGGACGATTCGCCCGCTCGATATCGAAACCATCGTCGCCTCGGTGAAGAAGACCAGCCGGGTCGTCAGTGTCGAGGAAGGCTGGCCGTTCGCCGGTATCGGCGCGGAGATTGCCATGCAGATCACCGAGCACGCGTTCGACTGGCTGGATGCGCCGCCGACCCGGGTTTCCGGCCTCGATGTGCCGATGCCCTATGCCGCCAATCTGGAAAAACTGGCCTTGCCCCAGCCGAACTGGGTGGTCGATGCCGTGAAAAAACTGTTCTGAACCGGGAGCGCTGCCATGGCCACCAACATCCTGATGCCGGCCCTATCGCCCACCATGACCGAGGGCACCCTCGCGAAATGGCTCAAGAACGAGGGTGATACCATCAAATCCGGCGATGTGATCGCCGAGATCGAGACCGACAAGGCGACCATGGAGGTCGAGGCGGTCGATGAGGGCGTGCTTGGCAAGATCCTGGTCGCGGCGGGCACCGAAGGTGTGGCGGTGAACGCGCCGATCGCCGTGCTGGTCGATGCTGGTGAGGCGGTGCCGAGCGCGGCAGCGGCGCCGGCCCCAAAAGCTGAGGCCCCCGCGCCCAAAGCCGCCGTCGAGGCGACGCCGGCCCCGGCGCCGCGCGGCGAACCCAAGGCGAACGGGCACGATACCAGCGATCATGGCGCGCGTATTTTTGCCTCGCCGCTGGCGCGCCGCATGGCGCAGCAGGCGGGGCTCAATCTGGCGGGCATTACAGGGTCCGGGCCAAACGGGCGCATCGTCAAGGCCGATATCGATGCGGCGCGCGGCCAGACGCCCGCCGCCCCGGCGGGTGTGCCGCAAGCGGCCGCGGCGCCGGTCGCGGCGCCGGCCGCCTCACTGGCACCGAAACCCGCCGAGATCACCGCGCCGCACGATGCGGTGCCGCATTCCTCGATGCGCAAGGTGATCGCCAAGCGGCTCCAGGCCGCCAAGCAGACGATTCCCCATTTCTATCTGTCGATGGATGTCGAACTCGATGCGCTGCTGAAACTGCGCGCCGATCTCAATGCCCAGTCGCCTAAGGATGGCGCGGGCGCGTTCAAACTCTCGGTCAACGACCTGATCATCAAGGCCAGCGCAATCGCGCTGCGGCGCGTGCCCGCAGCCAACGCCAGCTTCACCGATGATGCCATGATCCGCTATCACGACGTGGATATTTCGGTGGCGGTCGCGATTCCGGATGGGCTGATCACGCCGATCATCCGCAAGGCGGACCAGAAGGGCCTGGCCGCGATCAGCAACGAGATGAAAGACCTCGCCGCCCGGGCGAAATCCGGCAAGCTGAAACCCGAGGAATTCCAGGGCGGCTCGTTCTCGATTTCGAACCTCGGCATGTTCGGCATCACCAGCTTTTCCGCGATCATCAACCCACCGCAAGGGGCGATCATCGCGATCGGCGCCGGGGAGAAACGCCCGGTGGTGCGCGGGGCGGAGCTGGCGATCGCCACCGTGATGACCGTGACATTGTCATGCGATCATCGCGTGGTCGATGGCGCGATCGGGGCGGAGTTCCTCGCGGCGTTTAAATCGATCGTCGAGGCGCCGCTCAGTTTGATGCTTTAGGGGCAGGAAGCATGTTCTTTTTTGAAAAAAAGAACCAAAAAACTTTTTTGAGCTGGGCCATTGGCTTTGGCGATTGTACGCCTCCGGACCAAGCGAATGAGAGTTTTTGCTTCTTTTTTCAAAAAGAAGTCTTCCCTTCCTGATGCCTGATTTTACCCTCCGCGACGCGACTCCCGCCGATACCGACGCCGTGCTCGCTCTGGTGCACGACCTCGCCGTTTATGAACGCGCGCCGAATGCCGTGGACATGACCGCGCCGATGCTGCACGCGGCGCTGTTCGGCGACAAGCCGCTCGCCCATGCGATCGTTGCCGAAGATGAAGAACTTCTCGGCTTCGCGCTCTATTTCACCAGTTTTTCGACCTGGACGGGCAAGGCCGGGATTTATCTCGAGGATTTGTTCGTCAAGCCCGAAGCGCGCGGCAGGGGGATCGGCAAGGCGCTGCTGCAATCTCTCGCGGCGGAGGCGATCCGGCGCGATTGTGCGCGGCTCGAGTGGCAGGTGCTCGATTGGAACGAACCCGCGATTGCGTTCTACAAATCCCTCGGTGCCGAACCGCTCGATGAATGGACGCGCTATCGCGTCAAAGGCGAGGCGCTCAAAGCGCTGGCCAAGCAGGAGACCAAACATGGCTGATCAGAATTTCGATGTCGTCGTGGTCGGCGGCGGGCCGGGCGGCTACGTCACCGCGATCCGCGCGACGCAGCTTGGCATGAAGACCGCGCTGGTCGAGCGTGAGAATTTGGGCGGCATCTGCCTCAACTGGGGCTGTATTCCGACCAAGGCGCTGCTGCGTTCATCGGAAATTAACCATTTGCTGCATAATCTCGGCGAATTCGGGTTTGCGGCGGATAATATCAGCTTCGATCTCGCCAAAGTGGTCAAGCGCTCGCGCGGTGTCGCCAAGCAATTGTCGTCCGGCGTCGCGCATCTGATGAAAAAGAACAAGATCACCGTGTTCGACGGCACTGGCGCCCTCGCCGGGGTCCGCACGCTCAAGGTCGAGAAAGACGGCAAACCCGTCGCCACGCTGACCGCGAACCACATCATTTTCGCGACCGGCGCACGGGCCCGCGTGCTGCCCGGTCTGGAGCCGGATGGCAAATTCATCTGGTCCTATCGCGAGGCGATGGTGCCGGACATGATGCCGAAATCGCTGGTGGTGATCGGGTCTGGTGCGATCGGCATCGAATTCGCCAGTTTCTACCGCAACATGGGGGCGGAGGTGACGGTGATCGAAGCCCTGCCGCGGATTCTGCCGGTCGAGGATGAGGAGATCTCGGCCTTCATGCACAAGCAGTTCGAAAAACAGGGCATGAAACTGCTGACCGGGGCGGTGTTCAAGAGCGCCGAAAAGGGCAAGGACAGCATTACCGTGACCATCGAATCCGGCGGCAAGGAGCACCGGATCACGGCGGATCGTGCGATTTCGGCGATCGGCATCGTCGGTAATTTCGAAAACCTCGGGCTCGAGGCGGCGGGTGTGACGATCGAGCGCACGCATGTGGTGGTCGATGGGTTCGGCCGGACCGGGGTTAACGGCATTTACGCGATCGGCGATCTGACCGGGCCGCCCTGGCTTGCCCACAAGGCCAGCCACGAGGGGATCATCTGCATCGAGAAAATCGCGGGTCTCAATCCGCATGAATTCGAGACCGGCAATATTCCGGGCTGCACCTATTGCCGCCCGCAGGTTGCTTCGGTGGGCATGACCGAGGCGAAGGCCAAGGAATCCGGCCGGAAAATCAAGGTCGGCCGGTTTCCGTTCATCGGCAATGGCAAGGCGATCGCGATGGGCGAGCCTGAGGGTATCATCAAGACGATTTTTGACGCCGAAACCGGCGAAATGCTCGGCGCGCACATGGCCGGCGCCGAGGTGACCGAGATGATCCAGGGCTATGTCATCGCGCGGCAGTTGGAGACGACCGAATCCGATCTGATGCATACGGTCTTCCCCCACCCTACGGTCAGTGAAGCGATGCATGAATCGGTGCTTGACGCCTATGGTCAGGTCATCCACTTCTGACCGCATGATGCGTACCGAAATAGATCACCGGGTCAGGCACCCGGAAAAGCAGCACCGGAGCGACAATCCGATCCAGCACAAGCCCGCCTGGATCCGGGTGAAGGCGCCGACGCACCCGATCTATCTCGAAACCCGCAACCTGATGCGCGCAAGCGGGCTGGTGACGGTGTGCGAGGAAGCCGCCTGCCCGAACATCGGCGAATGCTGGTCCCAGCGCCATGCGACCATGATGATCATGGGCGAGATCTGCACCCGGGCCTGCGCGTTCTGCAATGTGTCGACCGGTCATCCCAACCCGCTGGCGGCGGATGAGCCTGAGCGCGTTGCCGCCGCGGTTGCCAAGCTCGGGCTGCGGCATGTGGTGATCACCTCGGTCGATCGGGATGATCTGGCGGATGGCGGTGCGGCGCATTTTGCCGCGGTGATCGGCGCGATCCGTGCCGCGACGCCGGCGACCACGATCGAAATTCTGACGCCCGATTTTCTACGCAAGCCGGGTGCGATCGAAACCGTGACGATGGCGCAGCCGGATGTGTTCAATCACAATCTGGAGACCGTGCCGCGCCTGTACCCGACCATCCGGCCCGGCGCGCGGTATTTCCAGTCGCTGCGGCTGCTCGATCGGGTCAAGCAGCTCGATGCCGGCATGTTCACCAAATCGGGCCTGATGGTGGGGCTGG
This sequence comes from Acidiphilium rubrum, assembly GCF_900156265.1. Taxonomy (GTDB): domain Bacteria; phylum Pseudomonadota; class Alphaproteobacteria; order Acetobacterales; family Acetobacteraceae; genus Acidiphilium; species Acidiphilium rubrum. Next base: position 249,822 of record NZ_FTNE01000001.1, read on the forward strand.
GCGAGACCAAGGCTGAGATCGGTCAGGTGATGGATGATCTGCGGATCGCCGATGTCGATTTCCTCACGATCGGGCAATATCTGCAACCAACCGTTAAGCATGCTGCGGTAGACCGGTTCGTGCCGCCCGATGAATTCGCGGAATTGGCCGCCATGGCGCGTGCGAAAGGGTTTCTGATGGTTTCGGCGACGCCGCTGACCCGATCGTCCTACCATGCCGATGCGGACTTCGCTTCGTTGCGGGCGGCGCGCGCGGCGAAACTGGTGGCCTGACGATGCCCAAGTATTCCGAGCGCAAACTCGTGCCGTATCGACCGGACCAGATGTTCGAACTGGTTGCCGATGTCGGCAAATATCCGCAGTTTCTGCCGTGGTGCGTTGGCGCGCGGGTGCGCTCGCATATCGGCAATGATCTGGTGGCCGATCTGACGATCGGGTTCGGGCCGTTCCGGGAGAGTTTCACCTCCCGGGTTACGCTGGAGGCGCCGGAGCGGATTCATGTGCATTATGAGAACGGGCCGTTCAAATATCTGCGCAATGAATGGCGGTTCATCGCCGATCCGCGCGGCACGATGATCGATTTTTATGTCGATTTCGAGTTTCGCAGCTTTATTCTGCAAAAGGCGATCGGCGCGGTGTTTGCCGAGGCGGTGCGGCGGATGGTCGCGGCGTTCCTGACCAGGGCGCGCACAATTTATGGCGCGCCGCAACTCGCGCAGAGGCAGGAAGTGAAGGTCTGAGGCTGATCTTCTCTAAAAAGAGCAACCTCCCCAAACCGGCACCCACCAACGAATAAAAGTTTTTTGATTCTTTTTTACAAAAAAGAACCCTGTCTTCTTCGCAAAGGACGCACATGTACGCCCCGACCCCCCCCAACCCCGATGCGCCGCCCCTGCGGATCAACCTCTATTCCGACACCCAGACCCGCCCGACGCGGGCGATGCGCGAGGCGATGCTGAATGCCGAGGTCGGCGATGAGCAGTTGGGGCTCGATCCGACGATCAATGCGTTGTGCGCGCGGGTGGCGCGGCTGCTCGGCAAGGAGGCGGCGATTTTTCTGCCTTCGGGGGCGATGTGCAATTCGATTGCCATTCTGACCCATTGCCGGCCGGGTGATGAGATCATCGCCCATGAATCGGCCCATATCATCGAGGCGGAGGGTGGTGCGCCCTGGGCTTTGGCGGGAGCGCGGGTGCATGGGTTGCCGGGGGCGCGCGGCTTTTTCAGCGCCGATGATCTGCGGGCCAGCCTGCGGGGGGCATCGCGCTATGCGGCGCCGCAGACGCTGCTGGAGATCGAACAGACGTCGAATTTGGGCGGCGGGGCGGTGTGGCCGTTGGCGACTTTGCAGGAACTCGCCGGCATTGCGCATGAGGCTGGCATGGCGACGCATATGGATGGCGCGCGGCTAATGAACGCCGTGGTCGCCTCCGGTGTTGCGGCCGCCGATTATGCGGCGCCGTTCGATACGGTGTGGATCGATTTCACCAAGGGGCTCGGCGCGCCGCTGGGTGCCGTGCTGGCGGGCTCGGCCGCGACGATCGACCAGGCCTGGCACTGGAAGCAGCGGCTCGGTGGGTCGCTGCGCCAGGCGGGGATTTGCGCGGCCGGGTGCCTTTACGCGCTCGATCATCATGTCGATCGGCTGGCCGAAGATCATGCCAACGCCAAGCGACTGGCCGAAGGGCTGGCCGGGGTGGCGGGGATCGTGATCGAGCCGCCGGATACCAATCTGGTCTATGCGGATGTCGCGACCAGCGGCAGAACGCCGGGTGCGTGGGCGGAGTCGCTGCGGGCGCAGGGTATCATGGTGTCGGTGATGGGACGCACGCGGCTGCGGCTGTGCACGCATCTCGATGTGTCGGCGGCTGATATCGAGGAGACGATTGCGGCGTTCGCCGCGATCAACTGAGCGGTTTGCGTGGCGCGCGCGGTCTTGTGCTGGCATCGGCCGCCCGCGGCCGGGGACCGGCATCAGCGGCGCGCAACAGATCATCGATGGCGGTGACGGTTGCAGTCGGCAGATGGCGGAGTTGCCGGGCGAAGCGGTTGGCGAGCGCGGTTTGTTCGGGGGTGAGGCCGGCGCTGTCGAGTTTCGGTTTGGGTTTCGACAGGCGCGCGAGGTCGGCGAGGTCGTGCGCGTCGTCCCAGATCAGGTCGAATTGTTCGCAGATCTGATGGATCAGCCCTGGTGAGGGCGCGCCGCGGCGGCCGTGTTCGAGTGCTGAGAGATAGGCGGGCGAGATATCGAGTGCGGTGGCCATAGCGCGCAGGGTGATGTGGCGGTCGGCGCGGAGTTGGCGGAGTTTTGCGCCGAACGGCGTCATTCGCGACGGCGGCGGAGCAGCACGCGCAGCGCCCCTTCATTGGCGGCGTGGGGGTGGCAGACCGCGAGGATCATGGCGTGCAGCGGCGCATCGTTGAGCCAGAACGGCACTTCGCGGCGGAGCACACCTTCGCCGCCGGCGCGCCGGCCGTGGCCGGTGACGATTTCGACACAGCGCATGCCCTGCGCCGAAGCGCCGGCGATCAACGCCATGACGGCGATATGGGCGTTCGGCTTGGTCATGCCGTGCAGGTCGAGCACGCGTTCGGGGGCGATTTTGCCGGCGCGGAAGCGTGACCAGGTGGCGCGGTCGAGCCCGGGTGGGGCGGTGCCGATCGACAGGGCGGCGCGGCGGTGCGCTGCGGGTTTCGGTCGTGGGGGTGGCGGTGCCGGCGGTTCCGGCTTGGTTGGTGCGGCGAGCGGGCGGGGTATTGGTGCGGGCTCGGGCAACACGGGTACGCGCACGCCGGGCAGGGGGGCGACATGGCGCAGATAGCGCGCCCAGGCTTCCAGATCAGCCGCAGGAATGATTTTCGTCCTGATTCCCATGACCAAACTAAAAAAGTTTTTGCTTCTTTTTACAAAAAGAAGCGCTTACTCGCTTCGCTGATCATCAGCCCCGACCAGCACGATGTGCAGCCGCCGCGGCCCGTGCGCGCCGAGTTCCAGGGTGCGCTCGATATCGGCCGAGCGCGACGGACCGGTGACCAGCATGACGTTGCGGGGCATCGCGCCGGCCTGGCGCAGACGGTCGAACGCGTCCTCGTACGGGCCGACGATGTCGTTGGTGTCGAGCACGACGATTTCGGTATCGGGCAGCAGGTTCAGCGTGGTCGGCGTGCCGGCGCCGGAGGGCAGCATCAGGGTGCCGGTTTCCGCGATGCCGGCGAATCCGGCCTGGACGGAGACCATATCGCTCGCCGCGGCACGGCCGAAGCGCGTGGTCAGCAGGGTGTTGGCCGACCAGTCGATGTGCTCCAGCGTCGGGTGCGGCGCGATGGTGAGTTCCATCGGCAGGTTCTGGGCGCGGAGGTAGGTCGCGATGGCTTCGGGCAGGGCGGTACGGTCCTGGATATGATCGATCGTTGCAAACTCACGCGTGGCGTTGGCGACGAACAGATCGATCAGCCCGGCATGATCGAGTGCGACGCGGGCGGGTATGATCTGGCGGGGGTGGGCGGCGATGCGGGCTTGCAGCATCATCGACTGGTCGGCCGGCAGGGCACCGCGGCCGAGGCCGCGGCGGATGGCGGCGAGGATGGCGGCGCGCTGGTCGTTCGAGGTGGCGTTCATCGGCTGCGCTGCTCCCTGGCATAGCGGGCAAAAAACGTCTCGCCCTCGGGGGCGGGCATGTCACGGTCCTTGGTCCAGGCGCCGGCGAGCGGCAGGGAGCGGAACGAGCCGCGTTTGCGCCCGGCGAGGCCGAGGCTCCAGGAGGCGATGCGCGTGACGGCGCGGTAAAGCGCGGGCCGGCGGGCGAAAAATCCCCAGATGCCGATGCCGTAGCGGCCGGTGGCTGGGGAGAGATTGCGCTCGAACGCGCGTTCGCGCCAATGGCGCATCATGCCGGTGAGCGGGATCTTGACCGGGCAGACGCTCTCGCATTTGCCGCAGAAGGTCGAGGCGCTGGGCAGCAGATGCGCTTGGTCGGCGCCGAAAATCGCCGGGGTCAGCACGCTGCCCATCGGGCCGGAATACATCGAGCCATAGGCGTGACCGCCGACCGTGAGATAGACCGGGCAATGGTTCATGCAGGCCGAGCAGCGGATGCAGCGCAGCATGTCCTGGAACTCGGAGCCGACCATGTTGGAGCGGCCGTTGTCGAGCAGGACGACGTGATATTCCTCCGGCCCGTCGAGATCGCCCGGGCGCTTCGGGCCGGTGGAAAACGTGGTGTAGACCGAGAATTCCTGACCGGTTGCCGAGCGGGCCAGCACGCGCAGCAGGGAGAGCGTATCCTCGATGGTCGGGACGACTTTTTCGAGCGATGCCAGCACGATATGCACGCGCGGCAGGGTTTGAGTGAGGTCGCCGTTGCCTTCGTTGGTCACGATGATCGAGGTGCCGGTCTCGGCGATCAGGAAATTCGCACCGGTGATGCCGACATCGGCGGCGAGGAATTTTTCGCGCAGCACGGCGCGGGCCTCGGCCTGGATGTCGCGTTTTTCGGCGAACACCCGGTCGGCCGGCAGATGGGTGTGGGCAGCGCGGAAGCTTTCCTCCCAATCCTCGCGGTTGAGGTGAAAGGCCGGGCCGATGATGTGGCTGGGCGCCTCGTTGCGCAGTTGCAGGATGTATTCGCCAAGATCGGTCTCGATCGGCTCAATACCCTGTTCGGCGAGAAAATCGTTGAGGCCGATTTCCTCGGAGATCATGGACTTACCCTTGGTCGCGGTGCGCGCGCCGACGCGCTGGCAGATGCCGAGCACGGCATTGCGCGCATCCTCGGCGGTGCGGCACCAATGGACCTGGCCGCCCTTGGATTCGACCTGGCTGGTGAAGGCTTCGAGGTAGTAATCGAGATGGGCGATGGTGTGGTTCTTGATGCCCTTGGCGGTTTCGCGCAGGGCTTCGAACTCCGGCAGGCCGGCGACGGCGTTGGCGCGCGACAGGGCGAAGGGTTTTTTGGCACGGTCGAGCGCCTTTTGCAACCCGGCATCCGCCATGGCGTGGCGGACGTTTTCCTTGAAATCGGGGCTGGTATTGAGCATCGGCCACTCCTTGGTGTAGGGCGCTGTTAGGCACAAGGTATTGTAGAGCGTGCCGGCCGTGAAGCAAAGCCGCCGAGCGATCGGTCGTGCCGCTTTGAATGATTTCTTTCCAGGTCAAAAAAAAGGGCGGCACTTTCGTGCCGCCAAGTTTAGGGAGGAAACGTCCAAGAAAGCAAACAAAGCGAACTGGTCGCCGTGTTGCTGAGACGGTTATATCCAGGCGAGCAGAATGATGCAAGAACTTTTTTGCAGTGCAGCATCGCTCATTTGAGGGCAATCTGGTCCAAGTGGATGCAATTGGAGCACGATGGCGTATTTTCGGTCGGAAATTTATTAAATTTTAATCATCGGGCCTGATACTGCCTGATATGTATTGCAGACGCGCCGCCGTGATCGCTGTTGTTTGGCTCGCAAGCGTGCTGGCCTGGCCGGTGGTTGCGTGGGCGTTGCCCGCCGGTATCGTGCCGCCGCTGGGGCCGATCGGCGATCCGTCGGCGTTGTGCGCCGCAGCGCTGAACCTCGCGCAGGGCGTTGCCCATACACCGGCGGGGCTGCTGAACGCCATTGCCACGGTGGAATCCGGTCAGCGCGATCGGCAGACCGGGCAGGTGGCACCTTGGCCCTGGACGATCGACGCCAACGGCACCGGCCACACCTATGCGACCGAGGCGCAGGCGGTGGCGGCGGCGCAGGATTTTGAAAACCAGGGCATCGCTTCGCTCGACATCGGCTGCATGCAGATCAACCTGGAGCATCATCCGACCGCTTTCGCCACACTTGCTCAGGCGTTCGATCCAGCCTCGAACGCGCTGTACGGCGCGCAATTTCTGCGGCGGCTGAAAACCCGGTTGGGTGGGTGGAATCCAGCGGTTGGCGCGTATCATTCCGAAACACCCGCGCTCGGGTTGCCCTATGAGCAGAAAGTGCTGGCGGTCTGGCATGGTCAGGGAGGGCCGGCGCCGGTGCTGCTGCCGGTCGCGGCGGGGATGGCGAGCATTCCGCAACCGGCGAAAACGGACGTGAAACCGGCCCCGGGCGCGATCGCGCTGCGCCAGTTCGGCGTCGGCGGGTTCGCATTTGCTGGGCTGCACGGCCACCCGCAGATCTTGCCGATCGCCGCACCGGGCGGTGCGGCCCCGCCGGGTGGGATGGCGGGGCGCGGCCTTTCGGCCTATCGGCGCAATCCGATACCAATCACCGGGGCGAAATGATGCGCCGATTCACGACAGCAGCGGACCCCAGGATGGGTCGGTCGCGTTGGTCGGCGTCGGCGTGATGCGCTCGTTGAAACCGTCCGTGCCGATCGTGACCAGATGAGACACGTTGCCGACCCGGAGCGGCGTTTGACGATAGAACATGATCACGCGGCCGTTCGGGCAGAAGGTGGAGCCTTCCTCGAGATAGCCTTGCGAGAGGATGCGCTCGCCCGAGCCATCCGGCTTCATCACGCCGATGCCGAAGCCGCCCGAACCCAGGCGGGTGAACGCGATCAGATCGCCGCGCGGCGACCAGTCCGGCTCGGCATAACGGCCGCTGCCGTAGGAAATGCGCTGCACGTTCGAACCATCGGCACCCATGACGAACAATTGCTGGTCGCCCGAGCCATCGCGGTCCGAGTTGAACACGATCTTGCTGCCGTCCGGGCTGTAGCATGGCGTCACGTTGATCGAATTGGCATCGGTCAGTGGCGTCTGGCTGTGGCTGGCCAGATCGTATTTCACGATCATCGCACCACCGCCGCGCGAAACAGACACCAGCAGCGCCGACCCATCGGGGCTGAAACGCGGGCCGAAACTCATATCGCCGAAATTGCCGACCACGCTGCGCGCGCCGGTCTGCAGATCGAACAGGAATACCCGCGGATTGTTGTTCTCGAAACTCACGAACGCCACCTGCTGGCGCGTCGGATTGAACTGCGGCGACAGGGCCATCGAACGACCCGAGGTCAGGAACCGCGTGTTGGCACCATCGTAATCCATGATCGCCATGCGCCTGGTCGGCCCGGTCGGCGGGCCGGAGACCGAGATATAGGCAACCCTGGTGTCGAAATAGCCCTTCTCACCGATCATCTGCTGATAGATATCGTCGGCGATGATATGCGCGATCCGCCGCCAGTTACCCGAAGCGGTGGTGTAGGCGGTGCCCTGCAACTGCTTTTGCTGCGACACGCCCCACAGCCGGTATTCCACCCGCACCTGGCCGCCGCCCTGGTCGGTGACACTGCCGGTCACCAGCGCCTGGGCACCCAGAATGCTCCAGTTCGCCCAGACCGGCACACCATTGGCCACCGAATTCGGCACGAAACTGTTCGCATCGATCGAGCGGAACAAGCCGCAATGATCGAGGTCCGATGTGATCACCTGCGCGATCTGGTCGCCGAGCTCAGATGCCCCGGCGCTTGCGTTGGTGAACGGCGGCAGCGCAATCGGGATCGGCGCGTTATGTGCGCCGGATACGTTGATGGCGTCACCCGGGCCATTGCCGGCGGAACCCGCACCGGCCGGCGCACTCTGCGCCCGTGCCAACCCCGGCAGGATCAACCCGGCCGCACCGGCACCGAGCATCAGGCGACGCGACAGCGGCGGCAGGCGTTCGACCAGCGTGTTGGGCACACGCAGATGGGGCGCAGGAATGGAGCGATTTGTTGTCATCGATGACCTCTGTCCTGTAATTTCGGCGAAGTTACGGCGTGAACCGGAAAATGAACGTGTGAACCGAGCCGAGCATATAGGGCGGCAGCGGCAGTTTGGCACATTGATAGTTTTTCACCGCATCGACAGCCCGTTGGGCGAATGCGCTGAACACGGGATCGCCCAGCTTGCCCTGATCGGCCGGTGCAACCTCGGCTTCGCGCACCACGCCCGAAGCATCGGTCACCACCTGCAACAGCACGCTGAAACTGGACACGCCGGGTGCCCCGGCATCGATGCCCCAGCAGGGCTGAACCTCCGAGCCGATCGCGTTGCGCTGCGCGGCCGATAGGCCGGAATTCGCCGTGCTCATTTTGGTGCCGCCACCCTGCGGTGCGCCGCCCTGGCGCGGATTATACTTCGCGGTCGGCGCTTTTTTCTGCTTTTCCAGCGAACGCAGCTTGGCAATCGTGTTCAGCACCGATTGGCTCATCGGCGCCGGCGTCTTGACCACATGCTTCTGGCTGGTCGGGCTTTTCTGCGCCGGCGTCGGCGGCTGCTTTTTGGGCGGCAAGGGCAGCTTCTTGGCCGGCTTGACCTCGGTTTTCTTCTGGGGCGGATGCGGCGGCGGGGGCGGTGGTGTCGGCAACGGCGTCGGCGCCCGCGTTGGCGGCGGCGGCGGCGGCGGTGGCGCCGGCGCGGGCGGGCGCGGCAGCTTCGGCTGCGCATGCGGGGCCGGTGGTGGCGGCGGCGGTGGCGGGGGTGGGGCGATCTTCGGCTGGTCCTTCGGCTTTTCCTTGGTCAGATGCGCCTTGTGAACCCGCTTGGTATCGGCCGGTGCCGGCACCTTGCCTTTGTGCAACGCTTGCTGCGGCACATGCGGACCAATGATCGTGACATCGACCGCCGCCGTCGCCGGTGCCTGCAAATGCTCGGTTGGCAGCACTACGATCGCCAATAGAATCACGGCCAGATGCACCAGCCCCGACACGATCGCCCCACGCCGTAAACCCCGGTCCATGGTCAGCTCTGGGGTGGGGGGTATGGGTGGGAAGAAGGCCAGGGGCTCTGCCCCTGGACCCCGCTGGGGCCTGAGGCCCCAGACCCCCGGAGTTTTGGCAGGGGGATGGCGCTCACGGGCACGGGCGCTTCCAGAGCAGGGGCGCGCCATCCCCCTGCCAAAACTATGGAGGTCCAGGAACTCAGTTCCTGGCGGGGGTCCAGGGGGCAGCGCCCCCCGGCCTTGTTCCTGCTCATGTCCCTCAACTCCATAGCCGACCCCGGGTCAGTGTGCGGACGGGGTGGGTTGTTGGGCGAGGAGGGCGACTTTATCGAACCCGCCGTTGGTGATTGTGGCCATCACTTTCAGCATGGTGCCGTAGGGCACGCTGGTATCGCCGCGCACGAAGATGCGGCGGTCGGTATTGTTTTTGGCGATTTGTTGCAGCGTGGCGACCAGATTATCGAGGGCGACCTTAGAATTCTGCAGGTAGACATCGCCAGCCGCGTTGACGGTGATGGTGATGGGGGTTGCGTCGGTATTGACCGGTTTGGCGTTGGCGTGGGGCAGGTTGACCGACACGCCGGAGGTGATGAGGGGGGCGGTGATCATGAACACGATCAGCAGCACCAGCATCACGTCGACCAGCGGGGTGACGTTGATTTCCGCCATCGGGCGGTAGCGGCTGCGCCGGTTACCGCGTTTGTTGTCGAGCAGACCGCCGGCCATTATGCGCGCTCTTCGGCTTGGCGCGACAGGATGGCGCTGAATTCGGCGCCGAACGCTTCGAGGCGGGCGGCGACGCGGGAAAGGTCGGTCGAGAGCTTGTTATAGGCGAGCACGGCCGGGATGGCGGCGACCAGGCCGATCGCGGTGGCGAACAGCGCTTCGGCGATGCCGGGGGCGACGACCGCGAGGTTTGTATTATGCATGGCGGCGATGGCGGCGAAGGAGTGCATGATGCCCCAGACGGTGCCGAACAGACCGACGAACGGTGCCACCGCGCCGATCGAGGCGAGGAAGACCATGTGGCGTTCGAGCCGTTCCATTTCCCGCATGGTGGTGACACCCATGGCGCGATCGACCCGTTCGTTCACGCTCGAGCGCACGATATCGGCGCCGGCGACGCGTGAGGAGCGGCGCCATTCGCCCATGGCCGCACCGAACACCGCGGCCATCGGGTGGCCGGGCTCGGAGCCTTCCTGTTCGTAGAGTTCATCGAGGCTGCGGCCAGACCAGAATTTGTCCTCGAACGCGGTGGCGTCGCGGTTGACCCTGCGGATGGTGATGGTTTTTTCGATGATGATCGCCCACACCCAGATGCTGGCGGCCAGCAGCAGCAGCATGACGAACTGCACGACGAAGCTCGCCTGCAAAAACAAGCCCAGTAGCGATAAATTCGCACTCGGTGCGGCGAGCCCCGCGGCGTTGACAGCCTGATCCATGTTCAAGTCCCTTCCACGGCAACGCGGCCGTCTGCAATTCCGTCCATCCGCATCCGCTCCAGCGCCGTCCGCATCGGCGCCGGCAGCCGTGCGGCCCTTTGACTGACCGCGTCGATACAGGCAAGCCCGAGTTTGATCCGCACCAGCGCCACATCGTCGCGCCAGATCGTCTGGTCAAGCGTGACCTGCGCCGCCCCGATGGCGAGCACGGTTGTTGCCACCACCAGCCAGTCATCGAGTCGCGCGGGCCGCTCATAGTCGATATTGGCCCGGCGCACCACGAACATCCTGCCATGCGTGGCGATCATTTCCGCGTGGGGTACGCCGAGGCTGCGCAGGGCTTCGGAGCGACCGCGTTCGGCGTAGCGCAGATAATTCGCGTGATAAACAATGCCACCGGCATCGGTATCCTCGAAATAGATCCGCAACCCCAGGCGGTGGGTGCCGTGGTGCAGCGCGTTCATGGTTCGAACAGCAGATCATGCTGGCCGTTGGGTGATGGTGGCGGCAGGATGCCGAGATGGGCCCAGGCGTCGCGCCCGAGCATCCGCCCGCGCGAGGTGCGGGTGAGGAAGGCTTCCTGGATCAGGAAGGGTTCCACCACGTCTTCCAGCGTATCGCGCGGTTCGGACAGCGCGGCGGCGAGGGTTTCGATACCGACCGGGCCGCCGTTATGGTGTTCGGCGATGCGGCGGAGATAGCGCCGGTCCATCGCATCGAGCCCGCGCTGATCGACGTCGAGCCGCCTCAACGCTGCGTCGGCCGCGGCGCTGTCGATGATGGCGGTGCCAGCGACGGTTGCAAAATCGCGGATCCGGCGGGTGAGGCGGCCGGCGATGCGGGGCGTGCCGCGCGAGCGTTTGGCGATTTCGGCGGCACCATCCGGGGTCAGGTTCATGCCCAGCAGATGGGCTGCACGGGTTACAATCCGTGTCAATTCTTCCGGCGTGTAGAAAATCAGTCGGAGCGGGATGCCGAACCGGTCGCGCAGCGGGTTGGCGAGCAGGCCGGAGCGGGTGGTGGCGCCGATCAGCGTGAAGCGGGGCAGGTCGATGCGGACCGAGCGCGCGCCCGGGCCTTCGCCGATGATCAGGTCGAGCACGAAATCCTCCATCGCGGGGTAGAGCACCTCCTCGATCGCCGGTTGCAGGCGGTGGATTTCATCGATGAACAGCACGTCCTTCGGCTGCAGATTGGTCAGGATGGCGGCGAGATCGCCGGCTTTCTGGATGATCGGGCCGGAGGTCGCGCGGAAACCGACACCCATTTCGCGCGCGATGATCTGCGCCAGCGTGGTCTTGCCGAGGCCGGGCGGGCCGTGCAGCAGCACGTGGTCGAGCGGATCACCGCGGCCGCGGGCGGCTTCGATGAAGATGGCAAGGTTTTCCCGGCTGGCCTGCTGGCCGGTGAAATCGGCCAGGGTCTGCGGGCGGAGTGCGGCTTCGGGACCGTCTTCGGCGTCGCGCGCGCCGGAGAGCAGGCGGGAGTCTTCATCATCAATCATCGGGCCAACCGGCGCAAACCGTCGCGGATCAGCGCATCGAGCGCGGTTTCGGCGCCGAGGGCGGCGAGCGTGGCGGCGACCGCCTGTTCGGCCTCGCTGCGCCGGTAGCCGAGGTTGGTGAGGGCGGAAATCGCATCGCCCGCGATACTGGGTGCGGCTGGGGCTGGTGCGATCGACACGACGCCGAACGCGCCGCTGGTCGGCATGGCGGCGATGCGTTCGCGCAATTCGGCGATCAGCCGTGCCGCGAGTTTCGGGCCGACGCCGGGGGCGCGGGTGATCGCCGCGCGATCGGATGATGCGATGGCACCGGCCAGCCGGTCGGGCGGCAGGGCGGACAGCAGGGCGAGGGCGACTTTCGCGCCGACGCCCTGCACCGTGGTGAGCAGGCGGAACCAGTCGCGTTCCGCGCCGTCGATGAAGCCGTACAGGGTGATGGCGTCTTCGCGCACCTGGGTTTCGATCAGCACGCTCGCCCGCGCCGGCGGGGCGGGCAGGGCGGCGAGGCTGCGCGAGGATAGGAACACGACGTAGCCGACGCCGTTGACATCGATCAGGCAGCGCCCGTCCTCGATCTGTTCGGCAAGGCCGGTCAGTTTGCCGATCATGCGGCCCCGGTCAGCAAGCTGGGCATCACGGATGCGGTGGCCAGATGATGCGCGTGGCAGATTGCGACGGCGAGGGCATCGGCGGCGTCGGCGCGCCGGATCGCGGCACCGGGCAGCAGGCGGCGCACCATCAGCGCGACCTGGGATTTTTCGGCATTGCCGGTGCCGACCACCGAGCGTTTGACGGTTTTCGCGCCATATTCGGCGACCGGCACGCCGGCCCGGGCGGGTGCCAGCAAAGCCACACCGCGCGCGTAGCCGAGTTTCAGCGTCGCGGTGGCGTTGCGGTTGACATAGGTTTCCTCGACCGCGGCGTAATCGGGCGTGTAGTCGCGCAGCAACTGGTTCAGCGCGGCATCGAGCACGCGCAGGCGCTCGGCCACCGAGGCATCGCCGTCGGTTGCGATCACGCCGTCCGCCACATGGCGCAGGCGGTTGCCATCGACCTCGATGATACCGAATCCGGTGAACCGTAGTCCCGGATCGATGCCCAGAATGCGCGCGCGAATCGCCATCGCCCTGTTATACGCGCGCCCCACCGCGGACCCAAACAACCGGACGTTCAGCACGGCTGTTTTTTCGAAGACCCAGCGCCTGATCATGCGCGACGGCCGGAAATCGGCTGATCAGGCGTCCAGCGCCTGCATGACCGCTTCGGGGATTTCGAAATTGGCGTAGACGTTCTGGACATCGTCGCTGTCATCGAGCGCGTCGATCAGTTTGAGCACGGCGCGGGCGGCGTCTTCATCGAGCGTTGTGGTGGTGGTCGGCCGCCAGTCCAGTTTGGCTGTCTCGGGCTCGCCGAAGCGTTGTTCCAGCGCATCGCGCACGGCGAAGAATTCATCGATCGCGCAGATCACCTCATGGCCGTCGGGGCTGCTCAGCACATCATCGGCGCCGGCCTCGATCGCGGCTTCGAGCATAGCGTCCGCGCTCGCCGCTGCGGCGGGGTAGCGCACCAGGCCGATGCGGTCGAACATGAAGGAGACCGAATTGCTTTCGCCGAGCGAGCCGCCGTGCTTGGAAAACGCGGTCCGCACGTCCGACGCGGTGCGGTTGCGGTTATCGGTCAGGGCTTCGACGATGATGGCGATGCCGGCCGGGCCATAGCCCTCGTAACGCACCTCGACATAATCCTCCGAGCCGCCGACGCCGGCGGCTTTTTTGATGGCGCGCTCGATCGTGTCGCGCGGCATGTTCGACTGGCGGGCGGCGGCACAGGCGGCGCGCAGGCGCGGGTTGGCGGCCGGGTCGGGCAGGCCCTGCTTGGCCGAGACGGTGATTTCGCGGATCAGCTTGGCGAATTGCCGCGCGCGGCGGATATCCTGCGCCCCCTTGCGGTGCATGATGTTCTTGAATTGGGAATGTCCAGCCATGGTCCGCCTGCGTGATCAGTGTTTCGGGTCGCGATGGCGCGACATAGCAGTGGTGCCGCGAAATGTCAGCGTGCCGCGATGCTGCGGATGGCGGCGGCGAGGCGCGGCGCGGTGGCTTGCAGCGCATAATCGGCGGCGACGCGCAGGCGTGCGGCGCTGCCCATGGCCTGGCGGCGGGGCGGATCGTCGCGCAGGCGGCGCAACCGGTCGGCCCAGGTGGCGGCGGGGCCGGCCAGGAATCCGGTGACACCATCCTCGACGATCGTGGTATTGGCCCCCACCGGGCTGCCGATGGTCGGCCGACCGGCGGCCATGTACTGGATCAGCTTGTAGCCCGATTTGCCGCGCGCCCAGGCATCGTCCGGCAGCGGCATGATGCCGACGTCGCACTGGCTGATCATGGCCGCCTCGGTCGCCTCGCTCCAGGGCAGATGGCGGCAAGTGACGCCGGGCAGGGTGAAATCGGGCGCGCCGATCACCAGCAATTCGAGCGGTGCCTCCGCCGATAGCTGGCGCAGCGGCTCGGCGAGGCGTGCGAGATAGGGTGCCGTAACCGGCGTGCCGATCCAGCCGATGGTGAAGACCGGGTTGGTGGGCATGGCGGTTGGCGGATAATGATCGAGATCGACCACGGTGGGCAGCAGCAGGACATTGGCCGCCCCCGCACGTAGCGCCCAGTCGCGCAGGGTTTCGTTGGCGACGATGGTGAGTGCGGCGCGCCGCAGCAGGGTGGGGAATTTGCCGCCGAGCAGGGTGCGGACCAGACGGTTGCGGCCGCCCGCTTCGCCCTCGCCGCCGTAGCGCAGGAACCACGCATCGTCGAAATCGAGGATGAATTTCTTGTTTGCGCCGAGCAGCGCGCGTTCGAACAAGGCCGGCAGAAACGGCAGCAATTCCTTCTCGATCCAGACGATGTCGTGCTCCTGCACCGCCGCCCGCAGTGCGGGCGCGCGGGCATAGGCGGCAAGCACGGCGGGCAGGCGGCTGCGGCCTTCATAAAGCGCCTTGACGTAATTATCGGACAGGAACGGCCGGGCCGTGGATAAAATGCCCTGCTCGGCCAGCGGTTCGGCGTATTGCAACAGGCGGAGCCGGCTGCTGGCCCCAAGCCGGCCGTAGCGGGTGGCCATCAACACGCGCAATTCGGGCTGGCGCACCGATGAGCCGGCGTGCCGCTCGTCCTGCGCTACGATCGGGTCGGTGATGCGGTCAAGATGGACGCTGATGGACATGTTCCGCCATGAAGAGGTGATACGCGTTTACCGCTTACCCGTGTAATGATCAAAAGCTGAAAGCGGGTTAACGTTGCAGGTCGCGCTGAAATCGGCGCTGATCAGGTTGATGAGCGCGGCGCGTTCGTCATTTTTCGGCGCGCGTCTTGCTGGTTCGGGGGGCCGACGTCAGGATCAGCCATGCCGCGCCGACCAGCATTGCGCTGACCATCACGAACGGCGCGCCGGGCAGCCGCCAGGGGACGTTGCGGCTGAACAGATCGAACACGAAGGCGCCGGTCAGCGGAGCCACGATGGCGGTGAGGCCTTCGATCGAGGCGAGCGCACCGGCGGCGCGGCCCTGTTGATCGGCCGGCAAGGCGCGCGAGATCATGCTGCGGATCGCGGGGTTGGCGACCGAGCCGAGCGAGGTGAACGCAATGCCGACGAACAGCCACACCGGGCTTGGCGCGAGGCCGAACATCATGAAGCCGATCGCGCTGGCGCCGAAGCCGACCAGCGCCGCACCGCGCTCGCCGAACAGCGTGACCGCCCGCTTGACCAAGGTGAATTGCACGATTGTCGATGCGACGCCGACGGCGGCGAACAGAATGCCGTTCTGCTGCGGCCCCCAGCCGAAGCGCAACTCGGTGAACAGCACCAGCACCGCCTGCAAAGCGCCCAGCCCGAACCAGCGCACGCTCCACGCTGCCGCCAGACGCCAGAGGCGGGGTACCGTCGTCAACAGGCGCATGGCACCCAGGGGGGTCGCATCGCGCAGGCGGAGCGGGCGGCGTTTTTCAACCGGCAGGGATTCCGGCAGGACGAAAATGCCGTAGATCACGTTCACCGCAACCAGCCCGGCCGAGACCAGAAACGGCAGGCGCAGGTTAATGGCTCCCAGAAACCCGCCCAGCATCGGGCCTGCCATGAACCCGAGGCCAAAGGCGGCGCCGATCATGCCGAAGCGCTGCGCGCGTTGTTCAGGCGGCGTGATGTCCGCGATGTAGGCGCTGGCGGCGGAGACGTTGCCGGCGGTGGCACCCGCGATCAGCCGGCCGATGAACAGCCAGCCGATGGTGGGTGCAAATGCCAGGAGGATATAGTTGGCAGCACTGCCCGACAATGAAATCAGGATCAGCCGGCGGCGGCCGAACCGGTCGCTCAACTGGCCCAGCACCGGGGATGCGAAAAACTGGGTGGCGGCGAAGGTCATGCTGAGCGTGCCGACCCAGAGTGCTGCGTGCGACAGCGGCACATGCGCGAGTTTTTGCACCAAGTCCGGCAGGATCGGCGCGATCAGCCCGAAGCCCAGCGAATCGATCACCAGAACCGCAAAAATGAAACCCATGATGAACGTTCGATCCCGTCGTTCGCGCGGCGTGGATGCGCCCGCGCGGAGCACGGCTCGTGCCCGGTTTTCCTTTTGCTGTCACCTGCATGCTTTTTTCGGGCGATGCGCCCCCCATATCAGCGAAAACGGGGATTCAGATATGCGAACAATGCGACCGACGCCGGTTACGGACGGCCCGGTCACGATTCCGCCGGCCGAAACACCCGGGTTACGCGGGTTGTTGTCGCTCGCGGTGGCCGTGGTCGTGATATCTGCACTCTATTTCGCGCGGGACGTGCTGATCCCGATCACGCTGGCGGTGTTGCTGAGCTTTCTGGTCGCACCGATCGCTGCGTTTCTGCGGCGTTGGTACTGCGGGCGCGTGGGTTCGGTGATGCTGGCGATGGCGTTGCCGTTGGTGGTTCTGCTCGGGCTTGGTGCGATCATCGGCACGCAGGTGACCGCGCTGGTGCGCGAAGTGCCTGCGGAGCAGACCATCATTGTGCAGAAGATCGATATGATCCGCCATGCGACGGTCGGGAATTTCAACAGTTTCGTGAAACAGGCCGGCAAGGAATTGCAGCATGCCGCGGCACCGAAAGCCGAGCACCACTCCGCGGATCGCGCGCCGCCGCCCGAGCGCGTTTCGGTCGTGCCGGCACCGATTTCGCCGACCGATGTCGCCAAGGGCATCATCGGGCCAATGCTCGATCCGCTCGCGATCATGTTCATTGTGTTCACGGTCGCGAGCTTCATTCTCTTGTATCGCGAGGATCTGCGCGATCGCATGATCCGGCTGTTCGGCTCGACCGATCTGCACCGCACGACCACCGCGCTCGATGACGCGGCCGACCGGCTCAGCCGGTATTTCCTGACCAAGTTTCTGATCAACGCTGGATTTGGCGTGGTGGTGGGGCTCGGGTTGTTCGCGATCGGCGTGCCGGGGGCGATCCTGTGGGGCGTGCTGACCGCGCTGGCCCGGTTCATTCCCTATATCGGCAGCTTCATCGCCGCCGTGCCGCCGCTGCTGCTGGCGGCGGCGGTCGACCCCGACTGGTCGATGGCGATCTGGACGCTGGTGCTGTTCGTCGTCGGCGAGACAGTGGTGGGGCAGGTGGTCGAGCCGATGGTGTATGGCCGGACGACCGGGCTTTCGCCAATCTCGGTCGTGGTCGCGGCGATTTTCTGGGGGTGGCTGTGGGGGCCGGTCGGCCTGTTGTTATCAACGCCGCTCACCCTGTGTTTCGTGGTTCTCGGCCGCCATGTCGAGCGGCTGGAGTTTCTTGATGTGCTGCTGGGCGATCGGCCCGCGCTGACGCCGGTCGAGACGTTCTATCAAAGGGCGCTTGCCGGCGATCCGGATGAGGCGCTGGACCAGGCGGAGGTTTTGCTGCGGGACCGCACACTGTGCGGCTATTACGACAGCGTTGTGCTGCCGGCCTTGCGGCTTGCCGCCGGCGATGCGGTGCGGGGCGCGCTGTACCCCGGCCAGCTCGATCGCATCACCGATACCGTCGCCGAATTGATCGATGGGCTCGACGATCAGGTGGACAGCGAAAAACCCGTGCGCCCGTCCCCGGCGGGAACGGATCAGGCGGGAACCGATCAGGTGGGAACGGATCAGGTGGGCCCGCCCGCGGTGCCCGCGCGGTTGGTGATGCCGCCGCGCGGGCAATTGGCGCCGGTCTGGCAGGGTGAGGCACCGGTGATGTGCATCGCCGGGCGCGGCGCGCTCGATCGCGAGGGCTGCGCCATCATGGCCCAGCTGCTGGCCCGCCATGGCATTGGAACGCGCATCGTGCCGCATGAGGCCGCGGCGCGGACGCATGTCGCGAGCCTCGATATGGACGGGATTGCAATGATCTTTCTGTGTTACCTGGATATTGCGGCAGCACCTTCGAGCGTGCGCTATCTGGTACGGCGGTTGCGCCGGGCATCGCCCGATGTGCCGATTGCGGTCGGGTTCTGGACCACCAAGGCGGATTACGAACGCTATGGTGATTTCCAGGCGGCGATCGGGGCGAGCCTCTATCCGACCTCGCTGCGGGACGCGGTGGATCAGATCATGGCGCAGGCGATCGCGACGGCGCAGGTGGCGCCGGTTGAGTCGCGATCAGCCGATCATGAACCAGAGGCGGAAGAGCATGTTTTCAAGCTCGGTCTGCCGCTTCAGCCCGGGGCAGCGTAGCGCGCGCGAGCGCGGCGCCACGCCGCCGCGCAGGCCTTCGCCGATCCGCGCCACGTCGCCGCGCGCTTGTTCGGTCAGGAATTCGGTGTGGGCGGCGAGTTGCCCGACATGGCGGCGCATCATGGTCATGAAAATCCCCGGACCGCGGCGTAGGGCAGCGACCGCGCGGGCCAGGGTGGAGGGTGGCGAGCCGATCAGGTTTTCGCGGTGCTGGCGGTAGAGCACCACCGGTTTCGGGTCGATCAGCACCACGCCGCCGCACGCCGTGATCACGATATAGCTCCACCAATCATGCACCGTGCCGGGCGGGCCGGGAATGCGCGCGACCAGGTCGGCCGCCGCCCGGTTCATCACCATGGTATTGCCGTGCACGATGTTCTGCGTGAGGCTGGCGGGGAACCCCGGCTTGTCGCCCGGCAGGATCGACAGATTGTGGCCCTGTAGATGCTCATCGACCAGATATTGCCGGGCGCAATACAGCATGGCCTGGTTGCCGGCGGATTTCAGTGCCTCGCGCGCGCGGGCCAGCTTGTCGGGCAGCCAGACGTCGTCCTGATCGGCGAAGGCGACCGAATCGGCGTCGGCCGCTTCGGGCAGCAATGACAGGAAGCTCTGTGCCGCGCCGAGATGTGCGCCAGACCCGGCGGTTTCGCGGCACCGCGCCGGGCCGATCTTCGCCGTGAAACGGGCCATGATGCTGCGGGTCTCGTCGGTCGAGCCGTCATCGCGCCATACCACGCGCCAGTCGCTGTCGGTCTGCCGCTCGAAACTCTCCAACTGCTCGGGCAGGAAGCGCGCGCCGTTATAGGTGGAGAGCAGGATCGCGATCATGGCGATCGGTCTGCCGTGAGCATCGTGGTGATCACCCGCTCCGTCGCATCGTGCCAAGCGGGCAGGCGCAGGCCGAACACCGTGGCGAGTTTGGTGCCGTCCAGCCGGGAATCGGCGGGGCGCTTCACCGGTGTCGGCCAGTCGGCGGTGGTGATCGCGGTAACCACCGGGCGAGTTTCGCCCTGGGCCGCGGCGATGTCGAAAATCGCTTCGGCAAATCCGTGCCAGGTGGTTTCGCCGGTATTGGTCGCGTGGAAAAGACCCTGGAACGAGGATTGCCAGCCGCCATTCTGAATTTGCCCGGCAATCGCGAGAATCGCCGCCGCCAGATCCTCGGCCGCCGTCGGCGTGCCGCGCTGGTCGCCCACCACGCGCAACGCACGGGTCTTGCGTGCGGCGTTGATCATGGTGCGTGCGAAATTCTTGCCGCGGGCGGAAAACACCCAGGAGGTGCGCAGCACGATCGCCATCGCGCCCGACTCCAGCACCGCGCGCTCGCCCGCCTCCTTGCTGGCGCCATAAACGCCCAACGGTGCCACCGGATCGGTTTCGATATAGGGCGCGCCCTTGTCGCCATCGAATACGTAATCGGTCGAGACATGGATCAGCGGAATCCCGGCATCACGGCAGAGACCGGCCAGAATCCCCGGCCCGTCGCGGTTGGCGCGAAACGCGGCATCGTGATTCTGCTCGGCCGCGTCCACCGCCGTCCACGCCGCGGCGTTGATCACCAGCGATGGCGCGGCACCCGCAAAACACGACGTGATCGTCGCGGGGCGCTCGAAATCGAACACCGGCCGCCCCACCGCCTCGAACGCCAGCTTCGCCTGCGCGGCGAGCGCCATGCCGAGTTGCCCGGTCGCGCCAGTGATCAGGATCGGGCGGTCTGTCATGTCAGAACACGAACCAGGAATCGCACGACGCCAGCCGCGGCAGCAACACATCCTTGTCCGACAGCACCGCATGTTCGGGTGAGACCGGCCAGGGCAGCGCAAGGTCGGGGTCGTTCCAGATCACACCCCGCTCCGAGCCTTTGTCATACCCGGCGGTTACCTTGTAGATCACCTCGGTATCCGGCTCGAGCGTGCAGAACCCGTGCAGAAAACCCCCGGG
Source organism: Acidiphilium rubrum (assembly GCF_900156265.1). Lineage (GTDB taxonomy): Bacteria > Pseudomonadota > Alphaproteobacteria > Acetobacterales > Acetobacteraceae > Acidiphilium > Acidiphilium rubrum. The sequence continues at coordinate 270,097 of NZ_FTNE01000001.1, forward strand.
GATCCATAATTGCCGCCCGTTGGCGGCCGACAACTCGGCTGCGACGAATTTACCGAAATCGGGCGAGCCCTTGCGAATATCGATCGCGACATCCCAGATCGATCCCCGCACGCAGCGCACCAATTTGCCCTGGACGAACGGCAGCACTTGGCAATGCAGGCCACGGATCGTGCCGGTTTGGGCGGAGTAGGAATGATTGTCCTGCACGAACTCGTGGTGAAAGCCGAGCGAGGCCAGCTTGGCCTGATTCCAGCTTTCACTGAACCAGCCGCGCTGATCGGCAAACCGCGGCGGTGAGATCAGCAGAACATCCGCAATCGCCTGCGCCTCGATCATTGGTGCATCCCATCCGCCAGTTCGATCAACACACGCCCCAGTTCCGTCTTGCCCAGTTTCAAGGCCCGCCCCCGCAACGTCGCCGCATCGATGAACCCCATCCGGAACGCGACCTCCTCCGGACAGCCGACCAGATTGCCCTGCCGCTGCTGGATCGTCTGCACGAACGTTGCCGCCTGCAACAAGGAGTCCGGCGTGCCGGCATCCAGCCACGCGGTACCGCGTCCCAATCTTTCGACGTGCAGCGAGCCGTTTTCAAGATAAATCCGGTTAAGGTCGGTGATTTCCAACTCGCCCCGCGGCGATGGCCTGATCGCATGGGCAAACTGCGTCACCCGATCGTCATAAAAATACAGCCCGGTCACCGCCCAATTCGACAACGGCACCGCCGGTTTCTCGACGATCTCGACCGCCCGACCCTCGCCGTCGAAACTCACCACGCCATACCGCTCGGGATCGCGCACCTGATAGGCAAACACCGTCGCCCCCTCCGGCCGCGCCGCAGCCGCACGCAACGAGACCGACAAATGATCCGCATGAATCAGATTATCGCCCAGCGCCAACGCACAGGCCTGACCCGCCAGCCACGCCTCGCCAATCAGAAACGCCTGCGCCAAACCATCCGGCGACGCCTGCTCGGCATAGGTGATGGTGACGCCGAACTGCCCCCCATCCCCCAACAAACGCTGAAACTGCGGCAAATCCGCCGGCGTCGAAATCAACAGAATGTCGCGAATCCCCGCCAGCAACAAAGTCGATAACGGATAGTAAACCATCGGCTTGTCATAAACCGGCAACAACTGCTTCGACGTCGCCTGCGTCGTCGGATGCAGCCGCGTCCCCGACCCACCGGCCAGGATAATGCCCTTGGTGATCATGGTGTGAGGGCCGTGCTGATGTGAGACAGGTTGGGGCTTCGCCCCAAGCCCCACCAAGGGGCGCTGCCCCTTGGAACCCCGTTAAAGGCGGAGCCTTTAAAATCCATTAGTTTTAGGAAAGGGGTGGGCGATCCAGTCCATAGACGTGACAAATGCGAGGCAGCGCCCACCCCTTTCCTAAAACTCCGGGTTCTAAGGGCTGCGCCCTTAGCGGAGGTCCAGGAGGCGGCGCCTCCTGGTGGGGTCTGGGGCGAAGCCCCGGCCTTTCTCGCAACCGGCACGGCCCTCATGCCGCGGTCCCCAGGCGTTGGCCGGCGTAGCGTGCGGCGCGGATGGGTTGCCACCAGGCGGTGTGGGCGAGGTACCAGTCGATGGTGCGGGCGATGCCGGTTTCGAAATTATGGGTGGCGTGCCAGTGGAGTGCGGTTTCGGATGTGGTGGGGTCGATTTCGTAGCGGAAATCGTGACCGGGCCGATCGGTGACGAAGCGGATCAGGCGGCTGCGCGGGCCGGCGGGGTCGGGGATTTTTTCGTCGAGAATTCGGCAGATGGTGGTGACGACGTCGAGGTTGGTGCGGGGCTGGCGGGCGCCGATGGCGTAGGTGGCGCCGGGTGTGCCGTTCAGCGCGATGAGGGCGAGGGCTTCGGCGTGGTCATCGACGAACAGCCAGTCGCGCATGTTCGAGCCATCGCCGTAGACGGGCAGGGGTTTGCCATCGAGCGCGTTGAGCAGGACGAGCGGGATGAGTTTTTCCGGGAACTGCCAGGGGCCGTAGTTGTTGGTAGTGTTGGAGACGATGGTGGGCATGCCGTAGGTGTGGTGCCAGGCGCGGACCAGGTGATCGGAGGCGGCTTTGCTGGCGGAGTAGGGGCTGCGCGGATCGTAGGGTGTGGTTTCGGTGAAGGGTGGGTCGGTGGCTTCGAGGGCACCGAACACTTCATCGGTCGAGATGTGGTGGAACCGGAAGGCGGATTTGCGCGGTTCGGGCAGGGCTGACCAGTAGGTACGGGCGGCTTCGAGCAGGATGAAGGTGCCGGTGATATTGGTGTTGATGAAATCGGCCGGGCCATCGATCGAGCGATCGACGTGGGATTCCGCGGCGAGGTGCATGACCAGATCGGGCTGGTGGCTTGCGAAGGCGCTGCGCATGGCGGCGGCATCGGTGATATCGGCGCGGATCAGCGTGTGGCGCGGGCTCGATCGTGCCGCATCGAGCGCGTCTTCCGAGGCGGCGTAGGTCATTTTGTCAATATTGATAACGTCATGACCGGTCGTTGCGATCAGGTGCCGGATAACCGCGGAACCGATGAAGCCGCAGCCACCGGTAATCAAAATCTTCATGTAAAATACCCAGTTTGTCTGGCGTGATGCGATTGATTGGTCGTTAGAGCAGACGGTGGAAGCCTTAAGGTATAGTTAAGCAGGCCCGGTAAAATTGTGCAACGCAATGTCGGTTATTGCCACGCCGAAACGGTCGGCGAGGGCGGCGAGGTCGGTGGCTTGGTGTTGCCGCGCGGCGTCATCGAGATCCAGCGCTGTCGCCGCGATTTCGTGCATGCCGGCAATCTCCGCCAGATGGCGCCGGGCGTTGAGGGCCGCGGTCATGCCGCGGTCATGGCGGCGGTGGATGTTCAAGGGTTCGGCGAGCCAGACGACGCTGGCATCGGTCGTGGTCAGAATTTCGAGATAGAGCCGCCAGTCGCCGGCGAGTTTCCAGTCCAGCAGTTCAGGCCCCAGGCGGTCGAGGGCGGCGAGCAGGGCGCTGCGGCGGAACAGGACAGCGCTGACGTTCAGGATCAGGTTGCGGGTGGCAAGGAAGCGGGTGGCGAAATCGCGTCCGCTCATCACGAATGACCGATCGAGGTCCGGTGCGCCGGATTCGACATAGTAGTTCTGATAGTCGGGCATCAGGGTGGTGCCGGTGGCGTCGATCGCGCGGGAATCCGCGATCGCCATGACGGCGTCGGGCGCGTGGGTGAGGGCGTCGGCGAGGCGGCCGATCATGCGGGGGTCGGCCTGATCATCGGCTTCGGCGATCCAAACGTAGTCCCCGGTTGCAAGTGTTGCGGCGCGCCGCCATTGGGCGAACACCGAACCACCGTTGGTGGCGTTGCGATGCAGCGCGATGCTGCGCCGCCAATCCGCGGCAAGACGCAGGGCTTCGGTGACCGAGCCATCGGTCGAGGCGTCGTCGAGCAGCAGGATTTCGGTGAGCGGGTAGGTCTGGCCGAACACCGAGCCGAGCCGGTCGGCGAGGTAATCGCGGTAATTATAGCTCAACACGGCGCATGAAATGCCGATGAGGGAAGGGTGGGCGATGCGGAGCAATTGCGCGGCGTAGGCCGGGAAATCGAAATGCCGCTCGGCGATCGCGGCGAGGCGCCGGCGGTCGGATTCGAGCGCGGTATGGTCGAGCCGGTCGAGGATGGCGGATGCGAAGGCTGTGACATCGCCCATCGGCACGACGGCGCCTGTTTCGCTCGCGCGCAGCAGATCGGGGATGCCACCGGCGCCCTCGAAGGCGATGCTCGGCACGCCGGCGGCCATCGCTTCGATCACGGTGCTCGGCAGCGGGTCCTCGCGCGAGGTGAGGGCGTAGAGGTCGGCACCGGCATAGGCGGTCGCGACGTCATCATCGAACGCCACCATATGAAACCGCCCGGTCGCGGTCGCGGCGGCGATTTCCAGGCCGAGGTAGTCGCGAATCCACAAATGCGCCTCGCCCATCCAGAAAAAATGCACGTCGTCGCGCACCGCCGCGATCTGGCGAAACACCTGCAGGAACAGGTCGAATCCTTTGCGCAGATCGGCGAAGCCGACGCCGAGCACGACGTAATCGCTGGTTTCGAGGGCGTGCTGCGTGCGGAACGTGGCGCGTGCGGCGTTGGAAAACCGCACACCCTGGTAGTTGCCCTGGGCCAACACGTGCGTGTTCGGCGGCGTCAGTTCGAGGGCGGCGCACAGCGCGTCGCGCACGAAGGCGGATGAGAAAACCGTGGCGCTGGCCGCGGCCATGCCCTGGCGGGTGACGCCGCGCAGCGCGCGTTCCTGCACCAGGCGCGGCATTTCGTGGATCAACAGGGTGGACGCGATACCGGCTTTGGCGAGCAGGGTGCAGACGCGTGAGGAGGCGGCGCTGTTGACGATGGCGGTTGCGATGCCCCGTGCGCGGTAGCGGGCGATATGCGCGAGCAGCGCGCCTTCGTCCGGCGCGACATCGGTAATGCCCTCGGCCTGATAGGCGCCGATCAATTCGCCACCGCCGAGCAGCAGAATGCGCGGCACCATGCCGTGGTTGCGCCGCAGGGTGCGCGCCAGGTGCAGCAGGAGCAATTGCGCGCCGTGGTTGAGCGCGTCATGGCCGACCAGCAGGATGTTGCGTGCGGTGTCGCTGTCCTGCAGCCCGCTCGCGGCGCGGCCGGTCGCGTTGAGGAAGGCGGCGCCGAAATGCAGATCGGGTTCGAGATAGGCGCCCTCCGCCCATTCGTTCCAGGCATTGATGCAGACAATCGCCTCGCCGAACACCGGCCGGCGGCGCGCGCGGTCGATCAGGCTGGCGAGCCAGGTCTGATACGCGGTGGGGGTTGCGTCCTGCAAGATAACGCCGCCCTTGCCTTCGCGCCGCGCATCGTTGTCCCAGCCCGGCACGACGGTGCGGATCAGCGGATAGGCGGGGTCGGGGTCTGCGAGCGAGATGGCGGCAATATCATTGTAGTTGAACACGTCGCTGGTGAATTCGGGGTCGAAATTATCGAGAGTCGCGTTGATCTTGGGCGCGTCGACCACGAGTTTATGCGGCGGGAACTCGACGGCACCATCCAGCCCGTGGCGGGCAGGGTCGTAGTCGTGAAAGCTCTGGGCCATGAACATCAGCGGATTTTCGCCGTGGCGTTCAGCGAACAGGGCACGCCAGCGCGCGATCGTGGCCGGGCCATCCGGGATCAGGGCGGCGCGATAGATCATCAGCAGCGGCCGGCCCTCGAGGCGGATGTAGCGCGGGTCAATGAAATGCCGGGCGAAATCATCGACCAGGGCGATATCGTCCTCCGGTTCATAGTCCTGGGCGAGCAGGATTTCGCGTTCCTGGCCGTCCCACCGGCGGGTCCAATTCTCGTTGGCCCACATCAGGCAGAAGCGCGTGTCGAGCGTAGGGTCGGCGAGCAGACGTTCCAGCGGGTTTTGCAGCAGGCGCTTGCGGTTGAACCAGTAGTAATAGAACACGAAACCGCCGATGCCGGCCGCGCGCGCCAGTTCGATCTGGCGGGGCAGGGTTGCCGGGTCTTGCAACGAATAATAGCCAAGATCGCGCGGCACGCGGGGCTGGTAATGCCCGGCGAAGCGCGGGGTTGCGCGGGCGAGGTTGGTCCAGTCGGTAAAGCCGGTGCCCCACCACGCGTCGTTTTCCGCAATTGGATGAAACTGCGGCAGGTAGTAGGCGAGCAGCGTGGCCAGGCGCGGGGTGCCGGCGGGCAAGGGCTGGATGGTTTCGAACGCGGGCGATGGCCGTGTGGCGGTGCGAACCGCGCCGGCGATCAGGCGCTCGTGCAGCGGGCGTTTGGGCAGAAATCGCCCGCCCCGGTTTGCGATATAGTGCAGCAGCGGGTTCTGCCCGCCGATATCCTCGGCATAACGGCCCCGATAGAAGCCGATATCGAAATCGGGTGAGGGGTCGCGCGATTCGACGACGCCGAAGGCGCAGAAATGTTCGAACGGGTCGGATTTGGTCGCCGCGACATCCGGGTTCTGCTCGAGGTACCAGGTCGGGTTGAACACCGGCACCGGACTGACCTGGCCGGTGCGTCGGCGGTTCAGAAAATCGGCGAGCGCGAGCTGAGATTGCGGCACGCCATAGGCGCCACGATACCATAGCGCGTGAAACATCGGTGACGGGTCGCGGCCCTCGTGGTCGCCGAATTCGATGTAATGGACCAGCGGGTTGAGGTCGGCGGCGGCGATGTCGGGGTTCGTGCTGCGGTAATAATCCGGGTCGAAATATGGATTGGGTTTACGCCCGGTTCGCCAGCCGATCACGCAGAAATGCACCATGGGATCGGCATCGGTCGGCAGATCGGGGCGCTGGGCGGCGTAGAATCCGGCGTCGAACAGGCCGCTCGCGAGGATGATCGCGATCTCACGTGCGAGTTCCGGCGCGATATCGACGAGCCGAGGTCCGGTCTGATCCATTCTAGCGAGCATGCTCCCTGATCACGCTATTCTCATTTTCAGCCAAGCGATCTCCTTTATGATACATCTTCATCGATTTGTCAGGGGGACGTCGCAGTGCGCGCGGGCGGCCGCAGCGCGAGGCCAAGGCGTGATTCGAGCGCGCGCCCCAGCGCCAGCATCGGCGCCTCGTCGAACAGGCGGCCCCACAGGCTGGAGGCATGCGGCACATGATGCGTCGGCGCATCGGTCGCGGTGCGGGTGCCGGCCAGCGTATCGGCGATCCGGCTCGGCGAGGCGATGAAGCCGGAGGGCAGGCACAGGCAGGGGTGGCCGGTGAAATTGGTGATGCCGAGCATCGGGCCGGCCAAAGCAGGCCCGATCATGACATCGACCTCGGTGAACAATGTGTCCATCGCGATCATCACGCGGCGGCGCAACCGGTCGAGCTGGATATGATCGACCGCGGAGAGAAACCGCGCCATGCGAAACTGGTTCGGCCAGGCATCGGCATCCTGCCAGGTCAGCAGATCGTCGCGATCGCTCAGCGTCAGCGGCTCGAACAGGGCAGCGGCTTCGGCCATCAGGATCGAGGTCAGGCTGTCGTACGGCAGGTCGGGTCGGGTCAGCGCGACCAGATGCACGCCCAGCGCGCGGCAGTGCTCGAGAATCGCACGATCCTGATCGAGCGAGCCCTCGCCCTCGACATCGGCCGGGAAATACCCGACCCGCAGCGTGGTAAGGTCACGCGCCAGATCGCCGCCGAACGGCGCCTCGATGCTGGAAACATCGGTCGCATCGGCGCCGTTGATCACCGCCATCACGAGCGCGCAATCATCGACGCTGCGGCCGATCGGGCCGATCTTGTCGAGGCTGGGGCACAGCGACATCACGCCGCTGCGCGCAACACGGCCGAAACTCGGCCGCAGGCCGACCGTGCCGCAGCGGGTCGAGGGTGACACGATCGAGCCATAGGTCTCGGTGCCGAGCGAGAATCCGCACAAGCCCGCCGCGGTGGCCGAGGCGGAGCCGGCCGAGGAACCCGATGACCCTTCCGCGGGATTCCACGGGTTGCGGGTTTGCCCGCCGTGCCAGATATCGCCATAGGCCAGCGCGCCGACGGTGGATTTGCCGAGAATGATCGCCCCGGCAGCGCGCAGGCGCCGTACCACGATGGCGTCGGCCACCGGCACGCGCCCCTCGAACGGTTGGGCACCCCAGTCGGTCGCGAGACCGGCGGTGTCGATGATGTCCTTGCACGCATAGGGAATGCCGTGCAGCGGTCCCGCCCAGTCGCCCCGCACGCCGCGCGCATCGAGCGCTGCGGCCTCATCGAGTGCCGTCGGATTAAGCCGCGCATAGCAATGCAGCACGGGGTTCTGCTGCGCGATTCGGTCGAGATAAATCTGGGTCAGCCGCGTCGCGGTCAGCGATCCCGCGCGGATCCAGCCGATCTGCGCGGTGATCGGCGCGAAGGCGATATCGATATCATCGTCCGGCAGCGGCAGCATGGTGCTCGGCAGGTGCAGCGGCGCGGATTCGGGCATGCGGAACCCGGGCAGCCGCGGGTCGAACACCGTCGCCGGCGGCATGTCCTCGTCATCGCGGTTGCGCCGCATGGTATCGGCGCGGCGCGCGGCGGCGAGGCCGATCTGCTCGGCGATTTCGGCGGCGACCAGCGCGCGCTCCGCCGGCGTATAGCACACGCCGACCACGCGTTCCGCCGCCTCGATATCCTGTGCCGTCACGATCGGCTGTACTGCCTGATCCATATTTGCTCCTGCAACCTCTGCGTCAGTAGCATAAGGGCGTTGCGGATCGCGACAAGCGGGCCATGTCGCGCGCATGGAATTATTCACCCCGACGCGCAACGCCGGCCTCGCCCGTCTCGCTGAGTTTCTGCCCCACGCCGGCCGCGCCTATGCCGAGGGACGCAATACCGACCCCGGACCCGGCCGGCACAGCGCGGTTTCCCACCTCTCGCCCTATCTGCGCCACCGCCTGATCACCGAAGCCGAGGTGACGCAGGCGGTCTTCGCCGCCCACGGCGAGGCGGCGATGAAATTCATCGAGGAGGTTTGCTGGCGCAGCTATTGGAAAGGCTGGCTGGAGCATCGCCCCGCGGTCTGGGCCAATTATCGCGCCGGTGTGCGCCGCGGCGAAAACCGGCTGGCCACGTCCGGCGGCCTGCGCCGGGAATTTCACGATGCCTGCGCGGGGCAGACCGGTATCGATTGTTTCGATGCCTGGGCACAGGAACTGGTGGCCCATGGCTATCTGCACAACCACGCGCGGATGTGGTTCGCCTCGATCTGGATCTTCACGCTGCGCCTGCCGTGGGAGCTCGGGGCTGATTTCTTTCTGCGCCATCTCCACGATGGCGATGTCGCGTCGAACACGCTGTCGTGGCGCTGGGTCGCCGGCCTGCACACGCCGGGCAAACACTACCTCGCCCGGGCCGAAAACATCGCGCGCTACACCAACGCCAGGTTCGATCCACGTGGCCAACTCGACGAAACCGCCGAGTCGCTGACCGAAGAGATCCCGCCCCCACGACCGGTGCCCCCGGTGTTCGACAAGCCGATCAACGGCGATGTCGCGCTGCTGCTCCACGACGATGATTGCGACCCCGGCAGCCTCGATCTCGCCGGATGCACCGTGCGCGCAGTGGCCGGTCTCGCCATGCCGGCGCCGCGCGCGACACGTGGCGTCGCCCCGCCGGTTGCCGCATTCGCCCATGGCGCGGTCGAGGACGCGCTGTGCCGCGCCGAGCGCCGGTTCGGCGTCGCGGCGGTGCGGCTGGACGACAGTGCCGCTATCACCGCCTGGTCGTCCGAGCACGATCTGCCGGTGATCACACCCTACGCACCGGTCGGCCCGGTCGCCGATGCGCTCGCGGTTCTGCCAACGCCACCCCGCGCGGTGCCGCGCGCCTGGGATCGCCATTTCTGGCCCCACGCCACCAAAGGGTTCTTCCAACTGCGCCAACACATCCCGGCGTATCTGGCCAGCGCACCGATGGGCCCGCCCGCGCCATGATAATTCGTGAAACCTTCACACCGATCGTTGCCAATCCGGCGATTACGCCTTGCAGACCCGTTACAATTCCCGCTAGTTCAAACGATACACGGGAGGTTTTTTAATGTCTGAGATCGTCAACCGTCTGCGGCATCCGAAGGAGCGCATTTACAGCGCCATGATCCTGACCGCCGGCATCGTGCTGTGGACGCTGTTTTTTTTCATCATAATTGCGTCGCTGTTTTTGAAACCGTTCAATGCTATCATCGATATATTGGAAATCATCGTCATCGTCCTGGTCGTGATGGCCGCCGGCGCCTGGTATCGCGCCAGGGCGTTCGGCAACATGATCATGCTTGGGACCGAGCAATGCCCGACCCTCTATAATATGGTGGCCGAGGGCGCGCGCAGCCTCGGCCTCGCGCAGACGCCAACGACATTCCTCTACAATTCGCATGGTCTGGTCAATGCGATGGCAAGGCGCTTGTTCGGCCGGCGCTACGTTTTTTTGACCTCAGCTCTGGTCGAAATCGAGACCGACGAGCAGGTGAAATTCGTGATCGGCCATGAACTGGGCCACCATGCCGCCGGGCACCTCAACCCGATGCAGTATATTCTGAAACTTCCGGGCCATTTCGTGCCGTTTCTTGGGCCGGCCTATTCGCGGGCGCGCGAATATACCTGCGACAGCATAGGCGCCCACCTGTCGCAGGATTTCGAAGCATCGCGCACCGCCCTGCAAATGCTCGGCTGCGGCTGCAAACGGCTGAACAATCAGATGAATTGCGACGCCTTCATCGCCCAGGAAGCGATGGTACCCTCGATATTCGGCTTCATTTCCGAGATTTTTCGCAGCCATCCGCGACTGACACGGCGGGTCGGCGCGATCCGTCAGGGCCTCGAACGACAATTTTAGGAAACGATCGCCACCAACGACGATTTGAGTTGCCGCGATGCCGGCGGTTTGGCAGCGTGCGACCATGAAAGACCCGATCGGCTTTCTGGCATCCCGCGCCGGGCGCTATTCCGGTCCCGGCGTCGCGCACGACACGCGGGCGTTCACCGGTGTTCTGATCATCGATCCGCCGCTGAACCCGGCCAATCTGAGCTACCGGTTCACCGCAACCGCCACTGATGGCGAATTGCTGCACACCGAAATCGCCTGCCTCGGCCGCAACCAGGGCGACGAGATCGAAATCGTCCACATCAGCAACAATATCCCGGGCCTCCAACATTTCCAGCTTGCGCAATCCGCCGATCACGATCTGGTCCTGCACCACGGCAATCTGGCCGATCCGCAATCGTTCCGCGAAATCGTGCACCTGGCGTTCTCGAGCGAAACCACAGCCCGGCTGAGTTACGATTGGGCCCGCCCCGGAGAGGCAATCGTGCCGCAAAGCTGGGTCGAACTGGTGAAAGATTCCCCGTGAGCAACCAACAACGCGTCTTCCCCACCCTGCGCATCACCGATGAAGCGAAAGCCCGCCAATTCTATCTCGACTCGCTCGGCTTCACGCTGGACTGGGAGCACCGCTTCGCGCCCCACTATCCGGTGTTCATGCAAGTCTCGAAAGAAGGCCTCGCGATCCGCCTGTCAGCCCATGAGGGAGACGGCGCCGTCGCCGGCAACGCGCATCTCGACGTCGCGGACGTCGACGCCTGGTATCGCGACGCCACCGCGCACGGCGTAACAACAAGCCGGCCACCGGCCGATCAGCCCTGGGGCGTGCGCGACGTGCGGTTCCGCGATCCGGATGGCAATCAACTGGTGGTCGCGACGCGCCAGGGCGCCTGAGCCCTGCGGAGTAAAGAAGGCCAAGGGGCAGAACCCCTGGCCTTGTTGACTATGGCGGAATCACCCGTGCGGATCGCCGTTCGATCAGGATGGTTGCGGCGGTCATCAATAGCGTTTGTAGGGTAGGAACTTGCCGCTCATGGTGAGTTTGACCCGGTCGCCCTTCTGGTCGGGCTGGCGCTCCATCGTCATGTCGAAATCGATCGCGCTCATGATGCCGTCGCCGAACTCTTCGTGGATCATTTCCTTCCAGGTCGTGCCGTAGACCGAGACGAGCTCGTAGAAGCGGTAGATCAGCGGGTCGGTGGGGACAGCGGTGGGCAGGGAGCCGCGATAAGGCGCCTGGGCGAGCAGGGCGGCCTCTTCATCGTCGAGGCCGAACAGGGCGGCGGTTTTTTCGGCGGTTTCCGGAGTCATGGACATCTGGCCCATGCAGGCGGCGCAGACCCAGACCGGGGCGTGGCCGAGCTTCGCGGCGATTTCGGTCCAGGTGAGGTTTTTGGTTTTCTTGATCTTGAGGATTTTCTGGCCGAGAGCCGTTTTTTCGTCGTTCATTGTTGTTCCTGTTAAGTTAAGGAAGCGCTTCTTTTTGAAAAAAGAAGCAAAAACTTTTTTGACTCTGGGCCTGGGCCGCTCGGATTGTGCGCCCCAGGCCCAGCGAACAAAAGTTTTTTGGTTCTTTTTTACAAAAAAGAACCCTTTTTTATCTTACTCAGCGGCAACCGCCAATTCCGCCGTGCCGAACGGCAGGCCTTCCTCGATCGGTAGCGACGGATCGCGGCTCCATTCGTTCCAGGAGCCGAAATAGATCGCGGTGTTGGTGATGCCGGCTTCGGCGAGGGCGACGTAGCTGTTCGAGGCGCGGGCACCCTTGAAGCAGTAGATATAGACTTTCGAGGCCGGGGTGACGCCGACGGTTGCGCATTCGGCGAGGATTTCGTTTTTGGATTTCAGCATCGGGCCGGCGGCGGTCGGTTTCATCATGCGGTACCATTCGATCCAGCGCGCACCGGGCAGGCGGCCTTTGCGGGGGCAGAAATCCGGGCCGTAGGGCGAGGAGCTTTCGCCGACCCATTCATCGACATCGCGCACGTCGAGCAGGACGATCGATTTGTCATCGAGGGCGGCAAGAACATCGTCCTTGGTCAGGATCAGGTCCTTGCCGGCGTCGGTCATCGGGAAGGTGGCGGCGGTCGGTGTGGCGGCTTCGGTGCTGATCGGCATGCCGGCCGCGGTCCAGGCGGCGAGGCCGCCGTGGAGGATTTTGGCGTGTTTGTAGCCGAGGTATTGCAACAGGAAAAAGCCGCGGCAGGATTGGCCGAAGCCGGAGTTCATCGAACCTTCGTAGAGCACGGCGGTCTCGCTGCCGGACAGGCCGAGGGCGCCGAACGCATCGGCGAATTTGCTGCGCAGTTCCGCCATGCCTTCGGGGGTCGAGGTGGCGAGATAGGTGAAGATGTCGTGCAGATTGACCGCGCCGGGGATGTGCCCTTCGGCATAGGCGGCGGGGTTGCGGGTATCGATCACGACGATGCCGCCGGATGACATGCCGGATGACATGGCGGTATCGAGTTCGGCGGGGGAGATGAGCACGGTCATGGTCTGGCCTCCTGGGGGGTTGGGGTGCGGCAGATCAGCGTTTGGGTAGGCTTAGTTCCAGCCCATCCAGCGCCGCGGTGATCTCGATCTGGCAGCCGAGGCGGGATGTGGGGGAGAGATTGAACAGAGTGTCGAGCGTTGCGTCCTCGTCCTCGCCGATCGGTGGCAGGCGGTCGGCCCAGGCGGGGGCGACGATGACGTGGCAGGTGGCGCAGGCCATCGAGCCGTTACATTCGCCGATGATCGGCAGCCCGGCGGCGCGGCCGATCTGCATCACGGTTTCACCCTGTTTTGCCGTGATCCGGTGTTCGGCGCCGGACTGATCGACGATGATGATGGTGGCGATGGCGCTCATGAGGCCGAAAGTGCCGCGATTTCGCGCCGCAACTGGCGGATCGAGGGGGTGATGATCGCGACGAACCAGGCCTCGCGGATGCGCCGATCGACCGGTGAGCCGTGGATGTAGCCGCAGGCGCCCCAATGCAGCATGGCGGATTGGGTGGCTTCGAGGCTGAGTTCCGAAACATCGACGCGCACTTGCAGCACGGACCGGATATAGTCGCGGTCGCGTTCCAGCGGCGTGGCGGCGAGGGTTGCGAGGCGTTCACGGATGGCGCTGACCTTGTCGGTCGCTTCGCCCGCGCCGAATCGCTGGTGGGTGTTGCAATGCGCCTGGGTGCGGTTGGCTTCGTGCATCAGGTCGATCGCGGCATCGATCACGCCGAGTCCCATGCCGGTTTGCAGCATGACGAAGCCCGGGCGGATGCGGGCGACCATGGCGCCGAGCGGATCGGCGAGCAATTGGTCATCGGCGATGAAGGCGCGGCGGAATAGCACGGCGTAGGTGCCGGTGCCTTCGAGGGCGACGAAATGCGCGTTCTGCTTGATCGAGACGCCGTCCTGACCGATCTGCACCATCGCCATGGCGCGGTGGCTGGCATCGTCGGCGTTTTCGAACATGGTGCCGAACCAATGGCCGTCGCCGAGGTTGGAGACCCAGGGCAGGATGCCGGAGACGAGGTAGCCGCCGGCGACGCGTTTGCCGCGCAGGCGGAACTCTTCGGTGCCGGACAGCGCCTTCATCGCGTTGGACAGGCCGGTGCCGGCCATCACTGTGCCGGCGGCGATGTCGGGCTGCAATTTCGCGCGCAGGGCAGCGTTTTCGGTCTGTTCGAGATACCAGCCGGCGGAATCCTGGCACCAGACGCAGAAACCGCTCGACATGCAGGTGGCGGAGACCACGGCCATCGCCTCGATCGCGTCTATCAGCGAGGGGCGGCCGAGTTTGCTGTGGGCGGCGAGGTGGAGGCCGTAGGTGCCGGCATCGCCCAGGCCGCGCAGCTGCGCGCCTGGGTAGATGCCGTCCTGGTCGATGGTGGCGGCGAGCCCGGCCAGCGCCGCGGTTTCAGCCGCGACGGCGTCGCGCGCTTCGGTGCTGGTGAGCGAGCCATGCCGGCTGATCAGTCCGATGCCGCCATCCATGTCAGGCCGCCTTCACGTCGAGGGCGACGGGTTTGGTGAAGGTGTTGGCGACCGGAGACCATTTGGTGGCGTGGGCGATCAGCGCGTCGATCTGGTCCTGCGGGGCGTCGGCGATCAGGTTGACCTTGACGCGGACGGCATCGAAGCCGACCGGCTTGGGCGATGTGTCGCCGGTGCCCCAGACGGCGGTGATGTTGATGTCCGCCTCGAGTTCGAGTTCGAGCGACTGAATCGTGAGATTTTGTGCGACGGCGTTGGCGTGGATGCCGACGGCGAGGCAGGAGCCGAGGGCGGCGAGCGAGGCTTCGGAGGGGTTGGGTGCGGTGTCGTCACCCAGCAATCCGGGGGGCTCGTCGACGATGTAGGGCGGGAGGTTGCGGATCATGTTCAGGTGGCGGAAGCGGCCTTCGGCGATCGTTTTGCATTTCAGCGTTTTGATCGCGGTGGGGTCGGCCTTGCCCTTTTCGATCAGGGCTTCGAGGCCGGTGCGATCGATCGGTTGGAGGCAGGAGATCATGGCGGTTGGTGCGGTGGCTGACTGGCTCATCGTGGATCCTTTTCGGGCTGGTCCGGTTCGGAGAGGAGCAAGACAGAACGGTCTGTCTTGCTTACCGGATGTCTGTTGCAAACCCCGTGCCATAACCGCGCCGCCGGGTGCGGCGAGTGATGGTGTGTTAGGCTGTCAGTGAGCAGTGGTGCGTCTTGTGGCTGCGCATGTCGGGTCCAGCGCCTTGTTTTATCCAGTGATTCGGGAGGTTGGTGTGCGGTTGGAGGGTGGTTTGGGGCTGGATTTTTCGAATTCAATTAACCGGGGATTTTCTGGCAGAATTTGTGTAGACTGCGACTCGCTATCCGCCTCAAGGGCAATCTGGCGTGGTGGTTGTGTTATATTTTAATCAGATGCCTGGAGAGTTGACGATTTTATGGGCAAAGCGAAGGCGGCTATGCTGTTGAAGGCGGCAGAAGGTAGTCCGGCATCGCCGCAGACGCGTATTCTGGACGTCGCGCGCGAGTTGTTCTGCCGGGACGGGATCCATGCGACCGGGATCGACCGGATTCTGGCGGAGGCCGGCGCGTCGAAAATGACGCTGTATGCCCGCTATGGCTCGAAGGACGCCTTGCTGCGCGCGGTGCTGACCGAGGAGGGCGAGGACTGGCGCCAGCGGTTTTTCGACCGGCTCGATGAGGCGGGGACGGTGCCGGCGGCACGGCTGCGCGCGATCGTGCCGGCGCTCGGCGACTGGTTCAGTGGCGGTAAATTCTATGGCTGCGCGTTCATGAACGCGGTCTCGGAGCATCGCAAGAACGAGGTCTGGCTGCGCGAGATGGCGGCGGCGCATCATCGTGAGATTCTGGCGCGGTTTACCCTGATCGGAGCAGACGCCGGGTATGGCGAGCCGGCGACGCTCGCGCGGCAGCTTTTGTTGCTGATCGACGGCACCATCGCGGCGCTGATGGTGAGCGGTGATGCGAGCGTGCTGGACATCGCGCGGCGCAACCTCGATGCGATCCTGAGCGCGGCGCCGCTGGCTGATGAGGCTGGCGCGCCCGCGTGAGCGGGGAGCCTTGCCATCCGCGTGGCCCGCCGCCAAAAGACCGGCATGCAAAAGACCGGCATGCGCTCGCCCTTCACCATATCCCGGCTCGACCGCTATGTGTTCGGCCAGCTTGCCCTGGGGCTGGCGGTGACGACGATTGGCCTCGTGGCGCTGATCTGGCTGACCCAGTCGCTACGGTTCATTCAATTGATCATCCAGCGTGGGCTGTCGCCCTTCGTGTTCGTGCATCTGACCGGGTTGCTCCTGCCCAGTTTTGTCGCGGTGATCCTGCCGATCACTGTCTTTATTGTGACAATGTTTGTCTATACCCGGCTTACGACCGATCGCGAGTTGGTGGTGATGCGGGCGAGCGGGATGTCGGATGGTTCGATCGCGCGCCCGGCGCTTGCGATGGCCGCGCTGGCGATGGTGGTGTGCTTTGTGCTCAACGTGTGGCTGGTGCCGGCGAGCCTGCATGATTTCAGCAAGTTCGAATTCCAGATCCGCAACAAGGTGGCGGCGTTTCTGCTGGAGCCGGGCGTGTTCACGCCGATTCCCGGCCATATCACCGTGTATATTCAAAGCCGGGACAAGCATTCGGTGCTGCATGGCATTTTGATCGAGGATTCCCGGCAGAAGGGGGAACCCGCGACGATTCTGGCACGGACGGGGCGGCTGGTCGCCGGGCCGAACGGGCCGGAGGTGCTGTTGCGCGATGGGTCGCGCGAGCAGATCGACCCCAAGACCGGCCGGCTCAACGTGCTGAGCTTTCAGCGCAATCTGATCGATCTGGCGCAGTCGAGCACCGAGACCGACAAATCGGCGCCGAAAACCTCGGAGGCGACGATCTGGCAGTTGTTTCACCCGAACCCCGCGCAGATCCCCCCGGCGACACGGCTGAAATGGCATGCCGAGGCGTGGCGCCGGCTGGTGACTCCGTTTGCGGTCATGTCGTACACGTTGATCGCGCTGCTCGCGGTGCTGCGCAGCCCGTTCCGTCGGCAATCGGGCATCATTGCGCTGGCCGGTGCGGTGCTTGGTGTGATGGCGCTGGTGGCGCTGGGCATTGGCGTCGATAGTCTGGCGGCGCGACAGAATGGCTTGATCCCGCTGATCTTCGTGGTCGCGGCCGGCCCCGCTGTGGTGGGCACCGTGCTGCTGCTGCGCGGCGAGCGCTACACGCGGGCCCAGCCGGCATGAGGCGGCCGCGGGTGCTGTCGATCCCGATCACGCTGTCGCTCTATGTCGGGCGGCGCTTTTTGTTCGCGGTACTGGGCATGCAGGCGGGGTTGACGGCGATCGGGTCGCTGTTTGATTTTCTCGATCTGCTGCGCCAGGCATCCGACAAGCCGCACGCCACCTTCGGCCGGGTGCTGGCGATGGAGATTCTGCGGGTGCCTTGGCTGGGGATGCAGATTTTGCCGTTTGCGGTGCTGCTGGGCGGGATTTTCGCCTTCTGGCGGCTGACCCGGAGTTCGGAGCTGGTAGTGGCGCGCGCGAGCGGGGTTTCGGCGTGGCAGTTTCTGGCGATGCCGGTGATCTGTGCCGCGCTGGTCGGCGCGGTGACCACCACCATGGTCAGCCCGCTTTCGGCCGTGATGTTTGCGCGGGCGGAGACGCTGTATTCGATGTATCTGCAGGTCGGCTCGGGCCCGTTGTCACTGACCGGCGGGCAGCTGTGGCTGCGCCAGGCCGATCCGGCGAGCGGGGCGGGCGGCGTTGCTATTCTGCACGCGCGGGATGTGCATCTGAAGGGCAAGGAACTGACGACCGGGCATGTCACCGTGCTGCGGCTCGATCGGCATACCAGCCTGCACGACCGGATCGAGGCGCGGAGCGGCGTGCTGCGGCCCGGCGGCTGGACACTCGATCACGTCGCGGTGCTCAAGGCCGATGCTGCGCCGGATTTGAGGGCGACGATGCGGTTTCCGACCGATCTGACGGTCGGGCGCGTGCAGGAGAGTTTTGCGAGCCCCAGCGCGCTGTCGTTCTGGGCGCTGCCGCGATTCATTACTTTGCTCGAGCGATCCGGGTTTTCGCCGACGCGCCATGAACTCGCGTTTCAGAGCCTGCTGGCGCTGCCGTTGCTGTGTGCGACGATGGCGCTGGTCGCGGCCGGGTTTTCGATGCGCCCGGCGCGGCGCGGCGGAGCGGGGCAGATGCTGGGTGCGGGGCTGGTGTTCGGGTTTATTTTGTTCATGCTGTCGGATGTGGCCGAGCAGTTCGGCAAATCCGGCGCGCTGCCGGTGATATTGGCGGCCTGGGCACCGGCGGCGGCCGGGCTGATGCTCGCGCTTGCGTTACTGCTGCATCTGGAGGATGGCTGAGCCATGAAGGGTGCCCATCACCGCCGTCACCGGCAATGCCATATCGTCGGGCTCGGTCTGGCGATTGCCAGCCTCGCCGGTGCGCCGCAGGCACGGGCACAGATGGCCGGGTTGATCGCCGGGCCGGAGCGGCCGATTTCCAAGACCGCGCCGGTCACGTTTCTGGCCGATCAGGTCTCCTACGATCGCCAGACCGGCATCGTCACCGCGACCGGCGATGTCCAGGCGTGGCAGAACGGCCATGTGCTCTATGCGGACAAGGTGGTGATCGATCGCAATCACAATACCGCCACCGCGATCGGGCATGTGGTGATGATGGAGCCTTCGGGCGAAATCGCCTTCGCCAAACGGGCCGATCTGTCGAACGGCATGAAGAACGCGGTGATGAGCGATGTCGCGACCATGCTCGCCGAGAACGGCCGCATCGTTGCCAACGGCGCCCGGCGCTACGGCGGCGTGCTCAATGAATTGTCCAAGCCGGTGTATTCCACCTGCGATCTGTGCAAGCACGACCCGACCGCGGCACCCCTGTGGCAGATCAAGGCGCGCAGCGCGGTCGAGGATCTGCAGCACAAGGTCATCGAATATCACGACGCCGAACTGGAGATTTATGGATTTCCGGTGTTCTATCTGCCCTATATTTCGCAGCCCGACCCCTCGGTGCGGCGCCAGAGCGGCCTGCTGATCCCCTCGTTCGGCTCATCGACCCACATCGGCACGTTTTTCGCGATCCCGTATTTCTGGGACATCAGCAAGTCGCAGGACGCGACCATCGTGCCGATCATCGCGACCAAGGCCGGCCCGGTGTTGGATGTGAAGTACCGCCAGGCGCTGAACAACGGCAAGCTGACGGTGAACATCTCGGCCGGGCATGATCGCTACGCGCAGAACTCCGGCCTGTCGGATGCAATTTTTTCCAACGGCGTGTTTGATCTGAACAACACCTGGCGGGCCGGGTTTTCCTACAACCACACATCGAGCACGCAATATCTGAACGATTTCCGATATCTGCCGAACCAGAATTTCCTGGCCTCGAACGCCTATCTCGAAGGGTTCGGCGTCGGTTCCTATGCGAAGATCAGCGCGGACACCTATCAAGGCCTGGTCGCGACCGTCACCCAGAGCAATGTGCCGATCGTCGCGCCCTATGCGCGCTATGATTATTTCGGCGCGCCGGATCAATGGGGCGGGCGGTTCTCGATGGATGCCAGCGCCTATAATATCGCGCGCCAGGTCGGGACCAGCAGCCGCAGGGTGGCTGTGGTGTCGAACTACGATCTGCCGGCGACCGGGCCGGATGGGATTTTGTTCGACAGCCGGGTGCGGTTGATCGCGGCGGGTTACGATTCCTCCAAGCTCAACGAACAGCCGAATTATTCGAATGTCGGCTCGGCCGAGACCGCGCGCGCCATTCCGATCGGCGCGATTTCGGCGCGCTGGCCGCTGGAACGCAGCGCAGGCGATTGGGGCGAACAGATCATCGAGCCGCGCGTGCAGCTCGAGGTGGCACCGAATTACGGCGTGACGCAGAATCAGCTGATCCCGAACGAAGACAGTCTCGATTTCCAGTTCAGCGACGCCAATCTGTTCAGCCTGCAACGCTTCGGTGGGATCGACCGCTTTGCCGGTGGGTCGCGCGTCGATTATGCGTTGCAGGGGGCGTGGTATCTGCCGAACGGCGCCTATGCGACCGGTTTGATCGGTCAGTCCTACGCGTTTCACAAATCGCTGGTGTATCCGGTCGATAGCGGCCTGAACGACAACGTGTCCGACATCGTCGGGCGGGCGACGCTCGCACCGGTGTCGTGGCTCAGTTTTACGTATCGGACGCGCCTGTCGCATCAGGATCTGGGCGCGCGAATGATCGACGCCTATGCCACCGTGGGCAACAAGGCGCTGCGGCTCAGCGGTGGGTATTTTTACAGCGCCACCAATCCGTATTACCTGTTCACCCAGGCGGGGGCGCCACCGGCGTCGTATTTCGTGCCGCAGCGTGAAATCACGCTCGGGGCTGCGACCTCGCTGATCCCGCATTGGACCTTCTCGGGTGCCACCCAGCGCAACATCGCCACCGGCAAGTTCGACAACGCGGCCCTTGCCGCCACCTGGCAGAACGAATGCACGGCGGTGAACGTCAGCTTCTACCGCTCGTTCACCTCCTTCAACTACGATCACGGCACCACCACGCTGCTGATCAACATCACGCTCAAAACGCTCGGCAACATCGGATTCAGTGCCCTATGAAATCTTTGCGACCTTATGGTTTTCTGCTCGGCCTCGGGGCTATGGTTGTGGCGTCGCCCGGGATCGCGCGCGCGCAGGATGCGCGGATTGCGGTGGTGGTGAACGGCACGGTCATCACCAACCAGGATGTCGATGCGCGGGCACGGTTGTTTGCCCTCTCGGCCGGGCTGCCACCGACATCGCAGACGCTCGAGCATCTGAAACCACAGATTACCAGCGAATTGATCGACCAGGCGTTGCAGCTGCAGGCGATCGAGCAGAACAAGATCGTCGTGTCGCAGGCGGATATCGCAGCGGCGCTGGCGCGGATCGACAAGGCAAACGGCCTGCCGCCCGACGGGTTGCAGAAAAAGCTCGAAGCATCCGGTGTGCCGTACTCCACCCTGGTCGGTCAGTTTCGCACTGAACTCGGCTGGACCGATGTGTTGAAAAAGAAACTCGGCCCCGATCTGCGGCCGACCAAGGAAGACGTGCTCGCCGAACAGCGCGCGATGAAACGCGAACTCGGCGAGACGCAATATCATATCGCCGAGATTTTCATCCCGATCGAACGGCCGTCGGACGAAGGCAACGCGAAACTGTTCGCCCAGACCGTGATCAAGCAGTTGCGCAACGGCGCGCCGTTCCCAGTGGTCGCCGCGCAGTTCAGCCAGAGCCAGAGCGCGCTGACCGGGGGTGACCGCGGCTGGGTCGAGCCCGACCTGCTCGACCCGGCGGTGCGCGCCATCGTGCAGCGGATGCCCGCGGGTGCGATCAGCGATCCGGTGCGGGTGGCCGGTGGTTTCGAAATCGTCAACCTGCTCGGCACGCGCAAATTCGGCGAGGTGAAGGAAACCATCCTGAACATCCGCCAGGTGTTTCTACCGTTCCCGAGCCCGTTCCAGGGTGGTCAGCCCAGTCCGGCCCAGTTGGCGGTGTTGACCCATGCCAACGCGCTACGCGGCGGGTTGCACGATTGTGATGCGGTTTCGGCGGCCAATGCGGCGGTCGGGAACGTTCGCAAGGCCGATCCCGGTCCGGTCAACCTCGCGACCGTGCAGCCGGCGGCATTCCAATCCCTGCTGTCCAGCTTGCCGATCGGGCAGATCAGCCAGCCGCTGGTCTCCCAGCACGGCGTCGCGATGGTGATGGTGTGCAAGCGCGCGACGAGCACAACCGGATTGCCGTCAATTCCCGCGATCGCCAACATCCTGGTGCAGCGCCGCGTTGCGCTCGAATCGCAACAATTGATGGACGCGCTGCATCGCAACGCCGTGATCGAGCGCGATCAGGCGAGCTGACACCATGGCACTGGACCCGCTGCGCGATGTGATCGCGCGGCATGGTCTGGCGACCCGCAAATCGCTCGGGCAGCATTTTCTGCTCGATGGCAATTTGCTGGCCCGCATCGTCCGGGTCGCCGGGCCGCTCGCTGGCGTCAACGTGATCGAGGTGGGGCCGGGGCCGGGCGGCTTGACGCGCGCCATACTCGACACCAAAGCCGCGCATATCACCGCCATCGAGATCGATCCGCGCGCAATTGCCGCGACATCCGAATTATTGGCCGTGGCGGGCGGACGATTGCACGTGGTCGCCGGCGACGCCCTCGCGATCGACCTGCGCGCGATCACCGACGCGCCACGGATCATCATCGCCAACCTGCCCTATAACGCCGGCACCGCCATGCTGGTCCGCTGGCTGCATCAGGCGGCGGATTTTCAGGCGATGGTCCTGATGTTCCAGCACGAGGTGGCGGAACGCATTATCGCCGCACCCGGTACGCCACACTACGGCCGCCTCGCGGTTCTCGCGGCACTCACGGTCGATGGCAGCATCGCCATGTCCGTGCCCGCCGCAGCATTTTCGCCGCCGCCGAAAGTAGAATCGGCCGTGGTCCGCCTGATCCCGCACCCCACCCAGCCGACACCAGCACTTCTCACCCGCGTCGGCACCGTCACCGCCGCCGCCTTCGGCCAACGACGCAAAATGCTGCGCGGCTCCCTGAAATCCTTGGGCGGCGCCAATCTGCTCAACCGCGTCGGCATCGACCCCGAACGCCGCGCCGAAACCCTCACCCCCGCCGAATACGTCCGGCTGGCCGAGGCACTGTAGGGCTCTGGTGGGGCGCTGAGGGAAAGCCCCCCGCCTTGCTTACGCCCCACGCCCCGCGCCCGTGCGTCACACCACCATTGTACCGCCGTCGATGGCGAGGATCTGGCCGGTAATGTGGCCGGAGGCTGCCGAGCAGAACAGCAGGGCGGCGCCTTTCATGTCGTCGTTATTGCCGAGTTTGCCGAGCGGCGTGTGGTGCAGCACCTGTGTTTCGAACTGGCCGAGAATGCCTTTGGTCATTTTCGAGGGGAAGAACCCGGGGGCGATGGCGTTGACCGTAATGTTGTGCGGCCCCCATTCGGCCGCGAGCGCGCGGGTCAGGTTCACCACCGCGCCTTTCGATGTGTTGTAGGGGATGGTGCCGGTAATATCCGGGTGGTGCCCGCGCAGCCCGGCGATCGAGGCGATGTTGAGGATTTTGCCGGCGCGGCGGGGGATCATCGAGCGGCGGGCGATCTCCTGGGTCAGGAAGAACAGATTATTGACGTTGAGGTTCATCACCCGCGCCCAGGCTTCCGGCGTGACATCGGCGGCGGGCGCGCCCCAGGTGGCGCCGGCGTTGTTGACCAGGATATCGACCTCGCTGTGCAAGGCGAGCACGGCATCGGCCAGCGCTTTCGGCCCTTCTGGCTTGCCGAGATCGACGATATGCGCGGTCGCGGCGATGCCTTTGCTCGCCAGGTGGCGCACCGCCTCGTCCAACTCATCGGCCTTGCGGGCGGAAATCGCGATTGTGGCGCCGTATTCGCCCAGCGCCTCGGCGATCTGCAGCCCCAGCCCGCGGGAGCCGCCGGTGATCAGGGCGCGTTTGCCGGTCAGGTCGAACAGGGATTTCAGTGCGGTCATTTCGTTTCCTCGGCTGGTTTTCCGCCCCCCTCTTGGGACGCATATTGACGGGCGCGATACGCTCCTATCCTATAGCGTTCAAGTCCTGGCGTGAACCGGGGCGCCCATTCGGAGGAAACGAATCATGAGTGCCGCCCAAGCGCCGTTTCAGTATCAGTTGTTGATCAAACAGATCCTGAAAATGCCGATCGCGCAGGCCAGCCGGCGGCAGATCGTGTATCGCGGCGACCTGCGCTTCAGCTATCCGCAGTTCGTCGAGCGGGTGCACCGGCTCGGCGGCGCGCTGGCGGCGCTGGGGGCCGGCATGGGCAGCCGCGTTGCCGTGATGGATTGGGACAGTCACCGCTATCTCGAATCCTATTTTGCGGTGCCGATGCTGGGATCGGTGCTGATGATGGTCAACATCCGGCTCAGCCCCGACCAGATCGCCTACACGATCGATCATTCCGGCGCCGAAATTCTTTTGGTCAACGTCGATTTCCTGCCCGTGCTCGATGCGATCCGCGATCGATTGCCGAACTTGCGCGAAGTCGTGGTGATGAGCGATGCCGCAGCGCCGCCCGCGGTGGCCGGCAGCGCGGGCGATTACGAAACCCTGCTCGCTTCGGTGCCGGCCCATCGGGACTTCCCCGATTTCGATGAAAACACCCAGGCCACCACCTTCTACACCACCGGCACCACCGGCCTGCCCAAGGGCGTGATGTTCAGCCACCGTCAACTGGTGCTGCACACGCTGGCGCTGATGTCGACGCTGATGATGGCCGGGCTGAACGGGCGGATTTCGCGCGAAGACGTCTATATGCCGCTCACCCCGATGTTTCATGTCCACGCCTGGGGGTTTCCCTATGTCGCGACCATGATGGGCATGCAGCAGGTCTATATCGGGCGGTTCCTGCCCGATGTGGTATGCCATCTGTTGCGCACCGAACATGTCACCGTGTCGCATTGCGTGCCGACCATCATGCACATGATCCTGAATGCGCCGGCGGCGAAGGATATCGATCTCACCGGCTGGCGCGTGATCATCGGGGGCTCCGCCTTGCCGCGCGCGCTGTGCGAGGCGGCACTTGCGCGCGGCGTCGATATCTATGCCGCCTACGGCATGTCGGAAACCTGCCCGATCATGACGATGACGCAACTGCGCGGCGATATTCTCGATACCGAAGCCGATCGCCCCGAGGCCGAAATCCGCATGCGCCTGTCGGCCGGCATGCCTGGCGTGCTGTGCGAGGTGCGGGTGGTGGATGAAGCGATGAACGATGTGCCGCACGATGGCGCCTCGGTCGGTGAGGTGGTCGCCCGGTCGCCCTGCCTGACGCCGGGTTACGCCGGCAATGCCGAGGCCTCGGCCGCGCTCTGGCGTGGCGGCTGGCTGCATACCGGCGATATCGGCACCATCGATCGCGATGGGTTTCTGCGCATCGTCGATCGGGTCAAGGATGTCATCAAAACCGGCGGTGAATGGATCTCCTCGATCGGGCTCGAGGATATCGTGCTGACCCATCCCGCGATTTCCGAGGTCGCGGTCGTCGGCATCGCCGATGATCGCTGGGGCGAACGCCCGGTCGCCTTCGTGGTCGCCAAGCCCGATCGGCTGGTCGATGAGGAGGCGGTGCGTGCGCATGTGCGGGCGCATGCCGATGCAGGGGCCATTTCCCGCTTCGCCGTGCCGGACCGCATCATCGTGGTCGATGCGCTCGATAAAACCTCGGTCGGTAAGCTCGACAAGAAAGTGATGCGGACCAAAGCCACCGCGATGATCACGCCGGCCAGCGTCTGACCGGCGTGCAACCCTCGGGTTCGTGACCGGGGGTTGCGTTTGTGGCCGGTTGGGGCGCATTCAGAGCATAAGCATATAGTGTAAACGATACCAAGACGAAAGTAATCAATGTCCATGAAGCTGCATGAGGTCCGCGTCCATCCTTCGAAATCGCTGCTCAAGCGTGACGATCAACTGGCGTGGAAAATCGCCGGCGTCGCGGCGGACAAGGTGGCGGTGGAAAAAGACGTCACCGCCATGATCATCAACCGCATCATCGACAATGCCGCGGTCGCGATCGCCTCGATCAATCGCGGCCCGGTGGTCTCGGCACGCGGCATGGCGCTCGGCCACACCAAGCGCGGCGGTGCGACGCTGTTCGGCCTGCCCGGCCGCAAGACGGTCAGCCCCGAATGGGCCGCCTGGGCCAACGGCACCGCGGTGCGCGAACTCGATTATCACGACACGTTTCTCGCCGCCGATTATTCGCATCCCGGCGATAACATTCCGCCGATCCTCGCGGTCGCGCAGGCGATGGAGCGCACCGGGCGCGACCTGATCCGCGGCATCGCCACCGGCTATGAAATCCAGATCGATCTGGTCAAGGCGATTTGCCTGCATGAATGGAAAAAAGACCATATCGCGCATCTGGCACCGGCCCAGGCGGCCGGCATCGGCGCGCTGCTCGGCCTGAAGCAGGAGGTGATCTTTCAGGCGGTGCAGCAGGCGGTGCATGTCAGCTTCACCACCCGCCAGTCGCGCAAGGGCGAAATCAGCTCCTGGAAAGCGTTCGCCCCCGCCCATGCCGGCAAGCTCGCGATCGAGGCGGTCGATCGCGCGATGCGCGGCGAAGGCGCGCCGAGCCCGGTGTATGAAGGCGAAGACAGCGTGATCGCCTGGATGCTCGGCGGCAAGAACGCGGTGTATCACGTGCCGCTGCCCGATAAAGGCGAGCCCAAACGCGCCATCATGGACAGCTACACCAAGGAGCACTCAGCGGAATATCAGAGCCAGGCGCTGATCGACCTCGCGTTCCGGATGCGTGAAAGCATCGAGGATTTCAACGCGATCAAAAAAATCATCATCCACACCTCGCATCACACCCATTACGTGATCGGCACGGGTGCGAACGATCCGCAGAAAATGGACCCGAAAGCCTCGCGCGAAACGCTCGATCATTCGATCATGTATATCGTTGCGGTGGCGTTGCAGGATGGCAGCTGGAGCCATGTCGACAGCTACGCGCCGCAGCGCGCCCAGCGGGCCGATACGGTGGCCCTGTGGCACAAGATCGAAACCCGCGAAGACAAGGAATGGACGCGAAGGTATCACACGGCCGACCCCAGCGAAAAGGCGTTCGGCGGGCGAATCGAAATCCAGTTCAAGAACGGCAAGACGCTGATCGATGAAATGGCCGTGGCCAACGCCCATTCGCTCGGCGCCCGGCCGTTCGGCCGGCCGGATTACATCAATAAATTCGAGATGCTGACATCGGGCGTCATTTCGCCCCGCGAATCCGCGCGGTTTCTCGATGCGGTGCAGGACTTGCCGAAACTCCCCGCGGGCGAGCTCGATCGTTTGAACGTGGCCGTGCCCGGCGGGGCCTTGCTCGAAAGCAAGCCAGGCATTTTCTGAGCGCCGCACCCCGCTCCATCAGGTGACTGAAAGGATGATGCAATGAACGAGGCGGTTTTGCCAAAGCCGAAAAAATCGGTCGCCCTGTCAGGGGTGGCCGCCGGCAACACGGCGTTGTGCAGCGTCGGGCGCACCGGCAATGATCTGCATTATCGCGGCTATGATATTCTCGATGTGGCGGAGAGCTGCACCTTCGAGGAAATCGCCCATCTGCTGGTCCACGGCACGCTGCCCAACCAGGCGGAATCGCGGGCCTATCAGGCGAAGCTCGTGCAGTTGCGCGGCATTCCGGCCGCGGTGCGCCGCGTGCTCGAGGCGATACCCGCCGCCGCCCACCCGATGGATGTGATGCGCAGCGCGGTCTCCGCCCTCGGCTGCGTGCTGCCCGAAGCGCATGACCACAACCCGGCCGGCGCGCGCGACATCGCGGACCGGTTGATGGCCTCGCTCGGCTCGATGCTGCTCTATTGGTATCACTACGCGACCAACGGAAAGCGGATCGATGTCGAAACGGATGACATCTCGATCGGCGGCCATTTCCTGCATCTGCTGCACGGCAAGGCGCCGGACGAACTCTGGGTGCGCGCGATGCACACCTCGCTGATCCTCTATGCCGAACACGAGTTCAATGCCTCGACCTTCGCGGCACGCGTCGTCGCCGGCACCGGGTCGGATATGTATTCCGCAATCACCGCCGGCATCGGCGCCCTGCGCGGCCCCAAGCACGGCGGTGCCAATGAAGCGGCGTTCGACATCCAGAAACGCTATGCAACGCCCGATCAGGCGGAAGCCGATATCCGCCGCCGCGTCGAAGCGCGCGAGGTGGTGATCGGCTTCGGTCATCCGGTCTACACCGTGTCCGACCCGCGCAACGAGGTGATCAAGCGCGTCGCCCGCACGCTCTCCGAACACGCCGGCGCACCCCGCATGTTTTCGATCGCCGAGCGCATCGAAAGCGTGATGCACGACGCCAAGAAAATGTTTCCCAATCTCGATTGGTTCAGCGCTGTGTCCTACCACATGATGGGCGTGCCGACCGCCATGTTCACGCCGCTGTTCGTCATCTCCCGCACATCGGGTTGGAGCGCGCACGTGATCGAACAGCGGATCGACAACAAGATCATCCGGCCCTCGGCCAACTACACCGGCCCGGAAGATCTGCAATTCGTTCCGATCGATCAACGGCATTGAGGAGGGCAGCATGACCTATTTACGGGCCGACGATCTGCCCCACCGCCCGGCGGGCGAGCGGTTTCGCGCCTTGCTCGACCGTCCCGGCATTCTGCGCATCCCCGGCGCGCACAACGGCCTCGCCGCGCGCCAGGCGATGCGCGCCGGGTTCGAAGCGTGCTATCTCTCCGGTGCGGCGATGACTGCCTCGATGGGCCTGCCCGATCTCGGCATCATCACCGTCGATGAAGTGTGTTTCTTCGTCCGCCAGGCGGCGCGCGCATCGGGCCTGCCGGTCCTGGTCGATGGCGACACCGGCTATGGCGAGGCGCTCAACGTGATGCACATGGTGCGCAGCTTCGAGGATGCGGGTGCCGCTGCCGTGCATATCGAAGACCAGTTGCTGCCGAAAAAATGCGGTCATCTGAACGATAAAAAACTCGCGACCCCGCATGACATGGCAGCCAAGGTCGCCGCCGCCGCCCACGCCCGCCGCCACCTCTACGTCATCGCCCGCACCGATGCCGCGGCGAGCGAAGGGATCGACGGCGCGGTGGCACGCGCGAAGCTCTATGTCGAAGCCGGCGCCGATGCGATCTTTCCCGAAGCCCTGCACAGCGCCGAGATGTTCCGCGAATTCGCCCGCCGCATGCCCGGCGTGCCGCTGCTCGCCAACATGACCGAATTCGGCCACACCCCGTTCTTCACCGCCGCCGAATTCGAGGCGATGGGGTTTCGCATGGTGATGTGGCCGGTCACCTCCCTGCGCGTCTCGGCCAAGGCGGTCGGCAGACTCTACGACGCGATCAAGCAGGACGACGGCGCGCAGAACTGCGTCGAAGCGATGCAGACCCGCGCCGAGCTTTACGAAACGATCGACTACGCCGGTTTCGAGGCGCTGGACGCCACGATCGTCAAGACAATCGTGCCGCAAGGAATGCCGCAGGCCTGAACAAGGACAGCATCATGGACGCCGTGACGGAGATTGACCCGACCAGCCCATTTGAATTGTCCGAGGCACAGCGCGCGATCGCCGAGATGGCTCGCGCTTTCGCGGATGCCCGGCTCGCACCGCACGCGCTCGATTGGGATGAGCGGAAAATCTTCCCGCTCGACGTCATCCGTGAAACCGCATCGCTCGGCATGGGCGGCATCTATGTGCGCGAAGCCAGCGGCGGCAGCGGCCTGACCCGGCTCGACGCCGCGTTGATTTTCGAGGCGCTGGCCACCGGCTGCCCGGCCATCGCCGCCTATATCTCGATCCATAACATGGTCGCCTGGATGATCGACCGCTACGGCGATCAATCCCAGCGCGACCGCTTCCTGCCCGATCTGGTCAGCATGAAAACGCTCGCGAGCTATTGCTTGACCGAGCCCGCCTCCGGCTCCGATGCGGCGGCACTCACCACGCGGGCGCAGCCCGACGGCGATGAGTATGTGCTCGACGGTACCAAGCAATTCATCTCGGGCGCCGGCGAGACCGATCTCTATCTGATCATGGCGCGCACCGGCGGCAGCGGCGCCGGCGGCGTTTCGTGCTTCATCGTGCCGCGCGATGCCGCCGGCCTGTCGTTCGGTGCCAACGAGCGCAAAATGGGCTGGAACGCCCAGCCAACCCGCCAGGTGGTGCTCGATGCGGTGCGCGTGCCGGCCGCCAACCGGCTCGGCGGGGTGGGCGAGGGGTTCCGCATCGCCATGAGCGGTCTCGATGGCGGGCGGCTGAACATCGGCGCCTGTTCGCTCGGCGGTGCCCAGAAGGCGCTGGAGGCAACCATTGCCTACATGAAACAACGCACCGCCTTCGGCAAACGGCTCGATGAATTCCAGGCGCTGCAGTTCCGCCTCGCGGACATGGCAACCGAACTCGAAGCCGCGCGCGTCTTCCTGTGGTACGCCGCCGCAGCGCTCGACCGCCGCGCGCCCAACGCAACGTCGCTGTGCGCCATGGCCAAGCGCGTCGCGACCGACACCGGTTTTGATGTTGCCAATCAGGCGCTGCAACTGCACGGCGGCTACGGCTATCTGGCTGATTACGGCATCGAAAAGATCGTACGCGATCTGCGCGTGCATCAAATCCTGGAAGGCACCAACGAGATCATGCGCCTGATCGTCGCGCGCGGCCTGATCGCGGACCGATGATGGATGCGCCGGACGTTCTGATCCGCACCGAAGGCCGGTGGGGCCACATCACGCTCAACCGCCCGCGCGCCCTCAACGCGCTCAGCTACGAAATGTGCTGCGCGATCGACGATGCGCTCGCCGCCTGGCGTAGCGATGCCACGATCATCGGCGTGCTGATCGATGGCGCCGGTGAGCGCGGCTTCTGCGCCGGCGGCGACATTCGCGCGCTGTACCAGGCCGCCATCGGCGGCGACGCCGCATCGTCGGATATTTTTTTCGCCCGTGAATACCGGCTGAATGCGCGGATCGCGAATTTCCCCAAACCCTATGTCGCCCTGATGGACGGCATCACCATGGGCGGCGGCGTCGGGCTGTCGGCGCACGGGTCGCACCGCATCGTCACCGAACGTACCATGCTCGCCATGCCGGAAGTCGGCATCGGCTTCATCCCGGATGTCGGCGCCACCCATCTGCTCGGCCGCGTACCCGATCAACTCGGCACCCATGTCGCCCTGACGGCAATGCGCCTCAGCCCAGCGGATGCATTGGCGATCGACCTCGCCGATCATCAAATCCCCGCATCCCGCCTCGATGATCTGCGCCATGATATCTTCGCGAGCGACACGATCACCGAACTCGACCCGATCATCCAACGGTACGCCACCCTTCCAGCGCCCAGCGCCCTGCTCGCCCAGCGCGCCTGGATAAAAAAGTGTTATCAACATGAATCGATAACCGAAATCCTCCACCACCTCGGCACCGCCGGCCCCGCCGCAGCCGCCACGCTCATCGCCGCCCAGTCGCCAACCGCGGTTCGCCTCGCCCTGCGTGCGTTGCGCGAGGCCCGCGCGTTCGGCGCGCTCGAACCCTGCCTGCAACAGGAATATCGCCTCGCGGTGCGCTGCACCCGCGCGCATGATTTCATCGAAGGCGTCCGCGCCGCCGTGGTCGACAAGGATCGCAACCCGCAGTGGCAGCCGCGCTCCGACCACGACATCGACGACGCCACGATCGATGAATATTTCGCGCCGCTCGGTGCCGCGGAGCTGCAGTTCGACTAACAAAAATACGGGAGAACATCATGTCCATCATCGGCTTCATCGGCTTGGGCAACATGGGCGGGCCGATGGCGGCAAATCTGGTGCGCGCCGGCCATCGTGTCCAGGGCTACGATCTGGTGCCCGCCGCCTGCACAACCGCGGCAGCCCAAGGTGTGAGCATCATGCCCGATCTCCGCACCACCGCCGCCGGCTGCGATGCGGTCATTACCATGCTCCCCGCCGGTGCCGCGGTGCGTGCGCTCTACGACGATCCGTCCGGGATTCTCGAGACAGCGCCTGAAACCTGCCTGATGATCGATTGTTCGACCATCGATGTCGAATCCGCCTGCGCCGCCCACGCCATGGCGCAGCAATCCGGCCGGTGCGCGATCGATGCACCGGTCTCCGGCGGCGTCGGCGGCGCGGTGGCGGGAACCCTTACCTTCATGGCCGGCGGCACCCAAGCCGCCTTCGCCGCAGCGCAGCCCTTGCTCGCGGTCATGGGCACGCGCGTCGTTCACTGCGGTGCGGCCGGCGCCGGCCAGGCCGCGAAAATCTGCAACAACATGATCCTCGGCATTTCCATGATCGCTGTCAGCGAGGCGTTCGCCCTGGCCGACCGCCTCGGCCTCGCCCGCCAGGCGCTGTTCGACGTCGCATCCACCGCATCGGGCCAGTGCTGGTCGCTCACCAGCTATTGCCCGGTGCCCGGTCCGGTGCCGGCCAGCCCGGCCAATCACGGCTACCGCCCGGGATTTTCCGCGGGCCTGATGCTGAAGGACCTGCAATTGTCGCAAACCGCCGCCGCCCAATCCGGCGCGGTGACCGAACTCGGTGCCCACGCCGCGCGCATGTATCAGGCATTCGCCGAAGCCGGCCACGCGCAGGATGATTTCTCCGCGATTTTCCGCATGATCGCGGAACGGTCCGCGTCATGACCGGTTTTGCCGCCGCAAGGCAATTCCTGCTCGAGCACCGCACCGATTACGAAACCGCCTACACTGGCTTCCAACCGCCCGCGCCCGTGCCGTTCAACTGGGCGCTGGACTGGTTCGATGCCGTGCTGGCGACCGACGCCGCGCTGCGCGACCGTCCCGCCCTGCTGATCGACGATCCATCGAGCGGCGAGCAACTCAGCGTCAGCTTCAGCGCCATGGCGGCGCGCTCCAACCAGGCCGCGAATTTCCTGCGCAGCCTCGGCGTTGCGCGCGGCGACCGCATCCTGCTGCTGCTCGGCAACATCGCACCACTCTGGGAATTGATGCTCGCCGCCATGAAACTCGGCGCCGTCGTCATCCCCGCCACAATGCTGCTCACCGCCGAGGAATTGCGCGACCGCGTCGCGCGCGGCGGCGGCCGCTTCGTGGTCACCACGCCCGATCAGGTCGAAAAATACGATGGTCTGGGCTTGAACACCGTCAACATCGTGGTCGATGGCAACGACCGCCCCGGCTGGACACCCTACGCACCGCAGGCCCACGCAACCAGCCTCGCCCCCACCGGCGCAACCCAGGCCGATGACCCGCTGCTGCTCTATTTCACCTCAGGCACCACCGCCAAACCGAAACTCGTTCTGCATTCGCATTATTCCTACCCGGTCGGCAGCCTCTCGACGATGTATTGGATCGGCCTGCAACCCGGCGATATCCATTTGAACATTTCCTCGCCCGGCTGGGCGAAACACGCGTGGAGCAGTTTCTTCGCGCCCTGGAGCGCCGGTGCCACCATCTGCATCGTCCGTCAGGCGAAATTCGATGCGCCCGCCCTGCTCGCCGCCATCGCGCGCTGCGCCGTCACCACGCTCTGCGCCCCGCCCACGGTCTGGCGCCATCTGGTCCAGCACGATCTGCGCGCCCATTCCAACCGGCTGCGTGAAATCGTCAGCGCCGGCGAACCGCTCAACCCCGAAATCATCGAACAGATCCGCGCCGCCTGGGGCATCACCATCCGCGACGGCTACGGCCAGACCGAAACCACCGCCCAAATCGGCAATCCCCCCGGCGCGCTGCTCAAACCCGGCGCCATGGGCCGCCCGCTGCCCGGCTATCGTGTCGCTTTGCACGACGGTGCCGATGGTGTGGTGGGCGAGGGCGAGGTCACCTTGGTCTGCACCCCATCCCGCCCGCTCGGCCTGATGCGCGGCTATCTCGATCCCGCAACCACCAGCCTGTTCGGTGCTGACCAACCCTGGTACCGCACCGGCGATGTCGCAACCATCGATGCCGATGGCTACCTCACCTTCGTCGGCCGCGCCGATGATGTGTTCAAATCATCGGACTACCGGATCAGCCCGTTCGAACTCGAAAGCGTCCTGATCGAACACCCAGCCGTCGCGGAAGCCGCGGTCGTGCCCCGGCCGGATGACGTCCGCCTCGCGGTCCCCGTTGCCTATGTCTCGCTGATCGCCGGCGCCCCGGCCGATGCCGCCACCGCCCGCTCGATCTTCGCGCATCTGCAATCCCGCGTCGCGCCGTTCAAACGCATCCGCGCGCTGGTGTTCGTCGATGATCTGCCCAAAACCATCTCGGGCAAAATCCGCCGCGTCCAGCTCCGCGCGGACGAGGTCAGCGGCACTTCGACGGGCATCCGATTCGACGAAGCCATCCTCACCGCGCCAAGCGGAGCCATCCCATGAACCTCACCGGCAAAACCGCCCTGGTCACCGGCGGCGGCTCCGGTCTCGGCGAAGCCACCGTCGCCATGCTGGTCGAGTCCGGCGCCCGCGTTCTGATCGCCGATATCGACGATGCCAAGGGCCGCGCCACCGCCGCCCGCTTCGCCGCCGCCACCCGGTTTCACCGCACCGATGTCGCGCGCGAGGACGAGGCGGCGGCGGCAATCGCCGAAGCCACCGCCGCGTTCGGGGCGCTGGACATCCTGGTCAATTGCGCCGGCATCGCCCCCGGCGAACGCGTTCTGGGGCGCGACGCCCCGCACGATCTGGCGCGCTTCACCCGCGCCGTCACGATCAATCTGATCGGCACGTTCAACATGATCCGCCTCGCCGCCGCCGCCATGGCGGACAATCCACCGGATGAATCCGGCACGCGCGGCCTGATCGTCAACACCGCCTCGATCGCCGCGTTCGACGGTCAGATCGGCCAGGCTGCCTATGCCGCCTCCAAGGCCGGCGTCGTCGGCATGACCCTGCCGATCGCACGCGAACTCGCCCGCTCCGCCATCCGGGTGATGACGATCGCCCCCGGCCTGTTCGCAACGCCCATGATGGCAGGCCTGCCCGCCGCGGTGCAGGACTCGTTGGGCAGTTCGGTCCCGTTCCCGTCGCGCCTCGGCCAACCCGCCGAATTCGCGTCCCTGGTCCGCCATATCTGCGAGAACGACATGCTGAACGGCGAGACCATCCGCCTCGACGGCGCCTTGCGCATGCCGCCACGCTGATCCCGGCTTGCGTATCCGCGCGACCGAAGCTATGACCGCCCGATCAAGTGGGCGCGTAGCTCAGCGGTAGAGCATCGCCTTGACATGGCGGGGGTCACAGGTTCAATCCCTGTCGCGCCCACCAGATTTTTCGAAGTGAATACAATCACTTATCAGGAAATCTGGCCCCGCCTTCCAATTCCAGCGCCAACCGGCGGACCACGCCACCAACGCCGCCGCATCATCCACGGGAGTCAACCATCATTATGCGTGCCCTGATCGTTGAGCGTAAAGGCGTTCTGTCGCTCCGTGACATCAACCTGCCCGACACGCTCGGCCCGCACGACGTGCGGATCGCGATCGACACGGTCGGCATCTGCGCGAGCGACGTGCATTACTACACCCACGGCCGCATCGGGTCCTACGTCGTCAACGAGCCGATGGTACTCGGCCACGAAGCCGCCGGCACCATCACCGAAATCGGCACCGCGGTGCACGGCCTCGCCGCCGGCGATCGCGTCTGCATGGAGCCTGGCGTGCCGGACGCCAATTCCCGCGCCGCCAAACTCGGCATCTACAACGTCGACCCCGCGGTGCGCTTCTGGGCAACCCCGCCGGTCCACGGCGTCCTCACCGCCGCGGTCGTCCACCCCGCCGCCTACACCTATAAACTGCCCGACAACGTCAGCTTCGCCGAAGGGGCCATGATCGAACCCTTCGCCATCGGCATGCAGGCGGCCACACGCGCCCGCATCGTCCCCGGCGATGTCGCCGCGGTGATCGGCGCCGGCACCATCGGCATCATGATCGCCCTGGCCGCGCTGGCCGGCGGCTGTTCGCGCGTGCTGATCGCCGATTTCAGCGCGGAAAAACTCGCCATCGCCGGCCAGTATCCCGGCATCACGCCGGTCAATATCGCAACCGAACCCTTCCGCGCCGCCATCGCGCGCGAAACCGCCGGCTGGGGGGCCGATATCGTCTTCGAGGCGAGCGGCAGCGCCAAAGCCTATGCCGACATCATCGACCTGGTCCGCCCCGGCGGCGCCCTCGTGCTGGTCGGCCTGCCGGTCGACACAGTGACGCTCGCGGTCCCCGAAGCCATCGCCAAGGAACTCCGCATCGAAACCGTGTTCCGCTACGCCAACGTGTTCGACCGCGCCCTCGCCCTGGTCGCCTCGGGCAAGGTCGATCTGAAACCGCTGGTCAGCGCAACCTTCCCCTTCGAAGACGCCATCGCCGCCTTCGAACGCGCCGCCGCCGGCCGCCCCACCGACATCAAACTGCAAATCCGCATCCCCGCGTAACGGCTCGGACCAGCCGGATGCCTCAAAAGGACCGATGATGCCCGATGATGTCTCCGCCCGCTTCGCCGAACATTTCGCCGCCACGCTGACCGGCCTGACCGGCGTGGCGATCGAAACCGCCCCCCACGTCACCGGCGGCAGCGAAGACGCGACATTCTTCATGCGCCGCGTCCAGGAACGCGGCGGCCAGGCGATCTACGCCGTGGTGGGATCGGATATTCCCTCTGGCCACCACACGCCGGAATTCGATATCAACGAGGCTGATTTTCCCTGGGTGATCGAAGCCCTGGCAACCGGCATCATGGGCCTCGGCAGGAAATCGCCCGATTGAACGGGCGAGATCGGGCAGGGAGGGTCATGCTGACCGACTGCCGTTCAGATTGATTGACAAATACTCTGGAGCGTCGTGCTTTGAGCTTAACGCTCCAGTTTTTGTTTTATCGCCCGGTTTCATGCGATCACGATGCCGCTCCCGCGTCAACCTGATCGCATATCGCTGTGAAGCGCCACAACGCTGTAGTCTTCCCCTGGATGTGGAAAGACTACGAGCGTCGTGAGAACCACTGAGCAAGAAATCCGGAGCTCAGCCCTGCGTGTTCTGCTTCACGCCGGTGTCTGCCTGATCGGCCTTGTGCGAGTAGTCGAGCCCGTTGCGCCCCGGATAGGGCTTGCCCGGCATCATGCCTTCCCAGAGGATGTGATCATAGGCGAGGGCGGGGATCTTGTCCTCGACCTTCCAGTCATAGCCTTTGGTCTTGGCCGACCACCAGGCCGCGTTGTGCATGTCGTGCCACAACGGTTCGCGCATCGCCTGGCTGGTCATCGGCAGGGTCGTCGCGGTCAGCGGTGCCGGTTCGGTCGCGTTGAACGTCCAGTTCTTGTCCTTGCGGCTGAACACATGGGCCATCGGGCGTTCATAGGCGTCGTTCAGCGTCATCGGCGCCATGCCCATCACGTCCTCGATCGTGCGGATCATATTGACCGTGGTGTAGCGCGCATCGACCACGGCGTGGTGCTTGACGTAGGGCCCGACGATGAACGCCTCGCTGCGGTGCGCATCGACATGGTCCGGCCCGTCCTGCGCATCGTCCTCGATCACGAAGATCAGGGTATTCTTGGCGTAGGGCGAATGCGCCACCGTCTGGATCAGCTTGCCCACGGCGTAGTCATTGTCGGCAATCTGCAAGGCCGGGGTATTCACCCCATCGATCGCGGTCGAGAAACTGCCGGTATGGTCGTGCATGAAGCGAACGAACTCGACCGAGGGCAGCTTGCCGTTCTTGACATAACCCTGGAACTCGCGTGCCCACTCGGCCTCGCGGAAGTAATCGGGCAGCGCGTTGTCAAAGCCGCGGAAATACGGATCGGTGTATTTCGCGAGCACCGGGTTGGTGCTGAACGACACCTGGGTCTTGCTGGCGTAGGGATCGGTCAGCAGCGGAATGCCGCCTTTGGAGGTCGGCAGGCCGTAACGATCGAGATCGATGAAGAAACCGTAGTTGCGAATGGTCAACCCCGCGCGCAGCGCATTGTCCCAGATATAGCCCTGCTGGAACTGACCCTTGGGACCATCCGGCGCGGCCACGTTGTTCTGGCCCGGCAGCAGGTTGGGATCGTTCGGGTAGAGCGGGTTTTCCGCCATGCGCGCGGCAAGCGTGGGCTCGGCGACCACCACGTTGCGGTTGTTGCCTTCCCAATCGTACGACAGGCCACGCCCGGCATAGTTGACCGGCAGCGCCTTGGCACCGAAATCGGATTCGCGGGCCGAGGTGCTCCACGGCCAGCCGTTGCCGCTGACTTCGCCGGTGTCATAAAAATTATCGAGATCGACAAACTTGCGCGCGACCGCATGCACGTTCGGCGTGATCGTCTTGCCGAATTCCGCCAGCGCCGGATCGGAATTACCCTCGCCGACATCGCCGAGGATCTGGTCGTAGGTGCGGTTTTCACGCACGATGTAGATCACGTGTTTGATGTGATGATGCAAGAATTCCATCATCGATCTGTCGCGGTCACTTTCGTGGAACCCGAAATTATTGTTCTGCGCCACGATATGGGTCAGCCGGTCCATCTCGGCGGCACCGGGCACCGGCATCGACAGGAAACCCGCCTTCGAGAGTTGCAGAATATAGTCGTTGCTCAGCTGCGTCGGCGTGCACGAGCCCTTGGCATCCGCCGCGATCTTGAAATTGCAGGGGTTCGGTCCGGGGTTGCTCTTGCCGTTGACGATATAGAGCATCTTGCCGTCGGCGCTGACGCTGACGCTGTTCGGAAAATAGCCGGTCGGCAGCAGGCCGATCACTTCCGGCCGGGGTGTATTGAGCGCGATTACCGCGACCGAATTGGTGCCACCATTGGTCACGTACAGGCGGGTGCCGTCCGGCGACAGGGTGAGGCTGTTGGGCTCGGTGCCGTGGTAATAGGCCGGCAGACCCACGAAATTGCTCGGCGCCGTGGTATGAATGGTATCGACCACTTTATTGCTCGCGGTCGAAATCACCTGCACGTCGGCTTCATTGTCGCACGACACGTAAAGCAGCGTGCCGGCCGCGTTGAGCACCATGCGGTTGGGGTTGCCGGTCGTCTTGATCCGCGCGGTGACGGTGGGTGTGCCGCTCAGCGAGACCACGTCGATCTCACGATCCCGCTCGCTCGACACATAGGCCGTGCTGCTGCCCTTGATCGCGACCCAATAGGGGTATTCGCCGCCGGCCACGCCATCCTGCGCGGGGTTGATGATGCCGGGGCGCAACGGCACCTCGGTCACAGCGCTGCTCGCCAGATCGATCACCGAAAGACTGTCGTTATAGAAATTCGCGACCACCAGCTTGCTGCCGTCCTGCGTCACCGCGAGCCCGGCCGCCTGCGGCTTAACCTCGAGCCCGTTGCCGCCCAGGTTGAGCGGCGGCTTCGCCAGCGCCAGATGACCCAGCGCGATCGGCGTGCCCTGCTCGGACCAGACGCCGTTCGACAAGGCAAACGTATGGACATTGTCGGTGACACCGCCCGAGACATAGAAATGCTGGCCATCCGGCGCGAAGGCGATGCCCATGAACGTGTCGGGCACCTGCAACACCTGCTTCTGCACCGGCGTGCCGTTCGAAATATCATAGACGAACACGTATTCGTTCGAAGCCGACGGAATCACGTTCGCCGAAGCGTCTTCCACCAGATTATAGCCGCTGGTCAGGATCAGCAGGGTCTTGCCATCCGGGCTGACCGTGGTGGTCACCGCCTGGCCGGCGGTGTAGGTCGGGAACGCCGCAAGGCCCGGGTTCAGCGTGCCGAATTGCGCGCCGGGTGCCACCGTGGGTGTGATGGTCTGGCCGCTCGGGGTCAGGACGCCGCCCAGCGGAATACCGCGTGGCTCCTTCGCACAACCGAGTTGGACGCTGACGAGCAACGCCGCAGAGGCGAGCAGCGTCGTCTTCAATAAAGCCTTAGCCGCCGGATTGGCGCGCATCGGTATTCTCCCTGACATTCAAACATTACTGGCGCATGAACGATTCATGCCTCCGCCGTGAGTAGATATCCGATGTTCACTCACCTGTGTGTGATCGATTGCGGTCATTTTAATGACAGTTGCATGCCGGATTGCCTCCGGCGGCGCGCAGCAGATTTCCCTGATTTGTCATAATCGGCCGGCTCCGGTTGGGGCAAAGGCAGCGCATAACCCACGCCGCCACCATCACGAGAAACCGAGTGCTCGATCATACCGCCCAACCCGACCCGCCGGACCTCGCAGCCTATCTGCTCGCGACCGGCCAGATCGATGCGACCGGATTGGCGCGCGCCGATACCATCGTTGCCGAATCTGACCAGAGCCGCGCGGCGGCAATGGTCCAGCTCGGCCTGATCGGCGAGCGCAGCCTGGCGCTGGCCTATGCGACCATGCTCTCCCTGCGCCTGCTCGACCCCGCCGATTACCCGGCCGCACCGGTCCTGCCCGAGCGGCTCCGCCCGCGCTTCCTGCGGGATGCGCGCGCCCTGCCGATCGCGCTCGAGGCGGGGGTGCTGCATCTCGCGATGGTCGATCCCGAACGCGATTTCGTGCGCGATGCGATCGCGGCGGCGACCGGGCTTGCGATCCGCATCGCGATCGCGGTGCCGATCGATCTCGATGCGGCGCTCGCCCGCCTCTACCCCGATACCGAGCTTGCCGCCGCGACCGCCGAGCCCGAGGAACCGAACGAGGCGGATGCGGAACGGCTGAAGGATCTGGCGAGCGAAGCGCCGGTGATCCGCCTGGTCAATCAGCTCATCGCCCGCGCGGTCGAGACCCAGGCGTCCGACATCCATATCGAGCCGGAGGAAGACCGCCTGCGCATCCGCTATCGCTACGACGGCGCGCTGGTCGAGGCCGAGACCCAACCCGCCGCGATGGCGCCGGCGATCATGTCGCGCATCAAGATCATGGCGCGGCTCGACATCGCAGAGCGCCGCCTGCCGCAGGATGGGCGGATCAAGCTCGCCGTGCGCGGCCATGAGGTCGATTTCCGCGTCTCCTCGATTCCGTCGCTGCATGGCGAAACGATTTCGATCCGCGTGCTGGACCGGGGCGCGGTGCGGTTCGATTTCGCCGCACTCGGGCTCGATCCTGGCATCACCGCGCAATTCCGCACGGCGCTGGCGGCCCGCAACGGCATCGTGCTGGTGACCGGCCCGACCGGCAGCGGCAAGACGACGACGCTATATACCGCCCTCGCCTCGCTCGATGGCGTGGCGCGCAACATCACCACGATCGAAGACCCGATCGAGTATCAGTTGCGCGGGGTCAATCAGAGCCAGGTCAAGCCGCAGATCGGGCTCGATTTCGCGCAACTGCTGCGCGCCTTGCTGCGCCAGGACCCGGACGTGATCATGGTCGGTGAAATCCGCGATCTGGAAACCGCGCAGATCGCGGCGCGCGCGGCCCTCACCGGCCATCTCGTGCTCTCGACCCTGCACACCAATTCGGCGGCAGCGACGGTGACGCGGCTGCGCGACATGGGGCTTGAGCCCTATCTGATCGCCTCGGTGTTGCGCGGCGTGCTGGCGCAGCGCCTGATCCGGCGGTTGTGCGATGCGTGCAAGCGCCCGGCGCGGATCGATGCGGGGTTCGCCCGGCGCTTTTCGATCGATGACGGTGCCACGATCTTTCATCCCGTCGGCTGCGCCGCCTGCCGCGGCACCGGGTATCGTGGCCGGCGGGCGATCGCCGAGTTCCTGGTGCCGGATGCCACGATCGGCACGCTGCTGGCCGATGGCGCGAGCGAGGCGGCGATCGCCGGCGCGGCGGGCATGCGGAGCTTGGCGCTGGCCGCGGTCGACGCCGTCGTCGCCGGCGAAACATCGATGGCAGAAAGCGCATCCTTTTGAAACTGGCCGCCAAACGACTCCCAAGCCCGATCCCTCGGCGGCGCCCGCGCCGAACCCCGTATCCCGGATTCACGAAAGTTTTTTGGTTCTTTTTTCCAAAAAAGAACGTCTTCCTGCCATGCTGACCTTCACCTACCGCACCCTCGACCGCACCGGTGCCGAATCCCGCACCACGATCGAAGCCGCATCCGAACCCGATGCCATCGCAACGCTCAAGCAGCGCGGCCTGATCCTGCTCGGCCCGGATCGGCCCGGCCGGTTCGACCTGCGCG
Organism: Acidiphilium rubrum; assembly: GCF_900156265.1. GTDB lineage: Bacteria > Pseudomonadota > Alphaproteobacteria > Acetobacterales > Acetobacteraceae > Acidiphilium > Acidiphilium rubrum. Next base: position 311,452 of record NZ_FTNE01000001.1, read on the forward strand.
CCTTGCTGGCCACCGAGATCGGCGGTGCGCGCCTGTCGGCGAGCGAGCGGGCCGATTTCACGCGCGAACTGGCCTCGATGCTGCAAGCCGGGCTCGATCTGGAACGATCCCTGCGCTTCGCCGGCGAGATCGCGTCGCGCGCGCGGATGCGCCGGATCATCGAGCATCTGCGCGATCAGGTGCGCGATGGTGCCTCCCTCGCGCAGGCGCTGAGCGCGGAGGCGGCGAGTTTTCCGCGCCTGTATATCGGCCTCGTCCGCGCGGGCGAGGAATCCGGCTCGCTGGCGGGCACGCTGGAAAACCTGGCAGAGCTGCTCGAAAAATCCCGCTCGCTCCGCGCCTCGATCATGGCATCGCTGACCTATCCGGCGCTGCTGCTGATCGCGGCGATCGGGGCGATCGGGTTCCTGCTGACCGATGTGCTGCCGGAATTCGTGCCGATTTTCGCGGAAAACGGCGTGAAACTGCCGGGGTCGACCCGGCTGCTGCTGGCCCTCGGGCATGGCTGTGCGGTCGGCTGGCCCTATGCGCTGGTATTCGCGATCCTGGGTGGATTGGGTTTGCGCGCCTTGCTGCACCGGCCCGGGCCGCGCCTGTCGGTCGATGGGATGTTGCTGCGCCTGCCGGTCGCCGGCGCCTTGCTGCGTGAGGCGGTGGCGGCACGGCTGACCCGCACGCTCGGCGTGCTGCTGACCAACGGCGTCGCCCTGGTGCCGGCGCTGGCGATCGTGCAGGAGGTGATCGGCAATCGCGCCGCCGCCGCCGCGATCGCCGGTGCCACCGAGGCCGCGCGGCGCGGCGCCGGCCTCGCGCGCGGGCTGGAGAGCGCGGGCCTGCTGCCGATCCGCGCGATCCATCTGCTGCGGCTCGGCGAGGAGACCGGCCAACTCGGCCCGATGGCGCTGCGGGCCGCGGCAATCCACGAGGAACGCACCAGGCTCGGCGTCGAAAAACTCGTCGCACTGCTGGTGCCGGCGATCACGGTGGCGATGGGTGCGGCAATCGGGTTCATCGTGTCCTCGCTGCTGCTCGCGATGCTGGGGCTCGACCAGCTTGCCCGCTGAGCCCGATGCCGGGTTCACCCTGCTCGAAGTGATCGTGGTGGTCGTGATCCTCGGCCTGGCGCTCGGCATGGTGGCGAGCAACGGGCCGATGCGCAGCCCGCGCCTCGCCCAGGCGGCGGCGGCGCGCGATATCCGCCAGAGCCTGCAGGATGCCGCGGCGCGCGCCATCGCGCAGGATCGCACGACGGTGTTCCGGCTCGATCCGGCCAGCGGCGTCTGGCGCGAAGGCGCGCGCACCGGCACGGTACCCGCCGGCACCCACATCATATTTCGCGGCGTCGCTGGATTTGCCGCGCGCGAAGGCTCGCTCGGCACGGTGATGTTCACACCCGATGGCAGCGCCAGCGGCGGGCGCATCACCCTCGCCGGTCCGGCCGGCGTGCGGGTCATCGCGATCGACTGGCTGACCGGGCGGATCAAAATCGATGCGCCAGACCCCGGACGATAGCGGCTTCCTGCTGCTGGAAACGCTGATCGCCTTCGTCATCGCGGCGCTGGCGCTGGCGGTGCTGTATCGTGCCGCGTTCGACGGCGCGGCCTCGGTTGCGGTATCGCGCCAGGAAACCGCGGCGCTCGACCGCGCGCAGTCGCGCCTCGCCGCCTTGCGCGTGATGGCCCCGGCGCATCGCTACGTGCATACCGGGCCGGACGGTGCGGGGTTTTTCTACCGCGAAACCGCGACCCGCCTGGCCGCCCCGCATGGTGCCGCGATGGTCGCGGTCCGGATCCGCGTGACCGAACGCTGGGGTACCGCCGGCCGCGCCGTGACGCTGACCAGCCTGGTCGCGGTACCAGCGCAATGAGGCGCGAGGCCGGCTTCACCCTGCTCGAAATGATGGTGGCACTGGTCGTCCTCGGCCTGTTGCTGGTCGGTCTGGCCCAGGGGATCGGTTTCGGGCTGGGCACCTATGCGCGGCAATCCGCCGTGCTCGCCCAGGCGGGGCGGCAGGTCGCGGTCGATCGGGCATTGCGCCGGCTGATCACCCAGGCGCGGCCGGGGCAGGCGGCGGGCAGCGCCCATGCGCTGCACCTGATCACGACGCTGCCGGACGCGGTCGCAGGCCATGACCGATGGATCGATGCGACGATCGCGGTCGATCGGCAGCACGATCTGGTCCTGACCTGGTCGCCGCATCGCGCCGGTGTGGCACTGCGCCCGGCAGCAACGCCGCAGGTCGAGCGCCTCGCCCGCGGCGTGCGGCGGCTCGACGTCGGCTATTGGTGGCCGCGCACGGTGTTCGGCGCACCGGTGTGGCAGACGCGCGGCCCGGCCGGCGGCCTGCCCCGCCTGATCCGGCTGCGCCTCGTCGGCATCGGCCCTCATCATCGGCCCGCGCAGGCGCCGTGGCCCGATCTGATCGCCGCTCCGGCGCTCGCCACCGCGCACTGACATGAAAGCTTCATTTTTCAAAACCCTGTCAGCACGTCACTAGGGCGCCATGGAATTGTTCCGCTGGTATGGCGCGATGATTGGATCGCTGCTGCCCGCGCCCGTGCGCGCCATGATGGCCGGCGGCGGCTCTGGCCTGGTCGTCACCGCCGATCCCGCCGCACCCGAGCGGGCGGTGGTGGCGTTGCGCGCACGCGGCGGGCTGCGCGATCTCGGCACGCTCGGCGCGCTGCCCACCCTGTCACCCGCGCTGCGCCGTGCTGCGACACTGGTGCTCACCGCGCCGGCCCGGCTGATCCTGACCACCACGATCACGCTGCCGCTGGCGGCGGAACGGCATCTGGCGACCGCGGTCGCCTTCGAGATGGATCGGCTGACACCGTTCGACGCCGCGGAAATCTGGTTCGACACCGAAATCCTGCGGCGCGACCGCGCTTCCGGGCTGCTGGCGCTGCGCCTCGCGATCCTGCCGCGCCACAGCGTTGCCCCGCTGCTCGATGCGTTGGCCGCCGCCGGGCTGCACGCCACCCGCATCGAAGCTCCCGCGAGCGATGGCATGACGAGCCTGACGCTCGACCACGCCGCACCGCCCGCGCGGCGGCTCGATCGGGTGTTGGCCGCCATGTGCGGGCTGCTGGCGCTGGCGTGTCTGATCATTCCGCTGGCGCGCCAGCAGATCGACCTTGCCGCCCTCGCGGCCCAGCGCAGCGCGCTCGCGCAGCCCCTGCACGAGGCCGAAGCGCTGCGCGCTCGGCTGGTCGCCGCGAGCGATGGCGCCGCGACGCTCGCGCGCGAACAGGCGCGTGAAGGCGATGCGCTGGCGGCGCTGGCCGCGATCACCACGGCGCTGCCCGATCGCAGTTTCCTGACCGATGTTTCGTTCCGCCACGGCGTCGCGACGCTTGATGGCGAGTCGCCGAACGCAGCCGGTCTGGTCGCCGCGCTGTCGGCCGATCACCGCTTCGCCGATCCCGCCTTCGCCGCACCGGTCACCCGCGCGCTCAACGAACGCGCCGATATTTTCTCGATCAAGGTGAAAGTCCGCCAGCATGGCCCGCGCTAGGCTGATCGATGGTGGCAGGCTCGATCTGCCGACCGGCCGCGCCGGCCAGGCGGCAGCGCTCGGTCTGACGCTGGCCGGTCTGCTGGTGGTGTGGTTCGGCCTGATCGCACCCGGCCTGTCACGGTACGACGCCCGCGCGCAAAGGATCGCCGAGCGCCGCTTGATGATCGCCCACGAACGCGCCCTGATCGCCGCCCTGCCGGCCTTGCAGCGCCGGATTATCGCGTTGCGCCGGGGTGACATCGCGACCACCGCCCTGCTCACCGGCGGGTCGGATGCGGTGGCGGGTGCGGCGCTGCAGGGCGATGTGCAGGCGCTGGCCTTGCGGCAGGGTATCACGCTCGATTCCGCCGAGATTCTCACCACCGTGAAAACCGGCGATGTCCGCCGGATTCCGCTGCGGATCAGCCTGACCACCGACTATCCCCGGCTGATCGCGCTGCTGGGCGCGATCGGGGCGGCCGCGCCGCGCATGCTGGTCGATGATCTGTCGCTGCACGCGACCGGCCTGCCCGATCCGGGGCGCGATCTGCCGATCCGCGCCAGCTTCACCATCTCGGCGTTCCGCGCCGCGCAACCCCGATGATCACGTTGCGCCGCGCCGCGCTGATCGTGCTGGCCGCAGCGCTCGCCTCGGTCTGCATTGCCGAAATCAGCGCGCAACCGCCGCCGCCGCCGCACCGGCCGATCGCGCTCCTGCCGCCGCACCCGGCACCGCCGCCGGGCGGTGATGCCACCGGCGCGATCACCACGATCCTGGCGCGGCCCCTGTTCCGGCCGGATCGCCGGCCGGTCGCCGTCGCGGCACGGGGCGACAGCACCTTGCCGCGCCTGTCCGGAATTCTGATCGGCCCGTCGCTGCGCCTTGCGATTTTCACCCCGGCGGCCGGGCCGACCCGGTTGGTCAAGCAGGGCGGCCGCATCGGCGCCTATCGGGTCAGCACGATCGCCGCGACCGCGGTGACGCTGACGGCACCGGGCGTGCGGCTGGTGCTGACCCCGCATTTCGCCGGCACGCCCGATGCGCCGCCGCCGTCCGCCCAGCCAGACCCACCGCTGCGGCCGCATGGTCTGCCCCTGATCCAAACGCCCGGAAGACAATAGATGCGCCCAACGCCGCCCCACCTGACGCCGCCCCGCCGAACCCGCCTGTTGACCACGCTGCTGCTGCCCGCTGCGATGCTGGCCGGCTGCACGCCGAAACCACAGCCCCCCGATGCGCCCATCATGGCGCAGGCGTCACCCCTGCTCGAGACAACCAAGCTGGCACCGCCCGCGATCCCGCCTCAAAGTGGTGCGATCGTCGCCGCCCGGCCCGGGGCGGTCACCGCGAGCTACGGTTCGCAGACCCCGCTGCCGGGCGCCGGCACGCCGCCGCCGGGGGTGGCGGGCGGCGCGGTCTCGCTCGATTTCGCCGATACCGACATCCGCGCCGTGGTCGCGCAGATCCTCGGCAGCATCCTGCACGTGACGTACACGATCGACCCGGCGGTGCACGGCAAAGCGACGCTGCATACCGCTTATCCGCTACCAATGGCCGATCTGATCCCGACGTTGCAGACCCTGCTCGGGCAGAACCAGGCCGAACTGGTCGAAAGCCACGGCATCTATCGCGTCATCCCGGTGGCGGCCGCCGGGCCGGCGATGGCCGGGAGCGATGCGCTGGCCGGGGCGACGGTGGTGCCCTTGCGTTATGTCGATGCCGCGCATCTGGCCGCCGTGCTGCAACCCTATGTCGGCAAGGGCGGCCGGGTGGTCGCCGCACCGGGGCGCAACGCCCTGATCGTCGATGGCGATCCCCAGACGCGCGACACGCTGATCCAGCTGATTTCGGCGTTCGATGTCGATGCGCTGGCCGGCCAATCCTACATCCTGTTTCCCGCCGGCGGCGGCGGCGCGAAGGATTTCGCCACCGCCTTCACCGCCGCCCTGCACGCCGGCAAAAATACCGGATCGATCCAGGTGGTGCCGCTCGAGCGGATCGGCGCGGTCATGGTGATCGCGCCCAGCCTCGCCCAGATCGTCCAGGCCAACCGGGTCTACACCGTGCTCTCGCACCAGGACGCGGCGACGCGACGCGTCTGGCACGTCTATTATCTGCACAACAGCAGCGCCGAGGCGGTCGCGCATGTGTTGCAGGAAGCCTTCACCCCGAACGACGTGACGGCGCAATCGAGCGGCAACGAGGGCCAGACCGCGCCCGGCATCACCGCGCAGACCCTGTCCGGCATGCCGGGGGCCAATGCCAGCGCGACCGGCGGCGCCACCTCGCCGCTGGGCACCACGGCGGGCGGCATCAGCGTCGGCGGTGCGGGCGGCGCCAATGCGGGCAGCAGTCCCGGTGGTGGCCTGGGCAGCGCGCCGGCGGCACCGACGCCAGCCTCCGACAATCCCCTGCTCGGGCCGCTGAGCGGCGGTTCGCTTGGGGGTGCCGGCAACGGCGCGACCGGCGATGGCACGCGCATCATCGCGGCACCGCAGCAGAACGCCGTGCTGGTCTACGCGACCGAGGCGACCGATGCGACGATCCACGCCATGCTGCGCAAGATCGACATCGAACCGCTCGAAGTCGAGATCGACGCCACCATTGCCGAGGTCGATCTGACCGGCGCGCTGCAATACGGCACCCAGTTCTTTTTCAAGTCGGGCGGCATCAACGGCGTGCTCAGCCAGGGCACGACATCGAGCCTGGTGCATAATTTCCCCGGCTTCGTGCTGTCGGGCTATGGCGCGGATGCCGCACCGCTCGCGATCTCGGCGCTGCAATCGGTCACCAAGGTCAGAATCCTGTCCTCGCCGCAGTTGATGGTACAGAACGACCGCACCGCCAATCTGCTGGTCGGCAATCTGGTGCCCTATCTGTCGCAGACCTCGCAAAGCACCATCACCACCGGCGCGCCGGTGATCAACTCGATCAACTACCAGGAAACCGGCGTGATCCTGCAAATCACGCCGCGCATTTCCAACGACGGGCTGGTGGCGCTCACAATCTCCCAGCAGGTCAGCGGCGTCGCACCGACCGTGACGACGCAGGGGATCAACTCGCCCACCTTCTCCGAGCGCTCGGTCTCCTCAAGCGTGGTGGTACACGACGGCCAGACCATCGGCCTCGCCGGCCTGATCAGCGACAATGATCAGCGCCAGAATTCCGGCGTGCCGTTCCTCAAGGACGTGCCGGTGCTCGGCGCGCTGTTCGCCAGCCAGAACAACACCCGTACCCGTGAGGAATTGCTGGTGCTGATCACCCCGCACGTCGTGCACAACCAGACCGATGCCGCGTCATTGACCGCCGACCTGCGCCAGGAACTGCCCGGCCCCGCGGCGGTGCCGGCCGAGCTGAACGTGCTGCCCGCGGATGGCTCGTCCGACCCCAACGCGAGGCTACGGGCGAGGCTCGGCCTGCATTGAGCCGGTCCGGATCGGCCCAGGAACGGGATCGGGGCTTTGCTCTGCTGATCGTGCTGTTCGTGCTGGTGCTGCTGGGGTTTCTCATCACCCAGTTTCTCGGCGCGGCGCGGATGCAGTTGACGATCGCGGGCAATCTGCGGAGCGCGGCCATGGCCGATGCCGCGGCGGATGGCGGCATTGCCCGCGCCATCGTGGCACTCTCGGATGGCGAGGCGCTCACCACCACGCGAATCGGCGCCAGCACAATCCGCCTCGCGGCGCACAGCATCGCCGGGCGGATCAACCCGAACGTGGCACCACCTGTGCTGCTGGCAGCCCTGCTGCGCGTGGCGGGCGCCGCACCGGCGCAGGCGCAGAGCATCGCGGACGCGATCGTCGCGTGGCGCAGCCCCGCCGCATCCCCCACCGCGCAAGCGGCGCTCGATGCCGCCTATCGCGCGGCAGGCCATGCGGGTGGCCCCGATGGCGAGGGCTTTGCCGCGATCGGCGATCTCGCCGGGGTAATGGGCATGACGCCGGCGCTGTTCACCGCGATCGCGCCGCATCTCTCGCGATTCGCGCCACCGCTGCCGGTCGCCGCCGCGGCCGATCCGGTGGTGCAGGCCGCACTCCGCCTCGCCGGCACGATCGACCTGCCGGGCGGTGCGGTGGAAGGGCCGCGGATCGTCGAGATCGCCGCGGTCGCATCAGGCCCCGGCCGCGCGCGCGCGGCACGCTGCGCCGTGGTCCGGCTGAGCCCGTCGAATATCGAGACGCCCTACCGCATCCTGCGCTGGCGCCCGCACGCCTGCGGCCAATGACGTCCGATGTAGCGTTAAAAAATCATCACGAGCCCTCCGCGCGCCGGCGCTGCAAATGACATGGAACTATCATGCACAAACGGTTAAAATTTGATTATCCGGGTATCATAAACAACCCGGAGATAACCATGAGACGTGCCATCCTGATGGCATGCTCGGCGCTTTGCGCGCTGAGCATCACCAGCCAACCCATTCTCGCCGCCGCGACGCCGGTTTCCGCCATGGTGGTTGCCCAGCCCGATGCGACCGGCGTGGTCAAATCGATGATGGCCAAACAGCCGCATCTGAACCTGTCCGACGCGCAGATGATCCAGCTGGTCAAAAAGAAGATCAAATATGTCTTCGTGATCTACCAGGAAAACCGTTCGTTCGATTCCTATTTCGGCACGTTCCCGGGTGCCGACGGCATCTATTCGAAGCCGGCGTCGAAGACCCCCGGCTTCTACCAGGAACTCATCACCCCGACCGGCCAGCACACCACCATCGCGCCGTTCCGCATCGGGCCGAAGCAATACGCCTGGGACACCGATGATATCGACCACTCGCACGCCCGCATCGTGGCCAAGGAAGACGTGGTCAACGGCAAGCCGCGGATGGATAAATTCGCGATCACCGAAGAGCTGAAATACTCACCGACCGGCAATCCCTCCCTCAAGGCCGAGCAATATGGCGAACTCGCCATGGCGCATGAGGATTGCGACACCATCCCGTTCCTCTGGCAATACGCGTCGCGCTTCGTGCTGTTCGATCATGTGTTCCAGAACATCACCGGCCCCTCCACGCCAGGCAATCTGTCGATCTTCGCTGCCCAGACCGGCCTGACCCAATGGGCGCTGCATCCTTCCGAAGCCTTCGTCTCGCCGAACGGCACGCCGTTCGCTGGCAACGCCCCATCGGTGACCAACAAGGCGGGTGCGACCATCAGCGAGGCCGGCTCCGGCGAACCGGTCATGGACGATGATGACCCCTTCTGGGGCTCACCGCTCGATCCGGCGGCCAGCACCAGCGGCGCGATGCCGGTCAACCCCGGCGATTTTTCCGGCCCGAACGGCGCCAATTATGGCGTGCAGATCAACCAGACCTACGCGACCTTGGCGCTCACCACCGCGGGCCGCGATGTCAAAACCTTCACCGATCAGGACGATGCCCCCGGCACCGACCTCGCCGACGTGCAGCAGGACATCGGCTACCTCGCCGCGCATGGCCAGAAGCCGGTGAACTGGGGCTGGTACGAGGAAGGCTACGACCACGAACCGACCGACCCGGCCAATCCGGTCGATGCCAACGGCGTTCATGCCTCCTACATCACCCATCACAACGGTCCGCAGTATTTCGGCTATGTTTCGAACAATCCGGCCGAGCGGAACAATCTGCACGGGCTGAACGATCTGTATACCGCGATCAGCACCGGCGGCCTGCCCAGCAAGGGCGGGGTGTTCTATGTCAAGGGCGGCTATCAGAACATCATGGGCCTCAAGGTCGACAACCCCAACGCCAAGGCGCAGGCCAACTTCGTGGGCGATGACGATCATCCGGCCTATTCCGATGCCCAGATCAGCGAGGCGATGGTCGCCAAGACCGTCAATGCGATCGCGAAAAGCCCCTATTGGAAACATTCCGCGATCATCATCACCTGGGATGATTCTGAAGGCGATTACGACCACGTGCCGCCGCCGATCGTGGCCGATGGTCCGGATCACGTGGTGTTCGACGAAGGCCCGCGCGTGCCGTTGCTGGTCATCTCGCCCTATGCCCGCGTCCATGCGATTTCGCATGAAATGGGCAGCCAATCCTCGGTGGTGAAATTCGTCGACGAGGTGTTCGGCCTCACACCGCTCGCCCTGCTGCCGGATGAACTCAAGGGCCGCAAACTGGGCCAGCAGGAATTCGGCCAGCCGAACATCGGCCCGGGCGACGCGCTGACGCCCGATGTCGGCGACCTGATGTCCGCCTTCGATCCGCACCGTCTGAAGGGCCAGATCGCCCCGCTGCCGCCGAGCTACGCGATCATCCCGACCAAAACCATCATGCACCTGCCGCAGGATAACGGGCTTGGCTGCGATGCCGATGGCATCGTACCGACCGATATCGCCAAAGGGATCAAAAACAACATCCCGCGCGATTTCAACCCGCTGCCCTCGACCAACCCTTCAACCTGAACCGCCCCATTTCAGAGGCCTATATTTGACAGGAACGCCAGCATGCAGCCGCATGCTGGCGTATTTTTTCGGCCCCAACTGTCGAGGACGACCATGCGCCTGCACCCCGGATTTGTCGCACTATTGCTCGTTGCAACCTCGGCCCGCGCCATCGCGCAGGCCGTCCCCGTCAATGCCGGCACCGTCTCGGCCGCATCCGGCGAAACCACGACAGATGCCGCGGCGCGCACCAAAAACTTCAAATCCGGCCAGGCGGTGCGCGTGCTCGACCGCGCGCTGCTCGACGCCGCCGGCCCGGTCGGCGGTGCCGCCCAGGCGCTCACCTATGCCCCCGGCGTCGCGATCAATTCCTACTCCACCAGCGGTGCGGGCAAGAGCATCATCACCATCAACGGGGTCAACCAGGGCTGGTCCGGCCTGAACGGCAACGCCCAGGACGGCGCGGTGGGCGTAACCTTCGATGGCATCCCGATCGCCGATCCCGTCACCGGCCTGTGGCAGGCACCGACCATCCCCTTCCTCGCGATGATCGGCTCGACCAGCGTGGCCTATGGCCCCGGCAACCCCGATCAACGCTGGTACGACAGCCTCGCCGGCACGGTCGGCTTCAACCCGTTGCAGCCGACCGCCAAACCCGGCGGCGACATCGCCATGACCTACGGCAGTTTCAACCAGAAATCCGTCACCTTCGATGCCCGCACCGGCCTGTACGATGGCTGGTCGAGCATCCTCGCCGGCGGCTTCGGCGATGGCAATTCCTATCGCCAGGGTGGTGGTTTCAACAACCCCGACAGCGATTACGCCCTGTTCCTCAAAACCCGCCATGAATTCAGCAACGGCGCTATCAGCTTCGGCGCCTACGATGCCCGCAGCGAGGCGTTCCGCCCCACCTACATTCCGCAATCGGCCAATCCCGCCATCACCATCAACGGCCTGAACGCGCAGGGCCAGCCCAACCCCGGCCCGCTCTACAGCCAGGCGACATCGGGCTTCTACGGCTCGCCACCGTTCGCGACCTACGACAAGAACGATTCCAACGCGATGGTCCTGCTCTACGCCAAGCAGACGCTCGATCTCGGCGGCGGCACCACCCTGCATAACCAGGCCTGGTACATGCACATCAAGCGCACCCACTCGCGCATCACCGATAACTGGACCCAGGGGCCCACGCAGGATCGCCTGCTGCAACCCCACACCAACACGATCGGCGACAAGCTCTGGTTCACCCATGATTTCGGCTGGAACACACTGACCGTCGGCGCCTACGCGCTACACAGCTACTATAACAACAAAGCCAATTTCTATAACCCCGCGGATGGCGGCGGCCCCGACGTCATCAACCCCGGCGGCACCGCGCGCGATGGTGCCTTCACCCTCGATAACCAGGCGGCCTTCATCCAGGACGATCTGAAACCGCTGCTCGGCCTCACCATCACGCCGGGCTTGCGATTCTCGCGCTACCGCCTGGCATTTCATCAGGATATCGCTTCGGGCTTCCTGTTCGCACCGGGGGCGGCGGGCAATTTCACCGCGCAGGACGTCTTGCCGGCCCAGGCCGAAATCCGCGGCGGCGTCGAACCCTCGCTCGCCGCCAATTATCGCCCGGTCCCCTGGCTCGCGCTGTACGCAAGCTATGCGCAAGCCCTGAAATCACCCGAAGTCGGCGGCGGCGGCGGCCTGTTCCAGCAAATCGCCGGGGCCGACTACCGGCTCGAGCGCGGCCAGTACACCCAGGCCGGCATCAAGCTCGATATCAGCCACGCCGGCCCGCTCGGCAGCCTGCGTGCCGGCGTCGGGCTCTATCATCTGCGTTACGGCAGCCAGACCATCCCGATCACGCTGAACAACGCGAGCGAGGTCGGCATCAGCGGCACCTCGCAATATCGCGGCGTGAACCTGTATGCCGATGCGAATCCGCTCTACAATCTGCACCTGTTCGCGAACGCCAGCCTGCAAAGCGCCTATTACCAGAACTACATCGTCGAAAACGGCGGCCCGCCGGCGTCCTACAATGGCTATCCGGTCTCCTACGTGCCCGCCCGCACGATCAGCGTCGGGGCCGACTACATCGCCGCCATCGGCAACGCCACGATCGCGCCGCGCGGCTGGATCCAGTATATCGGCCCCGAACACATCTATAACGGCATCACCACCGCGCCGGACTACCGCTCGATGCCGGGCTATCAGACGTTCAACGCCAGCCTGAAACTGACCATGCCGCTGCCCGTCGCCTCGCTGCGCGCCCGCCGGATCGCCTTTACGCTCACCGCGCTGAACATTCTCAACCGGCACTACAACAGCTATGAATATATCTCGTCGGGCGGCTATTTCGGCACCGCCGGCCTCAACGGCATCGCACCGCAATACGCCTCGAACTATATCAATGCCTATTCCGGCGCGCCGATGAGCATCTACGGCACCCTGTCGATCACGTTCTGATCCTGCGTGAAACCCGGCCGGCAGAATAATCTGCCGGCCGGTAAGGCGGTTCAGGCCGCGCGGCGCCGCGCGATCACGCCCAACCCGACCAGGGCAGTGCCGAGCAGCAGCAGGCTGCCAGGCTCAGGCACCGGCAAGGCGGCCGGCGTAACGGTGAGCGTGCCGGACGAAGTGGTGCAGGTTCCTTTGTCAATCGAACAGGTGCGCGCCCCGAATATCACACCCGCGTCGCTGTACAGATTGACGAACTGGTTCGCGGCATCCTTGAACGAGATACCATTGGCATCGAACGGACTATAATTGTCGGCACCATTCGCAAAATTGGCAAAAAACAGATTGTCGTTGCCCTGAAACTTATTGATCTTAACAAGAGATATAATCGCGCTGTTATCGAAACTGCCGGAAATCCCGGTCAGCCGATAACCGCCGCCCGAATACTTCACAGGCTTCAGAGCCGTCGTGAAACTGCCTGTGATGATGTTGTTCCCGAAACCGCCCTGATAACTGAAGTCATAGGTTCCCGCTGAAGCCGTCGCAACGCCCGCCACAGCGAGTGTGGCCAGCGCGATGCCGATTCGTCGAATGATCGTCATGAGTTTGTTTCCTTGATCCAAAAAAATTGTTCGATGTCAGCAAATAAACCGTACTTGCGTAACATCTTGTTACAAAGCAAGTCCTGTGCCATTTTTTACAACATTGAATTCATTAAATAAAAAGAATGACAGTATAATGACTGTAAAAAATTCTGACTCGCACTTCCGTGCACGTGCGCGAAACTGTCATTATCACCCCGGCTCACCCCGACTCACCCCGATCCGGCGCCGGCCCGCCCTAACCGGCCCCCGCCGATCGCCGAACGAAATTCCGAACTCGGTTTGAATTCATTGATCTGTCACCGATGATCTAGGCAAACTGAAACACAATTCATCTAGACATCCGCCTCATCATCAAACTGGAGTTTGGCAGGATGTCGGCAAACAGTTTTTCCGTGCTCGATGAACAGCAATTCAAGGCATTTCACTGGCGCGCCCTGATCACGACCGGCCTCGGCGTGTTCTGCGACGGGTTCGACCTCTCCTCGATCGGCATCGTGCTGCCGCTCGTTCTGGCCAGTTTCGGGATTGCGAAAATCGGCGGGATCGAGGCAGCCATGCTCGCCGGCTCGGCGCTGATCGGTGCCGCGCTCGGCGCGCTGATCTTCGGCGTGCTCGGGCAGGGCGGGCGCAAGCGCTTCTATGGTCTCGACGTGCTCTTGATGGGCATCATGGCAATCGCCCAGGCCTTCGCGCCGAACCTGGAATGGCTGATCGCAATCCGTTTCGTGCTCGGCATCGGCATCGGTGCCGATTACGTGCTCTCGCCCACCATCATGGCCGAACACGCGAACCGCGCCAATCGCGGCAAGACCATCGGCCTCGGCTTCGGGTTGATGTGGCCGCTCGGCGCGCTCGGGGCGGGATTGCTGAATTTCGGTCTGGCCGGCATCGGCCTGCCGCACGACATGCAGTGGCGCATCGTGCTCGCCGCCGGCGCGGTGCCGGCGTTCGCCGTGCTGTATCTGCGCCGCACCATGCCGGAAACCGCCCGGTTTCTGGCCCGCATCGGCAATGAACCCGGCGCGGCGGTCGAGGTCATCCGCCAGATCAGCGGCAGCACCGTGGCGCAACCGGCGGCCGACACCCGCGCCTTCGCCACCGTGTTCGCTTCCCACGCAAGAATGATCTTTTCAGCCGCGCTGCTCTGGCTCCTGTTCGACATCGTGGTCTATTCGGGCATCCTGTTCGGCCCGTCGCTGATCGCGAAAAGTCTCGGCCTCGGCCCGGTCGAGTTCACGCTGCTGATGTCGATCGTGTTCAGCCTGCCCAGCGCCTTCGTCTACGCCAATTTCGGTCTCGACCGCTGGGGCCGCAAACCGATCCAGGTGTGGGGCTTCGTCGGTGCGGCATTGCTGCTGCTGGTGTTCGCGCTGCTCAAGCAGAATCTCGCGGCGGTGCCGCTGCTCGGGCTGTTCGTCTTCGGGCTCTACACGGTCGCGATCAACGGACCCTCGATCGTCAGCGGCGCCGGCATCCTCGGCGTCGAACTGAGCCCGACGCGCATCCGCACGGTCGGCCAGAGCATCACCGTGGTCGGCGGGCGCATCGGCGCCTCGATCAGCGCCTTCCTGTTCCCGCTGCTGTTCACCGCGATCGGCGAGGTCGGCGTGATCGCGCTGCTGGCAGGCGTCTCGTTGCTCGGTGCGGTGGCAACCCATTTCCTGGTGCCGGAAACCGCGGGCCAGTCGCTCGAAGCCCTCAACGGTGACGACCTGGCCGATACCGTGCCGGCCGCCGCGCAATAACCCGGTCCGCACATCGCATGATGCAACGGGCCGTCTGGACACGCTCCGAAATTAATATAGATGTCTAGATATGTTGGATGACGCCGCCGCCGCACCGGATCGTGCCACCGCTGCCCTCGGCGCGCGCCCGGCCTGGCTCGGCGTGCTCGCCCGGTCGGATCATGCGCACATCCAGACCCATCTGTCCGGCCTGCCCGCGCTGCCGGATTTCACCCACCTGCGCCGGCCGGAAACCGGCATGGCAATGGTCCGCGGCCGGATCGGCGGCGGCGGTGCTGCGTTCAACCTCGGCGAAATCACCATCGCGCGCTGCAGCATCCGCGATGCGGCCGGGCTTGTCGGCCATGGCTACGCGCTCGGGCGCGACCTCGCGCAGGTCGAACTGATCGCCCGGCTCGATGCCGCGCTGCAGAACCCGGATTGGCACGACTGCCTGATCGCCGATGTGGTCAACCCGCTGGCCGACCTGATCGCGGCACGCCGCGCGGCAACCGAAGCGCAGGCCCAGGCCACCGAAGTGCAATTCTTCACCCTCGCCACGATGCGCTGATGAGTCCGCACCTCACGCCCGGATTTGCCGATGCCCATGAATCGCAGCGCTGCTTCCGCGCGATCCTGCAAGCCATCAGCCGGCCCGGCCGGATCGTCGGCCTCGATGTCACGCTCGAACCGCCCGCACCGCTGTCACCCGCCGCCGCCGCCTGTCTGCTCACCCTGACCGATGCCATGACCAGCGTCGCCCTGCCGGAGTCCGCCGCGCCATGGCTGGTGTTTCACACCGGCGCACGCCTTGCGCCACCGGCCGAGGCCGATTTCACCGTCTCGCCCGGCCGCCCCCGTCTCGCCGGCCTGCCGCGCGGCACGGATGAAGCGCCCGAGCGCGGCGCAACCCTGATCGCCGACGTCCAATCGCTCGACACCGGCCGCGACGTTCGCCTCAGCGGGCCCGGCATCGCCACGCCGATCACCGTCCACCTGCCGCTCGATGCCGATTTCATCCATCAATGGCGCGATCAGCACGAGCGCGCACCCTGCGGCGTCGATGTCATTCTCTGCGCCGGTCATCGCCTGATCGGCCTGCCCCGCAGCCTCATGATCGAGGCGCTCTAGCATGGCCTATGTCGCGGTCAAGGGCGGTGAGGCGGCCATCGCGGCGGCACACGCCTGGCTCGCCCGGGTCCGCCGGGGCGACGGCGCGGGTCCCGGCATCGATGCCGCACAGATCGCCCGCCAGCTCGGGCGCGCGGTCGATCGGGTGATGGCGGAGGGCGCGCTGCACGACCGCGAACTCGCCGCCATGGCGATCCTGCAAGCCCAGGGCGATCTGATCGAGGCGGCGTTTCTGCTGCGCGCCTACCGGACCACGCTGCCGCGCCTGATCGACAGCGAACCGATCGATACCGGGCTCATGCTCACCCAGCGCCGGATTTCAGCGATCTTCAAAGACCTCCCGGGCGGCCAGCGCCTCGGCCCGACCACGGATTACACCCATCGCCTGCTCGATTTCGCACCACCCGAACCATCCCCGCCCATCGAGGCATCGCCCGATGCCGAACCCGTGCCGATGCCGCGCGCGACCGATCTGCTCGGCGCCGAAGCCCTGATCGAACCCGATCCGGCGAGCGCTGGCGAACCCGGCGATCTGACCATGCGCCCGCTCGCCTTTCCCGCCGCGCGCGATCAGCGCCTGCAGGCGCTGGCGCGCGGCGACGAGGGGTTTTTGCTGGCGCTCGGCTATTCGACGCAGCGCGGCTACGGCCATACCCATCCGTTCGTCGGCGAATTGCGGATGGGCGAGGTCGCAATCTCGATCGTGCCGCCCGAACTCGGCTTCGCGATCGAGATCGGTGACGTGGTGCTGACCGAATGCCAGATGGTGAACCAGTTCGCCGGCTCGAAAACCGCGCCGCCGCAATTCACCCGCGGGTACGGGCTGTGCTTCGGTCATGCCGATCGCAAGGCGATGGCGATGGCGCTGGTCGATCGCGCGATGCGCGCGGGCGAGCTGGGCGAGGCCATCGCGGCCCCGGCGCAGAATGTCGAATTCGTGCTGTCGCATTGCGACAATATCGAGGCGACCGGCTTCGTCGAACATCTGAAACTGCCGCATCACGTCGATTTCCAGAGCGAGCTCGAAACCATCCGGGCGATGCGGGCCGAAGCGATGGCATCCGGGCCGGAGCGTGACGATGCAGGGGTATAATTTCGCCTATCTCGATGAACAGACCAAGCGGATGATCCGCCGCGCGATCCTCAAGGCCGTCGCGATCCCGGGCCATCAGGTTCCCTTCGCCGGGCGCGAAATGCCGCTGCCCTACGGCTGGGGCACCGGCGGCATTCAAGTCACCGCCGCCATCATCGGGGCGACCGACGTGCTGAAAGTGATCGATCAGGGCGCCGATGACACCACCAACGCCGTCTCGATCCGGCAGTTTTTCGCCCGCACCGCCGGCGTGCAAACCACCACGCACACCGCCGAGGCCAGCCTGATCCAGACCAGGCACCGGATCCCCGAGCGCCCCCTGCGGGAGGATCAGATCATCGTATATCAGGTGCCGATGCCCGAACCGCTCTACCGCCTCGAACCCAGCCGCGCGAGCGCCCGGCGGATGCACGCGATGGCCGATTATGGCCCGATGCAGGTGAAACTGTACGAGGATATCACCCGCTTCGGACGGGTCGCGGTGTCCTACGACCATCCGGTGATGGTCAATCGCCGGTATCTGATGTCGCCCTCGCCGATCCCCGCCTTCGACAACCCCAAGCTCCACCTGATGCCCGCCCTGCAATTGTTCGGCGCCGGGCGCGAGAAGCGCATCTACGCGGTGCCGCCCTATACCGCGGTGGTGTCCCTCGATTTCGAAGACCGCCCGTTCGATCCGGTGCGCGCCCCGGCGCTCTGCGCGCTGTGCGGCGCGGATGATACCTATCTCGATGAAATCGTGATCGATGATCGCGGCGGCCGGATGTTCGCCTGTTCGGACACCGATCATTGCGCCGCAAACCGCGCGGACCTCCCATGACCCCGTTGCTGCAAGCCCGCGGCCTCACCCATCGGTTCGGCCGGGTCCCGGCGCTGGATGATGTCTCGCTCCTGCTGCGCCGCCACGAAATTCTCGCCATCGTCGGTGAAAGCGGATCGGGCAAGACCACCCTGCTCAACGTCTTGTCGGGCCGGTTGGCGCCGCAATCGGGCGACGTGCTGTTTCACGATGGCAGCGCAGCACTCAGCCTCGCCGCGCGCGGCGAGATTGCCGTGCGCAAACTCCAGCGCGCGCGCTGGGGCTATGTGGCGCAGGACCCGCGGGCCGCCCTTCGGCTCGATATCACCGCGGGCGGCAACATCGGCGAGCGGCTGATGGCCTCCGGTGCCCGCAACTACGCGGAAATCCGCGCGACGGCGTCACGCTGGCTCGAAGCGGTCGAGATCGATCCGCAGCGGCTCGACGATCTGCCGCGCACCTTCTCGGGCGGCATGCTCCAACGCCTGCAGATCGCCGCGACGCTCGTCACCGACCCCGAACTGGTGTTCATGGACGAACCGACCGGCGGGCTCGACGTCTCGGTCCAGGCGCGGATTCTCGACCTGATCCGCTCGCTGGTCCGCCGCCTCGGCCTCGCCGTCCTGCTCGTGACGCACGATATCGGCGTCGCCCGTCTCCTCGCCGACCGCCTGATCGTGATGCGCCACGGCAGGATCGTCGAGCACGGGCTGACCGATCAGGTGCTCGACGATCCGCATCACGAATACACCCAGCTCCTGGTCGCCTCGGTGCTGCCGGCATGAGCACGCCGATGATCCGCGCCGAAGGCCTCGACAAGACCTTCACCCTCCACCTGCAAGGCGGCGTGCGGCTCGCGGTCCTGCGCGATGCCGCAATCACGGTGCGGGCCGGTGAATGCGTCGTCCTCGCCGGCCCGTCCGGTGCGGGAAAATCGACGCTGCTGCGCGCCCTCTACGGCAATTACCGGATCGATCGCGGGCGGATCATGGTCCGTCAGGACGATGCCATGGTCGATCTGGCGCAAGCCGATCCGCAAACCATCATCGCGCTCCGCCGCGCCACGCTCGGCTATGTCTCGCAGTTCCTGCGCGCGATGCCGCGGGTCGCCGCGCGCGACATCGTGGCCGAAACGCTCCTCGCCCGCAGCCTCGAACCGGCGATCGCACAGCGCCGCGCCGCCGCCATGCTCGAACGCCTCGGCATCGCGCCGCGCCTGCACGCGCTGCCGCCGGCGACGTTTTCCGGCGGCGAACAGCAGCGCGTCAATCTCGCGCGCAGTTTCGTCGCCGCATGGCCGATCCTGTTGCTCGACGAACCGACCGCCTCGCTCGATAGCGCCAACCGCGACGAGGTGGTACGCCTGATCAACGAGGTGAAATCGGCCGGCACCGCCGTGATCGGCATTCTGCACGACACCGCCAGCCGCGACCGCATCGCCGACCGCACCCTCACCCTGACCCCTGCGGTGGACGACACCGCCGCCCTGGAGCCCGCATGACGCTGCTGAGCAACGCCCAAATCATCCTCGACGATCGCGTGATCACCGGCAGCCTCGTGATCGAGAACGGGATCATCATCACGATCGAGGCGGGCACCGCCCCCGGCGGCATCGACTGCGACGGCGATTACCTCACGCCCGGCATCATCGATCTGCACACCGATAATCTCGAACGCCAGGTCCTGCCCCGCAGCAACGCGCGCTGGCCCTCCCGGTCCGCCCTGCTGGCGCATGACGCCCAATGCGCGGTCGCCGGCGTCACCACCGTGTTCGATGCGCTCTGCCTCGGTGACATCGGCTTCGAACAGGGCCGCAACCAGACCTTCGATGACGGGCTGAACGACCTGCAGGCCCTCGCCGCGACCGGCATGCTCAGATCGGACCATTATCTGCATCTGCGCTGCGAACTACCCGCCGGCGAACTCCCCGCCATGCTCGATCGGGCTATCGACGATGCCCTGGTCCGGCTGATCAGCCTGATGGATCACAGCCCCGGCGTCGGCCAATACGCCGATGTCGAAAAATTCCGCCGGATGCGCCGCCGCGAGGGCCATACGGATGAGGCGATCACCACCATGATCGGCCGCCTCGCCGATGCGCAGGCCCGGTTCAACGCGCCCAACCGCGCCCTGGTGCTCGAGCGCGCCCGGGCGCGCGCCGTGCCGATCGCCTCGCATGACGATCGCACGGTCGAGGAAATCGCCCGCAACCACGCCGATGGCATCGCGATCGCCGAGTTCCCGGTCACGCACGCCGCCGCCGCCGCGGCGCGTGCCTGCGGCATGACCACGATCGCCGGTGCGCCCAACATCGTGCGCGGCGGTTCGCATTCGGGCAATGTCGCGGCGCTGGACCTCATCCGCGCCGGGCTGGTCGATGCCCTCGCCTCGGATTACGTCCCCGCCTCGATGATCGAGGCGGCGTTCGCCTGCGTGGCCCATGGCGCGTGCGACCTGCCACACGCCATCCGCCTGATCACCGCCAACCCCGCGGCGATGGTCGGCCTCACCGATCGCGGCCGCCTCGCGCCGGGTCTGCGCGCCGATATCATCCGGGTCCGCCTGCACGATACGCTGCCGGTGGTCCGCGCGGTCTGGCGCGAGGGTACCCGCGTCGGATGACGCCGAAATATAATGTCGGATGACGCAGACATATAATGTCGGATGACGCCTCGCCCGCCTCGCCCAGCGGCGTGCCGGTCCGCCTGATCGCGGCCTGATGGCACGCGCCACCGGCATCGCGGTCTGGACCCGAATCGCAGCGCAGCTGCGCGAGGACATCGCGTCCGGCGCCATCGTACCCGGCGGCCGCCTGCCCCCGGAAGCAGCACTTGCCAGCCGCTTCGCGGTCAACCGCCACACCGTCCGCCGCGCGCTGGAAGACCTCGCCCGCGACCGCCTGATCCGGATCGAGCACGGCCGAGGCTCCTTCGTCGCCGAACCAGTGCTCGACTATCAGATCAACCTGCGGCCCCGGTTTTCCGAATGGGTGCGCCGGCACAACCGCGAACCGTTCGGCGACAAGCTCTCCCTGCGCATGATCGATCCGGCCGATCTCCCCGAATGCACGATCATCCGCGAGGTGCTCGGTCTGGCGGCGGGCGAACCCGTGCTCGAACTGCTCCGGCGCGGCACCGCCGATGCCCGGCCGCTGTCGCTCTCGCGCCATATCTTCCCCGCCCGCCTCGAAGGGCTGCACGCGGCGCTGCTCAACCACGCCACCATCACCGCCGCCCTCGCGCAGATCGGCATTGCCGACTACCTCCGCCTCCGCTCGCGCATCACCTGCCGCATGCCGACACCGCGCGAATGCGCCTTGCTCGAACTCGAACGTGACGCACCGGTCCTGCACTGCGAGAACGTCAACGTCACCGCGGCGAACACGCCGCTCGAACTCTGCTTTGCAATCTACCCCTCCCACCGTGTGGCGCTCATCGTCGAACCGACGGCGTAACCCCGCGCCATCGTCCGCCCCGCTCAGCCGCCGGCCGTCACCGCCGTCGCGCGGCCGAGCGCAGCGCGGCTCAGGATGTCCCGGTAATGATCGAGCGGCGGCGTGCTCGCCATCGGGTCCTTGGCCTGATCATCCCACCGGCGCAGGCGAACGGCGTCACCGGCGAAGGGCATGGCCAGGAACGCCTCGGCCGCTTCGGCGCTCATCACACCGCCTTGCAGCGCGAGCGACGTGCGCGAGGCAGGCGAGAGCGCCTCATAATAACCGGTATCGATCGCGCAGAGGCACCGCTTGGCCTCCACATGCAGTCGCACCGGTTCGGTAACGCCGGGCCCGAACAGCGTTTGCAGCAGCGCGGCACCACGGGCTTCGTGGACATCATCGATCCCGCGTTCGGCGGCGTCTTCCCCAAGATCATGGATCAGATGACCCGCGTCATGGAACAGCGCGGCGGCGACCAGCGGCGGCGCGGCGCCGGCCTGTTCGGCGCGATGCGCGCATTGCAGCGCGTGCTGCAACTGGGTCACCGCCTCGCCGTGATAATCCTCGCCGCCATGGGCGGCGAGCAGGTCGAACAGGGCATCGATCGAGCCTGCCTCAGCGCATTCATGAGCGTGAGGCGATGGAACCTGGGTCTGGCAGCCGCGATTCGATTCTGCCCAGGCGCGGGTACCAAAACATCAATCCGCCGCCGGGAAGGCTACCCGCAAATTCAAGTCAGTCAGATCGCCCATCCCGCCTCATTCCTCGGATCGACCGTCTGAAATGCCTCGGTTGCCGATTTAGCACGCATTACACGCCCGCGGACCAATGCCAAGATCGGTTACAACTTTTGGTTGCTAGCACTCTCCTTATTTGATACACCCTGTCTGACTTATTTCACAGTTGGGTGAGAAAATGTCATTACGGTACCAACGGGCCATCAAACGGAAAGCGCTCAATCGTGGCAATCATAGTGACGAAGAGTTTTGTAGTAATCGATTGTCAATCCCGAATTTAATAGGGAGATGGCTGAAGGGAGCTTGGTGGTGGTCGCAACGGAGTTTGTCTTTTCAGTCCTCTATAATGAAAGTTATGAATTTTTTCAGATGCTGGTTTGGAATTTCCTCCATTTCACTGACTCTGACTCCGCATTAATCGTTAATCTAGGCAAGTCGACAGAGATCCCCGATGAGCTTGAAATCAGCGAAAGGGTCCATATCATCCGCGGTGGGCAGCGTGCGGCCTGGGGGCATACGTTGCTCAACGGCCATATCGAATCATTCCGCTATGCTGAACTGATATTTCCGAATTTTGGCTGGTTCGTGCCCATCGCCTCGAACAGCCTGTTTTTCCGCCGCTTCGAACCGGACTTGGCGCGTGCGCGATTAGTGGAAAGCATACAAGAGGACTCGTATCGCTGCACAACGTGGAAGGAACTTCCGAACGAATGGCACTGGCCAAAGCTTCGCGGATTTGCCGCGGCGGGCGCCCGTTTGCACGAAAGATGGGGGATTGACAGGCTGGTCGGAGACCAGATCGAAGGTTTCATTGCTTCACGAGCGGACTGGGGGCTTGTGGCCGAAATACACGAAGACCTGCTCAACTATTGGCAGGGGCTTAGGGCGCCGCTTGAAGAAATTCTGCCTGGTACCGTAATTGATTTAATCGGGACCGGGCAGCGAACAACCCTCTGCAAAATGTTCTGGAAGAACGATTTCAAAGAGAAAGGGCTGGTGCAATTCTCAGATCTACTAGATAGCAAGCGTCTGTCCCCCAACATTTGCTTGCTGAAATGGTTCCGGCGTGATCCTAATGCCCCGGAAACGATATTAGTTGCAACGCCACTCGGACAGAGCCTCATAGAAGAGCTCCGAACAGAATCGAGTTATACTATAAAAACTCGGATATTTATCTTTCTTACCTATATACATGATGCATTTGAACAGACTAAGGTGGAATGTGACTTCTATAACTGCGCGCCATTTCCTCCTATAACCTGGGAGACTGTGGCAGTTCGGCAGCAATGCTCACTTTATGGCACACAAAGATTCGACGAATCGGCACCTTTCCTGTTTTTCGAGAACACAGGCGAGCGTCTACAGATAACTATAGAGCTTGAAGCCGATGGCAGGGTCAAGGCGGCCTGTTGGCCACTACAAGGCACAGGTGAGGCAAATTTGATATCTTATCTCTATTTACCGCTAAATGATAGGAATCGCCACGAACAAAGAGTGTTGCAGTTATCCTGCCATATGGACTTCTGCCTCGCCAAGCTAGTGCTCAACAACTGCGTTATATTCCAGGACTGTATTCAGATGGTTAAACCCATGACAATTAGCGAAAAAAATGGAGCAACTGTCGCTCTGTTCGCCATTCACGACAACGGATCCCAGTTATATTTAGGAATACCGCTCGTGTATCATCTCAAAATTGATATGATACTGAAAGAACTCATATTTAACGTCCTATAGCGATTTAATATTTTTAGTTTAAGAAAAATTAACTGTTTGCGTGAATGGAGTCATTGAGTGTATTTTCAGCCAATAGCGATGCACTTTGCATCCTCTCCTCTCCCAGCTAAGCCCTAATCTTGGGCTCCGCTCCGGTGGTCTCCAGGATAAGCTAATCGCGACTAACTTTGGTTGTTAATTTGATGTGAGGGCAGGGAATGAGGATCAAGGTGACAATGAAAGTTGTAGCAAACCTAATAATAGCTATTCTTATAGAATATTTTTCATGAATACAAAACGAATTGTAATCGATCTAGATAATACACTCACATTAGGTGATTCCACTTTGTCGTATTCGGAACAAGCGCCAAACCATGACGTAATCGACACAGTGCGTAACTATAAAAAGTTAGGATTTGATATAATTATTTATACTTCTCGTAATATGAGAACATACGATAATTCTGTCGGAAAAATTAATGCGCATACGCTGCCTTTGATCATTGGATGGTTGAAGCAGCACGACATTCCCTACGATGAGGTCCATGTGGGCAAGCCTTGGTGCGGATTTCACGGTTTTTATGTCGACGACCGGGCGATCCGACCCTCAGAATTCGTTTCTTTATCAATCGATGAGATTCAAATCTTGATTGGGAACAAAAAATGACTACGAGGTCAATCAGGATTATCACATCCGCCGCATATGTCGAACAGGAACTTGCTGCCGAGTTCGGACAGATTCCGCCATCGTTTTTATCGATCGGCGTCTCGCCGCTGTATGAGGCGCAGATCAAATATTTGGGATTGGGGGATCCGATTTACCTGACCATCCCTGAGGGATTCAGTCCACGACGTTATGACCAAGAACGCTTGCATGAACTCGGTGTAGTGCTGGTACCAGTGCCAGAGGGGTTGAAGCTAGGCGAGTCTATTGTCTACGCCATTAATTTCATCGCCTCCACCTCGGTCTCTGTCCAATTGCTGCACGGTG
Organism: Acidiphilium rubrum; assembly: GCF_900156265.1. Taxonomy (GTDB): domain Bacteria; phylum Pseudomonadota; class Alphaproteobacteria; order Acetobacterales; family Acetobacteraceae; genus Acidiphilium; species Acidiphilium rubrum. Next base: position 335,995 of record NZ_FTNE01000001.1, read on the forward strand.
ACACGCTGATCGAAGATCTACCAATAGGCCTAGCCGCATTTATTCATGAGGGCGTTTCATTCAATTCTTCTACAATTAGCTATGCAACCTGACGTCGTGGGCGCGTGACGACTCACCGGCCGCTCTGGGCTGGTTTTGATGAGCTTGGCGATGTGTCGGCGCTGGAGTTGGATGAGATCGGGACCGGTCGGGGCAACCGCCCCTGGGCTCAGACCAGTAACCTGGGCAGTCTGGCCAGAGCGTAGCGGAGAATGACCTGATCCGGCATCGATCGCGGCAGATGCAGGCGAATTGATTTCTTCAATGTCTCGACCTGGACGGCGAGTTTGATC
>NZ_FTNE01000003.1:0-188652 GCF_900156265.1 Acidiphilium rubrum
AAGGAAATCAGCACCCAAATCGCAGCCTCCGCCCACGCGATCCTGGTCTGCGACGGTGCTGGCTGGCACCAGCCAGGCGAACGCCTGATCGTGCCCGACAACATGACCCTGATACCACTGCCGCCCTACGCCCCCGAACTCAATCCAATGGAAAATGTCTGGGATTATCTGCGCGGAAACAAGCTGAGCAGTCTCGTCTGGAACAGCTATCAGGACATGCGCAATGCAGCCAAAAACGCTTGGAACTTCCTCGTCAGCGATCCTGCAAAAATTACCTCAATCGGGACTAGAGATTGGGCACAGGTTACGCGTTAGGGCGGTTGGTATTAAACGTTGAAACTGGAGCGAAGATCAGAGTTTTATGTGCAAAGGCCAGACGCACGAAAAATCTTTTGTTGATTTCCTAGAGTTACCACGGTCGACGTCCGGAGACCGAGTGCCGGTCAGTGACTTCGCGGGCGAATAACTTGAGCGCCTGAGCCAGCACCGCCGCGCTGTTTTCCCCGTATGAGGGGCTTATGCTGGAAGGGGACAAACCAATCTCGATAACGGCAACGGCTGTGTCAGGCGCAGCAACACAAGCGTAGCAAAGTTCAGCATTCGGCGAATTTGTCGCAACCCCTGAACCGGGTGTAGTTTTGGACGTGATTGAACCCCACGAATTGCCTCCGGGATGATGCGACACCGATGGACATTCATGGACAGCAACAAAATGGCGGATGGGGTGGGATTCGAACCCACGGAACGCTTTCACGTTCGGCGGTTTTCAAGACCGCTACCTTAAACCGCTCGGTCACCCATCCAGCGGTACTGCAGCCACCGATGTAACCTGCCCATCGTCTGCACTCAAGGCCGCGCGCTTGCATTGCCTGACGCCGTGAAGCGCCTATACTGGGTGCTCGCGTCAAACGAGTTTCGCCCTGAAAGTCCAAGCCTATGGCCGATGCCCTGGTGTCCACCGACAATCTGTTTCTCCGCGATGTCGCGGCGTTGCGTTCGAGCGCGCAGGGCTTTCTTGCCGCGCGGCCGCGTGCGCCCCAGGCTGCCGCCACGATCGCCCTGCTGCAAACCGCCCTGACCATCGAGATCGTCTGCGTCTGGCGCTACACCATGATGTCGGTCTCCGCTCGCGGCCTGCGTGAAGAACGGGTCGGTTTCGAGTTCCAGGAACAAGCGAACGACGAGCGCAAGCACACGCGGATGGTGGCCGAACGGATCGAGCAACTCGGCGGCGTGCCGGATTTCCAACCCAAGGGCCTGATGTCCGGCCTGGCGATGGATTACAACGCCGATTTCGACGGCATGATCGCCCAGAACCTCAAGGCCGAGCAGTCGGTTGTCGAATACTACACAGACCTGATCAACCATTTTCAGGATTCCGACCCGCAGACCACCGCGATGCTCGAAATCATCCTGCAGGACGAGGAAGATCACGCGACCGATATGCAGGACCTTCTCGCGTAACCAACTCATGGCGTGCACGAAACGAGTTATGTGATACCAATCACAGAAGCTCCGACATGAAATTACTATGGATACCTGGACGGCGACACGATCGCCCTTCACCCGAAAGGTATCCATCATGTACAACCAATATCGTCACATCGTCCTCGCCGAACCCAAAGCAACCCCGGTCAGACCGATCGGTTCAATCGATCATGAATTGGCCAGCTTCACCGCGCCAGCCAAACCTTCGAAACTCCGCGAAATCGCCTCAAACGTAGCACCGGCCATGCCGTTCGTGGTCGCCATCGTGATGATCGCAGGCTTCGCTCTCGCGGCCTATCCGCTCATCGTCCACGATCTGCCGGTCTTCCTCGCCCAAAGCCCGCTCGGCTGATCACGCCACCGGCGAGATCGACGATACCAGCCCCGCTAGCCGGGCGCGATCGAGAATGGTGATCCGCCCTGGCGACAGGGCGATCAGCCCCTGCATCTCGAGGTCGCGCAACCGCCGGTTCACCGTCTCGCGCGCCGACCCGACCACGCGGCCCAGCGCGCTCTGCGTGATATCGATCCGCGCCAGACCCCGCTCGTCATAGCGGCGCAACAAATACATGATCAATCGCTGATTGACGTCCTGAAACACCATCGAATCGAGTTGCGCGATCGTGGCGCGCAGCCGGGCGCAAATGATTTCCACCACCCGGTGCGCGAAGCCGCTGTCCTGCTCCATCAGCCGCAGCGTCGCCGCGCGTTCGATCACCAGCAGCCGGCCGTTGGTCACCGCAACCGCATCGGCACTGCGGGATTTGCCGTCGAACAGGGCAATCTCGCCGAACACCGCGCCCTGGGTCAGCACGTTCAGCACCTGGTCCTGGCCATCCTCGCTCGGCAGCAGAATCCGCACCTCGCCGGCCAGAATTGCCATCATCGAGACGCCGGGATCCCCGCGCTGGAATAGCGTTTCGCCGGCGCGCATCGCCCGCTCATACGCACAGCCGAACAACGCATCGAGATCGTCCGGGCGAAACGGCGCAAACAATGGTATCCGCCCCAGCAACTGCCGGCCGTCGCGGATCACCATGTCAAACCGAGCCTGCGCAAACCGTCATCACGTCATATCAGTAACGAAAACGCGAACGGATCGCAACGTCGGGGCGTACAGGCGCACGGAAAAGGAAGCACTGCTTTTTTGTAAAAAAGCAGCAAAAAACTTTCTTTAATTTGGTGCACGGGCGTTTTCGTAAGCACAGACCCAGACAAATAAAAGTTTTTTGCTTCTTTTTTACAAAAAAGAAGCACTTCCCCTCCTTTCTTTCCTTACAGCAAATCCTCCATCAGAATCGGCGTCTTGCGCACCCGCACACCTGTGGCGTGGTAGACCGCATTCGCAATCGCCGCCGGCATGCCGACAATCCCGACCTCGCCGACCGCCTTGGTGCCGATCGCGTTCACGACGCTATCGTGCTCATCGAGCATCTCCACCACCACCTCGCCGACATCCGCGTTCGCCGCGAAATGATACGACGCCAGATCGGTATTGGCGAAACGCCCGCGCGCCCGGTCGATCTGCGATTCTTCGAGCAGTGCCGAACTCGCGCCCCAGATCATGCCGCCCATCAGATTGCTGCGCGCCGTCCGCGGGTTGATGATCCGCCCGCAGGCAAACACGCCCACCATGCGCGCCACCCGGATGGTGCGCAGCAGCGGATCGATCCGCACCTCGGCAAACTGCGCGCCGAACGAAAACGACACATGCGTCCCACCAACCGGCCCGGCAAACGCCATGCCGCCGGCCAGGCCCTGCTGCATCGTCTTGTCGTCCATATCGGTCGGTTTCCAGTCGGCATGCTCCTCGATCACGCCGCCCGGCAAGCCGCCGATGATATCGCTGATCGCCCGGCGAGACCCATCAGGCAGCACGACGTGCCGATCCGCGAGCGTCATCTTTGAACGATCCTGCCCGGCCGCAACCGTCGCGAACAGGCGTTCGCGCACCGCGCGTGCGGCCATATGCACCGCCGAACCGGCCGAGCCCGTGGTGATCGAACCACCCGAAACCGGGCCGGAGGGATGCCGGCTATGCCCCATCTCGACCGTGACAAGCTCATCCGGCACGCCCAGCACATCCGCCGCCACCTGGCCGAGCACGGTGTAGGCGCCGGTGCCGACATCATGCGCGGCGCAATACACCACGCACGAGCCATCGGCCGAAAGCCGCACCCGCGCCGAGGATGGCGCCATCGCCGAAGGATAGGTCGCGGTCGCGCAGCCGTACCCGATCAATGTGCCATCCGCCGCGACCATCGAACCGGGCTTGGGGTTACGATCGCTCCAGCCGAACAGCGCGGCACCGCGCCGGTAGCATTCCACCAGCAACCGGCTGCTCCACGGCAGCCCGCTCACCGGATCGCGCGCCGGTTCGTTCATGATGCGCAGTTCGACGGGGTCGATCCCGAGCGCGACGGCAAGCTCGTCCATCGCACTCTCGAAGCCAAAGAAGCTCGGCGCCTCGGCCGGTGCGCGCATGAAACCGGGTGAATTCACATCGGTCGCAACGGTTGCCGCGCGCATGCGGATATTCGGCGAGGCATACATTTTCGAGGTCGCCTCCATGCCCGCAAACGCGACATGGTCGATCACCGCGCTCTGGCCGACCTCGTCATGCATCACCGCGGTCAGCTTGCCCTGCCGCGTCGCCGCCAGCCGCACCCGGCTGCGCGCGGCCGGGCGGAAACTGCCCACCGTGAAACCTGCCTCGCGCGGCACCACCAGCTTCACCGGCCGGCCCAACCGCCGGGCTGCCATCGCCACCAGCACGACATGCGGCAGGATCGACGCCTTGGCCCCGAACGCCCCGCCGACATACGGGCTTTCCACATGCACATCCTCGATCGGGATGCCGAACACCTTGGCGAGCCCTGCGCGCGTGCCCATCACCCATTGGCTCGGCAGGTTGATCAGTAATTTGCCGTCCTGCCAGGCGGCCGAGGCGGCGTAGAGTTCAATCGGGTTGTGATGCTGCGCCGGCGTTACATACGTTGCATCCACCTTGACCTCGGCCGCCGCGAACGCTGCCTCGGCGTCACCGACATCGATACCGCTATCGGCTGGTTCCTCGGTCAGCCCGGCATCGTCCATCGATGCCGAAGCCGCCTCGCGCGCGTAATCGATCGCGACCAGCCGCGCCGCTTCCTCCGCCGCCTCCAACGTATCAGCGATCGTCAGCGACACGATCTGCCCGGCGTAGTGGATTTCATCGGAGGTGAGCGGCAGGAACGAGGACTGCATGTGCCCGCCCTTCATCACGAAAGTCTCGTCACCGAGGCTCTCGTTCAGGCTGCGATGGGTCAGCACCATCCGTACCCCGGCAACCGCTTCGGCCGCCGCGGTGTCGAGCCGGCTGATCCGCCCGCGCGCCACCTTGCTCAGCGTCAGCGCCGCATAGGCGGTATTTTCATGCGGAAAATCGGCTGCGTATTGTGCCACGCCAAGTACCTTGGCCATCGCATCGCGGCGCACCACCGGCACACCGATGCCGCCATTACCCATATTGATATCCATGATCAGTGCTTTCCTTTCGCGACCATGGCGGCCCGCGCCACCGTGCGCGCCCCCAGATCGATCTTGAATCCGTTGTGCCGCAACGCCTTGGCATCGGCGAACGCTGCCCTGCCCGCTTCCAGCGCCACCGCCTGGTTCAGCACCTGGCCGACCAGCGCCGCCTCGGCCGCCGGGGCGCGCCACGGCTTGCTCGCAACGCCACCGAGCGAAACCCGCGCGGCGGTGACCCGATCACCATCCAACTCCAACGCGACCGCGGCCGATGTCACCGCATAGGCGTAGCTCTGCCGGTCGCGCACTTTCACATAGGTCGAATGCCGTCCCGCCGGTGTCGCCTGCACCAGAATCGCGGTCACGATCTCGCCCGGCTGCAAAATGCTCTCGCGCGCCGGATCATCGCCATAGGCCACGTGAAAATCCGCGAACTTCACGGTCTTGGTGCCTGCGGCCGAGCTGATCTCGATGCTGGTATCGAACGCCGCCAGCGCGGTTCCCCAATCGCCCGGATAGGTCGCCACACACCGGTCGGAGGCGCCGAACAGAGCCATCTCGCGATCTTCGCCATCCAGCGCCGTACAACCCGAGCCGGGCACGCGCTTGTTGCAGTCGGACACACCGTCGCGGAAATAAACGCAGCGTGTCCGCTGCAACAAATTGCCGCCCAAAGTCGCCGCGTTGCGGATCTGCTGCGAGGCGGCCAATTGCAAACTCTCGACCAGCGCCGGGTAGTTCTGTTTCAGAAACGGCAGCTCCGCCACATCCGCCATCCGCGCCAGCGCGCCGAATCGCAGCACCGGGCCATCCAGCTCAACCTTGGCCAGGCCCGGCAGATGACCGATGTCGATCACGTGCTCGGCCCCTGTGAGATCGCCACGCATCAAATCGACCAGCGTGGTGCCGCCGGCCATGATCGCGGCGTGGCTCTGCGCCGCCTCGCTCATCGCCTGCTCCAGCGACGTCGCACGGCTGTATAGAAACGGGCGCATCAGGCAGCCTCCGCCATGGTCGAACCCGCAACTTCGCGCACCGCCGCAACGATGTTCGGATAGGCCGCACAGCGGCACAGATTGCCGGACATATATTCGCGGATCTCGTCATCCGAACCCGCATGACCCTCCGCCACGCAGGCCACCGCCGACATGATCTGCCCCGGCGTGCAATAGCCGCACTGCAACGCATCGTGTGCCACAAACGCCGCCTGCATTGGGTGCGGCGCACCATCGGCGCCCGCCAGACCCTCGATCGTGGTGATCGCCGAACCCGCCGCCGCCGCCGCCAGCATCAGGCACGACAACTGCCGCCGGCCATCGATATGCACGGTGCACGCGCCGCAGGTGCCGTGGTTGCAGCCGACCTTGGTGCCGGTGAGGCCCAGATGCTCGCGCAGCGCATCGAGCAGCGTCGTGCGCGGATCGAGCTGGATGTCGTGATCCGCGCCGTTTACCGTCAATGTCACCCGCATGCGCGGACCCGTCGCTTCGCTACCCATCGTTTCAATGCCACTCATGAGCCAATGCCCCCTATCGCCAGATATTTGATTTCCAGATAATCCTCGATCCCGTATTTCGAGCCCTCGCGCCCCAGGCCGGAGGATTTCACGCCCCCGAACGGCGCCACCTCGGTCGAAATCAAGCCCTCGTTGATGCCGACGATGCCGTACTCCAGCGCCTCCGCCACGCGGAAAATCCGCCCGACGTCGCGCGCATAGAAGTAACTCGCGAGGCCGAACTCGGTGTCGTTCGCCATCGCCACCGCCTCGTCCTCGGTCTTGAACCGGAACAGCGGCGCCACCGGCCCGAATGTTTCCTCGCGGAAAATCAACGCCGCGCGCGGTACATCCGCCAGCACGGTCGGCTCGAAGAATAGCCCGCCCATCGCATGCGGTTTGCCGCCGGTCACCACGCGCGCGCCGTGCTTCAACGCATCCGCGATATGCTCCTCGACCTTCTCGACCGCCGCGCGGTTGATCAACGGCCCCTGGGTGACACCCTCATCCATCCCGTTGCCGACCTTCAACGCCTCGACGGCGATTTTCAGTTTCGCGGCGAACGCATCGAACACGCCGTCCTGCACCAGCAAACGATTGGCGCACACACAGGTCTGCCCGGCATTGCGGAATTTCGAATCGATCGCGCCCTTCACCGCCGCATCCAGATCGGCATCGTCGAACACGATGAACGGCGCATTGCCGCCCAACTCCATCGAGGTCTTCTTCACCGTCGGCGCGCATTGCGCCAGCAACTTGGCACCCACCCCAGTGCTGCCGGTAAAGCTCAGCTTGCGCACCAGCGGGTTGGCGGTCAATTCCCCGCCGATCGGCCCGGACGGGCCGGTGATTACATTGCACACGCCCGGCGGCATGCCGGCACGCTCGGCCAAAACGCCCAGCGCCAGAGCCGAAAACGGCGTCTGGCTCGCCGGCCGGATCACGCCGGTGCACCCCGCCGCCCAGCCCGGCCCGGCCTTGCGCGTGATCATCGCGGCGGGAAAATTCCACGGCGTGATCGCGGCAAACACGCCGATCGGCTGCTTCTGCACGATGATCCGGCGCCCCTTGGCATTTTCCGGAATCGTATCGCCATAAATCCGCTTGGCCTCCTCACCGAACCACTCGATGAACCCGGCGGCATACGCGATCTCGCCCTTGGACTCCGCCAGCGGCTTGCCCTGCTCCGCCGTCATGATCACGGCCAGATCGTCCTGATTTGCCATCATCAGGTCGAACAATCTGCGCAAAATCCTGGCACGCTCCTTGGCCAGCATTCCCCGCCAACCCGCAAGCGCCGCATCCGCCGCCACAATCGCCCGCCGCGTCTCCGCCGCGCCCATCGCCGGAACCCGGCCGACCAGCGCACCGGTCGCCGGATTCAAAATCTCGATCGTCGCCCCATCATCCGCCCCCACCCACTTGCCGCCAATCAAATTGGCCTCACGCAGCAAGGTCGGGTCACTCAATTTCAGCTTGCTCGGCTGGTCCAGCATGGCATCCTCCACTTCACTGCGGCATCACATAGGGATGCCTCGGTGGAATCAGAACCCGCCAGATGTAAAACAATGCGGTCGGGGTGATCGGGGGAGGAAGTGAGGGAAGGTCTTCTTTTTTGGGAAAAAAGAAGCAAAAAACTTTTGGCCCTCTGGGTTCGCGGCGGTTTTAGCGGCTTGGGCCAGGGATGTCGTGACCGCATTTGGGCGGGTTATTGCGTCGCTGACGAACTCCATGAGTCGAGCAAGCCGCGTATCTTCATTTTAGTCATGCCGCCTGCAAATGGCGGTCCGATGCCGTTACCGGAACGAAGACGCGCAGGATCGGGTCAGTGATATGCGAACTGCTTGAATTATGGCACCGCCGCATCGGTCAAAAATTTGATCACGAAATCAATACCCCCATCAATAACGCTTGGCGCGGCCCATAAGATTTAAGAGCGATCGCTTGACCTGTCACCGCGGTCGCCATGATAACTTCATCTGCGTCATTCTGGACCGATCGTAGTGCGGGTGCGACTCGATTTCCTTGATATCGGATTCTGAGACAGGATAGCCTTGATGAGTTCCCCTGAAATACGTCGTCTTAACAAATCGAAGGCCCTCGATTATCGGACCATCCGTCTTGATGCGCTCAAGCGCTCTCCGGACGCTTTCGGATCGACCTATGAAATAGAGGCGGCTCGAATGATTGAAGAGTTCGAACAAAGATTGACTGATACAGTTGTTTTCGGTGCGTATTTAGGGTCCACAATCGTTGGAATGGCTGGATTTATAAGACAGGTTGGACAAAACATTATCACAAAGCAGTCCTTTGGGGCATGTATGTTCAACCCGAATTTCGTGGTAACGGTATTGGAAGTGCGATTATTAGCGAACTTATTTTATTTTCTAAAACGATGGTTGAACAAATCACTTTGACCGTGGTGAAGGACAATGAATCAGCAGTTGCGCTTTATCGGAAGTTTGGTTTTCAGGTCTATGGGACTGAGCCACGAGCATTGAAAAGCCCATCCGGTTACGTAGACGAAATTCTAATGATAAAATTTTTAAATAATTAATATAGAATTGAATTATAGGTGAAAAATAATTGCGCGTTGATTATGTCGCGCAAAATTCACGCTCAATAAGGTCATTTACTTTTATCCGTAGAACCCTATTTCTTGACCATTGCAAAATCGCGTGCCCGGATACGGTCAGTGACCATCACCGAAAAGAGCACGTCGGTAGCACGGATATGGTGGTGAGCCCTTCCGTACCCAACCGCTCTCACCAGGCTTCAACCTTCTCGTCTTCCGCTAAATTCGCCTCCAAATCCTTGGCAACACGGCGGCATTTGGCGCGCTTGGCGTCGGTTCGTTCGATGTCTTGCGGCGGCTACGTCTGCTATATTGTTTCGTATTCGTAATGAAATAGCTGTGGTGGGGCGGTGGGCTCGGTGTGGGTTGATATTTGTCGGTCCCGGTCCTCCGATGTTTCCGGAACCCAAGCGGTGACCCAGGCGGTGGGAGGGACGCTGGGCGGCGCGGCGGGCGGGGGTTCGGGTTCGTGGTGCGCGGGTTCGGGTTGGGTTGGTTGGGGGATGGCGAGGATGGCCGGGCGTTCGATGCCGAGGGCTTCGAACAGGGGGCGGAGGATGCGGCCGATGGCGGGGTTGGTTTCGATCAGCTCGGCCATCGTGGGATCGGCGAGCAGGTCGTGGAGTTGCTGGGCGGGGTAGGTGACGGCGGCGGGCATGTCGTGCGTGCCGGGGAAGACGCGGGGCAGCCAGCCGAAGCCATCCGGCAGGGATGGGCGTTTGGCGCGGTTGGGCTTGGCTGGCGTGAGGCGCTTCCGGCTTGAGGTGGGGCCGCGCAGGACAGCGCGCGCGAAGCGGGCGGCGATGCCGGTGAGGCGTTGCCAGATGGCGATGATTTTGGCCCCCGGAAGGTGTTGCGCGTGGCCCTGGTTGACGGCGATTTCGGCCAGCATCGCCATGATGAGGGCGAAGCGGTCGAGCAGTGAGATCGTCAGAGGGGTTGGGTTGGTGCGCACCAGGGGAGCTAAGCATGGTGGGCGGGGGGTGAGAAAGGGTTTTGTTAGGGGTTACGTTAGAATCTTGGGTTTGAGCGGTGGCCGGGCTGGATCGCCGCGCTGCGCTCGCGATGACGTGTTGGGGTCCTGGCTGGGCATCGGCGGTTCCAACAGCAACAGCCCAGATTAACAAAGTTTTTTTTGCTTCTTTTTTGTTCACAAAAAAGAAGACTCTTCCTTCCGCGTCTGTCTTGCTTGTGTTCAGTCCGTATAACAGCCTGAAGTCGGCCTCACCGCGCCAGTGCCACCAGCGTCGTCTGCGGTGGCATGCCGGGCTGGACCGTGGGCCAGCGGGTTGCCGGATTGGCGAAGCTTGCGTTCGGTGTGGCGCCGGGGTGCCGGGCGACGGTGAATATCGTGTGTCCCAGCGGGCCGAACGCTGCCGCGCCGATCGCGCCACCGATCGGGGCGAGGTAGAGTTCGGTCAGCGCGTATCGGTCGTAGCCTGTAACGTCCATCACGAACAATCCATCGGCGGTGTCGCTGACCGCGCCGCCTTGGTCGGTGCCGACGTACAGGCGGTTGGCCGGACCGAAATTCAGGGAATAGGGCGCGCGCAACCAGGCTTGCGATCCTGCACCGTAGCGGGCCGAGGGGTCGGTGGTGGGGTCGCCGCCGAGCAGCGCGACCTCGCCGGTGAAGCGCGAGGCGGCGAGATCGCCGCCGGTTGGCCGGAGCGCCAGAATATGGCCGCCGCCGTTGCCGGCGCGTGGATTGAGCGCGTCAACCTGGTTCACGCCGCGACCCGGATTGCCGGAGCACGCGAGGTAAACCGTCCGGTCCGGCCCGATCGCGAGGCCGGCCGGCGCATCGAACCGCGCGCCGTGCCGCCCGGCGGAGAGTGTTGCGGTGATGCTGGGCAGCCCCTCCGGCAGGTCGTGCCAGACGATCGATGTGCCTTCGATCGTCGCCACGGACAGCGTGCCGGCGTCGAGTGCGGCGCTGCCGTCGCCGATCGGTGCTGCGCCTTTGAAGCGGAACAGGCGGCCGATCGGCGCGTCCTCGGTCATGAAGACCACGGCCGAGCCATCGGCTGCGATGCCTGCCGCCACGCCGGCGCGCGGCATTCGGCCCAGCGCGGTGCGTTTGGCGGGGAACGAGGTCGGGCTCAGCGCATCGAGTTCGACCACCCAGCCGAAGCCGGCGCCGACGGTGGGCGCCGCGAAGCCTGCGGTGCGGCCGGCCAGACGGGTGACCCAGGTATCGGTCCGGCCTTCGGGCAGCAGCACGGTGTTCCACGGCGTGACGCAGCCGAGTCCCGGTGCCAGCACGCCTTGCACGCTCGCGCCGATTGTGCTCGCCGCCGGCCCGGTGATCGTGCAGAGCGTGCCATCGGTGATCCGGCGGGACTGATAGCCGCCGTCCACCACCACCCAGCGGCCGCCGCGCTGCGACAAATTCAGCACCGATGCGCCCTGGAGCTTGCCGGCAATCCGTGGCTGATCGCGCCCGCCGGGGAACACCATGCGCGGCGATACATCCGGGTGGCTGACCACCATGACGAGCCGCGCGATGCCGTCCTCGGCCTGCGGCGGTGTGACGATGCCGGCGATGATGCCATCCCAGCCGAATTGGCGCGCGGCCTCGGCTTCGGTCAGGCGGTTCGGGGTGAACGGCGGCGCGTTGGCCAGGACCGGATCACCCCAGCGGATGATCACGTCCCGGCGCAATCCTTCCGCCACCACATCGTTCAATTGCGGCGATTCGGGGTCGGCACCTTGCAGCAGGGGCGATATGGTTTGCGCCCAGGCGCGGGCCGGCACCGCCAAGGGTGCCAGCGCCACGCCCGCCATCAGGCTACGCCGCGTCGCCATGGCTCAGAACCCCGACAATCCGCTGTTGCCGCTGGCACCGCCGATATCGCTCTGGCCGCCGCTGCCGAACCCGCCGGCGCCGGTGCCGCCGAGCGGATTATAGTGCCCGACGCCGCCGACCAGCTGCTGGAACAGGCTCGCGTGGCCGCCCGGGGCGGGGGTGTGGCCGCTTGCCATCGCCACGTTGACGGCCGCTTTCTTGCCGACGTCGTGGATCGATTGGAGCACGCCGGCATTATTGAAGGTGAGTTTGACGACTTTTTGTTTCAGGACACCCTGGGTCTGGCCGATCCGCCGCTTGGTGACCTGGCTGACGTAGAGCCATTGATTCCGGTCGAACGTTTCATGCAGGGTCGGCGAGCCGAGCAGCGCGGTTGCATCGGCTTCGGTCGAGACGCCGGGGGTCAGCTGTTTGATCGCGTGGGCCGAAACGTCGTTGCCGCGATAATGCGGTGCCGCCGAAAATATCGCACATCCGCCGAGCGCCGGCAGCAGCAGCAGGGGCAACAGACGGTGGAGCTTGATGGCTGGTTTGCGCACGCGGCTCGATCCTTACGATAGAAACGTTGGTGATATCAGGCTGTGCGGCCTGATGGCGGTGCCGCCGGCCGCATGCCCATGATCGCCGGTTCTATGGGCGAGCTTCCCGCTTCGCGCAAGATGCGACATGATCGCGCCATGACCGACACGCCAGACCCTATTCTGTCCCATAGTTTCGACCTGTCGCGAGTCGCCGATGTGCGGCGTCGCGATCCGGCGACCGAGATCAGCATCACCGCGACCGAAGCGCAATGCGCCGCGATCGCCGCCGGCTTTGGCGTGCCGGGGATTGCGGCGCTCAGCGGCAGTTTCGCGCTCCGCCGCGCGCCGGATGGGCTGGTGCACGCGACACTGACGCTGCGCGCAAGGGTTACCCAGACCTGCGTTGTTACCATCGAGCCGTTCGAACAGGATGTTGCGGAACGGGCAGAGCTGATTTTGCTCACCGAAGCGCAGGCCGCGGCGCGGCGCGATGCGGGCGCGGACGAAGCAATCGACCCCGACGCGCCGGATGATATTATCGCCACCGGCACCATCATCGATCTGGGTGCGATTCTCACCGAGCAACTCGCCCTCGCGCTCGACCCGTATCCCCGCAAGCCCGATGCGGCGATTCCGGCTGATTTTGCACCCCAGCGCGAAAGCAAGTTCAGCGCCCTCGCGCAGCTGCGCGATATTGCGAATGCTGCCGGAAAGCCGCGCCCGGAATGAGGCGCGGCGCTTGCCGGGTTGGAGTGCCTCTGCTAGACGGCGTGGTCTTGAACCACCCCCATCACGGGGCGGTCGCGCATTGCTGCGCCGCCGATACATGAGATACGAGAGTTGATATGGCCGTACCCAAGCGTAAAACCAGCCCGTCCCGCAAAGGCATGCGCCGGAGCCATCAGGCCCTGGTGATCCAGCCGCACGCCGAGTGCAGCAATTGCGGCGAACTGAAGCGCCCGCATCACGTCTGCGGCCATTGCGGCCATTACGACGGTCGGGAAGTCGTTGCCGCCGGCAAGGACATCAAGGGCACGGTCCGGGTCTGATCTTCCATTGATCGCGCCACCAAAGCCGCCGCGCCAGGCGCGATCATGACATCCGAAGCCAACCAACCTGTCGCAGCGGCACCGCAAGCTGGCCGTGCGGAGGGTGTTGATGCGGCCGACGCCTCGGGCGTTCTGGCGGTTGACGCCATGGGCGGCGATCATGCGCCGGATGTCATTATCGCGGGACTCGATATTGCGGCCGAGCGCCATCCCAAGGCGATCTTTCATGTGTTCGGCGACGCTGCGCTGATCGAGCCGCTGGTGCGCGCCTCGAAGCGGCTGGCGGCCCGGGTTGTCGTGCACGGGACCTCCGAAATCATTGCGGATGATCTGAAACCCACCGCCGCGCTGCGCCTGCGCGACGCCTCGATGCGCCGGGCGATCGATGCGGTCGCCAGCGGGGAGGCCGCCGGCATCATTTCGGCCGGCAACACCGGGGCCATGCTCGCGCTCGCCAAAATCGTGATCAAGACCATGGCGGGCATCGATCGTCCGGCGATGGCCGCCATCGGCCCGTCCGCCAAGGGCGATGTCGTGATGCTCGACCTGGGTGCCAACATGGTCTGTGACGCCCGCAACCTGGTTGAATTCGCGGTTATGGGCGAAATGTTCGCCCGCACCGTGCTCGGCCTGCCGAAACCCACCATCGGCCTGCTCAACGTCGGCTCGGAGGAGATGAAGGGCGACGAGACGCTGAAACGCGCCGCCGAAGCCCTGCGCGCCGGCCCGATCGGGCCGCAATTCCACGGCTTCGTCGAAGGGCATGATATCGCGGGCGGCACCGTCGATGTTGTCGTTACCGATGGTTTTACCGGCAATGTCGCGCTGAAAACCGGCGAGGGTGCGCTTCGCCTGGTCGGCGATTTGCTCAAGCGCGTCTTTACCGCGAGCCTCGCCGCCAAACTCGCCTATCTGTTGGCCAAACCCGGCCTCAACCGCCTGCGCGAATGGCTCGATCCGCGCCGCTACAACGGTGCGGTTCTGCTCGGCCTCAACGGCGTTGTGGTCAAATCGCACGGCGGCACCGATGCCGAAGGCTTTGCCCATGCCGTCGACGTTGCCATGGACATGATCGTGAACCGCTTCAACGAACGCATCAAGGACGGTTTGGGCCAGCACGACAACCGCGACGCTTTGGTCGCCGATGCCGCGCCGCGAATCGCCCCCCTCCCCGCCCCGCCGATCGCCTCTGCCGGATGACCAAGCCGCACACCACGCTGGATGGCGTCGGCGGGTATCTGCCGGAACGCATCGTCACCAATGACGACCTCGCCACCCGCATCGATACTTCGGACGCGTGGATTCGCGAACGCACCGGCATCACCATGCGGCATATCGCGGGACCGCACGAAACCGCCACGTTCATGGGCGAACAGGCCGCCCGGCGCGCGCTGACCCGCGCCGGTGCGACGGCCGAGGACGTCGATGCCATCATTGTCGCGACCGCGACACCCGACCAGGGCTTCCCGGCCACCGCCGTCAGCATTCAGCACGCGCTCGGTGTAACCGGTGGTTTCGCGTTCGATATTTCGGCGGCGTGCTCGGGCTTCGTTTACGCGCTCGCGGTGGCGGATGCGATGATCCGCGCCGGGCAGTGCCGCGGCGTTCTGATCATTGGCACCGAAGTCTACTCCCGCATCCTCAACTGGCAGGACCGCGGCACCTGCGTGCTGTTCGGCGATGGCGCGGGTGCGGCGTTTCTACGCGCCAACACAAACGGTGCGGATCGCGGCGTGATTTCCACGCATATCCATGCCGATGGCCGCTACGGCGATATTCTGTATATCGACGGCGCCACCGGCCAGACCGCCAAACCCCAGCATCTGGTCATGAACGGCCGCGAAGTGTTTCGCCACGCTGTGCCAAAACTCGCCGGTGCGGTCGATGAGGCGCTCAAGGCCAACAACCTCAGTCACACCGATATCGATTGGCTGGTGCCGCATCAGGCGAACCGGCGCATCATCGATGCCATGGGCAAACGCCTGAACCTCGGGCCGGACCAGGTTGTCGTCACCGTCGATCGCCACGCCAATACCTCGGCCGCCTCGATCCCGCTGGCGCTGGACGATGCCATCACCGACGGCCGCATCAAACCCGGCCATCTCGTGCTGATCGAGGCGCTCGGCGGCGGGCTGACCTGGGGCTCCGCGCTGATCCGGATGTGATCGGGCAGCTCGGCGGAGTGGGAGCGCTGGACACCCGATCTGGCTCACCAACCGAGACACCGCCGCCTGTCCCAATCAGTGCGAAATCGTATTTTTTCTTTGATTTCCAGCGACTTTGGTAGGGAGGCCGACATTTCGGTTGACCCGGTTGGCTTTCTTGCTAATCTTGTTTCATGGGCACATTAACGCGCGCGGGTCTGGCGGAATCGATTTATGCAGCGGTCGGTCTGTCGCGCAACGAGAGTGCGGCGTTATTGGAATCGGTGTTGGACCGGATGAAGACGGCGCTGGCCGAGGGTGATTCCATTAAAATCAGTGGCTTCGGCACCTTCTCGGTCCGCCAGAAGGGCCGGCGGATTGGCCGCAACCCCAAAACCGGGGATGAGGTGCCGATCCTGCCGCGCCGGGTCCTGATTTTCCGGGCGAGCCAGATCCTGCGCGAGGCCGTCGATCATGGCGTGCCGGATGGGGCCGTGCGGTCTTGAACGGCGAGACCGGCCCGATGCTGGCCGAAAATGACGAGTCCCGCGGCCGTACCCGCAAATCGGCCGATGCCTACCGCACGATCAGCGAGGTCGCGGATGAGTTGCACGTCCCTCAGCACGTCCTGCGCTTCTGGGAAACGAAATTCCCCCGCATCAAACCCCTGAAACGCGGCGGCGGCCGCCGCTACTATCGGCCGGATGATGTCGTGCTGCTCCGCCGCATCGCGAATTTGCTTTACATTCAAGGCTATACGATCAAGGGCGTCCAACGCCTCCTCAAGGAAGGCGGCGGCGCCCTGCACGACGAAATCCCGCCCGCCTCTGAGGAAGAGCGCGCCGCCGCCGCCGCCGAACGCGCCCAGACGTCCGTCCTCGCCGCCAGCACGCCGCCGCGCGCCGATGTCCCGGAATTGCCGATCCACCACACACCGCCCGCACAAGCCACAACGCCAGCACGGCCCCAAGCCCTCACGACCGACCTCGAGTCGATGCTCGCCCGCAGCCACCACATCAACACCATCCTGCGCACGACACTCCAAACCACCCTCGCCGAACTCGAACACCTCCGCGCCCGCCTGACCGGCTGATGCCGGACATGGGTGGGGTGGCTTTCGGGCAAGCAAGGCCAGGGGCTCTGCCCCTGGACCCCGTTAAAGGCGGAGTCTTTAAAATCCATTAGTTTTAGGCAAGGGGAGGGCGACACAGGCCAGATCGACGGAACCACCGAGGCAGCGCCCTCCCCTTGCCTAAAACTAGCGGGTTCTAAGGGCTCCGCCCTTAGTGGGGGTCGAGGGGGCAAAGCCCCCCGCCTTGCTTGCCCGAAAGCCACCCCACCCTCGGCCTGTGCATCGCCGGGGTGGTGGGGGTTTGCCCTTGGGTGATCTACTTGCTAAGGACCGTGTCGTCGGAGCGTAGCGCAGCCTGGTAGCGCATCAGTCTGGGGGACTGGGGGTCGTGGGTTCGAATCCCGCCGCTCCGACCATTCAAACCCCTCTATATTTCCCGATGGTCTGGCGCATGAACGCGAAGCTCAGCGCGTAGAAGAATGCGCGTTGTGAAGCATCGGCGCCGGCGCCGTGGCCGCCTTCGGCTTGTTCGTAATAGATTGTGTCGTATCCCATCGATTGCAGTTTTGCCGCCATCTTCCGGGCGTGACCGGGGTGGACCCGGTCGTCGCGGCGGGTGGTGTTGATGAAGGCGGGCGGGTAGGTCTGGCCGGCCTGCACGAGCTGGTAGGCCGAAATTTCGTGCAGGAACGCCCAATCTTCGGCGATGTCGGGATCGCCGTATTCGGCGATCCAGGAGTGGCCGGCGAGGAGTTTGGTGTAGCGCCGCATATCGAGCAGCGGCACCGCGCAGATGATGGCGCCGAATGCTGCGGGATGGCGGGTCAGCATGTTGCCGACCAGCAACCCGCCGTTGCTGCCGCCAGAGCCCAGGATGCGGGCTGGGGTCGAAAGTCCGCGGGTCACCAGGTCGGCGGCGACCGCGGCGAAATCATCCTGTGCGATTTTCTTGCCGGCGCGAATGCCGGCCTTGTGCCAGTCCGGCCCGAATTCGCCGCCGCCGCGGATGTTCGCGAGCACGAATGCGCCGCCGGTGCGGCACCACAGCGCGCCTTGGGTGGCGAGGTAATAGGGGGTCAGCGAAACCTCGAACCCGCCGTAGCCGTAGAGGTAGGTTGGAAATCCGCCGGCCGGCGGACCACCTTCGGGGGCGACGAAAAAATAGGGGATTGCCGTGCCATCGGTTGCGGTTGCCTCGTACTGGCGGACCGTGAGGCCGGTTGCGTCGAATTGCGCGGGGAGTTGTTTCAGCAGCGCCGGTGCTTGGTGCGGGCTGCCGAGCATCAGTTGATCGGGCGTCAGGAAGCCGCTGACGTTGAACAGGAGCGCGTCGGACTCGTAATCATCGGCCGATAATTCCCGCACCGAAATCGCGCTGTTCGCCGGCACGCCCGGCACGGGCTGCACGGACCAGCCGGTTGCGGCGTCGGCGAATTCGATCACGCTCGCCACATTGTCCAGCACGGTCAGGACCACGCCGGATTTCAGATTGACCCAGCTTTCGAGCGCGCGCTTCGGCGTCGGCGTGAAGACTGGTGTGAAATCGCGGGAACCGGCGATGAATTCATCGATCCCGATGGTCAGCAGGCTGCCGGGCGGGAATCCGGCGAGCATCGAGCGCGGCCGCACCAGCAACCGCCCGTGCCCGATATCCACATCCGCATCTTCGGGCAGATCGAGCCGCACGCGGTCACCGCCGATCGGCTGATAGAAACACTGGTTGCGATAGAACGCGATTGACCGTGTGAACCACAAGAACCGGTGCGCCGGATCGTGGCTGCACGAGCCCGACGCCGCCATATCGCCGGCTTCGACCTCGAACACGATTGGTGCGTCCTCGATCGCGGTGCCGCGCCGCCATTGCCGGACGGTGCGCGCGTAGCCCGAGGACGTCACGTCCCCGCCATAGGCCGAACCGAGCAGCACGGTATCGGCATCGACCCACGAGACCGCGGTTTTGGCGACCGGCACGATGAACCCATCCGCCACGAAGCGCCGGCTCACCATGTCGAATTCGCGAACCACCCCGGCATCCGAGCCGCCGGGCGAGAGGCTGATCAGCGCGCGCTCATGGCCCGGCGGCAGGGTTTGCGCGCCGTGCCAGACCCAGCTTTCGCCCTCGCTGGCGCACAGCGCATCGAGGTCGAGCAGCACATCCCAATCGGGCGAATCACTGCGATAATCGGCCAGCGTCGTCCGCCGCCACACACCGCGCTGATGCGCCGCATCGGTCCAGAAATTATAGACGAACCCGCCGCGCTGCACGATTGCGGGGATGCGCGCATCGGAATTGAATTGCGCGGTCAGAACCGCCTTGTCGGCCTCGAACCCGGCATCGCACAAGCGGGCGACGCTCGCCCGGTTTTGTGCTTCGACCCATTCGATCGCCCGATCGCCTTCGATCTCCTCAAGCCAGAGGAATTCGTCGGTCTGCGTATCGATATCGTTCATGCCGTGCTCCGCGGGGTGAAAGCCTTACCCGCGAATAGAGCGCGCCCGGCCGGTGAAGTCCACCGTCCGGGCGCGTCAGGCAACAGGCGCCGATCAGTAGCCCGGCGGCGGCGGGGGCGGCGGTCCACCGTTGTAGTAGCCGGGTGGTGGCGGCGGCGGCGGTCCGCCATTGCCGTAGCCTTGGCCGTACCCAGGGCGTTGCCCGCCATAGCCCTGATTGTTGTAACCACCGTGATTGTAGTAAGGCCGCGGCGCCTGCGGTGTGGTCAACGCCCCACCCAGCGCGCCGATCGCGCCGCCGATCAACGCACCACCCGCCGGGCTGCCGCCGGTCGCCGCCCCGATCGCCGCGCCAGCCCCCGCGCCGATCGCCCCGCCGCCCAGCGCGCGCTGGCCCGGACTATAGGGGTTGGTGCAGCCGGCCAGGCCGAGTGCGGCAACCAGCACCACCCCCGCCAACCCGGCACGGCGCGTGCGCCGGCCTGAAATCATCGTGCTCATGGTTTGTCCTCCTCCGAACATGCCAAGTATATGGGGAACGACCATGGCCGGCGCAGGGTCAAATCATGGCGAAATCCGCACGCGCCTCACCGCGGCGGCGGCGGCCCGCCCGGCTGCGCCATCGCGCCGTTCTTGTGAAACTCGATCGGCACGACAAACTGCATCCGCGGCGGCGCATTGGCCGGCAATTGCTTGAGGATAGCCTTGCCGATCGCCGCCAGCGCCAACCGGTCGAGCGAAGCCCGGCCGGACGGCCGCACCACCCATTCGCTCAGCACATGCCCGGCGCGATCGACCGTGAACCCGTAAAACCCGACATGCCGCACCCCCTTCTGTGCCAGCAACTGCGGCACCTGGCGCGCAATCGCCGCCTGGGTTGCCGCACTGATCGGATGCTGCACCGGCGCCTGGGCACGCGCGGCGACTGGAAGCGCCATCATCAACAAACCGACCCATCGACTGCCCCGCATCCGCCACTCCTTCACGACATCATGACAATTCCTCGCAATCGGCCTGCCCGATCCCCACCTGCCGGTCAATTCATCCATCAGGAGAGCCGCATGACCAACATCCTCATCGTCACCACCTCGCACACCAATATCCCCGGTTCGGACGATCGCACCGGCGTCTGGTTCGAGGAATTGGCAACCCCCTACTACGCCTTCATCGATGCCGGCTGCACCGTCACCCTTGCCTCGGTGCGCGGCGGCGAAATCCCGATCGATGGCCGCAGCCTTGCCGAAACCCCCCTGCCCGCCTCGGTGCAGCGCTTCCACGATGATCCCGCCGCGCTCGAAGCCGCCCATCACAGCAAATCCGTCGCCGATCTGACCGCGACCGATTACGACGCGATTTATCTCCCCGGCGGCCACGGCACGATGTGGGATTTCCCGAACAACCCGAGCCTCGCCACCGCCATCACCACCATGCTCGATGCCGGTAAAATCGTCGCCTCGGTCTGCCACGGCCCGGCCGCATTCCTCGGCGTCGAACGGATCGACGGCTCCCCGCTGATCAAGGGCCGCTCGATCACCTGCTTCACCGATGATGAGGAACGCGCCGTCCACCTCGACGACAAAGTGCCGTTCCTGCTGGAATCCAGCCTCCGCGCCGCCGGCGCCCAGGTCGCCACCGGCCCGGATTTCGCGCCGCATATCATGGAGGATGGCAATCTGCTGACCGGGCAGAACCCGAAATCGTCCGAGCCGTTGGCGCACGCGGTGGTGGATGCCTTGAAGGCTCGGAAGTTGCAGGCAGCTTAGGAAGAAGGGTTCTTTTTTGTAAAAAAGAACCAAAAAACTTTTGTTCGTCAGAGCGCGCCGCCCCGCCGTCCCACCGCCGCGCCCAGCCGCAGCCGTAGCGCGTTCAACTTTATGAACCCCGCCGCATCCTGCTGGTTATAGGCGCCTTGGTCATCCTCGAACGTGACCATGCGCGCCGAATACAGCGAATGCGGGCTGTCGCGGCCGATCACGATCACATTGCCCTTGTAGAGTTTCAGCCGCACGGTGCCGGTGACCGAATGCTGGCTGGTGTCGATCAGCGCCTGCAGCATGTGCCGCTCCGGGCTGAACCAGAACCCGTTATAGATCAGCTCCGCATAGCGCGGCATGATGCTGTCCTTCAGATGCGCCGCCTCGCGATCCAGCGTGATGCTCTCGATCGCCCGATGCGCCGCCAACAGGATCGTGCCGCCCGGCGTCTCGTACACGCCGCGCGACTTCATGCCGACGAAGCGGTTTTCCACCAGATCCAGCCGCCCGATGCCGTTGTCGCGCCCGAGCGCGTTCAACCTGGTCAGCAAGGTCGCGGGCGACAAGGTCTCGCCATTGATCGAGACCGCATCGCCCTGCGCAAACCCGATCGAAATCACCGTCGCCACATCCGGCGCCGCTTCGGGGCTGATGGTGCGCTGATAGACGATTTCGTCCGGCTCCTCCGCCGGGTCTTCCAGCAATTTTCCCTCGGAGGAGGAATGCAGCAGATTGGCATCGACCGAAAACGGCGCTTCGCCACGCTTGTCCTTGGCAATCGGAATCTGATGCGCCTCGGCGAATTCCAGCAGCCTCGTCCGGCTGGTCAGATCCCATTCGCGCCACGGCGCGATCACCCGCACATCCGGCTTCAGCGCATAATAGGCGAGTTCGAACCGCACCTGGTCGTTGCCCTTGCCGGTGGCACCATGCGCCACCGCATCGGCCCCGACCAGCTCGGCGATTTCGATCTGGCGCTGCGCGATCAACGGCCGCGCGATCGAGGTGCCCAAGAGATACTGCCCCTCATACAGCGCATTGGCGCGGAACATCGGGAACACGAAATCCTTGGTGAAGGTCTCGCGCAGATCCTCGACGAAAATTTCCTTGACGCCGAACATCTCGGCCTTGCGGCGCGCCGGCTCCAGCTCCTCGCCCTGGCCCAGATCGGCCGTGAAGGTGACGACTTCGGCGTTATATTCGGTCTGCAACCAGCGCAGGATCACGCTGGTATCCAGCCCGCCGGAATACGCCAGCACCACTTTTTTCACGGTCTTGTCGGCCATCGCGCTCACCCTCTGTTCAGAGCGCGCGCCGTATCAGCCCCATGCCGCAACCGCAAGACATCTCAGGTCGGCGTCGTCGCGGCCGGCTTGGCGACGACGCCCGTTGCAGGCCCGATCAGCTGGCGCACCCGCGCGACCGTGCCCGCGCTGTTCCAGTTGCCCGCACCGCTCAGCGTCGCCACCACTTCGCTTTTGCGGTTCACGATCACGGTGAGCGGGATGCCGTTGACCTGGAACGCCTGCAAGGCGCTCGAATTCGGGTTGAACAGCATCGGCACGCCGGTGATCCCATGTGCCTTGTAGTAGGGGGCGACCGCCTGGATGCCGTTGGAATCGACCGAAATCGGCAATACCCTGATGCCCTCGGGCAGCAGCACCTTGTTGATCGCGACCAGCGAGGGCAGCTCCGCGCGGCACGGCGGGCACCAGGTTGCCCAGAAATTCACCACCAGCCCCTCGCCGCGATAATGCGCGAGCGTCAGGCGGCGTCCCGCGGCGTCCATGAAATGAAACGAGGGCACCGGCTGCGGCAGGGTTTCCGCCAGATTCTGGCCGACATCGGGCAATTGTCCCGCCCGCGCCGATTTGCCGAAGCCGGCAAGCGCCGTTAAGTCAGGCAGTATCACCCCCGCGCCCAACGCCGCGAACTGCCGCCGTGAAAGTCCGATTGCCATGAATGCCGATGCTCCACCAGAAAATATCTCTAAACACGCATCTGATCATAACCCGCCGCGTGCGCAATGGGCCAATCTTCAACGGGCCAGTCTGCAATGGGGTGGGCGGTTTTCCGAGGGGCCGGCCGCGATCATGCAGGCGATCAACGCCTCGATCGGGTTCGATTACCGGCTCTGGCGCGAAGATATCCAGGGCAGCCTTGCGCACGCCTCGATGCTGGCCAGCCAGGGCATCATATCACAATCCGACGAGGCCGCGATCAGCGCGGGCCTGACCGAAATCGGCGATGCCATCGCCGCCGGCACATTCACCTTCGACCCCGCGCTCGAAGACATCCACACCAATATCGAGGCCTGGCTGGTCGGCCGCATCGGCGAGGCCGGGCGCCGGCTGCACACCGCGCGCAGCCGCAACGACCAGGTCGCGACCGATTTCAAGCTGTGGGTGCGCAACGCGATCGATGCGACAGATATTCAGCTGCGCGACCTGATGCGCGCCCTGGCCGATCGCGCGGCGGAACACGCCGGCGCGATCATGCCCGGTTTCACCCATCTGCAGACCGCGCAGCCGGTGACCTTCGGGCATCATCTGCTCGCTTATGTCGAAATGCTGGCGCGCGACCGCTCCCGCCTCGCCGACTGCCGCCACCGGCTCAATCAATCGCCGCTGGGGGCGGCGGCGCTGGCCGGTACCACTTTTCCGATCGACCGCAGCATGACCGCGCAGGCGCTCGGCTTCGACCGCCCGACCGCGAATTCGCTGGATTCGGTCTCGGACCGCGATTTCGCGATCGAATTTTTATCCGCTCTGTCGATCATGGCGATGCATCTGTCGCGCTTCGCCGAGGAAATCATCATCTGGGTCAGCGCGCCGTACCGGTTCATCCGCCTGTCGGATGCGTTCACCACCGGGTCCTCGATCATGCCGCAGAAGCGCAACCCGGACGCCGCCGAGCTGGCCCGCGCCAAGACCGGGCGGATTTTCGGCGCGCTGGTGTCGCTGCTCACCGTCATGAAAGGCCTGCCGCTCGCCTATGCGAAGGACATGCAGGAGGACAAGGAGGCGGTGTTCAACGCGGCCGATGCGGCCGAACTCAGCATCGCCGCGATGACCGGCATGGTGCGCGACATGCAGGCCGATGAGGTTCGCATGCGCGACGCCGCCGGGGCGGATTACGCGACCGCGACCGATCTGGCCGATTACCTGGTGCGCGACCTCGGCCTGCCGTTCCGCACCGCCCATCACGTCACCGGCCGCCTCGTCGCCGCGGCCGAAGCCCGCGGCATCGACCTTGCCGACCTGCCGCTCGCGGTGATGCAGGAGGCCGAACCGCGCATTACCCAAGCGGTGTTCGCGACGTTGAGCATCGAGGCCTCGGTTGCCGCCCGCAGCGCCTATGGCGGCACCGCGCCGGCGAATGTGGCGCGCGAGGCCGCGCAATGGCAGGAGAGTCTGCGATGAAATATCTGATCCTGATCCTGGCCTGCGCCGCCCTCGCTGCCTGCGGCCGCGCCGGCGCGCCCACGCAGCCCGGGCCCGCCAGCGCGATCACCTATCCGCACACCTACCCCTCGCAATGAACGACGCGCCCGATCTCGCCCGCGACCAGCCCTGGCACCGGCTGATCGCCGCACGGCCCGCGCTCGCCTGGCACGCGATGGACGGGCTCTGCCTCGATGATGTGCCGCTCGCCGGCATCGCGGCGCGGCACGCCACACCGACCTGGGTGTACAGCGCGGCCACGCTGCGCAGCCGGATGGCGGCGTTGCAGGGTGAATTCGCCGCCCAGGGCCTGACGCCTGCGATCCGCTACGCCATCAAGGCGAACGATCATCTGGCGATCCTGTCGCTGTTGCGCGCTGGCGGTGCGGGTGCCGATGTGACCAGCGCCGGTGAATTCGCCCGCGCCGCGGCGGCCGGGATCGATCCGGCCGCGATGGTGTATTCCGGGGTCGGCAAGCGGGCCGAGGAAATCATCCAGGCGATCGAGGCCGGCATCGGTCAGATCAATGTGGAAAGCGCCGAGGAGCTTGCGATGATCGCGGCACTCGCCCGCGCGCGGGACCGCACCGCGCCGGTGGCGCTGCGGATCAACCCGGATGTCGCGGCCGGCGGGCACGACAAGATCAGCACCGGCCGCGCCACCGATAAATTCGGCATCGCCTATCAGGATACCGCCGCACTGTATCGCCATGCGGCCACGCTGGCGGGGCTCCGGCCGGTCGGGTTTTCGACGCATATCGGCAGCCAGATCTTCGAGATCGCGTCCTACGAGGCCGCCTATACGCGCATTCTCGCCCTGATCGATGAACTCAACGCGGCAGGGACGCCGGTGACGATGTTCGACCTCGGCGGCGGGTTCGGCATTCCGTATGACGATGGCATAGGGTTTCCGCTGCCCGCCTATGCCGCGATGGTCCGGCGGATACTGGCCGGGCGCGATCTGGGCATCGTGATCGAGCCCGGCCGCTGGCTGGTCGCGCCGGCCGGGATTCTGCTGGCGCGGGTAACGCTGACCAAGGCGACCGAGGCCGATGATTTCGTCATTCTGGATGCCGGGATGAACGATCTGCTGCGCCCGGCCCTGTACGATGCGGTGCACGGCATCGTGCCGGTCGGCGCCGTCGAGGCGAGCGGTTGGCCGCGCGCGTGCGAGGTGGTCGGGCCGGTGTGCGAAAGCAGCGACCGGTTCGGCCGCTACGATCTGCCGCCGCTCGCGCCGGGCGCGCTGGTCGCAGTTCTCGATGCCGGCGCCTATGGCGCGGCGATGAGCAGCACCTATAACGGGCGGCCGTTGGCAGCGCAGGTCTTGATCGATCGCGGGCAACCCCATGTGATCAGGATGCGGCAGAGCATCGAACAATTATGGCGTGACGAAATCATCCCGCCGGCATGATGGAGCAGCGCCTCGAACGGTTGCGCCGCCGGGCGCGCATCGTGCTGATGATCGAGGCGCTCGCCATCGCCGCATTGCTGCCGCTCGGCGTGATCGCCCTGTTCCTGATCGCCACCTTGCTCGGTGCGGGCGGCTGGCAGGCGGATGTGGTCGGGCTGATCGCCCTCGCCGCCGCCATCATCCATGCAAAACGCCGCTTCGCACCCCCGCAAGCCGCCGCGATCGATCGGCGGATCGAGCATGATTCCCGGCTGCAACACCGCCCGATCGCGGCCTATGAGGATACGCCCGCCCTGCTCGCTGCCGGTGGCGATAAGCTGTGGCAGGCCCATCGGGCGCGGATTGCGGCCGCGATCGGCGGTGCGCGGATCGGCCGGCCGACGCCCGATTTCGCATCGCACGATCCCTATGCGCTGCGGGCGCTGCTGCTGCTGGCGCTGATCGCCGCCTGGATCGCCGCCGGTGGCGATGCCGGGCGGCGGCTCGCCGCAAGCCTTGCGGTGCCGCACCCGTTCGGCGGCGGCAGCCTCGCGCTGCAAGCCTGGATCACGCCGCCAAGCTGGACCGGCGAGGCCCCGCAACTGGTCGAACCCGGCACCAAACCGATCGCCGCACTCACCGGATCGTCGCTGTCGCTGATCGTGACCGGTGGTGGAGGCGCGGCACCACGTGCCACGATCGATGGCCATGCGCTGAAATTTTCCACCATCGCGACCGGCAGCTATCGCACCACGCGGGTGGTCACCACCTCGGAATCCATCGTGATCGGGCCGTTCTGGGACCGGATTGCGCGCTATGATCTGGTGGTGTCACCGCCCACGCCGCCGCAGGTCGGCTTCACCACGCCGCCCTACGCGGATCCGGACGGCAAGCGCGTCGATTTCGCCTGGCAGGTGGACAGCCGGTACGGGTTGACCGATCTGGCGCTCGCGTTCCGCCCGATCGCGGCACCGCACGCGAAACAAGGCAGCGCCGCCGTGCCGCACCCGAACGCGAGCCATGGCGATGCGCTGCTCACCCTGCTCGCCAGCCCCTATGCCGGCATGGCGGTGGCGGCCGAACTGCGCGCGACCAACCGGGCCGGCCAGATTGCGCATTCGGCAGCCGCCAGCGTGGTGCTGCCCGCGCCGGTTTTGCACAACCGGACGGCCCAGGCGCTCGAAGCGATCCGCCGCGCCCTCGCCCTCACACCGGCGGCGCGGCCGGCGCTGGCCCTCGCGCTCACAACCATCGCGCATGCACCGCCCGGCCCGATCACGCCGGGGACCGCGCGTGATCTGGCTTCGTTCGCGCAAGGCTTCGCGGCAAACACCGCCGCCGCTGATCACCCCGAGGCCAGGCTGTGGACGCTGGTGCAGCGCGCCGAGCAGGGCGCTGCCTTTCGCGCCGCCCAACAACTCGCCCAGGCAAGGCAGGCGCTGGAGGCCGCGCTGCAGAAGGCGCTCGCCGGACAATCGCCCAGCGCGCAGCAATTGCAAAAGCTCCTGTCGCACCTCAACGCCGCCGCCCAGGCCCACAGCGCGGCCCAGGGCCAGCAGCAATCGACCAGCGCGCAGATGATGCAGATGTCCGCGATCAGCCGGCTCGCCCAGCAGATCGCCCAGGAAGCCGCCGCCGGACAGACGGCACAGGCGCAGCGCGACCTTGCAAAACTGCGCGCCATGCTGCGCCAGTTGCAGAACGCGAAAGCCGCCTCCGCCGCCCAGCAAGCCCGGCAACAGGCGGCGCAACAAGCCTCGAAATCGCTGTCATCGGTGATGCGCCGCGAAGCCGATCTGATGGACCATACCGCACGGCAGGATACCCCGCCCCCGATGGGCAATCAGGCCGGCAACCCGCCCAGCGCGCAAAGCCAGGCGCTGGCAAACCAACAGCACGCGCTGGAACAACAGCTCCAGATGG
Source organism: Acidiphilium rubrum (assembly GCF_900156265.1). Lineage (GTDB taxonomy): Bacteria > Pseudomonadota > Alphaproteobacteria > Acetobacterales > Acetobacteraceae > Acidiphilium > Acidiphilium rubrum. Next base: position 27,628 of record NZ_FTNE01000003.1, read on the forward strand.
CGGCGCAAGCCATGGCCCAGGCCGGGATGACGCCCTCACCCCAGATCGGGCAAGGCGAAAGTGCCATGCAAAGCGCGCAGGCGCAGCTCAAACTGGGCAACCAGCCCGGTGCGCTGCCCAGCGAACGCGCTGCCATCAGCGCGCTGCAACAAGCCCAGAACACGCTGCAAGCCATGCAGATGGGCCACGGCACCGGCAGCGGCCCCTCCGGCCTCGGCCAACGCGCCGCCGGCGGACACGGCGAATACGGCAACCAAAGCCACAGCACCATCAGCCTTGGCCGCGCCGGCGCCCACTCCGACGCCCGGACCATCCAGAACGAACTGATCCGCCGCGACGCCGAACCAGACCTGCCCGCGCCGGCACATTCGTATTACCACCGCCTGCTAGGGTCCGATTTCTAGGGCTGGAAGCAAGCAAGGCGGGGGGCTTTCCCTCCGCCTTGCTTGGCTCAGGCACCCAACCCACAAACGGTTCACTCCGGCGCGGGTGGCGCGATTTCGGTTTTGCGCATGGTTTGGGCCCATAGTTTGATGCGCAGGGTGGCTTCCGGGTTGAGGGCGCGGCGCGGCAGCACCAGGACCGCGCGCAGACCCGGGCGGTTGTCTTCCAGCCTGAGGACGCCGCCGTGCAGATGTGCGATGGCGGCGACCAGCGCGAGGCCGAGGCCGGTGCCGGGGGTCGAGCGGGCTTGTTCGCCTCGGTAGAACCGTTCGGTCGCGCGCGGGCGATCGGCTTCCGGGATGCCCGGTCCTTGGTCGGCGATGTGGATTTCGATCTGCTGGGCGTCCATGCGCGCCGAAATCGAGACGTGATGATCCGGTGGGGAGAATTTGATCGCATTTTCGAGCAGGTTGGCGATGGCCTGCTGGATCATGTCGCGATCACCGGTCATCGGCAGGTCCGGCGGCCAGGCGGTATCGATCGTGATATGGCGCTCTTCGGCCACCGCGTCGAAAAACTCGGCGAGGTCTTCAAGCACCGGGGTGAGGTTGATGCTGGCGAAGGCGGAGCGGCGGGCGCCGGCCTCGATTTCGGCGATGCGCAGCAGCGCCTGGAACACTTTGACCACGCCATCGAGTTCGCTGGTCGCGCGATCGACCGCGCTGCGCAGTTCATCCTCGGTTCGGGCGTGGGAGGCGGCGTCTTCCAGCCGGGCGCGGGCGCGGGTGATCGGCGTGCGCAGATCATGCGCGATCGAGTTGGAAACTTCGCGCACGCCATCCATCAGGCGGGTGATGCGGTCGAGCATGTCGTTGATGGTTTCCGCCAGCTCGTCGAATTCGTCACCGTGGCCGGAGCGGCGCACGCGCTGCGTCAGGTCGCCGCGGGCGATCGCGCGGGACGTGGCGGAAATATCGGCGAGCGAGCGTTTGAACAGGCCGCGGATCACCAGCGCGCCGAGCGCACCCAGCAGCAGCATGGCGGCGAGCGCCCAGATCAGCCCATCGCGCAGCACCCGGCGCAGTTGCGAGCGCGTGCTGACATCGCGCCCGACCAGCAATTGAAAGCCGCCTGGCAGTTCGTAATAGCGCATCAGCGCGTGCGAGCGTTTACCGGCGCGCTCCACCGGCACCTGATACCACGCGTTGGGGGTGGCAATGCCGGTCGGCCAGCGGCTCATGTTGCCGGCGACGCGATTACCGAGCGGATCGACCAGCAGATAGATCGCGTTTTCGTTGATATCCTCGTTGATCCGGCTGTCGAGCGTCAGCACCAGCGCGGGCAGGCCGCCGGTCTTGAAATGCGCCGCGAGCCCGCGCGCATCGCCGCGGATGGCTTCATGGGTCTGCCGGTCGAGCAGGCCGATCGTGGAATAGCGCAGCGAGGCGGCGAGCAGCACGGTCGAAACACCGAACACCAGCGCATACAGCACCGCGAACCGCACACCCGCCGAGCGCAGCAGCCGCCGGCGTTTCGGCGGTCTGGCGCCGGCGGGTTTCGCCTCGGTGACGATGGGCGTGAAGGCGCTCACACGGCGGGCCTCAGGGCTCCTCGACCCGCAGCATGTACCCAGCATTGCGGACGGTATGGAGCAGCGGGGCGTCGAACGGCTTGTCGATCTTCTGGCGCAGGCGCGAGATATGCACGTCGATCACATTGGTCTGCGGGTCGAAATGATAGTCCCACACGCCTTCGAGCAGCATGGTGCGGGTGACCACCTGGCCGGCATGGCGCATCAGATATTCCAGCAGCCGGAATTCGCGCGGCTGCAGATCGACCTTCTGCCCCGCGCGCTTCACGCCGCGCGACAGCAGGTCCATTTCCAGATCACCGACGTTGAGCCGCGTGGTCGGCCCCTCGCCCTTGCCGCGGCGCGACATCGCCTCGACCCGCGCGAGCAATTCGGCGAAGGCGAAAGGCTTGGTCAGATAATCATCGCCGCCGGCCTTCAGCCCCTTGACCCGGTCATCGACCTGACCGAGTGCCGAGAGAAACATCACCGGTGTTGCGTTGTCCTGCGCGCGCAGCGTTTCCAGCAGGCGCAACCCATCGATGCCGCCGGGCAGCATCCGATCGAGAATGATCGCGTCGAAATTCTCCGATGCCGCCATGAACAGCCCGTCGCGCCCGTTATCGGCGTGTTCGACGGTGTGACCAGCCTCGCGCAGACCCTTGACCACGAACCCGGCCACGTCCTTGTCGTCTTCCACAATAAGTATACGCATCAGTCACTCCCCAATTCCGCCGGCCTTCGGCCGACCGTTACTGAAAGGTCGAACAGTCGACCGTCCCGATCCATCCGCAGATGTTCCACCGTTCCCGGCGGCACCGAGGCGATGGCGCGGATCAGCGCGCTCGCGTCGTTCACCGGCAGATGGTTAATCGCGATCACAATGTCACCGGGCTGTAATCCGGCCGCACCGGCCGGCCCCGAAGAATCGACCCGGGTCAGCCGCACGCCGGGCTGACCGGTCGGCAGATCGCTGACCGACACACCCAGCCAGCCGCGCGGGATGCTGCCGTGGGCGATCAGCGCATCGACGATGCGGCGCGCCATGTTCGACGGAATGGCAAACCCGATGCCGACCGACCCGCCGGAAGGCGAGACGATGGCGGTGTTCACGCCGATCACATGCCCCGTCATGTCGAACGAGGGGCCGCCGGAATTGCCCGGGTTGATCGGCGCATCGAGCTGCAGGAAATGATCGAACGGACCATCGCCGATCTGGCGGCCGCGCGCCGAGATGATGCCGGCGGTGAACGATGTACCGAGGTCGAACGGGTTGCCGGCCGCCAGGATCCAGTCACCGACCTGCATATGCGCCGAATTGCCCCAGGCGATGCGCGGCAGGGCTCGGCCTGCCTCGACCTTGATGATTGCCAGATCGGTCAGCTGATCCGCCCCGATCACCCGCGCCCGCAGGCGCTGGCCATCATCGAGCGTGACGATGATGCGCTGCGCATCGCCCACCACGTGGTTGTTCGTGACGATGATGCCCGAGGCGGAGACGATGAAACCTGAACCCGCAGCCCTGCTGACCGCGGTGGCCCCGGCGTAATCCTGCCGTTGCGGCCGCGTCTGCGACAGGACGGGCGGTGCGGGCCTTGCCTGTCCGTTGAACTGGGTGACCGCGACGCCGACCACCGTCGGCGCGACCTGGCGCACCAGCGGCGCGAAGCTCGAGGGCATTGCCGCCACGCCATGCGGCCGCAGCGCCCAGGGCGCGACGGCAAGACCTGCGATAATCGCGCGGCGGTGAGCCGGCATACACGAATCCTATGGTTGGGCCGGTTCAAGACATGACAGTGAGCATCACCCCACGCAAGATTCCACCAGCGGGCGTTTCGTGAGCGTTACGGCGACGTTACGAGCTTGGCATGTTCGCGTCACGCCCCGGTTCGATCAGGCGCGCGCGGCGATCCAGCGGCGGGCGGAGGCCAGCGATTGGTTGATCACCTGATCCATGTCCAGATACTGATACGTGCCGCACCGGCCGATAAATGCCATTTCCGATGAGCTTTCATCGGCGATTGCCTTGTATTTGTTGTATATCGCCTGAAACCGGTTGTCGGCGGTCTTGACCGGGTAGTAGCGCTCGCGGTTATTGTCGCGGTAATCGCACGGCTCCTCGGCGGTAATCGTGCGCCGGCCGGTTTCCTGCACGATATGGTGGGGCAGGCAGTCCCAGCGCGTCTCGCGGGTCAGCGCGCCCGAGTCGGTGTAATTGGTCACGCTCCAATCCTGCGCCGGTGCGTCGGTGATCGTGCGGGTATGGAAGCGGATCGAGCGGTATGGCAACTCGCCTGCGCTGAAATCGAAATAGGCATCGATCGGCATGGCGTTGAAACAGAAGGCATAATCGGCCAGCATCGCGCGGTCGAACGCGGTCTCGAGCGCAACCGTAATCAGCGGGTGATCGAACAGGCGCTGAAACACCGCCGTGTAGCCGTCGCGCGGCATCATCTGGATCTCGTCGTCGGCGAAATACGTATCGGTCCGGTCGCTGCGCAGGGGAATCCGCTTGACCACGGCAGAGGCCATGTCCTCGAGGTCGAACTGCCACATTTTTTTGGTGTAGGGCCGAAAAAACAGATCGGTCAGGTCGCGGCCGATGTGGGCGTACAGATATTCCGCCGCATTCGCCGGTTTGGCGATCGGCACGGCGACCCGGGCAAGGTGATCGGCCACCTGCTCGGGCGTGGTGTAGGACGTACCGAACACCAGATTGACGGTATCCAGATTGATCGGCAGCGGCGCCATGATGCCGGAGGGCAGAAGCGCGCGCACCTTGTGCGTGTAATCGACGAACGTGCCGAACTGGCGCAACCAATCGGCGATCGGCTTGTTTTTGGTGTGAAACAGATGCGGGCCATAGGCGTGCACCCTGATGCCGTTGGCATCGACATGATCATAGGCATTGCCGCCGATATGCGGCCTGACATCGATGACATCGACCCGATACCCCGCCTCGGCGAGCAGGCGCGCGTGCACGGCACCGGAAAACCCGGCCCCCACGATCAGAACCGGCTTGGTGGTCGTCACACTGCTCTCCTTGGCCTCAGGCGCGGTTTCTATGGCAAATTCTGCATTCTATAGGCAAGAATTCAGAGTCATTCTGAAACATAGCGAGGCTCTGCGAATACCCGCAATCTGAAGTTGATAAACCGCGCCGCTATTTAAGCGACCACGTCTTTCATGGCAATATCTTACAAAATCATAAAGATTTGGAATTAACTGTGCGACCTCCCCCTTTTGTTTCTGCCTGAAACTTGCCACAATCAGGACACGATGGCTTTTCACGGTTCCTGCGCGGCGTTTGGCGATGATGCAATTGTGCTGCTCGGTTCGCCGGGGTCTGGCAAATCTGATCTGTTGTTGCAGCTGATCGACCGTGGATTTGCTCTGGTCGGCGATGACCAACTCGTGATCGAGGACGGGCGCGTGAGGGCCGCCGTGCCGCTGAGCGGCCTGTTCGAGGTGCGCGGTGTCGGCATTTTCCAGGTGCCCTGCCGGGCAAGCGCGCATCTGCGCCTGATCGTGACCCTCGGGGTCGAGGCAATCCGTCTCCCCTCCCCCGCGATCGATGCCGCTTTGGGCGTTGCCACAATCACGATCGATCCGCGCGCGGCGAGCGCCGCCGTGAAAATCGCCTGGGCTCTCGATGCGATCTGCGGCCGAAAAACCCAGTATTGCGGTGCCTTCGCGGCATGAGCGCGCCTAATCCCAGGCTGGTCGTGGTCAGCGGCCTCTCGGGAGCGGGCAAGAATTCGGTGCTCCGAGCACTCGAAGACCTTGGCTACGAAGCAGTCGATAATCCGCCGTTGCGCCTGGTCGAAACGCTGATCGGGGCTGCAAAACCCCTCGCCGTCGGGCTCGATGCGCGCAATCGGGATTTCTCGGCCGGCGATATCATCGAAACCCTGGCCCGCCTGCGGCAATCGCACATCGTGCAACCCGAGCTGATCTTCGCGATCGCCTCGGACGAGGTGCTGCAACGCCGCTTCACCGAGACCAGGCGGCGCCATCCGCTGGCGCTGCAAGGCACGGTGAGCGAGGGAATCGCGACCGAACAAGCACTGACCCGCCCGCTGCGCGACGCGGCGGATTGGGTGGTCGATACGTCCGACCTGCCGCTGGCGGCGCTGCGCCAGATGATCGAGAGGCGGTTCGGCACCGATAACCCGGGCCTCGCGATCACGCTGGTCTCCTTCGCCTTCCCCGCCGGCATCCCCCGCGAGGCCGATATTGTCCTCGATGCGCGCTTCCTGCGCAACCCCCATTACATACCCGACCTGCGTCCGCAGACCGGGCTCGCGCAACCGGTTCGTGCCTATATTGAAACCGACCCCGATTATGCCGAGTTCATCGAACGCGTCGCTGGTCTGGTCACATTCCTGCTGCCGCGCTTTGTGCGGGAAGGCAAAAAATACGCAATGATTGCGATCGGCTGCACCGGCGGGCGGCATCGCTCGGTGGCCTCGATCGAGGCATTGGGCGGCATCCTGCGGTCGCAGAACTGGGTGGTCCAGATCGACCACACCGCCATCCGGTCTGAGATCGGCGGACGTGACTTGGATTCCAACATGACTGCGCCCAGCGCTGACCATCCCGCCGAACCGGCGGCATCGGTGCAGCGTACGGCGGCAAACCTGCCCTCGGCGCCCGGAAAATCGGGCGAAGTTCGGAGATATTTTATGAGCGGAGCGTCGAAATGATCGGCCTCGTTTTGGTCAGCCACGGCAACCTCGGCGTCGCGCTGCGCGATGCGATGGAGCATGTGGTGGGGCCGCAGCGCAATGTCGCAACCGTTTCGGTCGAAGCGGATGCCGATATCGAAACCCAGCGAATCGAAATCGCCGCCAAGGTGGCCGAAGTCGACACCGGCGACGGCGTGGTGGTCCTGACCGACATGTTCGGCGGCACGCCGTGCAATCTGTCGATGTCGATGCTCGATCGCTCCCATGTCGAGGTGATCGCGGGGGTCAACCTGCCGATGCTGGTCAAACTCGCGAAAATCCGCGGCACCCATACCCTGACCGATGCGGTCCATATCGCCGAGGCGGCCGGGCGCAAATACATCGCCTGCGGTTCGGAAGTGGTGCACACGATCTCGCCGCGCCGCGCCTGCGGCTGAGCCTCATCATGTCCGAAGACGGCGGCCCTTCGTCCACACGCCTGGTGCAGACCGCGACCATCCGCAATACGCGCGGCCTGCACGCGCGGGCGGCGGCCAAGCTGGTGACGCTCGCCGAAAAATTCAGCGCCTCGGTCGAGATTTCACGTGATGGCCAGTCGGTCTCGGCGCAATCGATCATGGGGTTGATGATGCTGGGGGCCGGCCAGGGCTCGGTGATTGAAATCGCCGCCGATGGCTGGGATGCCAAGGAAGCCTTGGCCGCGGTGGCCGGGCTGATCGACGCGGGGTTTTACGAGACCGGCTGATCGCGCGCGTCTGCCCATCAAACCGGCGACTGCATCTTTATTTGGCAATCGTCTCGCGCGTCTGTAGTGTTACACAATGAACGCCATCGAGTCGCCATGAAACCGGCCGGCCCGCGCGGCCGCCGCCAGACGCGGTTGGCCGGCACACCGATCGTGCCGGGCATCGGCATCGGCGCTGTCACCTTCGCCGATGAGCCGGCGCTCGCGATCACGCGCCAGAAAATCGCCGCCACCGACATCGCCGCCGAACTGCACCAGTTCGAAGCGGCGGCAGCACAGTCGCGCAAGCAGCTCAACCGGTTGAACGAACGCCTCGCCGGGCTGCCGGACGCGGCCCAGGCCGAAATCGCGCCGCTGCTCGACGCGCATATCCATATGCTCGGCAATTCGCGGCTGATGCGCGCGATCCGCACCGCGATTGGCGAACGCCTGGTCTCGGCGGCGACCGCGGTGATCGACATCACCGAGGATCAGGCCCAGGCCGTGCGCAATGGGCCGCGCCATGGCGACGATGGCGCCGCCGCGCGTCAGGCTGATGAGATCCGCGATATCGGCCGGCGCCTGTTGCGCAATCTGACCCGCCTGCCGTTCCGCAGCTTCGCCGATCTGCCGCAGGGCAGCGTGCTGGTGGTCGAACGGCTGCGCCCGGCCGATGCGGCGCTGATCAACCCGGCGCAGTTCGCCGGCATCGCGACTGAAGAGGGTTCGGCCGAGGATCATACCGCCGTCATGCTACGCGCGATCGGTGTGCCCGCCGTGCTGGGCATCGCCGGTCTGCTCGCCGCCGTGCGCCAGGATGCCACGGTCGTGCTCGATGGCGAGGCCGGCACGCTGATCGTCAACCCGAGTCCGGCCAGCCTCGATGAGGCGGCGCGCCTGCGCGCGGTGTTTGCCCGTGGCCAGCGCAGCCTGGGGCGGCTGCGGCGGCTCGCCTCGGAAACGCTCGATCATGTGCCGATCGAGCTGCAGGCCAATCTGGAACTGCCGTTCGAGCTGCCGATGGTCGCGCAATCGGGTGCCACCGGCATCGGGCTGATGCGCAGCGAGTTCCTGTTCATGAACCAGGACATCCTGCCCGATGAAGACCGCCAGTTCGCCACCTATCGCGAGGCGGTGCTGGCGATGGACGGCGACCCGGTGACGATCCGCCTGCTCGACTGGGGCGGCGACAAGCAATCGGATGGGCCGGGCGCCGAGCTGATCCCCAACACCCACGAGACCAACCCGGCGCTGGGGCTGCGCGGCGTGCGGCTGCTGCTGCAACACAAGACGCTGCTGGAAACCCAGCTGGCGGCATTGCTGCGCGCCGCCGCGTTCGGCCCGGTGCGGATCATGATCCCGATGGTCAGCTGCCTGACCGAGCTGATCGCGGTGCGCCAGGCGATGCGGCTGGTGTGGCGCCGGCTGGAGGTAGCACAGATCCGGCTGCCGGCCGAACCGCCGCCGCTGGGGGTGATGATCGAAACACCGGCGGCGGCACTGAACGCGGCCACGCTGGCGCGCGAATCGGCGTTTTTCGCGATCGGCACCAATGATCTGACGATGTACACGCTCGCGGTCGATCGTGCGGTGGCCGGCACGGTGGCACTGTATGATCCGCTCGATCCCGCCGTGCTGAAGCTGATCGGCATGACGATCGCGGCGGCGCGGCAGGCCGGGATTCCGGTCTCGCTGTGCGGCGAGCTGGCCAGCCGCACCGGCGCGGTGCCGCTGCTGATCGGCCTCGGGCTGCGGCAGTTTTCGATGCACGGCGGTGCCGTGCTCCGGATCAAGCGGGCGGTCCGCGCAACCGACAGCCGCAGTTGCGCCGATCTGGCCGCGGCCGCGCTGGCCGCAACCGGCGCGGCCGCGGTGCACGCGCTGATCGACGGCGCGGCGGCTTAACCGGCCAGCGCGTCGATCAAGCGGCGCAGCACCGCGCGGAACCGCGCCGCGACCGGCGCATGTTCATGATGCCGCCCGCCCGACACCACCAATCGCCCGCCGGCATAGACCCGATCGATCAGCCGCGTGCCTCCGACGAACACGAAGTGATCGAGCCAGCGGGCCGGCGGCAGCGCCGCCAGATCGGTGCCGGCGTGGTCGAGCACCACGATATCGGCGCGGTTACCGATCGCGAGCGCGCCGATCGGCTGGCCCATCGCCTGTGCGCCGCCCTGCCAGGCGCCGCGCAGCAGAACCTCACCGGCCGAACCATGCGGGCTGAGCACCACCCGGCGCTGGTCGCGCAAGCGCTGCGAGGTATCGAGCTGGCGCAGTTCCTCGGTGGCATCGATCCGGATCAGTGAATCACTGCCGATGCCGAACCGCCCGCCCGCTTGCAAAAACGCGGGGCCGGCGAAAATCCCATCGCCCAGATCGGCCTCGGTCAGCGGGCACAGCCCGGCAACCGCGCCGCTGGCGGCGAGCCGCGCGGTCTCGGACGCGGTCAGATGCGTCGCATGGATCAGGCACCAGCGCTGATCGACCCCGGCATGATCGAGCAGCCAGGCGACCGGCGGCGCACCGAGGGAGGTGAGGCAATCATCCACCTCGATCATCTGTTCGGCGGCGTGGATGTGCACCGGGCCGGTCGGAAACAGCCCACCGATCGCCGCGACATCCGCGGGCCTTGCCGCGCGCAGCGAATGCGGCGCGACGCCGAGCACGGCATCCGGCATCGCGGCGCGCAGTAGGTCAGCGGTTTCGTCGTGCAGGCGCAGAAACGCATCGCGATCGTTGATGAAGCGGCGCTGGCCCGGCTCGGCCGCGCGGCCGATGCCGCCGGCGCTGTACAGGCAAGGCAGCATGGTCAGGCCGATGCCGCTCGCCTGGGCGGCGGCGATCACCCGCCCCGCCAGCTCGGCGCGCGCGGCGTAGGGTTTGCCGGTGGGATCGTGATGGACGTAGTGGAACTCACCGACCGTGGTGAAACCGGCCTGCAACATCTCGACATAGGCCATGGTGTTGACCGCCTCGATCTCGTCGGGGTCGAGCGCGTTGACCACCTGATACATCACGTGCCGCCACGACCAGAAATCCTCGCCCGGCCGGTTGCCGCGTTCGGCGAGCCCGGCCATCGCGCGCTGAAACCCGTGGCTGTGCAGATTGGCGAGGCCCGGCATCGCGATACCGGGCACGATGTCGCAACCGCCCTGCCCTGCCCCGGCGGTGATGCCGGTGATGATGCCGGCATGATCGATCGTGAGGACGACATCCCGCTGCCAGCCATCCGCCAGCCAGGCCCAGGCGAACCACAAACTCCGCGCCATCGTTTTGCTCCACAATCAGGCTTGAACCGAAATCAGAACCGGTTGTATATACAACTCGTTCGACCTTGTCAGGAGCAAAGTTTTGCACTGCGACCGCCTCTGGACCCACGTCCATATCGCGACCTGCCCGACCGACGCAGCGGGGCTGGGCATCATTCATGACGGCGCGATCGCGGCGAAGGACGGGCGGATCGTCTGGTGCGGGACGCGCGCGGCGATGGGCGATATCACCGCGGCGGAAACCATCGATTGCGGCGGGCGCTGGATGACGCCGGGGTTGATCGACTGCCACACCCATCTGATCTTCGCGGGCGACCGCTCCGATGAATTCGCCCGCCGCCTCGCGGGCGAATCCTATGCCGATATTGCGCGCGGCGGCGGCGGCATCGTCGCCAGCATGCGCGCGACCCGTGCGGCCGACCCGGCGGCGTTGTATGACGCGGCATCGCACCGGCTTGCGGCCTGGGAGGCGGAGGGTGTCACCACGATCGAGATCAAATCCGGCTATGGTCTCGATGTCGACACCGAACGCGCCGTGCTGCGCACCGCGCGCGCGCTGGGCGCCACCGGGCGGATGCGGGTGGCGGCCACCTATCTTGGCGCGCACGCCATGCCGCCGGATCGGGCGCGGGCGGAGTATCTCGATCTGGTGTGCGATCACATGATCCCGCTGATCGCGCGTGAAGATTTGGCCGATGCGGTCGATGGATTCTGCGAAACCATCGCCTTCACGCCCGCCGAGATCGAGCGGGTGTTCACCGCCGCCACGACGCATGGGTTGGCGGTGAAACTGCACGCCGATCAACTGACCGAAGGCGGTGGCGCGGCGCTGGCGGCGCGCTACGGCGCGATTTCAGCGGATCATCTTGAATACGCCTCGGAATCGGGCATCGCGGCGATGGCGGCGCGCGGCACCGTCGCGGTGGTGCTGCCGGGTGCGTATTACGTGCTGCGCGAACCCACGGCACCGCCGGTTGCCGCGATGCGCCGCGCGGGTTGCGCGATCGCGGTGGGAACCGATTGCAACCCGGGCACCTCGCCGATCATGTCGCTGCGCCTGTCGGCCCATATGGCCTGCGTGCTGTTCGGCCTGACCTTCGATGAGGCGTGGCGCGGCATCACCATCAACGCGGCCAGGGCGCTGGGGATGGCCAGCGAGACCGGTTCGATCGTTGAAGGCAAATCCTGCGATCTTGCGATCTGGTCGGTCGACTCCCTGGCGGAGGTGCTGGCCTGGATCGGCCCGGCGCCGTTGTACCGGCGCATTCTGAAAGGCAATGATCTATGATGGTTCTGACGCCGGGCGCGATGCGCTATGGGGATTGGCGCGCGCTGTATGATGGGGCGGATTTCACGCTCGAACCCGCGTGCCGCGCGGGTGTCGCTGCGAGTGCCGCGGTGGTCGCGGCCATCGTCGATAAGGACGATGCGGTGTATGGCATCAACACAGGCTTCGGCTTGCTCGCCTCGACGCGGATCGACCGCGCCGATCTCGCGACCTTGCAGCGCAATCTGGTGCTCTCGCATGCCGCCGGCGTGGGCGATCCGTTGCCGGCAAAGCTGGTGCGGCTGATCCTGATTTTGAAAATCGCGAGCCTGGCCCAAGGAGCTTCGGGCATCAGACCCGAGACGCTCGATGCGCTGATGGCGCTGGTGACGCATGACATCATGCCGATCATTCCAGCACAGGGTTCGGTCGGCGCATCGGGCGATCTTGCGCCGCTCGCGCATCTCGCCTGTGGATTGTTAGGGATCGGCGATGTGCTGGTGGCGGGTGTGCGCAAACCGGCGGCCCAGGCGCTCAGCGAGGTCGGGCTGGCGCCGGTCACGCTCGGACCCAAGGAAGGTCTCGCGCTGCTCAACGGCACGCAGGTCTCGACCGCGATCGCCCTGGTCGGCTTGTTCGAGGCGGATGATCTGTGCCGCGCGGCGCTGATCACCGGGGCGCTGAGCACCGATGCGGCGCGCGGTTCGGATGCGCCGTTTGATGAGCGGATTCATCAATTACGTGGCCACGCCGGGCAGATTGCGGTGGCGCGCGCGCTGCGCAGCCTGATGGCCGCGAGCCCGATCCGCGACTCCCACCGCACCGGCGATCCGCGCGTGCAGGACCCGTATTGCCTGCGCTGCCAGCCGCAGGTGATGGGGGCGGTGTTCGACCTGCTCGCGCAGGTGCGGCGGACCTTGAGCATCGAGGCCAATGGCGTTTCGGACAATCCGCTGGTGTTCGCTGGCACCAACGAGGTGATTTCGGGCGGCAATTTCCACGCCGAACCGGTGGCGTTCGCGGCCGATTTGTTAGCGCTCGCGATCGCCGAGGCCGGCTCGATCGCGGAACGGCGGATCGCGATGCTGGTCGATCCCGCGCATTCGGGCCTGCCGGCGTTTCTGACCCGCAAGCCCGGGTTGAATTCGGGCTATATGATCGCGCATGTCACGGCGGCGGCGCTGGTTTCGGAAAATCGGATGCTGGCCCATCCTGCCAGCGTCGATTCGATTCCGACCTCGGCCAATCAGGAGGATCATGTCTCGATGGCGACGCACGGTGCGCTGCGCAGCCTGCGGATGGCGGGCAATCTGGCCTCGGTGCTCGGCATCGAATATCTGGTCGCCTGTCAGGCACTCGATTGCCTGGCACCGTTGCGGACGAACGAAATGCTGGGACGCGCGCATGGCTTGCTGCGCGCGGCGGTGCCCGAACTCGGCGATGATCGGTTGCTGGCACCTGACATCGCCGCGGCGCGCGCGCTGGTGGTGAGCAATGAAGTCGCCCGTAGTGTCGCTTGTGACGAACTGCCCGTTCTGGAGCGCGATTTCGCATGAGCGATCCTGCATTTCTGGCGATCCGCCCCGGCAATTCACGCCTGATCCTCAGCATTCCCCATGCCGGCATCGAGATTCCGGCGGCACTGGCGGATCGCTATGTCTCGCGCTGGCAGGCGCAGGCGGATGCCGATTGGTGGTTGCCGCAGCTTTACGATTTTGCCGAAGATCTCGATATCACCATCATCCGGACGGCAATCTCGCGCAGCGTGATCGATGTCAATCGCGATCCAAGCGGTGTGTCGCTCTATCCCGGCATGGCGACCACCGGCCTGTGCCCGACCGAAGATTTCGATGGGCGGCCGCTGTACCATCCGGGCACGTCACCCGGCGATGATGAGATCGCCGAACGGTTGGCCGGCTATTTCGCGCCCTATCATGCGGCCTTGCGCGACGCGATCGCGCGGGTGCGCGCCCTGCACGACAATATCGTGTTATTCGATGCCCATTCGATCCGGTCGGTGATCCCGCGCCTGTTCGAAGGCGTGCTGCCGGTGTGCAATCTGGGCACGAACGACGGCGCCTCGGCATCGCGCGATCTGCTGACGGCGCTGGCCGCGCGCTGTGGCGCGAGCGGGTTCAGCCACATCACCAACGGGCGGTTCAAGGGCGGCTATATCACGCGGTTTTACGGCAATCCGGCCGGTGGTGTTCATGCCGTGCAGCTTGAACTCGCGTGCCGTGGCTATATCGACGAGCCGGATGGCGCGATTGCGCCCGATAATTGGCCGACCGCCTATGATGCCGCGCGTGCCGCGCCGATGCGCGCGCTGTTGCGCGAGCTGTTCGACGCCTGCCTTCAACACGATTTATCATCCTAACGGAGTGCGACCATGCAGACCCGCCTTGATAACGCACGTGTCATTCGCGCGCCGCACGGCACCACGCTGAGCGCGAAATCCTGGCTGACCGAGGCGCCGCTGCGCATGCTGATGAACAATCTGGACCCCGATGTTGCCGAGCGGCCGGAGGAGTTGATCGTCTACGGCGGCATCGGCCGTGCCGCGCGCGACTGGGAGAGCTATGACCGGATTCTGGCCTCGCTGCGCAACCTCGAATCCAACCAGACGCTGCTGGTGCAATCGGGCAAGCCTGTTGGCGTGTTCACCACCCATGCCGATGCGCCGCGCGTGCTGATCGCCAATTCCAACCTGGTGCCGCACTGGGCGAATTGGGAGCATTTCAACGAGCTCGATCGCAAGGGGTTGATGATGTACGGCCAGATGACGGCTGGATCATGGATCTATATCGGCTCGCAGGGCATTGTGCAGGGCACGTATGAAACCTTCGTCGAAGCCGGGCGGCAGCATTACAACGGCGATCTGACCGGGCGGTGGATACTAACAGGCGGGCTCGGCGGCATGGGCGGCGCGCAGCCCTTGGCGGCGACCATGGCGGGCGCTTCGATGCTGGCGGTGGAGTGCTCGGCCTCGCGCATCGATATGCGGTTGCGCACCCGTTACCTCGATGCGCAGGCCCGCACGCTCGATGAGGCGATGGCGATGCTCGATCATGCACGCGCGAGCGGCAAGCCCATCTCGATCGGGCTGCTCGGCAATGCCGCTGAAATTTTCCCGGAGATTCTCGCGCGCGGCATTCGCCCGGACATGGTGACCGACCAGACCTCCGCGCATGATCCGGTCAACGGTTATCTGCCCGCCGGCTGGAGCCTTGCGGAATGGGAGGATCGGCGCGTCAGCGATCCCGCCGGCGTGACGGCGGCGGCCAAACGCTCGATGGCGGATCAGGTGCGCGCGATGCTCGGCTTCTGGCGCCTGGGGATTCCGGTGCTCGACTACGGCAACAACATCCGCGCGATGGCAAAGGATGTCGGTGTGGCCGATGCGTTCGACTTTCCGGGTTTCGTGCCAGCCTATATCCGCCCGCTGTTCTGCCGCGGCATCGGCCCGTTCCGCTGGGCAGCACTTTCGGGCAATCCCGAGGATATCTACCGCACCGATGCCAAGGTGAAGGAGCTGATCCCCGATAATCCGCATTTGCATCACTGGCTCGATCTGGCGCGCGAGCGCATCGCGTTCCAGGGCCTGCCTGCCAGAATCTGCTGGGTGGGGCTGGGGGATCGGCATCGGCTGGGTCTGGCGTTCAACGAGATGGTCGCCTCCGGCGAGCTTTCAGCACCGGTGGTGATCGGGCGGGATCATCTGGATTCCGGTTCGGTTGCGAGCCCCAACCGCGAGACCGAGGCGATGCGTGATGGATCGGATGCAGTCTCGGACTGGCCCTTGTTGAACGCGTTGCTGAACTGCGCCTCCGGTGCGACCTGGGTTTCGCTGCATCATGGCGGCGGCGTCGGCATGGGGTATTCGCAGCATGCCGGCATGGTGATCGTGGCGGATGGCACCGAGGCGGCGGCCCAGCGGATCGCGCGCGTGTTATGGAACGACCCCGCCACCGGTGTGATGCGCCATGCCGATGCCGGCTACGACAGCGCGATCGATTGCGCGCGCAGCCACGGGCTCGATCTGCCGTTTCTCACCCGCTAGGCAGCGTGCTCGACTGGCTGCCGAGGCTGTAGCGCGAGCCTGGATGGATGAATTCGCTCTGCGTCGCCGGAATGCCGTTGCTCCAGGTCCGGCGCAGCAGCACGAGGCAGGCCGGGTCATCGCCCGGGCCGAGTTCGAGCAGGCGGCGGATCGGCGCGGACGGGGTCATCGCGTAGGCAGTGTGCTCGACTTCGGTGGCGGGGCCTAGGCTTAACAGGTATCGCGCCGTGGTCTGCGCGGTGAGATCGGCTTCGAGATACCCCGGTGCGAAGCGCGGCGAAACGAAGCGGTCTTCGAGTTGGACCGGCACATCATCCTCGAAATGCAGGACGGTGGAGTGAAAGATTTTCGAGCCCGGGCGCAGCTGAAACCCGAGCGCCTGGGGCGGCAGGGCGCGTACCGCTTCGAGCGCGATCAGCGCCATGTGATGGCGATGGCCGCGCGCGGTGATGTCTTCCGCGATATCGTGGATTCGCAAAAACTCCTGGCGTGGCCTGCGTTCCATCGCGAAGGTGCCGACGCCCTGCACGCGCGAGACGATGCCTTCGGCGGATAATTCGCGCAGCGCGCGATGCACCGTCATGCGCGAGACGCCGAAGGCGGCGGTGAGTTCATGTTCGGAGGGCAGCCTGCCATCGGTGCCCCAGGTGCCGGCGGCGACGCGCGCCGCGATGTCGCGCTTCACCCGCAGATAGAGCGGCAGGCGCGGTTCGGCGGCGGGGTCGTCATCATCAGTCATTGCGGTTTGATAGCATTATTCAAAAGATCGTCGAGAACCGGTCGGCGGTGCGCCAGAGTTCTGGACTGTGGATGCTCAGATCGATGCGGTAGTCCTGCGTCTCGCGGCCGGCGCGACTTTCGATCACCCGGTCGAGATGCGCGCGCAGCGGGGCGGATTGGCGCTCGGCCGTGATGTCGCTCAGCCGGTCGGGACTGGCGAAGCCGTGCAGTATCGCGAGCCAGCGCTCATCGGTGAGGCGCTGGTGGCTCGCCTGATCGGGGTGCGACCAAGGCTGGCTGCGCGAGCGGTGCAGGCGCTGCAAGCCGATGTCGCGATCGACGTAACGCAGATGAAACAAATACAGATCATCGAACACCGTATCGGCTTTCATGCAGTGAAAACCGGGCGACCAGCCGAGCGGGCCGCGGGTGAAATTGGGCTTGCAGAGCGCGCTGTTGAACCAGACGTGCCGGCGCTGTGCGAGGATCGGTTGTGACGGGTCGAGCGGGGCTTCGCGGTCTGGGATGTGCTGGAGTTCGAGGCCGATCATCGAAATCAGTTCGGATTCGCAACGCGCAGCATAATTGGCGAGCGAGGCGTAGGCGGCCGGGTCGGCGACCACGAACTCATCGAGATCGACATGCAGCACATAGCGATAGCGTGTGAGCAGTTCGGCGCACATTGTCTTGATGACCCGCAGATGGTGGTAATCGTCCTGCGGCGAGCGGATCAGCCGGATGACATTGGCGGCACCGAGCGCGCGGGCCGAACCATCATCGGTGCCGTGATCGAGCAGATAGCAATTCGCAAGCCCGACCTGGCGGCCGTAATGGCCGAGCCAGAGCGGCAGATAGGCGGGCTCGTTGTAGAATTTCGTGACGATTGCAAGCGGTTTCACGGCAGCGCGCCCTGGCTGCGCAGCACTTCACCCACCAGTGATTTCGCATCCAGAATGGTATCGAGATCGGCACCGGGCATCGCCTCGCCGGCGAGATCGCGGATGGTGCGGCCGCTGGCGAGCGCCATTTTCGCCAGCGCCGAGGCGCGCTCGTAGCCGATGAACGGCACCAAAGCGGTGACTGTCGCGGTGCTGGCTTCGAGATGCTTCATGCAATTCGCCTCGTTCGCCTGAATACCATCGACGCAGAGGGTTGCGAACACTTCGACGGAATTGCGGATGAGTTTCATGCTGTTGAGCGTGTTGTGCGCGATCAGCGGTTCGAACGCGTTCAGTTGCAGCTGCCCGGCTTCCGCCGCCATGGTGATCGCAAGATCATGCCCGATCACCTGAAAGCAGACGATGCTGATCATTTCAGGAATGACCGGATTGACCTTGCCGGGCATGATCGAGGAGCCGGGTTGCAGGGCGGGCAGGCTGATCTCGCCGAAGCCGCCGCGCGGGCCCGAGGAGAGCAGGCGCAGATCATGCGCGATCTTCGATAGTTTGGTGGCGATGCGCTTGAGCACGGCGGAAAACATGATGAAGCCGCCCATGTCCCAGCTGGCTTCCAGCAAATTCGACGATTGGGTGAATTCGATGCCGCTGATGCGCGAGAGGGATTCGATCGCGAAGGGGCCGTAGGCGGGATCGGCGTTGATGCGGGTGCCGATGGCGGTGCCGCCGAGGTTGATTTCGGTGAGCAGTTTGGCGACTTCATCGAGCCGCTGGATATCCTCGCGGATCGTGCTGGCGAAGGCGCCGAATTCCTGGCCCAAGGTCATCGGCACGGCATCCTGCATTTCGGTGCGGCCGAGTTTGACGATATTGGCGAATTCGCCTGATTTGCGCTCGAACGATGTCGCCAGCTGATCGAGCCGCTGGCTCAGCGCGTCCTTGCCGAGCAGCACGGCGAGGCGCACCGCGGTCGGGTAGGTGTCGTTGGTCGATTGCGACATGTTCAGATGATCGTTGGGATGCACGCGGTAATCGCCGCGCGCGCCACCGAGCAATTCCGAGGCGCGGTTGGCCAGCACTTCGTTCATGTTCATGTTGGTCGAGGTGCCGGCGCCGCCCTGGATGACATCGACCGGGAATTGATCGTGCAAGCCTCCCTCGATGATTTCGTTGGCGGCTTTGGCGATCGCTTCGGCGATCACGGGGTCGAGCTTGCCGAGCCGTGCGTTGGCGCGCGAGGCGGCGAGCTTGACCATGGCGAGCGCGACGATCAGATGGCGGTGCTGGCCGATCGTGAGATCCGAGATCGGGAAATTGCGCAGGGCGCGCGCGGTGGACGCGCCCCAATATGCCTCGTCCGGAACTTCGATGGTGCCGAGACTGTCATGATCGTTGCGGTTCATGGCGTTTCCCTTGTGGTGATTGTCGTGGTGCGGTCAATCCGAAGCGTGACGCTGTAATCGCACATAGGTGAACACCTGCGAAACCCCTGAGGGCGTCACATGGGTGTGGATCATGTGGTCGCGCATCGCAAAGGCGGGTGCGAACCGGGCGGCCAGATCATCGGCCCCGTAGCGCTGCACGGCGAGGCCGCTGCATCGCTCGGGGCCTGTGGGGGCGAAGGTCGCGAGGATGAGAAACCCGTGCGGGCGCACCGATTCTGTCGCAAGTGCGATGTAGCGGTCGCGCTCGTGCGGGTCGGTCAGGAAATGGAACACCGCCCGGTCGTGCCAGAGGTCGAAACGCTCGCCGGGAACCCAGCTCGTGATATCGGCGCAGACAAAGTCGATCCGCCCGGCCGCCGTGCCGAACGCGGCTTGTGCGGCATCGAGCGCTGCCTGCGACAGATCGACCACGGTGACCGCGCCGAAGCCGCGTTCGAGCAGCGCCGGGGCGAGGTGCGCGGTGCCACCGCCGACATCGACCGCGGAGGCACGCGGCTTGAGGCTGCACGCATCGATCATGGCGAGCGAGGCGGCGGGCGATGCCTCGTACCAGCTCAGGCGATCGGGTTCGGTGCGGCGATAGGCGGCGTCCCAATGGTCGCTGCGGGGTTCAGCCATGTTCGGGTGCTCCCTGATCGCGCGCGCCGGGACGGCCGTGGGCAAGCTCGGTGATGATGCCGTGCAGGGTGCGCAATTCCTGCTCGGTCACTTCGCCGCGCTGGAAGAAATGGCGGATGTTGCGGACCATGCCGGGGCGTTTCGGCGCGTTGCGCAGAAAGCCCGAGGCGTCGCATTCGGCGATCAGGTGGGTGAGGAAGTTTTCGAGTTCGCCCTTGGTCGCGACATGGGTTTTATGGGTGATCATGTCGCGCGCGGGTGTTGCGTCACGCGCCATCCACCATTCATGCGCCATCACCATCACCGCCTGGGCGAGGTTGAGGGACATGAAATCGGGGTTGAGCGGGTAGCGGATCAGGCTGTCGGCATGGGCGATGTCGTCATTGTCGAGCCCGGCGCGTTCGGGGCCGAACAGCAGGCCCATGCGCAGGCCGCGATTGCCAATCTCGCGCAGTTCGGCGGCGGCACCGCGCGCGGTGAGCAGGGGTTTGACGATGTGGCGCGGCCGCGGGCAGGTGGCGAAGACGCGGTGCAGATCGGCCACCGCATCGGCCACGGTTTCGTGCACGGTGGCGGATTCGAGAATCCGATAGGCGCCGGAGGCGGTGCGCATGGCGCGGTCTTGCGGCCAGCCGTCGCGCGGGGCGACCAGGCGCAAATGGAACAGCCCGCCATTGCCCATGGCGCGGGCGACCGAGCCGATGTTTTCGGCAAGCTGCGGGCGGACCAGCACGACGACCGGCGAGGGATCGATCGGGTGGAGATCGGCACCCTCGTCGCGCGCGGTCATGCGCGGCGCCAGGTGGTGCCGCCAGCGCTGTCTTCGAGGATGATGCTGCGTGCGGCGAGTTCGGCGCGGATTTCATCGGCGCGGGCGAAGTTTTTCGCGCGGCGGGCGGCGATGCGCTCGGCGATCAACTGGTCGATCGTCGCGGCGATCCGATCGGTGTCCGCACCGGCCGGTGCCTGGAACCAGGCGGCGGGGCTGACGTTGAACAGGCCGAGCAGGGCGCCGGTTGCCTGCATTTTCGAGGCGGCCAGCGGATCGCCGCCCAGAGCGGCATCGGCCAGGCCGTGCAGTGCCGCGATTGCGCCCGGCGTGTTCAGGTCATCGGCCAGGCGGTCCAGCACGACGGGGGGGATTTCGGTGGTGGCCGGTGCGTCGGGGTGTTTTTGCAAAGCGCGGTAGAAGCGATCGAGTTCGCGTTTCGCGTCATCGAGTCCGGCCCAGGTGAAATCGAGCGTGCTGCGGTAATGGGTTTTCAGCAGCAGGAACCGCACGGCCTCGCCCGGCGCATGGGCCAGGGCTTGTTCGAGCGTGATGAAATTGCCGAGCGATTTCGACATTTTCTCGCCGTTGACCAGCAACATGCGGTTATGCATCCAGTAATTGGCGAAACCCGAACCGGGAAACGCGCAGGTCGATTGCGCGATTTCGTTTTCATGGTGCGGAAAGATCAGATCATCGCCGCCGCCGTGGATATCGAAATTTTCGCCGAGATGCTTCCAGATCATCGCGGAGCATTCGATGTGCCAGCCCGGCCGGCCGCGGCCCCAGGGGCTGTCCCAGCCCGGGAGATCGCCGCTCGATGGTTTCCACAGCACGAAATCGCCGGGATCGCGCTTGTAGGCGGCGACATCGACCCGCGCGCCGGCGAGCAATTCCTCGGGGTTGCGGCCGGAGAACGCGCCATAGGCGGGGTCGGAGGCGACGGCGAACAGCACGTGGCCTTCGGCTTCGTAGGCGTGGTTGTTCGCGATCAGGCGGGTGATCAGGGCAATGATATCGTCGATATGGGTGGTGACCAGCGGTTCGATATCGGGCGGTGCGGCGAACAGCGCCGCCATGTCGCGATGATACCATGCGGTGGTGCGCGCGGTGAGTGCCGCGATCGACTCGCCGGCTTCATGGGCGCGGGCGTTGATCTTGTCTTCGACGTCCGTGATGTTGCGAACATAAGTGACGCGCGGATACAGGTGGCGCAGCAGGCGCACCAGCACATCGAACACCACGACCGGGCGAGCGTTGCCGATATGGGCGTGGTCGTAGACGGTCGGGCCGCAGACGTAGAGTTTCACATGGCCGGGATCGATCGGGGTGAAGACCTCGCGATGTCTTGATTTGGTGTTGTGCAGCCTGATTTCGGTCATGTCTGGCATTTCCGCCGCAGGCCAGGGGATGTCAACCGGATCGGCGCTGAGATGCGCCATGCGGAACTTGGATGGTGCGTTGACAGGACCGGGGCCGTCCGATATCCGGAACGCGTTCAAATGAGAATAATTCTCAATCTTTGACGCCAGGAGATCGCCTTGTCGCAGACCACCACACGCCCGCAGCAACGCCGCCGGCGCCTGCCGTTTCTGGCGGTGTTCGGGCCGGGGCTGGTGGTGATGCTGGCCGATACCGAGGTCGGCAGCATCATCACGGCATCGCAATCCGGGGTCGCGTGGGGCTATCGGCTGCTGCTGCTGCAATTCATTCTGATGCCGATTTTGTACGTGGTGCAGGAATTGACGGTGCGGCTGGGGATTTTTACCGGCAAGGGCCATGGCGAGTTGATCCGCGATACGTTCGGCAAGGGCTGGGCCTGGCTTTCGGCGGCAGGGCTCGCGGTGGCGACGGTGGGGGCCCTGCTGTCCGAGTTTTCCGGGGTCGCCGGCGTCGGCGAGCTTTATGGCGTGCCGCGCGGGGTGACGCTGACGCTGGCGGTGGTGTTTCTGCTGGTGGTCGCTTTCACCGGGTCGTATCGGCGGGTCGAACGGGTCGCGATCGCGCTGGGTCTGTTCGAATTCGTGTTTTTCGGCATCGCCTTCGTCTCGCACCCGAGCCTGACCGCGATTGCGGATCAGACATTCCGGCCGGCGCTGGGCAATGCCGGCTATATGTATCTGGTGGCGGCGAATATCGGCGCGGTGATCATGCCGTGGATGATTTTTTATCAGCAATCGGCGGTGGCCGATAAGAAACTGACGCCGGCCGACTTCAAATACGCGCGCTGGGATACCGCGATCGGGGCGGTGGTGACGCAATTGGTGATGGCGGCCGTGCTGGTCGCGACGGCGGCGACGATCGGCCGGCACGACCCGACCGCGAGTCTCAATTCGGTGGGCGATATCGCCAATGCGCTGACGCCGTTTCTGGGCGTTACGGTGGGGAAACTGGTGTTCGGCATCGGCGTGCTGGGGGCGGCGCTGGTTGCGGCAATCGTGGCATCGCTCGCGCTGGCATGGGGGTTGGGCGAGGTCGCCGGGTATCGCCGCTCGCTCGAGGATCATCCGCTGCAGGCCAAATGGTTCTACGGGGTCTATGCGGCGTGCCTGATCATGGGGGCGGTGCTCGTCGCCGTGGTGCCGAATTTGGTTATTCTGAACATCGCGGTCGAGGTGATGAACGCGCTGCTACTGCCGCTGGTGCTCGGGTTTCTGGTGATGCTGGGGCTTTATGCGCTGCCGCCTCATTTGAAGCTCAAGGGTTGGTATATGGCGGTGACGATTTTTCTGTCGGTGATCACCGCGTCGCTCGGGGTATATGGCGGGCTGACCGGGGCGGGGTTGTTCTGATGACGGCGTTGCGCGCGCTGATTTTCGATGTCGATGGCACGCTGGCGGAGACCGAGGAGTTGCACCGGATCTGCTTCAACGCGAGTTTTGCCGAATTCGGGCTGGATTGGGATTGGGATCAGGCGCTGTATCGCGAATTGCTGGCGGTGACCGGCGGCAAGGAGCGGATCAAATACTATATCGACGAGTTCGATGGCAGCGTGGACATTCCGCCGGCGGGGATACGCCAGATCCACGAGCGCAAGACCGCGCTCTATACCGAACGGATGGCCGAGGGCGCGCTCGGGCCGCGGCCGGGGGTGCTGCGGTTGATCGATGAGGCGCGGGCGTCTGGCGTGCTCTGTGCGATTGCGACCACGACCAGCCGGCCGAATGTCGATGCGCTGCTGCAATCGGCCTTCGCGCCGGATGCGGTGGGCTGGTTCGCCGCGATTGCCGCGGGGGACGAGGTCGCGCGCAAGAAGCCGGCGCCGGATGTGTACGCGCTGGCGCTGGAACGGCTGGGGCTGGCGGCGGATGCGTGCCTGGCGATCGAGGATTCGCGCAACGGGTTGGAGTCGGCGCGGGCGGCGGGGTTGGGGTGTGTGATCACCGTGAGCCCTTATACGGATGGGCAGGATTTTTCGGCCGCCCTGCGAACCGTGGCGCATCTGGGCGATTTCGAGACGCATAATCGGGCGATCGAGTGGGGCATGGTGACGCTGGCGATGCTGCGGGACTGGCATGCGGCGTGGGTCAGCCGATCAGCGTGACGAGTTCGGAATAGCGGACGAGGATGGGATCGGCCGTGTAGAGGCGGGCCGGTTCGGTCATGGCCTGGGCGAGCAGCAGATGGTCGAACGGGTCGCGATGATGGGACGGCAGGTTCGCGACCATGGCGGCGGCGGCGAGGCTGGTTCAGCCGGTGCGGGTCGGTGAGCGCCCAGAGCAGGACATGCGTGTCGAGCAGGATGCGCATCAGCCCTGTTCGAAACTGTCCAGCACATGATCCGGCAAGGGTGCGTCGAAATTATCGGGCACGATGAATTGCCCCGCGAGGAGGCCGAGTTGGCGCTGTGGCGGGGCGGGGTTGAGCGGTACCAGCTTGGCCACGGGGCGGCCGGCGCGGGCGATGATGGTTTCGCGACCGGCCTCGGCTTCGTCGATCAGGCGGGAGAGCTGGGTTTTGGCGGCGTGGATGTTGATGGCGTTCATGGGGGCGCTCGATTGGGAGTGGACTAGACTTAGTCCGGGGGGTGGGGTTGGGGCAAGTCAAAAGCGCAGCCTTGCCATGGTGATACTGTCGATGAAGACGCCGTCGCGCAGGACATCGCCGCGCAATATGCCTTCGGTTTCGAAGCCGAATTTGCGGTAGAGGTGGATGGCGCCGTGGTTGTCGGCGTTGACGGTGAGGCTGACGCGGCGGAGGCCGTGAACGGTATCGGCGAGGGTGAGCACTTCGGTGAGCAGGGCGGTGCCGACGCCGGTGTTGATATGGGCATCGTGGACGAAGAGCAGGATCGAGCCGGTGTGGGCGGTTCGGTCGCGGCCTTGCATCAGGACCGTGACGCCGATGATGGTGTCGTGCCGCACCGCCAGCAAAAAGGTGTTGGTGGGGCCGGTGGCCCAGGTTTCGACGAAGGATTTGGTCACGAAGGGTACGCGCAGCGTGCCGTGGCGGACGCCGGGGAGGTTCATCAGGGCCGCGATGGCGGCGGCATCGGATGGTTCGCGAGCGCGGATGGTGAGGTCGGTCATGGGGTGGCGACGTAGTTCGGCGGGTCGATCAGGCGGGCCATGGCGTGGGAATCGACGAATGTGCCGTCGCGGAACATCTGCCGGCGCATGGTGCCTTCGATTTCGAAGCCGAATTTCCGGTAGAGCGCGATGGCGGGTGCGTTATCGGTGAAGACGTTGAGCGTGATGCGGGTGAGGCCGAGCCAGTTGTCGGCGGTGTCGAGCATCGCGGTCATCAACGCGGCACCGACGCCGCGACGCCACCAATCCTCGTGCACGGCGAGGCCGAACCAGGCGCTGTGGGATTGGAACCTGGTGTTGCGGAACAGCGCGATGTGCCCGATCACCGCGCCATCGGCATCGCTGACGGCCACGATATTGGCGCCGTTGACCGGTGCCGCCATGTGCTCGGTGGCGGTGGCGAGCGGCGTGTAGGGTGCAAAGACCATGGTGCCGTGGCGGACCGCGGGGCGCATCAGCAGGGCGGCGGTGGCCGGGGCATCGTCCTTTTCATGCGCTCGCAACGCAAATCCGCTCATCCCCTGCCCTTCCCTGTTCCATGTGCCGCGACTATCTCTCATCCACCATAACCAAGGGGGTGGGCAATGAACAATTCATCGATCGAGGCGGTTCTGGCGCATATCGATGCCAATATTGATGCATCGCGGGCACGGTGGTTCGATTTGTTGCGCATCCCTTCGATCAGCGCGCAGGCGGCACATAAGGGCGATTGCATTCGCGCGGCCGAGCATATGCGGGATCTGCTGGCGGGCATGGGATTCGAGGCGCGGCTAGCGGAGACGGCGGGTTTGCCGGGGGTGATTGCGACGCATCATCATGCCGGGGGCAATGCGCCGCGGGTGTTGTTTTATGGGCATTACGATGTGCAGCCGGCCGACCCGATCGGGTTGTGGCATGCCGATCCGTTCGATCCGCAACTGGTCGATGGACCGGGCGGGCCGCGCGTGGTGGCGCGGGGGGCGGTGGACGACAAGGGCCAGGTGATGATGGTGCTGGAGGCGATCCGCGCGCATCTGGCGGTGAACGAGGGGTTGCCGGTCAATCTGACGGTGCTGCTCGAAGGCGAGGAGGAGTGCGGCAGTCCTTCGCTCGATGCGATGCTGGAGGCCGAGCGGGCGGCGCTGGCGGCGGATTTCGTGCTGGTGGCCGATACCAATATGTGGAACCGCGATACGCCGGCGATTACGACGAGTTTGCGCGGGCTGGCGGCGGTGGAGGTGAAGATCACCGGGCCGAACCGGGATTTGCATTCGGGATTGTTCGGCGGGCCGGCGCTCAACCCGATCCGCGCGTTGACGCGGATTCTGGGCGATTTGTTCGATGCGACGGGGCGGATTGCGATTCCGGGATTTTATGACGGGATTGCCGAAATTCCGGCCGATGTGCTGGCATCGTGGCGGGCGACCGGGTTCGACGAGGCGGGTTGGCTCGGCGGGATCGGGTTGCAACAGGCGAGCGGCGAGCACGGGTTTTCGGTGCTGGAGCAGAATTGGGCGCGGCCGACCGCGGAGATCAACGGGATTTTCGGCGGCTATCAGGGTGATGGCAGCAAGACGGTGATTCCGGCGGAGGCGGGTGCGAAGCTGACGTTTCGGCTGGTGCCGGGGCAGGACCCGGCGCGGGTGATCGATGGATTTCGCGCGTTCGTGCAGCAACGGTTGCTGCCGGATGCGCAGGCGCAGTTTCAGGTTTACGGCGCATCGCCGGGGCTGATGGTGCCGATCGATGCGCCGTTCGTGCGGGCGGCGCGGCGGGCGCTGGCGGATGAGTTCGGCAAGGCGCCGGTGCTGGCCGGGTGTGGCGCTTCGATTCCGGTGGTGGAGGCGTTCGAGCGGCAGTTGGGGTTGCAGACGCTGCTGGTGGGATTTGGGCTGGATGATGATTGCATTCATTCGCCGAACGAGAAATTCGAGATGAAGTGCTTTCATCGCGGGATGCGGGCGGAGGCGCGGATGCTGGCGGCGTTTGGGATGGCGGAGTGAGGGGGAAGGAAGGCTTCTTTTTTGTAAAAAAGAAGCAAAAAACTTTCGTTCATCTGGGCCACGGGCGTCCCCAACAGCACAGTCCCAAAGTCAAAAAGTTTTTTTGCTTCTTTTTTTACAAAAAAAGAAGTGCTTCCCTCGCCTTCTCGCCATGAGACTAACAGCCGAGGGCCTAACCGGCGCCGCCGGCGGCCCATTTGATTTTTCGCTAGGCGCCGGCGAGGCAATGGCGATTACCGGCCCGTCGGGCGCCGGGAAATCGGTATTGTTGCGGATGATTGCCGATCTGGACCCGCATGAGGGCGACGTTTCGCTCGATGGGGTGGCGCGGGCGCAAATGGCGGCGCCGGCCTGGCGGCGGCGCGTGGCGTATCTCGCGGCGGAGCCGGGGTGGTGGCATGACGAGACGGCGGCGCATTTTCCAGAGCGGGCGCGGGCCGAGGCGTTGATGCCGGATTTGGCGCTGGAGGTGAAATTGCTCGATCAGCCGGTGCATCGGCTTTCGACCGGGGAGCGGATGCGGCTGGCGTTGATCCGGATTTTGTTGAACGAGCCTGCGGTTTTGCTGCTCGACGAGCCGACCGGGGCGCTCGATCCGCATGCGACGGCGTTGGTGGAGGGGATTTTGCTGGACCGGTTGCGGGCGGGGGTTTCGGTGATGATCGTGACGCATGACATGGCGCAGGCGGGGCGGCTGGGGGCGCGGCGGTATCATTTGGCGGCGGGGGTTTTGAGTCCGGCATGAGTCCGATTTTACTGACGCCGGTCGATCTGCTGGTGGCATCGTCGCTGGTGGTGCTGGATGCGGTGGTTTCCGTCTGGCTGGGGTTGCGGCTGCACAAGCAGGTGCTGGTGGCGGCGGTGCGGTGCGCGGTGCAGCTGGTGCTGGTGGGGTATTTGTTGCGCTATGTGTTCGCGATCGACACCCCTGCCCTCACCCTGGGTTTGATTCTGGTGATGGTGGCGATTGCCGGGCGGGAGGTGGCGGCGCGGCCGGAGCGGCGATTGGTGCGGTATGGCAACCAGATTGCCGGGCTTTCGGCGGTGGCGCTGGCGACGTTTGTGACGGCGACTTTTGCCCTGGCGACGGCGCTGCGGCCGCACCCGTGGTATGCGGCGCGGTATGCGATTCCGCTGGCCGGTATCATGCTGGGCAATGCGTTGAATGCGGCTTCGTTATCGCTGGACGCGCTGCTTTCGGGGGTGATGCGCGAGCGATCCGCGATCGAGGCGCAGTTGGCGCTGGGGGTGCGGTTTGGCGAGGCAACGAAACCGTTGATCCGGGCGGCGGTGCGGCGGGGGATTTTGCCGATCATCAATGTGATGTCGGCGGCGGGCATTGTGACGTTGCCGGGGATCATGACCGGGCAGATTCTGGCGGGGTTGTCGCCGATCGAGGCGGTGAAATATCAGATCCTGTTGATGTTTCTGCTGGCGGGGGCGACGGGGATTGCTGCGGTGGGGGCTGCGTATTTCGCGATGGCGCGGTTGACGGACGGGCGGGAGCGGTTGCGGGTGGATCGGCTGGTTTAGAGCGATCGGGTCATATTTTGTTGCGATATCGTAACAATATAGGCGTGCTGCAATGTGGGGTCAGGCGGGTCGAAATTTGCACTCGTGGGGTGGAATTGGGGCGTCGTCGTGGCTGGGTTCTGGCGCGCCGAAGATGATGTGGCGGCGGGAATCGGCGATCGGCGGCAGGTTGGGCGCGAACGGCGGTTCGGGGGGCAGCTCGATGCCCATGGCGTTGTAGAGCGGGGTCAGGATGCGGACGAGTCTGGGGTTGGCGGCTAGAAAGCCGGCGAATTCGGGGTCGGACAGCAGGTGTTGCAGGCTGAAGCGGGCGAAGCCGGTTTCGGGGAGCAGGCGGTAGAGCCAGGATTCGCGGCAGGGCAGGGTGAGGCGTTTGCGGCGCGGCTTGGACGGTGGCTCGGTTTCTGGTGCGGTTTCGGGTGTGACTGCGGGTTTGGTGATCGGGCGGGGTTTGCGGGGTGGGACGTGGCCGCGGGCTAACGCTGCGAGGAAGCGGGCGGTGAGGTTGCGCAGGCGGGTCCAGATCAAATGGACCATCGGGGCGGGGATGTAGGCGGCGCGGCCTTTTTCGGCGACGACCGTGCAGAGCGCGTCCATGATGACGGCGAAGCATTCGATCGTGAAAGGGGCGCGGGTTTCTGACACGCCGGCACCTTAGGCCGGGTGGGTGGGGGTGCGAAAGCGTTTTGTTAGCGTTTTTGTTAGGATCGAGATCAGGGATTTTTGGGGGATGGATTGCATCGCCGCACCGGTGTCTCGCGATGACCTGATGGGGCTGGTGAAATGGGGTTGCTCAACGATCACTAAAACGTGACTTTGCTCTGCAAAGTAGTTTGTGGTTATCCTGGGGCCGGAAACAGGAGGGCTGCATGACCATTTCACCGATCGAGGCCGAGGCTTCACTGGCGGCGATCGCGGCGACGCGGCGCGATGCGAAGGATTATCTGTTCCAGCGCGGCTTGATCGTCGCGCTGGCCATTGGCGGGGTTGCCGCGGGGTTGTTGGCGGCAGGTGCGGTCGTGTTGTCGCCGGCCGATGATGCGACGGCTTCGATTGTCGTGAATTGTTCTGTCTCGGTGGCGTTCTTCGTGCTGCTGTATCGGCAGGAGGTGAAGCGTGGGCGCTCGGACGGATCGGGTAGTTTGGCGCTTCGATTGGAGGCGTTTGCGAGCTTCATTGTGATGATCGTGATCTGGGGCGCGCTGCATTACGGGCGCATCGCGCTGCATTTCAATATCGATCAGGCGAATTGTGCGGAACTTGTGGGGCTCGGCCTGTTGTTTGCGGGATTCGGGCATGGGCGTGGCATGGCTGGGCTGGTGACGACCGGGTTGGTGTTTGGTTTTTGCGGACTTGCCGGATTGATCGGGGTGACCGTGTTTGCGGTAATTCATTATGAAGCGTTCACCAGCCTCGCGTTGCTTGGGAGCGCCTGGGCTTTGAGCCGGGTGGGTTGGAGCCGGGCGCTATGAGGATGTCATGGGGTACGGTCACGGTTTTGCGAGTAGCGATCAAGCCCGGTCTTTGGTTGCGGCGGGCCTGAGCGATGGACATTTCAGGGCCTGACGAGACGATCCATCAGATTGTGCGGCTCAGGATCATGGCGGCGCTGACGGCGTTGCCGGAGGGGGAGATGCTGGAATTCATCCGGTTGCGGGCGATGGTGGCGGCGAGCGATGGGAATCTGGCGACACATTTGAATACGCTGGATGCGGCGGGATATGTTAGCGTTGTGAAAGATTATGCCGGCAGGAAGCCACGCACGCGGATTGCCGCGACGGCGGCGGGGCGCGCGGCGCTGGAGCGGCATGTGGCGTATCTGCGGTCGATCATCGATGGTGAAGGCGGCGGTGATGGCGTGACGACGGCCGGGCGGGCGGCGGTGGTGGTTTCGTGACAGGAGGTTTCGATGGTGGATCGGATTGAGGCTGCGCAATTCGCCCGCAAGCAGGGGGCGGGAATTGTGACGGAGGCGTTGGTCAATTTCATCCTGCCTTATGTGATCTATGTTTATGCCAAGCCGGGGCTGGGTGATGTTCATGCGCTGATGGCGTCTTCGCTGCCGCCGATTGCGTGGAGCCTGGCCGAGTTTGCGCGCAAGCGGCGGGTGGATGCGATTTCGCTGATCGTGATTGCGGGGATCGTGCTGTCGCTGCTGGCGTTCATCGGCGGCGGGTCGGTGCGGTTTTTGCAACTGCGGGAGAATTTGGTCGGCGGGCTGGTGGCGCTGGTGTTTCTGGGCTCGGCCGCGATCGGCAAGCCGCTGATCTATCAGTTTGCGCGGGCCGGCGCGGCGCGGAAATCGGCCGCCGAGGGTGCGAAACTCGAGGCGCTGCGCGCGGATGCCGGCTTCAAGCGGGTGATGCTGATCATGACGCTGGTGTGGGGGTTCGGGCTGCTGGCCTCGACTGTGGTTTCCTGCGTGCTGGTGTTTGCCATGTCGATCCGGAATTATCTGCTGGTCAGCCCGTTCATCGGGTACGGCACGATGGCGGCGCTGGGGGTCTGGAGTTTCGTTTATGGCAATCGGGCGCGGCGGCGGGGTGAGGCGCGGCGGGCGGCGGGCGGTCAGGGTGGTGCGGTAAGCGGTTAGGCGGTGATCAGGCGAGCGCCTGTGCGCGCACCAGCCGTGCGAAAGCCCCGTCTTCGGCGAGGAGGTCTTCATGCGTGCCGCATTCCAGCACGCCGCCATCCGCCATCACCACGATCAGGTCGGCATCACGCACCGTGGCCAGGCGATGCGCGACCACGATGGTGGTGCGGCCCCGGCGGAGCCGCGCGAGGGCTTGCTGCACGGCGGCTTCGCTTTCGGCATCGAGCGCGCTGGTCGCTTCATCGAGCAGCAGGATGCGCGGGTCGCGCAGCAGGGCGCGTGCCAGCGCCACCCGCTGGCGCTGGCCGCCGGACAGGCGTTGGCCGTTGACGCCGACGCGGGTTTCGAAGCCTTCGGGCAGTGCCGCGACGAATTGCGCCGCCGCCGCGTTGGCCGCCGCCTCGATTTCCGCCATCGTCGCGTCCGGCCGGCCCATGCCGATGTTGGCGGCCACGGTATCGTCGAACAGTAACGAATCCTGGCCGACATAGGCCAGCGCGCGGCGCAGGCTGGCGAGCGAGACCTGGCCGATATCCGCGCCGTCGATCAGGATGCTGCCGCGATCGAGGTCGTAGAGGCGGGGGATCAGGGCCAGCGCGGTCGATTTGCCGGCCCCCGAGGCACCGACCAGGGCGAGGGTTCGGCCTGGTTCGGCGATGAATGACAGATCGCGCAGGCCGGGCCGGCCATCCGGGTAGGCGAAGCCGACGTGGCGAAACTCGAGCCTGCCGGGGCCGGGCGGCAGAGGTGGCGCACCGGGGGGTTCGTGCGCGGCATCCGGTTCGTCGATCACGCGGTAGACGCGCTCCAGCCCGGCCATGCCCTCCTGCACCGCCGCGTTCATGGTGCCGAGCGCGCGCAGCGGGCGGGATGCGATGAGCAAGGCGGCGACGAAGCCGGTGAAATTGCCGATGCCGGACGCGCCGGCGGCGTGGCGCCAGCCGGCAAAGCCGATCACCAGCGCGATGGCGAGGCCGCCCAGCACTTCCAGCATCGGGTCGAGTGCGGCGCGGCCGCGGATCATGCGCATCAGGGCGCGGTACAATTGGTCGAACGCGCGCTCGGCGCGGCGGCGCTCCTGCGCTTCCAGCCCGTAGGCGCGCACGGTGCGGGCCTGGGCGAAGCTTTCGTTCAGCATCGAGGCGGCTTCGCCCATGCGCTCCTGCATGCCGCCGGAGGCGCGGCGGATGCGCCGGCCGATGCGCTGGATCGGCAGGCCGGCCAGCGGATAGAGCACGGCGGCGATCAGGCTCAATGACCAGTCGATCCAGATCATGGTGGCGATCAGCCCGACCAGGGTGAACGCATCGGCGATGCCGTTGACCGCGCGGTTCATCGCTTCGCGGATCACCGTGGCATCGGTGGTGAAGCGCGCCGCCAGGGCCGCGGGGGGTTCGCGATCGACGCGGGCGAGTTCGGCATCGGTCAGGTGGGCGAACATCGAGCCTTGCAGGCGGCGGATGGTGCCGAGCACGACCTGCTGGGTCAGCAGGGTCTGCGCATATTGGGCGAGCGCCTTGATGACGGTGACGGTGAACACGATGACCGGCACCTGATAGAGGATGCGGGGATCGCGCTTGGCGAACATGGTGAAGGCGCGGTCGATCAGCGCGGGATAGAGGGCGGTGGTGCCGGACATGATCAGCGTTGCCACCACGATGAGGGCGACGCGGCCGCGATAATGGCGGATGTGGTCGCGCCAGAGCCGGCGGGCCAATCCCATGCTTCCCAGAGGTTCGATCATCGGCGCTCCTACTGGCGCGGGCCTGACGGCAGGTCAATGTGCGGCACCGGTGCGGCATGGTGGCCGCTGACATCGTCGCCCGCTTCGGCGGCGAGGCGGGCGCAGATCGGCACCGAGATCAGGCCGATCGCGCTGATGATGATGAAGGCCCAGGAATAATCGGCGATGCTGGGGGCTGCGTGGCCGGACAGGGCGGTGGCGACCTCGAGCGAGCCCGCCGCGATCGAGATGCCGAGAGTGATGGTGATCTGCTGGAAGGTTGCGTAGAAACTGGTCGCCGCACTCATGCGGCTGCGCGGCACATCGGCGTAGGCGATGGTGTTGAAGGCGGTGAATTGCAGCGAGCGGAACACGCCGCCGATCAGCAGCACGGCATCGAGGGCGAGGACCGGCCAAGACGGGCGGAACGCGGCACAGGCGGCGGTGAAGGCGACCGAGAGCAGGCCGAAGCCGACCATGGAGATCCGAAAGCCGAAGCGGCGCAGGATGGGCTGGGCGAGCGGCTTCATTGCCAGCGCGCCGATGGCCGCCGCGAAGGTGACGGTGCCGCTTTTGGCGGCCGATTCGCCGAAGCCGAGTTGCAGCATGAGCGGCAGCAGAAACGGCATGGCGCCGGCCAGCACGCGGAAGAAACTGCCGGCGATGGTGGAATTGGCGAAGGTGTCGATCTTCATCAGGGTGAGATCGAGCACCGGATGTTCGTGGTGCTGCGCGTGGCGCCAGTAGGCCCAGCCGGACGCGCCGCCGACCGCGAAGCAGGCGAGGCTCCATGGCACCGCGATGATGCCGCGGCCGATGGTTTCGATGCCGGCCATCACCAGCGCCATCGCGAGGCCGGACAGGATCAGGCCGATGATATCGAGCCGTCCCGCGTGTTCGCTGTCGCGCACTTCGCGGATGAACAGGCTGACGGCGACGATGCCGATCAGCCCGATCGGGACGTTGATGTCGAAGGTCCAGCGCCAGGAGACATAGGTGACGATGAAGCCGCCGAGCGGCGGGCCGATGATCGGGCCGATCAGCGCGGGCATGGTGAGCCAGGAGGTTGCGGCGAGCATGTCGCGCCGGCGCACCGATTTCAGCAGCAGCAGCCGGCCGACCGGCACCATCATCGAGCCGCCGACGCCCTGGAGGATGCGGGCGGCGATGAGTTCGCCGAGGCTGTGCGCGAGGCCGCACAGGACCGAGCCGATCGTGAAGATCAGGATCGCGGCGCGGAACACCGTGCGGCTGCCGAAACGATCGGCGAACCAGCCGGAGGCGGGGATGAACACCGCGAGCGAAAGCAGATAGGAGGTGAGTGCCAGGCTCATGTGCAGCGGGTCGGCGTGGAAGCTTTTCGCCATGGCCGGCAGCGCGGTGGCGACGATGGTGCTGTCGAGATTCTGCATGAACAGAGCGGTTGCGACGATGACCGCGGTGATCCGCATCTGCCGCGTCGTCAGTGCGGACCGGTCGTCGTCCTCATCATCGATCATCTCCGGCTGTGGGTCACTTGGTCGGTGTTGCCGCCGGTGCCGGCCAGACCAGCGGCGGCACATCGGCGGCTTTTTTGCCGTTGGCGGTCAGCACGCCGCCGGCGAGGGCGAAATTCACGGTCAGGCGCTGGGCATCCGACGGCGCCTTGCTCATGTAGGGGGCGGTCTGGGCGGAGAGCGCGCTGATCATGCCCACAGCCGCCGGATAGGCGTTGGCGATGTCGCCGAGGAAGGCGCCCACGCCATCGGCCACCAGGGTCGCCTTGCCGGCGGGCTGCACGGTGGTATCGAAGCCGAAACTGCCGTGGGTGTGGGCTTTGAGCGGACCGAGATCGACCGCGAGGGTGAAATCACCGTGGCCGCCGCCCTTGGCCCAGTCGTGCACCGCGGGGCCGAGTTGCTGCCAGGCGGCGATCGCGGCGTCCGGGTTGGTCGTCACGCCGGCGGTCTGCGGGGTCAGCACCGATTGCGTGAACGGCGGCAGTTGCGGGCCTGAAAAATCGGCGTCCAGTTGCAGGGAGGCCAGTTTGCCATCGAACGGCAGGTGCGCGAGGGTGACGAAAATCGGCGACAAAGCAAGGCCGGTCAGGGTTTCATGCACGGTGAACGCGGTATCGCTGCGCCCGGCGGCGGGGTTGCGCGTGAAGTCGGTATGGAGGGACGCGAGGCTGATCAGGGTGAAATTGGTGTCGGCGCTGTCGATCCGCATGCCGGTGAAATTCAGCGTGCCCGACCGCAGCGGGTCCGGCGCGTGGTCGAGCAGGGCGTTCGGGTCGAAGTGATATTGATCGCTGATGGTGGTGAATTGCAGCGTGAAGGCCGGGCCTTGCGACATGGCGACGTGCCAGGCGAGCGGGAGGCCGATGTCGAGCGTGAAGGGTGAGGTGATTTTCGCGCGCATCACGAAACTGGGCAGGGTGATTTTCGGCGTGGGCAGGCCGCGATCGGGTGGGCTCAGGGTGAGATCGGTGACGGAATAGGTCGCCGCCAGCGGTGAGGACCCGCGCGCGGTGGCGCCGTGGCTCATGGTCCAGCCCGCCTGGCGCAACATGTGCTCCTGGGCGCGAAACGCCATCGCCATCCGCCCCTGGACGTACCACCAGGCACCGACATAGGCGATCGCGAGGACGACGATCAGCAGAACCAGGAACCGCAACACACCGCGCATCAATCATCCTTTCGGGGCCAGACCGGCCGCGCCACCATACCCATCGCGGCGCGGCTTGGCCAATGACCGGGGTAGGCGGCGGCCGAGACTTGACCCAAACGGGCGATCCGGGGCCATGTGCCACCGCCCGACCCATTCCGGCACACTGGAGTTGCCCATGCCATCCTGCGTTCCCTTCGAACAGTTACAAATCGGCCAGACCGCCTCGCTCGGCAAGACCATCACCGAGGCCGATATTCTGCTGTTCTCCGCCGTTTCGATGGATACCAACCCGGTGCATCTGAACGAGGAGCTTGCGGCGGAAACTCTGTTCAAGGGCCGCGTCGCGCACGGGATGCTGTGCGGCAGCCTGATTTCGGCCGTGCTCGGCACCGTGCTGCCCGGGCTCGGCACGATTTATCTCACCCAGTCGATGCGGTTTCGCGCGCCGGTGCGGATCGGCGATACGGTGACCGCCGTTGTTGAAGTCGCAGCACTCGACCATGAGCGGAAACGCGCGACCATGCGCACGCGCTGCCTGGTGCGCGGCAAAGTGGTGATCGAAGGCGAGGCGGTGGTGATTCCGCCCGGCGAAGCGGTGGTTGCGGTCGCTGAAACCCCGCGCGCCGCCGAATGATCCGCGTGGTTCGCGACTGGCGCGCGGTTCCGGGCGAGGCGCGCGGTGCCTCGGTCGCGCTGGGGAATTTCGATGGCGTGCACCGTGGGCATATCAAGGTGCTGCAGGCGGCTCATGCGGCGCGGCCGGATGCGCCGCGCGCGGTGCTGAGCTTTGCGCCGCACCCGCGCGAGTTTTTTCGCCCGGACGATCCGCCGTTCCGCCTGACGCTGGAAGCCGAACGCGCCGCCGCGCTGCAGGCCCAGGGCGTCGATATTCTGTATGAGCTGAGGTTCGACCGCGCGTTTGCGATGAGTCCGGCGACCGATTTCATTGGTGATATCCTGCACCGCGGCATCGGCGCCTGCCACCTCGCCTGCGGTGCGGATTTCGCGTTTGGCCACCGGCGTGGCGGTGATGTGGCGCTGCTGCGGACCGAGGCCGAGGCGCTCGGCATCGGGCTTTCCATTGTGCCGCATCTCGATGATGCGGAAGGGCCGATTTCCTCGACGCGCATCCGCCGCCTGCTGCAGGATGGCTACCCCGAGCGCGCGGCCGCCCTGCTTGGCCGGCCGCACACGATTCGCGGCATCGTTGCGCATGGCGATGCGCGGGGCCGCACGATCGGCTTTCCCACCGCCAATATCGCCCTCGGCCGCCACCTTGAACCGGCGCGCGGTGTTTACGCGGTTACCGCGACGCTGCCGGATGGGCGCGTGGTGCGCGGCGTTGCCAATATCGGCCGGCGCCCGACCGTTGCCGAAGGGGCGATCGCGCGGCTGGAGGCGCATCTGTTCGATTTCGACGGCGACCTGTATGGGCAGGATCTGGCGGTGTCGCTGCACCATTTCATTCGCGATGAACGTAAATTCGAGAGTTTTGCCGCGCTGCAGGCGCAGATCGTGCGGGATGCGGAGGAAGCGAAGGACAGGTTAAGGACTGCTTTTTTGTAAAAAAGAAGCAAAAAACTTTGATTTTTCATTGGATTGTTGCTTATCGGCTGTTCTGGAACGGCTTAGCGTTGCGGCATGGAGACGATTCCCCGCAAACGTCATTCCGTTTTAGAACGGAATTGTTAAGGTTTCGCTGTTAGCGTGCGCCGGCGTGTTTCGGCGAGACAATCGGGTCTGCCGCAGCCAGAGGGATTGTCTGATTGACGCGGAAACCTCGCGACCCGGTCGCAATCATACCTGGCACGGCGCTCGCTGGTACGTCCGAGTTGCCCTGGCGGTCGCTGCCGGGGCTCGATCAGCTTCTGGTCGCGCCGTTGGACCCGATCGGGTTCATGGAAATCCTGCTCGATATGCTGATGACGATTCCCGGGATCGATGCCGCCTGGATCGGCCACCCGAACGATGATGGGCGCCTCGTGCCGGAGGTGGTGCGCGGCCTGCACTCAGGCGTGATCAGCGATCCGGCACAGATGATCGATCTCTACGATGGGCCGCGGTCTCTGGGGCCGGCCGGCCGCGCGTGGCATAGCGGCAGAGCCGAGTTGTCGGCGGACGTCGTTGCCGATGGCGGGTTGGCCCCCTGGCGGCAGGATTGGCTGCGTTTGGGCTTGCGGGTCGGCGCATCGATTCCATTGACCGGGGTGAAGGGGGTTCATCGTCTCCTCAA
Source organism: Acidiphilium rubrum (assembly GCF_900156265.1). Taxonomy (GTDB): domain Bacteria; phylum Pseudomonadota; class Alphaproteobacteria; order Acetobacterales; family Acetobacteraceae; genus Acidiphilium; species Acidiphilium rubrum. The sequence continues at coordinate 65,283 of NZ_FTNE01000003.1, forward strand.
TCTCTATTCCGGCGAGCCGGAATTTTTTCTGCTGAACTGGCCGGTTGCCGTGTTGACCGAATTCGGCCGGGTGATCGGCACCGCGATCGAGAATCGCCTGAACCAGCGGGCGTTGCTGCGCGCGAACCGCCTGCTCGATACCTTGCTGGTCGGCGTTGAAACCCTGCTCGATCCGGCCAGCGAAGCCTCGGTTCTGCGCGACATCTGCAAGCGGTTGAGCGAGACCGATCTCTTTAGTTGCGCCGCGATCGGGCAGGTCGATCAGGACGGGGTGTTCGGTTATGCGATTGCCCATGGCAAGGCTGCGGAGGACGTGCGCGGACTGCGCCAACCGCTCGATCAACACGAAAGCCAGCAACTGCTGGGTGTTTTGGCGTGGAAAACCGGGGTGTTGCAGACGGTCGATGATTACGCGTCGTTGGCCCGGCTGCAGCAATGGCGCGAGTTTGCGCTGCGCGGCGGCTGGCAATCCGCCGCCGCCGCGCCAATCCGCCGTGCCGGCGCGTTGTTTGCCGTTTTGTTTCTGGTCTCCGAGGATAATGCGGTGATCGATGGCGACACGCGGCGGCTGATCAGCCAGCTTGCGAACAATATCGGCCGTGCGCTTGACGAGGTCGATCTGAAGGCGGCGCTGCGGGCCGAGCGCGAACAGCAGAGCGTCATCGCGCGGCACGACAAGCTGACCAACCTGCCCAATCGCCGCGCCTTCGAGGAGACCCTGCCGGTGTCGCTGGCGCATGCCGGCCGCCACGGCATGGTGCTCGGCCTCGGCATGCTCGATCTCGATAATTTCAAACCGATCAACGATCGCTATGGCCACGCCGCCGGTGACACCGTGTTGCGCACGCTGGCCCGAAGGCTGCGCGGTGCGTTGCGCGATGTCGATTTCGTGGCGCGGCTTGGTGGGGACGAATTCGCCCTGATCATCGAGGATCTGAATTCCATCGAGCGGCTCGGGGGATTCTGCGATCGGCTGGCCGCCATCGTCCGTCAGCCGATCGAACTCGATCATGGTGAGCTTGTTGTGGTCGAGGCGAGTCTCGGCTTCACGTTTTATCCGACCGATCCCGAACCGCCCGAAATGCTGATCCGCCACGCCGATATCGCGCTTTATGCCAGCAAGGCGGCGAAGACGACACGAACCCGGTTCTGGATGACCTATCAGGAGTTCATCGGCGCCGCGCCGGCGCAATCGCATTATCGCGCGCTGCTGCAAAGCCAGTCCGTCGAGGTTCATTTTCAACCGATCATTACGGTCAGCACCGGAGCGGTCACCGCGATCGAGGCGCTGGCACGCCTGCGCGATGGTGAGCAACTGCTGGCGCCCGCGGCCTTTTTGCCGGATTTGAACGCCGAGGATCGCGAAATCCTGTTCGATACGGTTCTGCGCCAAGGCATCGCGGCGCTGCGGCACCTGGCACCCATCGCCCCGGAATTGCTGCTTTCGGTCAATGTCGATGCCGAGGTGCTGACGCGGGGTGCCGTCCTGCCGATGATCGAGGCTGCGCTGGCGGGGAGCGGGATTGCGCCCGGCCGGTTGATCATCGAATTGCTGGAAAGCCACGAGTTTTCCGATCATGGCGTAGCGCAGGAGCGATTGGACGGGTTGCGCCGGCTTGGGATTGCCATCGCGATCGACGACCTTGGGATCGAATTCTCGACGGTGCAGCGGGTGCAGAAATTGAAGGTCGATCACCTGAAGCTCGACCGGGCGTTCCTGGCCAACGTGATGAGCAATCCGAACAATCTGGTTTCGCTGGCAAGCAACATCACCATGGCGGCGAGCCTGGGGTTGAGCCTGTGCATCGAGGGGGTCGAGACGACCGACATGCTCGATGCTCTGCGCATTCTTCGTGCGCCGCTCGCGCAGGGTTTCGCCATCGCTCGTCCGATGCCGCTCGCGCCTCTGACACAGTTTCTCGCGCGGGACGTGACGCATAAGGTCGGTGATCAGCCACGCAGTCTACTCGGTGCCTATGCAACACACATTCGCTGGGTGCGCGTGTTTCTGTTCGCGCCGGACGAGCCGGCGGTGTGGCATCATCTACGCCGCGCTTCGACTTTATCGCTGACGAAGTTCTTGCACCGGAACGGTTTAGACCAGACACCGTTGGGCGAGGCCTATGCGGCGCTGATGGCGCTGACCGATCAGCCGGAGCTTGATATTACGGCCGTCGCGACCGCTTCGGACCTGGTTCGAACCAGGCTGTGTGAGGCGATCATGGCACAGGGCTCGAGCGCGGCCGCTCCTCCCACGCTTCAGTCTGACCGTGCGCGACAGAGAAGCGTCGCCCGCGGATTGGTTTAGCCACGCGCAGTCTTTTCTGAGATTTGACGAAGGGGCACGCTGCCGGATCTGAACTGATTGGAACATGCTTGATCGTCTTGCGGTGACCGGATGGCGCTATGCCGGTTTCGGCGATTGGCCCGGCAGGTGGAGCCACGCCGGTGGGTGCCCCTGTGGCACGGTAAGCCCCGGATCGATCTTGCTGATCAGCAGCAACACGAGCAGGACAACAATGAGCGCTGCCAGGAATCGGCCGAACAGGCGCACCGCCAGCACGATCAATAATGCCGCCACGATGACCAGCAGAATGGTCTGCACGTTCGCCGGGATGCCGATGGCGGTCATCATACGTGCCAGCAATCCATCGATATAGGCGACGAAATCCATCACGAGCCCGGCGATTGCCAGGATGACGGAGACGATAACGTTAATCGCGTTGCTCATCGCTGGGTTCCTGATACTAGATCCGATACATGGGGACTGCTGCGCCGATTTTGCACTGCTCGATCAGGATGGGCCGCGACGCGATGGAGCATCTGCCTTCGATCGATCTTAGGGTTCGATCGGGGCCCGGCGGGCTTGCAAAATAGGGGATTGGGTGGCGGAGAGGGTGGGATTCGAACCCACGGTACCCGTGAAGGTACAACGGTTTTCGAGACCGTCCCGATCGACCACTCCGGCACCTCTCCGTCTCGGGGCGGCTTATAGGCAAAGGTTTCGGGGGAGGCAACTGGAGCGCGCATGGCGCACTCTTGACGCGATGAGGCCAAAGACGCTTTGTCCCGCCATGAACGACCAACCGGAGAGCAACACCCCCCGCACCCACGCCGAAATCGTGGCCGAGGCGCGGCGGCGGCGGGAGGCGGCGGCGTTGCGCGCCAACCTCGGCCGGCGCAAGGCGCAAAGCCGCGAACGGTCCGAACCCGATGACCTGACACCGCCCCATGACCCGAGACAGAAAGAGACAACATGCCGGTAATGCCCGATCGCTGGATTCGCGAACAGGCGCAGACCCGCGCCATGATCGAACCCTTCGTGGAAACCCAGAAACGCGATGGCGTGATTTCCTACGGCCTGTCGTCCTACGGGTACGACGCGCGGGTGGCGGATGATTTCAAGATTTTTACCAATGTCGATTCCGCCGTGGTCGACCCCAAGGATTTCGCGCCGAGCAGCTTCGTCGATCGCAAGGGGAAGGTCTGCATCATTCCGCCCAACTCCTTCGCACTCGCCCATACCGTGGAGTATTTCCGAATTCCACGTGATATTCTGGTCATCTGCCTCGGTAAATCGACCTATGCGCGTTGCGGCATCATCGTGAATGTGACACCGCTGGAACCCGAATGGGAGGGGCAGGTGACGATCGAGATTTCCAACACCACCCCCCTGCCCGCACGGATTTATGCCAACGAGGGCATCTGCCAGTTCCTGTTCCTGCAAGGTGCGGGGCCGTGCGAAGTCAGCTACGCCGACAAGGCGGGCAAATACATGCGCCAAACCGGCGTTTCATTACCAAAACTGTGAGGATTTGTGGATAGAATTCGAATTGTGGGCGGCCGGCCGCTCGAAGGCATTATCGATATTTCCGGCGCGAAGAACGCGGCCCTCATCCTGATGACCGCTGGCCTGCTCACCGATGAGCGACTCGTGCTGACCAACGTGCCCGAGCTTGCGGATGTCGCGACCATGGGCCAGCTGCTCGCCCAGCACGGCATCGCGGTCGACCCGATCGCGCCGCGCACGCTCTCGCTCGGCGGGGTGATTACCAATACCGAAGCGCCCTACGATATCGTTCGCAAGATGCGCGCCTCGATCCTGGTGCTCGGCCCGCTGCTGACCCGGACGCGCGAGGCGCGGGTTTCGCTGCCGGGCGGGTGCGCCATTGGCACGCGGCCGGTCGATCTGCATCTCAAAGGGTTGGAAGCCATGGGTGCTGAAATCCGGCTGGAGGGCGGCTATATCGACGCCACCGCGCCCCACGGGCTGCACGGCGCCACTATTACGTTCCCGTTCGTCTCGGTTGGCGCCACCGAAAACCTGATGCTCGCGGCAAGCCTGGCCGAGGGCGAGACCGTGCTGATCAACGCCGCCCGCGAGCCGGAAATCAGCGATCTCGCCGCCTGCCTGGTCGCGATGGGCGCGCAGATCAGCGGCGTCGGCACCGACCGGCTGACCATCACCGGCGTCAAGGCGCTGCACGGGGCCGAACACGGCATCATCCCCGACCGGATCGAGGCCGGCACCTACGCCTGCGCCGCCGCCATCACCGGCGGTTCGGTGCTGCTGCGCGGCGCCCGGCCGGATGATCTGGGCGCGGTGCTCGCAACCCTGGGCCAGGCCGGCGTCGATATCAGCACCACACCGGATGGGCTCAAAGTCAGCCGGCGCAACGGGCTGCACGGCACCGATGCGATGACCGAACCCTTCCCCGGATTCGCAACCGACATGCAGGCCCAATTCATGACGCTGATGGCCGTGGCGGAAGGCGCTTCGATGATCACCGAATCGATTTTCGAAAACCGCTTCATGCACGTGCCCGAACTCAACCGGATGGGTGCGCGCATCAATGTCCATGGTTCGTCGGCCATCGTGCGCGGCGTTGCCGCCTTGTCCGGCGCGCCAGTGATGGCAACCGACCTGCGCGCCTCGTTCTCCCTCGTGCTCGCCGGCCTCGCCGCCCGCGGGGAAACCATCGTCAACCGCGTCTACCACCTCGACCGCGGCTACGAAGCCGTCGAACGCAAACTCGCCGCCTGCGGCGCCACCATCGAACGACTGGCCGCTTGATTTCGGGCTCTGGTGGGGTGGGCCATGGGTAAGGAAGGCCAGGGGCTCTGCCCCTGGACCCCGTTAAAGGCGGAGCCTTTAAAATCCATTAGTTTTAGGCAAGGGGAGGGCGACACGGGCCAGATCGACGGAAAGTTCCAGGCAGCGCCCTCCCCTTGCCTAAAACTAGCGGGTTCTAAGGGCTAAGCCCTTAGTGGGGGGTTCGGGGGGCAAAGCCCCCTGATCTTGCTCGCCCATAGCCCACCCCACCAGCGGCCAAAATGACGCCGCCGGGCGGTCAGACTTTTTCGACTTGGGCGTATTCGAGTTCGACGGGGGTTGAGCGGCCGAAGATCGAGACGGAGACTTTGACGCGGCCTTTTTCTTCATCGACGTCTTCGACGACGCCGTTGAAGCTGGTGAAGGGGCCGTCTGCGACGCGGACTTGTTCGCCGATTTCGAACACGACGGCGGGGCGGCGGGTTTCAGCGCCTTCCTGGACCTGGCGCATCATGCGTTCGGCTTCGGAGTCCGAGATGGGGGTGGGGCGGATTTTGGTGCCGAGGAAGCCGGTCACTTTGGGAATGTCGCGCACCAGATGCCAGGCATCGTCGCTCATTTCCATTTTGATCAGCACGTAGCCGGGGAAGAATTTGCGTTCGGCGTTGACCTTTTGGGCGCGGCGGATTTCCACCACTTCCTCGGTCGGGACCAGGACCTGTTCGATTTCGTCGGACAGGCCTTTCTGGGCCGCGGTTTCGGTGATCTGGTTCGCGATTTTCTTCTCGAACCCGGAATAGACATGCAGAACATACCAGCGTTTTGCCACGGCTTTAACCCCCTACGCCGAACAGGAACCGCATGCCCAGCCCGATCACCTGATCCACCACGAGAAAGAACACGATCGTCAGCGCGACCATGGCGAGCACGACGCCTGTGGTCACCAGGGTTTCCCGCCGCGACGGCCAGGTGGTCTTCGAGGCCTCGATGCGCACGTCGCGCAGGAACTTCGCCGGGTTGAACGCCAATGCAGTCATGCTCCAGATTGCCTAAAAATGTCGTGTTGCGTGCCGGCCCAGAAAGACCGGTTGGCAGGGGTGGAGGGTCTCGAACCCACAGCCTCCGGTTTTGGAGACCGGCGCTCTAGCCAATTGAGCTACACCCCTGCAGTGACAGGTCGCTTGCGGACAACACGCGTCCGCTGGCTTGCACAACGTGCGGGCCCCGATGTCAAGGGCCGGCGCAGAAATGCCTGCCGGGCATTGGAGCGGGTGACGGGAATCGAACCCGCACAACCAGCTTGGAAGGCTGGGACTCTACCGTTGAGCTACACCCGCAACATCGTCCGTATAATGCGGTGGCGGGCCAGCTTCAATGGCCGGGGTGGCGAACCGAGAGCGCTGCCACCGGAGCGGGCCGTGAATTCGATTGAAACCGTTGCGGATCGCCGTTATGGGGCAAGATCATAACGTGTAGCAAAGGAGGTGTTTATCATGGTGGCCATCCTTCTTTCATTTGCCGGGACGCTATAGGGCGGGGTATTACACCCGCGATCGGTGACGGCGCCCGGCCTTCACCAAGCGAGATTTGAATGTTGAACCTTGTTCGTCTGACTGACGATCATTTCGCCGTGCTGCTGGGCGAATGCGAGAATGACTCCGGGCTGTCGCTGCCGGAGGGCGGTGTTGATGATGTCGGCATGATCAGAATGCTCCGGCGCATGGTTGCGCGCCTGCATGCGGGCGGGTCGGACGGTCATTGGCTGATGGTGTCCGACGGTGAGATTGTCGGGCTGTGCGGCTATAAGCGGCCGCCTGATGCTGCGGGCATGGTCGAAATCGGCTATGGGGTGGCCGCATCGCGCCGCAATCGTGGCTTTGCGACCGGGGCGATCGGGCTGGTGCAGCGGGCGGCACGCGCGGACCCGGCGGTGGCGACGCTGGTTGCGGAGACCGCGGTGGAGAATGTCGCCTCGCAGCGCGTGCTCGAGCGGAACGGGTTCAGCCGTGCGAGCGTGCGCGACGATCCGGAGGACGGGGCTTTGATCGTGTGGCGCTGGCCGGTGTGATAGCGCGGCCGGGCGCGCGCCGATCAGGGGATCAGCCGGTCGGCGCGGAGCTGGGTGAACAGGTCGTAGAACGCATCGTCGGTGGGCTGGTAGGCCGCAAAGCCGAGGCGGCGGCTTTTCGACATGTCGGTGACCACCTCGATCGGGCGGCCGAGGTCGGCATCGGTATGCCAGGGCGAGGCGAGACGCGCGAGGTCGGGTTCGGCGAGGCCGTGGCGTGCGGCGATATCGCGCCAGAGCGGTGCGTCCTGCGCCATTTGCTGTTCCAGCGGGCGGGTGGTGCCGTCGAACGGTGCGGGGGCGATGCCGAACCATTGCGCGATGCGCCCCCACATCCAGCTCCAGCGGAAGATGTCGCCGTTCACCACGTTGAACGCCTGGTCGCGCGCGGCCGGGGTGGTTGCGGCCCAGAGGATGTGTTGTGCGAGCAGACGGGAATCGGTCATGTCGGTCAGGCCGTGCCATTGCATCGGCGAGCCGGGAAAGGTGAATGCCCGGCCCTGTTCGCGGCAGATGACAGCATAGGTGGCGAGCGTGGTGCCCATGTTCATCGCGTTGCCAACCGCCTTGCCGATGATGGTGTGCGGGCGGTGCACGCTCCAGCCGAATCCGTCGCGCGCGGCGGCGGCGAACAGTTCGTCTTCCTGGGCGTAGTAGAAATTCTCGACATCGAGCCGGCCCTGGGTTTCGCGGAACGGGGTCTGCGGCAGGGTGCCTTTGCCGTAGGATTCGAACGGGCCGAGGTAGTGCTTCAGGCCGGTGACCAGGGCGACGTGGGTGACCGAGCCGGCGGGGCGCACGGCATCGAGCAGATTGCGGACCATGGTGCCGTTGACGCGGATGTTCTCGGCCTCGGTGGCGCCGCGAATCCAGGTGGCGAGGATGACGAGGTCGGGTTTGATTGGTTTGAGCGCCTCGGCCAGGGCTGCCGCGTCGCGCAGGTCGGCGGCAATCGGGGTGACGCCTGGTTGCGCCTGCGGGTGGCGGGCGAGGCCGTGGACCTGCCAGCCCTGATCGAGCAGATGCGTGCATGACGCGCTGCCGACGATGCCGCTCGATCCCACCACCAATGCCGTGCCTGCCATGATCCGCTCCGTTGTTGTGCAGGGCGAGATCTGGGGATGGCTGGCGGGGTGTGCCAGCGCTTCATGGCTGGGGTGAGTGCGGCGACAGGCGGCGCCGATCGGCCTATAGCGGTTGCATGATCGCGACCCATGACAGCATCAATCAGGTCGGTGAGCCGCCTGATTACAATGTCTATACCGCGGATGTCGCGCTCGGCGGCGCGGTGGCTGCGTTTGGCGGGGCGTGGGCGGAGGATCGGCTGGGCGCGTGCGGTGCGCGGGTGGGGTCCGCCCGGCTGCGGGGGTTGGCGCGGGATGCCAATCGGTACGGGCCGGAGTTGCGGGCGTTCGACCGGTTCGGGCAGCGGATCGATGAGATTGCCTATCATCCGGCCTGGCATGAGTTGATGGGGTTGATCCGCGGCGATGCGTATCATGCGCTCGCCTGGACGGCGGCGCGGCCGGGGGCGCAGGTGGCGCGGGCGGGGATTGCGTATGTATGGGGCCAGGGCGAGCCGGGCGTGTGCTGCCCCGAAGCGATGACCTATGCCTCGATGGCGGCGCTGCGCCACGCGCCGGAATTGCTGGCGCGGTTCAGCACGGGGATTCTGGCGACGGCGTATGATCCGCGCGCGCTGCCGCCGGATGCGAAAGTGGCGCTGACGGTCGGCATGGCGATGACCGAAAAACAGGGTGGCTCGGATCTGCGCCAGACCCGGACGGTTGCGCGCCAGGACGGCGGGCGATGGGCGCTGACCGGCCATAAATGGTTCTTTTCGGTGCCGATGAGCGATCTGTTTCTGACGCTGGCGCGCACCGATGCGGGGGTGAGCTGTTTTCTGGCGCAGGGCTGGCGCGATGACGGATCGCGCAACGCCGTTCGGATCCAGCGGCTCAAGGATAAATGCGGCAATCGGTCGAACGCTTCATCCGAGGTCGAGTTCGACGGGCTGGACGCCGTGATGGTCGGTGAGCCGGGCCGGGGCATCGCGACGATCATTGAAATGGCGCATCTGACCCGGCTGGAATGCGCGATCGGTGCTGCGGCGCTGATGCGCCATGCGACCAGTCTTGCGGTGTTTCATGCAAGCCGGCGCACCGCGTTTCAGCGCGCGTTGATCGATCAGCCGGTGATGCGCGCGGTGCTGGCGGATATGGCGCTCGATGCCGAGACGGCGCTGTGGCTCGCGATGCGGGCGGCCGCCGCGATCGATGCGGCGCCGGGTGATCCGGCCGAGGCGGCGCTGGCGCGGGTGATCGTGCCGGTTGCGAAATACTGGAATTGCAAGCGCGCGCCTGGTCTGGTTGCCGAGGCGCAGGAATGCCACGGCGGCAACGGGTTCATCGAGGAGCATCCGATCGCGCGGCTGTATCGCGAAGCACCGCTGAACGGTGTGTGGGAGGGTGCGGGCAATATCATCTGCCTCGATGTGCTGCGGGCACTCGCCCGCACGCCGGGGGCGGCGGATGCGCTGCTGGCCCTGCTGGCACCGGCGCGCGGGGTGGATGCGGCGCTGGATGGGCTGATCGCGGGCGTTGGGGCGGTGCTGGCGGCATCGGATGCGCCGGAAGCTGCGGCGCGGCGGTTGGTGGAACACATCGCGCTGGCGATCGCTGCGGCGCTGCTGGTGCGCCACGCGCCGGTGTACGTGGCCGAAGCCTTCATCCGGGCGCGGATTGCGGACCCGGGTCTTGCGTATGGTGCGTTGCCGGCCGATCTCGACCAAGCGGCCCTGGTGCGCCGTGCTGCGATCATTCCAACCGACTGAGGATAGATGCCGATGCAAGATGCGATAATCACCGAATACGGCACCACCGCCGATGGCGCGCTGGTGCGGCAGGTGACCTTGCGCAACCGTGCCGGCATGAGCGTCGCGGTGCTGGACTATGCCGGGGCGATCACCGCGATCATGGTGCCGGACCGGGAGGGCGCGTTCGGCAACGTCGTGCTCGGCTGCACCAACATGGCCGATTACGAGAGCAAGAGCCCATATTTCGGCGCGCTGCTCGGGCGCTATGCCAATCGGATTGCCGGCGGGCGGTTCAGCCTGGATGGCGAGGTGTTTCATCTGCCGGTGAACAACGGGCCCAATACGCTGCACGGCGGGTTGAAAACCGGCGCCACGCCGAATTTCGGGCATCGGATCTGGGATATCGTGACCGCGAACGCGCGGTCGGTCACGCTGCAACTGGTCAGTGCAGATGGCGACAACGGGTTTCCCGGCACGCTGACCGTGACGGTGGTGTACACGCTGGAGGAGGACAATGCGGTGCGGATCGACTACGCGGCGCAGGTGGAGGGCCGGCCGACCGTGCTCAATCTGTCCAACCATACCTATTTCAATCTCGCGGGGTCGGGCAGCGCGCTCGATCAGATCGTGACGATTCCGGCCAGTTTTTTTCTGCCGACCGATGCCGGGCAGATCCCGACCGGGATTCTGCTGGCGGTGGCGGGCACGCCGATGGATTTTCGCACGCCGCACGCGGCCGGTGCGCGGATCGGCGCCCCCTATGAGCAACTGACGCTCGCCGGCGGGTATGATCATTGCTACGTCCTCGACAAGCCGGCGGGCGCGATCGGGCCGGCCGCGACGCTGCACGATGCGGTATCCGGCCGGGTGCTGAGCATCGAGACCAGCGAACCCGGCATGCAATTCTACACGGGCAACAATCTGACCGGCACCATTACCGGGCAGGATGGCGCATTGATCGGCCCGGGGGACGGTATTGCGTTCGAGACCCAGCACTACCCGGATGCGCCGAACCAGCCGCATTTTCCGACCACGCGGCTCGACCCCGGGGACGCGTTCCGCTCCACCACGATCTGGCGGTTTTCGGTCGCCTGAGAACATCATAGGAACAAATAGTTAATAAATCCTTACCAGACGCGTTGCTGTTCTGTTCTCTCCATGCGAAACTCATACTCGACGAGTCGCATCGTGAAGCCTATGGTTATTTCCCGCCTAAGTTGCGCTGCCGATCCTGAAACACACGCTTGAGGAGTTGACCGATGGAAAAAAACAAGGCTCTCGACGCTGCCCTGGTGCAGATCGAGCGGGCATTCGGCAAAGGCTCGATCATGCGGATGGGCGCGCGGCCGGGCAATGAGGAGATCGACGTGGTGCCGTCCGGCTCGCTCGGGCTCGACCTCGCGCTCGGTATCGGCGGGTTTCCGCGCGGCCGGGTGATCGAAATCTACGGGCCGGAATCCTCGGGCAAGACCACGCTGGCGTTGCACGCGATTGCCGAAGCGCAGAAGCGCGGCGGCACCTGCGCGTTCATCGACGCGGAACACGCGCTCGACCCGATCTATGCGCGCAAGCTCGGCGTCGATGTCGATAACCTGTTGATCTCGCAGCCCGATACCGGCGAGCAGGGGTTGGAAATTGCCGATACGCTGGTGCGCTCCGGCGCGATCGACGTGCTGGTGATCGATTCGGTGGCCGCCCTGGTGCCGCGCGCCGAACTCGAGGGTGAAATGGGCGACAGCCATGTCGGCCTGCACGCGCGGTTGATGAGCCAGGCGCTGCGCAAGCTGACCGGGTCGATCTCGCGCTCGAAGACCATGATGATCTTTCTAAACCAGATCCGGCTGAAAATCGGCGTCATGTTCGGCAATCCGGAAACCACCACCGGCGGCAATGCGCTGAAATTCTATGCCTCGATCCGGCTCGAAATCCGCCGCATAGGCGCGATCAAGGACCGCGAGGAAGTGACCGGCAATCAGACCCGCGTGAAAGTGGTGAAGAACAAGCTGGCGCCGCCGTTCCGCCAGGTCGAGTTCGACATCATGTATGGCGAGGGCATCTCGAAGGTCGGCGAGTTGATCGATCTTGGGGTGAAGGCCGGAATCGTCGAGAAATCCGGCGCCTGGTTCAGCTACGACAGCGTGCGCGTCGGCCAGGGGCGCGAGAACGCCAAGCAGTTTCTGCGCGATCATCCCGACATGGCGGCGGCGATCGAGAAGCGCATTCGTGATCAGGCCGCGGTGGTCGAGAAATCGATGATGGTGGCACCGTCCGAGAATGAGGTGGCCGAAGCGGCGGAGTAACGCAGCAGGGTTGGCTTTCGCGACCGACCGGACGCGATCGCTTCGCCCCGAAAGATGACAGCGATGCCATGAGGCGGTATGCCTGGGAAACAAGCCGATTTTCCAGGGACACCTCGCCGCTCCATGACATCCAGCAACGATATCCGCGCCACGTTCATCGATTATTTCCAGCGCCATGACCACGAGGTGGTGCCGAGCGCACCGCTGGTGCCGCGCAACGACCCGACCTTGATGTTCGTCAATTCCGGGATGGTGCCGTTCAAGAACGTCTTCACCGGCCAGGAGAAGCGCCCCTATGTGCGCGCGACCTCGGCGCAGAAATGCGTGCGCGCCGGCGGCAAGCACAACGACCTCGACAATGTGGGCTACACCGCGCGCCACCACACGTTTTTCGAAATGCTGGGCAATTTTTCGTTCGGCGATTATTTCAAGGAACAGGCGATCACCAATGCCTGGACGCTGTTGACGCGGGATTTCGGCCTTGCGAAAGATCGGTTGCTCGTCACGGTCTATCACAGCGACGATGAAGCCGCGTCGCTCTGGCGGAAGATCGCCGGGCTTTCGGATGAGCGGATCATTCGCATCAAGACCGATGATAATTTCTGGCGCATGGCGGATGTCGGGCCGTGCGGCCCGTCATCGGAAATCTTCTACGATCATGGGCCGCACATCGCGGGCGGGCCGCCGGGCAGCCCCGAGGAGGATGGCGACCGGTTCATCGAAATCTGGAACCTCGTGTTCATGCAGTATTTCGAGGATGCGGCGAAGACGCTAACCCCCCTGCCCCGCCCCTCGATCGATACCGGCATGGGGCTGGAACGGTTCGCCGCCATCATGCAGGGCAAGCACGACAATTACGATACCGATACGCTGCGGGCACTGATCATGGCCTCGGTCGAAGCCTCTAACACAGATCCTGACGGCGTGCATAAAACCAGCCACCGGGTGATCGCGGATCATCTGCGCGCCACGGCTTTTATCATCGCCGATGGCGTGCTGCCCTCTAACGAAGGGCGCGGCTATGTGCTGCGCCGGATCATGCGCCGCGCGATGCGCCACGCGCATCGGCTAGGCATGCGCGAGCCGTTCATCTACCGGCTGGTGCCGGCGCTGACCCGGCAGATGGGGGTTGCCTATCCCGAATTGCAGCGGGCGGAACCGCTGATCGTCGAGACGCTCAAGCTCGAGGAGGCGAAATTCGCGATCATGCTCGAGCGTGGCTTGTCGCTGCTCGATGACGAGGTGGCCCGGCTTGACGCGAGCGCGCCGCTGGCGGGATCGGTCGCGTTCAAACTGTACGACACGTTCGGTTTTCCGCTCGACCTCACGGAGGATGCGCTGCGCGAGCAGGGCCGCAGCCTCGATCGTGACGGGTTCGATTCCGCCATGGCCGAGCAGCGCACCCGCGCCCGCGCGGCCTGGGCCGGCAGCGGCGATGCCGCCACCGAGACCATCTGGTTCGAGTTGAAAGAACAATTGGGTGCTTCGGAATTCCTTGGCTACGCCACGGAAGACTCCGATGCGAGCGTCACCGGCCTGATCGTCGATGGCGCGCCGGCCGAGAGTGCCGCCACCGGCCAGAGTGTCGCTATCATCCTTAATCAGACGCCGTTCTACGCGGAATCGGGTGGGCAGGTCGGCGATACCGGCACGCTGCTCGCCGAGGGGCTGGAGGTGGCGATTACCGACACGCAGAAGAAAGCCGGTGATCTGTTCGTGCATTACGGCACGGTGCGGACCGGTACCGTGACGCGCGGCCAGACCGTGCACGCCACGGTGGATCACGCGCGGCGCGGTGCGATCCGCGCGCATCATTCCGCCACGCATCTGCTGCACGAGGCGCTGCGCCAGGCGCTCGGCCCGCATGTGACGCAGAAGGGCAGCCTGAATGCGCCGGACCGGCTGCGGTTCGATGTGTCGCAGCCACGGCCTGTCACGTTCGCCGAATTGCGCGATGTCGAACGCGCGGTGAACGCCCGCATCCGCGAGAACAGCCCGGTGGAAACCCGGCTGATGACGCCGGATGAAGCGGTCAAGCGCGGCGCCATGGCGCTGTTCGGCGAAAAATATGGCGATGAGGTGCGCGTGGTTTCGATGGGTATCGGCGATGGCACGAAATCCGCCTATTCGATCGAATTATGCGGCGGTACCCATGTCAGCCGCACCGGTGATATCGGCGCGTTTCGGATTCTGGCGGAATCCGGCGTCGCCGCCGGGATACGCCGCATCGAGGCGGTGACCGGGGCGGCGGCGCTGACGGCGATCGAAACCGATGCCGATCTGCTGGCCGAAGCCGCGACCGCACTGAAAGCGCCCCCCTCCGAAGTGCCGGCCCGCATTGTTGCCCTGCTCGACGAACGCAAGCGCCTGGAACGCCAGATCGGCGAATTGCAGCGCAAGATCGCAACCGGCGCGGGTGAAGCCGCCGTCGAAGATGTGGCCGGGGTGAAACTCTCCGCGCGCAATCTGGGCGATGTCGCGCCGCGCGATCTGAAATCGCTCGCCGATTCAATTCTGAAATCGATGGGTCAGGGCGTGGTGGCACTGGTCTCCACCGCCGATGGCAAGGCGAGCATCGTGGTCGGCGTGTCGGACGATCTGACCGCGAAACATAACGCCGTCACTTTGGTGCGCGCGGCCGCCGAAGCCGTAGGCGGCAAAGGCGGCGGCGGGCGGCCCGATATGGCGCAGGCCGGCGGGCCGGATGCCACCCAGGCCGATGCCGCACTGGCCGCGGTCCGCGCGGCCCTCGCGGCGTAACGGCGCCGCAGCCTTATTCCGGGTCGGGCGGCTGCCAGACGGCGCGGACCAGATAGATCGGGCGTTGTTTGCTTTCTTCGTAAAGCCGGCCAAGGTATTCGCCGAGCACGCCGAGTGCGAGCAGCTGCACGCCGCCAAGAAACAGCACGGCGACCAGCAGCGAGGGGTAGCCCTTGACCGGGTTGCCGTAGACCAGTTTGTTGAAGATGGTGATGATTGCGTAGATGAACGCAAACACCGAAACGCCGAACCCGAGGTAGGACGCAAGCCGCAGCGGCGCGCTGGAGAAGCTGGTGATGCCCTCGATCGCGAAATTCCAGAGCTTCCAGTAGTTCCAGGTGGTGGTGCCCGCGTGGCGCGGCGCGCGGTCGTAGGTGATGGTCGCGGTGCGAAATCCGACCCAGGCGAACAGGCCTTTCATGAAGCGCCGGCGTTCCGGCAGGCGTTTCAGCGCCTCCAGCGCGGGCCGTGAGATCAGGCGGAAATCGCCGGTATCGGCCGGAATATCGACCTGGCTCATCCGGTTGATCACCCGGTAGAACGCGTGCGCGGTGGCGCGTTTGACCGGGCCATCGCCCTCGCGCGAGGAGCGCACGGCGTTCACCACCTCGAAACCTTCGCGCCATTTCGCGATCAGCGCGGGGATAATCTCCGGCGGGTCCTGCAGATCGGCATCGAGCGGGATGACGGCATCGCCCCGCGCAAAGTCGAGCCCTGCGGTCAGGGCGGCTTCCTTGCCGAAATTGCGCGACAAGTCGATCACGCGCACGCGGGCATCGCGCTCGGCGAGGGCGACCAGCCGGGCGAGCGTGTCATCGCGGCTGCCATCGTTGACGCAGACCAACTCCCACGGATCGGCCCCGGCATCGAGCACGGCGGCGAGGCGGGCGTGCAGGGTCTGCACGTTTTCGGCTTCGTTATGAAACGGCACGATGATCGAAATGAGCGATGGCGCCGGCGGTAAGGCGTTGGTCATTGCGCGTGCCGTCCTTTCGGGCTGATCCATCGCCCCACCATCTGCCACATCAGAACCAGTGCGCCCAGCCAGAAACCGAGCCACGCGAAGCCCGCGTAAGGCGGCGTAAAGCGGAAGCGGACGATGTTGCGTCCCGCATGCAGCGCGATGCTCTGCACCACGGCGTGATGCACATGAATAGCAACCGGCGCGCCGTTATCGGTCGCGTGCCAGCCGGCCATGAAGAGTTCGCGGCGGATCAGCGTCGCGGCGGCAGGGCAATCGATGATCGCGCCATTCACGCTGTGCGCGCCGATCCGGCAGGCGGCGCCGGTGGTGGTGTAGAATGGCTTTGCGCCGGCCAGCCGCCAGATCGTCATCAACTTGTCGGTATAGACTTTGCGGAACAAGGCTTGGTCGGGGCGGACGCTGAAGGCGATTTCGGGGCTGCGGTGCAGGATTGTGCCGGCCGTGGCGGTGGTCAGATGGCTATGGGAGGCCGGGTACAGCCAGATGGCGTCTGGCGAGGTACCGGAGATATGATCGATTTCGAGCGTGAAGGCCGCACCGGGTTGCAGCGGAATTGCTGGCGCGAGCGGCACGGTGAACGGCATGTTGTCGTGCGAGCGGCGCAGATCCGCGCTGCCGATGCCACAGAGACCGTTGCTGCATAGTCTCATGGCCATGGTACCGGTTGCGGTGTTGTCGTAATTGCCCTGGTTGACGCCGATCTGGCTGATCGGGGGCATGGCGGCGAGGCCTGGCGGCGCGATGCCGCGCACGGTGACGGATTGGCCGGGATAAAGCGGCAGGGCTGTGGCGCGACCGTGCGGGGCGGGGTACGTCATCGATGGGCTGAGCGCGGCATCGGGTCCGGTCAGAACGTAGCGCACGCCGAGATATCGATAGTCCCGCTGAAAGTGCTCGATGTCGTGCGCGGCGCCGCCGATTGAAAACGGCCGGAACGGTGCAAAGAAAATATCGCCATTGCCGAAGCTGGGATTGTCGATCAGATGATGGCGGACGAAATGCACCCAGTTCGCCGCGACCGGCAGATAGATATGATTGAGGCTGGGCAGGCGGAAATAGGCGCTGTAGTTGGGGTCGAGCGGGCCTAACGTGTAGTAACGGTGCAAACCAAGGTGAGACTTCAGATAGTCGATCCCGCGCCGGTCAAGCGTGCCGGGTTGGTGGCCGGATAGCTGCGGCACAATGAACAGCAGCATCGCATTGACCACGATGAGGCCGGCAAGGCACCAACGGCGACACTCGCCCCGCAGGACGAGCCAGACGATGACGACCAGCCCGAGGGCGATCAGTTCGAAACCGAGCGCGCGCACCAGCCAGAACACCATGACGCCCCGATAGGCCGCGTGCCAGTGCCAGGCTGCCGCCCAGGGCGATGCCAAATCGATCGCAAGGCCGAGGATGGCCAGCGTCACGATCAGCGGGATCAGCGGTTTGACGCGGTTGGACCGCAGATCATCGATCGCGAAAGATGCGGGAATGATCAGGGCGAGTTCCCAACTCGGCGAGGAATAGCGCGAGAACACGACATTCTTCATCAGCGGCACGGCATTCACCAGCGCCATGATCGGCGGAAAGCCGAACGTCTTTCCTAGGCTGAGCACGATCCACACCGCCAGCAGCGCAACCAGCGGCCGATCACGCCGGGAGGCGAAACCGGCGGCGCCGAACAGGACCAGCAGCAGGCCGACATAGCCGCCGGTCGAGGCTGAGACATCGAGCAGGAGGGGGCTGGCGGCGCCCATGCCGAGCGGGCCATACACATAGGGCAGAACCGTGACCGCGAAGCCACGGTAATTGATGTAATCGGTGCCGAACTGATGGGTGGCAAAGACACCGCTCGCCATCGAGAAATCGAAAAACGCGATGATCTGCGGCGATGCGATCAACAGTCCCGCAACGCCGCCGAGCGTGATGCTGCCAATGAAGCGGCGCAGGTCCGGTACCTGGAACGCCCGAACCACCGCCCAGAGCAGGGCGAGCACGCCATCGATATAGGCCGTTTCGGGAAACCCGGCGAGGATCGACCCGCCGATGCCGAGCCCGACCAGCACGATTGCGCGGCGCTGGTGGGCGGGGTCGCGCGCATCTTCGATCCCGTGCAGCAGCAGCGGCAGGAACGGCATCACGTTCAGGATGGTTTCGCCCGGCACCCAGGCGAAGGTGCCGCTGAAGGCGAACAGCAGCCCGCCCGCCAGCGCGCTCAACCGGCCAAGCTCGAGCCGCCGGAGCAAAGCGAATGTAGCGATGCCGGCAAAAATCTGGAGGGAAATTTCGAGGCAGATGATGCCGCTCTGAAACGACAGCAGCAGCACGAAGGGCAGAAACAGCGCCGCCGGCTGCATCTCGCCGGCCAGCGGCAGGCCGATGCCGGAATAGGGGTTCCACCACGGGATGATGAAATGCAGCCAGTCCTGCGCTGCAAGATGGCCAAGGGCCTGGTTCGTCCAGCCAACATTGGGGTCGCTGAAATCCAAGGCGAAGATAATGCTGCGGCCGATGCCGGTGACCGCACCGGATTCCGTCCAGATCGGGTTGGAACTGAGGCCGGTGAGCCAGGAGGCGGCGTGGCCCAGAAACGGCGCGAGGATGAGGATCAGGATCGGCACGCGGGGGTAGCGGTCGAGATGTTCCGCAGGCAGCGAGCGGGCGCGATCCAACCGCGGTGCCGCGCGGGATTTCATGCGCGAGAGGGACGGCGTTTCTGGTAAACGGCGCTGAACTGGACAGCCAGCAACGCGGCAACACTGAGCCAGAAGACCAGCCAGGCCAGTTGTGAAAACGGTGGCGCGAAGTGAAACCGAATGCGGTTCTCGCCCGGCTTAAGTGATATTTTCTGAACTATGTCATGATCGGGCGTGATCATGACGGGAGCGCCGTTGATGGTCGCGTGCCAGCCCGGCATGAATAATTCGCGCCGGACCAGTGCATCCGGCCCGCTACATTGAGCGATGACACTGTTCAAACGCATCACCCGAAGCGTACATGCTGAACCGTTCGTCGTATAGAAATTATCGGCATGGCGGACGCGCCAGATATCCATCAGCTGATCAGCATAGACATGCGTGAACGCGTGGCGGTTGGAACCCGTGTTGAAAACCAGCTGTACGGTCTGCCCCTTCAGCGTCTGGCCGGATGAGGTTTTCAAGCTCTGGTCGGGGCCAGCGCCGGGCCACAGCCAGATTGCGTCGGGGTGACTGCCGGTGGCGTGGTTGATCGTCACGCTCAAGCGATCGCCGGGGTTTATTGTAAGCGGCGGACTGATATTGATATGGAATGCGCTGTTATCGGCCGATGAGTCGAGATTGGCGCTGCCGGTCGAACAAAGGTTCCGGGCACAAACGGAAACGCTCAATATACCCGTCGCGGTGTTGCCGTAATTACCCTGAAAAATGCCAATCTCGGAGATCGGGCCAAGTTTTGAGAACACTGCCGGGGCAATTCTGCTCAGTGTCAATGACTGGCCCTGGCCAAGTTCGACCACGCTCTGTCGCGCACGATTGTCCGGGATCGAGATCGTCGATGTCAGTTGAACGCCCGGGCTCGCCACGATGTAGCGCACACCGAGGAATCGGTAGTTCTTGATATAGCGCTGCACATCGTTCATCGCCGTTGTGATCTGCATCGGCGGGAACGGTGCCCAGAAGATGCCGCCGTTCTGGCTTGCTGCCGAGGGAAACAGCGATTTTTCAATATAGGCCGTCCAGTTCAAGGAGACCGGAAGATAGTTATGGTTGACGTTCGGGATCGAAAAATACGCGCTGTAATTGGGCTGAATCGGCCCGACGGTATAAAATCGGTCAAGTCCGCTATGGGTTTTCAGGTAGTCGATCGCCGGCACATCGACCCGCCCTGGGCGGACGCCCGATAACTGCGGAACGGCGAACATGGCCATGGCGTAGGCAACCAGCGCGCCGCCGGCCATGGCACGCCCGCTCGGGCTGCGAAATCGCAGCCAGAGCAGCGATATCAGGATGATTGCGGCAATCTGAAAACCGCCCTCGCGCCAGAGCCACCGTGCCATGATCGCACGATTGGCGTCCGACCAGTGCCAGACCGCGGCCCAAGGCCATGCCAGTGCAAAGGATGCGACGAGCGCGACAACCGCACCCGCCAGCCCGATCCGATAACGCCACCCACCATGGTCCGACAGATCGAGCGCGCGCGCGATCAGTATAACGACCGCCAATTCCCAGGCCGGTGACGAGTACCGGAAAAACTCGGTATCCTTCATGAACGGCAACAAATTCATGGCGTACATGATCGGCGGGATGCCGAAGGTTTTGCCGGCGGATAATACGAGCCAGAGCACCAGGATAACGGCAATCGACCGATCGCGCCCGGTCAACGCGCCCATGATGGCGAACAGCAAGGCTGCCGCGCCAATATACCCGCCTGTCCCGCCTGAAATCGTCAATAACAAATTGTTGCCCAGGCTGGTACCGAGCGGCCCGTAGACGAACGGAATAATGACTTGTGCGGCACCTCGCGGATCGAGCGTGACACCACCGAGCGTATGAGATTGGAATACGTTGGTGAGGATCGTGAAATCGAAGAAGGCGACGATCTGTGGTGCCGCCAGCATCAGGCCGAGGATGCCGCCGATCGCTACAATCAAGGCGAATTTCAACCGCTCCGCGTTGCCGATGAAACGGCATATCGTCCATAACAATGCCAGGAGACCGTCGATATAGGCGGCCTCAGGAAAGCCGGCGAGCAACGATCCACCAATGGCCAGCGCAATCACCACGACCGCGCGACGGCGGGTTGCGGCATCGCGGGCATACTCGATGCCGAGCAGCAGCATCGGCAGGAACGGCAGAACATTGAGGATGGTCTCGCCTGGAACCGAGGTGAATGTGCCGTTGAACTCGAACAGAAGCGCGCCGATCAGCGCGCTCACGCGGCCCAGATCCAACCGGCGCAGCAAACAAAACGTCATCAACCCGGCAAAGATCTGCAGCGTGATCTCCAGCCACACGATGCCATCCTGAAACCCGAGTAGCAGAGCGAACGGCAGAAACATTGCCGCCGGCTGCATCTCGCCGGCGAGCGGCAGGCCGATGCCCGAATAGGGATTCCACCACGGTATCCGGCCATGCAGCCAATCCTGCGCGGCAAGATGGCCAAGCGCCTGGTTGGTCCACCCTACGTTCGGATCGCCGAATTGTGATCCGGCCAGCCAGGGCTGACCGACTCCGAGCACCGCGCCGGAGACGGTCCAGATCGGGTTCGAACTCAGCCCGAGGATCACCGATGGCAGATGGCCGATCAGCGGTAGCAGCACCAACAAAACCGGGATGATCCAGGGTCGGCGATCGAGAACAGAGGACGAAGCGCTTGGCGGGTCGGTGGCGGTCAGCGGCTTGGTCCCCAAACGGTATCTCCGGAACGTAGTGCGGTCGTGGCGCCGCACGTGGCTGATTGCGTGTAACGGCGAATTCGCGATCGGTCCATGCCGAACCGCCGCACGTGCCAAATGCTGGGCAATCGGGCATGATCTTGCGCATGAACCGATTCCGCTGGCCGCATCTGATCGCACAATTGGGGCTGGCCGGTCTGTTTCTGGTCCTCAGCCTCGCCACCGGCCTGCGCCTCGCGTTGCTCACGCCGATCGGCCAGGTGGCCGATGAGCCTGCGCATATCGCGCGGGCCGGGGCGTTGTTGCACGGCCAGTGGCTCGGGCGGCGGGTGCCGTTCAAGCCGGTTGGCAAGGCCGAGGTGATCGTTCCGGCGACGCGGATCAATTTCGGATTGTTGAATGCCTCGATCGGCGAGATGAACGCCACCTGCACAGCGCCGGCCTCGATCGCCAGTACCGCGCGCCAGCCCTGGACCAAGGCGCAGATCATCGACATCGATTTCAACACAACCCAGTATTTTCCAGCACTTTATCTGCCCGGCACGCTCGGCATCGCGGCCGGCCGCGCGGTCGGGCAGCGCCCGTTGGCCGCGCTGTTCACCGGGCGGGTGGGCATGTTGCTCGCCTATGTGCTGGTCGGCACGCTCGCCATCGCGATCGCGCGGTTCGGCCGCGCCGTGCTGTTCGCCACATTGTCGTTCCCCGAGGCGCTGAGCCTTGGCGCGTCGTTCAACCAGGATGGCATGTTGATCGCGCTCAGCGCGCTGGCCGGTGCGTTGCTCACGCTCGATCCGGTGCGGCATCGGCGGTGGCGCTGGTGGTTTCTGCCGGTGATGACGCTGATCATTCTCTCCAAGCCGCCCTACGGGCTGTTGCTGTTCGCGGTGCTGGCGCCGCTCGCGCTGCCGCACCGCTGGCGGCGCCTGGCGCTGACCGCGCTTTGGGCAGTCCCGCCGCTGATCTGGGTCGCGATCATGACGCGGGTCTCGCTGATGCCGTATCTGCTCGGCCCGTATCATCCCGGCCCGCTCTGGCCGGGGCCGGCCGGCACGATGTTCAGCACGACCGATCCGGCGGCCGCCGCGCGCGCGTTTCTGGCCGACCCCGCCCGGCTGCTCACCCTGCCGGTCGGGTTTCTGGTGGCGAATTTCGGGTTCCTGGTGAAATCGGGCATCGGCATGTTGGGCTGGCTGAGCATCAGCCTGGCGCCGCCGGCCTATCTCGGTTGGGACATCGCCAGTCTGTGTGCCGCGCTCGGCGTGCTGGCGGCGCCGCGCGCAGCTGGGCTGCGCTGGTCCTGGCGCGATGCGGCGCTGATCCTGGCGCTGGTTTCCCTCAGCGTGCTGGCGGTCGAGATTGCGGTCTATCTGAGTTGGGACAAAGTGGGCAGCGCGACGATCTACGGTCCGCAGGGCCGCTATTATCTGTTGTTCCTGCCGTTCCTGATGCTGATAATTCCCCGCCTCGGCGGGCGGATCGGCGCCATCGCCGCGCCGCTCAGCGCGTTGCCGGCGGTGGTGATGGCGGCGATCGATGTCTGGTACATCCCCGGCCTGCTGCTGCGGCGCTTCTGCCTGGGTTGAAGGCCGGCGCTATCTCGTTTTCGTGAGATACGCCTTTGACGGCGGGTTTTACCGCGCCCACGCCCCCTGCCCGCTTGCGTTCACCGCGTTTGAAGGCATCTTGGAGGGCATTGCTCTCGATGGGGGATATCCATGAACGCTTTCACGACGACGCCGTTGATTTCGCGGGCCGCACTGTTCGGCAATCCGAGCCGGCGGGGTGCGGCGATCAGCCCGGATGGGGCGCATATCACGTTTCTGGCACCGTTGGATGGGGTGATGAATGTGTTCATCGCCCCGCGCGCCGCGCTCGATCAGGCAACGCCATTAACCCGCGAAACTAAGCGCGGCGTGCCGTTTTATGAATGGGCAAAGGATTCGCGCCATGTGCTGGTCGTGCGCGATACCGATGGGGACGAGAATTATCACATCCACGCCGTCGATATCAAAACCGGTGCGGCGCGGGATTTGACGCCGTTCGAGGGCGTGCGGGCGGAGCTCGCGAAGGTTTCGCGCCAGCACCCCGGGGCGGTCGTGATCAGTCATAACGCGCGCAATCCGCAGTTTCCGGATGTGGTCCGGGTCGATATCGCGACCGGTGAGACAACGATGATCGCAGAAAATCCCGGGTTTGCCAGCTTCGGGATCGATGATGATTTCGCGGTGCGGTATGCGGTCGTGATCCAGCCAGATGGCAGCCAGCTGGTGCTGCGGCCGGATGCGGCTGCGGGGTGGGCGGAGTTCATGCGGTTCGCGCCGGAGGATGCCATGACATCCGGCATCGAAGATCTTTTCGCGTCGGATGGCAGCACGCTGCTGCGATCGAGCGCGGGGCGGGATACCGCAGCGTTATATCGGCTCGATTTCGCAACCGGTGCGGCACACGAAATTGCGGCGGATGAACGGGCGGATATCGGCGCGGTCCTGGTCGATCCGCACTCGAAAGCGCCGCTGGCCTACAGCGTGAATTACGAGCGCAACCGGTATGTGGCGCTCGATGCGGCGGTGGCGGCGGATCTGGCGTTTCTGGATGGGGCGGGGATCGGTGACTGGGGCTTGCAATCGCGCACCGATGACGACCGGTTGTGGGTGGTCGGCGCCGATGCGGATACCGCGCCGGCCGCAGCGTATCTGTACGACCGGACTTTGAAGACGCTGGAAAAACTCTATGATTCGCGCCCTGAACTCGCGGATGCGCCGCTGGCGGCGATGCATCCGGTGGTGATCGACGCGCGCGATGGGTTGAAGCTGGTATGTTACCTGACCCTGCCAAAGGGGAGTGATGAGGCAACACCGGGGCGGCCGGCGCAGGCGTTGCCGATGGTGCTGATGGTGCACGGCGGGCCGTGGGCGCGCGATATATTCGGCTACAATTCCTACCATCAATGGCTGGCGAACCGGGGTTACGCGGTGCTCTCGGTCAATTTCCGCGCCTCCACCGGGTTCGGCAAGGGGTTTCTGAACGCGGGCAACAACGAATGGGGCCGCGCGATGGACGACGATCTGCTCGATGCGGTGGATTGGGCGATCGGGGCCGGCATCGCCGATGCGTCGCGCATTGCGATCATGGGCGGATCCTACGGCGGCTACGCAACGCTCGCGGCGATGACGCGCAACCCGACCAAATACGCCTGCGGGGTCGATATCGTCGGCCCGTCGAATCTGGAAACGCTGCTGGCGACGATCCCGCCCTATTGGGAAGCGGCGAAGGCGATTTTCCATAAATCGATCGGCAATCCCGACACCGCGGATGGCCTTGCGCTGCTGCGCGAGCGCTCGCCGGTACATCTCGCGGACCGCTTGGCCCGGCCGCTGCTGATCGGCCAGGGTGCCAACGACCCGCGGGTGAAGCAGGCGGAATCCGACCAGATGGTCGCGGCACTGAAGGCAAAAGGGATCGCGGTGACCTACGTGCTCTTCCCCGACGAAGGGCACGGGTTCGCCCGGCCAGAGAACAATATTGCGTTCAACGCGATTACCGAGCAGTTTCTCGCAGCGCATCTGGGCGGACGGGCGGAGCCGATCGGGGCGGATGAAATCTCCCGCTCCACCGCGCCGATATTGGAAGGTGCCGATACGCTCTCATGACGACCGAACCGAAATCGCCGCTGATCACCCGCAAACGCGTGATGCTGGGGCTGGAACTCATCTTCAACTTCCTGCTGCCCTGGATCGTGTATCGAGTGGCGAAACCCCATGTCGGCGAGATCCACGCCATCATGGCCTCGGCCGCACCGCCGATGGCCTGGAGCCTGGTGGAGTTTGCCCGCAAGCGGCGGGTGGACGCCATTTCGGTGATGGTACTGGGCGGCATCGGACTTTCACTGCTCGGCTTCGCGCTCGGCGGGTCGCCGAAATTGCTGCTGATGCGGGAATCGCTGATCACCGGGTTGATCGGCATCGTGTTCGTGGGCTCGGCCATCATCGGCCGGCCATTGATGTTTGTGCTCGCGAGCGCCAGCCTGAAACGCCAATCCGCCGAAGACAGCGCCGAGTTCGAAACCTACAAAGACGATCCCGCCTTCCGCCGCATGATGGGCGTAATGACCATCGTGTGGGGCATCGGCTTCATCGCGGAAACCGCCGTCCGCAGCGTGCTGGTATTCTCGCTGCCGGTCGGACGATTCCTGATCATCGGGCCAATCGTCGGATACTCGACCATCGGCCTGCTGATGCTGTGGACCTTCCTATACGGCCGCGCTGCCGAAAAACGGGGGGTGTTGTCGTGAGGCGAGAAAGCAAGCAAGGCGGGGGGCTTTGCCCCCTCGACCCCCACTAAGGGCGAGGCCCTTAGAACCCGCTAGTTTTAGGGGTAGGGAGGGCATCCAGACCATACCGGTTCAGAGCCCAGCAGCCGCCCTCCCTACCCCTAAAACTAATGGATTTTAAAGGCTCCGCCTTTAACGGGGTCCAGGGGCAGAGCCCCTGGCCTTGCTTACTTCACCGCCGCGTCACAAAAACCCCGTCGATATCCACGGCACGGCGGCGATGATGATCAAGGTCACCACGAGGGTGGCCATGTAGGGCCAGATGCGGGTGACGGCTTCGTCGCTCGAGGTTTTGCTGATCAGGCAGGTTTGGTAGAAGCCGACGCCGAAGGGTGGCGAGAACAGGCCGATGCCCATCGCGAGGATCGAGACGATGGCGTATTGAACGACGTTGATGCCAACCTGTTGGGCGATCGGGAACAGGAGGGGGCCGAACAGGACCATGGCGGGCAGGCCTTCGAGCACGCTGCCGAGCACGATGAACAGCAGGATCGAGACGGCCATGAACCCGTATTTGCCGCCGGGGATGCCGGTCATCGCGGCGGTCAGCGCCTGGGCGAAGCCGGCCTGGGTGAGTGCCCATGCCATGGCGCTGGCGGCGCCGATGATGAGCAGGATGGCGCCGGACAGGGCGGCGGTTTCGACCAGCAGGGGGAACAGGCGTTTTAGGTCGAAGCTACGGTAGATCGTGATGCCGACGAAGACGGCGTATATGACGCCGATGGTGGCGACTTCGGTGGCGGTGGCGATGCCGGCGAGCACGGCGTAGCGGATCAGGAAGGGCAGGATCAACGCGGGGATGGCGATGATGAACAAGCGCAGGGCCTCGCGCGGGGCGACGCTGGTGCCGCTGGGTGTTTCGCCGCGGGTACGAAAGAAGATCAGCACGATAAGGCCGAGGGCCGCGACCGCGGCGGGGAGCAGGCCGCCGGTGAACAGGGCGGCGGTGGAAACGCCGGTGACGGCGCCGACAATGATGAGAACAAGGCTGGGCGGAATGGTTTCCGACATGGCGGCGGCCGAAGCGAGCTGGGCGACGAGTTCGCCGGGCGGGATGCCGCGCCGTTTCATTTCGGGCAGCAGCACAGGGGCGACGGCGGCCTGATCGGCGGCTTTGGAGCCGGAGATGCCGGCGATGAGGTAGATGGCGCCGATCAACACATAGGACAGGCCGCCGCGCCGGTTGCCGACCAGGGCGGTGAGCAGGTTGACGAGGGCGCGGGCGATGCCGGTCATTTCCAGCAGCAGGCCGAGGACGACGAACATCGGCACGGCGAGCAGCTCGATCGAGGCCATGCCCTGGTCCATCTGGCTGATCACGATGGAGAGCGGAATCGAGGTGGTAAAATAGATGTAGCCGATGGTGGCGATACCGAACGAGAAGGCGATGGGCACGCCGGCGAAGATGCAGATACCGACGATGACGACGAAAAAGACGATGAGGTCGCCGTTGCCGATGTCGTAGAGCAGATTTTCCGAAGCCCACAGGCCAACGCCGATGGCGATGCCGATGCCAAGGGTGATTAACAGTTCGGGCCAGGTGATACCGGCGAAGAGTTGGCGGAGGGCGACGTAGAACAGCATGAGCAGGGCCAGGATTTGCCCCGCGACTTCCCATGATCCAGGGATATGCAGGGTTGGCGTGGTGATCGCCTGCTGCGCCGCCATGTAGTCGAGCCCGGGGATAATGAGTTCGAGCGTGAACACCGCGACGATCAGCCCGGCGAGCCGGGCGAGGAAGCGCTGGCGGGAGGGGCTGAGTTTGGCGACCAGCACGGTCATGCGCATGTGTTCGCTACGGCGCAGGGCAATCACGGCGCCGAGGCTGACGAGCCACAGGAACAGGATTTCGGCGAGTTCGTTCGACCAGATCAGCGGCTTGTCGAGCCCGTAGCGGAACACGACGCCGACGAACAGGATGACGATTTCAATGACAACCAGGGCTGCGGCGAGCCCCTGGCTGACCCAGTCGACCGCCGTGTCCAGCCGCCCCAGAAGGGCGGCTGGCAGCGTCGTTTTTGGTGTCATCACGCGAACGCTGCGGCCGGCTCAGGCCAGCTTGCCGGTGTAGGCCTCGAGCGCGGACCACAGGCTGGGGCCGAACTTGGCCTGCCAGTCCTTGTAGAACCCGGCCTTGACCAGCGCATCCTGAAACTGGCTGGGGTCGGTGGTGTTGAACATCATGCCCTGCTTGGTCAGCTTGCCTTGCAGCGAGTTGTTCAGCGTGTTGTTGGCCATGCGCTGCTTGGGCGCCTGTTCGTTGAAGGCGGCTTCAACAATCTTGCGATCGGCGGCGGGGAGCGATTTCCAGAAGGTGGCGTTCACCAGCATCCAGTAGCCGACCCACATGTGGTTGGTCATCGAGCAGTATTTCTGGACCTGGTAGTATTTCTGCGTCTCGATCAGGCCGAGCGGATTTTCCTGGCCATCGACCACCTTGGTCTGCAGCGCGGTGTAGAGTTCGGCGATATTGAGCGAGGTTGGCGCGGCGCCGAGATATTTGAACAGCGAGACCGAAATCGGGCTGGGCGGGACGCGGATCTTGAAGCCCTTGAGGTCTGCGGGCGTCTTGATCGGCGTCGTGCTCGTGGTGATCTGGCGGAAGCCCTCGTCCCAGATGCGGCGCATCGGGTAGACGCCGGCCTTCATGATGTCGGCGCGAACCACATCGCCCACTTTGCCGTCGAGCGCCTTCCAGGCGGTTTCAATATTTTTGAACGCGAACCCGACGTTGTCGATCGCGGCACTCGGCACCAGGCTCGAGAGAATGTTATCACCGATGCCCATCATCTGGATCGCGCCGGAGCGCACTTCGGAGAGCATATGCGTATCATCGCCCAGTTCGTTGCTGGGGAACACCTGCACGCGGACGCGGCCCTTGGTTTCAGCGGCGATCATCTTGCCGGCTTCGGTCGCGTGGATGGCGGTGGGATGATCGATCGGCACGTCCAACCCGAGCTTGATAACATGAGGGCGCGCCGCGCGGGCCGAGCCGGGGGCCAGAGCCGCGGCACCGGCAGCGGCGCCGGCGCCGAGCAGGAATTGCTTGCGTGAAATACCGGTGGTCATCGGATGATTTTCCTTTCGTTTGCGCCATCGACGCATTCAATGATCGCAATGAATAAATCAGAGTTTTGCGCAGCCGTACGCGGCCCCCGTCTATCCGGTTCACCTCACTTTGACAAACCCTGGGCGGCGTTACGGCGGTCCCTACCATGGTCGATCCGGTCTTCGGGGGTCGCGCCGGCCCGAGCCACCAGGCGTCACAATCCTGTCGCAGGAAACCGCTTGACAGACTCTACGCAATGTCTGCGATAGTATAGACATGAAATCGGGACTGGTATCATCACCGCGCGCTTGACCGCACCGGCAACTCGGCACATCGACGGGCAGATGACACGCCCGGATGATCAGGAATGACCGAAACCACCCCAACCGCCGCGACCACCCAGAATTTGCGCACGCTCCACATCGTCACCTGGGGCTGCCAGATGAACGCCTACGATAGCCTCCGCATGGCCGATGTGTTGCGTCCCCTCGGCTACCGCGAAGTCGCGACCGACGATGCCGACATGGTCATCTTCAACACCTGCCACATCCGCGAGCGCGCCGCCGACAAGCTGTTCTCCGCCCTCGGCCGCCTCCGCGCGGTGAAAGACGCCCGCAACGGCCGCATGATGATCGCCGTCGCCGGCTGCGTCGCCCAGGCCGAAGGTGCTGAAATCCTGCGCCGCGCCCCCTATGTCGATCTCGTGGTCGGCTCGCAGGCCTACCATAAACTCCCCGAACTGATCGCCGCGGTCGAAGCGCAACACGCCGCCGTGATCGATACCGATTTCCCCGCGGAACAAAAATTCGACTTCCTGCCCGAAACCCAGTCGAGCCAGGGCCCGATCGCCAATCTCGCGATCCAGGAAGGTTGCGACAAATTCTGCACCTTCTGCGTCGTCCCCTACACCCGCGGCGCCGAAGCCAGCCGTCCCGTCGCCGCCATCATCGCCGAAGCCCGCCGCCTGATCGCAGGCGGTGCGCGCGAGATTGCCCTGCTCGGCCAGAACGTCAACGCCTGGCACGGCGAAGGTCCGGACGGCAAGATCTGGCCTCTCTCCCGCCTGCTCGCAACGCTGGCCGACCTGCAAGACCTCGCCCGCCTGCGCTACACCACCTCCCACCCGCGCGACATGAGCGACGACCTGATCCAGGCCCACCGCACCAACCCCAAGCTCATGCCCTTCCTGCACCTGCCCGTGCAATCCGGCGCCGATGCCATCCTCACCGCGATGAACCGCCGCCACACCGCCGACGATTTCCGCCGCATCGTCGAAAAACTCCGCAACGCCCGCCCCGATATCGCCTTCTCGTCCGATTTCATCATCGGCTTCCCCGGCGAGACCGATGCCGATTTCGCGGCCACCATGGCCCTCGTGCGCGAGGTCGAATTCGCCCTCGCCTACAGCTTCACCTACTCCCGCCGCCCCGGCACCCCCGCCGCCGACGCGCCCAACCAAATCCCCGCCTCGCTCGCCCACGCCCGCCTGATGGAATTACAGGAAACGCTGCGCAACCAGCAGCACGCCTTCAACCGCGCCCAGGTCGGCAAGCGGTTCGATGTCCTGTTCACCGGCCCCGGCCGCCACCCGGGCCAGATCGCCGGCCGCTCGCCCTATCTGCAACCCGTCGTGGTCGAACACGCCAATCTCGCCCAAGGCAGCATTCATCCCGTGACAATCACATCCGCCAACCCCAACTCCCTCATGGCCACACTCAACCAGGAGCAAATCGCAGCTTGAGCCAGATCATTGCGCCACAGGCTTCGCTATCCCGCACTTTAACCTTCAACAACAACGGCTTGTTATCGGTTCTTGTGGGCGACCACGACCGCAACCTCGCCCGCATCGAACAGCGCCTCGGCGTCCGCGTCGCCTGCCGCGGCAACCGCGTCTCGATCTCGGGTGAACCCAGCAAGGTCGAAGCCGCCGAAATCGCCCTCTCCTCGCTCTACCAGCGCCTCGCCCGCGGCGAAGCGATCGACGCCGCCGAGGTCGATGCCGCCGCCCGCCTGGTCGACCCCGCCGCCGACCCCCGCCTGCCGCTGTCCGACCTGCCGGCCATCCGCACCCGCAAGGGCGCCGTCGGCCCGCGCAGCCCCGGCCAGACCGGCTACATCGAACTCCTCGCC
The DNA here is from genome assembly GCF_900156265.1 of Acidiphilium rubrum. GTDB lineage: Bacteria > Pseudomonadota > Alphaproteobacteria > Acetobacterales > Acetobacteraceae > Acidiphilium > Acidiphilium rubrum. The sequence goes on from NZ_FTNE01000003.1 coordinate 96,132, forward strand.
AAGCATGAAATGGTCTTCGCCATCGGCCCCGCCGGCACCGGCAAGACCTATCTCGCCGTCGCGCAAGCCGTCGCCATGCTGATCTCCGGCCGGGTCGACCGCATCGTTCTCTCCCGCCCCGCGGTCGAAGCCGGCGAACGCCTCGGCTTCCTGCCCGGCGACATGAAGGAAAAAGTCGACCCCTATCTCCGCCCGCTCTACGACGCGCTGCAGGATCTCCTCCCCGGCGACCTCATGACCCGCCGCATGGCCGCCGGCGAAATCGAAATCGCCCCCCTCGCGTTCATGCGCGGCCGCACCCTCGCCCACGCCTTCGTCATCCTCGATGAAGCCCAGAACACCACCCCCGTGCAGATGAAAATGTTCCTCACCCGCATGGGCGAAGGCACCCGCATGGTCATCACCGGCGACCTCTCGCAGATCGACCTGCCCACCGGCGCGCGCTCGGGCCTCGCCGATGCGCTGGACACGCTCGAAGGTGTCCCCGGCATCGGCATCGCCCGCTTCGGCGTGGGCGATGTCGTGCGCCACCCCCTGGTCGCCCGCATCGTCGAAGCCTACGACCAGCGCATGACCGCCCAGCAGGAGCGCGAACGCGGTCACTGATGGAGCCTTCCGAACCTTACAGTAAGCCCCCCCACGCCGCTCCGCCGGCGCGGGGGGAGATCATCGTCGCCAACCCGGCCTGGCGCCGCCACGTCAAGGCGCCCGAGCGCCTGATCGCCCGCGCCCTCACCATCGCCGGCCGTCACCCGACCATCATCCTGTCGGACGATACCACCGTCAAACGCCTCAACGCGCGCGACCGGGGTCGCAACAAGCCCACCAACGTCCTCACCTACGAAACCCCGCCCGAAATCATCCTCGCCCTCGGCATCGTCCTGCGCGAAGCCGCCGCCGCAAACCGCCGCCCCGCCCACCACCTCGCCCATCTGATCATCCACGGCGCGCTGCACCTCGCCGGCGAAGACCACCACACCGCCGGCGAAGCCCGCCGCATGGAACGCATGGAATCCCGCCTGCTCGCCAAACTCCGGGTTCCGAACCCCTGGAAGCACCAGTCATGACCGCGCGCAGGGTTGGCGTGGCGGCTGCGCGCCAAACGACCGATCATCGTCATCGGCTCCGCAGGAGACGATTTCGATGAGCGGTAGCTGGTTCACCAAACTCCTCCACAAAATCCGCGACCAGCCCGATCTGCGCCAGCAGATCGGCGAACTCATGGAAGAAGCCAACGCCGAAATCGACGCCGAAGACGGCGCCGGCACCGGGCTCGATCGCCAGGAACGCGCCCTGATCGCCAATGTGCTGCGCCTGCGCGGCTTCAATGCCGACGACGTCATGATCCCCCGCGCCGACATCATCGCCATGCGCGCCGATGTCACGCTCGATCAGTCGATCGACCAGATGCGCCGCGAAGGCCACTCCCGCATGCCCGTGTTCGGCGAACATCTCGACGACATCCTCGGCATGGTCCACGTCAAGGACGTCCTCGGCTACACCGGCAAACCCGAAGCCTTCAACCTGCGCGCCATCCTGCGCAAACCCCTGATGGTCGCCCCGCAAATCCCCGTGCTCGACCTGCTGCTGCAAATGCGCCAGCGCCGCATCCACCTCGCCCTGGTGATCGACGAATACGGCGGCGTCGACGGCCTCGTCACCATCGAAGACCTGGTCGAAACCATCGTCGGCGACATCGATGACGAACACGACGAAATCGAAGGCCCGATGATCACCGAACGCGAAGACGGCAGCATCGACCTCAACGCCCGCCTCCCCATCGAAGACTTCATCGCCCGCTACGGCGACATCCTGACCGAAGAAGAACGCGAAACCGACCTCGACACCGTCGGCGGCCTGGTCTTCACCCTCGCCGGCCGCGTCCCCACCCGCGGCGAAATCCTCCGCCACCCCTCAGGCCTGGAATTCCTGATCCTGGACGCCGACGCCCGCCGCATCCGCCGCCTCCGCGCCCGCCAGATCGACCAGCAAACCCCAGCGACACAATGACCGCACCATGCAAGTTCGCCGCGTCCTGATCGCCGCCCTCGCCCTGATCGCGGCACGCGCGCCGATCGCCCGCGCCGCCAATCCACCGCTCGCCGACGTGGCGCTCGCCGGCGGCAAAACCCTGTCCTATTTCGTCTCCCGACCGCCGAACCCCGGCCAGACCAGCGCCCTCATCGCCATCCAGGGCTACCCGCGCGATGCCAACCGCACCTTCCACGCCGCCGCCCGTGCCGCCCGCCAGGCCGGACGCTTAGCGACAACCCTGGTCATCGCCCCCATCTTCCAGGTGCCGCCCCCCGAGGCCGCCCGGTTCTGCCATTTCCACGGCGTGCCGGGCCCCGCGCCAACCAACGCGCTCTGGCGGTGTGGCACCTGGCTCGACGGCGCGCCCGCCAGCAACACGCCGATCACCTCATTCGGCGCCATGAACGCGCTGATCGATCAAATCCACCGCCGCTATCCGGACGTCCGCACCATAACCATCGCCGGTTTTTCAGCCGGCGCCCAGTTCACCCAGCGCTACGCCGCCTTCGCAGCCCCGCCACCCACGCCGGTGCGCGAGCGCTTTGTGATCGCCGATCCCAGCGCCTTTCTCTATTTCAACCGCTTCCGCCCGCACCCCAACCCGACCATGTGCCCCCGCTTCAATGACTGGAAATTCGGCACCGACCATCTGCCGCCCGACCTCGGTCGCAGCGCCGTCGCCGCCCGCACTGCCTACATCGCAGCCGACATCCATTACCTCGAAGGTGCGAACGACCAAGGCAAAGCCCGCAATACCGCCTACCGCATGCTCGAAAAAAACTGCGCCGCCGAAACTCAGGGCCGCTACCGCCTCGGCCGCGGCATCGCCTACGCCGCCTACGACCGCAAATTCCTCGCCCACGGCGGCCACAGCCTGACCATCATCCCAGGCTGCGCTCACAGCGTCACCTGCGTCTTCACCGCCAAACCCGCTGCCGCCGCCTTGTTCGGCAGACCCTGAACCTCAGCCCGCCAATCGATACGGGGCATCAAAGAAATAATAACAAGTCAAGCACTGCTTTTTTGAAAAAAGCAAAATTATGATGAGTATCCCTTGATACACATCAATCTGACGGCATCCCATCGGACATCGAGTTCCCCACCTTGGCAGCATCCGGCCGTGTGCCGTAACACCATACTAACCCGCTGGATGCGGCGCCCTTCCGTACCCCCACCAAATCCCGCCCCAGGCGTCCGTTAGCCCGCTTTCAGCATGCGCCAGTCACCCGATAGTCTCCCGACTTCAAACAACCATCGCCCAGAACCGCGCACGGTCTCCAACCCCAACCCCCTGCCGCCCCAGCATGCACGTCATACCGCACATATCGGCCAACCCCCGATCAAAACCGCGCCCAACCGCCAACACTTCTCACTAACGCATAAACCCGGTATTCCCGCACCGAAACAAACCAGCGGCAGGGAGACCAGCAACTTCAATGATAACGACCAACCAAAGAGCACAAACCACCGTCAACCTGATCGATGGACGTCCGGCCCGCGCCGTTTCGCGCAATCCTGCCCCAATTGTCCAAACGAGAACCCGGTTCCAAACCAGACTATCGCAGTTGATCGCATCCATCGCCCTCTTCGCCTTGGCCGGCTGCGCCTCCCCCTACCTGCCACCCGCAACCGGCCCCACAGCGAAATTGGATGTCGCGCTCGCCATCGGCCAAGGTAACGGATCACTGTCGTTCGATCGTTCGCCCGGCCTCCTGACCATCGATTTCGACCACACCGCCACAATTCTGAACGGCGACGCCCACAAGCAATCACAGACAACCGTCTCGATCCCCGCCGACCAGAACGACTTCTTCATCTACCTCGGTTTTCTCCGTGGTGGCACATGTAAAATACCATTCATTCTGCCCGTGAAATCCGGCCAAACCTACTTGATCCTCGCCGGCAACGAACCCCCACGCCCCTACACCGGCAGTTTTTTCGACAGGGTCGGCGAGGCCTTCATCCGCGGCAATGGCGTCTGCTACGTCCACGCCTTCGTGCGCGGCCCGCAAGGCAATTTCCTCCCCTACAAGCTCAAACACGGTTAGTCATTCCATACACCCACTAACCATCGGCTCTGATCGTCCCACAATTTACCCGCCGCGCGCCGATCGAAAATGAAACCAACAATGATAAACAAAACCCATAACACGAAGCGCTCACCCCTCCGGCGCGCGATCCTCCTGCCCGGCGCCGCAGTATTGGCCGCTCTTGCCGGTTGCGCGCCGCACCCCGCCACCCGCACGGCAAGCCAGCCAATCACCGCCCCGCAAAACCCAACGCCGCCGGCTCAGACGCAGGCGATGGCCACCTACGCCCACGCGATCGTACGCCAACTCCATCACGATCGCGCGTTCAACGCCATCCTCGCCCAGGTGGGTGTCAGCGCACCATTTGCCGCCCTCGTCGTCGTGACGCCGCAAGGTTACGTGCAAAAAGCCGGTGTCGCGAAGGGGGCCCTGCCACCGGCGGACAATGCCCCGGTCATCAATCATCTGATCAACGTCAATTTCGGCCCCTTCCTGCCCGGCATGCCCAATCGCCCGCTGACATTCGAATTCCCGGTCCACCCGGCGGCCGACGCGCCGAACCTGGCGGACACCGCGGCGTTCCACCAGCAAACCATCGTCGTCTATCAACCCAATCCGGTCCTGGTCGCTCGCGTCGGCTCCGCGGTGCCCCTGGCCGCCTACATCAAACAACTCGACGCAAGCCTCGCCGCTTTGTTCGATGCCATGCCCCCGCAGCACGGCGTCACCGCATCCCTGGTCATGGGCGTCAAACCCGGCCTCAAATCGCGCGCCTGGGTGGTAACCGGGCAGAACCACATCCCACCAGCTCTGATCGAGCGGATCAAGGCGGTGGCCGAGGCCGTACCACCCTTAAAAATCCAGGGCGGCCCGATCGCTTTCGCGATCATCTTCAACGTCTGGGGCGGCGGCGTCCCGATCACCGATGCGAAGCACCCCGTGCCATTCCCCAAACAATGGTACCACGGCGCGCCAAAAGGCGATTTCGAAGTGCCGGATGGCGTGTTCGCCCGGATTTGGCCGTAACGCCCCCCTCACGCCACCAGCCAGCTCGCCCCGCAGCCCCCATCCGCCGTCCACGCGAATTTCGCGCGCCGATGCCCGCCATGGTGCAGCCAAAGCCACTCCAACGAATCGAAATTCACCGCCAGCACGGCAAAATTGGCAAACCCCGCCTCGCTGAACACCGGGGCCGCCGGCGGTGCCGCAACCGACCGCCCCGGCCCCGGGTCGACCGCATAACACGCAAGGCTCGCCGGCAGAGCCCGCTGCCAAGCCGCGCGCGCCACCTCGTCATCCACGTGCAACCGCGCCGTCGCGCCCAGCCGGATCTGAATCGCCGCCCGCGCATCATAAACATGCACCGCAACGCGCGGCATCCGCACGATATCGCCGATTTTCTCGCCCCGCCGATCCGTATGCAGCGTCAACCGCCGCGCCGCCGCATCGAACCCGCGCAGCACCATGGTCCGCACCCGCGGCGCGCCATCCGCCCCCACCGTCGCCACGGTCGGCGTGCGAAACGCCGAACGCCGGTCCGCCACCCCGCGCGCGAACAGCCGGAACGCCGAGGCCACCACCGCGCCCAGATCATCAACCGGCGCACACAGCGCGCCCTCATCCCCCGCCATCGAATGATCCATCATCAACCCCGGCGCCGCGTCGCCGACGCACCCCGCCGCCAGAGCGGCCGCACCCGCAAAAACACCCGATACAAAACCTCCGCCGCCGCATCGAACGGCGGCACCGCAACCAGAACCCCCAGCCACCGCAAGCCGCGCATCCCGCGCCAGATCTCCGCAAACGCCGCCGCACCCGATACCAGCGTGCCATCCGCCCGCCGCACATGCATCCGCCCCAGCGCCGCCTCACGCGTCAGGCCCGCCCCCAGCTGCGCCCCATCCGCCCTGGTCACATCCAGCCACTCGAACCCCTCGCCACCCGCCCGGCGCCGATACTGGCCGATCTCGCGTGAACACACCGGGCAACCGCCATCGTAATAAACCACCGGCCGCGCGTCCGGCCGCTCATCGCTCAACCTGTCCATGCACGCCAGATTGGCGCGGATCATGGTTTTGCAATCACGCCCAGCCGCTACGTCGTCCCGCAAACCCAGTCCCGAAACAACGCCAGATCGATATTCCCCCCGCACAGCGGCAACCCGACCCGCTTGCCCGCCATCACCCCCGCCTCCTGCATCAGCGCCGCCAGCGGCGCCGCCCCCGCGCCCTCGGCCAGATTATGGGTATCCTGCCAATACGCGCGGATCGCCGCGGCAATCTCGTCATCCGTCACCGTCACGATCCGCGAAACCCCCGCCCGGATCATCTCGAACGCCGCCGGGTCGGGAATCCGCACCGCAATCCCATCCGCCCGCGTCATCGCGCTCTCTAAACTCACCGGCCGCCCCGCCGCCAGCGAGCGCGCATAGCTGGGCGCCCCCACGCTCTGCACGCCGATAATCTCGGTCGCCAACCCCAGCAGGTCGCGCGCCATGATCGCCCCGCAAACCCCCGAACCCAGCCCGATCGGCACATAAACCGCATCGAGCCCCGGCACCGCCCGAAACAATTCCAGCGCCCAGGTCGCCACCCCCAGCACCAGGTCCCGATGAAACGAGGGCGCGAACACCAACCCTTCCGCCTCTGCCAGCCGCATCGCCTCGATCCGCGCGGCATCGAAATCATCGCCATGCTCGATCAACCGCGCCCCCAGCGCGCGCATCGCCGCGTTCTTCTCGGTGCTGTTGCCCACCGGCACCACAATGGTCACCGCAATCCCGAACCGCGCCCCCGCATGGGCCAGCGACTGCCCATGATTGCCCCGCGTCGCCGAAACCACGCCTGGATGCCCCGGCCCACCCGCCGCCAACCGCTCCATATGCACCAGCCCGCCCCGCACCTTGAACGAACCGGTCGGCGTATGGTTCTCATGCTTCACCCACACCGCCGCCCCCGTCCGCGCCGCCAGCAGCGGCCAGGCGTACTGCGGCGTCCCCGCAAACGCCGCATGAACCCGCACCAGCGCCGCGTCCAACTCCGCCAACGAAAACATCATCATCCCCCCATCGCACCCGCGCAACCATCACCCGCCCAACATCGCGCACAACACCCCGATTACCCAGCCTTACACGTCCCTGTCGCACCCAAGCCCACCGTGGTTATCGCGCCCGGACCCGCGCAGCCGGAACCCGAACCACCGCCTGGGTGCCGACCACCACCGGCGCCCAGGATCGCCAAATATCAACCCCCACCGCCCCCACCGCCCCATCACAGTCATCTCATTGCGAATGAGGAACACCCTCGGGTGCACAACCGCTGGATTGCATCGAACGAGTCTTTGCCTGTCGGGCCAGATGCCGCCACCGAAACAAGGATTTCGAGGCAATAATCGCCAGCGCCTCTGTGGTGATTCTCCTTGCACATATCGGCTCACTCGTAAGAAAAATCGCCCGATATCGACAGGAGTACAACCACTCATAATCAGGGTCTGAGCAGCGAATTTTGTGGGAGACTACAAGGATAAAGCTTGGTAAAAATGGACACCGGGCGCGGAAGAGCATCACCTTATGCATGTTACCACCGCGCGCGATTAGGTGACCGTAATTGACCGGTTTCGGTCAGGCGAGTTTACCATGCCCGGAAATTAGGGTTTTTTGTATTGTGAACGAACGAATTTATTGAGCATAGATTTCAGACGTTCACGGCCCCACTGGATTGGCTGGATGTGTTCAGTCAAGCTTCCGGAGCTAGGGCACAAAAGTCAATGATGGTGTGTCCATGTTAAATGATTAGTCAGTCCTTCTTTTGGCGAAACGACAGTGTAATACCATTCAATTTTCCTAGGACTTGTTTCGCAACCTATAATAAACAAATAACACTCATGTGGGACTAAAAGTTTATTATCCATATTATTAAAAGAACTAAAGAAGCTTTTTTCTATTTTATATTTAACGAATTCTAGTCGATTTTCTAAATTATCTTTTTTATTTTCTATAATAGAATATGTTATTCCAACTTTCAGACCACATTTTACTGACAGTAATTTTTTGATTTCTCTTTGAAATTCCCGATAATTGTTTTCGTGTTCTATGGCAACGGATATTGGAAACCAGTCCCATTTTTCGGTTGGTGTGAATATAGCGTCTATACGCAAAGGTTCTCTCTGAGGGCAAACCAAACCAAATGATTCAGCCATCTGACGAATAACGGAATTATGATTATCAATCATAAAGAAAGACCAATTACTTGTATCTTCCCACAACTCTTTCCAATCAATATCTGAATATAATTCCCTATTTTTTTTATATTTATCGACGAATATATCAAAAAAATTCTTGGCATTTAGCGAGATGGGCGTCATGAATGCTCCTGTCTCAGAATCTCTAATTATGGAAATAGAGTCACGTGCGCACAACGACCAAGTGAGAGTGTTGCAAATTGAAACTATTATGGCGTTCCGGATGCAGGTCAAGCCATCGGTCTAGGATTTCATGCACCCTGCCAAGCGTCACGCGGAATTGGACCGCGAAACAGCCATTCGAATAATTCGCAATCATCCCACGGTTACAGGCAAGGAGACGTAATGTCGCATTCGGTCCTAAAATCAGAACGATCGGGTCGTATAAACGGTCAGATGGGCGGACAACACGCGCTCGTCGCGGATTGTCAAAATTTTGGGCAGGCGATTTTACTCTGCTGGAAAAAAAGGGTTTGGGCATTAAGAGCGGCGGGCTTTACTGGGCGTTGCTTTTGGAAAAAGGCGACCGTGGCAGTTTCAGCCAATCGGCGCGGTACTGAAACTCAAAATTTTGCAACGGATTTATGTGACGATCCCAAGATATCCAGCCACGCCGGTACCGGCTTGAATTCCTGCATTCCGGCCGCCCATCACGAGCAGCGCTTTTGGTGAGATTGTAGGGTGACGAAGAAACATGAACAAGTCCATGCCAGACAGCACCGAAGCGCCCAGCACGGTAACCGCTTCGGGGTCGATGCCCATCAGCATACCTGTAGCTGAGGCACCCTCTATGATTCCAACGTTGATTTCTACGAATATGCAGGCGCCGGTAAAATCATGTTTGGATAATTCCGCTCCCCTGAATTCGGCTGTCATGAAGATTTTGCCGGTGTTCCACCAAGGCATCGGGGCGACTGTACCGGCAATGCTGTGGCCGATCACGCTCAATTCGAGCTTGCCGATCCTCGGCAACTTGAGACCGAAGCCCGCGCCAGCACCGATCCCGCCGTAGTTGAAACGCTCCAGTCTCTTTCGAGGGTTAACCATGACGATCTGACCACCTGTCGCGGCGAAGACGTCGATATTGATCCCCGCACTGCCTGCGGTTTTGAACGCCCAATTACTGGGCCGAACGCCAAGCGCCATTTCAGGACTCCATCATCGCTTCACAAACAAGGCTGGAAGCACCAGCACGGCTAGCATAAAACTGCCGATGACAGCTAACATAATTGACGAGAAATATACGGCTCCAGGTCGATCGACGCATGCGGTTTCTTCTGGTTTTGCCGGATCATAGATAACTCTGATATGTTGCACGCCTGTTACTCGCACGGCACCGCCTTGTGGAAAGGTGACGATCTGTCCGGTTCTGGTGGTGAACCGGATATCAGGATGGGCCGAACCGAATTTCGATTTGATCGCAGTGCCAACTGCGAATGAGGCCGTCTTGACGAACGCCGCCCGCTGGTGTGCCAGAACGCCGGCCGCGATCAGAAGGCATACACCAAGGAGGCCGAACAGAAGGCGCATGACGGGTACCCTGAACTGTGCGGGACGGATCGCATTAGCGGTCAATTCAGCGCCGCACAGTGAGAAACAGCCCTATTTTGACCGGCTTGCGATGATTGTATGACTGAACAGGCTACCCATTGGTTGCCACGGTGCAGGAGATATCCGACCCCTCCTAGGCCGACTGCCAAATTGACGATTTTGTAGCCCTGATCAAGCAGGGCGGTCATAGGTTGCGGGATGATTTTTAGTTTCGTCACGTAATCTCCTTTTGGGAGCGAGGGCGCATCTGGCGGCGTGGCGTCGGTTTGTGCCAAGCATGGACCGGAGATCATGATCGACAGTGAGATCATCCAGCCATAGCGCGTAAATTTCCGATGATTCATGGGCGTTCAGTCTCCTGCTTCTTCCAACGCGCGGGTCGGGTCGTCGGCTGGTTTGCGTCGGGGCAACAAAAATTCGGCTTCTTTGAGCGAGGATTTGGAATGGCTGTGCCACAACCTCTAATTATGAAAACACGGCAGCAAGCGCACTACGAACGCACGAACGTGATGTAAAACGAAATCATCATATCGTTCCAGAGACAGGTCAAGCCATCACTCCACGATTTCATGTGCCTTGCCCACCGTCATCGATGGAGGTGTCGAGTCGCGGTCAATGTCCTGACCGATGCGCTGGTGCCCCATGACCGGCAATTTGCGTTTGCCCGACGCGATCCTGTTCATCCTCCTTCCGGATGGCAGCGTCTGACTGCCGTTTGCAGGCGCGTTAAGCCTATCGAAGGGTCCAGGCAAACCAGCATCGGGGCTTCGCCGGCAACGCACAACGCTCCGCCCGCATACGATCAGCACAGCGTTACCCCAAGTCGATAAAACCGCCCCGAACCCGGAACACCAAAAGTTTTTTGCTTCTTTTTTCCAAAAAAGAAGTGCTTTCTTCCTTTCTCACCCCCCGCCCACCGTGGTTATCTCCCCTGGTGCGCACCGCCCCAACCCCGTTGACGATCTCGCTCCTCGACCGCTTCGCCCTCATTATGGCGATGCTCGCCGAAATCGCCGTCACCCAGGGCCATGCGCAGCACCTTCCGGGGGCCAAAATCATCGCCATCTGGCAACGCCTCACCAGCATCGCCGCCCGCTTCGCGCGCGCTGTATTGCGCGGCCCCACCCCGAGCCGGAAGCGCCTCACGCCAGAAAAACCCAATCGCGCCAAGCGGCCATCCCTGCCGGATGGCTTCGGCTGGCTGCCCCGCGTCTTCCCCGGCACGCACGACATGCCCGCCGCAGTAACCTACCCCGCCCAGCAACTCCGCGATCTGCTCGCCGACCCCACCATGGCCGAGCTGATCGAAACCAACCCCGCCATCGGTCGCATCCTCCGCCCCTTGTTCGAAGCCCTCGGCATCGAACGCCCGGCCATCCTCGCCATCCTCCAACCGGCCGCACGAAGATCGATCCCGAAACCACCCCGTGACAACCAAAACCCCGCCATCTCTTTCTGGCCCCCGCAACCACCCTTCGAGCCTGAGGCCTGCTTTTCCGAGAACATGATCCAAAAAACCGCTGCCTGACCCACGGCACTGCAGCACGTCCATTTCATTACGATATCAAAACAAAACAGGCGTACGGGCGTGTTGTGGGTCAGCCAGCCGATTGTCCATCACCCAACCGGAAGGCGCATCACCGCCTTAAATCTGTCAAAAAACTTTACACTACCCCGGGACGTCCGCGATTAACGTCATGATATAGAAGAATATTATTTTTGGCACGGATGTTGCTTAATCTCAATAACTATATTTTCATTTAGCCTGATAACCTTTGGAGACGTTCATGACCTTCCCGAAACTACTCGCATTCACCGGCCTAGCCGCATGTCTCGCCGTCGGCACGGCCCAGGCCACCATCATTTCCGGCACCGGCACCTTCGCCGACACCGGATCGACCACCAACAAACTGAACTTCACCGGCACGGTGAACAACGCCGACATCACCGACCTCAACCTCGCGCTGGGTCAAACAATCACCTTCAACGATTTCCTGAACATCCAGGCGACCGATACGGCCGCCGCCTTTATTGGCATAGCGACGCGTCAAGATTCAATCGCCACCAACTTCACCTTCACCCTGCCCACCGCCGCGACGGGCAGCGTCACCGGCAAAGGCACCGATTCCACTTACAGCTTGGCGGGCGATGTCTTTTTTAGCGATGGTAAAATCGTCTGGAAAAACCCGACCGCGATTGATTTCACCGATGGCGCCATTCTCAGCATTTCCCTTGCGAACACCACCTTCATCACCGGCGGCACCGTCGCGAAAGACGTCGACGTCGCGGCAACCTTCCAACTGACCAAGGCACCTATCCCAGTCCCCGAACCCGGCTCGTTCCTGCTGCTCGGCACCGCTCTCGCCGGTCTCGGACTCGTGCTGCGCCGCCGCACCAAAGCCTGATCGAACGCGTTTGAATACCCGGTGGATCACCATCCACCGGGTCCCTACCCCCCGGTCACGCTCATATGCCGCGCCAGCGCCGGCCGGTTATGCGCCCGGTCGATCACGAAATCATGCCCCTTCGGCTTGCGCGCAATCGCCGCGCGAATCGCATCGGCAAGCACCGCATCATCATCCGAACCCCGCAGCACCTTGCGCAAATCCGCCGCATCCTCCTGCCCGAGGCACATATACAAGGTCCCCGTGCAGGTCAGCCGCACCCGGTTGCACCCTTCGCAGAAATTATGCGTGAGCGGTGTAATGAACCCCAACCGCGTGCCGGTCTCCGCCACATCGAAATACCGCGCCGGCCCGCCGGTCACATAATCGGTCGGCGTCAGCGTCCAGTTCGCCGCAAGCCGCTGGCGCACCAGCGACAACGGCAGATACTGATCCATCCGGTCGCCATCGATCTCACCGAGCGGCATCGTCTCGATCAGGCAAAAATCGAACCCATGCGCACCGCACCAGCCGAGCATGTGATCGAACTCATGCTCATTCACATCCTTCAAAGCGACCGCGTTGATCTTGACCTTCAACCCCGCCGCCTTGGCCGCCATCACCCCTTCGAGCACCTGCGGCAACCGCCCCCACCGGGTGATCGCCGCGAATTTCGCGACATCCAGCGTATCGATACTCACATTGATCCGCTTCACCCCGGCCGCCGCCAGCTCCTCGGCATAGCGCGCCAGCTGACTACCATTGGTGGTCAGGGTCAGCTCATCGAGCCCCGGTTCGCCTGGTTGCGCGCCGATCTGCAACCCCAGCCGATTGACCAGCGCCATCACGCCGCGCCGCACCAGCGGCTCACCACCGGTCAGCCGCAATTTCCGCACTCCGAGTCGAACGAACGCGGTGGCCAGCCGTTCCAACTCCTCGAGCGACAACAAATCGCCCTTGGGCAGAAAATTCATATCCTCCGCCATGCAATAGACACAGCGGAAATCGCACCGGTCGGTGACGGATATCCGCAAATAGGTGATGGCGCGGCCAAACGGGTCGATCATATCTGTCATCTTTACCCGTGAGCGCGGAAACGCAAGGGATAAACCATCCAACCAGCCACGCACAGGCGGGCTGCGCCGTTCACAGCACGGCATGGCTTGACCAGAGTGTCATATCTGCACCATATCAACAAGGCTATTGTATGTCGGCTGCGCCGAGGCACGAACTTGGCCGCCTGCCGCTCTCTCTGAGGTATGATCATGACGCTACCCTTGATGCCGAAAGCCACCGCCGTGTGGCTGATCGAAAAGACCGCGCTGACCTTCGAGCAGATCGCGGATTTCTGCGGCATGCACCCGCTCGAAATCCAGGCCATCGCCGATGGCGAGGTCGCGCAGGGCATCGTCGGCTACGATCCGGTCGCCAACAAACAGACCACCGCCGAACAGATCAAGCGCTGCGAAGCCGACCCCGCCGCCCGGCTGAAAGTGCTGGAAGCCGCCAACCCCGGCGCCAAACGCAGCAAGGGAGCACGCTACACTCCCGTCGCCAAGCGGATCGACCGGCCGGACGCCATCGCCTTCGTGCTGCGCAACTATCCGCTGGTACAGGATGCTGCGATCGTCAAACTGCTCGGCACCACGAAAGAAACCATCCAGAAAGTGCGCGAGCGCAGCCACTGGAACTCCGCCAACATCAAGCCGCGCGACCCGGTCATCCTCGGACTGTGCAAGCAATCGGATCTGAACGACGCGGTCAACGCCGCGAACACCCGCGCGGTGCGCGAGGGCCAGCCGATCCCGCCGCCCTTGCCGGCACACGCGGAAGACGAAGCCGCCTGAACCCGAAACGGCCGGAGCGGTTGAACCGCTCCGGCCGCGCTGATGTGATGATTTCGGTCGGTTTACTATCGCGTCCGCAGACGCTCCATTTCTTCCTTCAAACGGAGTTTTTCCAGTTTGAGCCGTGAGAGACTGTCGTCATCCGGTCGGGGCCGGCGATCTTCATCGGTGATCCGCGCATCGAGGCCGGCGTGGCGCTGCTTCAATGACTCGAGTCTCGCTTCCAAGCTCATCATTCACTCCTTTCCGAGAGTTGATCCAACGTGTGGAAGGCCCGGTGCCCGATCAAAGGCACCGGAACCGAGACTAGTCCCGCCGCGCGGCACTTGTCATCAAACTTTTATGCAAGGCTTCAGCCACACCCCCCATGGATCAGCGGCCGAAACCACGATAGGAGTTGATCGCGACCCTGTGCTAAGGAGCCGATCATGCTGACCGACAAGGATAATCTGCTCCGTCATCTGCACGGGTTGCGCAGCGAGCATCGCGACCTCGATACCGTGATCGCACGGCTCGGAGACCACGCCGCGATCGATCAATTGCAAGTACAACGCCTCAAGAAGCGCAAACTGCTGCTGCGTGACCAGATCCTGCGGCTCGAAAGCCGCCTGATCCCCGATAATATCGCATGAACCCACCGCTCGTCGGCGTCATCATGGGCAGCCGGTCGGACTGGCCGACCCTGCAAGCCGCCACCGCCATGCTCGATGACCTCGCCATCCCCTACGAAGCCCGCGTGATTTCCGCGCACCGCACGCCCGAACGCATGGTGGCGTACGCCAAATCGGCCAGCGCGCGCGGCTTGCGCATCATCATCGCCGGCGCCGGCGGTGCCGCGCATCTGCCCGGCATGGTCGCCTCGCTCACCACTTTGCCGGTGCTCGGCGTGCCGGTGGAATCCCACGCCCTGCGCGGCCAGGACAGCCTGTACTCGATCGTGCAGATGCCCGGCGGCATACCGGTCGCGACGTTTGCAATCGGCAAGCCCGGCGCGATCAACGCCGGATTATTCGCGGCATCCATCCTCGCTCTGGCCGATCCCGCCCTCGCCGCCCGCCTCGCTGACTGGCGCGCCGCCCAGACCGCGCGCGTGCCCGAACTGCCGGAAGACTGACCATGAATTTCCCCCTACCGCCCAACGCAACCATCGGCATCGTCGGCGGCGGCCAACTCGGCCGGATGTCCGCCATGGCCGCCGCCCGGCTGGGCTATCGCTGCCATATTTTCACCCCCGAACCCGATGCCCCGGCCTCGCAGGTCGCGAGCCTGACGACGCTGGCCGATTATGACGACAACGCCGCCCTGATCCGCTTTGCCGAATCGGTCGATGTCATCACCTTCGAGTTCGAAAACGTCTCTGCCGAGGGTCTCGACCTGCTGGCCGAGCGCCGCCCGGTGCGCCCCGGGCCGGACATCCTGCGCATCAGCCAGGACCGCATCGCCGAAAAAACCTTCCTGAACGCCGCCGGCGTGCGCACCGCACCCTGGGCGCCGGTCGAATCGATCGCGCAACTCCAGGCCGCCATCGCCACCATCGGCCTGCCCGCCGTGCTCAAAACCACCCGCCTCGGCTACGACGGCAAGGGCCAGGCGCTGATCCGCACCGCGGGTGAAGCCGAAATGGCCTTCGCGCTGCTCAACCCGAAACCGCTGATCCTGGAAGGCTTCGTCGATTTCGCCTGCGAATGCTCGGTCATCGTGGCGCGCGGCGCCGATGGCGCCAGCACCGCGTTCGACACCGTGGAAAACCGCCACCGCGACCACATCCTCGACCTCACCCTGGCCCCCGCCCCGTTCGACCCCGATCTGCGGCACGAAGCCCAGGCGATGGCGCTGCGCGTCGCCGATCACCTCGCCCTGGTCGGGCTGATGGCCGTGGAATTCTTCATCGACCGCGATGGCCGCATCCTCGCCAACGAAATCGCACCCCGCCCGCATAATTCCGGCCACTGGACCATCGATGCCTGCCCCGCGAGCCAGTTCGAGCTCCACATCCGCGCGGTCGCCGGCCTCGCGTTGCCCCAGGCGGTGCGCCATTCCGATGCGGTGATGAAAAACCTGGTCGGCCCGTCCGATATCGCGCTCTGGCCACAAATCGTCGCAAGCCAGGGCCTCATCCCGCATCATTACGGCAAAACCGCCGCCCGCGAAGGCCGCAAACTCGGCCACGTCAACACGCTGTTCCCGCACGGCGCGCTGCCCGGCGCCTTCGGCATCGCGGCAGCGCTGGGCGTTCTGGCCGCAGGCGAACCCTGATCGGGTCAGACCGCAGCGGCGCCGATCAACCGCGTCGCGGTTTCCAGCCGGTCCGCTTCGGCGACAGGCTTGTCGAGCCGCAGGCGCAAAATTCGCGGAAACCGCAGCGCGATGCCCGATTTATGCCGCGACGATCGCTGCGCCGCATCGAAGCCGATTTCGAGCACGATGCCCGGTTCCACCTCGCGCACCGGCCCGTAGGTCGCCGTGGTGTGCGACCTGATCCATTTATCCAGCACCAGCAATTCGGCATCGGTGTAACCGGAATACGCCTTGCCGATCGGCACCAGCCGACCTTCCTCGGTCCAGACGCCGAAGGTGTAATCCGAATAGAACGAGCTGCGCCTGCCATGGCCGCGCTGGGCGTACATCAGCACGCAGTCGAGGCTGAGCGGATCGCGCTTCCATTTCCACCAATACCCCTTCGGCCTGCCGGCGAGATAGGGGCTTGCGGCGGCCTTGAGCATCAGCCCTTCGATGCCGTCATCACGCGCGGAGGCGCGCAGACCGGCGAGATCGGCTTCAGTTTCGAAGTCGATCTGCGGCGAAATATCCATCCGTGCCGGGGTGGTCGCGGCAAACCAGGCCTCCAGCCGGGCGCGGCGCTGATCGAACGGCAAGCCGCGCAGATCCGCGGCACCGTCGAACAGCATGTCATAGAGCCGCACGGCGACCGGATATTCGGCGCGCGCCTTGGCGCTGACGATCTTGCGGTTGAGCCGTTGCTGCAAATCGGCGAACGGGGCGACCACGCCATCGCGGATCACCAGCAACTCGCCATCGAGCACCGCGTTGAATTCCATCGCGGCGAGGATTTCCGGAAAACTCGCTGAAATATCATCCGCACCACGCGAATACAGCCGCTTGCCGCCCGGGGTTGCGACCAGTTGGACGCGGATGCCATCCCATTTCCACTCGGCCCGGTAGGCCGACCAATCAAGCCCAGCGCGATCGGTGTCCTCAATTGGATGAGCCAGCATCGGCGGGCGAAACACCGGCGTGGTGCCCGGATCGGGCCGCGCGGTGCGGCGCTCCAGCCAGTCGAACAGGGTGGGATACGGCGGCAGCAGACCGTGCCAGATCTCCTCGATCGCATCGACCTCGACCCCGAAACGCTGCGCCAACGCCAGTTTCGCCAGCCGCAGCGACGCACCGACCCGCAACCCGCCAGTAATCAGCTTGATCAGCGCAATCCGGGTCGAAACATCGCTGGCATCGAGCCAAGTGGCGATCAGCGCCGGAATTGCCTCGCGCGGCGTTCGTCGCAACTGATCCACCACAGACGGCAATTCCGGCGGGCTTTCAACTTCGGCCTTCGGCCAGATCAGCGCGATCGCCTCGGCCAGATCGCCGACGTAATCATAGGACAGCGCGAATAATTCGGGGTCCGCCCTGGTCGCGACCAAAGCACGCAACACCGCGGGCTTGGCACCCGGAAAATCGAGCTTGCCGGCAATCGCCGCCAGCGCATAGCCGCGTTCGGGGTCCGGCCTGGTGGCGAAATAATCGGCAAGGAGGGCGATCTTGGCGTTGCGGCCCTGGGTGTAGAGCAGGCGCTCCAGGAGGTCGGCGAAGGGCTTCATGCGCGCAAAGACAAGGCAGGAGAAGCACTTCTTTTTTTGAAAAAAAAGAAGCAAAAAAACTTTTTGTCATCTGGTCCATACTGGTGAAACCCGCGATGACCCAGATTAACAAAAGTTTTTTGCTTCTTTTTTACAAAAAAGAAGTGCTTCCCTCGCCTTACGCCCGTCACGTATCATCCCCCTCGTCACCATACCCGATCAAACTCAGCGCCCGTCCGCGCCGCCCCATCAGACCGAGTTGGTAGATTAACGCGGTCTCATTGCCATGGGTCACCCAGATTTCCGGGGCCTGTACGTCGATCACGGTGGCCAGCAACTCGTCCCAATCGGCGTGATCGGAGATGATCAGGGGTAGTTCCACACCGCTCGCCTTGGCGCGCTGGCGCACCCGCATCCAGCCCGAGGCGACCGCGACGACCGGATCATCGAGCCGTCGCGCCCAGCGATCCGCCACGGCGGAGGGCGGTGCCAACACCACCGCCCCGCGCAGCGCCGATTTATCCGCCACGGTCGCCGGACGAAGGTCACCGAGGTTGATGCCGAGTTCGCCGTAGAGCGTGCATAATTTCGCAAGCGCGCCGTGCAGATAGATCGGCGCATCGTAGCCGGACGCACGCAGCAGCGCGATCACCCGCTGGGATTTGCCGAGGCCGTAGGCGCCGATCAGATGCGGTCGTTCGGGAAACACGGTCATCGAATGCAGCAGCTTGGCGATTTCCTTGTCGGTGTCGGGGTGGCGGAACACCGGCAGGCCGAACGTCGCTTCGGTGACGAACACATCGCACACCACCGGGGTGAACGGCGCACAGGTCGGGTCAGCCCGGCGCTTGTAATCGCCCGACACCACGGCCCGGCTGCCCTGATACTCCATCACCACCTGGCACGAGCCGAGCACATGGCCGGCCGGCACCAGGCTGACATCGACATCGCCGATCCGCAGCACCTCGCCGATCGCGAGTGCCTGCTGGGTGATGCCCGCCCTGCCCTCGCCCATCCGCGACCGCATGATCGCCAGGGTTTCGACGCTTGCCAGCACGTGTTGGTGACCGGGTCGGGCGTGATCGGCATGGCCATGGGTGATGATCGCGCGATCGACCGCGCGCGTCGCATCGATGAAAAAGCCGCCGGGGAGGCAGAACAGGCCTTCGGGGCGGGGTTGGAGCCAGGTTTCGGGGTGCGGAGGCATCGGTCTGGAGATGGATATTGCCTGGGCGGGCGACCAGAGTGTTTGATGTCGACACACCGCAGAATATTCTTGTATCGGACAAGCTGTGCATCATTACACGGGAGTTTCCGAGGCATGACGGACTTGGCCGATCGTATCATCGACCATTACGAGCGTCACGCCGCCGCGTGGGATGTTGATCGGAACCGCGAAGGTGCATGGCAGGAGAAGCCTTGGCACGATCGATTCATCGCTTCGTTACCGAAGGCGGCTATCGTTCTCGATATCGGTTGCGGCTCCGGGGCGCCGGTCGCGCGGCATCTGGTCGACCATGGCTTGATGGTAACAGGCATCGATTCTTCGCCGCGTTTCATCGATTTGTGCCGTCAGCGCCTTCCCGGCCATGAATTTCTGGTGCGGGATATGCGGTCGCTACAGCTCGATTGCCGGTTCGATGGTGTGCTGGCGTGGGACAGTTTTTTTCATCTCACGCCGGACGATCAGCGCCGCATGTTCGATGTCTTCGCCCGCCATGCCGCACCGTCTGGCGTGCTGATGTTCAACACCGGGACGGATCATGGCGAAGCCATTGGGGAGTATCGGGGTGACCCACTGTATCACGCCAGTCTGAGCGGCGATGAATACCGGAACCTGCTCGCCGAGTCCGGCTTCGACATCATCGACCACGTCGTCGAAGACCGGCAAACCGGCGGCGGTAGAACCGTCTGGCTAGCGCGCTGTATGGCGAAACCATAACCGCCCCAAACGAACAAAAGTTTTTTGCTTCTTTTTTACAAAAAAGAAGTGCTTGCTTGCCTGCGCTTCCTTCCCCGACCGCCCCGTCGCGTTATAGTCAAGAAGTGAACAAACCAAAAACATTCTTACCGAGGCGGTTCAGCGACTGGTTCGCTGCGCGCGGCTGGGCGGTTCGGCCGCACCAGATCGCGGTGCTCGATTCGGTCACACAGGGCGACAATACCTTGCTGATTGCACCGACCGGCGGCGGCAAGACGCTGGCCGGGTTTCTGCCGAGCCTGATCGCGCTGGCTGATGATCCGCGCCCCAGGCTGCACACGCTGTATATCAGCCCGTTGAAGGCGCTGGCCACCGATATCGCGCGCAATCTCGAAGCGCCGATCGCCGAGATGGCGCTGCCGATCCGTATCGAAACCCGCACCGGCGATACGCCGGCGAACCGGCGGGCACGGCAGCGCAGCGATCCGCCGCATATTCTGCTGACCACGCCGGAGAGCCTCGCGCTGCTGCTGTATCAGCCCGAGGCGGCGGACTATTTCACCGATCTTGCGGTGATCGTGCTCGATGAAATCCATGCGCTTGCCGGCACCAAGCGCGGCGATCAACTGGCGTTGTGCCTGGCGCGGCTGCACGCGCTGGCCCCCGCCGCCCTGCGGATCGGCCTGTCCGCGACAATTGCCCACCAAGGCGCCATGCTGAACTGGCTCTCGCCCGATGGGCGCGGCGGGGCAACGCGGTTGGTGCTGGGCGAGGCCGGTGCTGCGCCGGAGATCGGTCTGCTGATCGCACCGGGGCGGATGCCGTGGTCGGGCCATATGGGGCTGATGGCGGCCGAGGCGATTTTGCAGCAGATCCGCACGGCGCGCATGACCATCGTGTTCGTCAACACCCGCGCGCAGGCGGAATTGATGTTCGAGGCGCTGTGGCGGCACAATGACGAAACGCTGCCGATCGCGCTGCATCACGGCAGTCTCGATGTGAGCCAGCGCCGCAAGGTCGAGGCGGCGATGGCGGCCGGGCGGTTGCGCGCGGTGGTGGCGACCTCCTCGCTTGATCTCGGGATCGACTGGGCCGCAGTCGATCAGGTGATCCAGGTCGCGGCCCCCAAGGGCGTGTCGCGGCTGATGCAGCGGCTGGGCCGGGCCAATCACCGGCTGGATGAAGCCTCGCGCGCATTGCTGGTGCCGGCCAACCGGTTCGAGGTGCTGGAATGCGCCGCCGCGATCGAAGGGGTGGCGGCACTTGATCTCGATGGCGATCCGCCGCGACCAGGCGCGCTCGACGTGCTGGCCCAGCACGTGCTGGGGTGCGCGTGCGCCGCGCCGTTCCACCCGGATGAATTGTACGCCGAGGTGTGCCGCGCCGCACCCTACGCCATGCTCGCGCGGCACGATTTCGACGATGTGGTCCGCTATGTCGAGGATGGCGGCTACGCGCTCGCGGTCTATGAGCGCTACCGAAAATTGTTCCGTGATTCCGAAGGGTTCATGCATGTGCGCCACGCGCGCATCGTGCGGCAGTTCCGCATGAATATCGGCACCATCGTCGAGGCGCCGGTGCTGAAGGTGCGGTTGGGCGGCGGGCGCGGCGGCGGCATCACACTCGGCGAGATCGAGGAATATTTCGTCACCATGATGAGCCCGGGCGATACGTTTTTGTTCGCGGGGCGGCGGCTGGTGTTTCTCGGCATTCGCGAAACCAGCGTGATGGCGGCGGATGGCGGCACCGGCGAGCCGAAGATCCCCGCCTATGTCGGCGGGCGGATGCCGCTGAGCACCAACCTCGCCAACCGGGTGCGCGCCATGCTGCACGAGCCCGCGCAATGGCGGCATTTTCCGGATCAGGTGCGTGAGTGGCTGGAACTCCAGGCATGGCGATCATCCCTGCCCGGCCCCGATGATCTGCTGGTCGAGACGTTTCCGCGCGGCGGCCGGTGGTATCTGGTCGCCTATTGTTTCGAGGGGCGCCAGGCGCATCAGGCGCTCGGCATGCTGATCACCCGGCGGTTGGAACGGTTCGGCGATCAGCCTTTGGGGTTCGTCGCGACCGATTACGTGCTCGGCGTGTGGTGCGCGCGCGAACCGCACGACATCGCCCGGCTGTTCGAGGAGGACATGCTCGGCGATGATCTCGAAGCCTGGATGGCCGAAAGCACCATGCTCAAACGCAGCTTCCGCAACGTGGCGGTCATTGCGGGGTTGATCGAGCGGACGCATCCGGGCGGCGAGCGCAGCCGTAGACAAGTCAGTATCAATACCGATCTGATTTATGATGTGCTCCGCAAACATGACCCCACCCATATCCTGCTCCGCGCAACAAGGGCGGACGCCGCGCATGGGCTGGTCGATCTGGCGCGGATCGCGGGAATGCTGGCGCGGGCGCGCGGGCGGATCACGCACCGGCGGCTCAAGCGCGTCTCACCGCTGGCCGTGCCGGTGCTGCTCGAAATCGGTCGCGAGCAGATCCGCGGCGGCGAGGCGGAGGACGCGCTGCTGGCCGAAGCCGAGGCCCTGCTCGCCGAGGCCGGGATCGAGGATGATGTCGCATCGAGTGTCCATCTGGCGTGACACGGCACAATATGGAATGGAGGCGGTTATGAATGCTGCCCCGATTCACCGTGCCGGTCATCGTTTCATGCTCGACCCCGCCGGGGTGGTGTTCTGGCCCGTGCGCCGGACGTTGATCCTGGCCGATCTGCATCTGGAAAAAGCCTCGTCGAGTGCCGCGCGCGGTGCGCTGGTGCCGCCGTATGATACGCGGGCGACGCTGGACCGGCTGGCGCTGCTGCTGCGGGGATATGCGCCGGAGGTGGTGATCGCGCTCGGCGATTCGTTCCATGACGATCAGGGCCACGCGCGTCTGGCGGCCGAGGATGCGGCGCGGTTGGCGCGGTTCGAGGCGGCGCACCGGTTTGTGTGGATCGCCGGCAATCACGATCAGGCGATGGGTGGTGCCACAATGCTGCGCGATGAGGCCTGCGTGTTCCGCCATCAAGCTGAGGCGCTGGAGGCCGGGCAGGTCGAGTTTTCCGGACATTTTCACCCCAAGGCGCGAATCGCGACACGGGCGGGCGCGATCGCGCGGCCCTGTTTCGTGACCGATCAGCACCGCGTGCTACTGCCCTCGTTCGGCGCTTTTACCGGCGGGTTGGAGGTGACCGCGGCGCCGATCCGCGCGCTGTTCCCGCGCGGCGGGCAGGTGTTTCTGCTGAGCCGGGAGCGGGTGTTCGCGTTTCCGCTCGCACACGCAGCGAAAGCCGCATGATGGCGAGGAGTCTGGTCTGGCTGCGCAACGATTTACGGCTGGCCGATAACCCTGCGTTAGCAGCGGCGCTCGATGCGGGCGCGGTCGTGCTGGTGTTCGTGCTCGATCCTGCGGCGCAGTGGGGTGGGGCCGCGCTGTGGTGGCTGCACCGCTCGCTCGCGGCGCTGGGGCAGGATTGTGCGGCGCGCGGGGCGAAGCTTGTGCTGCGGCGTGGCGATTCGGTGGCGATCATCCCCGAACTCGCCGCATCGATCGGTGCTACCACGGTGCATGCCGGGCGCGCGCATGAGCCCTGGCTGCGGCAGGTCGATCGCGATGTGGCGGCCGCGTTGAAAGCGCGCGGTATCGGCTTTGAGCGGCATCGCTCGGCGCTGATGTTCGGTGCCGAGCAGATCCGCACGAAATCGGATGGCGTCTATGGCGTCTACACGCCGTTTTCGCGCGCGTGTTTCGAGGCGTTCGCACCGCGCGCGGCGATCGCGGCGCCCAAGCGCATTCCGGGCATTGCCGATGTCGCAAGCGATGCGCTGGAGGATTGGCATTTATTGCCCCGCGCGCCGGATTGGGCGGGCGGCTTGCGCGACACCTGGCAACCCGGCGAAGCCGGCGCGCAGGAGCGGCTCGCGCATTTCCTGCGTGACGGGCTCGATGATTACGATCGCCGGCGCAACCTGCCGGGCGAGACCGGCACCTCGATGCTGTCGCCCCATCTGCATTGGGGCGAAATCGCGATCGATGCGGTCTGGCGCGCGGCCGATGCGGTGGTGACCAAACGCCCTGACGGCAAGCACACATTTCTCAAGGAGCTGATCTGGCGCGAGTTCGCCGCCTATCTGCTCTGGCACAACGAAACGCTCGATGAAGTGCCGATGAAGGACCAGTTCGCGGCGATGCCGTGGCGCGACGCCCCGGATGATCTGCGCGCCTGGCAGCGCGGCGTAACCGGTATTCCGATCGTCGATGCCGGGATGCGGCAACTCTGGCGGACCGGCTGGATGCACAACCGCGTGCGGATGATCACCGCCTCCTTCCTGGTCAAGCATCTGCTGATCCCCTGGCAGGCGGGCGAGGCGTGGTTCTGGGATTGTCTGGTCGATGCCGATGCCGCGTCCAACGCCGCCTCGTGGCAATGGGTGGCCGGGTGCGGCGCGGATGCGGCACCCTATTTCAGAATCTTCAACCCGGTGCTGCAAGGTGAGAAATTCGATCCGGACGGTGCCTATGTCCGCCGCTTCGTGCCGGAACTCGCGCGCCTACCCGATCGCGCGCTGCACGCGCCATGGGACGCACCGGAGGCGGTGCTGCGCAGCGCCGGTGTCACGCTGGGCAAAACCTATCCGCGCCCGGTCATCGACCTCAAAGCGGGGCGTGAGCGGGCGCTGGCGGCGTTCAAGACGATCGGAAAATCGGCGGCATGAGCAGTGAAAAACCAAAACTCGCGGTGATCGGCGCCGGCATCGCCGGGATGGCGATGGCATGGCTCGCGCGCGATGAGTTCGACGTCGTGCTCTACGAGGCCGAGCCGCGGCTGGGCGGCCATGCCGATACCCAATTGGTCACGCTCAATGGCGTGGAGGTTGCGGTCGATACCGGGTTCATCGTGCTGAACGATCGGAACTATCCGAATCTCGAAGGATTTTTCAGGGAACTCGATGTCGCAACCCATGATACCGAAATGACCTTTGGCGTCTCGATCGGCGATGGCGCGCTGGAATACGGCGGCTCGAACCTCGCGCAATTATTCGCCCAGAAAACCAATCTGCTGCGCCCGCGCTTCTGGCGGATGATCCAGGACATTCTGCGCTTCAACCGCGAAGCCCCCACGCTGCTGACCAGCGAGACCACCGAAACGCTCGGCGATTACCTCGATCGGAACCGCTACAGCGCCGGTTTCACCGAGGATCATATCCTGCCGATGGGGGCGGCGATCTGGTCCGCCTCGGTCGCCGGCATGCGGGCGTTTCCGGCGCGGCATTTCGTGCGGTTTTTTCATAATCACGGCCTGTTGACCATCAACGACCGGCCGCAATGGCGCACCGTGACCGGCGGGTCGCGCATGTATGTCGCGAAGCTGCGTGCGGCACTCGGCGCACGGGTGCGCTCGGCGTCGCCGGTGCGCCGCGTCAGCCGCATGGGTGATCGGGTCAGCGTCAGCACCGATCATGATACAGCGATGTTCGATCAGATCGTGCTCGCCTGCCACGCCGATCAGGCGCTCGCGATGATCGAACAACCCACGCCCGAGGAACGCGCGCTGCTCGGCGCCGTGCGGTTTCAGGCGAACACCGCCGTTCTGCACACCGATCCTGCGCTGATGCCCCGGCGCAAAGCCGTGTGGTCGGCGTGGAATTACCTTTCGCGCGATGCGGCCGATCATGGCCAGGCTATCAGCGTGACCTATTGGATGAACGCGTTGCAGGGCATCAAGACCTCGAAACCCCTGCTGGTCAGCCTGAACCCGCTGATCCCGCCCGACCCCGCGCAGGTGCTGTTGCGGCGCCACTACACGCATCCGGTGTTCGACACGGCGGCGATGGCCGCACAGGCGGCGTTGCCGGGTATTCAGGGTGTCGATCGGCTATGGTTCGCAGGGGCCTGGACCGGCTGGGGCTTCCATGAGGATGGCATTGCCTCGGCGGTGCGGATCGCGCAGGCGCTCGGGCTTGGCATTCCCTGGCAGGCGCGCACGGAACGGCGCGCGGCATGAGCGGTGCGACCATCTATGCCGGGTCGGTCGGCCATGTGCGCTACACCACGCCGCGCCATAAATTCGCCTACCGGCTATGGATGCTCGCGCTTGATCTTGACGATCTCGATGGTCTGGCGCGGCGCAGCGCGATCTTCCGGCACAACCGGCCCGGGTTGATCGGCATCAACGATCGCGACCACGGCCCGCGCGACGGCAGCGCCCTGCGCCCGTGGGTCGAGGCGGCGCTGGCGGAAAACGGGCTGGCGGCGTTCGGCGCGCGCATCCGTTTCATGACGATTCCCCGTATACTCGGTTATGCATTCAACCCGATTTCCTTTTATTTCTGCGCCGACGCCGATGGCAGGCTGGGTGCCGTGCTGCACCAGGTGAAGAACACGTTCGGCGATCAGGTGGGTTACCTGATCCCGGTGACGGCGGCCTCGGGGTTGATCCGCCAGCGGGTCGCCAAGGCGATGCATGTATCGCCCCTGTTCGACATGCAGGGTCAGTATGATTTCACCTTCACCCGGCTGGAGCGGCGGTTTCGCATGAGCATCCGCTACGGTGCGGCCGAGCGCCGGATGAGCGCTGTAATGGCGCTCGATGCGACGCCGGCGACCGATCGTGCCCTGTTCGGCCAGCTTGCGCGGATGCCGCTGATGGCGGCCAAGGTGATCGCCGCGATCCATTGGGAGGCGATCAAGACCCTGGTTCGTGGTGCCAAATTTCATCGTGAACCGAAAGACTCTCACCCGACAATCGTCCGAGGAGACGCCGTATGAACGACGCCACCACTCTGTCCAACCCCGCCCTGCCGCGCGACCGCCGGCTGCGGCTCGGGCTCGGCATCGCCCGGATGATCAAGGCCGGCACGATCGAGGTGATCCTGCCGGATGGCTCGGTGCATCATTTCGCCGGCACCGAACCCGGGCCGAACGCCACGATGGTGGTGCGCGATGCGCGGATGATCGCGAAACTGCTGCTCGGCGGCAGCCTCGGTCTCGCCGAGGCCTATCTGGAAGGCTGGTGGGACAGCCCGAACCTGATCGATGTGCTGCGTTCGGGCACGGTGAACGAGGCGGCGTGGGAAGACATGCTGCGCGGCAAGCTCTGGGCGCGCGCGGTCAGCTATGTTGCGCATAAATTGCGGCCGAACACCCGCAAGGGCGCGCGGCGCAATATCGCCGAGCATTATGACCTTGGTAATGATTTCTATGCATCATGGCTCGATGAAACCATGACCTATTCAGCTGCCGTGTTCGAAACCGGCGACTCCAGCCTGGCCGCCGCGCAGGAGCGGAAAATCCATCGCCTGTGCCGCGCGCTCGGCCTGAGCGAGGGGATGAACGTGCTCGAAATCGGCTGCGGCTGGGGTGGCTTCGCCGAAATTGCAGCGCGCGATTATGGCGCCAATGTCACCGGCATCACCTTGTCGCAGGAGCAACTCGACTACGGCCAGGCGCGCATCGCCCGCGCCGGGCTCGGCAATCGCGTCACTCTACGGTTGCAGGATTATCGCGACGTGACGGAAACCTTCGACCGGATCGCCTCGATCGAAATGTTCGAAGCGGTGGGCGAGCAATACTGGCCGACCTATTTCGACTGCGTGCGCGACCGGCTGAACCAGGGCGGCCTCGCCGGGTTGCAGGTCATCACCATCGCCGACCGGTATTTCGACGACTACCGTTCGAGTGCCGATTTCATCCAGCGCTACGTATTCCCCGGCGGCATGCTGCCCTCGCCCACAAGGTTCGGTCAGGAAATCGCCCGCGCCGGGCTGAAACTGCGCGACAGTTTCTGGTTCGGCCAGGATTACGCCGAAACCCTGGCACGCTGGCAGCACGCGTTCCAGGCCGCGTGGCCGCAGATCGGCGCGATGTCGCGCCAGTACGACACGCGGTTCAAGCGGCTGTGGGAGTATTATCTGGCCTATTGCGAGGCCGGGTTCCGCGCCGGTTGGACCGATGTGGGCCAGTTCGTGATCGCGCGAGGCTGATTGCCGACAGTCCGCCTCAGCCTCCGCACCAAGCTGATCTACGCAGCCCCCGCGCTGCCGCTGGCGATGCTCGGCCTGCCGCTGCTGGTGATCCTGCCGGATTTCTGGGCCGGATCGATGCATATGAACCTCGCCACGGTCGGCTTCGTGCTGACGCTTGTGCGGATTTTCGATGTGATCGTCGACCCCGCGATCGGCCGGTTTTCCGACCTCTCGCATAGCCGCTTCGGCCGGCGCAAACCGTTCATGGCGGTGGCGATGCCGGTCGCGGCGATCGGCGCGGTCGGCCTGTTCTTTCCGCCGCACGGGGCCGGCGCGCTCTGGCTGTTCGTGTTCTACGCACTGGTCACCTGGGGCTGGACCGCGCTGTCCCTGCCCTATTGGGCGTGGGGGGCTGAATTGTCGGATGACTATACCGAACGCCAGCGCATCACCTCGCTGCGCGAAGGCGGCACGATTGTCGGCATCCTGATTTCCGCGATCGCGCCGGTCGCACTCGGCATCACCTCACATGTCGGCCAGGCGCATCTGCTGTCGCTGCTGACCATCGGGCTTGCGACACCCTTCGTGCTGTTCGCGCTGCTGCTGGTGCCCGACAAGCTGCCGACGCGGCGCACTGCCCCGGCCGGGCTCGGGCCGACCCTGAAACTGGTCGCCTCGAACGGCCCGTTCCGCCGGCTGATCCTCGCTTGGGCGGTGAACGGTCTGGCGAACGGGTTGCCGGCGGCGCTGATCCTGATCGTGTTCGACCAAATCCTGCATACGCCCGCCGCATCGGGGCCGCTGCTGCTGGTCTATTTCGCGGCGGGCGTGATCTCGGTGCCGTTCTGGCTGAAACTCGCGGCGCGGATCGGGAAGCATCAGACCTGGGCAGCGGCGATGGCGATGTCCGGCATCGCCTTCGCCTTCGTGCCGGCGATCCTGCACGTGCCGCATGTGCTGATCCTGTTCGGCATCATCAGCGTGTTCACCGGCGCTGGGCTGGGTGCGGATTTCACCATCCCGCCCGCGATCCAGGCCGATGTCGTCGATGTCGATGAAGCCGCGAGCGGCGAGCAGCGCGCCGGCATCTATTTCGCGGCCGCCACCATGGCCCAGAAGGCCGGCAACGCCCTCGCACCGGGTCTCGCGTTTCCGCTGCTCGGCCTGGTCGGGTTCTCGACCCACGGCGGCAACGACGCGATGCAGGACGCCGCTCTGATGGTGCTCTATTGCGGCATTCCGTCTGCGCTGAAAATCGTCGCCGCGCTGATCATGCGCCGCTTTCCGATCGACCGCGCCGCCCAGCAGGAACTGCGCACCGCGATCGCGGCACAGGCGTGACGCCGCCGCCCGGCTGCATCCCGCCCGGCATCGGTCTGCGCATCGTGGGTGATGTCCACGGCGACGCCAAAGGCTTCGCCGCGGCAGCGGCGACCGATCGGTTCATCATCCAGCTCGGTGATCTGGTCGATGACGGGCCGGACACGCCCGGCGCGCTGCATCTGATGTTCGACCTGATCGATGCCGGGCGCGGCCTGTTCCTGCTCGGCAACCATGATTTCAAACTGGCCCGCGCGCTGCGGGGCGATGCCGTGCAGCGCGGCCCCGGCCTTGCCACCACTTTGGCCGCGCTCGATGCGGCCACCGCCGCGCGCACCCTGGCCGAAATCAGCCGCGCACCGGCGTGGCTCACCCTGCACAGCGCACTCTGCGTCCACGGCGGGTTTCACCCCGCGATGCTCACCGAACCGGCCCCGCCGTTGCCGCCCGGCCGCGCCGGCCGCCTGCTCGCCCGCGCCCTGTTCGGCCAGACCACCGGCCGCGTCACCGGCGCCGGCAAGCCCGAACGCCTGCTCACCTGGGTCGACCGGATTCCACCGGGCATCACGGTCTATTGCGGCCACGACCAACGCAGCGCGGATGGCCGCCCGCTGCGCCTGACCGGGGCGCTCGGCGGCGTTGCCATGTTCATGGACACCGGCGCCGGCAAAGGCGGCCATCTCTCCTGGATCGACCTGCCCCCGTTGAACTGAGCCGGGTTTCGTGCCCTAAACCCCGGCATTCATGACACCGCTATCACTGACAGGACTCGATCGATGACCAATCTCACCCTCGCCACCGCCGAAACCATCCTCGCCGCCGCCCGCGCCAAAGGGCGCGCGCTCAACCTCGCACCCCTGACCGTGGTGGTGCTAGACGCCGGCGGCCACATGGTCGCGCTCGCGCGGGAGGATCGCTCGGGCATCGGCCGGGTCGAAATCGCAACCGGCAAGGCCTGGGGCGGCCTCGCCATCGGTGCCGGCTCGCGCGTGCTGTTCGACCGCTGGAACGCCGGCGGCGCCGGCTTCGTCACCGCCCTCGCCGCCGCCACCCAAGGCCGCATGGTGCCGGTGCCGGGCGGCGTGCTGGTGATCGATCCCGCCGGCGATATCATCGGCGCGGTCGGCATTTCGGGCGATACGTCCGATAACGACGAGGCCTGCGCGATTGCCGGGATCGAGGCGGCTGGGTTGACGGCTAAGGCGGGGTGAGGACGGGAAGCGCTTCTTTTTTGTAAAAAAGAAGCAAAAAACTTTTTTTAATCTGGGGTATCGGCGGTTTCGTCGGTATGAACAGATCTGATGAAAGTTTGTTGCTTCTCCTTTATAAAAAATGCTTACGTCTGAAACCCGGAGCCGGCCATGCTCGATCACGTCACGATCGGTGTCACCGATATCGAATCATCGAAACGGTTCTACGATCACGCGCTCCGTCCGCTCAGCATCGAACGCCTGCACACTGATCCAGAGTTCGCGGGCTACGGCGCCAACGAGATCGCCGTGTTCTGGATCGGCCTCCGCGATCGACTGCAATCCGGCACCCACATCGCGTTCGCAGCGGCGAACCGCGCCATGGTCAATGAATTCTACCGGTCGGCCCTCACCGCTGGCGGGCGCGATAACGGCGGCCCGGGTTTGCGACCCCACTACCACGACCATTATTACGGTGCGTTCGTGCTTGACCCCGACGGGCACAACATCGAAGCCGTCTGCCATGTTGAGCAGGGCTGACACCCGCTTGCCCTGACCGTCCACGGTGGATCTGCCGATTTGATCTTGTCCCACCGAGCAGAACCCACATCATTGCCTCGCCCGTAAAACAACCCGATATTTGATAGCGCAGTCCGATCAGGAGCATCGATGACCAAGCCAACAAGAGTCCGCGTTCTTCTGCTATCACCCGCCAAACGGATATTACTGATCAAATATCGCAACACCGGGCCAACCGGCATCCCGCAACCCTGCTGGACAACCGCAGGAGGTGGCCGAAAAAGCGGCGAAACCATCGAGCAAACAGCACTCCGGGAAATTGCCGAAGAAACTTGCATGACCGACATTCGGCTCGGCCCCGTGGTTTGGTACGGCGAAGATCGCCACCGTAGCGGCGCCTGGAAAACGCTGTTCCAAGAGCACTTCATCGTCGCCTTCGCTGCCCACGAAAAAATCGATCAAGCCCGATGGACCGAACACGAGCGCGAGCAGATTATCGAGACCCGCTGGTGGACGCTGGATGACCTTAGGACATCCAGCGAGGCGATCTATCCGTTCAACCTCGCAGATCGACTTGAGCCGATTCTCCGCGGCGAGTACCCGAGCGAGATCATCAAGTTACCGCGGATCTGATCACACTGCTGAAGTCACTAGCTGAGCGCAGTAAGCCGCCCGAATCCTGACCGGCCCATGACCTATCTGCAGCTCCGCGACATCGGAATACCGGGCGCAAAAATGAATACACAAAATTAGCCAGTTGAATTCATTGGGATTTCCTGATTTAGTCGATCACGTCGAGTGGGTCTCGCATCAGCATGATGGCTGTTCGATTCATCTTGAAAGATTCGAGATGACGAAACTATGATGCCTCAGAAAAATGTGAACGATCCTATTGGCACGGAAAACCTGTCCCAGCCCGGAGTACGGCATGGGAGACTCTAGATGAGATATGGCCTCCCAGCGACGACAGAAAATGGTGGTTTATGAGCCGACGGGCAACAGAAATCCATGAACCCAAGATGCCTTTGGCACTGAACCGGCTCCTTCTCTATGCCCGCGATGTCGAGGGAACCGTCGCTTTCTACGAAAAGCACTTTGGTTTTCAGGTGCTACGTTTGCCAGATGATCGAATCGTCGAGTTGGTGGCACCGAGCGGTGGTGCGAATATAATGGTCCATGCCGCTGCAAAGGGCGTGAGAACCGGGCAGGTCGCCGTGAAACCGGTATTCGACGTCGAAGATGTTTCGGGGTTTTGCGAGAGGAGTGCCGGCAATGGGCTCATATTCAGCGCCGAGCATCCGGCCGACGGTTATTCCTACGCGAACGCTAAAGATCCGTGCGGCAACAACATCCAGGTGTCGAGCCGCGCATTTCGTAAAGCAGATTAGGAATGTCGCCGCAAAGAACGATTGCTGGCTACCGCTTGGTAGTTACTGGATCTAATTCTCTGGACATGCAGCAATCTGATAATTAACCATAATTCGCTTCGCCAACGTATTGAGCTAGCTCTTCCGGCTCGCTCTGGAAAACTCTTGAATAGGTTGCGAGCGGCCGGGGAGAATTTTGCGCAGCTAGACCTATCGGCAGTACCGCCAGCCCAAACTAAAAGAGTTTTTTGCTTCTTTTTTACAAAAAAGAAGCGATTGCTGACTCTGCTGATCAAACGCCACCACTCAGTGCGTTGTAGCCTCATGGTCGAGCGGTACCGAAATCCATGACGTACCGTCCGGCCCATCGACCAGCAGGGCAACCGCATGTTTGCGGGCCAATTTGTCGTTCAGCGCTTTGGGCGAGGTGACGAAATCGGGCCCGACCGCTTCGATCAGCGTATCCGCCTGTAATCCGGCATGGGCGGCGGCGCCGTTTTTGTCGACCGAGACGACAATCACGCCCTGGGCACCGGGGTGGGTCATCACGCCGATGCCGAGGGCGCTGATCATATCGGGTTTCGGCGCTGTGGTGGCGGGTGCGG
Source organism: Acidiphilium rubrum (assembly GCF_900156265.1). Classification (GTDB taxonomy): domain Bacteria; phylum Pseudomonadota; class Alphaproteobacteria; order Acetobacterales; family Acetobacteraceae; genus Acidiphilium; species Acidiphilium rubrum. Next base: position 128,909 of record NZ_FTNE01000003.1, read on the forward strand.
GTTTCGGTTTGGCACCTGGTGCGGCCGGTTTCGGCGGTACGGCGATGGTGATGGTCGCGTCGTGCACATCGCCATCGTGCCGGTAGCGCAATTGCGCGGTCTGGCCGACCGGAATTTCGGCGAGAGCGACCTTGAAGGCGTGCACCGTATCGATCGGGTTGCCATTGACGCGGGTGATCACGTCGGCCGGCGCTAATTTGCCGGCCGAGGGGCCGTGCGCGACGACGCCGCCGACCACGACGCCATCGGTCGTTTTCAGATGCCAGGCGTGCTGCATGTCGGCCGAGAGATGTTCAACCCGCAATCCGGCCCAGCCGCGCGTCATCGAGCCATGGGCGATCAGCGCGAGGGCGACCGGCTTGACCATGCTGGAGGGGATGGCGAACCCGATGCCGACCGATCCGCCCGAGGGTGAATAGATTGCCGAATCGACGCCGACGACGTGCCCCGCGGCATCGAGCATCGGGCCGCCGGAATTGCCGCGGTTGATCGCGGCATCGGTCTGGATAAAATTATCGAACGGGCCGGAGCCGATATCGCGGTGCAGCGCGCTGACCACGCCGGCCGAGACCGAAAACCCGAGGCCGAACGGGTTGCCGATCGCAACCACCCAGTCACCCAGTTCGAGCTTGCCGCTGTCGCCGAACGTCAGATACGGATCGGGCTTGCCGGTGTCGATTTTCAACACCGCGAGATCGGCCTTTTTATCGGCGCCGACCAGCTTGGCGGTGAAAATCCGCCCGTCATGCAGCGTCACCTTGATTTCGCTGGCACCGGCGATGACGTGATGATTGGTGACGATATAGCCATCCGGGCTGATGAAAAACCCGGTGCCGAGCGCCTGTTCGGCGCGCGGCGGCACGATCAGGCTGTGGCTGTCGGCTTTGTCGGTCGCGGTCTTGTGAAATCCGCCATCACCCGGCTTGCTCGCCGCACCGCTGCCGGGCTTGGCTTTCATCGGGTCGATGCTTTCGACATCGACCACCGCCGGCAACGCCGCCCGCGCGAGTTTCGCGATCGCCGGTGGCGCCGGTGCGGCATGGGCAGGTGCTGCGATGGCGAGGCCAAGGGCGGCGAGTGTCAGAACGGGCAGGGTTTTGCACAATGTCATGTCATGAGAGTGAGGTGATATTGCCGATCCGGCAAGAGATGATTTTCCGAACCTGATCGGGCGTTACACCACCCTCCCGCAGGTCGCGCAGTGTGGCGGCACGATCGCGCTTGGCCAGGCGCCGGCCGGCGGCATCGGTCAGCAGCGCGTGATGGGCGTAGCCCGGCGTTGGCCAGCCGAACAGGCGTTGCAGCACCACCTGAATGGGCGTGGCGTCCCGCAGATCCGCGCCGCGCGTGACCAGAGTTACGCCCTGCAACGCATCGTCATGCGTGACGCATAAATGATAGCTGCACGGCGCATCCTTGCGGGCGAGCACGATATCGCCGCACGCCGCCGCATCGCCGCTGATCCAGCCCTCGCCCGCCTCGTGATAGCGCACGGGGCCGGTTTGGCGGATGGCGGCATCGGTGCGCAGGCGCAGCGCATAGGCATCGCCGCGCGCCATGCGGTCGGCGGCAAATGCGGGATCGAGGTGGCGGCAGGTACCGGGATAGACCGCGCCCGCCCCATGTGGCGCCCCGAGCGCGGCGGCGATTTCGGCGCGCGAGCAGAAACACGGATACAGCAGGCCCATCGCCGCGAGTTGATCGAGCGCGGCGCGATAGGCGGCGACATGCGCGGACTGGATGCGCGGTGCGCCATCCCAGACGAGGCCGAGCCAGGCGAGATCCGCGAGGATCGCCTCGGTATAGCAAGCCCGGCACCGCGCGGTATCGATATCCTCGATTCGCAGCAGAAACCGCCCGCCGGCCGCCCGCGCATGCTCGAACCCGATCAAGCCCGCAGCGGCGTGACCGAGGTGCAGATACCCGGTCGGGCTGGGGGCGAAGCGCGTGGTGATGGACATCGGACGGTAGGATGATACCCTCAGCGGCAAATTCAAAGAGGGATCAGCATGGACGTACTGGATGGACCGCGTTGGGGACAGGCCGCGGGTGCCGCGAAGCAACTCATCGTGCTGTGCCACGGCGTCGGTGCCGACGGCAATGATTTGATCGATCTGGCACCCTATTGGGCGAAAGCCGCGCCGGAGGCGGCGTTCATATCGCCGCACGCGCCCGAACCCTTCGCGATGGCGCCGCATGGGCGGCAATGGTGGGATATCGCCGATCGTGATCCGGCGCGCATGGCGGTGGGCGTGCGACGGGCACGGGTGGCGCTCGATGGGTTAATCGACGCGGAATTGGCCCGGCTGGGTTTGCCGCCCGATGCGTATGCGCTGATGGGCTTCAGCCAGGGGGCGATGACCGTGCTGTTCACCGGCCTGCGCCGCGCCGTGCCGCCGCGCGCGATTCTCGCGTTTTCCGGTGCGCTGATCGACCCGGACTCGCTCGCGCGCGAACTCACCGGCCGCCCGCCGGTTCTGCTGGTTCATGGCATCGAGGATCAGGTGGTGCCGGTCTCGCGCTCGCGCGACGCCGAGGCGGTGCTGCGCACAAACGGTGTGCCGGTGCAGGCGCTGTATGTGCCGAAACTGGCGCACGGCATCGAGGATTCCGGCCTCTCGGCCGGCGCGCTGGCGCTGCAGAAAGGCTTCGCGACCGTTGTTTAAGTTTGATGACAAGGGTTTCGTCCAACCGGCTTCGGCTTGCGGGCTTGGCCGGTCTTTGTCATAAAGCGCGCATGAATTCGGCCTGCCACGACATCTGGCGATTCGATTTCCGAAACGCCCTCAAGCGTTGGTCTCCGTTCTGGGACCTGTTCAGTCCGGCCGCGGTCCGGTGCGGTGCGCCTGATGCCTGACGGCGGGCAGAATTTCCCCGCTCTCGTGCTGAACGCGGATTTCCGTCCGCTCTCCTATTTTCCATTATCGCTCTGGGCCTGGCAGGACGCCGTGAAAGCGGTGTTTCTCGACCGTGTGTCCGTCCTGTCGGAATACGAGCACGAGGTGCATTCCGTCTCGTTGTCGATGAAGCTGCCTTCGGTGATCGCGCTGAAGGATTTCGTGCCCTCGATGCGCCAGCCGGCGTTCACCCGGTTCAACGTATTTCTGCGCGACGGTTTCACCTGCCAGTATTGCCACGATCGGCTGCCCGCGCCGGATCTGACGTTCGACCACGTGATCCCCCGCGCGCGCGGCGGCCGCACGACCTGGGAAAACGTGGTCACCGCCTGCGGTGCGTGCAATCTGCGCAAGGGCTCGAAACTGCCGCGCGAGTGCAAGATGTTCCCGTATGAAACGCCGCGCCGGCCGAACAGCTGGGAATTGCAGGATCGCGGCCGGGCGTTTCCGCCGAATTTCCTGCACGAAAGCTGGCGCGACTTCCTGTATTGGGACAGCGAGTTGGAAACATGAGCGATCTGATCCTCTATACCAACCCGATGTCGCGCGGCCGCATCGCGCGCTGGATGCTCGAGGAGATCGGCCAGCCCTACCGGGTCGAACTGCTCGACTTCAAAGGTGCGATGAAAGCGTCGCACTACCTCGCGATCAACCCGATGGGCAAAGTCCCCGCGGTGCAGCACGGCGATACGATCGTCACCGAAACCGCGGCAATCTGCGCCTACCTCGCGGATGCGTTTCCCGAGGCCGAATTGGCACCGCCGCTCCGCGATCAGCGGCGCGGCCCTTATTTCCGCTGGATGTTTTTCGCGGCCGGCCCTTATGAGGCGGCGGTGACCAACAAGGCATTCGGCTTCGAAGTGCCGGCGGGACGCGAAATATCGACCGGCTACGGCAGTTATACTGCGGTGATGGACGCGCTGGAGCAGGCGGTCGGGCAGGGTGACTTCATTCTGGGCGATCAGTTTTCGGCCGCCGATGTCTATGTCGGCTCGCAGATCGCCTTCGGCCTGATGTTCGGCACGATCGAAAAACGCCCCGCGTTCGAGGCCTATGCCCAGCGTCTGGCAGCACGGCCCGCCGCCCAGCGCGCCGCCGCACTGGACGATGCCCTGATCGCCGCCGCCGGCGATAAATAGCGGCCGGCCCGGTTTCACCTGATCGTCATATCGGCTATCTCCGGTTCATTGGAGAGCCGCCATGAACAAACCGATCCCGAATTCCCTGCGCAACCTGCCCGACGAACGTGGCCGCTTCGGCGCGTTCGGCGGAAGGTTCGTCGCCGAGACGTTGATGCCGCTGATCCTGGAACTTGAGGCCGCCTACGAAGCGGCCAAAGCAGATCCGGCGTTTCAGACCGAATTCGACTATTACATGAAGCATTACGTCGGCCGGCCGAGCCCGCTGTGGTTCGCCGAACGGCTGACCCGCAAACTCGGCGGTGCCAAAATCTATTTCAAGCGCGACGAGTTGAACCACACCGGCGCGCACAAGATCAATAATTGCATCGGCCAGATTCTGCTCGCCAAGCGCATGGGCAAGACGCGGATCATCGCGGAAACCGGCGCCGGCCAGCACGGAGTCGCGACCGCGACCGTCGCCGCATTGTTCGGCCTGCCCTGCGTGATCTACATGGGCGCCGTCGATGTCGAGCGCCAGCAGCCCAACGTGTTCCGCATGAGGCTGCTCGGCGCCGAGGTGGTGCCCGTCACCTCCGGTGCCGCCACGCTGAAGGATGCGATGAACGATGCGATGCGCGACTGGGTCGCGAACGTGCGCGACACGTTCTACATCATCGGCACCGCCGCCGGCCCGCACCCCTACCCCGCCATGGTGCGCGATTTCCAATCGGTGATCGGCACCGAGGCGCGCGCCCAGATGATCGAGGCCGAAGGCCGCCTGCCGGATGTCGCGATCGCCGCGATCGGCGGTGGTTCCAACGCGATCGGCCTGTTCCACCCGATGCTCGATGACGAGGTGAAACTGATCGGCGTCGAAGCCGCCGGGCGCGGCCTCGATTCCGGCGAGCACGCCGCCTCGCTCTCGCGCGGCCGGCCCGGCGTGCTGCACGGCAACCGCACCTATCTGTTGCAGGATGCGGATGGCCAGATCCTCGAAGCCCATTCGATCTCGGCCGGGCTCGACTACCCTGGCATCGGGCCGGAGCATTCGCATCTGCACGACATCGGCCGGGTGGAATACGTCGCCGTCACCGATGACGAGGCGCTGGAAGCGTTCCAGCTCTGCTGCGCGACGGAGGGCATCATCCCCGCGCTGGAACCGGCCCATGCGCTCGCGCATGTCGCGAAAATCGCGCCCGCGATGGAGCCCTCGCAGATCATCCTGATGAATCTGTGCGGGCGGGGCGACAAGGATATTTTCACGGTCGCGAAACATCTCGGAGCAAAACTGTGAGCCGGATCGCCGCCACGTTCGCACGGCTGAAATCCGAAGATCGCGCCGCCCTGATCACCTTCGTCGAAGCGTTCGACCCCGATCGCGCGACTTCGGCCGCCCTGCTCGCCGGCATGGCCGCGCGCGGTGCGGACATCATCGAAATCGGCATGCCCTTCACCGACCCGATGGCCGATGGCCCGACCATCCAGCAGGCCGGCCGCCGCGCCTTGGCCGGCGGCGCCACCGTTGCCGGCACCCTCGGCCTGGTGCGCGACTTTCGCGCCGGCAACGACACCGTGCCGCTGGTGCTGATGGGCTACCTCAACCCGATCCTGTCCTACGGCGTCGCCCGCTTCACCGCCGATGCCGCGGCCGCCGGCGTCGATGGGTTGATCGTGGTCGATCTGCCGACCGAGGAGACCGATCTGATGCTGGCGGACGTGCGGGCGAACGGGCTCGACCTGATCCGCCTGGTCGCCCCCACCACCTCGGATGCACGCCTGCCGGTAGTGCTGAAAGACTCCTCGGGCTTTGTGTATTACGTGTCGATCACCGGCATCACCGGCACCCGCACCGCCTCCGCCGCCGACCTCGCGCGCGACATCCCGCGCCTGCGTGCGGCCACCAGCCTGCCCATCGCGGTCGGCTTCGGCGTGCGCACCCCCGAACAGGCCGCGATCGTGGCCCGCCACGCGGATGGCGCGGTGGTCGCCTCCGCCCTGATCGACCGCATGGCCGCCGGGCTCGACGATCAGGGCAAAGCTTCCGCCGCGCTGATCGCCACCGTACTCGACGATGTCACCGCCCTGGCCGCAGCGATGCGCCGCGAGCGGGTAACCGTTTTGGCGTGACGCCGCTACCGCTCAGCCGGTAACGGCGCCCACCCCGATATCCCGCCGGCAGAATCCGTCCGGAAACGCGATCGCATCCACCGCCCGATAGGCACGCCCAACCGCCTCGTCCACACCGCCACCGGTCGCGGTCACTGCAAGCACGCGGCCGCCCGCGCTGGTCAGACCGTCAGCGCCGAGCGCGGTGCCGGCATGGAACACCACCGTATCCGGCAACGCCACCGCCTCACCCAGATCGATCGCGCTGCCCTTTGCGTACGCGCCCGGATAGCCCTTTGCCGCCATGATCACGGTCGCTGCCGCCGCATCGCGCCAGACCGGCGTCATCGCCGCATCGAGCGTGCCATGCGCGCCGGCGGTCAGCAGCGGCAACAAATCGCTTGCCATCAGCGGCATCAGCGCCTCGCATTCCGGGTCGCCGAACCGGGCGTTGAACTCGATCAGCCGGGGCCCGGTCGCGGTCAGCATCAGCCCGGCGAACAGAAACCCACGGAATGGGGTGCCGCGCGCCGCCATGGTGGCGAGGGTCGGGCGGATAATGCCGGCCATGACGGTCTCGATCAGCGCGTCCGTCGCCGCCGGGTGCGGCGCAATCGCGCCCATGCCGCCGGTGTTCGGACCGGTATCGTTGTCGAAGGCGCGCTTGTGGTCCATCGCGGTGCCGCAGAACAACGCCGTCTCGCCATCGCACAGCGCGAACAACGACATTTCGCTGCCGGTCATGCACTCCTCGATCACGATGCTCGAACCCGACGCACCATGCACCCCATCTTCCAGCATCGCCGCAATCGCGGCTTCCGCCTCGGCATCGCTCGCCGCCACCACCACACCCTTGCCGCCGGCCAGTCCATCCGCCTTGATCACGATCGGCGCCGGATGGTCGGCCAGATAGGCGCGCGCTGCTGCCGCATCCGTGAAACTCGCCCAGGCGGCGGTCGGAATCGCCGCCTCATCGCATAATTCCTTGGTGAACTGCTTCGATGCCTCAAGCTGCGCCGCCGCCTGGCTCGGCCCGAAACAGGCGATGCCGGAGTCGGTCAGCGCATCCGCAATCCCCAGCGCCAGCGGCAGTTCCGGCCCCGGGATCACCAGATCGATCGCGTTCGAGGCCGCGAACCCGACCAGCCCGGCAATGTCATCCACCGCGATCGGCACGTTTTCGCCATGCTGCGCGGTACCCGGATTGCCGGGGGCGATGAACAGCCGGGTCAGCAACGGGCTTTGCGCGAGCTTCCAGGCCAGCGCATGCTCACGCCCGCCATTGCCGATAATCAGAACCCGCATCCTGTGCCCTCCTGCTTGCCATGCGAGCGGGCGCTTAGCATAGTCCCGCCCCATGAGCGAAACCCTGCCCCCACCAACCGGCAATCTGCCGGAACTCACCGTGTCCGAAATCGCCGGTGCGGTGAAACGCACCTTGGAAACCGCGTTCGGGCGGGTGCGGGTGCGCGGCGAAATCACCGAAATGAAGCTCTACGCCTCGGGCCACACCTATATGGCGCTGAAGGACGAGGGCGCGAAAATCCGCGCGATCATCTGGAAGGGCAACGCGTCGCGAATCGGCATGAAGCCGGAGAACGGCATCGAGGTGATCGCAACCGGGCGGATCACGTCGTATCCGGAGCGGTCGGAATATCAGTTGATCATCGAGCGGCTGGATTATGCCGGCGAAGGCGCCCTGCTCGCGCGGATCGAGGCGCTGCGCCTGCGCCTGCTCGGCGAAGGCCTGTTCGATGCCGCGCGCAAGCGGGCCTTGCCGATGCTGCCGCGCGTGATCGGCGTGGTCAGTTCGCCACAGGGTGCCGTCATCCAGGACATCAAGACCACCATCGCCCGCCGCTTCCCCAGCCACATCGTGCTCTGGCCGGTCGCGGTGCAGGGCGAAGGGGCCGCAGCACAGATCGCCGCCGCCATCGCAGGCTTCGGCGCCCTGCCGCCCGATGGCACCATCCCCCGGCCCGACGTGCTGATCATCGCGCGCGGCGGCGGCTCGCTCGAAGACCTGATGGCCTTCAACGACGAGGCGGTGGTCCGCGCGGCGGCAATGAGCCCGATCCCGCTGATTTCGGCAGTCGGGCATGAAACCGACACCACGCTGATCGATTTCGTCTCTGATCGCCGGGCGCCCACTCCGACGGCGGCGGCCGAGTTGGCGGTGCCGGACCGGATCGCGCTGGCGGCCGATCTGGCGCAGTCGGGTGCGCGGCTGGCTGGGGCGTTGCTGCGAATCGCACAGACCGTGCGGTTGCGGCTCGATCGGGCGGCTTCCGGCTTGCCCGACCTGCCCGCGTTGGTGGGTGCGGCGCGGCAACGGCTGGACGACCGGGGTGAGCGGCTGGTTCTGGCGCTGCCGGCGCTGCTCATCGTGCGGCGCGCGGCGCTCGATCGGCTGGCGGGGCGGTTGCTGCATCCGCGCGAATTGATCGCGGCCAAGCGCCATCAGGTGGCGCTGCTGGCGCAACGCCTGGCGGTGCCAACGGCCGCCCGGCTGCGCGAAAGTCGGTTGCGGCTCGACGCGGCGGCGGCGCGGCTGGAGAGCGTGTCCTATAACGCCGTGCTCGCGCGGGGATTCGCACTCGCGATCAACCCGAAGGGTGAGCCGGTCACCTCGGCCAAGGCGGCGGCGGCGTCACGCAGGCTGACGATCCGCTTTCACGATGGCGATGCCGGTGTGCAGACCAACGCGCGCGGCGCCGGTGCGGTGCAGCCCACCTTGGATCTCTGATCAGGCGCCGTTGTTGACCGGCAGGATCGGGCCCGCGAACACGATGGGCGTGTCCGGTTGGCCGGTCGGCGAACCGCCCGGCGGTTCGACCGTGACGGCCATCAGGATATTCGGCTTGCGCAGATCGGCTGGGATCTGGTGGGCCGGCAGCACGCTGGGCCTGGCCGAAACGAAGCCGATCGCCACCGGTTTTTCACCGCCCGCGACCGCCCACAACTGCCACACCTTGCCCGCCGGCGGCTTGATGTCGCCGACCGGGGCGATGTTCATGCCACCATCGCTGCGCAACGCGACGGTGAACACCGGACCGGCCTTGCTCGCGAGCACGGCGACCAGGCCTGGGGCTTGGGTCGGTTGCGGGCGGAGCACGGCGATCGCGATGGCGGCGGCGACGGCGATACCGCCGATGCCGCGCCAGACGGCGACGTTATCCCAGAAGCTTTCCCGCCAGGTCGGCCGACGACGCAGGGATGTCGGTGATTGCACGGGGCTGGCACTGTCGCGCGGTGCCAGGATGCGCTGGATTTCGAGCCACACCGATTCGGAGGGTTCGACCGGCGGCACCGCGAGCGAGAGTGGCAACAGCCTGACTTCCCACGCCGAAACTTCCATGGCAAGCACCGGGTCGACCGCGAGATCGGCCTCAAACTCACGACGCTCCTGACCACGCAGCAAGCCAAGCACATACAGACCCGCGCGATCCGGGATGGGGGCGATCAGGTCACTCATCGTTCAAGACATTTCTTCAACGCATCAAGCGATCGAACGATCCAGCTTTTGATGGTGCCCAGGGGCGTTTTCGTGAGATCAGCGATTTCGCTGTGCGAATAACCTTCGACGTAAGACAGCATGACGGACCGGCGCCAGTTCTCGGGCAGTTCGTTGATGCAGCTCGAAAGAGCGCGGCTGTCTTCGATATCGACCGGCAGTTCCGCGGCGACGTCCGGAAGCTCATCGGTCCCGGTGTGGCGCTTTTCGTTTTCCAGCCGATCGAGCGCGCGGTAGCGCAGAATACCGATCATCCAGGCCTTGGGCGAGCCGCGTTGGGTATCGAACCGGTCGGCATTGCGCCAGATCTGCAAAAACGCGTCCTGCAGTGTTTCCTCGGCGTGCGGGCGGTTGCGCAACAGCCGGAGCGCGACACCGAGCATGGTTGGCGCCATCGCGTCATAAAGAGCGCGCAATGCGAGCGGGTCCCGCTCGGCACACCGGCGAAGCAGGGCCGCAAGGCCGTCTTCCGCCGTCATACCAGCTGTACTGTCGCTCAAATGAATGAAACCTGTGCCATCGAACATCTTGTAGGTGACTACGGCAGGTCAGGCAATCCGGATGCATCACGAACCGAAATCTGCGTCTATTTAATTACCTTGGTCAAAATTGTCTCATTTTATGATCTTGTGTGAGCTGATCTATCAATGCGCCACGATCTTCCTCACGTGCAATCGAACACGATTTCGCGGCGCGCATTCGAAGTAATGCCTCGCAACCGGTCTTTTTCGCGCCAATCCGATCTGCGCGTTGATCTGAGTGCCATCTGTGACTTCCCCGCACGGATTTTGGATTTTACCGTCCGGACCTACCTGGGGATCGACGCAATCCTCCTCGATCGTTTCAATGACTGCCCGCGCCCGCAACGAATGGCGCGGGTTTTCACCGCAGGCATGCAAACGGCACGATCCGCCTCCGCGACATTTTGCGACTCACGGCGGGGCATTGCGCGCGATCCGGCTGCCACCGGGGCCGCGAATCGGCTGGCCCGTACCCGTGCGTTTGGGGTGGACCGGGCGGCTCAGATAGTTCACAACGCGCCTGATGGAGACCCGCATTGAGCGTCTGTGCATGGAAATCGGGCTCAAAATGACCGGCCCGCGCCGCGCCATTGCACGTATCCTGTCCGAAGCGAACGACCATCCCGATGTCGATGAACTGCACCGCCTGGCCCACACGCTCGACCCGCGCATCTCACTCGCTACCGTCTATCGGACCGTGCGCCTGTTCGAGCAGCACGGCATATTGGAGCGGCGCAACCTCGGCAGCCGGCGGGCGCGCTATGAAATGTCGGGCGATCGCGATCATTTCCATCTGGTCGACCAGGAAAGCGGCAAGGTCATCGAGTTCGACGAGCCGGAAACCGAAATCCTGATGCGGCGCGTCGCCGCACGGCACGGCTTCGAGCTCATGTCGCTCAAGATCGAATTGTTCGGCCGCAAACTCCGGGCCGAGGCCGGTCCGCTTGACGCCACGGCACCGGCGACCAGCCCGCCGGACAATATGCGTACCGCCGCCAAGAGTGCTGCCGAATGACCGCCGTGCTCGCGATCGGCCAGGAGCCGCTGTTCGAGGAGTTGCGCGCCGGCAATCTGGGCGTCCGCCTCGCCACCACCGCCGATGAGATCGATGCCGCCCAGGCGCTGCGGTTCAAGGTGTTCTACGAAGAGCTCAGCGCCCGGCCCGATGCCGGCACCCTCGCCAGCCGGCGCGACCGGGACCAGTTCGACCCGATCGCCGATCATTTACTGGTGATCGATCACGACATCGGGGATGATGCCCGTGGCGTGGTCGGCACCTACCGCCTGATCCGCCAGGAGGCCGCCGACAAGATCGGCCGGTTCTACTCGGCCGATGAATACGATCTGACCCTGTTGGAGCGGTTCCCCGGCCGGTTGCTCGAACTCGGCCGCTCCTGCGTCGATCAAACCCACCGCTCGCGCGCGGTGATGCAGCTGTTATGGCGCGGCATCGCGGCCTATGTGTTTCAGCACGGCATCGAGCTGATGTTCGGTTGCGCCAGCCTGCAGGGCACCGATCTCGATGGGCTCGCGGCCGACCTGACCTATCTCTACACCAATCACCTCGCCCCCGAGCCGATCCGGCTGCGCGCGGTGGCGGATCGCTACGTCGACATGTGCCGGCTCGACCCCGCCGCGATCGAGCCGCGCCAGGTGCTCGCCGGCCTGCCGCCGCTGATCAAGGGCTATCTGCGCCTCGGCGGTTTCGTCGGCGACGGCGCGGTGATCGACTGGCAGTTCAATACCACCGACATCGCCGTGCTGGTGAAAACCGACCTCGTGACCGAAAAATACTACCGTCATTATGCAAGATGAGCCGGATGGACGCTGAATTGCCGGCCTGACGGTTGGCCTCCGGCGCGCTGCGCGCTATGCGTGCGCACCGATAGCGAAGAGCAGATTGGACCTATGGCCGAAGACGACACGCCGATCCCCGACAGCCTGTTGCCCTACGATGTATGGACCGAGGAGGCGTTGCGCCTGGTCGCGGTGCGCGCCCTGCAGCACGCCGCGCGCGAAGGCATGCCCGGCGGGCATCATTTCTACGTGACCTTCGATACCCGGCATCCCGGGGTGGTGATGCCGGATCGTCTGCGCGCGCAATACCCCGAGGAAATGACCATCGTGCTGCAGCACCAGTATCGCGACCTGCTGGTCGATGAGGCGGAGCGCTGGTTTTCGGTGAAACTCTCGTTCGGCGGCGTGCCCTCCACCCTGCAGATCCCGGTCGCGGCGCTGACCGCCTTCGCCGACCCCGAAGTGCGGTTCGGCCTGCAATTCGCGCTGCACGGCAACACCGATATCGAGCCTGAGCCGCCGGCACCCGAACCGCAAGCCGAGCCGGCGCCGCCGGCCGAAAGCGGCCCCGCCGAGGTCGTCAGCCTCGATGCGTTTCGCCGCCGGCCGCCCGCCAAGGACTGAACGACAGAGTATGGAGCATTGGGGATCGCCATGAACGCCATTGTGAAAAAGACCGCCGATTTCGCCTTCTCCACCATGTTTCCGCTGGGGCATGACGATACGGTGTGGCGCAAGCTCGACCTTGCCGGCGTCACCACAATCGAGGCGGGCGGCAAAACCATCGTGCGGATCGCGCCCGAAACGCTCTCCGCCCTGACGTTCGAGGCGTTTCACGAGGTGTCGCATCTGCTGCGCCCGGCCCATCTGCGCCAGTTGCGGACCATCCTCGATGATCCCGAAGCGTCGCAGAACGATCGCTATGTCGCGATGGAATTTCTCAAGAACGCCAATATCGCGGCCGGCGGCGTGCTGCCGATGTGCCAGGACACCGGCACCGCCATCGTGTTCGGCAAAAAAGGCCAGCGCATCTGGGTTGATGGTGACGAGGAAGAAGCCTTCTCGCACGGCGTCTATCGCACCTTCACCGAAACCAATCTGCGCTATTCGCAAATGGCGCCGCTGAGCATGTATGACGAGGTCAACACCGGCACCAACCTGCCGGTGCAATGCGATATTCTGGCCGCGTCCGGCGACTCCCACGCCGAGGAGTTCGACCTCATGTTCGTCGCCAAGGGCGGCGGATCGGCCAACAAGAGCTTTCTCTATCAGGAAACCAGGGCAATCCTGAACCCGAAGAAACTCATAGAATTCATTGAAACTAAAATAAAAACACTGGGTACCGCCGCCTGCCCGCCCTATCACCTCGCCATCGTGATCGGCGGCACCTCCGCCGAGGCAACAATGAAGACCGTCAAGCTCGCCTCGACCAAATGGCTCGACGCTCTGCCGACCACGGGCGATGCCACCGGCCACGCCTTCCGCGATCTGGCGCTCGAACAGGACATTCTCGACCTCACCCGCCGCATCGGCATCGGCGCGCAATTCGGCGGCAAATATTTCTGCCACGATGTCCGCGTCGTGCGCCTGCCGCGCCACGGCGCTTCGCTGCCGGTCGGCATCGGCGTGTCGTGCTCGGCGGATCGCCAGATCAAGGCGAAAATCACCAAGGACGGCGTCTTCCTCGAACAGCTGGAAACCGAACCCGCGAAATACCTGCCGGAGGTGACCGATACGCATCTCGGCGGCGACGTCGTGCGGATCGACCTGACCCGCCCGATGCCCGAAATTCTCGCCGAACTGTCGAAACACCCGGTCAAGACCCGCGTCGCCCTCACCGGCACCATCGTGGTGGCGCGCGACATCGCCCACGCCAAGCTCAAGGAACGGCTCGATCGCGGCGAAGGCCTGCCCGACTACCTCAAGGACCATCCGGTCTATTACGCCGGCCCCGCCAAAACGCCGGAAGGCATGGCGACCGGCAGTTTCGGCCCGACCACCGCCGGGCGGATGGATAGCTACGTCGCCGAATTCCAGGCGGCCGGCGGCTCGCTGGTGATGCTTGCCAAAGGCAACCGCTCGCGTGCCGTGCGCGATGCCTGCAAGGCGCATGGCGGCTTCTACCTCGGCTCGATCGGCGGCCCCGCCGCCGTGCTGGCGCGCGACAACATCCGCCATGTCGAAGTGCTGGAATATCCCGAACTCGGCATGGAAGCGGTCTGGAAAATCGAGGTGGAGGACTTCCCGGCCTTCATCGTGATCGACGATAAGGGCAACGATTTTTTCGCGGACTTAGTATGAAATTCACCATCGACCGGATCGACCACGTCGTCCTCACCTGCAGCGACCTCGGCGTCACCGCCGATTGGTATGAGCGCGTGCTCGGCATGGAGCGCGAGGAATTCGGGCCGGACAAGCGCATCGCACTCCGCTTCGGCGCGCAGAAAATCAACCTGCACCAGGCCGGTAATGAATTCAGCCCGCACGCCGCCAAACCACAGGCCAGCGCGCTCGACATCTGCTTCATCACCGCCCTCGGCACCGAGGATATCGTCAGGCATCTCGGCGAACAGGGGGTCGACGTGGTCGAAGGCCCGGCGCCGAAAACCGGCGCGCTGGGCGCCATGCGTTCGGTGTATTGCCGCGATCCGGACGGCAATCTGATCGAGATTTCCAGCTATCTCGAAGGATGAACCTGGCGGATTTCGACTATGCGCTGCCGGCCGAGCGTATCGCGGCCGAACCGGCGCGGCCACGTGACGCCGCACGCCTGCTGCACGTCACCCAGGCAGAACTGCACGATTGCCGGATCGCTGACCTGCCCGAACTGCTGCGCCGCGGCGATTGCCTCGTCGTCAACGACACGAGGGTCATCCCCGCCCAACTGACCGGCCGGCGGGGCGATGCCGTCATCGGCATCACGCTCGATCGCCCGATGGATGATGGCACCTGGCGCGTCCTGCTGCGCAACGCACGACGGGCACGACCCGGCGAGATCATCACGATCGATCGCGGCGAAGGCCTCACCGCCACAGTGGTCTCGCGCGCGGATGACGGCGCGGCCCGGCTCCGCTTCAACGCCGAGGGCGATGCGTTCCGCACCGCGCTCGATGCCGCCGGCGCCCTCGCACTGCCGCCCTACATCCCGCGCGATGCCAGCGTGACCACGCAAGATCAGGCCGATTACCAGACGATGTTCGCCGCCCATGAAGGCGCCGTCGCCGCCCCGACCGCCGGGCTGCACTTCACCCCGGCCCTGCTCGAAGCGCTGGCCGCGAAAGGCATCACCACCGCCCGCGTCACCCTGCATGTCGGCGCCGGCACCTTCCTGCCGGTCCGCACCGAAACGCTGGCAGACCATCGGATGCACGCCGAACGCTGCATTATCACCGCCGCCACCGCCGCCACCATCAATGCCGCCCGCACTGCCGGCGGCCGCATCGTCGCGGTCGGCACCACCAGCCTGCGCGTGCTGGAAACCGCCGCCGCGGCGGATGGCACGATCATGCCCTGGTCCGGCGAGACCGATCTGTTCATCCTGCCCGGCTACCGGTTCCGCGCGGTCGATCGCCTGCTGACCAATTTCCACCTGCCCCGCTCGACCCTGCTGATGCTGGTCGCCGCCTTCGCCGGGCACGACCGCATCAAAACCGCCTATCAGCACGCTATCGCGCAGCACTACCGCTTCTATTCCTATGGCGACGCCTGCCTGCTGGAGCCGGCATGACCGAATTTGCCTTCACCCTGCTCGGCCAGGATGGCGCCGCCCGGCGCGGCCGCATCACCACCGCGCACGGCACCGCGCAAACCCCGGCGTTCATGGCGGTCGGCACCGCCGGTACCGTCAAGGCGATGACCGCCGATCAGGTCCGCGCCACCGGCTCGGAAATCGTGCTCGGCAACACCTACCACCTGATGCTGCGCCCGGGGGCGGACCGCGTCGCTGCACTCGGCGGCCTGCACCGCATGATGGACTGGCCCGGCATCATCCTCACCGATTCCGGCGGATTCCAGGTGATGTCGCTCGCCAAACTCCGCAAACTCGATGAAATCGGCGTTACCTTTCGCTCGCATATCGATGGTTCGGCCCATCACCTCACCCCGGAATCCTCCACCGCCATCCAACACAAGCTCGACGCCACCATCACCATGGCGTTCGACGAATGCACCCCATTCCCCGCCACGCCGGATGAAGCCGCGGCCTCGATGCGCCTGTCGATGCGCTGGGCCGCCCGCTCGCGCGCGGCCTTCACGCCCCGCCCCGGCTACGCCCAGTTCGGCATCGTCCAGGGCGGCATCTACCCCGATCTGCGGGCGGAATCCGCCGCCGCCCTCACCGCGCTGGGCTTCGAAGGCTACGCGATCGGCGGCCTCGCGGTCGGCGAAGGCCAGCCAGCCATGTTCGAAACCCTCGACGCCACCACCCCGCTGCTGCCTGCCACATCACCCCGCTACCTGATGGGCGTCGGCACGCCGGATGACCTGCTGGGGGCGATCGAACGCGGCGTCGACATGTTCGATTGCGTGATGCCCACCCGCGCCGGCCGCACCGGCCGCGCCTACACCGCGCGCGGCGTGTTCAACCTGCGCAACGCCCGCTTCGGCGACGATGCCACCCCGCTCGACCCCGCCTGCACCTGCACGCTCTGCACCCGCCACTCCGCAGCCTATCTGCATCATCTGTTCCGCTGCGAGGAAATGCTGGGCCCGATGCTGCTGACCGGGCATAACCTCACCTATTATCAGGCGCTGATGCACGGCGCGCGCACGGCGATCGAACAACACCGCTTTGCTGCCTACGCCGCCGCCGCGCGGGACGGATGGAGACAGACCCATGACTGACGAACGCTACGCCGGCCTGCACCAGCTCGGCCACTACACCAAAGCCCCGGAAACCCCCGAACAGGCCGAACTCGAACGCGTCGCCGCCCCCGCCCAAGGCAGCGCCTACGTCATCCGCTTCACCTGCCCGGAATTCACCTCGCTCTGCCCGATGACCGGACAGCCCGATTTCGCCCATATCGTGCTCGACTACATCCCCGATGCCTGGATCGTCGAAAGCAAATCCCTCAAGCTGTTCCTCGCCTCGTTCCGCAACCACGGCGCGTTCCACGAAGCCTGCACCATGATGATCGCCGAACGCCTGACCGATCTGCTCGCCCCGCGCTGGCTGCGCATCGGCGCCTATTGGTATCCGCGCGGCGGCATCCCGATCGATGTGTTCTGGCAGACCGGCGCCCCGCCCGAAGGCGTCTTCCTGCCCGATCAAGGCGTCGCCCCCTATCGCGGCCGTGGCTGAGGCGCAATCGCTCAAGGCCGCCATCACCACAAGCGCCGCGGCACTCGGCTTCGATGCGATCGGCTTCACCCGCGCCACCCTGACCGCGCAACACCGCGCCAACCTCGATGCCTACCTCGCCGCCGGCCACCACGGCACCATGGCGTGGCTCGCCGAACGCACCGCCCAACGCGCCGACCCCGCCACCCTCTGGCCCGAAGCCGTCAGCGTCATAGCACTCGGCCTGTCCTACGCCCCGGCCGGCGATCCGCTCGCCACACTCGCCCGACCCGATCGCGGCAATATCTCGGTCTACGCCCGCAACCGCGATTATCACGACATCATCAAAGGCAAACTCAAACACCTCGCCCAGTTCATCACCGCGCGCGCGGCCGCCGGCATCAAGGTCTTCGTCGATACCGCCCCCGTGATGGAAAAACCGCTGGCCGCCGCCGCCGGCCTCGGCTGGCAAGGCAAGCACACCAACCTCGTCTCGCGCACCCACGGCTCCTGGCTGCTGCTCGGCGAAATCATGACCACGCTCGACCTGCCGGCCGATGCACCCCACGCCGATCGCTGCGGCTCCTGCACCAAATGCCAGGCCGCCTGCCCGACCGATGCCTTCCCCGCGCCCTACCAGCTCGACGCACGGCGCTGCATCTCCTACCTCACCATCGAACACGAAGGCCCGATCCCGCAGGCACTCCGCCCCGCCATCGGCAACCGGATCTACGGCTGCGATGATTGCCTCGCCGTCTGCCCCTGGAACAAATTCGCGAGCCTCGGCCGCGAAGCCAAGCTCACCGCCCGCGCCGACCTCATCGCCCCGCCGCTCGCCGCCCTCGCCACCCTCGACGATGCTGGCTTTCGCGCCCATTTCGCCGGCGGCCCGATCAAACGCATCGGCCGCCGCCGCTTCGCCCGCAACGTCGCCATCGCAATCGGCAACTCAGCCGATCCCAGCCTCGCCCCCAGCGCCGCCCACCTCGCAACCGACGCCGATCCCACCGTCGCCGAAGCCGGCAAGTGGGCGCTCCACCAATTGCAAAATCTCTAATTTGAAGCTGGAATCGGGCGGATAAATCATCTATCCCCGAAGCCGATCACAAAAAGGATGCACCGGTGTCTCAATCATTCCGACCGAAAACCCCCGGCTGGGTCGATGAATTCAAAACCTTCCTCCTCCGTGGCAACGTCGTCGACCTCGCCGTCGCCGTCGTCATCGGCGCCGCCTTCACCGGCATCGTCTCCAGCCTGGTCGCCAATATCATCAACCCCCTCATCGGCCTGCTGACCGGCGGCGTCGATTTCTCGAATCACTTCATCACCCTCAAAGGCACCGTCGCCCCCACCCTCGCCGCCGCCAAAAAAGCCGGCGCCGTCACCCTCAACTACGGCCTGTTCATCAACGCCATCATCAACTTCGTCATCGTCGCCTTCGCGATCTTCTGGATGGTTCGGCTGATCCAGAAACTCTACCGCAAACCACCCCCGCCACCCGCCGTCGAACCACCCCCCACCGCCTCCGAAACCCTGCTCACCGAAATCCGCGACCTGCTGAAATCGCGCCCTACGGTTTGAGGTTAGGCGCTGGATAGCAAGCAAGGCCAGGGGCTCTGCCCCTGGACCCCGCTAAGGGCTTAGCCCTTAGAACCTCTTAGTTTTAGGCAAGGGGAGGGCTGTCCAGGCCAGACACATGACAAGTGCGAGGCAGCGCCCTCCCCTTGCCTAAAACTAGGGGATTTTAAAGGCTCCGCCTTTAACGGGGGTCCAGGGGGCAGAGCCCCCTGGCCTTCCTTCCTTCCTCAGCGCCCCACCCCAACCCGTCAGGCCCGAGTCCGCCGTTCGATGGCAGCGTGGCGGTCGAGGAGGGCTTGGGCGCGGCGGACGACGGGGATGTCGATCATGCGGCCTTCGAAGGTGATGGCGCCGGAACCGGCGGCGGTGGCTTTGGTGTAGGCGTCGACCAGGCGGGCGGCGTGGTCGAGTTCGGCGGGTTGCGGGCGGAAGCCCTCGTTCAGGATCGCGACCTGACCGGGGTGAATGACCGAGGCGCCGGCGAAGCCGAGGCGGCGGGATCGTTCGATCGTGGCGCGGAACTGATCGAGATCGTTGAAATCGGCGACGGTGCCGAGAAAGCCGAGCGGCAGGATGCCGGCGGCGCGGGCGGCGAAGATCGCCTGTTGCTTGGGAAACAGCAGCCCTTCGGCTTCGGGCAGCATCCCCACCGCCAGGGCGAGGTCTTCCGAGCCGACGGTGATGCCGACAAGGCGGGGGTGCGCACGTGCGATGCTTTCGGCACGAAAGATGCTGCCCGGGGTTTCCAACATGGCGATCAACCTGGTGTGGCCCGGCGTCATGCCGCGTTCCGCCTCGATTTCATCGATCGTCTCCGCGATCAGGCGCAGGTGATCCGCGCTTTCGATTTTCGGCAGCATGAGTGCGGTGACCGCGGGCATGATGGCGGCTTCGAGGTCGGGGATCAGTGCGCGCCAGGGGCGATTGACCCGCACGATCACGTCGGCGCCGCCGGCAGCGACGCTTGGTGCGGCGGCGGCGATCAGTCCGCGCGCGCGCGGTTTTTCGGCGGCGGGGATGGCATCTTCGAGGTCGAGAATGATCGCATCAGCGCCGCGCTTCGCGGCACCTGCAACGAAGCGCTCGACCGTAACAGGCACGAACAGCATGGAGCGCCAGATCGGCAGTTGTGTTGGGGCGGGAAAGCTCATGATCGTTCCTCGGTGCTGCCGCGCCGCCGCATCATTGGGCAGGGGCTGCGACCTGTCTATAATGAATTCAGAGCATGAGGGAGCATTGGGATGACGGACACTGGGTTGCATGAAAAACGCTATGAGCCTGATGCGCCGGCGCCGCTCAAGGACATTCGCGTGCTCGACCTGTCACGTCTCGTCGCGGGCAATGTGGTCACGCATGTGCTGGCCGATTTCGGTGCCGATGTCATCAAGGTGGAAAACCCCAAGGGCGGCGATGATCTGCGCAACTGGCGCGTCGAGGATATCGCGACCCATTGGAAGGTGTATGCCCGCAACAAGCGCAGCCTGGCGCTCGATTATCGCGATGCGGAGGGGCTGGCGCTGTTGTTGCGTCTGGCCGCGATCGCGGATGTACTGGTCGAGAATTTCATCCCCGGCAAGCTTGAGCGCATGGGTCTGGGGCCGGATGTGCTGTTCGCCGCCAATCCGCGCCTGATCGTGGTGCGGATTTCCGGCTGGGGCCAGACCGGTCCGTTCGCCGGGAAGCCCGGCTTCGGCAGTCTGGTCGAGGCGATGTCGGGCTTCGCGACCATGAACGGCTTCCCCGATCGTCCGCCGGTGCTGCCGCCGCTCGCCCTCGCGGACATGATCACCGGCCTGTACGGTGCCACCGCCATCATGATCGCGCTGCGCCATGTCGAGGTCGCGGGCGGTGCCGGGCAGGTGATCGACCTGTCGCTGTTCGAAAGCATGTTGAGCGTGCTCGGGCCGCAGGCGGCCAATTACGCGCTCACCGGCACGGTCCCCGCCCGCCACGGCAGCCGCTCCGGCACCACCGCCCCGCGCAACGTCTATTGCTGCGCCGATGGCAAATACGTCGCTTTATCCGCCTCGATGCAGGTCATGGCCGAACGCCTGTTCCGCGTGATGGGTCGGCCCGACCTGATCACCGACCCGCGTTTTGCGACCAACACCGCCCGCGTCGCCAATAACGACATCCTCGACCCGATCGTCGCTGCCTTCATGGCCGCCCACACCCAGGCCGAAGCCCTCGCCGTGTTCGAACAGGCCGGCGTCACGGTCGGCCCGGTGTGCGATCCGGCGGATTTGATGGACAGCGCATTCATCCGCGAGCGCGAAGCCCTGATCAGCCTGCCTGACGCCGACATGGGGCGTTTGCCGATGCACAACATCCCCGCCCGTCTCTCGGCAACGCCGGGTGCCATGGCAAGGCCGGCCCCCGCGCTCGGCGCGGATACCACGGCGATCCTGCGCCTGATCGATGTCGATCCGGCCACGATCGAAACCTTGCAGGCACGCGGCGTGCTCAAGGCAACCGCGCCCGACCAACCCTAACCCGGCGTGGCGCCCGCCCGCGTCACCTTCACCACCGCCTCGTTGCGCCGCAGGAACGGCAGCGTCCAGGGCGGGTCATAGAACCACGCGGCAGGCTCGCCGGCCGGAGTCCACGCGCTCGATTTCAGGGCCGCGAGCAACCGCGCCTGTTCTCGGGCGACCGATGTCTGGTTGGGCACGCCGGAGAAGCGCAGCGCGGCGTAATCCTCGGCCGGCACCGTCACCAGATGCACCTTGGAATCGTTCGGCACCGGCAGAGTTTCCATCGTGTAGCCGGCGGGCATGTAGAATCGAATGGTCCACGCATCAGGCCCGCTCTGCGACTGATCGACCGGCGCGGTCATGGCGATCTTTTCGGATGGCGCGTCGGAGGCCTGCGCGACCGGCGCGGTCATCGCGATTTTCGCGCGCGTTCGGTTGCCGCCGAAAATATAGCCGGCGAGGCGGCGAAACCCCTGGCTGCGGGCGTGATAGACACTGCCGTGAACCGTGGTTTCCGCGGCAATCCGGGGCGCGTACTGGCGAATCTGCACCGCGCCCACCGTGCCGATCACCCGGTACTTCGGCTCAGGCGTGCCGCTGCGAATGCCGACCACCGAACAGGCGCTGAGCGCCACACTCATCAACGCGGGCGCAATCAGGCGTGGTTTCATGTCGTTTGCCTCCATGACAGGAGAGATATGGGGATCAACGCCGAAAAATCATCGCATCCGCATCAATCCGCCGCTCCCAGCCTTCGCGCTCCAGTTCCGGCGTCCGGTGCGCGTCCTGCGGATAGCCGATGCAGAGATACCCGATGAACTGCCAGCCCGCCGGCACATCGAGCGCCGCGGCGATCGCGCCGGGGTCAAGGATAGACACCCAGCCGAGCCCGATGCCCTCGGCCCGCGCCGCGAGCCAGAGCGTGTGGATCGCCATGACCACCGAATAGGCGATGGTCTCCTTCATGGTGCGCCGGCCCAGGCCGTGGCCGGTGGCGGGATCGGGTTCGGCGAACACGCCGATATGGCAGGGCGCGTCGTCGAGCCCGGCGAGTTTCAACCGCGCATACAGCGCCGCCCGCTCATCGTCATAGCCCAGCCGAGCGGCGTCGTTGCACGCAACGAAATTATCCCGCACCCGGCGCCGCCGCACCGGATCATCGACCAGCACGAACCGCCACGGCTGGCTGAACCCGACCGAGGGGGCCAGGCAGGCGATGGCGAGCAGCCGTTCGATGGTTCCGGGCGGCAACGCATCGCGCCGGAAATGCCGCACATCGCGCCGCAGGGTGAACAGCGCCTCGAGCGCTGCGGCAAACTCCGCCCCGAATTCCGCCGCGCAGCCAGCAGTGCCAAACTGGTCTATCATGTCGGCCATGGCTTCACCCCCCTGCCCGCTTGCGCTGATCCGCCACCCGCAACCCGCCATCGCTGCCGGCCTTTGCTACGGCCGGCTGGATATCGGCCTGACCACAGCGGGCCATGCCGCCATCACCCCGATCATCGCACAACTCGCGGGCCATCCGGCGAGCATCGTCCTGACCAGCCCAGCCCAGCGCTGCCGCATCCTGGCCGAGGCGCTGGGTGCGGCGCGCGGCATCCCGGTTGAGACCGACCCGCGCCTGCAAGAACTCGATTTCGGTGCTTGGGAAGGTGTGGCATGGAACGATGTGCCGCGCGCCGCCCTCGATGCCTGGGCGGCATCGCCCGAAACTTTCGCCCCGCCCGGTGGCGAGAGCGGTGCCGCGCTGCTCGCCAGGGTCACCGCCGCCTATCATGATTGCCTGATCCGGGCGCGCCCCGCCATCATCGTCTCGCACGGCGGCCCGTTGCGGCTGCTGCTCGCGCTGGCGAACGGCACCAGGCCCGATCTGCTGACGCCCGCGCCGCCGCTGGGGTCGATCACCCTCATCGCAGACCCGGCCAGGTCGATGCCAGCAGGCTGAGGACCAGAATTTCGGTGCCGATGTCGATCGCGCCGAGCGTATCCCCGGTATGCCCGCCGAGCCGCGCGGTGACATACCGCGCCCACAGCCGCGCTGCCGCACCGCTGAGCATCGCCGCCAGCACGGCGGCCCAGAACGGCACCAGCACCAGCGCCGCCACCACCGCGATCGCTTCCGCCAGAAGCGCCGGTCCCGCCGGAATTACCCCCATGCTCGCCGCCAACCCATCGGGCCGGGCGAACGCGGTGCGCCGCTGCACCACCACCATCGCCGCGCGGCCGAACGCGCCGGCCACCATCAGCGCCGCCATCACCCGCCAGGGTCCCGCGATGCTCCCAATCGCCGCCAGCCGCAGCGCGACCGCCAGCACCAGCCCGATCGCGCCATAACTGCCGATCCGGCTGTCGCGCATGATCGCGAGCCGCCGCGCGATCGTGCCGCCGCCGCCCAGCCCATCCGCACTATCGGCCAGCCCATCCTCATGCAGCCCGCCGGTCGCGAGCACGCTGACCACCAGCGCCCAACCGGCCGCGAGCCAGGGCACCATGCCGAGCCAGAGCGCCAGCGCATAAACCACCCCGGCGATGCCGCCCACCGCCAGCCCGACCACCGGATAGGCCCAGACGCTGGCGGCATAATCGACCATCGCGGGAGCCGGCAACGCCGCACCCAGCGGCAGGCGGGTCAGCAGGCCGAACGCGGCGGCCATCTGGCAAGCGGCGGTGTTCATGCCCGGTCCGTCACGCCCGCTTCGGCAAAACTCGCCATGCCGGCGTGGCACGCCAGCGCCGCCCGCACCACCGGCACCGCCAGCGCCGCGCCCGAAGCCTCGCCCAGTCGCATCCCCAAATCGAGCAGCGGCACCATCCCCAGCGCTTCCACCAACCGCCGATGCCCGGCCTCGGCCGAGGCATGCGCGATCATCGCATGATCCAGCCCACCCGCCACCAGCCGCGCCAGCGGCGCCGCGGCGGCGGTGCACACGAATCCATCGAGCAACACCGGCACATGATGCACCCGCGCCGCGATCACCGCGCCCAGAATCGCCGCCAGTTCCCGCCCGCCCAGGCACGCAGCCGCCGCCAGCGGATCATCCAGCACGGCCCGATGCCGCGCCAACCCGCGATCGATCGCATCGCGCTTACGGCCAAGCCCGGCATCGTCGATGCCGGTGCCCCGCCCCGCCCAATCCGCCCCATCGCCGCCGAACAGCGCCGCCGCCAGCACCGCCGCCGCCGTGGTATTACCAATACCCATCTCACCCAGGCACAGCAGATCGGCGCCGGGATCGACCGCGTCATACCCCGTCATCACCGCCGCCTCGAACGCGTCCGGCGTCATCGCCACATCGGTGGTGAAATCGCCGGTCGGTGCCTCCAGCGACAGCGGAATCACCCGCAGCGCCGCCCCGGCCAGAAGCGCCAGTTGATTGATCGCCGCCCCGCCCGCCGCGAAATTCCCAACCATCTGCGCCGTCACCGCCGGCGGATAGGGCGAAACCCCCTGCGCCACCACGCCATGATTGCCCGCGAACACCAGCACCTCCACCAGGTCGAGCCGCGGCATCGCCCGCCCCTGCCAGGACGCCAGCCACGCCGCGATATCCTCCAGCCGCCCCAGGCTGCCCGGCGGCTTGGTCAGCGTCGCCTGGCGCGCCCGGACGGCGGCGGCGGCGGCCTCATCGGCTGGCGGAAAATCCGCGCAACGGGCTCGAACGGCGGCAAAATCGGTCATGGCGATCCTCGGTCAACGGAAGCGATCAGATGAAAAAAAGTGCCGGACACGCGCCCCCGCCGCCCGCCCTCCGGCCCGCGCGCGGCACCCAGCGCATCGTGCATCATGGCGAACGGCGCATCGTCGCCCGGCGCGGTCACGCTGGCATAATGAAACTCATGGCCCCGCACCACCGCCCCGGCCGCGCCCAACGGCCCATCGGCACACAAAACCGCCTCGCGATAGCCCAGATGCAGCCGGCGCCGCGCGAAACTCGTCTCATGGCCGAGCAGCCCGGTCATCGCATGGCGCACGCCATCCGCATCCTCCAGCGCCACCCCCAGCACCATGAACCCGCCGCACTCGCCATGCACCGGCCATCGCGCCGCGAAATCGCGCAACCCGGCCTGAAACCGCCCGGCCGCGGCCAGTGCCGGCGCGTGCAATTCCGGATACCCGCCGGGCAGCCAGCACGCATCGCACCCATCGGGCGGCGCCTCATCCGCCAGCGGCGAAAACGCCACGATCTCAGCCCCCGCCGCGCGCCACCCCGCCACCACATGCGGATACATGAAACTGAACGCCGCATCATCGGCCAGCGCAATCCGCTGCCCCGGCGGCGGCACCGCCGCAGCACTTACCCCGCCACCATCCTCGATCACCCCAGCCGCCGCCAGCAACCCATCGATATCGCATTCCCGCTCGGCCCGTTCGCCCAACCCCGCGCAATAGCCCGCCAGCCCATCCTGCTCGCGCGCCTGCACCAGGCCCAGGTGCCGCTCCGCCAAACTCAACGCCGGATCGCGCGGAATGCTGCCGAACACCGCAACCCCGGCCCGCGCCATCGCCGCCACAATCCCGTCGCGATGCCGCGCGCTACCCACCCGGTTCAACACCGCCCCCGCCACGCGCACCGCCGGATCGAACCCGGCAAACCCCACCGCGACCGCCGCCGCCGATTGCGACTGGCCCGAAACATCGAGCACCAGCACCACCGGCAGCCCGAACCGCGCCGCGATATCCGCCGCCGCCCCCCGCCGCAGCGCCGCCTCGCCCACCCCGTCGAACAACCCCATCGAGGCCTCGATCAGCAGCACATCGGCATCCCGCGCCTGCGCCACCAGAATCGCCCCCAGCAAATCCGGCGTCATCGCCCAACTGTCCAAATTAACTCCGGGATGCCCCGAAGCCGCCTGATGAAACGCCGGATCGATATAATCCGGCCCCGATTTCGCACAGCGCACCTTGAGCCCGCGCCGCCGCAGCGCTGCGGCCAGCGCCAGCGTCACCATCGTCTTGCCGCTGCCCGAACGCGGCGCCGCAATCACCAACGCCCGCGTTTTTGAGGCAAGCGTCATCGCGCCATCGCCTCCAACGCCGGCAACAATTCCAGCAGCCGCGCCCGCGACGCCACCACCTGCCCGATCACAATGATCGCCGGCGCCGCAATCCCCTCGATCGTCACGCGCTCGGCAAGCTGCGCCAGATCCGTCACCAGAATCCGCTGCTCCGCCAGCGTCGCCGAGGCGATCGCCGCCGCCGGCGTCGCCCCGTTCAACCCGCCCGCCATCAGCGCCGCCGTGATCGAGGCCAGATTGGTCATCGCCATATACAGCACGATCGGCTGATCGAGCCGCGCCAGCGCCGCCCAATCCATCCCGTCCGCCCGGTCGGCACCATGCCCGGTCGCCAGCACCACCGCCTGATTGACCCCGCGCAACGTCAAGGGAATCAACGACGCAGCCATGCTCGCCAACCCCGAAGTGAGGCCCGGCACAATCCGAAACCGCACCCCCTGCGCCGCCAGCGTAAACGCCTCCTCGCCGCCCCGCCCGAACATGAACGGATCGCCGCCCTTCAGCCGCAACACCCGCCGCCCCGCCCGCGCCAGCGCAATCAACTGCGCCGTGATATCCGCCTGCACCGCCGATGGCTTGCCGCCCCGTTTGCCCGCCGGAATCAACTCGGCCCCCGCCCGCGCCAACCCCAGCACGCGCGGATCGATCAACGCATCATGCACCACCGCATCCGCCTGCCCGAGCCCCGATAGCGTCAGCAACGTCAGATGCGCCGGATCACCCGGCCCGGCACCGGCCAGCCAGACCTCGCCCGGGTTCAGGCGTGGCAGATCGGTCATTATCCGGTCCAGGCTGGTCATCGGCGAAATCCATCATCCAATAAGAAGCAAGCACTTCTTTTTTTGGAAAAAAAGAAGCAAAAAAACGTTTCGACCTTGAGTGATTGCTGCGGAAACCGTCCGTGCGTCATTGCTGTGTGACTTGTTGGGCGTCCACGGGTATATCCACCTCTGTGACGAACCGGACGCCGCTCCGCCGTGGCTGGACCACGGGCGCCTGTGCGACCGCCGCGGCCAAATCCGCCTGCGCGGCGCTGCTCACCGGCGCCTTCCCCGATCCCGTCACCATCACCCTGCCCAACGGTGCCACCACCAGCTTCACCCTCGCGGAGGCCGCCCGCACCGCAACCACCGCGACCGCCGCCATCGTGAAAGACGCCGGTGACGATCCGGATGTCACCCACGGCGCCCTGGTCCGCGCCACCATCAGCGCTGCCACGCCCGGCGCAGGCATCATCTTCCGCGCCGGCGAAGGCGTCGGCACCATCACCCGCCCCGGCCTGCCCATCCCGCCCGGCGAACCCGCCATCAACCCCACCCCGCGCGCCATGATCCGCCAGGCGCTCACCGAAATCGCCGGCCCCAACCCCGATTTCATCGTCGAAATCGCCATCCCCGGCGGTGCCACCCTCGCCGAACACACGCTCAACGCCCGCCTCGGCATCGTCGGCGGCCTCTCGATTCTCGGCACCACCGGTATCGTCATCCCGTTCTCCTGCGCCGCCTGGATCGACAGTATCCACCGCGGCATCGATGTCGCGCGCGCCTCCGGCATCACCCACATCGCCGGTGCCACGGGCCGCACCTCCGAACGCGCCGTCCAAGCCCTGCACCATCTCGAAGACACCGCCCTGATCGAAATGGGCGATTTCGCCGGCGGCCTGCTGAAATACCTCCGCCGCAACCCGATCCCCCGCCTCACCATCGCCGGCGGCGTCGCCAAAATCACCAAACTCGCCCAAGGCAGGCTCGATCTCCATTCCAGCCGCAACGCGGTCGACCGCACCGCCCTCGCGTCGCTCGCCCACACCAGCGGCGCGCCCGCCGCCTTCACCGCCACCATCCTTGCCGCCAACACCACCGCCGAAATCTTCGATCACGCCACCGCCACCGGCCTCAACCTCGGCGATACCGTCGCCCGAGCCGCCTGGCACACCGCCGCCGCCGTGCTCGCCCCCGCCGCGATCGATCTCGAAATCATCCTGTTCGACCGCACCGGCGCCATCGCCGGTCGCGCCGGATTCGCGCCGGTTCACGAGTTATCCCCCGCCGATGAGCGAAACCGCCGGTCATAAGCCGCATCATACAAGGCACTCTCCCGCGCCGCACCACCCGCCAGACCCGGCCCCACCAATATCACTGCCGTCCGCTCGACCTTATCACCCGCCAGCACCGCCTCGATCGTGCCCAAATTCGCCCGCACGATCCGCTGATCCGGCCAACTCGCCCGCGCCACCACCGCGACCGGACAATCCACCCCGTAAAACGGCACCAGCCGCGCCACCACCGCCCCAATCGCATGGATCGCCAGATGCACCGCGAGCATCGCCCCGGTCCGCGCAAACCCTTCGAGCGTCTCACCCGCCGGCATCGCCGAAGCCCGCCCGGAAATCCGCGTGATCACCAGACTCTGCGCAATCTCCGGCAAGGTCAGCTCCTGCCCCAGCGCCGCCGCCGCCGCCGCAAACGCCGGCACCCCCGGTGTCATCGTGTAGTCGATGCCCAGCCGCTCCAGCCGCCTGATCTGCTCCGCCACCGCCGAATACAGCGACAAATCCCCCGAATGCAGCCGCGCCACATCCAGCCCCGCCGCCGCCGCCGCCGCAAACTCCGCCTCGATCTGATCAAGGCTCATGGGCGCGGTATCGACAATCCGCGCCCCCTCCGGGCAATGCGCCAGCATCGCGCGCGGAATCAACGAGCCCGCGAACAAACACACGCGGCACCGCGCCAGAATATCGCGCCCGCGCAACGTCAATAAATCCGCCGCCCCCGGCCCCGCGCCGATGAAATGCACCGTCACGACGCCTCACCCCGCGCCAACGCGCACGTCGCCCCATCGCCTGCAATCCGCGCCAGCACCAGCCGGCCCTGCGCCCCCGCCACCGCCAACGCGCATCCTTCCGCGACCGATGCCACACCCACCGCCGCCGCCACCCGCGCCGATCGCGTCACGCACCGCGCCTGCGCCAAATCCAGCGCATCGGGCTCGACCCAGACCATCGCCACATCCAACAATCGCGCCGCCGCCGCCACGCCCGCCTCATCCATCTTGAACCGCGGCGCCGCCAGCACATCCACCCGGCACCCGGCCAACCCCGCCGCCCGCGCCACCAGCGCCACGATACCAGCCGCATCGCACCCCGCCCGGCAGCCGATCCCCGCCACGATCACGGCTTCACCCCGCGCCACTGCGTCACCGTCATCGCCGGGCGAAACCCGTGCAGCCCGCCCACCGGATCGAGCCGATCGATCGATAACCGCGTCAACGCCCCGCCATACTCCCGATGCGCCGCGAACAGCACGGCCTCGGTCTCGATCGTCACCGCATTCACCACCAGCCGCCCGCCCGCCCGCAGCGCCGCCCAGCACTGGCCGATCAACCCATCCAACCGCGCCCCACCGCCGATGAACACCGCATCCGGCGCAGGCCACAAATCATCGATATCGTCAGGCGCCGCCCCCTGCCGCACCTCGAACCGCGGCACCCCCAGCGTCAGCGCATTATCCCGCGCCCGCGCCGCCCGCACCGCATCCCGCTCCAGCCCGATCGCCCGATTGGCCGGATGCGCGAGCAACCACTCGATCGCGACCGAGCCCGACCCGCAGCCGATATCCCACAGCAAATCCCCCGGCACCGGCGCCAGCGCCGCCAGCGTCGCCGCCCTGATCTCGGATTTGGTGATCTGCCCGTCATGCGCGAACCACCCATCCGCCAGCCCGGCCACGCGCGGCATCCCCGCAGCACCCGCCACCTCGATCGCCAGCAAATTCAGCGGCCCCACATCATCCGGCATCCGATCCGCCGCCACCACCCGATGCCGCTCGCAAGGACCGCCCAGCGCCTCCAGCACATGCACGCGCGATGCCCCAAATCCCCGCGCCAACAGCACCGCGGCAACATCGCCCGGCGTCGTCGCATCGGCGGACAGCACCAACAGCCGCGCCCCGTCATGCAGATGCGGAATCACCCGCGCCACCGGCAGGCCGCAGCACGAAATCACCGGCGTATCCTGCAACGCCCAGCCCAGCCGCGCCGCTGCCAGCGACACGCAGGACGCGACCGGCAGGCACACAAACTCCCCCCGCGCGACATGCGCCGCCAACACCGACCCCACCCCATGAAAAAACGGATCACCCGAAGCCAGCACCACCACCGGTTGCCCCCGCCGCGAAAAAATCGCCGGAAACGCCTGATCCATCGGCCGCGGCCAGACCATGACCTCGCCCGTGATCAACCCCGCCGCCAGCCGCAAATGCCGCGCACCGCCCACCACCAGCGCCGCCCGCCCGATCAAGCCGCGCGCCGCCCCCGACAACCCATCGACACCATCCTCCCCGATCCCCAGAATGCTCAGCCATGGAACCAAGCTCATCGCTGCCCCTGCGCACCCTCATTCTCGGCGGCACCACCGAAGCCACAAATATCGCCCGCGCGCTCGCGCACGAACCCACGATCGCCGCCACATTGTCGCTGGCCGGCCGCACCGCCGCGCCAATCCTGCCGCCCATCCCCCATCGCATCGGCGGCTTCGGCGGCATCGCCGGTCTGGTCGCCTACCTCCGCACCACCGAAACCGCAGCGATCATCGACGCGACCCACCCCTTCGCCGCCCAAATCAGCGACCACGCCTGCCAGGCCGCCGCCCTTACCGCCACACCAATCCTGCGGATCGACCGCCCCGCGTGGCGCGCCGAACCAGGCGACCAATGGACGCACGTCACCACCATGACCCAGGCGGCCGATGCGCTCGGCCCCATGCCGCGCCGCGTCTTCCTCACCATCGGCCAGCAAGACCTCGCGCCGTTCCGCGCCGCCCCCTGGCACGACTACATCATCCGCAGCGTCGATCCGCCCGCCGCCGCACTGTGCCCGCCAAACGCCGAACTCATCACCGCCCGCGGCCCGTTCACCGTGGCGGGGGAAACCGCCCTGCTGCAAACCCACCGGATCGACATCATCGTGACAAAAAACGCCGGCGCCGCCGCAACGTCGGCCAAACTCACCGCCGCCCGCACCCTCGGCATCCCGATCATCATGATCGCCCGGCCAAGCCTGCCACCCTGCCCGACCGTGCCCGACGCCGATGGCGCGCTGGACTGGCTGAAACGCGAAGTCAGCACGGCGCGCCAGGCGAGCATCGCAGTAAAACGAAGTGAGAAGACTTCTTTTTTTGAAAAAAAAGAAGCAAAAAAACTTTGATCCATTGGGCTCGTGCCGCTGAAACCGCCCATGCCCCAGATAAACAAAAGTTTTTTGCTTCTTTTTTTCAAAAAAGAAGTCTTCCCCTACCCGTCCCTGCCTCACCCCACCCCCCGCGGCGTATAAACCCACGGCGTCCCCGCCTCGCGCGCCACCATCCGTGTCGCCGCACTGCCCACCAGCACCAGCGTCCGCATATCCGCCAGTGCCGGGTCCGCCGCATCCAACCGCACCACCGTTACCGCCTCATCCGCGCGGCTCACGGCGGTCGCGAAAATCACCGGCACCGATCCGGGCAGCACGCCGCGCAGCACCTCGAAACACCGCCCGATCTGCCACGGCCGCGCCCGCGACGCCGGATTATACAGCGCGAGCACGAACCCCGCGCCCGCCGCCGCAACCAACCGCTGCTCGACCAGGTCCCACGGTTTCAGATTATCCGAGAGCGAGATCGCACAAAAATCATGCCCCAGCGGCGCGCCCACCCGTGCCGCCACCGCCAGCAGCGCCGAAATCCCCGGCACCACGCTCACATCCAACGCCCGCCAGGTCGCCTCGCCATGATCGATCGCCTCGAACACCGCGCTCGCCATCGCGAACACCCCGGCATCACCGGATGACACGACCACCACCACCCGCCCCGCCGCCGCCAGCGTCAGCGCATGGCGCGCCCGGTCCAGTTCCACCCGATTATCGGTCGGGTGCTGCACCACGCCCGGCCGCGCCGGCACCCGCGCCAGGTACGGCCCATACCCGATCAGATCGGTCGCCGCCGCCAGCGCCGCCGCCGCCTGCGGCGTCTGCATCGCCGGATCGCCCGGCCCCAACCCGACCACGATCAACCGCCCCGCCCCGCTCATCGAACGCCCTGCCGGCCGGGCACCAGGATCATCGAAAAATACGGCGCGGTCGGCGTCACCAGGTCCCGCAGCGGCACGATCCGCTCCCCGCTCATCGTGCCCCGCTCGACATACACGGCCCGATCGATCAGGCTGGCAAGCTCCAGCGCGCGGCGGATCTTCTCCAGATTTCGCCCCACTTTCATGATCACCGCCGCGTGCGCGCCCGAAAGCCGCGCGACCAGATCGGCCTCGTCCAGCGTGCCCGGCAGAATGCTCAGCACGTCATCGCCATGCACCATCGGCAGCCCGGCACGGCTCCAACACCCGCTCATCCCCGCCACCCCCGGCACCGTCTCGCTCCGATAGGCGCGCGCCAGCCGATCGAACAAATACATCGCCGAGCCATAGAAAAACGGATCGCCCTCGCACAGCAGCGCAACATCGTCGCCACCATCCAGCGCCGCCGCCACGGCCTCAGCGGATTTGCCGTAAAAACAATCCATTGCAACCCGATACTGCGGATCATCATGCCCGATTTCGGTGGTATACGGATATTCGAACCGCAACTCCGCAGCCCCCGCCCCGATCAGCGACGCCGCGATGCTGCGCGCATGGCCAACCCGCCCACGCTTGGCGAAAAACGCCACCACCGGCACCCCAGCCAGAATCCGCGCCGCCTTCAGCGTCACCAACTCCGGATCACCCGGCCCCATCCCGATCGTATAGAGCGTGCCGGTCATTCCACTGGGCTCGCCAGCGCATTCACCGCCGCCGCCGCCATCGCGCTGCCGCCGCGCCGCCCGGTCACGATCACGAACGGCACCGCGCCCTGCGCCGCCAGTGCGGCCTTGGATTCCGCCGCCCCGACAAATCCCACCGGCATGCCGATGATCGCGGCGGGACGCGGCGCGCCAAGGTCGATCAATTCCAGCAGATGAAACAGCGCGGTCGGCGCATTACCGATCGCCACCACCGCACCGCCCAGCCGCTCACCCCATAAATCGAGCGCCGCCGCCGAGCGCGTATTGCCGATCGCCGCCGCCAGCGCCGGCACCTCGGCATCGCGCAAGGTGCAGATCACCGAATTTCCCGCCGGCAGCCGCGCCCTGGTGATGCCATGCGCGACCATCTCGGAATCGCACAACACCGGCGCCCCCGCCCGCAGCGCCGCCGCCGCCGCATCGGCGAACCCCGGCGAAAACCGCAAATCCCGCACCACATCGACCATGCCGCACGCGTGGATCACCCGCACCGCCACCAGCGCCTCGCCCGGCGGCCACCCGCCGAGATCGGCCTCAGCGCGAATCGTCGCGAACGAGCGCGCGTAAATCGCCGCGCCATCGCGGATGTAATCGTAATCACTCATACCGCAGCACCCGCGAGCATCCCGAACTGCGCCACCACATCCGCCAACCCGAGGCCCAGCCGCACCGGCGCATCGCCCGCCCGGCCGTCCACCACCACATCATACCGCCCGTCCCGCCCGACCAGCGTCAGCGCCGCCGCCATCGGATGCGCGCAACCCTTGGCACAACCCGAAACATGCACATCGCAATCCGCCCCAAGTCGCGCCGCCAGCAGCGCCGCATCCGCCCGCGTATCCGTACTCGCCGCCGCACAACCCAGCCGCCCGACGCAGGCCCGCACCCGCGCCCCCGCCGGCGCAGCGGCATCGGCATCGGCACGCGCCCCCGCCAACATGATCACGCGCCACGGCGTCAACCGCAGCACGCCATCCCCCGACTCAGCCCTATCCGCGATGGCCCGCAACCGCGCCGCATCCATCGCCCCGAACGGCACCGAAACCATCGCAACACCTGGTATCCTATCCACAGTCACCGCCGCACTGCCCCGCGCCGCAGCCTCCACCCCCGGAAACATCTCCCGCATCCGCGCCACCCCGGCCCGCAGCCAGTCGCGCAGCCACCCCTCGACCACGCCCACCACCGCATCGGTCGCACAAAACACCGCGTGCGGATCACCATCCCGCCGCAGCACCCAGCCCGCGTCCTGCATCGCCGGGGCTGCCGCCGTCATCGCGATATCCGCCCCGATCGCGCCCAGCCCCGCCGCCCCACCGCCATCGAGCGTGATGAAAAACTTCTCCGCCCGGCCGCTCACCTCCGGCAGCGCCGCGATCACCGCACCCAACCGCGCCGCCAACACCTCACCCGCCGGATGCGCCGCCGGATCGACCCCGAGCAACGGCGCCGTCAGCAGCCCCGGCCGCCGCACCGGCTGGTCCAGCGGCCCGATCATCGCCGCCGCCGCCGCCGCCGATGCCGCGCTGAACCCGCGCAGCTGCAAATTGCCCCGATTGGTCAGCTCGATCGCGCCATTGCCGTGCCGCGCCGCCGCATCGGCGACCAACCGCGCCTCGGCCGCGCTCAACCGTGCGAGACGCGGCCGCAGCCGCACCAGCAGCCCATCCGCCGCCGGCATCGGCTCAGCCAGGCTCGGGCACCAACCGCGCAGGCTCACGCCACCGCCTCCAGCACAGCGGCAACATCGTTGCGATGCGGATGCCACAAATCCTGCCCCCGCGCGTCCGCCAGCCGTGCGATAATCGCCGCCCGCGCCGCCGGATTCTCCCGCCGCAGAAACCCATCCACCACCGCATCACCCAGCATCGCGTCGAACACCAGATCGAACTGCGCATCGAACCGCGCCGGCATCGTCGCGGCGAATCCGTGCAGCGCCGCCACCCCGCGCGCCATCTCGGCCCCGCCGCGATAACCATGCCGCATCATCCCCGCGATCCAGCGTGGATTGGCCAACCGCCCGCGCACCACCCGCGCGACCTCCTCGGCCACCAACCGGCTGCGCGGCGCGTCCGGGCGCGACACATCCATATGATACAGCGCAGCCTCGCCCCCCAGCAGCACCGCCGCCGCGGCAAACCCGCCCTCATGCGCCGCGTATTCCGGACTATCGAGAATATCCGTCTCGGCATGATCCTGCTGATGCACGAACGCCCCCGCCTTGCGCACCAATTCGGCAAATCCCCCAGCATCCGCCGCGCCATCCAGCCCCTGGCCATACGCGCTCGACGATGCAGCGAGATAGGCCCGCCCCAATTCGTCGCGATCCCGCCAGCCGCCGCGCGCCAGCCGATCCGCAACGCCGCTGCCATAATCCCCTGGTGCCGCGCCATAAATCCGCGCCGTCGCCGCCCGAAACGCCTCGCCGGTCAAGTCCCGCGCCGCCGCCAACGGATTCCACGCGACCGCTTCATCCCGCGCCGCCACCGCCCGCACCGCCGCGTCGAACAATAAAATCTGAGTCTCGAACGCATCGCGAAACAGGCCGGAAATCCGCAGCGTCACATCCACCCGCGGCCGATCCAGCACCGCCAGCGGCACGATCTCGAACCCGCCGACCCGCCCGGTCCCCGCATCCCACACCGGCGCAACACCGAGCAATATCATCGCCAGCGCCAGATCCTCACCGCCGGTCCGCAGGCTCGCGCTGCCCCATAAATCGATCACCGCCGCCCGCAGATCATCGCCCTGATCCTGCCGATGCCGCGCCAGCAGCACGCCGGCCGCCTTCGCCGCCAGCGCCATCGCCGAACCGGTCGGGATCATGCGCGGATCGAGCGTGGTCAGATTGCGCCCGGTCGGCAGCACATCCGCCCGCCCCCGGCTCGGCGCACCGGCGGGTCCCGGCGCCACGAACCGCCCCTCGAGCGCCGCCAGCAACGCCGCCCGCTCACCGCCGCCCGACCCATCGAGCCGCGCCGCCAGATCATCCACACCAGGGCACGCCGCCGTCAGCGCAGCCAGCATCGCCGCCCGGCCGCGCGGCGCCCGGCCGAACACGTGCAGCCCATCGCGGATCTGCAAATCCTTGACATCGCACAAATACGCATCGAGCCGCGCCAGCGCCACATCCTCATCCGCCCCCGCCGGCACGCCGCATTCCGCGAGCCACCCGCCATCCGCCGCCTGCTCGATAATCTGGCGCCGCAACAGCGCCGCCCGCCGGCGATCCATCCCATCGGCGGCGGCATATTCATCGATCAGCCGCTCCAGCGCCGCACTCCCCGAACCCGCCGCCACCAGCGGCGGCGTCAGATGCCCGATCGTCACCGCCCCCAGCCGCCGCTTCGCCGCCGCCGCCTCGCCCGGATTATTCACAATGAACGGATAGATCACCGGCAACCCGCGCAGCAACGCCACCGGCCAGCACGCCTCACCCAGCGCCGCCGCCTTGCCCGGCAGCCACTCCACCGTGCCATGCGTGCCCAAATGCACCAGCGCATGCACCCCGAGTTCACGCCGCAACCAAACGTAAAACGCCACATAGGCATGGCACGGCGGCAGCGCCGCATCGTGATACCCCGCCTTGCGATCGGTCAAACTCCCCCGATCCGGCTGCACCGCCACCACAACCTGCCCGCACCGCACATGCCGCAGCCGAAACACCCCCGCCACCACCGCGGCATCCGCCTCCGGCTCACCCCAGGCCGCCAGCATCGCATCCCGCAACGCCTCAGGCAGGTCCCTGAAATACTGCCGATAATCCGCCACCGCGAGCACCGCACCCGGCGCGTCATGGCACAACCCAAGCACCAGCGCCGCCGCATCCACCGGCGCGCCGCACGCATACCCAGCGCCCGCCATATCCTCGATCATCGCCGCCAGGCTCGCGAAACAATCGAGCCCCACCGCGTGCCCAATCTCACCCGAACCAACCTCACCCGAACCCGCCCCATCCACCCCGGGATAATCCGAAATCACCACCGCCACCCGCCGCTCGGCCACGCCCGCCCGCGCCAGCCGCACCCACCCCGCCGCCCGATCCGCCGCCAGCGCCACCCCCGCCGGATCGGGCCGGTTGATCACCCGGGCAAACTCCAGCCCCGCAACCTCTTCCACCGCCGCCTTGAACGAAATCGCCGTGGTCAGCAGCCGCCCATCCAGCTCCGGCAACGCCACCTGCATCGCCAGATCGGTTTGCGAAACACCGCGAAACCCCGCCCCGCCCGCATCGAACGAAGCCGACAAAATCACCTGCAACACCGGCACATCAGCAAAATCCAGCACGAACCCCGCGCCAGCCCGCGCCGCAAACCCCGTCGCATTCAAAACAATCGCCGGCCGCACCACCGCCAGCCGCGCCGCAATGAAATCCGCCGCCGCCGCATCCTTCAAACTCGCGACGAACCAAACCTCCACCGCCATCCCGCGCGCCGCCAGCGCCGCGGCCAACGCCTCGACCGGCGCGGTATCCCCCGCCAGCACGTGCGAGCGATACACCACCACAACCGCCACCGGCCGCCCGCGTGCCTCCGCCGGCACCCCGAACACCCCCGCCGCCGGCAACGCCACCGGCATCACCCCGGCATCCTCACCCACCCCCGCCAGATGCGCCGCCAACCCCAGCGCCGCCGCCATGTTCGCTGTCCCCCCCTCGCGCAGAAACCCCGCCATCCGCGCCCGCATGGCCCCGCCGATGGTCGACATCGCAGCGAGCCGCGCATCCACCCGCCCATCACCCTCGATCATGATCAGCGCAATCCCGGCCGCCCGGCATACCCGCGCCACCTCCGCGCAGCCATACGCCCAGTAATCCACCCCGCCGAGAATACGGATCACCACGCACCGCGCCCGCGCGATCACCTGCTCGACATATAAATCCACCGAAAGCGGATGCCGCAGCCGCACCAAATTCGCCAGCCGCAAGCTCGGCCGCGCCTCGCCCATCGCCTGCCAGGCCTGCGCCATCCCGCCCAGATCACTGTCGGAAAACGACAGCATGACAATATCCGCGGCACTCTGCCCCAGATCGACCGCGGCCTCCTGATCATCCAGCGTCGCCGTCTCGCGGACGAGCAGATGCATCGCTACGCCGCAACCGTCTCGGAACCGATCGCCGCCTCGATCGCCGACCGATCCAGCCCGCTCAGCCCGATCACCACGACATCCCCGCGCCGCACCTCGCCCGCCGCCCACGCCCGATCGAAATGCCAGGTGAACCGCGCGCCCACCCCCTGCACCGCCAGCCGCATCGGCTTGCCCGCAATCGCCGCAAACCCCTTGATCCGCAGCACATCATGCGCCGCCGCCACCGAACGCAGCCGCGCGATCAACCCATCGACATCATCCTGCACGCCGATGCCCACCGAAAAACTCTCGAAATCATCATGCTCATGCGCGCCATCCTCGGCATCATGATGCGATGGCCGCGCCGCCAGATCCGCCTCCGCCGCCGCCCCCAGCCCGAACACCACCGCCGGATCAAGCTGGCCCTGCCGCGCCGCCACCAGTTTCACCGCCCGCGGCAACGCCGCCGCAATCCCCTCCCGCACCGCCGCCAATTCATCACCCGACAGCAAATCCGCCTTGTTCAGCACGATCAGATCCGCCGCCTGCAACTGATCCTCATAAACCTCGGCCAGCGGATTATCATGATCGAGCGAAGGGTCCGCCGCCCGCTGCCGCGCCACCGCCGCCGGATCATCGGCAAACCGCCCCGCCGCCACCGCCGGCCCATCCACCACCGCGATCACCCCATCCACCGTCACCCGCGTGCCGATCCCCGGCCAGGTGAACGCCTTCAGCAACGGCTTCGGAATCGCAAGCCCCGACGTCTCGATAATAATGTGCTCCGGCGGCAACGCCCGATCGAGCAGCGCCGTCATGGTAGGGATAAAATCCTCCGCCACCGTGCAGCACAAACACCCGTTCGCCAGCTCCACGATATCCTCATCGCCGCACGCCTCGATGCCGCACCGCCGCAGCGTCTCGCCATCAACCCCCAGCGCCCCGAACTCATTGACAATCACCGCAATCCGCCGCCCGCCCGCATGCGCCAGCAAATGGCGCAGCAGCGTCGTCTTCCCCGCCCCCAGAAACCCCGTGATGATCGTCGCCGGCACCTTGCTCATTCCGCAGCCTCCCGCATCCCCGACTCGATCGACGGCACCCGGCCCACGATCATATCCTTCAACGAAGCCGCCCGGCGCGACGGCATGATCGTCCCGCTGCCCGACGCCACATAAGACCGCGCATAATCCATCAGATCGCCCGCCATCTCCGGCCGCAACCCGCCCAACAGATAACTCCATTTCCCCGGCATCGAAATCGCCGCCGAACACCCAAGCGCACACATCGCCAGGCACTCGACCCCGCGCAGCACAACCGGCGCCCCATCGGCGCACCCCTCGAGCGCGGCATACAAATCCGCCCCCATCGGCACCCCACCAGGCTCCAACGGCAAACCAGCCCGGCACGTGATACAAACATGCAAATGCGCAACCGCGTCAGTCATCGAACCCCCGGACGGAACCCTCCGCCATGCAACAGGCAACGATCACTGAGCGTCCCGGCCCGCCAAAACGGCAAACCGAAAGACGACGTTTTCACGCGTCGCTGTCATCAGGACACCCCGCCCGAGACACGTTCAGCCCAACCAGGCAACACGCCCAGCCGCAGATGGCAGGTCTCCTGGCTCACAGCGCCGGGGATCGATCCCCATGGTTCCCATCGCCTTCCCGGAAAACACCCAGTGGCAAAATGACGAAAACCGCGCCGCTTACAGTTGCGGGGGCAGCCGTGGCCTTACACCACGTTCCCTATTCACCTCCCTCGCGGGAGGACCATCACACCCCATCCATACAAGCCCCGCACAACGCATGTCAAAACGATCGCGAGCAAGGCAAGGCAAGGCCTTCTTTTTTGAAAAAAAGAAGCAAAAAACTTTTATGAATCAAACCACCCCAGACCCGTAGGGTGGGTATCCCTTGATACCCACCACCACACCCCCAAACCCCGCCCCATTGCCCACCGCCACCACCTGCCCCACAATCCGCCCCGATGCCCGACCACGCCACCCCCGACCCCGCCACCGAAGCCTTCATCGCCCGCTGGCACGGCCGCGAAGGCGGCGCCGAACGCGCCAACTGCCAACCCTTTCTCGACGATCTCTGCACCATCATCGGCGTCCCCAAACCCGACCCCGCCGATGCCACCTCCACCCATAACGACTACGTCTACGAACGCACCGTCCGCGGCGACGACGGCAACCTCAAACGCATCGATCTCTACAAGCGCGGCTGCTTCATTCTCGAAGCCAAACAATCCCGCCACCGCACCACCACCCGCAGCTGGGACGTCATGATGGAACGCGCCCGCATCCAGGCCGAAGGCTACGCCCGCCTCCTCCCGCCCGACCACCCCTGGCCGCCCTTCATCCTCACCTGCGACATCGGCCACGCCATCGAAATCCGCGCCGATTTCACCGCCCAGGGCCGCAACTACAACCAATTCCCCGACCGCACCGGCTTTCGCATCGCACTCGAAGATCTCCGCGACCCCGCCATCCGCGAACGCCTCCGCCTGATCTGGACCGACCCCCACGCCCTCGACCCCGCCCGCCGCACCGCAACCGTCACCGCCGAAATCGCCGCCCGCATCGCAGCCGTCGCCAAATCCCTCGAAACCACCAACCCACCCGAACGCGTCGCGATGTTCCTGCTCCGCTGCCTGTTCACCATGTTCGCCGAAGACGTCGGCCTCCTGCCCGAACAATCCTTCCAGCATCTGCTCGCCCGCTGCGCCGAAGACCCCACCAAATTCGTCCCCATGATCTCCCAACTCTGGGCCGCCATGAACACCGGCGCCTACGCCTACGCCATCGAAACCCAGGTCCGCCGCTTCAACGGCGAATTCTTCCGCGACCAGACCGTCCTGCCCCTCACCCGCGCAGACATCGCCGAACTCTCCAAAGCCGCCGAATACGACTGGAAAAGCGTCGACCCCGCCATCTTCGGCACCCTGCTCGAACAAGCCCTCGACCCCGCCGAACGCAAACGCCTCGGCGCCCACTACACCCCGCGCGCCTACGTCGAACGCCTGGTCAGCGCCACCATCATCGAGCCGCTACGCGCCCAATGGAACCAGCACATCGCAACCATCGCCCGCCACCGCGCCGAATTGCGCCCCGCCGATGCCATCCGCGTCGCCCGCGATTTCCACGCCCAACTCTGCACCCTGCGCATCCTCGACCCCGCCTGCGGCACCGGCAATTTCCTCTACGTCGCCCTCGAACTGCTGAAAAAACTCGAAGGCGAAATCCTCGAAACCCTGCTCGACCTCGAACCCCAATCCCCCCTCGCCGCCCTGCAAGGCTTCTCGGTCGATCCCCACCAGTTTCTCGGCCTCGAAGCCAACCCACGCGCCGCCGGCATCGCCGAACTCGTCCTCTGGATCGGCTACCTCCAGGGCTACCTCCGCACCACCGGCACCATGCCCCAGGCCGACCCCGTGCTGCGCGCCTTCCACAACATCCAAATCCGCGACGCCGTGCTCGAAGCGAACGACCCGCTCTCCGGCGATTTCTCCAATCCCCACGCCCCCAACTGGCCCGAAGCCGAATATATCGTCGGCAACCCGCCCTTCATCGGCGGCAAGGACATCCGCGCCCGCTTAGGCGATGCCTACACCCAAGCCCTCTGGGCCGCCCATCCGGACATGAACGACAGCGCCGATTTCGTCATGTACTGGTGGAACCACGCCGCAACCCTGCTCACCACCCCAAACACGCCCCTGCGCCGCTTCGGCTTCGTCACCACCAACTCCATCACCCAGGTCTTCCAGCGCCGCGTGCTCGCCCGCCACCTCGACGCCAAATCGCCCATCTCGCTCATCTTCGCCATCGCCGACCATCCCTGGACCCGCGCAACCCCCAAAGCCGCCGCCGTCCGCATCGCCATGACAGTTGCCCAAGCCGGCACCCACGAAGGCACGCTCCTGACCGTCACCGCCGAAGCCGGCCTCGACACCGACACCCCGATCATCGCGTTTTCCGAAACCACCGGCCGCATCAACCCCGACCTGACCATCGGCACCGACCTCACCAGCATGACGCCGCTCATGGCGAACGAGGGTCTCTGTTCACGCGGCGTCGCACTGCACGGTGCCGGGTTCATCGTCACCCCGGACGAGGCCGCAACCCTCGGCCTGGGCCGCATCCCCGGCCTCGACCGCCACATCCGCCCCTACCGCAATGGCCGCGACCTCACCGCCAGACCGCGCGGCGTCATGGTCATCGACCTGTTCGGCCTGACCGAACCCGAAGTCCGGAAAAGATTCCCATCGGTCTATCAGCACCTGTTAACCACGGTAAAACCCGAACGAGATAACAATCGCGAAACATTCCGACGCGAAAACTGGTGGCTTTTCGGACGACTGCACACAGAACTTCGGAGTTTTTTGTCTGACCTACCCCGCTACATCGCCACCGTCGAAACCGCCAAACACCGCATCTTCCAATTCCTCGACGCCACCATCCTGCCCGACAACAAGCTGATCGCAATCGGTTGCGATGACGCCTTCATCCTCGGCGTGCTCTCCGCCAACATCCACACGATTTGGGCGTTACGCGCCGGCGGCTGGCTCGGCGTCGGCAACGATTCCGTGTACGTGAAATCCCGCTGCTTCGACCCGTTTCCCTTCCCCGCCGCCACCCCAGCGCAGCGCGCCGCCATCGCCGACCTCGCGGAGGAAATCGACGCCACCCGCAAACGCACCCTCGCCGCCAACCCTGACCTCACCCTGACCGG
The DNA here is from genome assembly GCF_900156265.1 of Acidiphilium rubrum. Lineage (GTDB taxonomy): Bacteria > Pseudomonadota > Alphaproteobacteria > Acetobacterales > Acetobacteraceae > Acidiphilium > Acidiphilium rubrum. Next base: position 171,822 of record NZ_FTNE01000003.1, read on the forward strand.
CCTCTACAACATCCGCGCCAAGCTCCAGTCCGGCCAACCGCTCGATGCCGCCGAACAGGATGGTTTCGCCCGCGGTCTGGTCGGCCTGCTGCACGAACTCCACACCCGCCTCGACCATGCAGTCGCCCACGCCTACCAACTCCCACCCGATGCCCCGGCCCCGACCATCCTGGCCCACCTCGTCGCCCTCAACACCGCCCGCGCCACCGCCGAGGCCGAAGGCACCATCGCCTGGCTGCGCCCCGCCTACCAGATCCCCCGCTTCGGCAACCAGGACCAGAAACTCGCCCTCCAGGGCGGCGCCATCGCCAAACCCACCACCGCCCGCCTCAAAACCCGCTTCCCCGCCCGCGACATCGAACAGACCGCCGCCATCATCGCCGCCCTCAAATCCACCCCCCACCCGATCGACGCCGCAACCCTCGCCCGCCGCTTCACCCAGGGCACCCGCATCGAACCCCAAACCAAATCCATCCTCACCGCCCTCGCCAGCGTCGGCCTCGTCACCCATTCCCCCCAGGGCTACGGCCTCAACCTGTAACCCGGCCAACCACCACCCAGTCCCAATCCCCCAATGACCGCCCCCGCCCCCATCCACGCCCCCATCCACGCCATCGGCTTCGGCCCCGCCGTCCACCAACGCAGTACCGCCGGCCTGTCCGACATCGTCATAAACCCGCCCGATCACGGCCACAGCCACGGCCGCCGCATCACCAACGCCCTGCTCCACTGGGGCCACCAGGCCGGCGCCCACACCGCCTACCTCCAGGTCACCGAAGCCAACCACACCGCAAGAACTCTCTACCAGACGCTCGGCGTTCAGAATTCCTACCCCTACCACGACCGCATCCGGCACCCCTGACCCTGACACCCATCCCGTGCGCAACAAAAAATCTTCGAAAATACCCAAAAATCGCAAACACCGCCGTCAAAATCCAAGCCCCCGCCGATCGCCGCGCGTGCCCCGATCGTCCCACCCGAACCGTCCAACACCCGCATCCCCGATCATCGCGCCCCGAACACCGCGCCCCGAACACCGCACCGCGATCAACGCACGACAGACATCACTCGATTCCCATTAATCTCAGCCGGCCAACCAGGCGAGCCAAATTCCGGCATCATCGTGTCAAGAATGGTTTCAATCCTTGCCTTGATGTAAGGAATATCGACGGCCCAAGTCCTCGATCGCCGCTTCAACATCTCGACCTCCATGCCCGTTCCATCCAGATCGGGCACCGGATCAGGCTCGAATTGATCGGCCCAGTAATGCAACCCGCGCGCCTGAGCGATGCGATTGGCGAGTGTCGGCATAAAATGGCCTGGAAACAACTCGTACAAGGTCGCCCCCGGTCGGCAGAACGCAACATTCAACAAACCCGCACCGTGCGCACCCACAACCAGCGATGCTGAACTGAATGCTTCAACCTGTTCCCTGAACGACATCGTACCGCAGATTACCGGGATGATCCCGAACTGGGCGAGCATCTCGATCAACTCTGACTCATTACGCATCGTGCGTGCAGCCGAGTCCTCACGCCAGTAATAAATCATTGTTTTCGGCGTATCGGTCACAAATCCTGATTGTCGCCACCGAGGGTCTGTGATTGCGTTATACATTGACTGGGACGCCGTATCGACGTCTGCAAGCCAATCAGTAAGCAGCGACGAAATCGTGATGTCATCGCAAAATATTGCCTCATTGTCCTCAACGAATTTATGGTCCGGTAATTCCCGCAGGAGACGGTGCAGGCTCGACCGCTGCGACGCGAACGGCATTTTTGGCAGCAGCAGAACCGACGAAGCGAATTCCGGATCGGCCATTAAATGAAACAGCGCCGGCAGGACCTGTGCGATCCAATGCCCATAGTTGGCCTCGGCCCAACGGTGGAATATTGAAAAAACCCGCCGCCCCCTGATTTCGAACGAGGGTGAGCGCGCCCGCTCCCGCGCCGCCCGCTCTTCGTTCGCATAAAGCAATCCAGCGGTCTGGGGCAGCAGACGACCCTGATTGAACAGACAACCGCTGATCGAATCGAGCACCGCACCGCGCACCCGTGTGTGTTTGATGGCCTGTGTCGCGGTCCTCGCCGCGAAATGCGCGCGCGTCGTGCTGCAAGTCATTGTCTCGCCCAGATGGATCGATCCCGCGGGCGTAAAAGCACCACCCGGCATCACGATCTGCTCGTCCCACCACCCCGCCTCGCGCGTCATCGATCAACCCTCATCAAATCCTCTCAGTCGGAATGGTTCAAGACTATACCTCGGTCTCGCATTGCGCTGACTTGCTCATTGATATCGTGAATTGATTAACGGTCGATGAACATCAATCATCATCCCGCACCAATCCGCCAAACATCACCACGAGTCACATAAAATACCGACACGTTTAAAAAACCGCTTTCTCAGCCATACAAGCAAACAATTTCCTCCCCACACCGCGCACACCTTCGCATGCCCACCTCGGAACGATACCGTAACAAACAAGGCTTCCAGCCACGCCCCCCTTGCGCTACGCCATCCAAAACCGCGCAAGGAACCGCACCCATTCCCACCACCCTCATCCTCGGCGGCGCCCGCTCCGGCAAAAGCCGCCACGCCGAAACCCTGCTCGCCGCCCACCAACCCCCCTGGCACTACCTCGCCACCGCCCAGGCGTTCGATGCCGAAATGCGCGAGCGTATCGCCCTCCACCAGGCCCGCCGCGACCACAACTGGCACACCACCGAAGCCCCGCTCGACCTGATCACCCCGCTCGAAGCCGCCGGCCCTACCCCGGTCCTGATCGATTGCCTCACAATCTGGCTCACCAACCTCCTCCTGGCCGAGGCCGATCTCACCGCCGAATCCGCCCGCCTCGCCGCCGCTTTATCCACCCGCACCGCCCCCACCATCCTGGTCGCCAGCGAAGTCGGCCTCGGCATCGTGCCCGAAAACGCCCTCGCCCGCCGCTTCCGCGATGCCGCCGGCCTGCTCCATCAACGCATCGCCGCCGGCGCCGACCACGTCATATTCATGGTCGCCGGCCTGCCCCTGACCGTGAAATGAGACGCCAATGAGCGAAGACGAAACCCGCCACCGCGCCAAAATGGCAAAACGCAAAGCCCTCCAGGATGCCGAGGTCGCAGCCAAAACCATCGAAAAAGGCCTGCTGATCGTCAACACCGGCCCCGGCAAGGGCAAATCCACCGCCGCCTTCGGCCTCGCGCTCCGCATGATCGGCTACGGACGAAAGGTCGCCATCGTCCAATTCATCAAGGGCGCCTGGGCCACCGGCGAGCGCACCGCCCTCGCCCGGTTCGACGATCTGGTGACGTTCCACACCATGGGCGAGGGCTTCACCTGGGAAACCCAGGACAAATCGCGCGACATCGCCGCCAGCCAGCGCGCCTGGGCCACCGCCGCAACCCTCCTGGCCGACCCCGAAATCGCCCTGGTCATTCTCGATGAACTCAACATCGCACTCCGCTACGACTATCTCCCGCTCGACCCCATCCTGGCCGCCATCGCCGCCCGCCCGCACCCGATGCACGTCGTCATCACCGGCCGCAACGCCAAACCGGCCCTGATCGCAGCCGCCGATCTGGTCACCGAAATGTCCGCCACCAAACATCATTTCGCCGCCGGGGTGAAAGCCCAGCAGGGCATCGAGTTCTGATGGCGCGCGCCCTGATGTTCCAAGGCACCGGCTCCAGCGTCGGCAAATCCACCATCGTCGCCGGCCTCGCCCGTGCGCTGACCAATCGCGGCCTGCGCGTCCTGCCGTTCAAACCCCAGAACATGTCGAACAACGCGGCCGTCACCCCGGAGGGCGGTGAAATCGGCCGCGCCCAGGCGCTCCAGGCCCGCGCCTGCCGCGTTCCCCCCAGCGTCCACATGAACCCGATCCTGCTGAAACCCCAAAGCGAAACCGGCAGCCAGATCATCGTGCAAGGCCGCATCTTCGGCACCGCCAAGGCGCGCGACTACCAGGCGCTGAAACCGCAATTGATGCCCCACGTGCTCGAAAGCTTCGCCCATCTGCAATCAAGCGCGGATCTCATCCTGATCGAAGGCGCCGGCAGTGCGTCGGAAATCAACCTCCGCGCCAACGACATCGCCAACATGGGCTTCGCCCGCGCGACCGACAGCCCGGTCATCCTGATCGGTGATATCGATCGCGGCGGCGTCATCGCGAGCCTGGTCGGCACCAGAACCGTGCTCGATCCGGCGGACGCCGCGCTGATCGCCGGCTTCATCGTCAACAAAATGCGCGGCGACCCCACCCTGTTCGCCGACGGCATGGCCGCGATCGCCCGCCACACGCCCTGGCGCCCGCTCGGCCTCGTCCCGCATTTCGAAAGGGTCAAAAACCTCCCCGCCGAGGACGCGGCAGACCTCGCCGCCAACGCACCCCACCGCACCGGCGCCACCCTGGTCATCGCCGTGCCGATGCTGCCCTGCATCGCCAATTTCGACGATCTCGATCCGCTGCACGGCGAACCCGATGTCGATCTGCGCTTCATTCCGCGCGGCACGCCGCTGCCGCGCGAGGCCGATCTGATCATCCTGCCCGGCTCCAAAGCCACCATCGCCGATCTCGCAACCCTGCGCGCCGAGGGCTGGGACATCGACATCCGCGCCCACCACCGCCACGGCGGCGCGCTGCTCGGCCTGTGCGGCGGCTATCAGATGCTCGGCCGCAGCATCGCCGACCCCCACGGCATCGAGGGTCCGCCCGGCAGCGCCCCCGGCCTCGGCCTGCTCGATATCGAAACCATCCTCGCCGGCGACAAACGCCTCACCGCGGCCACCGGCCGCCTCGTCCCCGAATCCGCCGGTTTCAGCGGTTTCGAAATGCACATCGGCCAAACCACCGGCCCTGCCACCGCGCGCCCGCTGCTCCACCTCGCCGATGGCCGGCCGGATGGCGCGCAATCACCCGATGGCCGGATCGCCGGCACGTATATCCACGGCATATTCACCGCCGATCCCGCCCGCGCTGGCCTGCTCCGCCGCTACGGCGCCACCCCCGCGCGGCGCAATTTCGAAGCCGAGATCGACACGACGCTCGACGCCCTGGCCGCCCATCTCGAAACCCATATCGATATCGACGCCTTGCTCACGCTGGCCCGATGATCACCGCCAGCAGCCACACGACCCCGATCTGCAACCACGCCGCAACCCGCACCAGCCGCAACGCGCGCTCGATATCCGCAACCCCCGCCGCCGCCCGCCCCGCGCCCATCCAGGCATCATCGACGCGGACGGCCCCATAAACCCGCGGCCCCGCCAGCCGCAGCCCGAGCGCCCCGGCCATCGCCGCTTCCGGCCAGCCCGCGTTCGGCGAGCGATGCTGGCCCGCATCCCGCCGCACCGAAACCATCGCCCCGCGCGCGCTCGCCCCCGGCACAACCGCCGCCGCCAGCACGAGCCACAGCGCCGCCAGCCGCGACGCCGGCAGGTTGATCACATCGTCGAACCGCGCCGCAGCCCAGCCGAACGCGCCATGCCGCGCCGTCAAATGCCCGATCATGCTGTCCGCCGTGTTGACCACCTTATAGAGTGCGATCCCCGGCAACCCGAGCACCGCGCACCACAGCGCCGGCGCCACCACGCCATCGGAAAAATTCTCCGCCAGACTCTCGATCGCCGCCCGCGCCACCCCCGCCGCATCGAGGCTCGCAGGATCGCGCCCGACGATATGCGACACCGCGACCCGCCCTTCCGCCAGCCCGGCGCGCAACCCCACTGCCACCGCCCGCACATGGGTGATCAGACTAACCGATGCCAGCAACGCGCTCGCCAGCACCCCAATCACCACAATCGCCACCGCACGCGGCACCAGCGCGCACACCGACGCCTCGATCAGCCAGCACGGCACCCACGCCGCCAGAGCCAGCACGACCAGCGCCGCCACCCCCAGCCAGCGCCGCCGCCGATCGCCACCCCGGTTCAGCCCCGCATCGAGCCGCGCGATCAGCGCCCCCGCCCACATCACGGGATGGCGGATCAACCGAAATATCGTATCGGGATAGCCGATGATGGCCTCGATCGTGAGCGCCAGGGCAGCGATCGGAACCGTGAGCATCAAATCCATGGCATGCAGACCAGCAGTTTCATCGGCGCCGTCGATATCATGAGCACGCAAACGGCAACAGAACGCCCCATCCTGCACGGCGGCCGGCGCGAAGCGATGCGCGAGGCCTACCCCGCCGCGCCGCAACCCTGGATCGACCTGTCCACCGGCATCAACCCGATCCCCTACCCGATCCCAACCCTGCCGGCCGAATGCTTCACCCGCCTGCCCGACCCCGAGGCCGCCACGCGCCTCGAATCCATCGCCGCCGCCGCCTACCACGTGTCCGACGCCGCGATGGTCGCCGCGGCACCGGGCACGCAAATCCTGATCGAACTGCTCGCCCGCCTGCTGCCCCAGCAGCGCATCGCCATCCTCGGCCCGACCTACGCCGAACATCAGGCAGCCTGGGCGCGCGGCGGCGGCAGCGTCGATCTGATCCCCGATCTCGACGATCTGCCCGCAGCGTCATCGCTGGTTCTCTGCAACCCGAACAACCCGGATGGCCGGATCATCCCGCCCGCCCGGCTCCGCGCCCTGGCCGATCATCTCGCCGCCCGCGGCGGCCTGCTGGTGATCGACGAAGCCTTCGCCGATCTCGCGGACCGCGCCACCAGCATGGCGGCAACCCTGCCGCACCCCGCCATCGTCATCCTGCGCTCGTTCGGCAAAACCTACGGGCTGGCCGGCGTCAGGCTCGGCTTCGCCCTGGCCGATGCCCCGCGCGCCGCCGCCATCCGCACCGCCCTCGGCCCCTGGGCGGTCTCCGGCCCGGCGATCGCGATCGGCACGATCGCCCTCGCCGATCCCGCCTGGCTGGCCGCAACCCAGCATCGCCTGACCCACGCGGCCGCCACGCTCGACCGGCTTCTGACCGATGCCGGCATGACCATCATCGGCGGCACGCCGCTCTACCGCCTCGCCGCCACCGCGACCGCGCCCGATTGGCACGATCGCCTCGCCCGCGCCGGCATCATGACGCGCCGGTTCGACGACCATCCCTCCTGGTTGCGATTCGGGCTTCCCGCCGACCACACCGCCTGGGCGCGCCTCGCCGCCGCCTTGTCGGGCAATCGCCCGCCCCTGGCCAACCACCCCGATCAATGAAAAAACACCATCCGAACGGAGACCGCCATGACCTATGAAATGATCATCACCGAAACCCACGGAAGCGTCGCGCAAATCACCCTCAACCGCCCCCGCGCCCTCAACGCGCTCTGCGACCAGTTGATGACCGAACTCGCCGCCGCCCTGCGCGCCGCCGATGCCGATCCCGCGATCGGTGCCATCATCCTCACCGGCTCGCCCCGCGCCTTCGCCGCCGGCGCCGATATCAAGGAAATGCAGGACAAGACCTACCCCGATACCGCGCTCGATGATTTCATCGGCAGGAACTGGGAAGTCGTCACCACCATCCGCAAACCCGTCATCGCCGCGGTCGCCGGCTACGCGCTCGGCGGCGGCTGCGAACTCGCCATGATGTGCGACATGATCATCGCGGCCGACACCGCCCAGTTCGGCCAGCCCGAAATCAACCTCGGCGTCATCCCCGGCGCCGGCGGCACCCAGCGCCTCACCCGCGCGATCGGCAAATCCAAGGCGATGGACATGATCCTGACCGGCCGCATGATGGACGCAACCGAAGCCGAGCGCGCCGGCCTGGTCAGCCGCATCATCCCCGCCGCCGATCTGCTCACCGAAGCGCACAAGATCGCAGGCACCATCGCCGCACTCTCGCCGGTCGCGGTGACGATCGCCAAGCGCAGCGTCAACCGCGCGTTCGAAACCACCCTCGCCGAAGGCATCGCCTACGAGCGCGCCACCTTCCTCGCCCTGTTCGGCACGCCCCACCAGCGCGAAGGCATGACCGCCTTCATCGAAAAGCGCAAACCCGACTTCGCATGACCAACCATGCCTGAACAATCATGAATGAAACGGCTGGGGAGGGAGGATTCGAACCTCCGCATGGTGGAATCAAAATCCACTGCCTTACCGCTTGGCTACACCCCAATCCGTGCCACCCTGATATGGGTTTGCGTCCGGCTCGGCAAGACCCGCACGGCAGATGTTGCATCCGCGCCATATTCAACCCCGCGGTTTCCCGCTAAATCCGACCCGAATTTGGGAGCACCAACATGGATTTGATCGCCGCACGCCTCAACCGCATCAGCCCGAGCCAGACCATCGCCATCTCGACCAAGGCGCGCCAGCTCAAGGCCGCGGGCCGCGACATCATCAGCCTCTCCGCCGGCGAACCCGATTTCGACACACCCGCCCACATCAAACAAGCCGCGATCGCCGCGATCGAGCGTGGCGATACCAAATACACCGATGTCGCCGGCACCCTCGCCCTGCGCCAGGCCGTCGCCGCCAAATTCAAACGCGACTCCAACATCGACTACAAACCCGAGGAAATCATCGTCTCAACCGGCGGCAAGCAGGTGATTTTCAACGCCATGCTCGCCACCATCCAGGCCGGCGACGAAGCCATCATCCCCACCCCCTGCTGGGTGTCCTACCCCGATATCGTCCAACTCGCCGAAGGCAAACCCGTCTTCGTCCCCTGCAGCCAGAACCACGGCTTCAAACTCCGCGCCGAAGACCTCGAAGCCGCGATCACCCCGAACACCAAATGGCTGATCCTCAACTCCCCCTCCAACCCCACCGGCGCCGCCTACTCCGCCGAAGACCTCCGCCCGATCTGCGACGTTCTGCTCCGCCACCCGAACGTCTGGATCTTCACCGACGACATCTACGAAAAACTCACCTACGACGGCTTCAAAGGTGCCACCATCGTCGAGGTCGAACCCGCCCTGCGCGACCGCACCGTCACCATGAACGGCTGCTCCAAAGCCTATGCCATGACCGGCTGGCGCATCGGCTTCGCCGGCGCGCCCCTCAAACTGATCAAAGCGATGGACAAACTCCAAAGCCAGTCCACCTCCAACACCTCCTCGGTCAGCCAGGCCGCCGCCGTCGCCGCCCTCAACGGCCCGGAAGACGACATCGAAATCATGCGCAACACCTACCGCGACCGCCGCGACCTCGTCGTCGCCATGCTGAACGACGCCCCAGGCCTCACCTGCAGCACCCCCGAAGGCGCCTTCTACGTCTTCCCCTCGATCCACGGCTGCATCGGCAAAACCACCGCCGCCGGCACCAAAATCACCGACGACGAAACCTTCGTCACCGCCTTGCTCGACGAACAAGGTGTGGCAACCGTCCACGGCAGCGCCTTCGTCTACCCCGGCTACTTCCGCGTCAGCTACGCCACCTCCACCGAAGCCCTGCGCGAGGCATGCACGCGGATTCAGAAGTTCTGTTCGGATATGAAGTAAGCAACTCGTAGGATGGGCAGAGCTCTTGCGAAGCCCATCACTTTTCAGTCACCAATAAAACAAGTTAAGCAAGGCGTTCTTTTTTATAAAAAAGAACCAAAAAATTTTTTGACTTTGGGTCACGGGCGTTGGTGAGGGTCAGTCTTTCCGAAATGGTTTAGGGAGGTTCGGACTAAAATTTAAATTCATTGATAACGGCGTTCGCCTTGAAGGCTGCGATCACATGGCTCACAAATTAACCTGGTATTCTCATCCGTATACCCACCGATAGTTGTGAACCTATCTAATACGTTATAAGAGTCCGGCAGTTTCTTTTTGCATATATCGCAACACCCGTTTTGCTGCTTTCGCTTTAATGCTTTCAGCTTTCGTCTTTCATTTGGACCACTCCGTTCATCATAAACAAGCATTTTGGCGATCTTCCGGCGATACGCGAATAAAAGCTCTGGATCGCCACCCGCGAGGTCAGAAATTTTTTTGCGGACTTCGTTTAACAACTCGTTTGGTTTGGTAAGCTGTTCAGCGTCGAGAATCGGGTTCACCATTAGCCACGTTCCTTTATGGGTTTCTCTGATCCTGTCTCATGCGGGAAATCGGCGCCAACCAGACCGCTGCTATGTGCTGGCCCATGAGCCTTGCCGCGCCATTGGCATCCCCGCGCTTCGGGCTGCTCTCGCACGATAAACACAATCCGGTTCGAACGCTTCGCTGACTCGTCCGTAATCGGCTCGAATCCCAGAATAACGCCGCCAAGCTCGGAAGGAGACGATTTCGTCGGGTGCAGGTAAATCCATCCCCCAACGAGCAATTCAGCATTTTTTTCGGATATGTACCACTTCCCCGAGCGGAACTCACCAGCGGCATCGTCGAAAGTTAAGTTCTTTAAATTTCCCTGATTGTCCCGCCCGCACAGCAAATGAACCGCCAGCATTTCGCCCTCCTCCCGTCAATGGATCAATCCCATAGCCCCACGACCACCCCCGATTAAAAAAGTTTTTTGCTTCTTTTTTACCAAAAAAGAAGTCTTCCCTTACCTCGCCTTCCCCTCGCCTTCCCCACTCACGCCCCCCTTGCCTTCCTCCCCCACTCTCCCTACAAGAACAAACAACGAACAAACCCCATCGACTCGGTGCAAGCCAATTTTCTGATAAAACTTCATCTAGTAGCGATTGCGCGATGCCCTCCCAATATGTTGTTATACCCTCTGCCGAACCGATTGGAGTCTCCGCCGCAATGAACGTCATGACCCGTGCCGACCAAGCCCTGCTTGAGCCCACCTTGCTGGAAACCGACGTCCAGCTTCAGGGCCGCCACCAGATCAAGGTCGACCGCTCCCGCGACGCGCTCCTGACCGATTTCGGCCGCGCCACCCTCGATGATCGCTATCTGATGCCCGGCGAATCCTACCAGGATCTGTTCGCCCGCGTCGCCTCGTTCTACGGCGACGATCAGGCCCACGCCCAGCGCCTCTACGACTACATCAGCAAGCTCTGGTTCATGCCCGCCACCCCGGTCCTCTCCAACGGCGGCACCGCGCGCGGCCTGCCCATCTCCTGCTTCCTCAACGAAGCCTCGGACTCCCTCGAAGGCATCGTCGATCTCTGGAACGAAAACGTCTGGCTCGCCTCCAAGGGTGGCGGCATCGGCTCCTATTGGGGCAATCTCCGCTCAATCGGTGAAAAAGTCGGCCAGAACGGCAAAACCTCCGGCGTCGTCCCCTTCATCCGCGTGATGGACAGCCTCACCCTCGCCATCAGCCAGGGCTCGCTGCGCCGTGGTTCAGCGGCGGTCTATCTGCCGATCAGCCACCCCGAAATCGAGGAATTCATCGAAATCCGCCGCCCCACCGGCGGCGATCCCAACCGCAAGGCCCTCAACCTCCACCACGGCATCCTGATCTCGGATGCGTTCATGCGCGCCGTCGAAGCCGACGAGCCATGGTCCCTCACCTCCCCCAAGGACGGTGCCCACGTCCGCCACGTCTCGGCCCGCGCCCTCTGGGTCCGCATCCTCACCGCCCGCATCGAAACCGGCGAGCCCTACATCATCTTCGCTGATCACGTGAACAACGCCCGCCCCGAACACCACAAACTCGCCGGTCTCGAGGTCAAAACCTCCAACCTCTGCGCCGAAATCACCCTCCCCACCGGGCTCGATCAGCACGGCCAGCAACGCACCGCGGTCTGCTGCCTGTCCTCGATCAACCTCGAAACCTGGCTCGAATGGCACGATAACCCCCAGTTCATCGAGGACGTCATGCGCTTCCTCGACAATGTGCTGCAGGATTTCATCGACCACGCGCCCGATTCCATGGCCCGCGCCAAATACGCCGCCGCCCGCGAACGCTCGGTCGGCCTCGGCGTCATGGGCTTCCACTCCTTCCTCCAGGCCCTGAACATCCCCTTCGAATCCGCCATGGCGAAGGCCTGGAACATCAAAATCTTCAAACACATCCGCGCCGGTGCGGATCACGCTTCGAAGAAGCTGGCAAAAGAACGCGGCCCCTGCCCCGACGCCGCCGACTACGGCGTCATGGAACGCTTCTCGAATAAAATGGCGATCGCCCCCACCGCCTCGATCTCGATCATCGCCGGCAACTCCAGCCCCGGCATCGAACCCATCGCCGCCAACGTCTTCCTGCAAAAAACCCTCTCCGGCAGCTTCTCCGTCCGCAACCGCCACCTCCAGCAACTCCTGGCATCCAAAGGCCGCGACGACGACGCCACCTGGTCCAACATCACCGTCACCAAAGGCTCCGTTCAACATTTGGATTTCTTAACAGACGACGAAAAATCCGTCTTCAAAACCGCCTTCGAACTCGACCAGCGCTGGATCATCGAACACGCCGCCGACCGCACCCCCCACATCTGCCAAAGCCAATCCATCAACGTCTTCCTCCCCGCCGATGTGAACAAGCGCGACCTCCACCAAATCCACTACCAAGCCTGGAAACGCGGCGTTAAGTCATTGTACTACTGCCGCTCCCTCTCGATCCAACGCGCCGACAGCATCAGCGAAAAAGTAGAACACCGCACCCACCTGGAAGCCGCCAACAACACCGCCCACATCCCATTGGCGGCAGCGGCGAGTACGACGAATTATGAGGAGTGCCTTGCCTGCCAGTAAGGTAAAGGAAGGCGAGGGCTCTGCCCTCGACCCGCTGGGGCCTTAGGCCCCAGACCCCTTAGCAAAAAACATTTGGACAATAAATTGATCTGTCACTAAACGGCCAAATTAGGTATTGGTAATGAAACGTTTTTGGTTGGCTGCGTTCATATCGTTGTTCTTAACTGTCAGCACAAAATCCCAGAATACTCCTTATTTTGCGCCTATTATTCATCGTCCTATTGCATCTATAGGTGTTGGAATGGATTCTTGTGGACGGTATGCTGAGGTCTACAAACAGTATGGGGAATCCGGAAAAGATACTTTCCTCGAATGGGCTTTCGGTTATCTTACTGCAAACAATGCAGCTCAAGCGAGAGATAACGAAAATCAGCTTCAAGTAAAAAAAAACACTATTATTCGATCAATTGATCGATATTGTAATGAACATCCTCTTGCGACATTCTCAAACGCTGTTACGTCGACACTTAATTGGTACTTAGCGAATAATTCTGCATCACTTCCTGCTCAAAAATCATATCGTACATCACACCCTTACGGTCCATAATAAAGCAAGCCGTACGATGAGTAAGCGCAGCCGCTATCCATCACGCTCATCCATCCATGCTTTCTGTATCCGAATCCACGACATGAAAAAGATATTGCAGTAGCAGGACAGCTTGCCTGGAACGCTCAATCGTAGTGATATTAAACAGCGCAAGGCAGGGAAACATCAAGTTGGCAGCGAAAAAACGCTACTATTCAGACGACGATCACGTTGGCAAAACGCCGTCTGCCCTTAGGCGTCTCAGCCGAACGCAGCAGCGAGATTACCTTCTTTATTGGTTCCATCGCAATTTTGAGGACCCAGCTGAGAAAACGCCCCATGAGTCCGCCGAGGGAGGCTATCAGTATATTTGGGGAGGCCCCTACGACGCCAGCGAAGAGTTAAGTGGCGAGTTTGGAGACATCGTTTCCGAAGATTTGCTGAGCAAGGTTGTCAAAGAAGTTCAAAGCGACGGGACCACAGATTGGGCGCCTGGCCCGGCTCATCCTGATATGCAGCACCGTCAAGAAGATGCAGAAGGAGATGAGGTTGAGCGAAGCCAGGAGCTACCCCGTCGGTGGCAAACTCAGGGCGTAATTATCGCCCCGCTCACAGTAGGTGAAGCTGTTGGTAAGCCTCTGGGTGAGCCGGCGCATATAACCCCGAGGTTCCCACGCGGGATAAAGGATTCAGACCTCCGGCAGGCGGGCGGCGCAATACAGCGGGAAACCGCCATCTGGTGGTTCATTCTGAACTTAGAGCCATACGATCATTCAAGGGCTGCCGCCCGCTTTGGCGAATCGCGATTTGGTGATCCGTTCAACAGAGCCGCCGTTCAAGCAGAACGCATCCTACATCAGGAGTTCGGGAGCGTTCTGCCGGACGCGATGATCGAAGAGCTTGGCGTCATTTTAGCCGGTGACTGGATGTGGAAAAGCCCCCCAATGCAACTGCCGTTGGCGCCTCCATCGACTGCGGCCGAGGCTATAACAGCCATTGTGCCGGTTCTAGAATCGCTGGCTGCCGCTGTTCACGATCTGGCGCCGCCGGCAGCGCATGGCCGCATCGGCCACAATGGGCCGCCGGACGAGTGCGCGATCACGGAACAGGATCGCGAGGAGGTTCTCGAAAAAATTAAGGAGGCCAAGGAGGCAGCTCAAAGCAATGAAGCAGAAGCAGCATCGAAGCTCGCAACGCTATGGAGGCAGATCAAGGAAAAGCTCGACGGCCTCGGGCAATGGACCTTGGATAGAATTAATGACTTCACATCCGAGGCGTCCAAAGAAGCTGGCAAGACCGTTGGAAAGTGGTTGCCTCATTATTTAGCATTACACGCTACGACCTATATGCTGGTCAAAGCTGCGGATCAAATTATAGCAGTCCTTCACCAGCACTGATACAATGGAAAATCCAGAATAGAACCGAAGATACCAACGCTAACGCTACGAGAGATACGTAACGCAAGCAATACTGTTCCGCCCACGCAACCGGGAAATATGGAACGGCTTCAACAAGAAGCCCGGCGCCGTCAACAGCAACCGATGGAACACGCTCCAATCCCAACCATCGGTGACCGGAAGTTGCAGCAAGGCATTGCATCGTGGCAGACCTCCCTTGGGAGGGCCGGATTGATGAGTTCTAGCTTCGGGAAATTTTTCGCCACGACCAAGCTTGACTGCCGCGCCGGTTTCGACCGCACGATGCGGGGGATGACGATGCCAAACGACATCGACGTCGAAAAACTCTATCTCGCCTTCGAGAGTGGCCATCGCGAGGGAAATCCTCGCCTCACACGACGCCTGATGTCCGACTTCATGGGTGAATTCGATTGGCATTGGCCGTGGATGGAGGAGTGCGGGCAGAACTTCGACCGTCTTAATATGTGGCCAAGCGTTTGGAAATGGCGGCACATCGAAAGGCCTTTGCAATGGGAGCAGATCAACGCGGCGACCAAAATCGAAATGCTCGAAATTAATCTGAGCAAATGCGCCTTCATGGCGCGTGATCTTCGGAAGAGTTATGGTAACGCCGATATCACCAGTTCTTTCCAATTCACCTTGCGCGCTACACCGCCGTGCGCAGTCGAAGCATTTATCGTCGAGCAAAAGCGGGACGCGATCGAGCGGGGCGACTTTTCTGATTTGCCACCCTATTTCCCCGACGACAGATCGTGGATCACCATATTGGACCAGCAGAAAAGCAAGTAGGATGGGCAGAGCCCTTGCGAAGCCCATCGATCACAACACCACAATCGACCCATCTTCCCCCTTCAACCATCACATAAAAATCAATCCGGCGTCACCCATCACCCCCAACATCCGCCACCACCCCATCCCCCGCCCAATCAACCGGATACTGCCCCATCGCCACGGCCCGATGAAACGATGAATACGGCCAATCGGCCACCCCGGCCACACGCCCATGCTTCACCGGGTTGAAATGAATATAATCGACATGCGCCGCATAATCCGCATCGTCACGGATCGTATGCTCCCAGAACCGGCGCTGCCAAATCCCGCACTCGCGCTTGCCGATCCGGCTCACCGATCGATACGCCCCCGCCGGTATCCGCCGCGAAAACGCGATCTTTATCGCGTTCCACCGAAACGAAAAATCGGAATCGCCGTCAGGTAACGTCCACATACAATGCAAATGATCCGGCAACATCACAAACGCGTCGATATGAAACGGCGCCCGTGCTCTGGCACGCCACAGGCTAATCTGCCGCTTTAGAAAAAAATATCCTGGGCACATCTTCAATGCTCATTATTTTTTTACTGAAGACGCTGATTATCTGAAGTTAAATTTTTCGTACTATATCCCTCCCAGATATCGTGATAATCTGTGACCTTAAATCAATTAGCCAAACACCGCCCGGAGGGGGAAAGTGCCCTATATCGCCAAAAATCCAAATGCTTTCCTGCAACGCTCCGTCGGTGACGGACAATGCGTCGCACTGGTTGAAAAGGCGGCGAACATGCCGAGAGATCGGCTATGGAAGCGCGGTATAATTGTAAAGGGTGCCGTTATTGCCCCCGGCACAATCATTGCGACATTTGATGCGGATGGAAAATATGGCAATAATACCAATGGCTCATCGCATGCCGCAATCTACCTGGGGCAAAACGCCGAAGGAATACAGGTAATCGACCAGTGGATGACCATAGTTCATGGTAGGGCAATTCCCCATGTCGCACAACCACGTACAATCCGCTGGAAACAATTTGAAAGCAAAAAGGCGAGCCCGGTCAACATTGGAGATGACTATTATGTTGTGCAATAAAATCTATTTGCCTTTGTTGTTCCTATGCTCTTCATGCACTCCGGCAATTGCTAACAACGTAATACTTTCCTGCCCGGCGACAATCACCAGCCATAAACTATCCGAAATCGACATGTTCAGCGGACCGCCGCGTGAAATGGCAAGCTTGATCCCGGTCGACGGCGGTTGGAACACAACAATGGACAATCCACAGGAATTACCATTTTACATTCAGTGTAGCTATAAAAACACAAAAAAGACGATAGCGATCAAAGTCCCTGCTAATGCAACATCATGCAAATATGGCGATAAAATCGATCAAATTATCTGCGAATAGCAAAGATGGGCAGAGCCCTTGCGAAGCCCATCGATCACAACACCACAATCGACCCATCTGCCCCCTGCAACCATCACATAAAAATCAATCCGGCGTCACCCACCACACCACACCCCCGCCATCATCAACCAAGATGTGGAATGTGTATCCCCCGATAGCCATCACCCGAGCTCTCAACCCCACAACG